>NZ_JBBBEN010000062.1:23937-274900 GCF_037137275.1 Streptomyces pratensis | reverse complement strand
CGCCGGGCCGCTGACGTACGGAGCGCAGGATGGGGCGAGGTTCAGGCGTTCTTGATGTCGCGACGGTCCACGGCGTACGTGCCGGCGGCGACCACGGCCACCGTCAGGCCCACCAGCAGCGCGACCCCGCCCCACGGAACGCCGTTGAGCAGCGGGTCGTTGCCGAGCGCCCACTCCCACGGCGAAAGGTTCGCCAGCGGCTCCAGGGAGTCGGACATCGGCGCGATGGCGTGCAGGAGGTAGCCGACGACGAGCACACCGGCCGCTGCGCCGAGCGCCGGTCCGCGGCCGAGTCCGAACCCGACGACGGCGTACGCGATGCCCGCGTGCGCCACGGCCAGCAGCGCGACGGTGAGCGTCACGGCAGCGACGCCGCCGGAGGAGACGTCCATGTCGTACGCGACCACCGAGCCGTACACCGAGAGCCAGACCAGGACACTGGCGGCGGTCAGGCCGAACGCCACGCAGCCGAAGCGCAGCAGGAAGACCTGACGGCGGGCGACCGGCAGGGCGAGCAGGAGTTCCAGCCGCCCGGCCTCCTCGTCCCCGCCGGTCTGGGCCGCGGCGGCCGTCACGGCCATCAGGCCGAGCAGCAGCGGCAGCAGGACCGCGTACAGGTTCCCCTTGAGGTAGCCGCTCGCGCTGCTGATCTGGTCGATGCCGAACGCGGCGGCCACCTCGGGCGAGACGCCGGAGGAGAAGTCCTCCAGCGCGCCGGACGACTCCATCGAGGGCCAGGCGCCGACGACGGAGAGTGCCAGCAGGACCAGCGCGCCCGACCAGGCGTACAGGGTGCGCTGCTGGATCTGCACTCCGCGCCGGAAGATCTCCGAGCTGGGCGATGCCATGTGTGTTCCCTTCCGGCCGCCCGCTGGGCGGCCATGATCACTGAGGTCCCGGCGCGGGTTCGTCCGCCGGCGGCGCCGCACCGGCTCCGCGGCCGGTCAGGCCCCGGCGCCCGTGCTGGTTCGGCCGTCCGGGGCGTCCGGCTGGTAGAACTCCAGGAAGGCGTCCTCCAGGTCCGGTTCGGGCGCGGTGAGCGTCGCGATCCGGTGCTCCGCCAGCAACCGCAGGAGCGGGTCCGGAGAACCGGTCCAGGCCAGCGAGACCTCCTGGCTCTCGGGCAGCCGCCGTTCCACGGCCGACGCGCCCTCCAGGGCGGCCAGCGACACGAGCGGTACGTCCGCGCCGTCGGCGAAGGTGACGTGGAAACGCTGCGCGGCCCCGCGGCGCAGCTCGCGCGTCGGGCCGGCGGCGGCCAGTCGGCCGCCCTGGAGCACGGCGACCAGGTCCGCCACCCGCTCGACCTCGGAGAGGATGTGGGAGGAGAGCAGCACGCTCTGGCCGCGGCCCCGGGCCTCCTCGACGGCTTCGAGGAACACCTGCTGCATCAACGGGTCGAGCCCGTTGGTCGGTTCGTCGAGGATCAGCAGCTCGGGCCGGGCCATGAACGCGCCGATCAGGCCGACCTTGCGGCGGTTGCCGGTCGACAGGCCCCGCACCTTCCGGGCCGGGTCGACGCCGAACCGCTGGACCAGTTCGTCCCGGTAGGACGTGTCGGACAGCCCTCGGAGCCGGCCCCAGGAAGTGAGGGTCTGCGCGATGGTGAGCCGTTCGTCGAGCCGCAGCTCCCCCGGCAGGTAGCCGATCCGGCTGCGCACCCCGGCGTCGGCGGGGTCCTCGCCCAGCACCCGGACCCGGCCGGAGGTGGGCCGGGAGAGGCCCATGAGCATGCGGATGGTGGTGCTCTTCCCCGCGCCGTTGGGACCGAGGTATCCGTACACCACGCCTTGGGGGACCGTCAGGTCGAGCCGGCTCAACGCGGTGAAGTCGCCGAACCTCTTGGTGACGTCGGTGCATTCGATGAGAGGGGTCACGTCGGTTCTGTCTCTCCTCTGGTCTCCACGGCTCTCGCCTTCCCAGGCCGGGGCCGCCGCCGGGGCGTCCGGCGTCGGGTTCTGCCGCACGGGACGTACAGCAAGTTCACTAATAACTGAATTTAATGAAGAAGGCTAACGAGGTAACTGACCTGCTGCAACGCGTCCTTCACCTCGGATGGCTGGAATGCTCTGGTCGCGGGGCCGGCCCCCGCGCCGCCGCGGAGGCCGCCTGCCACCAGTAGCCGTTCTCCACCCCGAGCGCCGAGGCGCGGTCCAGATGTCCGGAGTCCCGCAGCAGCCGCACCCCCGCCCGGGCGAGGGAGGGGTCCTGTGCGGCCACGGAGGCCGCCAGTGCGCCGGCCTCCTCGCGCGCCGCGCCGTCGGGTACGACGCGCTCCACCGCGCCCAGCCGGGCGAGTTCGTCCGCCCCCAGGCGCTCCCCCGGGATCAGCAGCATCCGGGCCGCCACTCCCCGGCCGGCCCGGCGCAGCAGTGAGTGGACCGCGCCGCCCCCCGGCACGGCGCTGACCGCCAGCTCGGGGAGGCCGAAGAGAGCCCCCTCCGCGGCCACCACCAGGTCGCACCCCAGGGCCAGTTCGAGCCCGCCGCCCAGCGCGTACCCCTCGACGGCCGCCACCAGGGGGAACGGTGCGTCGTGCAACGCCGAGAACACCGTGCGGAAATGGGCCCGCCGTACCGCGCGGCGCGACAGGTCCTGCCAGTCGGGTTCCCTGGTGTCCGCGCCGCTGGAGAAGGTGGAGCCGGCGCCCGTGAGGACGAGTGCGCCCGTCACCTCCTCCCCTTGGCGCACCAAATCGGTCAGCTGCTCGGCCAGTTGGCCCAGCATGGCGGTGGACATCGCGTTCCGGCGGTGTGGCCGGTTCAACGTGAGCGTGACCACCCGCCCTCGCCGCTCCGTCAGCAGGGGGCTCTCCTCGTCCGGTGTCATCCGCAGGGCCTCAGCATTCTGAACAGCTCCTTGCGCCCGGAGACCCCCACCTTGTGGAAGACCCGGCTCGCGTAGTTCTTGACCGTCTGCTGTGTGAGGCACAGCTCGTGGGCGATCTCCTCGTTCGACCGGCGTCGCAGGAGGAGGCCGAGGATCTGCTCCTCGCGCCCGCTGAGCTTCCACTTGCCCGCCACGTCGGCGCACTGCGCCGCCCGGGCGTCCTCGGGCTCGTCGGCCCCGAGGTGCCAGAAGCCGCGCCCGCTCAGCACGTCGTGCAGTCCCTTAACGATGGACTCCGGCGGGCACGACTCGTGCACGAAGCCGGCGGCGCCTCCCCTGATGCAGTCGACCACGCTGCGCGGGGTGTTGTCCCGGCTGTAGAGGATGACCCGGGTGCCGCTCCAGTACGCGAGGTCCCCGCGCACCCCCTGCCACTGTTCGTACTCCACCAGGGCGACGTCCGGTCTGCCGCCGGGCAGGTTGCCGACAGCGGTGGGGTGCGGGCAGCCTCCCAGTAAGGTGACGTCTGGATCGCCCCGGAAGAGGTCGAGAATCGCCTTCCGTATCAGAGGCGACGAGTGCAGGACCAGCAGCCCGCATCTGCCCTTCTGTGCCATACCAGACCCCCTTGCGCTCCGGCAGCGGCAGCTGCTGCCGAGTCGTTCATCGTTCGCTGTGTTGTGAATGCGTTGAAAGCCATCGCCGTGGCGATGCCCTCTTCGCCCGGCGGCGTCCGGGCCGGTGCCGGTCGGGAGCGGCGGGGGGAGAGAGGTCGGCGTCCCCTCCCGCGCTCCCCTGTATTACTGCCGGGGCACCATCGCGCATTCAGGCGGAAAAGAAAAATCTACCGGCGGGTATTCGTTGAGGCGTCATCGAATTCGCAGAGCCGCTTCGTCTGCGGAGGGGTGATGTGGCCCTGTCGTCGATTTACTATCGCGGATGTCCGATACACGGTTTCGGTCTGCTTGTTAATGCTCTGTGACATCCGTGGGAACAGTGAGCACCGGGCTGTGGCCCCGCGCCGCGGCGAGTGGGCGTGTGCCGGTGCGGGCGCGGCGTGTTGGGGGAGCACCGCCCCTGCCAGGGCGGCGTGCCCTGCGGGGTTCGCTGGCTGTGGCACGGATTCCCCCTGATGGTGTGTCTCGGTCCGGTGACCGGCCAAGGCTGTGCGGGGTGAACCATCATCCGACCTTCGGCCCCGAATCTCGGCCAACACTAACCGCAGAACATCGACTTGTCACGCCGCACTTTTTACCCGGAGTTTAAGAATGTTCGGGAGAAATGCCTGTGGCTTTGTTCGGTGTCGCACTTATGCGCACGCTGTCCGGCATTCGGCCGCACGCCGGAGATGTCCCGGTTCATGTGGAGGGCTCCGCTCCGCGCCGCCGACCACCGCCGCCCACCCCGAAGGGCCCACGGCGGCCGTGCTTAGCTGGGGCCATGATCCATGACTTCCTGTACGGGACCGCCGGGGACGCCGGGCCGCTCGCCGAGGTCGAGGCCGCCGTGCGCGCCGCGGCCGCCGCCGAGATCATGCCCCGCCACCGGCAGCTCGCCGCTCACGAGATCATCGAGAAGAACGGCCCGCACGACCTCGTCACCACGGCGGACCGGCTGGCCGAGGAGCACCTCACCGCCGCCCTCACCAAGCTGCTGCCGGGCTCGGTCGTCGTCGGCGAGGAATCCGTGCACGCCGACCCGGCGGTCTACGAGGCCCTCGGGGGCGAGGCCCCGGTGTGGATCGTCGACCCGGTCGACGGCACCCGGCAGTTCGTCCGCGGCGAGGCGGGGTTCTGCACGCTGGTCGCGCTCGCCCAGCACGGCGAGGTCCACGCCTCCTGGACGTTCGCCCCGGTCCTGGGCGCGATGGCCGTCGCCGTACGCGGCAGGGGTGCGACCCTGAACGGCGCGCCGATACGTTCCGGCGCGCCCGCCCCCGGCGCCGTGGTGCAGGTGGCGATGTCCCACCCCGACTACACCACCGACGCCCAGAAGCAGGCCCTCCTGGGCCTGCGCACCGACGGCATCCGGGCCCGCCCCTGCGGCTCGGCCGGGCTGGAGTACCTGGCGGTGGCGCGCGGCGACCTGGACGCCGTCGCGTTCAACTGGGAGTACGCGTGGGACCACGCGGCCGGGTTGCTCCTGGTCACCGAGGCGGGCGGCGCGCAGGCGACGCTGTCGGGCGCCCCGTTCCGCATCGCCGGCGGCAACGACCTGCCGTTCACCGCGGCCCGTGACGAGGCCACCGCCCGGCAGGTCCTGGCGGCGCTGCGCGCGGGCGGCTGATGCGCACGGCCCCGCAGGCACGGCGGGCCGGCCCGCGGGGCGGCGCTCGCGCGGCCGGCCGGGCCGCATACCCTGGAGGCCCGACTGCCGGCCGACGAAGGAGTCCCCAGGTGCCGTCGATGCTCGATGCGGTCGTGGTGGGCGCCGGGCCCAACGGGCTGACCGCCGCGGCCGAACTGGCCCGCCGGGGCTTCGCGGTGGAGCTCCACGAGGCGCACGACAGGGTCGGCGGCGGAGCCCGCACCGAGGAGCTGACCCTGCCGGGGTTCCGGCACGACCCCTGCTCCGCGGTCCACCCGCTCGGCGTCGGCTCTCCCGCCTTCCGGGGCATGCCGCTGGCCCGCCACGGCCTGGAGTGGCTGCACCCCGAGGTGAGCCTCGCCCACCCCTTCCCGGACGGCACCGCCGCCGTGCTCGCCCGGTCGGTGGGCGAGAGCGCGATGTCGCTGGGGCCCGGCGACGCGGGGGCCTACCGCCGTCTCGTCGCCCCCTTCCTCGGCCACTGGGACACCCTGGCCGCGGACTTCCTGCGCACCCCGTGGGACGGCCTGCCCCGCGATCCGTACCGGCTCGCCCGCTTCGGGATGCTCGGCCTCCAGCCCGCGACCTGGCTCTCCCGGCGGTTCTGCGGTGAGAAGGCCCGGGGGCTGATCGCCGGGCTCGCCGCCCACGCCATCGCCCCGACCAGTGGATTCGCCACCGGCGCGATCGCCCTCGTCTTCGCGCTCGCCGCCCACGAGAACGGCTGGCCGGCGCCGCGCGGCGGGTCGCAGGCCCTCTCCGAAGCCCTCGCCTCCTACCTCCGCGAGCAGGGCGGCACGATCCGCACCGGCAGCGAGGTCAAGCGCCTGGACGAACTCCCGCCCGCCCGCGCCTACATCTTCGACACCTCGCCCACCGCGCTCGCCCGCATCGCGGGCCTCGGCGCCGCCTACCACCGCTACCGCTACGGCGCCTCCGCCTTCAAGATCGACTACGCGCTGTCGGGGCCCGTCCCCTGGACCGCTCCCCAGGCCCGCCGCGCGGGCACCGTCCACATCGGGCCCACCGCCGGAGCCATCGACACGGCGCTGAGCGCCGCCGTCGAGGGCCGCGACCCGAGCGCCCCCTTCCTCATCACCGCCCAGCCGAGCCTGGCCGACCCCTCCCGGGCCCCGGAAGGGCGCCATGTCTTCTGGGTGTACGGCCATGTCCCGGCAGGCTGGGAGGGCGACGCCACCCAGGTCATCGAACGCCGACTGGAGCTCTTCGCGCCCGGGTTCCGTGACCTCGTGCTCGCACGAGCGGTCGCCGGGCCGCCCGGCATCGCCGCGCGCAACGCCAACTACGTCGGCGGCGACATCGCCTGCGGGGCCTTCTCCGGCCTCCAGACGCTGATCCGCCCCAAACTCGCCCGCGTCCCCTACGCCACCGCACACCCCGCGGTGTTCCTCTGCTCCTCGGCCACCCCGCCCGGACCCGGCGTACACGGCATGTCCGGCCACCACGCCGCCAAGGCCGTATGGCGTCGGCTGCGGGCCTCCTGAACGACGGGCCGGAGCGGCGGGCCCCCTGCGGATCACCGTGCGCCCGCCCCATGGCCGCAAGGGGGCCGCGCCGGCCCTGCGCCAACCGGTTCCCTGAGCGCGCGGCACCGCCCCGGGGCGCGCGGCATGATGGGCGCATGAGCACCTCTGCCACCCCCGCCGTACACCTGGTCCGCGGCGACATCACCGATCAGTCCGTCGACGTCATCGTCAACGCGGCGAATTCCTCTCTGCTCGGCGGCGGCGGGGTCGACGGCGCGATCCACCGGCGCGGCGGCCCCGAGATCCTCGCCGCCTGCCGCGACCTGCGCGCCTCGCGGTACGGCAAGGGCCTGCCGACCGGGCAGGCCGTCGCCACCACCGCCGGACGCCTCGACGCCCGCTGGATCGTCCACACGGTCGGCCCGGTCTTCTCCTCCGCCCAGGACCGCTCCGCACTGCTGGCTTCGTGCTACCGCCAATCGCTCCGGCTGGCAGCGGGGTTGGGGGCGAAGTCCATCGCGTTCCCGGCGATCTCCACCGGCATCTACGGCTGGCCGATGGACGACGGGGCCCGGATCGCCGTCCGCACCGTCCTGGCGGAGAGGGCACAACCCGTCCAGGAGGTGCGTTTCGTGCTCTTCGACGCCCACGCGTACGTGGAGTTCGAGGAAGTCCTCGCGTTGCGCGGCTGAGGAGCCGCGCCGCTGCCCGCCGGGGAAGGCGCGCCTTCCCCGGCGGGCAGGGGAAGGCGCGCTTTCCGGTCTCCGCGTGAGGTCCCTGTCGGATTTCCGCCAGCCACGCCGGTGACCCGTGACCCATCCTGGAGCCATGCACACCGACACCGAGCGCTGCGTGCGGGCCGTCCAGTCCAAGGACGCCCGCTTCGACGGCTGGTTCTTCACCGCGGTCCTGACGACCCGGATCTACTGCCGGCCCAGCTGCCCCGTCGTGCCGCCCAAGGCCCGCAACATGACCTTCTACCCGAGCGCCGCGGCCTGCCAGCAGGCCGGCTTCCGGGCCTGCAAGCGGTGCCGCCCTGACACCAGCCCCGGCTCCCCCGAGTGGAACGTCCGCGCCGACTCGGT
Source organism: Streptomyces pratensis (assembly GCF_037137275.1). Classification (GTDB taxonomy): domain Bacteria; phylum Actinomycetota; class Actinomycetes; order Streptomycetales; family Streptomycetaceae; genus Streptomyces; species Streptomyces pratensis_B. The sequence continues at coordinate 267,192 of NZ_JBBBEN010000062.1, read as the reverse complement.
GGCCCGCGCGATGCGGCTGATCAGGGACGGCGTCGTCGACCGCGAGGGCGTGCCGGGCCTCGCCGCACGGCTCGGCTACTCGGCCCGGCAGATCGAACGCCAACTGCTGGCCGAGCTGGGCGCCGGCCCCCTCGCCCTGGCCCGCGCCCAGCGGGCCCAGACCGCTCGCCTCCTCATCGAGACGACCGCCCTGCCCATGGCGCAGGCGGCGTTCGCCGCCGGGTTCTCCTCGATCCGCACCTTCAACGAGACGGTCCGCGAGGTCTTCGGCCTCGCCCCGGGCGAGCTGCGCGCCCGCGCCGCCCGCGGCCCGTCCACCGCCGCCGCGCCGGGCGTGATCGCGCTCCGTCTGCCGTACCGGGCCCCGCTCAACCCCGGCAACCTCTTCGGCCACCTCGCCGCGACCGCCGTTCCCGGCGTGGAGGAGTGGCGCGACGGCGCGTACCGCCGCACCCTCACTCTCCCGTACGGGCACGGCGTCGTGGCCCTGAGCCCGCAGGCCGACCACATCGCCTGCCGGCTCTCCCTCACCGACGCCCGCGACCTCACCCGTGCCGTCAGCCGCTGCCGCTGGCTCCTCGACCTGGACGCGGACCCCGTCGCCGTCGACGCGCACCTGCGCACCGACGCGCTGCTGGCCCCGCTGGTCGACGCGGGGCCCGGCCGCCGGGTGCCCCGGAGCGTGGACGGGGCGGAGTTCGCGGTGCGCGCGGTGCTCGGCCAGCAGGTCTCCACGGCCGCCGCCCGCACCCACGCGGCCCGGCTGGCGACCGCGCACGGCGTTCCGATCGACGACCCCGAGGGCGGACTGACACATCTGTTCCCGACCCCCTCGGCGCTGGCGGAGCTGGACCCGGAGGCCCTGGCGCTGCCGCGCACCCGCCGCACCACCCTGACCACGCTCGTCGCGGCGCTCGCGGAGGACCGGCTGCGGCTGGACAACGACGCCGACCGGGAGCGCGCCCGCGCCGGTCTCTCCGCTCTGCCGGGCTTCGGCCCCTGGACGGTCGAGACCATCGCGATGCGGTCCCTCGGCGACCCCGACGCGTTCCTCCCCACCGACCTCGGCATCCGCAGGGCGGCCCGGCGGCTCGGACTGCCGGCCACCCCCGCGGCCCTCACCGCGCGGGCGTCCGGCTGGCGCCCCTGGCGGGCGTACGCCGTCCAGTACCTCTGGACGGCGGACGACCACCCCATCAACCACCTGCCCGTCTGACGCAGAGAAGGACCCGGCCCATGACCGCGACACCCACCACCCCGGCCGCCATCCCGGCGGACGCCGCGCCGCCCGCAGGGGCTGCGGCGAGCAGGCGGCACACGGTCCTCGACAGCCCGTACGGCCCGCTGACGCTCGTCGCCACCGATGGCGTCCTGTCCGCCCTCTACATGAGCGGCCAGCGCCACCGCCCGCCCGAGGAGACCTTCGGGGCGCTGGACCCGGAGCCCTTCGGCGAGGTGATCGGCCAACTCACGGCGTACTTCGCCGGCGAACTCACCACGTTCGACCTCCCCCTGCGCCTGGAGGGCACGCCGTTCCAGCGGAGCGTGTGGGAGGAGCTGCTGAAGATCCCGTACGGAGAGACCCGCTCGTACGGCGAACTGGCCGAGAACCTCGGCAAGCCGGGCGCCTCCCGGGCGGTCGGCCTGGCCAACGGCAAGAACCCGATCGGGATCATCGTGCCGTGCCACCGGGTCATCGGAGCCTCCGGCGGCCTCACCGGATACGGCGGCGGACTGGACCGCAAGCAGCGGCTGCTCGCCTTCGAGAACGGCACGCAGGACACCGTGCCCGCGCTGTTCTGAACGGGGGCGGGCGGGAGAGAGGGCGGCGGGGGACTCGCCTCGGTGCCCCGCGCGCCCCGGCCGCCCGCCCCGGCCCCGCCGGCCGCACGGCCCGGCCCCGGGGGGCGCCGGGCGCGCCCCTCATCGGGCCTCCGCTCTCACCAGCCTCAGCCGGTGAAGATCTCCACGGCCGTCCAGAGCGCGAGGCCCAGCATGCAGACACCGCCGATGCGCTGCACGGTCTTCAGCGGCACCCGCTGGGCGATGAACCGGCCCGCCAGCAGCGCGAGGGCCGAGACGGACATGAGGGCGGCGGCCGAACCGATCGCGGTCGACCAGGTGCCGTTGCTCGCGGCCAGGTTGGCCGTGGTGATCTGGGTCAGGTCGCCCCACTCGCTGATGAAGACCGCCATGAACGCCGTCGAGCAGACCGGCCAGAACCCGGTCACCGTCCGCACCTGTGCCCCGTCCTCGTCGTCCCCGCCGCTGCCGCGCAGCAGGAGGAACGCGCCGAGCGCGAAGAGCGAGGCCGAGACGAGCTTGACGGTCCAGTCGGGCAGCAGCCCGAGCAGGCTGCCCGCGCCGACGGCGATGACGACGTGCACGAGGAACGCGGACGAGGTGCCGAACCAGACGTAGAGCGGGCGCATCCGCGTGCCCATGGCCAGCGACGCGAACATCGTCTTGTCGGGGAGCTCCGCGAGGAAGATCAGCCCGAAGGCGGTGATGATCGCCAGGGGGTCGAGGTGCATTCCGGGTGGCTTTCTGTGCGAGCCGGGCCCCGGGCCTTCCGCGAAGTGCCGCTCGGGCTTTTCGGAGGACCGCTCGGCCCGGCATGACGGCGACGCCCACAGGGCATGGGCGTGTCATACAGGACCGAAGGTCTCGCCCGCCCGTGAGCTTCCACGAGCCCGGCCACCGGGAACCCGCCAGGCTCCAGTATGTCGACGACCGGTTTGCGGGGCTACTCCCCTTCGCAGCCGTCAACACTACCCCAGTCGGCGGATCGGGGGCGCGGGTGTTCGAGGCCGGAGCGCCCTCGGTAGAGTCGCCGGTGATCACCGTGATCGCCCGGCGCCGGGGGCGACCACGCCCCCTCGCGACGGGAAGTGCCCCATGAGCCGCCGCTCCCGCAAGGACGCGCCCGCCCCGGGCACGCCCCGGCCCACCGTCAGCGTCTGCCGGGGCTGCTGCTGCGGCACGGCGAAGATCCCGGGCGTCGATCACGCGGCACAGCTGACGCGGCTGCGCTCCGGACTGGAGGGCGCCGCCACCGTGCGGGCGGTCGACTGCCTGGACGCCTGCGAGCAGGGCAACGTCGTCGTCGTCCAGCCCTCCGCAGAGGGGCGCCGCGCCGGAGGCCGCCCCGTCTGGCTGGGCCTGGTCAACGACGAGCACGCCGAGCAGGACATCGTCGCCTGGGCGTCGGCCGGCGGCCCCGGGCTCGCGGACGCCCCGGACATCCTGGATCTGTACGTTTTCCAGCCCTCGCGCCGGGTGCGCGCGGGCCTGGAGGGCTGACGCCGTCCGCCGCGGTTCAGGTCTCGGCCAACCCCGCCAGCAGCTTCGGCAACGAGGTGCCGATCGGTTCCCGGACGACCTCGTCGGCGAGTTCGTCGTACGGGGTCGGCTCCGCGTTCACCACGATGAGCCGGGCCCCGTGCTCGGCCGCGATGCCGGCGAGCGACGCGGCGGGCTGCACCTGGAGCGTGGTGCCGACCGCCACGAACACCTCGCACGCCTTGGAGATCGCCATCGCGTCTGCCAGCACGCGCGGGTCCAGCCGTTCGCCGAACATCACCGTCGCCGACTTCAGAATCCCGCCGCACACCCCGCACGCCGGGTCCGGCTCGCCCGCCTCGACGCGCTCCAAAGCCTCGGCCATCGACGACCGTGCATGACACCGGGTGCAGACCACCGCGAGGGCCGTGCCGTGGAGTTCGAGCACCTTGCGGTCGGGCAGTCCCGCCCGCTGGTGCAACCCGTCGACGTTCTGCGTGATCACCCGGACCGGGGTGCCCGACCGCTCCAGCTCGACCACCGCCCGATGGGCCGCGTTCGGCTCGGCATGCCGGGCGGCGCCGGCGCGGCGCAGCTGCCAGGAGCGGCGGCGGATCTCCGGGTCGCTCATGTAGAAGTCGTACGTGACGAGCTTCTCCGCCTCCGGATTCTTCCGCCACACCCCGTTCGGCCCCCGGTAGTCGGGGATGCCGGAGTCCGTGGAGATGCCGGCCCCGCTGAGGATCGCGACGAGAGTCATGGCAGGAGCGTACGGATGCGGGAACGCGGTCCGCGACCGCAATTCGGCGGTGTAGGGTCCGCTCATGGCCAAGGTGACCGTCAGTCTGGACGCTGAACTCATCGTCGAAGTCATGGTGCTCGCGGGCGTCGGGAACCCCCAGGACGCCATCGAACTCGTGGTGCGCGACTACATCGCGCGCGGCCACCGCACGGAGGCCCTGGTCGCCGAGCGCGAGGAGTCGTCGGTGCGGGACGTGGAGATCAAGCCCGAGACCCACCAGGGCTGACGCCAGGGAGCCCACCCGTCGGCCCGGCCGCCGGCGGCGCGGGTTCGGCCCGCGCGACGGGACGGCGGCCGCGTCGGCCCCCGCTCGCCCCCGCCTCACGCGACGGGCTCGCCGTTCTCCAGCTCCACCGCCCCGCCTCCGGAGGCGAGGACCGCGAGCGCGGCACTCACCCGCAGCCCGAGCGGGCCCAGCAGGTGGGCCGGCAGCTCTGCGGGGTCCACCAGCTTCCACGACAGGAGCTCCTCCTCCTGGAGCCGGATCGCGGCCAGCTGGGCGGTGGTGAGCACGCCGCCGTCGTAGAGGTACGCCACGATCGGCGGGCGGCCCTCCCCCCGCGCCCAGTCGACGGCGAGCAGCCGGCCGGGAGCCACGTCGAGCCCGGTCTCCTCCGCCGTCTCGCGCCGTGCCGCCTGCCGGGGCCCCTCGCCCGTGTCGGACTCCACGGTCCCACCGGGCAGCGCCCAGCCCTCGCGGTAGTTCGGCTCGACGAGGAGGACCCGGCCGTCGGCGTCCCTCAGGAGCGACGCGGCGGCGGCCAGGACCCGGGGCAGCCCGGCGATGTACGCGGCGTAGTCGGTGTCGGCAGAGGTCATGGCGGACAGCGTAGTGCGGCCCCCTCTGCCGGGTCGTGGACGGCCATGGGCAGATCAGGGGTCGTGCGGATAGGGTCGGGGCGGCGCGACTGCCTGTTCGAAAGCAAGGGATGCAAGGTGACGGACGGAGCAGATGTGGAGACCGCCCGCGTGCTCGTCGCGGCGGACAAGTTCAAGGGCTCGCTCACGGCCGTACAGGTCGCGGAGCGGGTGGCGGCCGGGCTCCGGTGCGTCGTCCCCGGCCTGCGGGTGGAGACCCTGCCGGTGGCGGACGGCGGCGACGGCACGGTCGCGGCGGCGGTGGCCGCCGGATTCGCACGCCACGAGGCTCGGGTGACGGGACCGCTGGGGGACCCGGTGACGGCCGCGTACGCGCTGCGCGGGGACACCGCCGTGGTGGAGATGGCCGAGGCCTCAGGCCTCCAGCACCTGCCGCCCGGGGTGTTCGCCCCGCTCACCGCCACCACGTACGGCTCCGGCGAACTGCTGCGGGCCGCCCTGGACGCGGGGGCGAGGACGATCGTGTTCGGGGTGGGCGGCAGTGCCACCACGGACGGCGGCGCGGGCATGCTCGCCGCCCTCGGGGCGCGCTTCCTGGACGCGGACGGCCAACCCGTCGGCCCCGGCGGCGGGCCTCTCGCCGAGCTGGCCGAGGCCGACCTGTCCGGCCTCGACCCGCGCCTCGCGGACGTCGACCTGATCCTCGCCAGCGACGTGGACAACCCGCTCACCGGGCCCCAGGGCGCCCCCGAGGTGTACGGACGTCAGAAGGGCGCGAGCGAGGAGGACATCGCGGTCCTCGACGCGGCCCTGACGCACTACGCCTCCGTCCTGGGACCCGGGGCGGCCGCCCTGCCCGGGGCGGGCGCGGCCGGCGGCATCGGCTACGGGGCCCTCGTCGCCCTCGGAGCCCGTTTCCGGCCCGGCATCGAGGTGATGCTCGACGTGCTCGGGTTCGCCCCCGCGCTCGCCCGCGCGACACTCGTCGTCACCGGTGAGGGCTCGCTCGACGCCCAGACCCTGCACGGGAAGGCCCCGGCCGGGGTCGCCGCCGCCGCCCGTGCGGCCGGGGTCGACGTCGTCGCGGTCTGCGGGCGGCTGGCGCTGTCCCCCGAAGCGCTGGCAGCGGCCGGCATCGGGCGCGCCTACGCCCTGGCAGAGCTGGAACCGGACCCGGCCGTGTCCATGGCCCAGGCGGGACCGCTGCTGGAACGGGCGGCCCAGTCCATCGCCCGGGACTTCCTGAGCTGACGCGGGCGCGGGGGAGGGGCCGACCGGCCGCCTCCCCCGGCTCCGCGCGGTCGACGCGAGCGCGCCGCCCCGCGCTCCGAACCGCTCGCCCCCGCGCCTCACCGCGGCGCGGACGACAGATGCAGGGCGTCCAGCGCCAGCACCAGGTCGACCAGCTCGCGCGGCCGTGACAGCGACCGCTCGGTCAGGCCCTCCAACCGCCGCAGCCGGTTGAACACCGTGTTGCGGTGACACCGCAACCGCGCCGAGGCCCGCCCCACAGAACCCCCGCACTCCAGCCACGCCTCCAGCGTGCCCACCAGCAGCGCGCGCTCAGCGGGAGCCAGGGCCAGCAGCGGGCCGAAGACCTCCGCGAGGAGCCGCGCGGACAGCTCCGGCCGGCTCACCAGCAGAGCCGTCGGCAGCCGTTCGTCCAGCGTCACGACCTCCCGCGACCCCGGTGGGCAGGTCAGCAGCGCCGTACCGGCGAGCCGCCGCGCGGTGCCCAGCTCCGCCAGCGAGCCCACCACCGGGCTGACACCCCCCGGCCCCGCGCCCAGCGCCCCGAGCCGTGCCGCGGCGGCCGCCGGGCCCGAAGCCCCCAGCAGCACCACGGCGACCTCCACGCCCGGCCGCCCCGCGACCCGGCCGCCCCCGCCCGGCGCGTCCTCGCCGCACCAGCACCACCGCGCCCCGTCCGGGTCGGGGCCCGCCGCCGCGGCCGCCTCCGGCGCGGGCGCGCCCAGCACCACCACGGCGTAACGCCCCCGTTCGGGCAGCCCGAGCACCCGCGCCGCTCGCTGCGCCAGATCCAGGCGGCCCCGGCCGTCCAGCAACGGGCCGAGCAGGGTCTCGTACCGCGTCCCACGCCGCATCCGCCGCTCCGTTCCCGCCTCCGGGCGCTCCTGGTGACCGATGAGGATGCCACCGGCGGCACGGGCGGGCATCCGGCCGTCCCAGGACCTGTGCACGTGCACAACGGGGCCCCTCGTTCGCTGGTCACCCGCATCGAGTCCGCCCCGCGCCGTGGACGCGCGCCCCGTCCGGTGCTGGTCTGTGGCCCCACACGACGCCACACCCCACACCTCTGAGCACGACACGACACGACAAGGCGGAAGGAGGAGGACGCATGGCAACGCTAGAGATCCGCGCGCTGTCCGTCGGCTACGGTCCGGTCCGGGCGCTGCGCGACATCTCCGTCGATGTGCCGGACGGCGCGATCACCGCCGTACTCGGCGGCAACGGCGCGGGCAAGACCACACTGCTGCGGGCCGTGTCGCGGACCCTCGGCTTCCACCGCGGGACGGGCACCGGCACGATCCGGTTCGACGGACACAACCTGGAGGGGCTGCGGCCCGCCCAGGTGGTGGCCGCCGGAGTGGTCCAGGTGCCCGAGGGCCGGCAGGTCTTCGCCCGGATGACGGTGGCCGACAACCTGCGGGCGGGCGCGCTGGGAGCCCGCGGCGGACGCGGGCGGACGAGCGCCGCGCTGGCCCGGGTGCACGAGCTGTTCCCGGTGCTCGCCGACCGCGCGCACCAGCGGGCCGGGCTGCTGTCCGGCGGGGAGCAGCAGATGCTGGCCATGGGCCGGGCCCTGATGGCCGGGCCCCGGCTGCTCCTGCTGGACGAACCCTCGCTCGGCCTCGCCCCGCTGATGGCGGCCAGGATCGCCGAGACCGTGCAGGAGATCAACGCGAGCGGCACCTCCGTCATGCTCGTCGAGCAGAACGCGGCCATCGCCCTGCGCCTGGCCTCCACGGCGTACGTCCTGGACGTCGGGGAGGTCGGGCTGTCCGGCCCCGCCGACGAACTCGCCGCGTCCGACGAGGTGCGCCGCCGCTATCTCGGCGTCGTCGACGAGCACACGGCGGCGGACGACGGCCCGGCGACCCGGAGCCGGCCCACCCTGAGCAGGTGGTCCGCGTGAGAGCCGCCACCACCCCGGCCGCCCTCGCGGTGCGCGACGTCACCGTACGCTTCGCCGGGCTCACCGCCCTGGACGGCGTCTCCTTCACCGTGGAACCCGGCAGTGTGCACGCCGTGATCGGACCCAACGGCGCGGGCAAGTCCACCTGCTTCAACGTGCTCTCCGGCGTCTACCGCGCCACCTCCGGACACGTCCGCCTCGGGGAGAGGGAGCTCACCGGCCTCCCGCCGCACGCCATCGCAGGCCTCGGCGTCGCCCGCACCTTCCAGAACCTGGCGCTCCCGCCGCACGCGACCGTCGCCGACAGCCTTTTGCTCGGCCGCCACCGGCTGACCCGCTCCGGGTTCGTCGCCACCGGGCTGCGGCTGCCGTCGGCCGCACGCGAGGAGCGGCGCCACCGCGAGCGGGTGCGGGAGATCGCTGACTTCATCGGCCTGGGCGGGATGCTGGAACGTCCGGCCGGCTCGCTGCCGTACGGACAGCAGAAGCTCGTCGAGCTCGGCCGGGCGCTGTGCATGGAGCCACAGGTCCTGCTGCTGGACGAGCCGATCGCCGGGATGACCGCCGACGAACGCCGCCGCACCGCAGCCGTCGTCAGGGACGTGCGGGACAGCCTCGGCATCTCCATCGTGCTGGTCGAGCACGACATGGGAGTGGTGATGCGGCTCGCGGACGCGGTGACCGTACTCGACTTCGGACGGCGGATCGCCGGCGGCGCCCCCGCCGAGGTCCAGAACGACCCGGCCGTCGTCCAGGCCTACTTGGGAGCACCTCAATGACCACGTTCGTCGAACTCCTCCTGGGCGGCCTGTCGATCGGCTCGGTCTACGCCCTGATCGCACTCGGTTTCGTCGTCATCTTCAAAGCCACAGAGGTCGTCAACTTCGCCCATGCCTCCCTGCTCCTGGCGGGCGGATACGTCACCGCCGTCCTCCACGACGACATCGGGTTCTGGCCCGCGCTGCTCGTCGGGATCGCGGGTGCCGCCACCGTCGGGGCCGCCATCGAGTTCTTCGTGATGCGTCGCTACCGGGGCAGTGACCACAGTGTCCTGGCCATCGTCACCATCGGCGTCGACATCCTCCTGATCACCGAACTCACCCGCAGGATGGGCACGGACGTGCTCGCCCTCGGCGACCCCTGGGGCAACGAGGTGGTCTCCGTGGGCGGGATCACCCTCGCCCAGACCCGTATCGCCGCGTTCATCGCGGCCGGCCTGCTCATCACGGTCTTCCTGCTCGCCTTCCGCTACACCTCGTGGGGTGTGTCGATGCGCGCAGCCGCGGAGAACCCGCAGACCGCGGCGCTCATGGGCGTCAGGCTCGGCCGGGTCTCGCTCGCCGCCTGGGCGGTCGCCGGAGCCCTCGCGGCCGTCGCCGCCCTCTTCCTCACCGTGTTCCCGACCCCCGGCCTGGAACGCGCCACCTCGCTCGCCGCGCTCAAGGCGTTCCCCGCCGCGATCCTCGGCGGCCTCGACTCCACCACCGGGGCGCTCGCCGGCGGGCTCATCGTCGGCGTCACCGAGGCGCTCGCCACCGGCTACCAGAGCGACCTGTCCTTCCTCGGCCGGGGCATCGGCGACCTGGCGCCCTACCTGGTGATGGTGGCCGTCCTGCTCATCCGGCCGGCGGGACTCTTCGGCACGAAGGAGCTCGCCCGTGTCTGACACCACCGTCCAAGCGTCCGCAAGGGCCGCCGAGCCCGCCGCCGTGCCCACGGGAGCGGGGAGCGTCACCGACCGGTTGCGCCGACCCCGCACGTACGCCGTCCTCGTCGGCTCCGTCCTGCTCCTCGTCCTGCCGTTCTACCTGGACCGCTTCTGGCTCCAGGCGGGGCTGTTCGCGATGGCGGCGGCGATCGGCGCCATCGGGCTCAACATGCTCACCGGGGCCACCGGACAACTCTCCATGGGCCACGCGTTCTTTCTCGCGGTGGGCGCGTACGGCTACTGCGTCCTTGCGGGGGAGAGCAGCACGGAGAACGGGCACGCGATCACCGGCCTCGGCCTCCCCACCTGGCTGGCCGCGATCCTCGCGGTACTCCTCGCCGGAGCCGCGGGCGGGCTGTTCAGCCCCATCGCGGGCAGGTTGCGCGGTGCGTACCTCGGCATCGCGACCCTCGCGCTGATCTTCATCGGCCAGCATGTCCTGTTCAACGCCGGCTCCCTCACCGGCGGGTACAACGGCCGTCCCGTGCCGCCGCTCTCGCTTTTCGGCTTCACCTTCGACGACAGCGAACTCGTCGTCGCCGCCGTGCCGTTCGGGGCCTCGGAGAAGCTCTGGTACGTGGCGCTGCTCGCGCTCCTGCTCAGCGCGCTGTTCGCCCGCGGGGTGCTGCGCGGCCGGCCGGGCCGGGCGATGAACGCCATCCGCGACCACCGGATCGCGGCCGGGGTGATGGGGGTGCCGGTGGCCCGCTACCGGGCCGGCGTCTTCGTCCTGTCCTCGATGTACGCGGGCCTCGCGGGCGTTCTGCTCGCCCTGGTCTTCCAGCGGACCGTGCCCGAGTACTTCGGCATGATCCTGTCCCTCGAATACCTCGCCATGATCGTCATCGGCGGGCTGGGCAGTGTCGCGGGGGCGGTGATCGGCGCCGCCTTCGTCTCCCTGCTCCCGCAGGCCCTCACTTATTACAGCGACTCCCTCCCGCTCGTCTCCGCCCCCGGCACGGGCGGGCTGGCGCCCGGTGAGGCGTCCCGCTATCTGTACGGCGCCGCGGTCGTCGCGGTGGTCCTGTTCCTGCCCGGCGGCCTCACACGCCTCGGCGCCACGCGCGCGGCCGGTCCGGCGGCCTCGAAGAAACCAGGGGAGAAGAAATGAGAACGAGAGTGCTCACGGCCGCGGTCGCGGCCCTCGCCGTCACCCTCGTCGGGTGCAGCGGCAAGGCCACCGACGGGAAGGCGGACGAGCAGGACGCGAACGGGATGAAGACGGGTCCGGGGGTCACCTCCTCGACGATCTCTCTCGGCGTGCTGACCGACATGACCGGCGTCTACGCCTCGCTGGGCAAGAGCGTCACCCAGTCCCAGCGCCTGTGGGTGAAGGAGACGAACGAGGAGGGCGGCATCTGCGGCCGCACCATCGAGCTGACGGTCCGCGACCACGGGTACGACCCGCAGAAGGCCATCGCCGCGTACACCGAGCTGGAACCGAAGGTGGTGGGCTTCGCCCAGTTCATCGGCTCCCCCTTCGTCGCCGCCGTCGAGCAGCGCATCGACGGGCGGGACAAGGGTCTGGTGCTGCCGCAGGCCTGGTCGGCGAATCTGCTGGGCTCCCCGTACATCCGGGTCATCGGCGCCACCTACGACGTCGAGACGATCAACATGATCGACTACCTGCTCGCCGAGAAGCACATCGCCGAGGGGGACAGGATCGGCCACGTGTACTTCGAGGGCGACTACGGCGAGAACGCGCTGGCCGGCTCCGAGCACGCCGCGAAGGAGGCCGGCCTGACCGTCGTGGAACAGAAGATCAAGCCCACCGACAACGACATGACGGCCCAGGTCGCCGCCCTCAAGCAGGCCGGGGTCAAGGCCGTGATCGTCAGCGCGGGCCCGCGCCAGGCGGCCTCGCTCGTCGGCGTCGCGGCGGCCACGGGCTTCGACGTTCCCGTCATCGGCAACAACTCGGCCTTCGCTCCGCAGCTGCTGAAGACCCAGGCGGGCCCCGCCCTGCTCAAGAACTACTACGTCGCCGCCTCCACACTGCCCATCGGCGACCCGGGCGACGGTCCGGCCAAGCTCGCGAAGGAGTACGCCGCCCAGTACCCGAAGGACGTGCTCGACAACGGCGTCGTCGCGGGCCACACCGCCGCCTCCGTCTACGGCGAGGCGCTGTCGCTCGCGTGCGAGGACAAGGACCTCACCCGCGAGGGCATCGACAGGGCGCTCCTGAAGATCAAGGAGTACGGGAGCGAGTTCGGGGTCTCGCACGACTTCTCGGACCCGAAGGCGCCGACCACCCGGCAGAGCGTCATCATGAAGCCGGACGCCGAGGCGGCCGGCGGGCTGAGGGTGGTCCGGCCCGCTGAGGTCTCCCCGGCGGCCGAGTCCTTCACGGCCCGGCCCTGACCCGCCCCACACGCACGAGGGCCCGGATGCCGGGGAGCATCCGGGCCCTCGCCCTGTCTTCCGTACCCGCCGCTACGGCAGCTGTGCCGCCCGCGCCTCGCGCCGGTTGTCACGGAACGTGTTGACCCGTCGCGCCGTGGCGAAGAGCGGGATCACCGCGCCGAGCACGACCTGGAGGGCGCAGCCCGTCTGGAGCAGCAGCTGACCGCCGGGGGCGTCGAACGCCCAGGCGGCGAGCAGGCCCATCGCGGCCACGATCCAGCTGAGCATCGCCACGGCCAGGATGCCGCGGGGTTTGGGGTACTCGACCCGGCTGACCATGAGCCAGGCGACCCCGATGATCGCCAGCAGGGTGGGCGGGAAGGGCAGCTCCAGGAGCACGATCGAAACGACCGTCAGCGCGCCGAAGGGGCTCGGCATGCCCTGGAACATGCCGTCCTTCAAGGTCACGCAGGAGAATCGGGCGAGTCTGAGCACGACCGCCAGCAGGACCACGATCGCCGCCAGCGCAGAGACCCGCTGATGCGCGTCGTCCGCGACCATGCCGTAGACGAGCACGAAGTAGGCGGGCGCGAGCCCGAAGCTGATGAGGTCGGAGAGGTTGTCCAGCTCCGCGCCCATCGGGGAGGAGCGGAGCTTGCGCGCCACGAGCCCGTCGAAGAGGTCGAAGATCGCCGCCATCAGCATGAGGATCACGGCGGTGGCCGCCGAGTGGCGGGCCATGCCCGTCTCCTCGCTGCCCGTGAGGTGCGGGATGAGGATGCCCGTGGTGGTGAAGTACACCGCCATGAACCCGCACGTCGCGTTACCGAGGGTGAGCGTGTCCGCTATCGACAGCCGCATCGACAGCGGCATGTCCTCGGTTCCGTCGGCGTCGACGTCCTCTTCGCCCTCCGGTACCCAGCCGGCCTGTGTATCAGGATCAATCACGGTCAATTCGAGTCACCCCCGCGGTGGTGGCCTGGCCGACCTCGACCGCGACATCGATACCTTCCGGAAGGTAGATGTCCACACGCGAGCCGAAGCGGATCAGGCCGATGCGCTCGCCCTGCTCGACCTTCGTGCCCTCGGGGAGGTACGGAACGATCCGACGGGCGACCGCTCCCGCGATCTGCACCATCTCGATGTCGCCGAGCTCGGTGTCGAAGTGCCAGACGACGCGCTCGTTGTTCTCGCTCTCCTTGTTGAACGCCGGAACGAACCCGCCCGGGATGTGCTCGACCGACGTCACGGTGCCCGCCAGCGGTGCGCGGTTCACGTGGACGTTGAGCGGGCTCATGAAGATCGCGACGCGGGTGCGCCCGTCCTTCCACGGCATGATGCTCTGCACCACACCGTCGGCCGGGGAGATGATCCGGCCGTCTGTGATCTCGCGCTCGGGGTCGCGGAAGAACCAGAGCATGCCCGCCGCGAGCGCGGTGGTGGGCACGGCCACGGCCGCCCAGCGCCCCGACGTGCGGGCGCGGGCCAGGCTGAGGGCGGCGGTGGCGACGGTCGGCAGGAGCCACGGCGATGCTCCGCGGGCGATGCGGACGCCGCCGCGGGATGCAGAGATAGGGCTGTCGGGCATGGATGACCTTCGTAGCGGATGATGCCGCGCTGGCAACGGGGGACGGCGGCTTTCCGGCGATGCTATCGGTTGCCGGGCGCAACTGGGCAAGCCAGCAGCCGAGTCGGACTGCTGAAAGGCACCCGCCGAGGATGACTCGGTGTGATGTTCTTCGCCACCAAATCACCTCAAAGGGGACAATCAGCCCTGGAATCGGTACTCCTCCAGGAGGCGTCGGCCAATGATCATTTTCTGGATCTCGGCGGTACCCTCGCCGATCAGCAGCATCGGGGCCTCGCGGTAGAGGCGCTCGATCTCGTACTCCTTGGAGAAGCCGTAACCGCCGTGGATGCGGAAGGCGTCCTCGACGACTTCCTTGCAGTACTCGGAGGCGAGGTACTTCGCCATCCCTGCCTCCAGGTCGTTTCGTTCCCCGGAGTCCTTTTTGCGTGCCGCATTGACCATCATCGCATGAGCGGCTTCGACCTTGGTGGCCATTTCGGCCAGTTTGAACTGGATCGCCTGGTGCTGGGCGATCGGCTTGCCGAAGGTGTGGCGCTGCTGGGCATAGGAAACGCCCAGCTCGAACGCACGTTGCGCGACACCGCAACCACGTGCCGCGACATTCACCCGGCCGACCTCGACACCGTCCATCATTTGGTAAAAGCCCCGGCCGGTCGTGCCCCCGAGGACGCGATTGGCCGGAATACGCAGGTCGTCCATGATGAGCTCGGTCGTGTCGACGCCCTTGTAGCCCATCTTGTCGATCTTCCCGGGGATGGTCAGACCCGGCCGGACCTCTCCGAATCCCGGCTCCTTCTCCACCAGGAAGGTCGTCATGGACTTGTGCGGCGCCGTGCCCTCGGGGTGTCGTTCGTCACTTCGGCACAGAACGGCCACCAGCGTGGACGTGCCGCCGTTCGTCAGCCACATCTTCTGGCCGTTGAGCACGTACTCCTCGCCGTCCTTCACGCCCTTCGACGCGATCGCCGAGACGTCGGAGCCGAGCGCCGGCTCGGACATCGAGAACGCCCCCCGCACCTCGCCGAGCGCCATCCGCGGCAGGAACGTGTCCTTCTGTTCCTGCGTGCCGTGCTGCTTGAGCATGTAGGCCACGATGAAGTGCGTGTTGATGATGCCCGACACGCTCATCCAGCCCCGGGCGATCTCCTCCACGCACAGGGCGTAGGTGAGCAGTGACTCGCCCAGGCCCCCGTACTCCTCCGGGATCATCAGCCCGAACAGGCCGAGCTCCTTGAGCCCCTCGACGATCTCCGTGGGGTACTCGTCGCGGTGCTCCAGCCCGGTCGCGACCGGGATGATCTCCTTGTCGACGAAGTCCCGTACCGTGGCGAGGATCTCCCGCTGGATGTCGTTCAGACCGGCGGTCTGGGCGAGTCGCGTCATGGCTGCTTCTCCTGTGGCTTCACGCGGATGGCCTTAAGGCTTCACACGGCTAATTGGAAGGGGTCGGGCGGCCGGGCTGCTCGCCGCCGCGCTCCTGGACGTACGTCGCGGTGGGGACCATCACCTTGCGGCGGAACACGCAGACCACGGTGCCGTCCTGCTTGTAACCCCTGGTCTCGACGTACACGATGCCGCGGTCGTGCTTGGACTTCGACGGCGTCTTGTCCAGCACGGTCGTCTCGCCGTAGATCGTGTCGCCGTGGAAGGTCGGCGCGATGTGCTTGAGCGACTCGACCTCCAGGTTGGCGATGGCCTTCCCGGAGACGTCCGGCACCGACATGCCCAGCAGCAGCGAGTAGACGTAGTTGCCGACGACCACGTTCCTGCCGAAGTCGGTCGTGCTCTCGGCGTAGTTGCTGTCCATGTGCAGCGGGTGGTGGTTCATGGTCAGCAGGCAGAAGAGGTGGTCGTCGTATTCCGTGACCGTCTTTCCCGGCCAGTGCTTGTAGACGGCGCCGACCTCGAACTCCTCGTATGTGCGTCCGAACTGCATGGTCAGGCCTCCGGGGCTTCGAACTTGGATGTGCGCCGCATGCCGGCGGCCCGCCCCTTGCCCGCGATCACCAGGGCCATCTTGCGGCTGGCCTCGTCGATCATCTCGTCGCCGAGCATCGCGGAGCCCTTCCTGCCGCCCTCCTCCGAGGTGCACCAGTCGTAGGCGTCGAGGATCAGCTCGGCGTGGTCGTAGTCCTCCTGGGAGGGCGAGAACACCTCGTTGGCCGCGTCGACCTGGCCGGGGTGCAGCACCCACTTGCCGTCGAAGCCGAGGGCGGCGGCGCGGCCGGCCACCTCGCGGTAGGCGTCCACGTCGCGGATCTGGAGGAACGGGCCGTCGATCGCCTGGAGGTCGTGGGCGCGGGCCGCCATCAGGATGCGCATCAGGATGTAGTGGTAGGCGTCCGCCGGGTAGCCGGGCGGCTGCTGTCCGACCACCAGGGTCTTCATGTTGATCGAGGCCATGAAGTCGGCCGGGCCGAAGATCAGCGTCTCCAGCCGGGGCGAGGCGGCGGCGATGTCGTCGATGTTCACCAGGCCCTTGGCGTTCTCGATCTGCGCCTCGATGCCGATCCTCCCGGCCTCGAAGCCCATCGTCTTCTCGATCTGGGTCAGCAGCAGGTCCAGGGCCACGACCTGCTGGGCGTCCTGGACCTTCGGCAGCATGATGCAGTCGAGGTTGGGCCCCGCGCCCTCGACGACCGTGATGACGTCCCGGTACGTCCAGTGCGTCGTCCAGTCGTTGACCCGCACGACCCGGGTCTTGCCGCTCCAGTCACCGTTGTTCAGCGCGTCCACGATGGTGTGGCGGGCGCCCTCCTTGGCGAGCGGCGCGCAGGCGTCCTCCAGGTCCAGGAAGACCTGGTCGGCCGGGAGGCCCTGGGCCTTCTCCAGGAAGCGCGGGTTGGAGCCCGGCACGGCCAGGCACGAGCGACGGGGCCGCAGCCGGTTCACGGACGGGGTGGGCGTGGTCATGCGGGGACCTCCAGAGGGTCGAGCGTGTTCGCTTTCCGGATCTCGTCGACGATACGGCCGATGATCTCGGTGATGCCGAAGTCCTTCGGGGTGAAGACGGCGGCCACTCCGGCTTCGATCAGTGCGGCGGCGTCGGCCGGCGGGATGATGCCGCCGGCGATCACCGGGATGTCCGGGGCCCCGGCCTCGCGCAACCGGTGCAGCACGTCGGGCACCAGCTCCGCGTGCGAACCGGACAGGATCGACAGGCCCACGCAGTGCACGTCCTCGGCGACCGCCGCGTCGGTGATCTGCTCGGGGGTCAGCCGGATGCCCTGGTAGACCACCTCGAAGCCGGCGTCCCTGGCCCGTACGGCGATCTGCTCCGCGCCGTTGGAGTGCCCGTCCAGGCCCGGCTTGCCGACCAGCAGGCGCAGCCGCCCCGCCCCGAGGTCCGCCGCGGTACGGGCGACCTTCTCGCGGACCAGCGCCAGCGGGGTGCCCGCCTCCGCGGTGACCGCCACCGGCGCCGAGGAGACCCCGGTGGGCGCGCGGAACTCGCCGAAGACGTCCCGCAGCGCCCAGGACCACTCGCCGGTGGTGACGCCGGCGCGGGCGCACTCGACGGTGGCCTCCATCAGGTTGCCGGCGCCCGCCGCGGTCTTCTTCAGCGCTGCCAGCGCCTCGGTGGCGCGGGCCTCGTCGCGGTTGTCCCGCCACTCGTGCAGCGCGGCGACGACCCGTGCCTCGTTCTCGGGATCGACCGTCATGATCGCGCCGTCCAGGTCCGCGGTGAGCGGGCTGGGCTCGGTGCTCTCGTAGACGTTGACGCCGACGATCTTCTCCTCGCCCGATTCGATCCGGGCCCGCCGCGCGGCGTGCGAGGAGACCAGCTCGGACTTCAGATAGCCGGACTCGACGGCGGCCATCGCGCCGCCCATCCGCTCGATCCGCTCCATCTCCGCCAGCGACTCCTCGACCAGGGCGGCGACCTTGGCCTCGACGACGTGCGAGCCGGCGAAGAGGTCCTCGTACTCCAACAGATCGCTCTCGTGCGCCAGCACCTGCTGGATGCGCAGCGACCACTGCTGGTCCCAGGGGCGGGGCAGCCCCAGCGCCTCGTTCCACGCGGGCAGCTGCACCGCGCGGGCGCGGGCGTCCTTGGACAGGGTGACGGCCAGCATCTCCAGGACGATGCGCTGGACGTTGTTCTCCGGCTGCGCCTCTGTCAGGCCCAGGGAGTTGACCTGGACGCCGTAGCGGAACCGCCGCTGCTTGGGGTTCTCGACGCCGTAGCGCTCCCGGGTGACCTGGTCCCAGATGCGGCCGAAGGCCCGCATCTTGCACATCTCCTCGACGAAGCGGACGCCCGCGTTCACGAAGAACGAGATCCGGGCGACCACGTCGCCGAACTTCTCCCGGGGCACCTGGCCCGAGTCGCGGACCGCGTCGAGCACCGCGACGGCGGTCGACATGGCGTACGCGATCTCCTGGACCGGGGTGGCCCCCGCCTCCTGGAGGTGGTAGCTGCAGATGTTGATCGGGTTCCACTTGGGGATGCGGTTGACCGTGTACGTGATCATGTCGGTGGTCAGCCGCAGCGAGGGCACCGGCGGGAACACATGCGTCCCGCGCGAGAGGTACTCCTTCACGATGTCGTTCTGCGTGGTCCCCTGGAGCCTGGTGGGGTCGGCCCCCTGCTCCTCCGCGACCACCTGGTAGAGCGCCAGGAGCCACATGGCGGTCGCGTTGATCGTCATCGAGGTGTTCATCTGCTCCAGGGGGATGTCCTGGAACAGCCGGCGCATGTCACCGAGGTGCGAGACGGGAACGCCGACGCGGCCCACCTCGCCGCGGGCGAGGATGTGGTCGGGGTCGTACCCGGTCTGCGTCGGCAGATCGAAGGCGACCGACAGACCCGTCTGGCCCTTGGCGAGGTTGCGGCGGTACAGCTCGTTGGACGCTTCGGCGGTCGAGTGGCCGGCGTACGTCCGCATGAGCCAGGGCCGGTCCTTCTGACGTTCGTTCATCGCGGAACCTCAGACGTCGCGGAAGCGGTTGATGGCGTCGATGTGCTGTTCGCGCAGTTCCTGGTCGCGCACGCCCATGCCCTCACGGGGGGCCAGCGCCAGGACGCCGACCTTGCCCTGGTGCAGGTTGCGGTGGACGTCGTACGCGGCCTGACCGGTGTCCTGGAGGGAGTAGACCTTGGAGAGGGTCGGGTGGATCCTGCCCTTGGCGATCAGCCGGTTCGCCTCCCATGCCTCGCGGTAGTTGGCGAAGTGGGAGCCGATGATCCGCTTGAGCGACATCCACAGGTAGCGGTTGTCGTACTCGTGGTTGTATCCCGAGGTGGAGGCGCAGGTGACGATGGTGCCGCCCTTGCGGGTGACGTAGACGCTCGCGCCGAAGGTCTCGCGGCCGGGGTGCTCGAAGACGATGTCCACGTCCTCGCCGCCGGTCAGCTCGCGGATGCGCTTGCCGAGCCGCTTCCACTCCTTGGGGTCCTGGGTGTGCTCGTCCTTCCAGAACCTGTAGCCCTCGGCGTTGCGGTCGATCACCGCGTCCGCGCCCATGGCGCGGCAGATGTCGGCCTTCTCCGGACTGGAGACCACGCAGATCGGGTTGGCGCCGCCGGCCAGCGCGAACTGGGTGGCGTAGGAGCCGAGCCCGCCGCTGGCGCCCCAGATCAGCACGTTGTCGCCCTGCTTCATGCCCGCGCCGTTGCGCGAGACGAGCTGGCGGTACGCGGTGGAGTTGACCAGGCCCGGAGCCGCGGCCTCCTCCCAGCTCAGGTGCTGGGGCTTGGGCATGAGCTGGTTGGACTTGACGAGCGCGATCTCGGCGAGTCCGCCGAAGTTCGTCTCGAAGCCCCAGATCCGCTGCTCGGGGTCGAGCATCGTGTCGTTGTGCCCGTCGGAGGACTCCAGCTCGACGGACAGGCAGTGCGCGACGACCTCGTCGCCCGGGTTCCAGGCGTTCACGCCGGGGCCGGTGCGCAGGACGACGCCCGCCAGGTCGGAGCCGATGATGTGGTAGGGCAGGTCGTGGCGCTTGGTCAGCTCGCTGAGCCTGCCGTAGCGCTCCAGGAAGCTGAACGTGGACACCGGCTCGAAGATCGAGGTCCAGACGGAGTTGTAGTTCACCGAACTGGCCATGACGGCGACCAGGGCCTCGCCGGGGCCCAGTTCGGGGACCGGGACGTCGTCCAGGTGGATCGACTTGCGGGGGTCCTTGTCACGGGTTTCGAGGCCCGCGAACATCTCCGTCTCGTCCTTGTGCACGGTGACCGCGCGATAGGACTCGGGGAGGGGCAGGGCCGCGAAGTCCGCGGCGGTGGCCGCGGCGGAGCCGCCCTTCGCTTCGGTCCGCGATTGGATCGCGTCCAGGATTTCCTTCACGGTGTTGCCTCCGGTGATGCGGCGTCGAGGGAACGCTTGAGGGGCCCTGCGGAGCAGGAAGTGTGCGGTGTGGAGGTGTTGCCGTCGGTTCGGCGGGTGATGCGGGGCTTGCTCGGTGGAGCAGAAGGGTGCCTGTGACGCAGGCGTCCGGGCGCGCAGCACGGTGGTTGCGGGGACAGTCGGCGTACGTGTGAGGTCTCAGCACGCCGACCGCCCGGACACCTTCAACGTATGGCACTCCGTGACACCTGACAAGGCACCGAGTGCCAACAATTTCTCTCACTTGTCATCTCGTGGGCACGCATGAGCATCACGATGGGTCTTATGTGTGCTTCTGTCTTGTTGGTGGTGCGGTCACCGGGCAGAGCGGTACACGTACGGAGTCGTCGTGCTGATCGCTGTGAAACCGAGCCGGGCCAGGATCGGGGCGGAGAGGCCCGTCGCGTCGACCTGGAGATACCGGTAGCCGCGTTCGGCCGCGATCGCGGCGCGGTGCGCCACCAGGGCGCGGTAGAGCCCCCGGCCCCGCCAGGCGGCCACCGTGCCGCCGCCCCAGAGCCCGGCGAAGCCCGTGCCCGGCCACAGCTCCATCCGGGCCGCGCTGACCGGCTCCCCGTCGGCCAGCGCCACCACCGCCGCGAAGTCGTCCGGCGCCTGCTCCAGCCGTGCCAGCACCTGATGGCGCAGCCGGCTCGCGTCCGTGCCGAACGCCCGCTCGTGGACCAGCGCCATCAGCTCGGCCCCCGCGGCGTCGTTCACCCGGCGCAGTCGCACGCCCGCGGGCAGCTCCACCGCTCCCGTGGCGGCGGTCAGGGCCCGGACGGACGCGACGAGCAGGGTCTCCGGCGGGTGCGGCACGAAGCCGGCGGCCCGCAGCCGGTCGCCCAGATCGGCCGGCCGGTCATGGGCGTACAGCTTCCACTCGAACTCTCCGTGGCCCAGGGCGGTGTAGTGCTCGATCTGGGCCGAGATCGCCGCGTTCGCCCCGTCGGCGTCCAGCTCGGGGGCCGACCACACGACCCCGTTCCAGTCGTTCGGGCCGCCCACCTGGCGCACGAGGGGGCCGGTGCGCTCGACGCGGACGCCGGGCCCGTCGGGGCGGGCGTGCTCCCGCATCTCGTGGTCGAACAGGGCGCGTATCTCCGTGGTTCGCATGCGCGCACCTCAGCACGCCCGCCCCCCGGGCGACCAACGGATTTCGGCCGCCCCGTGCCCCGCGGCGCGGACCGGACGCGTCGAACGGCCGACTCGGGGCAGACGAACAAGTGATCTTGGAGAAGACCGGAGAACAGGGGTGGGAACCGATGCCGATACCGACCCGCGGACGGGAAGCCCGCAAGCGTCGAGCCGGTTTCGACCTCCGCCGCACCGCCCTGGGCTTCGCCCTGATCGCCCTGCTCCTCGTAGGCGGCGGCACGGCGCTGCGGGCCGTGTGGCGCAGCGTCGGGCACCGGCCCCTCGCCGCCGTGCTCCTGCTCCTGCCGGTGGCCGTCGCCCTCGTCGTGCTGCGCCGCCGCCGTCGGGCCCGGAGGGTCGCGGCGGCCGTCACCGACGCGGCGTACGGGATCGTCGACGCCGGCCTGGCGGAGCTGGACGCGGCCGAAGCCGCCCGTGCGGAGGAGGGCCCCGGGGAGGAGAAGAGGGCCTGGGGGCCGTCCAGGGGCGC
Source organism: Streptomyces pratensis (assembly GCF_037137275.1). GTDB lineage: Bacteria > Actinomycetota > Actinomycetes > Streptomycetales > Streptomycetaceae > Streptomyces > Streptomyces pratensis_B. The sequence goes on along the minus strand of NZ_JBBBEN010000062.1, from coordinate 245,531 downwards.
CGGCCCGGTCAATTACGCGGCCCTCGACCCGGACGCCTTCGAGGAGGCGGTGGCCGAACTCTGCCGCCGCGACGGCTGCGGGGACGCCGAGGTGGTGGGCGGAGCGGGGGACCTGGGGGCCGACGTTCTGGCCACGACCCCGGACGGACGCCGCCTGGTCGTCCAGTGCAAACGCTACGGGCCGGAGAACAGGGCCGGATCGCAGGATCTCCAGCGCTTCGGGGGCACCTGCTACGCCGTGCACGGGGCGGACGTCGCGGTCGTCGTCAGCACCGGCGGCTTCACCGAGCCCGCCGTCGACTACGCGGACCGGTGCGGCATCCTGTGCGTCGGCCCACGCGAGCTCGCCGCCTGGAGCGAGGGCGGGGCGCCGCCGCCCTGGGAGGCGGCCGGGCGGCCCGCGGCGGACGACACCCCGGTCCGCTGAGGCGCCGGGCCCTCAGCGGACCTTCAGCGCCTGCTGGATCGTCCGCATGACCTCGTCCAGCGGGGCGTCGGTGCGGGCCACCGCGACGAGCACCTCGCCCTCCGCCGCGACGGTCGCGGCCGGGGCCCGCTCGGGCTCCGCCTGGGCGCTGCGGCCGGCCCCGATGCCCGACCCGAAGGTGTCGCGCACGATGGCGAAGGCGCGGTCCAGCTGGGCCTCCACATCGCCCTGGCCGCCGGCCCGCAGCCACCGCCGCAGCACGTGGTTGTGCGCGGTGACCACGGCGGAGGCGGCGACCTCCGCCAGCAACGGGTCGTCGTTGCCCACCTGGTGGTCGCGCTCGTCGAAGTGGCCCAGCAGATAACGGGTGAACAGCCGCTCGTAGCGGGCCACCGACGCGATCTCGGCCTCGCGGAGGGTCGGCACCTCACGGGTCAGTTTGTAACGGGCCACGGAGACCGCGGGCTTGGCCGCGTACATCTTCATGACTTCCTTGATGCCGCGGCAGACGGTGTCGAGCGGATGCTCGTGCGCGGGGGCCGCGTTCAGGACCGCCTCTGCCCTGACCAGGGTGTCGTCGTGGTCGGGGAAGATGGCCTCTTCCTTGGAGCGGAAGTGCCGGAAGAAGGTCCGCCGGGCGACGCCCGCGGCGCCCGCGATCTCGTCGACGGTCGTCGCCTCGTAACCCTTGGTGGCGAAGAGCTCCATCGCCGCGGCGGCCAGTTCGCGGCGCATCTTGAGCCGCTGGGCGGCGGCACGGGCCCCCGCGGTGGTCTCCGGGGCGTCGGGCGCGGCGGTGGCACGGGGTGACTTGGCGGGCTGGGACATGGAGTGAACGTAACTCATCGGTGCGGGAGAGCGCGCCTGCGGGGGCGGGCCGCCGGAGGGTCCCAGCAGCCCGCCCCACCCGGCCCCCGGGTCAGCGACGGGCATACTCGCGGAAGCCGCGCCCCGTCTTGCGGCCGAGACAGCCCGCGGCCACCAGGTGCTCCAGCAGCGGCGCCGGGGCGAGGCCCGGGTCGCGGAACTCCCGGTGCAGCACCTTCTCGATGGCGAGCGAGACGTCCAGGCCGACGACGTCGAGCAGTTCGAACGGGCCCATCGGGTAGCCCCCGCCCAGCTTCATCGCCGCGTCGATGTCGTCCAGCGAGGCGTAGTGCTCCCCCACCATCTTGATCGCGTTGTTGAGGTAGGGGAACAGCAGCGCGTTCACGATGAACCCGGCCCGGTCCCCGCAGTCCACCGGATGCTTGCGGATCTTCGCGCACACCGCGCGGACCGTCGCGTGCACCTCGTCGGCGGTCAGGACGGTGCGGACCACCTCCACCAGCTTCATCGCGGGCGCCGGGTTGAAGAAGTGCATCCCGATCACGTCCTCGGGACGCGCGGTCGCGCGGGCGATCGCCACGACCGGCAGCGAGGAGGTGGTGGTGGCGAGCACCGCGCCCGGCCGGCAGACCTTGTCCAGGGCCGCGAACAGCTGCTGCTTGATCTCCAGGTCCTCCGCGACCGCCTCTACGGCCAGGTCGACCCCGGCGAACGCCTCCAGCGAACCGGCCGCCGTGATCCGGGCCAGCGTCTCGTCCCGGGCGTCGGCGGTGAGCCGGCCCTTGGCCACCGAGCGCTCCAGCGACTTCGCGACCCGGCCCTTGGCGAGGTCGGCCTTCTCCTGGCTCCTGGCCGCCAGCACGACGCCGTATCCGGCCTTCGCGAAGACCTCCGCGATCCCCGAGGCCATGGTGCCGGAGCCCGCGACCCCGACGGACGCCACATCGCGCCCGGCTCCGCAGGCGGTGTCCGCCGCCGGGGTGAGCGCGTCGGGCACCGCCTCCTGGCCGCCGGGGGCGTCGTACGTGTAGAAGCCGCGGCCCGCCTTGCGCCCGGTCAGACCGGCCGCGCTGAGCTGGCCGAGCACGGGGGCCGGGGCGTGCAGCCGGTCGTGGGACGAGGCGTACATGGCTTCCAGGACCGTGCGGGCGGTGTCGACGCCGATCAGGTCCAGCAGGGCGAGGGGGCCCATCGGCAGCCCGCAGCCCAGCTTCATCGCGGCGTCGATGTCCTCGCGGGAGGCGTAGTTCGCCTCGTACATCGCCGCGGCCTGGTTGAGGTAGCCGAAGAGCAGCCCGTCCGCGACGAAGCCGGGCCGGTCGCCGACCGCGACCGGCTCCTTGCCGAGCTCCCGCGCCAGCCGGGTGACGGCCTCGACGGCGGGCGGCGCGGTCAGCACGGAGGAGACCACCTCGACCAGCTTCATCGCGGGGGCGGGATTGAAGAAGTGCATGCCGAGCACCCGCTCCGGGTGCTGCGACTCGGCGGCGAGCCGGGTCACAGAGAGGGCGTTGGTGCCGGTGGCCAGGATCGCGGTGGGGGAGACGATCGCGTCCAGCTCCCGGAAGACCTGCTGCTTGGTCTCGTACGTCTCCGGCACCACCTCGATGACCAGCTCTGCCGCCGCGGCGGTCCGCAGGTCGTCGGACGTGCGGAACCGGGCGAGGGCCGCGCCGCGCTCCCGCGCGGTGATCCGCCCGCGCTCTACGGCCCGCGCGGTGGACGCTTCGAGGGAGGCGACGGCCTGCCGGGCGGCCGCCTCGCTGATGTCGATGCCGATGACCTCGCGGCCCGCCAGGGCCAGGACCTCGGCGATGCCGGCGCCCATGGTGCCGAGGCCGACGACGGCGATGGTGCTGAGAGGGGTGTCCATCACGGGACTCCAGGGTGAGTGACGGCTGAGGGAGCACGGTCGGCGCGGCCACGGGAGAAAGGCGGCGCGGAGCGTGCGGAAGTGAGTGGCGAGAAGCACGACGCGGGGCCGCTGACGCGCGCCCGGTCGGAAAGTGACGGGCTCTGTCCCGAAGCCGCGTCGCACAGAAAAGCCGAACCGACAGGCACTCCGGACGGCTGCGTCACCAGGCCACCGGAGCTTGCGGGGAGTGGGCCCCGCTCAGATGAGATTAACTGGCGGGTAACGAGCGCGCCACCCCCGGACCTTTGTGTGCTGGACCACATCGGCCTTCGGAGGGCCGGTCCCGACGACCCGGCCCGCGCCGTCGGCGCCCACCGATACGCTGAGCGTCATGGATGAGGAGTTCCGTTCGCTCGTGGACCGGCTGGAGCCCGAGGCGGCCGGCGCGCCGCTGTACGGCCGACTCGTCGCCACCGAGGACGCGGAGGAACTCGCCCGCGTGCTGACCGAGCCGCGCCAGCCCCTGTGGGCGCGCGAGACGGCCGCGTTCCGGCTCGGCTGCGCGGGCGACCGCCGGGCCTTCGAGCCGCTCGTGCTGCTGCTCAACCACCGTGATGCCGAGCGCTGCGTCTCCGCCGCCCACGCCCTGGTCCGGCTCGGCGACCCCCGCACTCCCCGTGCGGCCGCCGCCCTCGCCACGAACAGCCTGCGCACCGCCTACGCCCTGCACCCGGTGCGCCTGCTCGCCGCCCTGCGGGCCCCCGAGTCGGCCCCCGCCCTGATCGCCACCCTCCAACGCCTGCTGGCCCCCGGCGAACCCCACTGGCGGGTGGCCCTGGCCTGCGTGGAGGGCCTGGGCCATCTTGCCGACGACCGGGCCCGCGCGGTCCTCACCGCCGCCCTCGCGCACCCGCGCCTCGGCGGGGCGGCGGCGGAGGCGCTCGGGCGGTTGCCGGGGGAGTGAGCGGCGCGGCGCCCGCCGACCGGGGTCGGGGCGGGCCAGCGGCTCAGCGGCGGAAGCCGAGCAGGCCGTGCAGCCGGCTGCCCTCGCTGCCGTCCACCGACTGGGCCGCCGCCTTCGCCGCGGGCAGTGGCTTCGGGTCCGGCAGGGCCGCGCAGACCGCGTCCGCCTCGCCGTGGCCCCGCGGCACGGTCCCGTCGGTCAGATAGGCCGTCAGATGCCGGTCCAGGCAGTCGTTTCCGCTCAGGGCGATGCCGTGGTTGCCGCCGCCCTCCTCCACGACGAGGCTGGAGCCCCGGAGCTTGCGCTTCATGCTGACCGCGCCGCCGTACGGGGTCGCCGCGTCGCCGGTGGCCTGGAGGAGGAGCGCGGGCGGCAGTGCGTCGTTGGCGACCCGGGGCGGGCGCAGGGGGCCCACCGGCCAGTGGGCGCACGGCGCGTTGTACCAGGTGTTGTTCCAGGTGATGAACGGCGCCTGGGCGTGGATGCGGCGGCTGTCGTTGCGCCAGGTGCTCCAGTGCCGGGGCCAGGCGGCGTCGCGGCACTGGACGGCCGCGTAGACCGAGTATCCGTTGTCGCCGCTCGCGTCGACCGCGCCGAAGTCCTCGTACACCTCCACCAGCGCCTCGGCGTCCCCGTCCTTGACGTACGCGGCGAAGGCCTCGGCGAGATAGGGCCAGTAGCCGTTGTAGTACCCGCCGGGCAGGAAGGCGTCCTCCAGCTCGCCCGCGCCGACCGTGCCGCCCGCGGGCTCCCGCGCCACGTCCGCCCGCATCCGGTACCAGGCGGCCTCGACGCGGGCCGGGTCGGAGCCCAGCCCGTACGCGGCGTCGTGCTTCGCGACCCAGGCGGAGAAGGCCTTGTGGCGGTCGTCGAACGCGTGGTCCTGCCCGAGGTTGCCCTCGTACCAGACGCCGTCCGGGTCGACGACCGAGTCCAGGACCAGGCGGCGCACGCGCTGGGGGTGCAGCTTCGCGTAGACGGCGCCGAGGTAGGTGCCGTAGGAGTAGCCGAAGTAGTTGATCCGCTCAGCGCCCAGTGCCCGGCGGATCACGTCCAGGTCCCGGGCCGCGCTGACCGTGTCCAGATACGGCAGCACGTCGCCGTGCTTCTCCCCGCACGCGCGGGCGAAGGCCTCCGCCCGGTCGCGGTTGATCCGTTCCTGCCGGGAGAGGCCCGGCACCGAGGCGGGGCGCACCGGGTCGAAGTGGCCGGGCAGGCAGTCCAGGGCCGGGGTGCTCCTGCCGACGCCGCGGGGGTCGAAGCCGATCACGTCGTACTGGGCGGCGACCTCGCGCGGCAGCGAGGAGGCGACGAAACCCGCCATCGACAGGCCGCTGCCCCCGGGGCCGCCCGGGTTGACCAGCAGCGGGCCCTGGAAGGTCTTCGCGGTGTGCGGGACGCGGGACAGCGCCAGGGTGATGTGACGGCCCGTGGGGCGGGCGTGGTCCAGCGGGACGCGGACCTTGGCGCACTGCAGTCGCGGATAGTCCTCTGTCGGGCAGTCGGCCCACCGCGCCTCGGGGACGGGCGGCGCGCTCGCCCCCGTGGCGGCGGCCGGGGCGGGCCCGGCGGCCAGCAGGCCCGCGACCGTCGCCCCGACGGCGACCAGAATTGCTGCACGTTTCGTCATGGAGCCTCCCGGCGGTGACGGGGGCGCGGCGCCGGATCGCCGGCCCCCGCCGCATGGTCCCCGACCCGGCCGCCGACAGCGCCCCTCCGCGCGGGTCTCGCGCCCCGCGGTCACGCCATCGGCCCTACGGGAAGCGCCGCGGGCCCGGGTGCGGCCTCCTCGGCGCGGGTTACAGGAGGGTCAGCTGGGTGGGGCCGCCGGGCTCCGGGGCGTCCGGGGGCGGCGCCGCCGCGGCCCGCCGCGCCTCGCCGCGGCGCGCCGGCCCGATGCCGAACTCGTCCGCCAGTTCGTGGACCTGGCGCGTGATCCTGCGCTGGTACCAGGTGGGGGCGTACGCCCCGTCCGCGTACATCCGCTCGTAGCGCGGCACCAGGTGCGGATGGCGCCGGCCCAGCCAGTGCAGGTACCACTCGCGTGCGCCGGGGCGCAGGTGCAGGACGAGCGGGGTCACGGAGGAGGCCCCGGCGGCGGCGACGGCCGCGACGGTGGCGCGCAGTTGCTCCGGGGAGTCGCCGAGGAACGGGATCACCGGGGCCATCAGGACCGAGCAGCCGATCCCGGCGTCGGTGAGGGCGCGTACGACGTCCAGGCGGCGTTCGGGGGAGGGCGCGCCCGGCTCGACCGTCCGCCACAGCTCCCGGTCGGTGAAGCCCACGGAGAGGGAGACGCCGATCTCGGTGACCTCTGCGGCCTGCCGCAGCAGCTCCAGGTCCCGGAGGATCAGCGTGCCCTTGGTCAGGATCGAGAAGGGGTTCGCCCGCTCGCGCAGCGCGCCGATGATGTCCGGCATCAACCGGTAGCGGCCCTCCGCCCTCTGGTAGCAGTCGACGTTGGTGCCCATCGCCACGTGCTCGCCCCGCCAGTGCGGGGAGGCCAGCTCCCGCCGGAGCAGGCCGGCCGCGTTGACCTTGACGACGATCTGGGAGTCGAAGCCGACGCCGGTGTCCAGGTCCAGATAGCTGTGGGTCCTGCGGGCGAAGCAGTACACGCAGGCGTGCGTGCAGCCCCGGTACGGGTTGACCGTCCACTCGAACGGCATCCTCGACGCCCCGGGCACCCGGTTCAGGATCGAGCGGGCCCGGACCTCGTGGAAGGTGATCCCCCGGAACTCGGGGGTGTCGAACGTGCGCGTGGTCACCGCGTCCGCGGCGAAGAGCGCGCTGCTCCCGGCCGTCGAGCCGTTGTCGGCCAGATTGTCCCAGCGCATGGACGCCTCCTCGATAGCCCTGGCAACAGAATAGAACACTTGTTCCCTTGATCGTGCGAGCCGCTCGCCGAGCCCGATTTTGAGCGGCTGTGCCCCAGGTGGTTGGCTCAGCTCGCCCACCGAACAACCGACTGCTGGAGGAAGAGCCATGGCGCAGGTCGAAGCCACGACGGAGCGGATCATCGCGGCGGACGCGGAGGCGGTGTTCGACGCGCTGGCCGACTACAAGAACGTCCGCGGCAAGGTGCTGACCGGGCACTTCAGCGAGTACGAGGTCCGCGAGGGCGGCGACGGCGAGGGCACCGTCGTCCACTGGAAGCTCCAGGCGACCAGCAAGCGGGTCCGCGACTGTCTGCTGGAGGTCACCGAGCCGACGGACGGGCAGCTCGTCGAGAAGGACCGCAACTCCTCCATGGTCACCACCTGGATCGTCACTCCGGCCGGTGAGGGCAGGTCCAAGGCCGTCGTGACGACCGTCTGGGACGGGGCGGGCGGCATCGGCGGATTCTTCGAGCGGACCTTCGCCCCCAAGGGCCTCGGCCGGATCTACGACGAACTGCTCCAGAACCTCGCCGCCGAGACGGAGAAGTAACCTCCCCGCGCCGGGGTTCGAACACTCCGGTCGTGCGCGACGGCCGGCCTCACCGGAACGGGTGGTCTTCCGGAGGGGCCCGCCGTGCGCCGCAGCGGCTCCCACCGGCGCATAAGCCCTCCCTATGCGCCCTGTGCGCCCCTCGTCACGTTTGCCCCGCCTCGCCGCACGGTGCGAGAAATGGGCGGCGCATGGTGCGACGAGGGGAGCGTGACGTGGTGGGCGGAGTCACCCTGGTGAAGGACGAGCCGGACGGCACGCGGGCGGGCGGCACGGCACCGGACGCCTCGACGGCGAGCACCCCGCCCGAGCAGCCCCCGCCGGGCCGGCCGACGGAACTCGGGCCCGGCGCAGAGGAGTTCAGCCCCCGCAAGATCCGCGTGGTCTTCCTCGGGCTGATGCTGACCCTGCTGCTCGCGGCGCTCGACCAGATGATCGTCGCCACCGCCCTGCCCAGGATCGTCGGTGAACTGCACGGCCTGGAGAAGATGTCCTGGGCGGTCACCGCCTACCTCCTCGCCTCCACCATCGGCCTGCCGCTCTACGGAAAGCTCGGCGACCTCTTCGGCCGCAAGGGCGTCTTCCAGTTCGCCATCGTCGTGTTCGTCATCGGCTCCGCGCTCGCGGGCTGGTCGCGCACCATGGACGAGCTGATCGCCTTCCGCGCGATCCAGGGCATCGGCGGCGGCGGCCTCATGATCGGCGTCCAGGCGATCATCGCGGACATCGTCCCGGCCCGCGAGCGCGGCCGTTACATGGGCCTCCTCGGCGCCGTCTTCGGCCTCGCCTCCGTGGCCGGGCCCCTGCTCGGCGGCTTCTTCACCGACCACGCCTCCTGGCGCTGGTGCTTCTACATCAACGTGCCCTTCGGCCTGGTCACCCTCGCCGTCATCGCCGTCGTCCTCAAGCTGCCCAAGCCCGCCGCCCGGCCCCGGCTCGACATCCTCGGCGCGGTCCTGCTGGCCGCCGCTTCGACCTGCCTGGTGCTGGTCACCAGCTGGGGCGGCACCGAATACGCCTGGGGCTCGGCCACCATCCTCGGGCTGACGGCCGGAGCGGTCGTCACCACCCTGCTCTTCGTCGCCGCCGAACACCGGGCGGCCGAACCGGTCATCCCGCTGCGGCTGTTTCGTGACCCGGTCTTCAACGTCACGGGTCTCATCGGGGCGGTCATCGGCATCGCTCTCTTCGGCGCCGCCAGCTACCTGCCCACCTACCTCCAGATGGTCGACGGCGCCAGCGCCACCGAATCCGGCCTGCTCATGCTCCCGATGATGCTGGGCATCGTCGGCGGGTCCGTCGTCTCCGGCCGCCTCATCACCCGCACCGGCCGCTACCGGATCTACCCGATCGTCGGCAGCGCCCTCTCCGTGGTCGGCATGGCCCTGCTCTCGCTGTCAGAGGCGGGCACATCCCGGCTCGCGTACAGCCTCTGGCAGGCCGTACTCGGCATCGGCATCGGCCTGGTCATGTCGGTCCTCGTGCTCGCCGTGCAGAACTCCGTGCGCCCCACCGACCTCGGCACCGCCACCAGCGCCAACAACTACTTCCGGCAGATCGGCGGCAGCGTCGGCGCGGCGGTCTTCGGCACCCTCTTCGCCGGGCGGCTCGCCGACGCCCTCGACGTGCGGCTGCCCGCCGGAGCGGAGCTGCCCGCCCCCGAATCGATCACCCCGCAGGTCGTCCACGCGATGGAGCCCGCGCTGCGCGACGCGTACATCCAGGCGTACGTCGACGCGATGCCGCGCATCTTCCTCTACCTGGTGCCGGTGCTCGTCCTCGGACTGGTCCTCGCCTTCTTCCTCAAGGAGAAACCGCTGGTGTCCCACCACAGCCCCGAAGCAGCCACCGAGACGGCGCAGATCCCGGCCGCCCGCCTCGACCCCGCCCCGCCCGGCCCCGAGCGCCTCCCCGGCGTTCCGGTCCACGGCGGCGTCCAGCACCCCGACGGCTCCGCGGTCCCCCGGGCCGCCCTCACTCTCATCGACGTCCAGGGCCGGCAGGTCGGGCGCGGCGCGAGCGACGCGGGCGGCCGGTACGCGCTGAGCGTGCCCGGCGCCGGCTCCTACGTCCTGATCGCCGCCGCCGGCGGACACCAGCCGCAGGCGGTCAGCGTCACCGTGGGGGAGCGCCCGGTCGAGCTGGACGTGGTGCTCGGCGGCGCCGGACGGCTCGCCGGGACCGTCCTCACCGCCGAAGGCGCCCCGGTCCGGGACGCGGCCGTCACCGTCACCGACGTACGGGGCGAGGTCGTCGCCTCCGCCCGCACCGGAGCGGAGGGCGGCTACGTCATCGGCGAACTCGTCGCGGGCGAGTACACCCTGGCCGCCGGCGCCCCCGGCTTCCGCCCCGCCGCCCACCCGGTCGCCGTCCAGGCCGGCCGCGAGACCCGGCAGGACGTCGAGCTGGCGGGCGGTTCCGTCCTGCGCGGCGTCGTCCGGGCCACCGGCGGGCGGCCCGTCGAGGACGCCCGCGTCACCCTGCTGGACGCCATGGGCAACGTCGTGGACACCCTCACCACCGGGCCCGACGGATCGTTCCGGTTCGTCGACCTGTCGTCCGGCGAGTACACCGTGATCGCCGCCGGATATCCGCCGGTCGCCACCGTGCTCCGGGTCGCGGGCGGCCAAGGGACCGAGCACGACCTCCGGCTCGGTCACGAGGACTGACTCCGGGGACCGCCGCTGCCGCCGCCGTCCACGCGCGAAGTCCGGCGGCGGGGCGGTGCGGCGGCGGCCGTCAGGGCTCAGCGCGCGTCGGCGTCCTCCCGCAGCAGCCGCATCAGCGCCCGCGCCCCCGGTCCGGCCCCCGCAGGCGCCGGAAGCACCGCCACGCTCTCGTACATCGGCCGGCGCCCGCCAGCCAGCTCCACCGTGACCAGCCCGGCGGCCTCCGGCTTGCGGGAGAAGTGGTGCGGCACCACCGCGATGCCCAGCCCCTCCTGCACCAGCTCCAGGAGGCTGTGCACGTCGTTGACCTCCAGCCCCACCGTCCGCCGCGCCCCCGCCGCCGCGAAGGCGCCGTCGGCGGCGCGCCGAGGCCCCCAGTCCGGGTGGAAGTCGATGAACGACGCCCCCGACAGCTCCTCCCACCCCACCGCGGCCCGGTCGGCGAACACATGCCCCGCCGCGCACAGCAGCACCATGGGCTCCCGGGCCAGCGGCAGCAGCTCACCGCGCCACTCCACCGGGCTGACCGTGGCGGCGAACGCCAGGTCCAGCCGGCCCCCGGCCACCCCGTCCAGCAGACTGCTCGTGCCCTCCTGCCGCAGCCGCAGCTCCATCTGCGGATGCTCCCGGTGGAACGCCGCCAGCAACCGCGCCGGGCTCACCCCCGCCACGCACTGCTCGACCCCCACGGTGAGCGTCCCGCGCAGCAGCCCTCTCACGGCGTCGACCGCGTTCCGTGCCGCCCGCGCCGCCGCCAGCGTGCGCTCCGCCTCCACCAGCAGCGCCCGCCCCGCGTCGGTGAGCCGGACCGTGCGCGTGGTGCGGCTGAACAGAGGGGTCCGCAACTCCTGCTCCAGCGCCCGTACGGAGGCGGAGAGCCCTGACTGGGAGACGGCGAGGCGCTCGGCGGCGCGGGTGAAGTGCGCTTCCTCGGCCACCGCCACGAAGCGCTCCAGTTGACGCAGTTCCATGATTGAGCAATCTAGACGATGAATGCGAGCTAAATCTTCTGTTGGACCGCTGGATTCATCTGAGGAAGTCTGGAGACCCACGCGCCGGCCCCTCTCTCCCGCGGAGCACACCCATGTACCTGCCGTCCCCCGACCGCTACTCCGTCATGCCCTACCGGCGTACCGGCCGCAGCGGTCTGCTGCTGCCCGCGCTCTCCCTCGGCCTCTGGCACAACTTCGGGGGCGACCGGGCCCCGGAGGAGCAGGGCCGCATCCTGCGCCGCGCCTTCGACCTCGGCATCACGCACTTCGACCTGGCCAACAACTACGGCCCGCCGCCCGGCTCCGCCGAACTCACCCTCGGCCGCGCCCTGGCCACGGACTTCGCCCGGCTGCGCGACGAGCTCGTCATCTCCACCAAGGCCGGCTACCGGATGGGGGACGGGCCGTACGGGGAGTGGGGCTCGCGCAAGTACCTGCTCTCCTCGCTCGACCGGAGCCTGGAGCGTCTCGGCGTCGAGTACGTCGACGTCTTCTACTCGCACCGGCCCGACCCCGAGACCCCCCTCGAAGAGACGATGGGCGCGCTCGCCACCGCCGTGCACCAGGGCAAGGCGCTCTACGCCGGGCTGTCCAACTACTCAGCCGAGCAGACCCGCCAGGCCGCCGCGATCCTGAGGGACCTCGGCACTCCGCTCCTCATCCACCAGCCCCGCTACTCGATGCTCGACCGCCGGGTGGAGGAGGAAGGGCTGCCGGACGTGCTCGACGAGCTGGGCGTCGGCTCCATCGCCTACTCCCCGCTGGAGCAGGGCCTCCTGACCGACCGCTATCTGAGCGGCATCCCGGCCGGCTCCCGGGCGGCGGGCGACAGCCCCTTCCTGACCCCCGACTCGGTCACCCCCGCGCTGGTGGAGCGGCTGCGCGCCCTGGACGCCCTCGCGAGGGAGCGCGGCCAGTCCCTCGCCCAGCTGGCCCTGGCCTGGGTGCTGCGCGGCGGCCGGATCACCTCCGCCGTCGTCGGCGCCAGCAGCGTCGCCCAGCTGGAGAACAGCGTCGAGACCGTACGGAACCTGGACTTCACCGGCGACGAGCTGACCCGGATCGAGGAACTGCTCGGGAGCGCGGCGGCCGGCTGATCCGGTCGGCCGGGGCGTGGAGGGGGCCACCCGGGGGCCCTTCGGCGGACGGGGCCCCGGCGGGCGGCCCCTCTCTGGCCCCCGCCGTTCACGAGGCGTACGGTGTGGCGGCATGAAGATCCTCATCAGCGCGGACATGGAGGGCGCCACCGGAGTGACCTGGCCGGCCGACGTGCTGCCGGGGACTCCGCAGTGGGAGCGCTGCCGGTCGATGTTCACTTCGGACGTGAACGCGGCGGCGCTCGGCTTCTACGACGGCGGCGCCGACCAGGTGCTCGTCAACGAGGCCCACTGGTCGATGCGCAACCTGCTGCTGGAGCACCTGGACGAGCGGGTCCAGATGCTCACCGGCAAGCACAAGTCGCTCTCCATGATGGAGGGCGTCCAGCACGGCGACGTGGACGCCGTGGCCTTCGTCGGCTACCACACCGGAGCGGGCGCGGAGGGCGTCCTCGCCCACACCTACCTCGCCAACTCCATCACCGGCGTCTGGCTCAACGGGGTCCGCGCGAGCGAGGGCCTGCTCAACGCGCACCTCGCCGCCGAGTACGGGGTGCCCGTCGTCCTGGTCACCGGCGACGACCTGACCTGCGCGGACGCCCAGGGGTACGCCCCCGCCGCGCGTACGGTCGCCGTCAAGGACCACGTCTCCCGCTATGCGGCGGTGTGCCGCACCCCGGCCCGCACCGCCGCCGACATCAGGGCCGCGGCGAAGGCCGCCGCAGCGCTCGCGGGTCGCCGGGAGCCGGTCACCGGGGTTACGTTCACCGTGGAGCTGGAGTTCGACGCCGAGCACCTGGCGGGCGCGGCGACCGTGGTGCCCGGCGTGGCGGGGAGCGGCGAGCGGCGCGTGGCGTACACCAGCAGGACGATGTACGAAGGAATTCGCACGTTCAAGGCGGTGACGACGATCGTGTCGGCCGCTGTGGAGGAACAGTATGGCTGACGCCCCCGACCTGCTCGGACCCGTGGACCGGCAGGCGCTCGACGAGGTGGTGACGTACACCTCCGAGCTCATCCGGATCGACACGACCAACCGGGGCGGCGGCGACTGCCGGGAGCGCCCGGCCGCGGAATACGTCGCCGAGCGGCTCGCGGACGCCGGAGTCGAGCCCACCCTGCTGGAGCGGACCACCGGCCGGACCAACGTGGTCGCCCGCATCCCCGGCGCCGACCCGTCGGCCGACGCGCTGCTCGTCCACGGCCACCTTGACGTGGTGCCCGCGGAACCCGCCGACTGGAGCGTGCACCCCTTCTCCGGCGAGGTGCGCGACGGGGTCGTCTGGGGGCGCGGAGCCGTAGACATGAAGAACATGGACGCGATGGTCCTCGCCGTCGTGCGGGGCTGGGCGCGCGAGGGATTCCGTCCCCGCCGCGACATCGTCCTCGCCTACACCGCCGACGAGGAGGACAGCGCCGTCGACGGCTCCGGCTTCCTCGCCGACCGGCACGCGGGGCTCTTCGAGGGCTGCACGGAAGGCATCAGCGAATCGGGGGCCTTCACCTTCCACGCCGGCGACGGGCTCTCGCTGTACCCGATCGCCGCGGGCGAACGCGGCACCGGGTGGATCGAGCTGAGCGCCGCGGGCAGGGCCGGGCACGGCTCCAAGGTCAACCACGAGAACGCGGTGAGCGCGCTGGCCGGCGCGGTCGCCCGGATCGGTGAGCACGAGTGGCCGGTCCGGCTCACCCCGACCGTGCGCGCCGCCATCACCGAGATCGCCGCCCTGCACGGCATCACCGCCGACCTGGAGGACCCCGGCTTCGACGTCGCCCAGCTCCTCGGCAAGCTCGGCCCGGCTGCCACGCTCGTCGAGAACACCATCCGCAACAGCAGCAACCCGACGATGCTGGACGCCGGTTACAAGGTCAACGTCATCCCCGGCCACGCCACCGCCTTCATCGACGGCCGTACGGTCCCCGGCGGCGACGACGAGTTCGAGGCCACCATGGACCGGCTCACCGGGCCCTCGGTCTCCTGGAAGTACTACCACCGCGAGACGGCCCTGCAGGCCTCGGTGGACTCCCCGACGTACGCCAAGCTGCGTGCCGCCGTCGAGCGGTTCGACCCCCGGGGGCACACCGTCCCGTACTGCATGTCGGGCGGCACCGACGCCAAGCAGTTCTCCCGCCTGGGGATCACCGGCTACGGCTTCACCCCGCTCAAGCTGCCCGTGGGCTTCGACTACCAGCGGCTCTTCCACGGCGTCGACGAGCGCGTGCCCGTCGACGCCCTCCACTTCGGGGTCCGCGTCCTGGACCACTACCTGCGCACCGCCTGATCCGCACCGCCTGACCCGCACCGGGGGGACCGTCACCGTGAACACCGTGCCAGCAGCCGCGTACGGCACCTGGCCGTCGCCGATCGACGCGGCGCTCGCCGCCTCGCACGACGGCCGGCCCGACCACCTCGCCACCGTCGGCGACGAGGTGTGGTGGACCGAGCCGCGCCCCGCCGAGGGCGGCCGCCGCGTCCTGATGCGCCGCCGTGCCGACGGCGCCACCGCCCCGGCGCTGCCGGCCCCGTGGGACGCCCGCAGCCGGGTCATCGAGTACGGCGGGCAGCCCTGGGCGGGCCTGGTGCGCGAGGACGGCGAACCCCTGGTGGTGTTCGTCCACTTCGCCGACCAGCGGCTGTACGCCTGCGTGCCCGGTGGACCCGACGCCCCGTGGCCCCTCACCCCCGTCTCTGACATCGGGGGAGGGCTGCGCTGGGTGGACCCGCACCTGCGCCCCGAGCACGGGGCCCGGGGCGAGGTGTGGTGTGTGATGGAGGAGTTCACCGGCCCCGCCCCGACCGACGTGCGCCGGGTGGCAGCCGCGGTGCCGCTCGACGGATCGGCGGCAGAGGACCGCTCCGCGGTCCGTGAACTCTCCGACGACCGGCACCGTTTCGTCACCGGGCCCCGCGTCCGCCACGATGGACGGTGGGCCGCGTGGCTCGCCTGGGACCACCCCCGGATGCCCTGGGACGGCACGGTGGTCATGGTGGCCGAGGTCACCGCCGCGGGCGAGTTCACCGGCGTGCGGCCCCTCGTAGGGGGCCCGGAGGAGTCGGTCTGCCAGGTGGAGTGGGACCGCGACGGCAGCCTCCTGTTCGTCTCCGACCTGGGCGGCTGGTGGGAGCTCCAGCGCATCCGCCCGGACGCGGGCGCGGGGAGCGAGGCTGCCAGCAGCCGTCTTCTCCCGCCCCGCGGCGAGGAGTTCGGCGGGCCGCTGTGGAAGATCGGGCTGCGCTGGTTCCACCCGCTCGACAACGGGCTGATCGCCGTCCTGCACGGGAAGGGCGGCATGCGGCTGGGCATCCTCGACCCGGAGACCGGCGAACTCGCCGACGCGCCGGGCCCGTGGACCACCTGGTCCGACACGCTCGCCGTGCACGGCACCCGGGTCGTCGGCGTCGCGGCGAGCCCACGCACCGGCCCCGAGGTCGTCGAGCTGGACACCGCCACCGGGCACACGCGTGTCATCGGCGCACCCCATCGCGACGCGGTCGACCCGGCCTACTACCCGGTGCCGCAGGACCGCACCTTCACCGGCCCCGACGGCCGGGAGATCCACGCCCACGTCTACCCGCCGCGCAGCCCGGAGCGCACCGGGCCCGACGGCGAACTCCCGCCGTACGTCGTCTGGGCGCACGGCGGCCCCACCGGCCACGCGCCGCTCGTCCTGGACCTGGAGATCGCCTACTTCACCTCGCGCGGCATCGGCGTCGTGGAGGTCAACTACGGAGGCTCCACCGGCTACGGCCGCCGCTACCGCGAACGGCTGCGCGGCCAGTGGGGCGTCGTCGACGTGGCGGACTGCGCGGCCGTGGCCGAAGCGCTGGTCGAGGAGGGCGCGGCGGACCGGGGCCGGCTGGCGATCCGGGGCGGCAGCGCGGGCGGCTGGACCGCCGCGGCCTCGCTGACCGGCACCGACCTGTACGCGTGCGGGACGATCAGCTACCCGATCCTGGACCTCGAAGGATGGGCGAAGGACGGGACCCACGACTTCGAGTCGCAGTACCTGGAGTCCCTCGTCGGCCCGCTCGCGGAGGCGCCCGAGCGCTACCGTGAACGCTCCCCGATCCACCGCACCGACCGGCTGGCCACTCCCTTCCTGCTGCTCCAGGGACTGGACGACGTGATCTGCCCGCCGACCCAGTGCGAGCGGTTCCTGGCCGCCGTCGCGGGGCGGGGCGTCGCCCACGCCTATCTCGCCTTCGAGGGCGAGAGCCACGGGTTCCGGCGGACGGACACCCTCGTCCGGGCGCTGGAGGCCGAACTCTCCCTCTACGCACAGACGTTCGGTATCGACCGCCCCGACGTGCCCCGCCTGGACCTGGCGCCATGACGGGCGAGGTCCACCGTCCGGCCGGCGCTCCCGGCGCGTCGGCCCGGCCGCCGCGGCTGCGCCCCGGCTCCCGGGTCGCCGTCGTGGCCCCCTGCGGTCCCGTCCCCGCCGACCGGCTGGAGCAGGGGGTCGCCCTGCTGCGGGAGTGGGGCCTCGACCCGGTCGTCGGGCCCCATGTCTCCAGCGCCCACCCGGAGTTGGACTACCTCGCCGGCGCGGACGCCGACCGCGCGGCCGACCTCCAGGAGGCGTGGTGCGACCCGTCCGTGGAAGCCGTGCTGTGCGCCCGCGGCGGGTACGGCGCGCACCGAATGGTCGACCTGCTGGACTGGGCGGCGATCCGGGCCGCCGGGCCCAAGGCGTTCGTCGGCTACAGCGATGCCACGGTGCTGCACGAGGCGTTCGCCCTCCGGGCCGGGTTCAGCACCCTGCACGGCCCCATGGTCGCCACCGAGGCGTTCCTGACGGAGCCGGCGACCCGTGAGCATCTGCGCGCCACGCTCTTCGCACCGGAGACAGTCCGCACCCTCGGCCGGGACACGGCCGCCGCCCTCGTCCCGGGGCGGGCCCGCGGTGTCCTGCACGGCGGCTGCGTCAGCCTCCTCGCCGCGGACGCCGGCACCCCGTGCGGCCGGACCCACGGCAGGGGCGGGCTGCTGGTGATCGAGGACACCGGGGAGCATCCCTACCGGCTCGACGGCATCCTCACCCGGTTGCTCAGGTCCGGCGCTCTGGAGGGGCTCGCCGGCGTGGTCTGCGGGTCCTGGCAGGACTGCGGGCCGTACGAGAAGATCCGGGCCGTGCTCGCCGACCGGCTCGGCCCGCTCGGCATACCCGTGGTCGAGGAGCTGGGATTCGGGCACGGCCCCAACGCGCTGACCCTCCCCCTGGGCGCGCCCGCCGTGCTCGACGCGCCGGCGGACGGCGGCCGGTGCACGCTGACCGTGGAAGCCCCCGCCCTGCGCTGACCCTCCTCGGCGGTTGCCCCGGATTCCGCTCGCGCCCGGTGGGCACGGGCGTTCGGCCGCGCGCCTTCGGGGCGCGGAGAGTGAATACCCGTCAAGAACCGCTGAGCGGTACGTTGGCTCGGGTATGACGTGTGTCACAGCGTGAGTGCGGCTCGGTGCTCACCGATCGGTGAGCTGTCCTCGGTGTGGAGGTCTTCGTGTCAGGTGCTGTTTCCCGATGGCGCGGCCCGCTCGTCGCGGTCGCCGGCGCGGCCCTCGCCGCGCCTCTCCTGTTCGCCGGACCGGCCCGCGCCGCGGCCGACCCGTACGCCGTCACGCCGCTGACGTTCACCGTGGAGGCGGGGGACCGCGTCTGCACGGTGGACGCGGACCTCTACCGGCCCGCCGGAGCCGACGCGGACGCCCCGGCCCCCGCCGTCCTCACCACCAACGGCTTCGGCGGCAGCAAGTCCGACGGTTCGACCGACGCCATCGGCAGGGCCTTCGCCGCCCGCGGCTACGTCGGCCTGGTCTACTCGGGCCTCGGCTTCGGCGCGTCGGGCTGCCTGATCACGCTCGACGACCCCGCCGTGGACGGCGAGGCGGCGAGCGCGCTCGTGGACTTCCTCGGCGGCCGGAGGGCGGCCGACGACGGAACCACCGTCGACTTCGTCGTCCGGGACGCCGTCGGCGACCCCCGCGTCGGCATGATCGGCGGCTCCTACGGCGGCGCCGTCCAACTGGCCGCCGCGGCCGTCGACCCCCGCGTGGACGCCCTCGTCCCGCTGGTCACCTGGAACGACCTCGCCTACGCACTGGCCCCCAACAACACCGGCGCGCGCACCGGTGTCACCTCCGACACCCTCGGCGTCTTCAAGTGGCAGTGGACCAACGGGTTCTACCTGATCGGCGAGGGGCAACCGCTCCTCTACCCGAGCCTGGACCCGTCCCGCTTCAACCGGCCGGACTGCCTGCACTTCGCCGCCCGCGCCTGCGAGGCGATCCGGCTGCTCAACTCCGGCCGCTACCCCGCCGAACGGGCCGCCGCGATGCTCGACTACCTGCGCGGCGTCTCACCCGCCTCCTACCTCGACCGGGTCGAGGCCCCCACCCTGATCGTCCAGGGGCAGGCCGACAGCCTGTTCAACCTGAACGAGGCCACCGCCACGTACCGGACGCTCAGGGCGCAGGGCACGGAGACAAAGATGATCTGGCAGGCGTGGGGACACAGCGGGGGCCAGGCCCCCGGCGAACTCGACCTGAGCCGGGGGAACCTGGACACCAGCTACGTCGGCCGACGGGTGCTGGCCTGGTTCGACCGCCATCTGCGCGGGCGGACCGGGACGGACACCGGGCCCGCGTTCTCCTACTACCGCGCCTGGCGCGGCGGCTACGGCACCGCCGACGACGTCCCCGGCCTCTCCCGGACGCTGTACCTCTCCGGCGACGGCGCCCTCGTCGAGGACCGCTCCCAGGTGGCCCGCGGCAGTCGCGAGTACACCAACCGGCCCGTCGCGACCAGCCACTCCGAGAGCTCGATCGCCCCGCTGATCGGGTTGCCCGATCCCCATCCGTACGACACCGAGGGCACCTACCTCGGCTGGCGCAGCGCCCCGCTCACCGCGTCCCTCGACGTCGTCGGCGCTCCGAGGGCCACCCTGAAGGTCGTCTCCCCGAGTGCCGAGCGGGTCCAGGACAGCGGCGACGCCGCCGACAAGCTGGTCCTGTTCGCCAAGATCTACGACGTCGGGCCCGACGGAAGCCGCAGGCTGGTGAACCGCCTGGTCTCCCCGGTCCGGGTCCCCGACGTCACCCGCCCCTTCACGGTCGAGCTGCCGGGGATCGTCCACCGGTACGAGGCGGGGCACCGCCTGGAGTTCGTGATCGCCGCCAGCGACACCGCGTACTTCGGCAACCGGGGTGTCAAGCCCGTCACCGTCCTCAGCTCTCCCGAGGACACCGGTGTCCTGGAGCTCCCGGTCGTCCCGGCCGACTGACGCCGGGGGCCGCCCCTTCACCCGAACGGCCGAACAGCACCGGCCCCCGGCCCGTTCCGCGGCCATGCTGGGGCTCCGGGGGCGGCCGCGTGGACGACGGGCCGGACGCGAGGAACGAGCGGGAAGGGCCGGACCATGAGCCCCAAGGACGTATCGAGCGGGCGCGGCGCGGGACTGCTGACCCCGGGACGCATC
This sequence comes from Streptomyces pratensis, assembly GCF_037137275.1. Taxonomy (GTDB): domain Bacteria; phylum Actinomycetota; class Actinomycetes; order Streptomycetales; family Streptomycetaceae; genus Streptomyces; species Streptomyces pratensis_B. The sequence goes on along the minus strand of NZ_JBBBEN010000062.1, from coordinate 225,796 downwards.
GCCGTCGCCGTGCTGATCGTGCTCGTCATCGTGTTCATCTGCATGAACACGGAGAAGGTCACCATCAGGGTGCTGATCCCCGAGGTGACCGCGCCTCTCTGGCTCGCCCTGCTGGCGATGTTCCTGATCGGCCTGGCCTGCGGGGGCTACCTGTTCCGCCGCAGGAGCAGGTGACACGGGCCCCGGGGGGCGCCCGACGGGTCTCCCGGGGCCTGTCCCCGGCCCGCCGGACGCCCCCTCGGTCGGCCGCGGCGGATCAGTCGGTGACGTTGCGGTCCACGTACTCGAAGACCGAGCCGTCCGGGTGCAGCGCGATGAGGCTGCGGCCCGCCGGGGACGGCACCGGCCCCGCGACGATCCGCGCACCCGCCCGGGTCAGCGCCGCGTTCGCCTCGTCGACGTCCCGTACGGCGATGGTCGCGCCGACCTTGCGCAACACCTCCAGCTGCGATTCGGGCCCGCTCATCAGCAGGAAGCACCCGATCGCGGCGACCGACACCCCGCCGCGCTCGAAGCGCTGGGCCGACGTGCCCGTCAACCCCTCGTAGAAGGCCACCGCGGCCTCCAGGTCGGCGACGCAGATACGCAGCGTGGTTCCAAGGATCTCCATGCGCAAGAGGGTAGTTGGCGCCCGCCATGAGCGTGATCGATTCGGGTCCGCCGAAATGCGTTTGCTCCGGTCCCGGCGGCGGTGCCAAGGTCGGGGCCATGGAGCCGGGCTTGTCATCAGGGGTCACCGTCAGGGCCTACCGGGGCGAGGACTGGGAGGCGGTCGCCCGCATCCACGACGCCGCGCGTCTGGACGAGCTGAGCGCCTCCGTCGGCGTGGAGGCCTTCCTCACGCTGGCCGAGACCTACGAGGGGGAGGGGCTGTTCGACGGGGCGCTGTGGGTGGCCGAGGTCCGGGACGGTGCCGAGCCGGTGGTCGCCGGCTTCGCCGCGTACGCGGACGCCGAGCTGACCTGGCTGTACGTCGACCCCGCCCGCTACCGTCAGGGCATCGGGCGGGCCCTGCTCGGCCATGCGCTGGAGGCCGCCGACTCCGCCGCGGTCGCGTGCACGGTGCTGGCCGGGAACGACGGCGCCCGCGCTCTCTACGAGAGCGCGGGCTTCGTCGTCGTCGAGACGAGAACCGGGAAGCTCGCGGGCAACGAGCGGTTCCGGGCGACCGGCCACGTCATGGAGTGGCGCCGCCCCTGAGGGCGGGGCCGGGCGTCACTTGCGGCAGAGCACCTCGCCGTGCGGCACCATGAACCAGCCGTCGCCCTCCTCGCCCCAGGAGCGCCACGCGGAGGCGATGGCCGCGAGCTGTTCGCCGCTCGCGTGACCGCCCCGGACCGCCAGATCGGCGTAGACCGAGTCCGTCGTCCGGTCCGCCCACAGCCCGCTCCACCAGGCCCGGCTCTCCGGGGTGGCGAAGCACCAGGCGGCGGCGGTCGGGGTGATGTCGGCGAACCCGGCCCGCCGGGCCCAGGAGAGCAGCCGCCGTCCGGCGTCGGGCTCTCCGCCGTTGCCGCGCGCCACCCGCCCGTACACCTCCTGCCACTCGCTCAGCCCGGGCGACGTCGGATACCACGTCATCGCCGCGTAGTCGCTGTCGCGCGCCGCGACCACGCCGCCGGGGCGGCAGACCCGCCGCATCTCCCGCAGCGCCTGGACCGGGTCGGCCACGTGCTGGAGCACCTGGTGGGCGTGGACCACGTCGAAGGAGTCGTCGGGGAAGTCGAGGGCGTGGACATCGGCCACCGCGAACGCGACGTTGTCCAGGCCGCGTTCGGCAACCGCCCGGGCGGCCTGGTCGAGGATGGTCCACCCGGTGTCGACCGCGGTCACCGGGCCCGGCGCGACCAGGGCGGCCAGGTCGGCGGTGATGGTTCCCGGGCCGCAGCCGACGTCCAGGACGGCCAGACCGGCCCGGAGTTCACCGAGCAGATAGGCCGCCGAGTTGGCGGCCGTCCGCCAGCGGTGCGAGCGCAGGACCGACTCGTGATGGCCGTGCGTGTACACGGCGGTCTCCTTCGGCATGACCGTGCCGTCCTCTCCCCGAGATCCTTCGCGCCGACGGTACGGCGACGGGAGCACCGTACGCTCTCATGCCGGATAGTGAGATGGGTGTCTCGCGATGTGGATGGCGGGGCGCTCCGCCGAACCTCTAGAGCGGCATCGGGCAGTACACGGTCAGTGCCTCCGGCAGCTTGTCGATGGTCAACTCCTCTCCGGAATGCGCTACTTCACCGTCATACGCATACGGAGTCCCCGGTGCCAGGCCGGCGATGCGCACCCGGCGCCGTCGCACCGCGGCATGGGCGGGGGAGCGGGTCAGCGGTCCCGCCACCGCCGCCGCCAGCAGGCGCAGCGCCGGTGTCCGGCCGCCGTGCACGACCCTGACGTCCAGCAGCCCGTCCGCCAGGTTGTGACGCCGGCCCGGAGCGGGGCCCACGCGTTGGAAGAGTCCGTTGCCGACGAAGAGAAGCCACAACGGGCGCCTGCGACCCTGGAGTTCGGCCTCCAGCGGTCGTTGCCCGCGCAGTACGTGGAACGCCGCGAGTACCCCCGCCGGCCAGCCGCCGATCCGGGACGACCAGTGCTCCCGGGTGCGCACCAGATCCGGATAGACGCCCAGCGAGAAGGCGTTGAGGAAATAGCCGTCCGCTCCGTCCTCCCCGTTCGGGCCCGGCCGGAACCGGCCGAGGTCCACCCGGATCGCGTCCCCCGCCGTCAGCGCGGCAGCGGTCTCCTGGACGGTCTCGATGCCCAGGTCGTAGGCGAAGTGGTTGAACGTCCCGCCGGGGAAGACCGCCAGGGGCACGCCGTGCGTCGCCGCGGCGGAGGCCGCCAGGTTGACCGTTCCGTCGCCTCCGCAGACCCCCAGCGCCCGGCCGCGCCCCGCCGCGTCGGTCAGCGCGGTGGCCAGCCCGCCCGGCGCGACCTCCACGACGTCCGCGAGCGGCAGCGCCTCGCGCACGAGCGACGCCGTGGCCGGGGCCGTGCCCGAAGCACGGTTCACCACCACCACGAGCCCCTCGCCGCCGGGCAGTGCGGGGGCCTCGCCCGGAGGCCGGCCCGGGGCGGGCAGCTGGCCCCGCGTCGGGACGATGCCGCGCAAGGCGAACGCCGCTCCTATGCCGAGCGCCGCCCCGGCCAGCACATCACTCGGGTAGTGGACCCCGGTGTAGACGCGGGAGGCCGCCACGGCCGCCGCGACCGGGGCCACGACCGCCCCCCAGCCCCCGGACTCCAGAGCCACCCCGGTGGCGAAGGCGGCGGCGGACGCCGCGTGGCCGGACGGGAAGGAGGTGGTGACCGGCTGCCGCTTGAGCCGGCGCACCACCGGCACCAGATCCACCCTCGGCCGCCTGCGGCGTACCGCGCTCTTGCCGACGGTGTTGATCGCCGCCGACGCCACGGCGAGGGACGCGACCCCGCGCAACGCGGCCCGGCGGGACCGCGCGCTGCTGCCGAACGCCGCGATCCCGGCCGCCGCCCCGACCCAGAGCAGCCCGTGATTGGCGCTCCGGCTCAGCTGGGGCAGCAGAGGATCGGCACCCGGCCAGTGCCGGTTCGCGACGCTGTGGAAGACGGCCAGATCCCGCCCCTGAAGCCAGCTCCGCAGACGGTCGACGGCGGGCGCGGCGGGCGTGCTGCTCGGTGACGACATGGCTCAGCGAATACCCGGCGGAGCCCCGCTGAACCAGCAGGCGCGCTGAGAACCCCGCCACGCGCCGCCGCCGACCGGCGCAACGGCCCACGCGCGGGCCGTGCCGGGGACGGCACACGGTTCGGCTGCGCGATTGGACGGGCGGCCCGCCCGGAACCTCCGTATAAAGGGCCCAGGGACCGCCGCCGCCCCGGAGCGGGACGCGGCGGTGCACGGACGGCGAGCGGCGGAGGAGGGCCGGATGCACGGCACCGAGGGCACCGGCGCACGGCCCGACGCCCCGGCAGGCGTCGCAGGGCGGCGCAACGCGCCCGCGCGCCCCCCGCACGAGGACCACGGGCCCGTCCGCTACGGGCCGCTCGCCCCGGACCCCGGCCTCCCGGTCCTGCCCGAGCTGGCCGCCGTGCTCGCCGCCGCTGCCGAATGCACCCGGCCCGAACCGCCGGGCGGGGGACAGGCCCTGCGCGAGGCGGCCGGCGGCTACTGGGACCGGCGAGGGCTGCACGGCACGGCGGGCGGCATCGCGGCCGCTCCCGGCGCCCAGCCCCTCCTCCTGGCCCTGATCGCCGCCCACGGCGGCGACGTCCTGATGCCCCGCCCCTGCCCGGCCGGCTGGATGCCGCAGGCCCGGCTGCTCGGACAACCCGCCTACCACGTGCCGACCCCGGCCGAATGCGGCGGCATCCCCGACCCGTACGCCCTCCTGGAGACCGTCCGCCGGGTACGCGCCGAGGGCGGTCGGCCCACCCTGCTGCTCCTGTCCGTCGTCGACGATCCGACCGCCACCGTGGCGCCGCCCGAGCTGGTCCACGAGGCCTGCGAGGCCGCGATCGGCGAAGGGCTGCACATCATCAGCGACGAGACCTGGCGCGACACCGTGCACCGGCCCCGCGACACCGTCCTGCTCAGCCCGGCCGAGATGTGCCCCGACGACGTCACCGTGATCAGCGACCTGGCCGGGGCTCTCACCCCCGCCGCCTGGCCGGTCGCGGTCGCGCGGTTCCCGGACACCGAGCAGGCCGCCGCGCGCCGTTCCCGCACCCTGGACGTCCTCACCGCGCTCGGCGCCCTCGTCGCGGGGCCGCTCGCCCGGGCGGCCGCCCACGCCCTGGCGGAACCGGAGGCCGTACGGGAACGGGCCCGGCAGGCCGCGGCGCTCCAGGCCGAGGTCGCCGCCGCCGCCCACCGCGCGGTCCTCGGCTCCGGCGCCCTGGCCCGCCCCCCACAGGCGGGCCGCCACCTCTACGCCGACCTCGGCCCCCTGCGCTCCCGGCTGGCAGCCCTGGGCGTCGCGGACTCCATGGAGCTGGAGGAGTACCTCACCGAGCGGCTCGCCGCACCGGCCCCCGGCGGCCACCGCTTCGGCGACGAACTGGGGGCGCTGCGCGTCCGGCTGGACACCGGGGCGCTGCTGGGGGCCACGCCGCCGGAGCGGGCCCAGGCCCTCGCCTCCGCGGAGCCCCTGGAACTGCCGCACGTGGCGCGGGCGCTGGCCCGGTTCGCCGCCGTCCTCGGCGCTCTGCGATGAGCCGGCGCGCCCCCGCCGCGCCGGCCGGCGACGCACCCGTCGGGCCAGGAACCCGCCGACACCGGACCGGCCCGCCCGTGCCGCTGCCCCCCGCCGGTCACCCGGCGGTGTCGCCCGCCCCGTGGCCGGACCCCGCACGCAGCCTGCGCCAGACCGCCGGAGCTCCGCTGATCAGGAGTGTCAGGGCGACCGCCGCGACCACTCCCTGCCACGGCTCGGGAAAGAGGGAGCCGCCCAGGATACCGATCAGCTGGTACGTCGCCGCCCACGCCAGGCAGGCCGGGACATCGCCCCGGGCGAACCGCCGCAGCGGCATCCGGCCCAGCAGACAGGCCAGCATCACCGGAATCCGGCCGGCCGGCACCAGGCGCGACAGGACCAGCACCGCACCGCCGTGCTCGCCCAGCTTCGCCTGCGCCCGCGCCAGCCGGTCGGGCGCTGCCCGGCGGCTGATCACCTCCAGCCACCGCGACCCGTTCTTCGACCGCACCCCGCGCTGCCCCAGCCAGTAAAGGCCGACGTCCCCCAGGAACGCCGCGGCCGAGGCCACCGCGAACACGAAGACCAGCGAGAACGGTGACGTCTGGTGGAGCGCCACCACCGCGGCAGAACTCACCAGAGCCCCCGTCGGCACCACCGGGACCAACGACCCCAGCGCCACCAGTGCGAACAGCGTGGGATAGCCGACGGCCTGCTGCGTCGCCTCGGTGGGCAGCTCCCGCACCACCGCCTGGACCCCGTGGATCACCGGCCGTCCTCCGGCCGGACCCGCTCGCCGTGCCGCAGCAGGTGAACCGTCACCCCGGGCGCGCGCCTGGCCGCGTGCCGTACGAACTCGTCGCCCGGCGAGTGGAACTCGTGCGGCCGTACCCCGTCCAGCCCGATCGGCCAGTACGTGCCGTAGTGCACCGGCACCGCAGACCTCGGCCCCAGCAGGGTCAGCGCCTCTGCGGCACGGGCCGGGTCCAGATGGCCCTGCCCCAGGTAGGGGCCCCAGCCGCCCACCGGCAACAGCGCCACGTCCACCGGGCCCACCGCGTCCGCCATCCTGGCGAAGAGCCCGGTGTCCCCGGCGAAGTACGTCCGTGCCTCGCCCTCGACCACATAGCCGAGCGCGGCAGTCCGGCGCGGGCCGACCGGCAGCCGCCGGCCGTCGTGCAGCGCCGGAACCGCCCGCACCCGCACCTCGCCGACCCGCACCTCGTCGCCCGCCCGTACCTCGGTCACGTGGAGCCCCCGCGTCTTCCGCAGCCCCCGCAGCCCCGGCACGGCCGCGACCGCGCCGAGTGGCACGACCAGCCTGCTGCCTGGGGCCAGCCGGGCCAGCGAGGGCAGATGCAGATGGTCGGAGTGCAGATGGGAGACCAGCACCACCTCTGCGACCGCGGCCCGCGCCGGGGGCACCTCGCCCCGCCGACGGCGCAGATGCGCGAAGCGCCGTGCGAACAGGGGGTCGGTCAGCACCCGCACCCCCGAGTCCTCGATCGTGCAGGTCGCATGACCCCACCAGGTGACCTCCACCATATGTCCGCCTCCTCGCCCGGCCCCCGGGGCGCCGCGTCCCGGAGCCGCCCCACCGCCCTGTGCGCGGGAGCGCCGCCGGTACGAGCGTATGCGCCCCTCGCTCGCTTCCGTCGCCCCGGCAGGCGGGCGAGGAGGCCGGCAGACCGATGGAGGCCGCCGACCGGGTCCGGCGCTGTGAAAAGGTGGGGGCGGGCCCTTGACGACCGGGGCCCGTGGTGGAGAAGGCATGAGGTGGGCCGACGTGGGTGAGCGGACGTGGCGTACGGCGGGCCGGGCCCTGATGCGGGTGATCGCTGTCTGGGCGGTGTCCACCCTCACCATGCTCGTGCTCGCCGGCATCCTGCCCGAGTTCCAGCTGGAGTCCGACGACGGCGACACCATCACCAGGACGGCGTTCACCGCCGCCTGGGGCGCGGGCGCCTTCGGCCTGCTGTCCGCCCTGGTCTGGCCCGTCCTCGTGCGCGGTCTGCTCGTCGTGCCCGCGCTCGTTCTGGGCGCCCTGGTCTTCTTCCTCAACGGCTCACTGCTGCTGATAGCCCTGCGCCTCATCCCGGACGGGCGCGGCGTCTCCGACCCCGAGACGGCGGTCGTCGTCGCCGCCGTCATGTCCGCCGTGGCGTCCGCCACCTCGACCGCCCTCGCCGTCCGCGACGACGAGGCCTACCGCCGCAGGCTCTCCCGGCTCGCCGACCGGCGCCGCAGACGCGACCGCTCCCCGAGCGCGCCGGACCCCGGCCGCGACGGCCCGCCCGGCACCGTCTTCCTCCAGCTCGACGGCGTCGGACACGACACCCTGGTGAAGGCCGCAGCAGAGGGGCTCATGCCGACCGTCGCCGGGTGGCTCGCCGACCCCGCCGGACACCGGCTCACCCCCTGGCGCACCGACTGGTCCAGCCAGACCGGCGCCAGCCAGCTCGCCATCCTGCACGGCAGCAACCACGACGTGCCCGCGTTCCGCTGGTACGAGAAGGAGACCCGCACGGTCATGGTCTCCAGCCGTCCCGCGAGCGCCCTCGAAATGCAGCGCCGCGCGATCGCCCGCACCCGCGACGGCGGCCTGCTCACCGTCGACGGTGCGAGCCGCGGCAACCTCTTCAGCGGCGGCGCCGACCAGCTCGCGCTGGTGCTCTCCATGGCCGCCCGGCGCGGCAAGGGCCGACGCTCCCGCGCCGGGTACTTCGCCTACTTCTCCGACCCGGCCAACGCCACCCGCACCGCCCTCTCCTTCGCCGCGGAGGTCGCCCGCGAGATCTGCGAGTCGACCCGCGCCCGGAAGACCGCTCCGCGCGTCAAGCGCGGTGGCCTCTACCCCCTCATCAGGGCCTTCGCCACCGTGGTGGAACGCGATGTGGTGGTCGCCGCCGTCCTGGGCGACATGTTCGCCGGACGCACCGCCGTCTACGCCGACCTCGTCGCCTACGACGAGGTCGCCCACCACTCCGGACCGCACAGCCGCGACGCGGAGAAGGTCCTCCGACGCCTCGACCGCTCCCTCGCTCTGATCGTCCAGATCGCCGCACACACCCCGCGTACGTACCGGATCGTCCTCCTCTCCGACCACGGCCAGAGCCCCGGCGAGACCTTCGCGGGACAGTACGGCCTGACGCTCAGGGACCTCGTCCGGGCGGGCTGCGGGCTGCCCGTGCCGCGCCGTGCCCAGCGCACCCGCAGCGCTTCCGAGGCCCGTGACGCGGTGCGGATCGCGCTGCACCGCCCGGTCGAGGGACAGGAGGCCGAGCACCCCGCCAAGCCCTCCGACCCGATCGTGCTGGCCTCCGGCAACCTGGGGCTGCTCTCCTTCCCGGACATCGAGGGCCGTGCCTCCCGCGAGCAGATCGACCGCCGCCACCCGGCACTGCTCGGCACGCTGGCCAACCACCCCGGGATCGGCTTCCTCCTGGTCCGCAGCGAGGAACACGGTTCGCTGGTGCTCGGTCCGGGCGGAGTGGAGGTACCGGTGGGAGAACTGCGCGACGGCGAGGGCCCACTGGCGGGCTTCGGCGTCGGGGCGGCCGCCGCCGTACGGCGTACCGACACCTTCCCGCACGTCGCCGACGTCATGATCAACTCCAGGTACGACCCGGCGACCGGGACGGTGCACGCCTTCGAGGAGCAGATCGGATCGCACGGCGGACTGGGCGGCGAGCAGTCGCGCCCGTTCCTGCTGTGGCCCCGCGGAATGACCGACCCCCTCGACATCGTCGCCGCCGAGACCGCTGAGACCGAGGAGGGCCTTCACGGCCTTCGCCCTCCGCCGGGCGGCGAGCTGGTGGGGGCCGAGGCCGTGCACCGGGTACTGGCCCACTGGCTGCACGAGTGCTCCGGCCCGCAGGTCCCGGTGCGGGCCGAGGGGTTCGCCGGGGCCGACCGGGCGAACGAGCCGTTCCCCGCGGCGGCGCCGCTGCCGAAGACGCCGGGCGCCGCGGCGAGCTGACCGGCGGGGGCGACCCGGAGCGCGCACGGGATCGACCGGGCGCTCTCCCCCTCCTGGGATCGGCTGCGGGCAGGCCGGGGGAGCGCTGCTGCGCCTCGGTCAGGAAGTGGCGTTCCACCACCCCGTATTGCATAGTGAGGGATCGGTCGCGCCCCGCTGTCGGCGGGCCGACGGGTTCGTGGGCGGCCGAGACGGCCGACCGGGGGTGAGGAACGATGCGTTCGGTGCACGACGGGCGGCGGCAGAGCCGCCCCGTCCCCCAGTCGGCCCCCAACGGCCAGGACGTGCTGGAAGACGCCCGGTTCGGCGTACGCACGGGGGCGACGACCACCGTGGTCTGCGGCGCCGGGCACGTCCTCAGCGCCCTGCTCGGCCACCGCCGGTCGCCGGCCCCGCCGCCCGAGCCCACCGGCCGGCCGAGGTGACCGCGTGCCCGGGGCCGCCGGAGAAGGCGCCCTCGGCGAGGCGACCCGGAACGCCCGCCCGCGCGCGGTGGGCGCCGGCCGTGCTGCTCCTCACCGTGCTCGCCGCGCTCGGCGGCGGAGCCACCGCGGGCGGCGCGGCCCCCGGAACCGCCGCGCGCGGCCTCGCGTTCGCGTTCGCCGCCCCACCGGCCGCCACGGCAGCGTCTCCCGGCAGCCGTCCCCCACGAGCACCCGCTCCGCAGACCCGCGCCGGCGGACGGGAGAGCGTCGGCGACACGCGCGACGCCCCCGCCGGCCGGCCCGACGCGGGGGCACTCCCCGACGGGGGCGCGGCGGCCGAAACGGAACCCGAACTCCCCGGCGTCGCGGCCGACCCGGCCCAGGCCCCCCGAGCGGGCGCCGGCCGGGCCCATCCGCTCGGTCACGCGCCCCCGCCACCGCACGACCTGCTGCCGCCACGTCCTTGGGCGCAGGCCGCGCCCGGCGTCGGAGTGCAGCGGGCCGTAGCGGATTCCTCCGGCGCGCCCCGCGGCCCCCAAGGCGCGCTCCCCGGCGTACGGGGCCCTCCGGGCGGGGACACCGGTCCCACGACCGGTCACCGGACCTGCTCTGCCGATCCGGCGTCCCGTCCTCACTGAGGTGAGGGCGCGCGACGCCCCACCGGAGGATCTCCATGACTCGCGCCACCGCGGTGCGAGCGGTTCTGGCCGTCGCCGTTCTGCTCGTCTCCGCCTTCATCACCCTGACCATGTCGCCCAGACTCGGCCTCGATCTCCAGGGCGGCACCCGCATGGTGCTCCAGGCCAAGGACACCGCCACCGTCGAGGCGGACCGGGAGACCACCGACCGCACCCTGGAGGTACTGCGGCAGCGCGTCGACTCGCTCGGCGTCTCCGAACCGACCCTGACCCGGTCCGGAGAGAACCGCATCATCGTCGAGCTGCCCGACGTCCAGGACCCGCGCCAGGCCAGCGAGGTCATCGGCCGCACGGCCCAGCTCACCTTCCACGCCGTCGAGGGCCCGGCGGAGAAGGTCTCCGCCGAGAAGACGCCGGACGCCGAGGGCCTGGCCCTTCCCGACGAGCAGGGCCGCCCGCTCGCCCTCGGCCCCTCCCGGCTCTCCGGCGCGGGCGTCGAGGACGCCACCGCGTCCTTCGACGCCCAGGGTGGAGCGGGCTGGGCCGTGTCCCTCGACTTCCGTGAGGGCGCGGGGAAGGACTGGACCCGGCTGACGGGAGAGGCGGCCTGCCACCCCGTACAGGACGACCGGCGCAGGGTCGCCATCGTCCTGGACGAGAAGGTCATCTCCTCGCCGCAGGTCGACCCCTCGGTGGCCTGCGAGGCCGGACTGCCCTCCGGGGCCACCCAGATCACCGGCTCGTTCAGCGCGCAGGAAGCCCGCGACCTGGCGCTGCTGATCAAGGGGGGCGCGCTCCCGGTGCCCGTGGAGATCGTGGAACAGCGGACCGTCGGCCCGACCCTCGGCGCGGCGGCCATCGAAGCGAGCGCACAGGCGGCACTCATCGGAGCCGCAGCCACCGCCCTGTTCATCATCGTCGTCTACCGGCTCTTCGGCGCACTGGCCACCGTGGCGCTGGCCGCCTACGGAATGATCTCCTACGCGGCACTCGTCGCTCTCGGCGTCACTCTCACCCTCCCCGGTCTCGCCGGCTTCGTCCTCGCGATCGGTATGGCGGTCGACGCGAACGTCCTGGTCTTCGAACGGGCCAGGGACGAGTGCGCCGAGCATCCCGACCGTTCCCTGCGCTCCGCGCTGACCACCGGGTTCACGAAGGCGTGGAGCGCGGTCGCCGACTCCAACGCGACCACCCTGATCGCGGCCGGCCTGCTCTTCTTCCTGGGCTCCGGACCGGTCAAGGGGTTCGGGGTCACCCTCGCCATCGGAGTGCTCGCCTCGATGTTCTCCGCGCTGGTCATCGCCCGCGCGCTCACCGAGATCGCCGCCAACTCGCGCTTCATCAGCGCCTACCGGGGCGTCAACGGCCTGGCGCGCCCCGGCGCCGTACGGACCTGGCTGGCCCGCCGGGACCCGCAGATCTTCCGCAAGCCCGTCCGCTGGCTCGTCGTCTCCGCGGCCCTGGTCGCCGTCGCGGTGGCCGGGGTCGTGGTGCGAGGGGTGGACCTCGGCGTCGAGTTCACGGGGGGCCGCCTCGTGGAGTACTCCACCAGCCGCCCGGTCGACGTCGAGAAGGCCCGTGACACGATCGCCGCCGCGGGCTTCGGCGACGCCGAGGTCACCACAGCGGGCGAAGGCGACCTCTCCGTGCGCACCGGGCAGCTCGACAACGACCAGGAGCACGCCCTGCGGACGGCCCTCGCGGCGGAGGGCGGCGAGACCACCAAGGTGCGCGACGAACTGATCGGCCCGAGCCTGGGCGACGAGCTGCGACGCAACGCGCTGATCGCCCTGGGGGTCGCGGTCGTCGTCCAGCTCGCCTACCTGGCGGTCCGGTTCCGCTGGACGTTCGCCGTGGCCTCGGTCGCGACGATGGTGCACGACGTGATCATCGTCGTGGGCGCGTTCGCCTGGCTGGGACGGCCGGTGGACGGCATCTTCCTGGCCGCCCTGCTCACCGTCATCGGCTACTCGGTCAACGACTCGGTGGTGGTCTTCGACCGGGTGCGGGAGCTCTGGTCGACGAACCGGCAAACCCCGTTGCCCACCGTCGCCCGCCGGGCCGTCCTCCAGACCGTCCCCCGCACGGTGAACACCGGGATGGGCGCCTTGTTCATCCTGGCCGCCCTCGCGGTGCTGGGCGGCGCCTCGCTCTCCGACTTCGCGCTCGCCCTGCTGATCGGCATCTGCGTCGGCACCTGGTCCTCTGTGTTCACCGCCGTGCCCGGAGCCCTCGTCCTGGAGCGGTCCGCCACGGCCCCGCCGCCCGTTCCGGGGAAGGCGCGGCGTCGCGGGGGCGCGCCCCGGCGCGACCTGATCGACAACGGGGCCCGCGTCTGACGGGCCCGTGGCACGGCCGCCCGCCGTCCCGGTGGCTCCCGCCGGGGCGGCGGGCGGCAGGAGCGGTCGGCAGGCGCCTCACGAGGGAACGCGGGCGCGCAGATAGGCGGCGGTCTCCCGGTCCGCCGGGAGGAACGTCTCGATGGCCAACTCGGCCACCGTCACGTCCATCGGCGTGTTGAACGTCGCGATCGACGACACGAACGACAGCACCCGGCCCCCGTGCCGCAACAGCATCGGCAGGGCGAACGCCACCGGCTGCTCCCTCTGTGCCCCGCCGGTGTCCCTCTTGTGCGTGGCGCCCGCCCTGGCCGCGGCCGCCCGCCGGGCCGGCGACCCGCCGGGGCGCTCGTCGCCGTCGCCGGGGCCGGGCCGTGAAGGCACCGGGTAGGCGGCCACCTCGTCGTACAGCGCCCGCAGTTCGGGGGAGCGTACGAGGGCGATGTGACGGTCCATCTGCGCCAGCAGGGCGGCCCGCCAGGCGGGGAGGTTGACGATGCGCGGTGCGAGCCCCTCCGGGTGGAGGGTGAGCCGCATCGCGTTGGCCGGCGGTTCCAGCAGGCTCTTCGCCACCCCTTCCAGCAGCAGCGCCGTGCCCCGGTTGGCCGCCACCACCGCGTACGAGCCGTCCACGACGAGCGCGGGGTAGGGCTCGTACGCGGTCAGCAGGCGGTCGAGTCCCTCGCGCAGTGCCGCCATCGCGGGGTCGTCGAGGGGGGTCTGCGCGTAGCGGGGCGCGTGACCGGCGAGCACCAGCAGGGCGTTGCGCTCCCGCACGGGGACGTCGAGCTGTTCGGCCAGCCGCAGGACCATGTCCTCACTGGGCCGCGCCCGGCCCGTCTCGATGAACGAGATGTGGCGGGCCGAGGAGTCCGCCCGCAGAGCCAGCTCCAGCTGGCTGAGGCGCCGTCGCTCCCGCCACTCCCGCAGGAGCCGGCCCACTCCCGTGTCGGGCGGGACAGTCGTCATACGCAGACCGTAACGTCACCGGCGGGCGGGGGTCGCTGCGGGGCCCCGCCGGACCACCGAGAGACAAAGGAGCCGTTCCATGACCGCCGAACCGCTGACGCCGACCGAGATCGAACGCCGGCTGGGGGACCTGCCCGGCTGGGCGCTGGAAGGCAGCCGTCTGACCCGGACCTTCCGGCTGCCCTCCCACTTCGCCGCCGCCGCGCTGACCGTGCACATCGCACAGATCCAGGACGAGCTGAACCACCACTCCGAACTGACGCTCGGATACGACACGGTGGCGCTCGCCGTCCACACGCACGACGCGGGCGGCGCCGTCACAGAGAAGGACCTGAGGCTCGCCGCCCGCGTGGCGGCCGCAGCCCCGGCCCACGGCGCCGCATAGGCCCGCGGGCGACGGCAGGAGGGAGCGGGGCCGGTGCGGCGGGGCGAAGGCGGCTGGGGCGGCGCAGGGGCCGAGGATCGGCGGCGGTTTCGGGGCGCGGCTTCCTCGCGATCGCGGTCGCGCTTCAGGCAACCGTGCCGAACCGCGGGTGGGCGGTGAGCCACTCGGCGTAGTTCGGACTGCGTGCCACGGCCTCCGCGTACGCCGCGCGCGTCGCCCCGGCCACGGACGCCGCCGCGGCGTCGGCGGCGGGGGAGCGCGGGTGCCAGCCCACCAGATGGCGCCAGCTGAGCGGTGACCCGACCAGCGGCCGGGTCACCAGCCCGGGAGCCGGTGGGAACGTGGCCCGGCACAGCCCGATCGCCCGCCCTACCTGCACCAGATGGACCACGGACGCGGTGTCCGTCTCGTACACCGACACCGGGGTGAAACCCGCCCGCGCGCAGGCCGTGGCGAAACAGTCGGCGAAGCAGCCGTCACCGGGCACGTCCGCCCAGCACTCGTCCGCCAGCGCGGCCAGCTCCAACTCCTTCTCCCCGGCCAGTGCGTGGCTGTCCGGCAGCATCACGAAGACCGGGTCGACGCCGACGACCTCCCAGACCAGCCGGTCGGCCAGCGGCGGCGGGCTCTCGCCGCACGTCCCGATGAGCGCGAAGTCCAGCCGCCCGTCGATCACCAGAGAGGCGATCTCGGCCACCGACCACGAGGTGTACGTGGACACCGGGGCGGCCGGGTGCGCGGCGGCCATCCGGTCGACCAGCCCGCCGAGCAGCGGACCGTGCGTGCCGCCCAGCCGGAACCGGTCCAACGACCCGGTGGCGTTGGCGAACCGTACGGCCTCCGCCTGGAGCTCACTCACCGCGGGCAGCACCACGCGGGCCCGCTCCAGCACCAGTTCGCCCAGCGGGGTCGCACGAGCGCCGGTGTGGTCGCGCTCGAACAGCGCGCCCCCCAGCGCCTTCTCGATGCGGCGCAGTTGGGCGCTGAGAGCCGGCTGGGCCAGCCCCAGGGCGGCGGCGGCCTTGGTGAGGCTTCCCGTGTCGGCTATGGCACGTACTGTTCGCAGATGGCGCAACTCCAGCTCCATAAGGGCAAGTTATGGGGTCCAGAAGCAGACCGGCAATATGTGTGCTCCGCCTACCGTTCAGTCGGTGTCCCCCGTCCGTACCCCTCGGCGGCGACCGGCGGGGCCCACGGGGCCGATTGACCGGTTGTGCACCACGGAGGCGGAACTCCCCCGCGACCTCCTCCGGTCGGGTGAGACCGACCGCCGGAGGGCCGGCCGGGAGGTCAGCGGAACGGCCGGTGGGCCGGACCCCCTGAGGAGGTCCGGCCCACCGGAGGGGGCGTCGGCCCGGCTCAGCTGCCCCGGACGGGGCCGCGGCGGGCCCTTGGGGGCCCGGGCTCAGGCGCCGAGGTTGAACTCGGCCGGGTCGGGGCCGAGCCGCTTGCCCTCGTCCAGCGCCGCGAAGGCGGCGAGGTCGTCGGCGTCCAGCTCGAAGTCGAACACATCGAGGTTCTCCTTGATCCGCGAGGGCGTCGAGGACTTCGGGATCACGATGTTGCCGATCTGAAGGTGCCAGCGCAGCACCGCCTGGGCGGGCGTGCGGCCGTGCTTCTGGGCGATGGCGACGACCGTCGGCACCTCCAGCAGGCCCTTGCCCTGGCCCAGCGGCGACCACGCCTCCGTGGCGATGCCGTGCTGGGCGTGGAAGGCGCGGGACTCGGCCTGCTGGAGCTGCGGGTGCAGCTCGATCTGGTTGAGGACGGGTACCACGGAGGTCTCCGCGAGCAGCCGCTCCAGATGCTCGGGGCGGAAGTTCGACACGCCGATGGACTTGGCGCGGCCCTCGGCGTGGATCTTCTCGAACGCCTTGTACGTGTCGGTGTACGCGTCCTTCGCCGGGACCGGCCAGTGGATCAGATACAGGTCCACGTAGTCCAGACCGAGCTTCTCCAGCGAGGCGTCGAAGGCGCGCAGCGTGCTGTCGTAGCCCTGCTCCGTGTTCCACAGCTTCGTGGTGACGAAAAGCTCGTCCCGGGCGATCTGGGAAGCGGCGATGGCCTTGCCGGTGCCCGTCTCGTTCTCGTAGATCGCGGCGGTGTCGATGCTCCGGTACCCCGTCTCCAGGGCGGTGGAGACCGTCTTCGCCGCCTCGTCGTCCGGCACCTGCCAGACGCCGAAACCGAGCTGCGGCATTGCGAGGCCGTTGTTGAGGGTGATGGAGGGGACCTGGCTCACGAGCGGTCGATCCTAACGTCGTCGATGAGTGCTTTCCGGGAGAACGTCCGAGCGGGCCCAGGCATTCCCAGGCATTCCCGCCGGGGGGCGAGGGCCGAGGCCCGGGGAAACGGCGGTCAGGGCCGGCGGGTCAGTGGTACAGCGCCTCCACCTCGGACGCGTACGCCGCCTCGATCACCGTGCGCTTCAGCTTCAGCGAGGGGGTCAGCAGGCCGTGCTCCTCCGTGAACGGGTGGGCCAGGATGCGGAACGTACGGATCGACTCGGCTTGCGACACCGCGGCATTGGCCGCCACGACCGCCCGGCGGACCTCCCTCTCCAGGTCCGGGTCGCGCACCAGGTCGGCGGGGGCGAGCGGAGGGCGGCCCCGCATGGACAGCCAGTGGTCGACGGCTTCCCGGTCGACGGTGACCAGTGCCGCGATGTACGGGCGGTCGTTGCCGACGACGAGGCATTGCGCCACCAGCGGATGCGCCCGTACCCGTTCCTCCAGGCCGGCCGGCGCCACGCTCCTGCCGCCGGACGTCACCAGGGTCTCCTTCTTCCGCCCGGTGATCGTCAGATAGCCGTCCGCGTCCAGCGAGCCGAGGTCTCCGGTGGCCAGCCACCCGTCGCGCAGCACCGCCCGGGTGGCCTCGGGGCTGCCCAGGTAGCCGGAGAACACGTTCGGTCCGCGCACCCAGATCTCACCGTCCTCGGCGATGTGCACCGACGTCCCGGGGACGGGCTGCCCGACGGTGCCGTATCGGGGGCGCTCGGGAGGGTTCGCCGTCGCCGCCGCGACCGTCTCGGTCAGCCCGTATCCTTCGAGGACCGTCACCCCGGCCCCCGCGTAGAAGAGGCCGAGCCGGCGGTCCATGGCCGAGCCGCCGGACATCGCGTGCCGCACCCGGCCGCCCATCGCGTCGCGGATCTTCCGGTAGACGGTCCTGTCGAAGAACTGGTGCTGCATCCGCAGCCCCGCCGCCGGCCCCGGGCCGGCCCCGAACGCCTTCGACTCCTGCGCCTGCGCGTACTGCACGGCGACGTCGACCGCCCTGTCGAACTGCCCCGCCCGGCCCATCGCCTCCGCCGCGCGCCGGGCCCCGCTGAACACCTTCTCGAAGACGTACGGCACCGCCGGGACGAACGTCGGCCGGAAGGCGGCCAGGTCCGGCATCAGCGCGCTCGCCGACAGCGCCGACCGGTGGCCGAGCCTGACCCGCCCCCGGACCGCCGCGACCTCCACCATCCGGCCGAAGACGTGGGCCAGCGGTAGGAAGAGCAATGCAGCCGCCTCCTCGCCCGGCCGGGATCGGAACACCGGCTCCCAGCGGCCCACCAGCGTGTCGCACTCGAACATGAAGCCGGCGTGGGTGATCACGCATCCCTTGGGGCGCCCCGTCGTCCCGGAGGTGTAGATCACCGTCGCCACCGATCCGGGCGTCACCGCGTGCCGGTGCCGGTGCACGACCTCGTCGTCGATCCGCGCGCCCGCGCCGGTCAGCTCGTCGACCGCTCCCGCGTCCAGCTGCCACAGCCGCTTCAGGCGCGGCAGCCGGTCGATCACGGAGCCGACCGTCATCGCGTGGTCCTCGTGCTCGACCACCACCGCCACCACTTCCGCGTCGTGCAGCATCCACAGGACCTGCTCGGCGGAGGCCGTCGGATACACCGGCACCGACTGGGCCCCGACGGTCCAGAGCGCGAAGTCGAAGAGCGTCCACTCGTAGCGCGTACGGGACATGAGAGCCACCCGGTCGCCGAACCGCACGCCGTGCGCGATCAGCCCTCTCGCCAGGGCCAGCACCTCGTCGCGGAAGGCCTCCGCGGTCACATCGCGCCACCGGCCCCCGGCGTCCTTGCGGCTGAGCGCGACCCGCCGCGGGTCATCCTCGGCGTGGTCGAAGACCACATCGGCCAGACCGCCGACGTGAGGCGCCGCCGCCAGGGGCGGGACAGTGAAATCGCGCAATGACCTGCTCCTCGTGGCGCTCCGCACAGCGTCGCGACGCTACCGCAGGCGGGCGCCCGGCCAGAGGGCCCGAAGGGCCCCCGCACCCCGTGCCGCCCGCACCGGCAGGCCGTCGAAATCCGGCCAGACCGGCAAGGCCCGGGCGCGGGCGCCGTGCGGTTCTGCCGGAGAGGTGCGCGCCTCGCGCCGGAACCTCCACCGAATCCGCCCGCCGCGGTCACGTCGCGCGCCTGCGTCACGACCCGTCCCGCCGCACCGGCGAAGAGCCCGGCAGCGAGCGCGGCCGCCACCTCAGGACTCGTCCCGGCCCCCGGCGCCCCGGTGGAGCCGGTCGCCGCCCGCGAGGATCGAGGCGGCCAGCGCCTCTGCCGCCTCCTGCGCCGGGCCTTTGAGGTCCCCGCGCAGCAGAACGAAATCGACCCCGCCCAGCTCCGGCAGCCCGGCCCTCCCCGTGACCGGCGCCAGCCCCTGCGGGACCAGCCCCCGCGAGTGCGCCATCACACCCAGGCCCGCCCGCGCCGCCGCCACCAGGGCGTTCAGGCTCGTGCTCGTACACGCGATCCGCCAGGCCCGGCCGTGCTCCTCCAGCGCCTCCAGGGCGCGGGCCCTGGTGATGTCCGGCGGCGGGTAGACCACCAGCGGCACCGGGCGGTCCGGATCGAGGCGCAGGTGCGGCGCCCCGATCCACTCCAGCGCGTCCCGCCACACCGGATCGCCGTGCGGGTCGTCGCCGCGCCGTTTGGCCAGCACCAGATCCAGACGGCCGGCCGCCAACTGCCGGTGGAGCGTTCCGGACAGCTCCACGGTGAGCTGGAGCTCGACCTGCGGATGCTCGCGGCCGAAGGCCGCCAGGATCTCCGGGAGCCTGGTCAGCACGAAGTCCTCACAGGCCCCGAACCGCAGCCGGCCGCCATCCAGTTCGCCGGGTCGAAGAAGAGCCTCGCGGCCGGGCTGCCGATGGCGAGCGTGCTGTTCGGGGCGGACGCGAGCCTCGCCGTGCTGCCGCTGATGCTCTTCCACCAGATGCAGCTGACGGTCTGCGCGGTGATCGCCGCCCGCCGCTCGCGCGACCCCGGGGGCCGCGGCGCCGCGGCGCTGTCGCCGGCGGCGGATACGGTGGACGCGAGAGCCGCGACCTGACGCCCCGCGCCTGGAGGACTGCTGTGCCGGAGCTGCCCGGCCCGCCCGCCGACGACTTCCCGCACGCCGTGGGCAACCCCGCGCGCAGGGCCCTGCGCGCGGCGGGGTGCACGCGCCTGGTCCAGCTCACGGCCATGACCGTGCCGGAGATCCTGGCGCTGCACGGCGTCGGCCCGAAGGCGGTCCGGGTGCTGAGGGAGGCGCTGGCCGCCGAGGGGCTGTCGTTCGCGAAGGAGTGAACGGCGCTCGCGCCCGGCGGTCCCGCGGCCGGTCAGCGGGCCGCCGTCTCCAGGGCGATCCGGTGCTCGCCCGCGTACACGTTCATCGAAGGGCCCCGCAGGAAGCCGACGAGCGTCAGCCCGCTCTCCGCCGCCAGGTCCACGGCCAGGGAGGACGGCGCGGAGACCGCCGCCAGCACCGGGATGCCAGCCATCACGGCCTTCTGCGCCAGCTCGAAGGAGGCGCGTCCCGACACCAGCAGGACGGCCCGCGACAACGGCAGCCGGTGGTCCGTCAGCGCCCGGCCCACCAGCTTGTCGACCGCGTTGTGGCGGCCGACGTCCTCGCGCACGTCCAGCAGCTCGCCCTCCTCGGAGAAGAGCGCGGCGGCGTGCAGGCCCCCCGTCCGGTCGAAGACCCGCTGGGCCGCCCGCAACCGGTCGGGGAGTGCGGAGAGCAGTGCGGGGGTGAGGCGCACCGGGGGAGCGTCGGCCACCGGGTGCCGGGTCGTGGTGCGCACCGCGTCGAGGCTGGCCTTGCCGCACAGGCCGCACGAGGAGGTGGTGTAGACGTTGCGCTCCAGCGTGACGTCGGGGACCTCGACCCCGGGCGCGAGCTGTACGTCCACCACGTTGTAGGTGTTTCCCCCGTCCGCCGTCGCTCCGGCGCAGTACACGATCGTCGCCACCTGCCGCCCGTCGGCGATCACTCCCTCGCTGACCAGGAAACCCGCCGCCAGCGCGAAGTCGTCGCCCGGCGTCCGCATGGTGATGGCGAGCGGGCGGCCGTTCAGCCGGATCTCCAGTGGTTCCTCCGCCACCAGCGTGTCAGGGCGCGAGGAGACGGCTCCGTCCCGGATGCGCAGGGTGCGGCGGCGTTCGGTGACCCGTCCCATAGAGCTGAACCCGATTCTGTCCGTGTGTGAGCCGTGGCCTGACTCCGTCATTGTCCGGCACCCGCCCCCCGCTGTCCCGCCCGCCGGCGCAGCACGGTGACCAGGCGGTTGTCAAGGCTCCAACGTGCGGCTCGGTTTCCTGTGGGAACACGTGCCTTCGTACCGGTCGGTAGCGACCAAGACTGGATGTTTCCTGCCCTACCTGACGAGGGGAACCCGTATGACCGGCTCACGTGTCGTGGCGCTCGGCCACTACCAGCCAGCCAAGGTCCTCACCAACGAAGATCTGTCGGCCCTGGTCGACACGAGCGACGAATGGATCACGAGTCGGGTCGGCATCAAGACCCGGCACGTGGGAGGCCCCGACGAGCCGGTGGACGAGCTGGCCGCGAACGCGGGAGCCAAGGCGCTGGCCGCGGCCGGCCTCCAGCCGTCGGACATCGATCTGGTCCTCGTCGCCACCTCCACGGCGATCGACCGGTCCCCCAGTATGTCGGCACGGGTCGCCGCCCGCCTGGGCATGGGTTCGCCCGCGGTTCTGGACATCAACGTGGTGTGCTCAGGCTTCACCCACGCCCTGGCCACCGCCGATCACGCCATCCGGGCGGGCGCCGCGGCCCGGGCCCTGGTGATCGGCGCCGACAAGATGGGCGACATCGCGGACTGGACCGACCGCTCCACGTGCGTCCTGCTCGGCGACGGAGCGGGGGCCGCGGTGGTCACCGCGGACCCGGCCGCCCCCGACACCCCGGACGGTCCCGGGATCGGGCCGGTGCTGTGGGGATCGGTGCCGGAGATGGGCAACGCGGTACGGATCGAGGGGACGCCGCCGCGCTTCGCGCAGGAGGGGCAGTCCGTCTACCGCTGGGCCACCACGCAGCTGCCCCCGATCGCCCGACGGGTGTGCGAGAAGGCGGGTGTCGCCCCGGAGGATCTGGGCGCGGTCGTCCTGCACCAGGCCAACCTGCGGATCATCGAACCGGTCGCCCGGAAGATCGGCGCGGTCAACGCCGTCATCGCCCGGGACGTCGTGGACTCCGGCAACACCTCGGCCGCCTCCATCCCGATGGCGCTCTCCAAGCTGATCGAGCGCGGTGAGGTCGCCTCCGGCGCGCCCGTCCTGCTCTTCGGGTTCGGTGGAAACCTCTCCTACGCCGGCCAGGTCATCCGCTGCCCCTGACCATCTTTGTCCTGGGTGTGGAGAAAGTTCGTGCTGATTCCCGCGCAACTTCTTCCCACTCCGGGTGTGCGCTGCTACGTTCCCCTCGAAAGCCCGACGGACTGGCCGATGTGGCGGGGAGGGACGCGTGAGACGCATGACGGCACGACCCGCGAACACGCATCAGGCGCGGCTGCTTCGGCTGCTGCGCGACGGGGGCCCCAACTCCCGTGCTCAGCTGGGTGACCAGGTCGACCTCTCGCGTTCGAAGCTCGCCGTCGAGGTGGACCGTCTGCTGGACACCGGCCTGGTGGTGGCCGACGGACTCGCCGCGTCGCGTGGCGGACGCCGCTCGCACAACATCCGGCTCGCCCCCGAACTGCGGTTCCTCGGGGTCGACATCGGGGCGACCTCCATCGACGTGGCGGTCACCAACGCGGAGCTGGAGGTGCTGGGACACCTCAACCACCCGATGGACGTGCGGGAGGGGCCCGTCGCCGTCTTCGAGCAAGCGCTGTCCCTGGCCGCCAAGCTGCGGGCCTCCGGGCTCGCCGACGGCTTCGACGGCGCTGGTGTCGGGGTCCCCGGCCCCGTCCGCTTCCCCGAGGGGGTGCCCGTCGCCCCGCCGATCATGCCCGGCTGGGACGGCTTCCCGGTCCGTGAGGCGCTCAGCCAGGAGCTGGGCTGCCCCGTCATGGTCGACAACGACGTGAACCTCATGGCGATGGGCGAGCAGCACGCGGGCGTCGCCCGGTCCGTGGGGGACTTCCTCTGCGTCAAGATCGGTACGGGCATCGGCTGCGGCATCGTCGTCGGCGGCGAGGTCTACCGCGGCACGACCGGCAGCGCCGGAGACATCGGGCACATCCAGGTGGAACCGGGCGGCCGGCCCTGCGCCTGCGGCAACCGGGGCTGTCTGGAGGCCCACTTCAGCGGCGCCGCCCTGGCACGGGACGCCCAGGACGCCGCTCGGGAGGGCCGCTCTCCCGAGCTCGCCGCCCGGCTGGAGGCGGCCGGCCGCCTCAGCGCCTTGGACGTGGCCGCGGCCGCCGCGGCCGGCGACGCCGCAGCCCTCGCCCTGATCCGTGAGGGGGGCAACCGGGTCGGCCAGGTCATCGCCGGTCTCGTCAGCTTCTTCAATCCCGGTCTGGTGGTGATCGGCGGCGGGGTCACCGGCCTCGGTCACAACCTCCTCGCCAGTGTCCGCACCCAGGTGTACCGGCAGTCCCTGCCGCTGGCCACCAACAATCTCCCCATCGTGCTGGGCGAGTTGGGTCCTGCCGCCGGAGTGATCGGCGCGGCCCGGCTCATCAGCGACCATCTCTTCTCACCGGCCTGACCGCAGGATCGGTGAGCGGCGCTCCACGCCGTACCCGGCTCCCTGGAGACCACGCACCCGTACAGCCCCTGCCGCACCGGCACCACCCCCACCAGCGCGCTCCCCGCCCGCACCACCGACACCAGCGCCGGTGACTCCCCTGCCCGCCCCTCTCGTCGTACGCACCACCGCATTCGTCAGGTACACCTCAGATTCCAGTCGGCAGCCGTTCGCGGTGCCGCCGGCTCCACGGCACCTCCAGCTCTGCCCCCTGTCCGCTCACCTGCCCTCCCCGGGCCCCGGCCTCGCACGCCGGGCAGGGGAGACCCCATTCGCCGAGGGGATCGTCATGGCACCAGAACCACCCCTGCTCACCATGTCCGGCATCACCAAGTCCTTCCCCGGCGTCCGCGCCCTGGACGGCGTCGACCTGGAAGTCCAGGCCGGCGAGGTCCACTGCCTCCTCGGCCAGAACGGTGCGGGCAAGTCCACGCTCATCAAGGTGCTCGCCGGAGCCCACCAGCCCGACGGCGGCCAGATCACCTGGCGCGGCGAGCCCGTCCGGCTCAGGTCGCCGATCGCCGCCATGCGCCTGGGCATCGCCACCATCTACCAGGAACTCGACCTGGTCGCGGGGCTGTCGGTCGCGGAGAACGTCTTCCTCGGCCACGAACCGACCCGCGCCGGCTTCGTCGTCCGCACCGGCGCGGGGCGCAGCGCGACAGCCTCCCTGCTGGCGCGCCTCGGCCACCCGGAGATCGACCCGGCCCGGCCGGTCGGAGAGCTCTCCGCCGCCCAGCAGCAGATCGTCTCGATGGCGCGGGCGCTCTCCCACGACGTCCGGCTCATCGTGATGGACGAGCCCTCCGCCGCCCTGGACCCCGACGAGGTCGACAACCTCTTCCGGATCGTCGAGGGTCTCACCGCCGACGGGGTGGCCGTCGTCCACATCTCGCACCGGCTGGAGGAGATCCGCCGCATCGGCGACCGGGTCACCGTCCTCAAGGACGGCCGGGCCGTCGCGGTGGGGCTGCCCGCGGCCGGCACGCCCACACGGGACATCGTTGCCATGATGACCGGCCGGGACGTCGCCCACGTCTTCCCGCCCCGCCCCGACCGGGCGGCCGCCGCCACGGAAGAGCCGGTGCTCCGGGTCCAAGGGCTCTCACGCGCGGGCGAGTTCGCCCCGGTCGACCTGGAGCTGCGCCCCGGCGAGATCGTCGGCCTCGCCGGTCTCGTCGGCTCCGGCCGCTCGGAGATCCTGGAGACCGTCTACGGAGCCCGCAAGGCCGACACCGGGACCGTCACCGTCGCGGGCAAGGAGATCCGCGCGGGCAGCGTCCGCGCCGCCGTCGCCGCGGGCATCGGCCTCGCACCCGAGGAACGCAAGGCCCAGGCCCTGCTGCTGACCGAATCGGTCACCCGCAACGTCTCCGTCTCCTCCCTCTCCCGCTTCGCCCGGCTGGGCTGGATCGACCGGGGCGGCGAGCGGCGGGCCGCCCGAGAGGCCACCCGTGAACTCTCGCTGCGGCCGGACCACCCGGAGGCCGCCGTCCGCACCCTCTCCGGCGGCAACCAGCAAAAGGCCGTCCTCGCCCGCTGGTTGCTGCGCGGCTGCCGGGTCCTGCTGCTGGACGAACCGACCCGCGGCGTCGACGTCGGCGCTCGCGCCGAGCTCTACGCCGTGATCCGCCGGCTGGCCGACGAAGGCCTCGCCGTCCTGCTCGTCTCCAGCGAAGTGCCCGAAGTCCTGGGCCTCGCCGACCGGGTGCTGGTGCTCCGCGAAGGCCGTGTGGTCCACACGGCCCCCGCTCAGGAGCTCGACGAGCACCGTGTACTCGACCTCGTGATGGAAGGGAGCCCGACGCCATGACACAGCCCGCCCCGTCGGCGCAGCACAACGGGCCGGACCAGGGCCCCCACTCCGGCCCGGTCGCCCCGCCCCCCTCGGACAAGGGCGGCGGCCTGCCCGGACGCGGCCTGCGGGCCGACGTCCGGACGCTGTCCCTGCTCGGCGTCCTCGCCGCCCTGATCGCCGTCGGCGGCATCACCGAGCCGGACGCCTTCCTGGACACCGGCAACCTCCAGCTGATCCTCACCCAGGCCTCCGTCATCGGGGTCGTCACCGTCGGCATGACCTTCGTCATCACCAGCGGCGGCATCGACCTCTCCGTCGGGGCGATGGTCGCGCTCGCCTCCGTCTGGGCGACGACCCTGGCCACCCAGGACTTCGGCTTCGCGGGCATCGCTTTCACCGCGGTGACCGTCGGTCTGGCCGCCGGACTCGTCAACGGCGTCCTCATCGCGTACGGGGGTATGGTCCCCTTCATCGCGACGCTGGCCATGCTCGCCTCGGCCCGCGGCCTCGCGTTGCAGATCACCGACGGCAAAACCCAGATCGTCACCGTGGACCCGGTCCTGGAGCTCGGTTTGCCCGACTCCTACATCCTCGGGGTCCCGCCGCTGGTCATCATGTTCGCGGTGGTCACCGTCGCCGGCTGGCTGATCCTCAACCGCACCACCTTCGGCCGCCGCACCGTCGCCGTCGGCGGGAACGCCGAGGCCGCCCGGCTCGCCGGGATCGACGTACGCCGTCAACGGCTCTACCTCTACCTGCTGTCCGGACTGTGCTGCGGCATCGCCGCTTTCATGCTGATCGTGCTCTCCGGCTCCGGCCAGAACACCAACGGCAACCTGTACGAGCTGGACGCGATCGCCGCAGTGATCATCGGCGGCACCCTCCTGAGCGGTGGCCGCGGCACGATCGTCGGCTCGGTCCTCGGCGTCCTCGTCTTCACCACGATCACCAACATCTTCGCGCTCAACAACCTCCAGAGCGACGTCCAGCAGATCGCCAAGGGCGCCATCATCGTCGCCGCCGTGCTCGTCCAGCGCCGCACCCTGCGCGGCCAGGAGAGCTGAGCTCCGCCGCCCCACCCCGCACACCACCCACCGGACGAAGGGTCCAACCGCCATGCCAGAGACCAGCCGCAGAGGGCTGCTGTTCGGAACCGCAGCCGTCTCCGCGGGCGCGCTCCTCACCGCCTGCACCAGCAACGAGCCCAAGAGGTCCGAGTCCACCGCCGACAGCCGGCCCGCCGCCGACGACCAGCCCGGCAAGGCCGTCACCATCGGGTTCGCCGGACCCCAGGCCGACCACGGCTGGCTCAACGCGATCAACGTCAACGCGAAGACCCGGGCGGAGGGCTACTCCGACGTCACCCTGGAGACCACCGAGGGCTCCAACGACACCGCCGCGCAGATCGGCCAGGTCAAGACCCTCATCAACAAGAAGGTCGACGTCCTCGTCATCCTTCCGGCTGACGGCAAGGCGCTCACCCAGGTCGGCCTGGAGGCCATGAAGGCGGGCATCCCCGTCGTCAACCTGGACCGCGTCTTCGCCTCCCCGCAGGCCTACCGCTGCTGGGTCGGCGGCGACAACTACGGCATGGGCCTCAACGCCGGGCACTACATCGGAGAACAGCTGAAGGACAAGCCGGACGCGAAGGTCGTCGAACTGGCCGGCATCGACAACCTGGAGCTGACCAAGCAGCGCAGCCAGGGGTTCGCGGACGCGCTCAAGAACTACCCCGGCATCGAGCTGGTGGCCCGTCAGGCCGCCGAGTTCACCGTCGAGTCGGGCCAGGCGAAGATGGCTCAGCTCCTCCAGGCCCAGAAGCAGTTCGACGCGCTGTGGAACCACGACGACGACCAGGGAGTCGGCGCGCTCCGCGCCATCCAGCAGGCCGGACGCGACGAGTTCTTCATGGTCGGCGGCGCCGGGGCCAAGTCCGCGATGGACGCCATCAAGGCCGACGACGGCGTCCTCAAGGCCACCGTCCTCTACCCGCCGACGATGGCCGCCTCCGCGATCGACCTCGCACGCGCCCTCGGCCAGGGCAAGGGCGTCAGCGGGCTCTCCGAGATGGAGATCCCGACCTCCCTGACCCTGTACTCCGCCGTGGTCACCAAGGACAACGTCGACCAGTACCTGCCCACGGGCTTCAACTGAGCGGGGCCCGGGGGGACGCGGGCAGCGTGTCCCCCGGCCCGTCACCGCACACCGATGAGGAGGAAGCCCGCATGGCCCCTAGTCAAGAGACGCACACGCACACCGCGGCACCGCCGCGGCAGGCGCCGGGAACGCTCGGGATCGGCATGGTCGGATACGCGTTCATGGGCGCCGCCCACTCCCAGGGCTGGCGTACCGCCGGACACGTCTTCGACCTGCCGATGCGCCCCGCGCTCGCCGCGGTCTGCGGCCGCGACCGCGCGGCGGTCGACGCCGCCGCGGCCCGGCACGGCTGGGCGGCGGCGGAGACCGACTGGCGGGCGCTGATCGCCCGGGACGACGTCCAGCTGATCGACATCTGCACCCCCGGCGAGAGCCATGCGGAGATCGCCGTCGCCGCCCTGGAGGCGGGCAAGCACGTGCTGTGCGAGAAGCCGCTCGCCAACACCGTCGCGGAGGCCGAGGCGATGGTCCGGGCCGCAGAGGCGGCGACGGCGCGCGGCCAGGTGGCGGTGGTGGGCTTCAACTACCGCAAGGTGCCCGCGATCTCCTACGCCCGGCGGCTCATCGCGGACGGCCGGCTGGGCGCGCTGCGCCACGTCCGGGCCGCCTACCTCCAGGACTGGCTGGTGGACCCCGCCGCCCCCCTCACCTGGCGGCTTCAGCGCGAACGCGCCGGCTCCGGAGCGCTCGGCGACCTCGGGGCGCACATCGTCGACCTCGCCCAGTACCTGACGGGTGAGTTGCTCACGGGCGTGTCCGCCATCAGCGAGACCTTCGTACGGGAGCGACCGCTGGGCCCAGGACCCGCGGCGGGGCTCCCCGACCGCGCCGCCACCGCGGAGCGGGGGCGCGTGACGGTGGACGACGCGGCCCTGTTCACCGGGCGTCTCGCGTCCGGGGCCCTGGCCTCCTTCGAGGCGACCCGGATGGCAGCGGGCCGCAAGAACGCCCTGCGGCTGGAGATCAACGGCGAGCTGGGGTCCCTCGCCTTCGACCTGGAGCGGCTCAACGAGCTGTCCTTCCACGACCACACCGAACCCGCCGCCACCGCGGGGTTCCGGCGCATCCTGGTCACCGAGCCCGAACACCCCTACCTGGAGGCCTGGTGGCCGCCGGGCCACGCCCTCGGATACGAGCACACCTTCGTCCACCAGGCCCACGACGTGATCCGTACGATCGCCGAAGGAGCCCCGGCCCGGCCCTCCTTCGCGGACGGGCTCCAGGTGCAGCGTGTCCTCGCCGCCGTCGAGGAGAGCGCCGCGAAGAACTCCGTACACACCCCGGTCCCGTCCTAGGAGGCAGTCGCCCATGCCCCGCCCCTTCACCCTGTTCACCGGCCAGTGGGCCGACCTGCCCCTGGAGGAGGTCTGCCGGCACGCCCGTGACTTCGGCTACGACGGCCTCGAACTCGCCTGTTGGGGCGATCACTTCGAGGTCGACAAAGCGTTGGCCGAGCCCGGCTATCTGGAGGGCAGGCGCCGACTGCTCGACTCCTACGGGCTGAAGTGCTTCGCCGTCTCCAACCACCTCGTCGGCCAGGCCGTCTGCGACCATCCGATCGACGAACGCCACCAGGGCATCCTGCCCGCCCGGATCTGGGGCGACGGCGAGGCCGAAGGCGTCCGGCGGCGGGCGGCCGCCGAGATCGCGGACACCGCGCGGGCGGCCGCGGCCTTCGGAGTCGACACGGTCATCGGATTCACCGGGTCCTCCATCTGGCACCTGGTCGCGCTGTTCCCGCCCGTCCCGCCGCACATGATCGAGCGGGGCTACGATGACTTCGCTGAGCGCTGGAACCCGATCCTGGACGTCTTCGACGCCGAGGGCGTGCGCTTCGCCCACGAGGTCCACCCGAGCGAGATCGCGTACGACTACTGGACCACCCGGCGCGCCCTCGAAGCGGTGTACCACCGGCCCGCGTTCGGGCTCAACTTCGACCCGAGCCACTTCGTCTGGCAGGACCTCGACCCCGTCGGCTTCCTCTACGACTTCCGGGAGCGGATCTACCACGTCGACTGCAAGGAGGCCCGCAAGCGCCTCGACGGCCGCAACGGCCGGCTCGGTTCGCACCTGCCCTGGGGCGACCCGCGGCGTGGCTGGGACTTCGTCTCCGCCGGCCACGGCGACGTGCCGTGGGAGGACGTCTTCCGGATGCTCCGGTCCATCGGCTACGAGGGGCCCGTCTCCGTGGAGTGGGAGGACGCCGGCATGGACCGGCTGACCGGCGCGCCACAAGCGCTCGCCCATCTCAGGAGGTTCGACTTCGAGCCGCCCTCGGCCTCGTTCGACGCGGCCTTCGGCGGCGGCGAGTAACGCGGCCTCCGGGGCGTCCGGCGGTCCAGGACCGGACGCCCCCGGCCCCGGGGGGCTGGGTCCGACCGACGGGCCCGGCCCCGGCTCGCGCTGTCCGAAAGCTCTTTGTCCCGTCGGAGACGGAAGCTGGACGCCCCTGGCGCACAAGGGCTTTCCGTCCCGGACGAACAGGGCTACCGTCCACCACGTGCCAGAGACCGTGGCCCGCGCCCGCCCGACCAGTGGAACAGCTACGAGATCCAGGCCCGGGGCGGAGGCCCGCGGGTCTCCTCAACGGAACGAAGACCGGCGACTTCACCGACACCGACCCCGCCCGCGGCCTCAGGGACGACCCCACCGCCCCCGGAACCACGAGGCCGACGACGGGCGGGGGCAGGCGCCAGCCTCCCCCCGCCCCCACTCCGACATCCCCCCAGGGAGGCAGCCCGTGACCGATCACGCCGCTCGTCCAGGCCGTCCGGACACACCGGGTCCCTCGGACGCTTCGGGCCGTTCACCCGCGCCGAGCCGCTTCGCCCCCGCCGACCGTGCGGGCACTGTGGACCGTTCGGGCCCGTCCGGCCGCACGGGCGTGTGGTTCATCGGAGCACGCGGCTCCGTCGCCACCACCGCCACCGCCGGCTGCGCCGCCATCGCAGCGGGGCTGCACCCGCCGACCGGCATGGTCACCGAGACGCCCCCCTTCGCCGACAGCGGCCTGCCGCCCCTGCCGGCCCTCGTCTTCGGCGGTCACGACACCCTCGACTGCCCTCTGGCCAAACGGGCAGAGACGCTCGCCGACGGAGGAGTGCTGCCACCCGGGCTGCCCTCCGCCGTACGCGCCGAACTCGACGCCGCCGACGCCGAGATCCGCCCCGGCGGGCCGCTCCCCGGCGACACCCGCGACGACGAGCAGCTCATCGCGGCCTTCACCGCCGACCTCACCGACTTCGCCCGCCGCCACGGCCTCGCGCGCACCGTCGTCATCAACGTCGCCTCCACAGAACCCGCGCCCGGGCCCGACGCCCTTCGGCTGCCCGCCAGTTCGCTGTACGCGGCCGCAGCACTCAGGGCCGGCTGCGCCTACGCCAACTTCACCCCCTCCACCGGTCTGCGCGCCCCCGCACTGGCGGCCGCCATCGCCTCCTGCGAACTCCCCCACGCCGGGCGCGACGGCAAGACCGGCCAGACGCTGCTGCGTTCCGTGCTCGCACCCATGTTCCTCCAGCGGGCCCTCGCCGTACGGGCGTGGTCCGGTTCGAACCTGCTGGGCGGCGGGGACGGGGCGGCGCTGGCCGACCCGGCGGCCGCGGCCGCCAAGAACGCGGGCAAGGAGCGCGTCCTGGCCGACACCTTCGGCACCGCCCCCGAAGGGGAGGTACACATCGACGACGTGCCGGCGATGGGGGACTGGAAGACGGCCTGGGACCACATCGCCTTCGACGGCTTCCTCGGCTCCCGCATGATCCTCCAGACCATCTGGCAGGGCTGTGACTCCGCTCTGGCGGCCCCGCTGGTGCTGGACCTGGCCCGGCTCCTCGCCCGCGCCCACGAGGCCGGGATCAGCGGGCCCCTGCCGGAGCTGGGCTTCTACTTCAAGGACCCGGACGGCGGCGCGTCGGCCGCCCTCGGTGAGCAGTACGCCGCCTTGCTGTCCTTCGCGGAGCGGCTGCGGGGCCAGGCGTGAAGCGGTGGCTGCCGGCCGCCGCGGCAGCGCTGCGGGCCACCGCCCCGGCCGGGCGGCGGTACGCCACCGGGCGCGGCGGGAAGAGCGCCGCCGCCCGGGGCGGCCTGCCCGGTGCGGGCGGGACCGCGGCCGCACCGGGCAGGCGCCCGACGCCCCCCGCGTCCCGGAGCGGGGAGGGCGAGGCGGACGCGCCCGCTCGGGAAGCGGCGCGGCGGGGCGCGGGGCCGGTGCGGCTGCGGGCCTGGGCGGAACTGTTACGGGTCTCCGCGCTGTTCTCCGTACCCGGCGACGCGCTGGCCGGCGCGGCGGCGGTGGGCCGTCGCCCCGGCCGGGGCACCGCGCTCGCGGTGGGCGCGTCGCTGTGCCTGTACGAAGCGGGGATGGCCCTCAACGACTGGGCCGACCGTGAGGAGGACGCAGTCGACCGGCCGCACCGGCCGATCCCCTCGGGGCGCGTCAGCCCCGCGGCCGCCCTGACCGCGGCGGGAGTACTGACCGGGGCGGGTCTCGCCTTGGCCGCCCGGGCCGGCCGCCCCTCGCTGACCGTCGCCACCGGGCTGGCCGCCACGGTGTGGGCCTACGACCTCCGCCTGAAGCACACGAAGGCGGGCCCGGCGGCGATGGCCGCGGCCCGGTCGCTGGACCTGCTGCTGGGCGCGACGGCCGCCGTGGCGGCGCCCGGGGCGGGGGAGCTTGCGCCCGCACGACGCGACAACGTTGCCGGAAGCGGGCACGGAGCGGGCGCGTCGGCGCGCACGAGGCTGCCGTCGAGGCCGCCGTCGAGGCCGGGGGCGGCCCCCCGGACGGGGATGAGGGCGGATGCGAGGGCGGCGCTTCAGCCCGGGACGAGGACGGCGGCGAGGCCCGGGGCCGGCTCCGGGCCTCGGGCCCGGTCCCTGTCCGCCCGGACGGCCGCCGTGGCGCCCGCCCTGCCCGCGGCCCTGGTGCTCGGGGCGCACACGTACGGTGTCACCGCCGTGTCGCGCCATGAGGCGCACGGGGGCTCGACCGGGACGCCGCTCGCCGTGCTCACCACGACGGTGGCGCTCGCCGCAGCGGTGCTGGCGCCCTTCCGGAAACGCGCCCTCGGCCGGTACGGCCCCGCCGCGGCCCCCGGGGGCGTGGGCACGACAGGCGCGGGAGCACGGCCGCTCGTCGTCGCCCGGCCCGCACGGGGAGGGGCGGGGCGCCCCGGCGCCGCCGGTACGCGGGGCCCGGGGGCCGGTGGCGCGCGACCGTCGGCCCCCCGGCCGGAGGCGGCACGGGCGGCCCGCCCCGGCCGCCCCGACGCGCGGCATCCCACGCGACCCTTCGCGCCGGCGTTCGCCGTCCCGGAACGGGCCGCCGGTCCGGCAAGCCTTCTGGCTGTCGCGTTCACCGGCGCCTATCTCCGTACCGCGGGGCCGCCCCTCCTGCACGCCGCGCTGAACCCGTCGCCGCCCCTGACCCAGCGGGCGGTCGGCGGCGGCATCCGGGCCATGATCCCGCTCCAGGCCGCGCTCGCCGCCCGCGCGGGGGCCCCCGTCACCGCGCTCGCCGTCATGGCCCTCGCCCCTCTCGCCCGCACCCTCGCACGGAAGGTGAGCCCCACATGACCCTCCACCTCGGATACGGCACCAACGGGCTCACCGACCTCCGCCTGGACGACGCCCTCGGACTGCTGGCCGACCTCGGCTACGAGGGCGTCGGGCTGACCCTCGACCACATGCACCTGGACCCCATGGCCCCGGACCTGGCCCAGCGCACCAGCCGGGTCCGTCGCCGTCTCGACTCCCTCGGGCTCCGGGTCACGGTCGAGACCGGAGCCCGCTATGTCCTCGACCCGCGCCGCAAACACGGCCCGCCCCTCCTCGACCCGGACCCCGAGGCCCGCGCGGCCCGCACCGCACTGCTCGTCCGCGCCGTCGACGTGGCCGCCGATCTGGGCGCGCACGCTGTCCACTGCTTCAGCGGCGTCACCCCGCCGGGCACCCCGGCGGCCACCGCCTGGAAACGCCTGAGCGCGGCGATCAGCCCTGTCCTGGAAGCCGCCGACCGGGCCGGCGTCCCTCTCGCGATCGAACCCGAACCCGGCCACCTCCTCGCCACCCTCGCCGACTTCCACCACCTCCGCGACCTCCTCTGCGACCCGGCCCCGCTCGGTCTCACCCTCGACATCGGCCACTGCCAGTGCCTGGAGGACGCGCCCCCCGCGGAGTGCGTCAAGGAATCCGCGCCCTGGCTCCGGCACGTCCAGATCGAGGACATGCGCCGCGGGGTCCACGAGCACCTGCCGTTCGGCGAAGGGGAGATCGACTTTCCGCCGGTGCTCGCCGCCCTCGCCGCCACGGGCTACCAGGGCCTCACCGTCGTCGAGCTGCCCCGCCACTCCCACGCCGGCCCCGACCTCGCCCGGACCTCCCTCGCCTTCCTGCGTTCCGCCATGACGAAGGGAGCCGCCCGGTGCTGAAGTCGCGCGAGGAACTCGACGCCGCCCTCGGCGAAGCCGCCCGCGCCTGGCTCGACGAGGCACTCGCCGAAGCGGCCCACGAGGCGCTCGGAGCCGGAGCCGCCCCTGCGGACGCCACGCGCGCCGAAGCACTCCGAGCGGAAGCAGCGCGTACGGGGACGGCGCCTTCGGAAGCCACCCGTCCCGAGGCCGTCCGCCGAGCAGCCGGCGCGCGGACCGCTCCCGGCTCCGGCCGCCCGGAGGGCGCCTCCGACGCCGCCCACGCCGCGAGCGCCCCCGGCGCTCGGCCGGCCCCCGACACCGTCCCGGACGGCCGGAGCGCCGGGCCCCCCGACCCGCACACGAGCACCCCCCCGCCGTGGGAGCTGCGCTACGCCGCCGCCGGCCGGCACTGCGGTCGGGAACACGCCGACTCCGTCCGCTCCCTCCTCCTCGTCGAGGCCCGCGCCTCGCTGTCCTGCGTCACCCGGCTCTACGCCCACGGCACCGCCGCCGAGCGCCGCGCCGTCCTGCTCACCCTGCACCGCCTCGACCTGGGGGGCTCGGCGCTCCCGCTCGTCGAGGACGCCCTGCGCACCAACGACCCCCGACTGGTCGCCGCGGCCGTCGGACCCTACGCCGCCGTCCGCCTGGACCCGCACGCCTGGCGGCACGCCGTCCTGAAGTGCCTGTTCACCGAGGTGCCGGTCGAGGCCGTCGCCCGGCTCGCCGACCGGGCCCGGGGCGACGGAGAACTGGCCCGCATGCTCAGCGACTTCGCCGCAGAACGCACTGCCGCCGGCCGCGCCGTCCCTGAGGATCTGCGCACCGTCCTCGCCCTCACCGTCCCGGCGGACGGGCAGACGCACCAGGCCCGGCCGGCCACCGCCGCACCCCTCGCCCCCACGGAGGAGTCCTGATGCGCATCTTCGACCCGCACATCCACATGACCTCCCGCACCACCGACGACTACCGGGCGATGTACGACGCGGGCGTCCGCGCCCTGGTCGAACCCTCCTTCTGGCTCGGCCAGCCCCGCACCTCGCCCGGCAGCTTCTTCGACTACTTCGACGCCCTCCTCGGCTGGGAGCCCTTCCGCGCCTCCCAGTACGGCATCGCCCACCACTGCGCGATCGCCCTCAATCCGAAGGAGGCGAACGACCCCCGCTGCACCCCCGTGCTGGACGCGCTGCCCCGCTATCTCGTCAAGGACTCCGTCGTCGCCGTGGGCGAGATCGGCTACGACTCGATGACCCCGGCGGAGGACCACGCCCTCGCCGCCCAGCTCCAGTCGGCCGCCGATCACGCCCTGCCCGCCCTCGTCCACACCCCGCACCGCGACAAGCTCGCCGGGCTGCGCCGCACTCTGGACGTCGTGCGCGAATCGGCCCTCCCCCCGGAGCACGTCCTGCTCGACCACCTCAACGAGACGACGGTGAAGGACGCCGTGGACAGCGGCTGCTGGGCCGGGTTCTCCATCTACCCGGACACCAAGATGGACGAGGACCGCATGGTGGCCGTCCTCAAGAACCACGGCACCGAGAAGATCCTCGTCAACTCGGCCGCGGACTGGGGCAAGAGCGACCCGCTCAAGACCCGCAAGGTCGCCGACGCCATGCTGAGGGCCGGCTTCACCGAAGACGACGTCGACCAGGTCCTGTGGCGCAACCCCGTCGCCTTCTACGGACTGAGCGGACGCCTCCAGCTCGACACCGCCGACCCCTCCCCCCTCCACGAAGGCAACTCCATCCTGCGCGGCGGGGAGTGACGCGATGCGCTTCCGCCACCCGGACGGCTCCACCGTCCACCTCGCCTACTGCACCAACGTGCATCCGGCCGAGACCCTGGACGGCGTCCGCGCCCAACTCCGCGACCACTGCGAACCCGTACGCCGCCGACTCGGCCGGGACCGGCTCGGCATCGGCCTGTGGCTCGCCAGGCAGGCCTCCCGCGTCCTGATCAACGACCCCGCCGAGCTGCGCGGGCTCCGCGCCGAACTGGACGGCCGCGGCCTCGAAGTGGTCACCCTCAACGGCTTCCCGTACGAGGGGTTCGGCGCCGACGAGGTCAAGTACCGCGTCTACCGGCCGGACTGGACCGAGCCCGACCGCCTCGCCCACACCACCGATCTCGCCCGGCTGCTGGCCGCCCTCCTCCCCGACGACGTCACCGAGGGCACCGTCTCCACCCTGCCGCTCGCCTGGCGCACCCCCTACGACCGCGACCCCGCCGCCGCCCGCACCGCGAGGTCCGCGCTCCTCACGCTTGCCCAGCGCCTGGACGCCCTGGCGGAGCTGACCGGCAAGTCCGTCCGCATCGGCCTCGAACCGGAGCCCGGCTGCACGGTGGAGACCACCGCCGACGCCATCGCCCCGCTCACCGGCATCGGACACGACCGCATCGGCGTCTGCGTCGACACCTGCCACCTCGCCACCTCCTTCGAGGACCCCGGAACGGCACTCGACGCCCTGACCGCCGCGGGCCTCCGGGTCGTCAAGGCCCAGCTGTCCGCGGCGCTGCACGCCGAACACCCCCACCTGCCCGAAGTCCGGGCCGCGCTCGCCGACTTCGCCGAACCCCGGTTCCTGCACCAGACCCGGACCCGTACGGCCGCCGGTCTCCAAGGCACCGACGACCTCGGTGAGGCCGTCCACGGCAGGGCGCTCCCCGACGGCGCCCCCTGGCGCGCCCACTTCCACGTACCGCTGCACGCACCCCCCGCGCCGCCGCTCACCTCCACCCTGCCCGTCCTGCGCGCGGCGCTCGCCCGGCTGGTGGGCGGACCGGCGCCGCTGACCCGGCACCTGGAGGTGGAGACGTACACCTGGCAGGCGCTGCCCGCAGCGCTGCGCCCCCGCACCCGCTCCCAGCTGTGCGACGGGATCGCCGCCGAACTCACCCTCGCCCGCGACCTCCTGGTCGACCTCGGCCTCAAGGAGCTGCCATGACGGCGCCCCACCCCGGCACCGGCACCGGCGCCGCACCCGGCCCCGGCAGTCATGCCGAACCCCGCCCCACCCCCCTGCTCGTCCTCGACGTCGTCGGTCTCACCCCCCGGCTCCTGGCCCACATGCCGAACCTCAGGGCCCTGGGGGAGCAGGGCGCCCGAGCCCCGCTGTCCACGGTGCTGCCCGCCGTCACCTGCGCCGCCCAGTCGACCTTCCTCACCGGCGCCACCCCCGCCGAACACGGCATCGTCGCCAACGGCTGGTACTTCCGCGAACTCGGCGACGTCCTGCTGTGGCGCCAGCACAACGGGCTCGTCCAGGGCGACAAACTGTGGGACGCCGCCCGGCGCGCCCACCCCGGCTACACCGTCGCGAACATCTGCTGGTGGTACGCGATGGGGGCCGACACCGACTGGACGGTCACCCCGCGCCCCGTCTACTACGCCGACGGCCGCAAGGAGCCCGACTGCTACACCAGGCCCCCCGCCCTCCATGACGAACTGACCGAGGAACTCGGAACCTTCCCCCTCTTCCACTTCTGGGGGCCCGGCGCCGACCTGGTCTCCTCCCAGTGGATCATCGACGCCACCCGGCACATCCTCACCACCCGCACCCCCGACCTCGCTCTCTGCTACCTCCCGCACCTCGACTACGACCTCCAGCGCCACGGCCCCGACGACCCGCGCTCCCACCGTGCCGCCGCCGAGCTCGACCGGGCCATGGCGCCCCTGCTGGCGGACGCCCGTGCCACGGGACGCACCGTCGTCGCCCTGTCCGAATACGGCATCACCCGTGTCGAGCGCCCCGTCGACATCAACCGCGCCCTGCGCCGGGCGGGCCTGCTGGAGGTCCACACCCAGGACGGCATGGAATACCTCGACCCGATGGCCTCCCGCGCCTTCGCCGTCGCCGACCACCAGCTCGCCCATGTCTACGTACGGCGGCCAAAGGACCTGGAGGCGGCCCGGGCCGCCCTCGCGGACCTGCCCGGCATCGACCAGCTCCTCGACGAGGACGGCAAGAAGGCGCACGACCTGGACCACCCGCGCGCCGGGGAACTGGTCGCCGTGGCGGAGAAGGACGCCTGGTTCACGTACTACTACTGGCTCGACGACGCGCGCGCCCCCGACTTCGCCCAGCTCGTCGAGATCCACCGCAAGCCCGGCTACGACCCCGTCGAGCTCTTCATGGACCCCGACGACCCCTACGTCCGGGTCAAGGCCCTCTCGGCAATCGCCCGCAAGAAGCTCGGTCTGCGCTACCGCATGGCGGTCGTCCCGCTTGACCCCTCGCCGGTCAGAGGCAGCCACGGCCGTCTCCCCGAGAGCGACGACGAAGGGCCGCTCATCCTCTGCTCCGATCCCCACGCGTTCACCGACCGGGTCAGGGCCACCGAAGTGAAGTCCTTGCTCCTCCGGCTCGCCGGACTGCGCTGACCGTCCCGTTCCGGCACCGCACCTCTCACCCCCGTCAGGCCACCCAAGGGAGTCACGTGAACACGAGCAGCACGCCGAAGGACACCGAACTCGCCCGCAGGCTGAGCCGCCGCGACCTTCTCGGGGTCGCCGCCGGAGCCACCGCGGCCACGATCGTCGGCACGGCGACCGCCCGGGCCGACAGCCGCGACCGGGGCCGGGAGCACGGCGACGGACACGGCCGCGGGCCCGGCCATGGCCACGGCTCTGGCTCCGGCCGGCCCGTCCTGCCCCCGGGCCGCCTCGGCATCCAGCTCTACAGCCTGCGTGACCAGGTCTCCACCCTCGGTTTCGCCCCCGTCTTCGCCGAACTGGAGAAGTACGGGTACGACGAGATCGAGTTCGCGGGCTACACACAGGGCGCGGCCGGCCCCATCACCCTGGACCGGCTCAGGCGGCTGGCGCGTGACCACGGACTCGCCCCGATCGGCAGCCACGTCGGCTACTACGACGACGCCGACCCCGGCGCCTACACCTTCGCCCAGAACCTGGAGAAGGTCCTGGACGACGCCCAGGCCCTCGGCCTCAAGCACATCGGCACGGCCTCCGCACCGTTCCGTCACGGGTCCACGGTCGACGGCTGGAAGCGGGCCGCGGAGGACTTCAACACCTACGGGGCAGCCGCCCGCGAGCGCGGCATGAAGTTCTACCAGCACAACCACGCGGAGGAGTTCTCCTTCGCGACCGACAAGCCGCGCGTTCGCCTGTACGACGTGCTGCTCGCCGAGACGGACCCGGACCTCGTCTACCTGGAGATGGACGTCTACTGGGCCTACTGCGCCCAGTTCCGCTTCAGCAGGCGCCCGGACGGGACGCCCGCGCCGCTGGACCCGCTGACGTACGTGCTGAAGCACCCGGACCGCTACCCGCTGTTCCATGTCAAGGACGGCGTCCGCGACGACACGACCCGCGACGGTTACCGCATGTCCGACATCGGCGACGGGGACATCGACTACACGAGGTTCCTCTCCGCGGTCACGGGCCGGACCCACCGCGGCCGGAGCTACCACCACTGGCAGGCCGAGCACGACAACCCGGTCGAGTCGCTCGCCTTCGCCCGCAAGTCGAGCGAGCACCTGCACTCCCTGCGCGAAGGGCGCTGCGGAGACTGATGTGCGACCCCCGGCCCGCCCAGGACCTGTCGGCGGGCCGGGGGCACCGGCCGTCACGGCGGGCGCACCGCACTGACCACGGGATATGCGGGTGAAGGGCGCGCCGAACCCCTGGTATGGTTTTCCATGTCGCCGCGGGGAACACGCCGCGAACGGCAGACACCTTGTCCGGGTGGCGGAATGGCAGACGCGCTAGCTTGAGGTGCTAGTGCCCTTTATCGGGCGTGGGGGTTCAAGTCCCCCCTCGGACACCAGTGGAAACCCCAGTCGATCTGGGGTTTTCTGCGTTTCCGGGGCAGGTGGACCGCGGCGGCCCGACGGGCTCCCGGACCGTACCGCGTACACGCCTCCGCTCCGTGCAGCACGCACATGCCTCCGCGCCGTTGGCCGCTCCCTCGCGCCCGTCGCTCACGCCGCCTTCCATCACGATCCGGTTTCGGACATCGGGCGGGCTCTTGTTTTCCGTCGTGGAATCGATTCCAATCGCCGTTGTAATCGATTCCACGGTGTCGCGCCCCGGCCGGCCCCGGGCATTGAGGCGTACGGAAACCACAAGGAGGTGGTCCGGACATGGCAGGCATCAAAGATGTCGCGGCCGAGGCGGGCGTGTCCGTCGCCACGGTCTCGCGCGTGCTGAACAGCCACCCGTCCGTGAGCCAGGAGGCGCGCGTCCGCGTCCTCGCCGCCGTC
This sequence comes from Streptomyces pratensis, assembly GCF_037137275.1. Classification (GTDB taxonomy): domain Bacteria; phylum Actinomycetota; class Actinomycetes; order Streptomycetales; family Streptomycetaceae; genus Streptomyces; species Streptomyces pratensis_B. Next base: position 186,322 of record NZ_JBBBEN010000062.1, on the reverse strand, counting down.
GAGGCCCTCGGCTACCGGCCCAACGCGGTGGCGCGCTCGCTGCGCACGGCACAGACCCGCACCCTCGGCCTGGTCATCAGCGACGTGCTCAATCCGTACTTCACCGAGCTGGCCCGCTTCGTCGAGGAGGAGGCCCGCGCCCTCGGCTACAGCGTCATCATCGGCAACGCCGACGAGCGGCCCGATCTCCAGGACCACCACATCCAGACCCTCATCGACCGCAGGATCGACGGGCTCCTCGTCTCACCGGCCGACGGCGGCTCCCCGTTGATGCGCGACGTCGCCCGGAGCGGCACCCCGATGGTCTTCGTCGACCGCTGGATGCCCGGCCTCGACGTCCCCGTCGTCCGGGCGGACGGCACGGGGGCGGTCAAGGACCTGGTCGCGCACCTCCACGGCCTGGGACACCGCAGGCTGGCCATCATCGCCGGACCCGCCGCCACCACCACCGGCAACGAACGCGTCGAGGCCTTCCGGGCCGCGATGCGAGAGCTCGGCCTCGCCCTGCCCGACGCCTACATCGGCCAGGGCGACTTCCAGGCCGCCAGCGGCCGCCGCGCCACCGAACGCTTCCTGGACCTGCCGGAGCCGCCCGAGGTCGTGTTCGCCGCCGACAACCTGATGGCGCTCGGTGCGCTGGACGCCCTGCGCGCCCGCGGAGTGCGGGTGCCCGACGCCGTCGGACTGGCGGCCTTCGACGACATTCCGTGGTTCGTCCACACGGACCCGCCGATCACCGCCATCGCCCAGCCGGCCGCGGACCTGGCGCGCGCCGCCGTGCGCGCGCTCGCCGACCTGATCGAAGGACGGACCCCGCAGTCCGTCACCCTGCCCGCCCGCCTCGTCGTACGCCGCTCGTGCGGCGAGGCCGCACCGAACCAGAGGAGCACCTGGTGACCGCACCGGACGAGCGCCCGGTGGGAACGCCGGACGAGTTGCTGCGCGTCGAAGGCCTGCGCAAGACCTTCCCCGGCGTGGTGGCCCTCGACAACGTCGACTTCGACCTCCGCCGAGGCGAGGTCCACGTCCTGCTCGGCGAGAACGGAGCCGGCAAGAGCACCCTCATCAAGATGCTCTCCGGCGCCTGCCGACCCGACCGCGGCCGCATCCTGGCCGACGGCCGGGAGGTCCGCATCGACGGCGCACAGGACGCCGAACGGCTCGGCATCGCCACCATCTACCAGGAGTTCAACCTGGTACCCGACCTCACCGTCGCAGAGAACATCTTCCTGGGCCGCCAGCCCCGCCGCTTCGGGCTCGTCGACCACCGTCGTATGCGGGAGGACGCCCAGAAGCTGCTGCGCCGGGTCGGCGTGCACGTGCGACCCGACGCCAGAGTCCGGGACCTGGGCATCGCCCGCCTCCAGATGGTCGAGATCGCCAAGGCGCTGAGCCTGAACGCCCGCGTCCTGATCATGGACGAGCCGACTGCCGTGCTCACCTCGGAAGAGGTCGACAAACTCTTCGCGATCGTGCGCCACCTGCGCGAGGAGGGTGTGGGAATCGTCTTCATCACCCACCACCTGGACGAGATCGCCGCGCTCGGTGACCGCGTCACCGTCCTCCGCGACGGCCGCAGCGTCGACCAGGTCCCGGCCTCCACTCCGGAGGACGAACTGGTCCGGCTCATGGTCGGCCGCAGCATCGAGCAGCAGTACCCGCGCGAACGCCCCGCCGCGGGGGCCACATTGCTGTCGGTGCGCGGACTCACCCGGGACGGCGCCTTCCACGACGTCAGCTTCGACGTGCGTGCCGGCGAGGTCGTCGGACTCGCCGGCCTGGTCGGCTCCGGGCGCACCGAGGTCGCCCGTGCCGTCTTCGGCGCCGACCCCTACGACGCGGGCGCCGTCGACGTACGCGGTGAGCGGCTCGCCCGGCACGACGTCCCCGCCGCGATGCGCGCCGGAATAGGCCTCGTGCCGGAGGACCGCAAGGGCCAGGGGCTCGTCCTGGACGCTTCTGTGCAGGAGAACCTGGGGCTGGTAACCCTGCGGTCCGCCAGCCGGTCCGGGCTCGTGGACCTCAAGGGGCAGCGCGCGGCCGCCGCCCGCATCGCGGAGCAGCTCGACGTCCGCATGTCCGGACTCGGCCAGCACGTGCGCACGCTGTCCGGCGGCAACCAGCAGAAGGTCGTCATCGGCAAGTGGCTCCTGGCCGACACCAAGGTGCTGATTCTGGACGAGCCCACCCGGGGCATCGACGTCGGCGCCAAGGTCGAGATCTACCAGCTCGTCAACGAGCTGACCGCGTCGGGCCACGCCGTCCTGATGATCTCCAGCGACCTGCCCGAAGTCCTCGGCATGAGCGACCGGGTGCTGGTCATGGCCCAGGGCCGGATCGCCGGGGAACTCCCCGCCGGCGAAGCCACCCAGGACGCGGTGATGGCCCTCGCGGTCTCCGCCGCCCCCGCCGAACACCCCATCCCCACCGCCCCGACGAAGGAAGAGGAGGGCCCCCGTGGCCACTGAGACAGCCAAGAGCGACACGGGAGCGGGCGGGGCCCTGGCGATACGCCGTGTCCTGCTCGACAACGGCGCGCTGAGCGCCCTGGTCGTCCTGGTGGTGGCGATGTCGCTGCTCTCCGGCGACTTCCTGACAGCCCAGAACCTGTTGAACGTCGGCGTCCAGGCAGCCGTCACCGCCATCCTGGCGTTCGGCGTCACCTTCGTCATCGTCTCGGCGGGCATCGATCTGTCCGTCGGCTCGGTGGCGGCGCTGTCCGCGACGGTCCTGGCCTGGTCGGCCACCTCCGCCGGCGTGCCGGTCGTCCTCGCCGTGATCCTCGCGATCGTCACGGGCATCGCCTGCGGCTTCGTGAACGGCGCCCTCGTCTCGTACGGGAAACTCCCCCCGTTCATCGCGACGCTGGCGATGCTCTCGATCGCCCGCGGCCTGTCCCTCGTCATCTCGCAGGGCAGCCCGATCGCCTTCCCCGAGTCCGTCTCCGTGCTCGGCGAGACGCTCGGCGGCCGGCTCCCCGTACCGGTCCTCGTGATGATCGCGATGGGCCTGATCACCGCGCTCGTCCTGCAACGCACCTTCATCGGCCGCTCGATGTACGCCATCGGAGGCAACGAGGAGGCGGCCCGCCTCTCCGGGCTCCGCGTCAAGCGTCAGAAGCTCGTCATCTACGCGCTGTCCGGCCTCTTCGCCGCCGTCGCGGGCATCGTCCTGGCCTCACGTCTCGTCTCCGCCCAGCCGCAGGCCGCCCAAGGGTACGAACTCGACGCCATCGCCGCGGTCGTGATCGGCGGCGCCAGCCTGGCCGGCGGCGTGGGCAAGGCGTCCGGCACCCTGATCGGCGCGCTCATCCTCGCCGTCCTCCGCAACGGGCTCAACCTCCTGTCCGTGTCGGCGTTCTGGCAGCAGGTCGTCATCGGCGTCGTGATCGCGCTGGCCGTCCTGCTCGACACGCTGCGCCGCAAGGCCGGTTCCGGGGCGGCCTCCTCGGCCGCCCCCGGCGCACCGGGGTCCGGCCGCAAGAAGGCGCTCGGGTCGGCCGGCGCCGTGCTCTGCGTGGCCGTCGTCGTCGGCGCGGTCTCCTTCTTCAACTCCGGCTCGTCCGGGGGCACGACGAGGGTGGGCATGTCCCTCTCCACGCTCAACAACCCCTTCTTCGTGCAGATGAAGGAGGGCGCGCAGGCGGAGGCGGAGAAGGCCGGGATCGAGCTCACCGTCACCGATGCCCAGAACGACGCGTCGCAGCAGGCGAACCAGTTGATGAACTTCACCAGTTCGCAGGTCTCCTCGATCATCGTCAACCCGGTGGACTCGGACGCGGTGGGTCCGGGCGTCCGCAGCGCCAACAAGGCCGACATCCCGGTGGTCGCCGCCGACCGGGGCGTCAACGAGGCGGACACCGCGACGCTCGTGGCCTCGGACAACGTGGCGGGCGGCAAGCTCGCCGCCGAGGCACTGGCCGACAAGCTCGGAGGCAGGGGCAGCATCGTCGTCCTCCAGGGGACGGCGGGCACCTCCGCCAGTCGTGAGCGCGGGGCCGGCTTCGCCGAAGGCCTCAAGGCGTACCCGGACATCAAGGTGGTCGCCAAGCAGCCCGCGGACTTCGACCGCACCAAGGGCCTGGACGTCATGACCAACCTCGCCCAGTCCCATCCCGGTATCACCGGCGTCTTCGCCGAGAACGACGAAATGGCGCTCGGCGCGGCCAAGGCGCTCGGCGGCAAGGCCGGGAAGTCCGTCTCGGTCGTCGGCTTCGACGGCACCCCGGACGGCCTGGAGGCGGTCGAGGCCGGCACGCTCTACGCGTCCGTGGCCCAGCAGCCCGGCGAGCTCGGGAAGATCGCGGTGCGCAACGCCGTGAAGGCCGCCCAGGGCGAGCAGGTCCGGAGCACGGTGAAGGTGCCGGTCAAGGTGGTCACCCGTGAGAACGTCGCCGACTTCTCCTGACCCCGCCCCGCACCGGGCCCCGGCCCCGTACCCTTCCCGTCTGCGGCTCCGACCGACGAAAGCAGGAAGCACGCCCATGCCTGACAACGCCCCCGACGACCGGTACGACCTGGTGGTCGTCGGGTCGGCCAACGCCGACCTGGTGATCGGCGTCGAGCGCCGGCCCGCGCCCGGGGAGACGGTGCTCGGTTCCGACCTGGCCGTCCACCCCGGCGGCAAGGGGGCCAACCAGTCCCTGGCCGCCGCCCGCCTCGGCGCGCGGACGGCCCTGCTGGCCCGGGTCGGCGACGACGGCCACGGACGCCTGCTGCTGGAGACCCAGCGCGCGGCGGGCGTGGACACGGACGGCGTCCTGGTGGGCGGGGCTCCCACGGGCGTCGCGCTCATCACCGTCGACCCCTCGGGCGACAACAGCATCGTGGTCTCCCCGGGCGCGAACGGCCGCCTCACCCCCGAGGACGTCCGGGCGTCCGCGCCGCTGCTGGCGGCCGCGCGGGTCGTCTCCGTACAGCTGGAGATCCCGCTGGAGACGCTGGCCGAGACGGTGCGCGGCCGGGGGCCGGACACCCGCCTCGTTCTCAACCCCTCCCCGCCCGCCCCGCTCCCGGACGAGGTGCTCGCCGCCTGTGATCCGCTGGTGGTCAATGAGCACGAGGCGCGCTTCCTCCTCGGCGAGGGGGCCGGAGCCGCGCCGGCGGACTGGGCGCACGCCCTGCTCGCGCGCGGGCCGCGCTCGGTGGTGATCACGCTCGGGGCGGAAGGGGCCCTGGTGGCCGACGGCCGTACGGGCTCCCTCGACCACCTGGTCAGCCCGAAGGTCCACGCCGTCGACACGACCGGCGCGGGTGACGCCTTCACCGCGGCACTGGCCTGGCGGCTGGGCCGCGGCGACGGCCTGCGCGCGGCAGCGGCCTACGCCGTCAGGGTGGGGGCGGCGGCGGTCATGGCCAGGGGCGCGCAGGAGTCTTTCCCGACGCCGGCGGAGGTCGACGCGCTGTGAAGAGGGCCGGCATCCTCAACCGCCATCTCGCGGGTGCGATCGCCGAACTCGGCCATGGCGACACCGTGCTGGTCTGCGACGTGGGCATGCCCCTTCCGCCCGGCCCCCGCGTCGTCGACCTCGCCTTCCGCGCCGGCGTGCCGGCCTTCGCCGAGGTGCTGGACGGCCTGCTCGACGAACTCGTCGTGGAAGGCGCGACGGCCGCACGGGAGGCGCGCGACGCCAACCCCGGGGTCTCACGCCTGCTGGAGACCCGCTTCCCCCGTCTGGAGCTGGTGCCGCACGACCGGCTGAAGGCGCTGACGGCCTCCGCACGCCTCGTCGTGCGGACGGGCGAGGCCCGGCCGTATGCCAACGTCCTGCTGCGGTGCGGGGTCTGCTTCTGAGAACCGCCGGGCGACAGCGCTCAGCACCCGGTCACGGGCAGGCTCCGCCGGGGTCCACAAGGACCGGAGTCCCCTGGGTCAGCAGGCGGCCACCAGCTCCGCCAGCGCCCGGGCCAGCACGTCCAGCCCCGGCCCCGCCGGGCCGCCCGGCTCGCTCATGTACGTGTCGCGGCGGATCTCGACCATCAGGGCGGTCACCCGGCGGTCGGTCCCGTAGTGCTTGAGCGGGACGTAGACGCCGGAGAACGGGGTGTCGCGCCCGGTGCCGCCGCAGCCTGCGAACGCCGCCTCCGCCGCCGCGAGCAGCTCCGGCGGGGTGTGGAAGGGGTCGGTGCCCAGGCAGACCGGCGGGCGGGGACCGTCGCCGTGGAGTTCGTAGGGGAGGGGCTCGGACGGGTAGGAGTGGACGTCGATGACCACCGCCCGGCCGGTGGCGGCGATGCGGGCGTCCACCGCCCGCGTCATCGCCCGCGCGTAGGGGCGGAAGTACTGATCCAGCAGGGGCTGGTGGTCCACGCCGGGGGCGCGCAGACGGTCGCGGTGCGTGGTGTGCGTGTAGACGGCGCCCATGCCGACGGCGCCCATCTCCTCGCGGTCGTCCGGGAAGCGTTCGGGGTCGACGACCAGGCGGGACAGCGCGTTGACGTGGCGCCAGGGACGGTCGGCGCACGTCGCGGCGGCGCGGGCCGCCAGCTCCGCGGTGTGGGCGTCGGTGATGTGGTCGAGTTCCCGTTCCAGAGCACCGTCGTCCAGCAGGATCTCCTCACGCACCTGTGGGGGGATCGCCCGGGCTCCGTGCGGCACGTGCAGCAGCACCGGGGAGCCGGGGCTTCCGGCGAGGACGCTGAACGAGGGCTGGGCGGCAGTGCTCATGGAACGGTCCTTCGAAGGTCGCCGACGGGCAAGTGCGCCCGATCGTCCCACCCGAGGCGTCAGTCGCCGGAACCGATCACCGGGTAGTGGTCGGAGAGGTTCGTGTAGGTGTACGTCGTGCCCCAGCTGGAGACCTTCCAGGGGGCGCTCTGCTCCTTGATCACGTCGTTCTTCCAGCCGGAGGGCTTGGCGTGGCCCGCGCGGTGCAGGACGTGGTCGAGGTCCTCGCGCGGGTCGTCGGGGTAGCGCTCCGAGGCGATGGTGTTGTCGCGGGTGTCGAAGGAGTACCGGTGGCCCGTCCTGGTGTCCGGCGCGGCCAGTCCGGCGTCGGAGAGGAAGGACGCGTACTCCGAGGAGTGTCCGTCGACGTTGAAGTCGCCCGCCACGACGACCTGTTCGGATGCGGGGATGTTCTTGGCGTCCAGGAAGGCGTCCATCGCCTTGAACTGCCGGCTGCGCATCTGTGCCGCCTCGCCCGCGGAGCAGCCGGGGTCCGTCGACTGCGCGTGTGTGCCGAGGACGTGGACCGGGGCGCCGTCGACATCCAACTCCGCGTAGGCGAAACCCTTGTTGGACCACCAGTCGGAGCCACACGCGTCCTTGAAGACGTACTGCTCCTTGCGGACGATCGGCCACGTGCTCAGGATGGCGACGCCGCCGTCCTCCGGGGTCGTCGCCGAGTACGAGCCGCCCGTGGCGTCCCAGCCGCTCTTGCTCCGGCCGACCACCGGTGTCTGATGCGGGTAGGCGGCGGATGCGTTGCGCAGCAGGGCGTCGGAGGCCCCGTTGTCCAACGCCTCCTGGATCACCACGACGTCGTTGCCCTGGAAGAACGACGCCTTCGGGATCTCGGACGCGCGGTGGTCCTGGCCCCAGTTGGGGTACAGCGCCTTGTTGAATATGAAGGCGTTGTACGAGAGCACCCGCAGCGAGGGCGTCTGCGCGGCCGCGGCCTGCGGCGAGCTCACGGCCAGAGTGACGCCTGCGAGCGTGGCGGAAAGGGTCACGCCGGTGAGGCGGCGGATGGTGGTGTTCGGCACGGGGTCTCCTGCGGTCGAGTGGGGGCGCACCGGGCGGACCCATCTAAGCAGGGGTAGTTACCCGCGGGTAGACAACAGGTGCCCGGGACCTGTCCGGCCGACTGCCATCCGATGCGTGCCCCGAGCGCCCACCGCGAGCGCCGCGCACGGCACGGCTCAGCCCAGGGCGCCGTACCCGGTTTCTCGTCGTCCTCGGGCGACCCTGGACGTCCGCGCACACGCCCCCGGCCGTGGAGCGGCGCTACAGTGCGAGGCCGGGGCGGATTCCGGAACACGGAAGCCGGGAAGGGAACCGGCGCGTTCACCTGTGCGAGGTGGCCGTGCCGGTGGAAGGAGACGGGTTGAGCAGCCTTGGCAGCGACGGCGGCAAAGCGACGTACAACACGGTGTCGGGGGACGCCGTCATCACCGGGCCGCTCGTCATGGCCCAGCGCATCGAGGCCATCCACCTGCCCCCCGTTCCGCCCCCGCCGAGCCAGGTGCCGCCGCCCGGACGGGTGTTCGTGAACCGGGTCAGAGAACTGGCAGAACTGCGGGAGGCCGCCGCGGCGCTCGCCGCGGAACCGGGGCCCGGCATGGTGCTGGTGGTCGGCGTCGGCGGGGTCGGCAAGACCCAGCTCGTCGCCCAGAGCGTGGGGCGCGAACTGAAGCGGCTCCATCCGGACGGTCAGCTGTACGTCGATCTGGAGGATCTTCGCCGGGACGGGGCGGTCGACCTGGCCGAGGTCCTCGGCGGCTTCCTGCGCGCCCTGGGCGTCGGCCGTGACTGCGTTCCGGCCGGTCTCGCCGAACGGACGGCTCTCTTCCGCAGTGCCGCCGCCGGAAGGCGCCTGCTCGTCGTGGTGGACAACGCCCAGCACGCCCCTGAGGTACGGGCGCTCGTGCCGCCGAGCGGGCTGCTGCTGGTGACCAGCCGCCGGGCCCTCCCCTCGCTCCTGATGGACGGGGCCGTGCCCATCGAGGTGGCGCCGCTCGACCAGGAGGCGGGGACGGCGCTCGTGCGGCGTTGGCACGCCGACGCCGAGGAGGACACGGCAGCCGATGTGGTGCGTCTGTGCGCGGGCCACCCGCTGGCGCTGCGGGCCGCGGTGGGATGGCTCGCCGCACGGCCCCAGCTGAGCCTCGACGACGTGGTGCGCGATCTCAGGGCGGGGCGGTTCATGACATCCGGTGATCGGGAGGGGAACGGCATGGGGGCCGACGGACAGGACCACGCGCATGCGTGGGACGACGGGGCCGCCGACGCGGTGGGCGCGGTGCTGGCATCGGTGGTGGCCGGGGCTCCCGGGCACACCCGCGAGCTCTACGACCTGTTCGGCGTCCTGCCCGGTACGACGGTGACGACGGATCTGCTGCGGGCCGTGGGCGCGCGGGGGATCGACGATGCTCTGGGGCACCTCCTCACGTCCCGGCTGGCGGTCCTGGTCGAGTCCTCGGACCGGCCCCGGCGCTACCGCCTGCACGACGTGGCCCGGGAACACGCCCGGTTGCGGGCGCGCGCCCTGCCCGAGGACCGGCGGCGGGCCGTCCTGCGGGCCGCCGTGGACTTCTACCGGGACGCGGTGGCGCACGCGGACGCGCTGGTGCTCGGCGACCGGTTCAGGCTTCAGCCGCCGCCGGACCGCACCCTTTCCGAACTGTCGGCGCGGCAGCCGCTGTTCGCCGGGCGGGCCGGCGCACTGGACTGGCTGGACGCCGAACGCGTCAATGTGGAGAGCATCGTCCGTGCCGCCGCCGGTCAGGGCCGGCACGCGGACGTGTGGCGGCTGTGCGAGTCGCTGTGGGCGCTCTACCACAGCCGCAAGCACCTCGCCGACTGCGTGGCGACCGGCCGCCTCGGCATCGAGGCCGCTCAGCACGAGGCGCGCCCGGACGTGGAGATCCGGATGCGGAACCAGGTCGCCCGCGCCGCGTACGAGCTGGGCGACCTGGACCACGCGGACGGAGAGCTGGCCGCCGCCGGTAGGCTGCTCGCTCTGGCCGGCGACCCCCGGCTGAGCGGGGCGGTGGACGAGACCCGCGGGCTGATCGCGCTGGCCCGAGACCGGCCCGACGAGGCCCGGGAGCTCTTCGAACGGGCGTTGGAGGCCAACAGGGCGGCGCCGGACGCGCATGGAGTCGTCGTGCAGAGCTACAACGTCGGGCAGGCGCTGGTGGCCGGCGAGCGGTGGGTCGACGCACTGGACATGCTGGACGAAGCGGCCCGAGTCGCCCGGGCCACCGGCGACGAACCCATGGCGCCGAGAATCGAACTGGTCCGGGCCCGTGCGCTCACCGGGCTCGGACAACTGGACGGGGCGGTGGCCGCGGCAGCCGCCGCGGCCGACGGCGCCGCGGCCCTCAAGCAGCTGGCCAAGCTCGACCAGGCCCTCGCCCTGCTGACCTCGCTGGCCGGGCGGACCGAGGACGAGCCGCTGCGGACCGCCTGCGAGGAGAAGTCGCGGGCGCTGCGGCGCACGATGGGGCTGAAACCACCGGACGTCACGGGCTGGCCCCGGGCGGCCGGGCGCGCCGTCCGCGTCCGGCCGGCGGCGGCCCGGCCCGCCCCGTGCCACCCGCCGGGGGCCGGCCCGCCGTACTGTCCCCGGCCGCCTACGCCCCGCTACCCCGTATGCCGTCCTCTCCCCGGAGCCATGTGTTGTCCTCGGTGCCCTCTCTGCTGAACCGCCCGGCCGGCTGGTTCCGTCCGTCGGGCCGGGCGGCCTCCTCGCGCTGGAACACCTGGGGCCCCCCGAGGGCCGCGGTACTCGGGGTGGCGCGGACGCTCACGTCCGCCACCCGGGTCGTGGACGTCATGCATCTGCTGCGCGGCGAGGACGGCATCGAGAAGTACTACACGGTCAACCCCGGGTCGGCCTTCGCGGACGGGCTCGACTCCTACCTGTCCGGCCTGGGCGTCCACGTGCTGAGCTGGAAGGAGGCCACCCGGCGCTCCTTCAACCTGGCGGTGAGCTGTTCGGTGCACCCGACGATGCGCCGGCTCGACGCCCCGCTGATGGTGCTGCCGCACGGCGCCGGCTACAACCGGCTCGTCACCGAGTCGACCGGCGACGCCCTCGCCCCGGCCGGGCTGTCGCGGCGGGAGCTGATGTGGCGGGGCAAGGTCGTCCCGCAGGCGATCGGGGTCTCCCACCCGTCGCAGATCGACCGGCTCGCCGAGACCTGCCCCGAGGCGGTGCCGTACGCCTTGGTCGTCGGTGACTGGTGCTTCCAGCGCATCACGGCGAGCCTGCCCCACCGGGACCGCTACCGCTCGCTCCTCGGAGCGGTCGACGGGCGGCGGCTGGTGGTCGTCCACTCCACGTGGAGCGAGCACTCGCTGCTCGGCCGGCATCCGGACCTGCCGCTGCGGCTGGTCACCGCGCTCCCGGCGGACGAGTTCGCCGTCGCGGCCGTCTTCCACCCCAACGTGTGGGCCCGGCACACCCGCGCCGGCGTGCTGGAGAGACTGGGAGCGGCGATGGACGCGGGACTCATGATCATCCCGCCGCAGGAGGGCTGGCGTGCCGCGGTGGTGGCCGGCGACTGGGTGGTCGGCGACCACGGCAGTACGTCGTTCTACTCGGCCGCGGCGGACCGCGTCACCCTGCTCGCCGCCACCGGACTCGACGAGCTGGACCCCCTCTCGCCCGCCGCCGCGTTCGGGCGGGGCGCGCCGCGGCTGGACCCCGGCGGGGACCTCCACGCGCAACTGCTGGAGGCGGCGCGTCGGCACGACCCGGCGGCGCTCAGGCCGGTGGTGGACGGGCAGCTCGGCTCGATCGACACCTCCGGTGAGGTGACACGGGCCCGGATGTACCGGTTCCTCGCCCGGCGCGGAGTCCGGGCGCCGGAGGAGGCCCCGCGGCCCGTGCCCGTACCCGCGCCCGAACCGGTGCGCCGCGCCGCGGTCACGGCCTACGACGTGACGGGGTCGCACGACGGGCACGGCGTCGTCGATCTCCAGCGACGGCCGCTCGTCGCGGGGCACCACACGCGGGCCCTCGGCTTCTACGCCGTCACCACGGAGGAGGCCCACCCCCACTGGCCGCACGCCGCCGAGGTGCTGGCCCGCACGGTCGCGGACGCCGAGGTGGCGCCGCTCGACTGGATCGCGGACGCGGCCCCGCGCCACGAGAACCTCAATGTGCTGGTGGCGCGGCTGGATGAGAGCCGCTGCCTCGTCCGGCTCCGCGGCGGACGGCGGTTGGAGGCCCGCGCCGAACGTGACTGGGGCGCCGGGCGGCCTCGGCTCGACCCGGTGCTGCTGGGATCGGCCGTCAACCTCTGGCTGACCGACGGAGAACGGACAAGTGACCTGACGGACGGGCTGACGCTGCGTACCGGGCGGTGGGAGGTGAGGGTGGCCTTCACGCCGCCGTCGGCCGGACCCCGGCTATGCCCCCCGCTCTGACCCGGCCCCGGCCTCCACGGCCTTGGGGCGACGACCGTGCCCGGCACCGCGCTTGCGGCCACAGGTAGGCGGAAACCGGAGAAGAAGGGGCGCAGGCGTGGCGCGAGCCGATCAGAAATCGGATGGGAACGAGCGCGATCGGCCTCGAAAGTTCACGCAACCTCCTTATAGTGGTGCCGCGTTGGTCGTATGGCCGCAACGCGCGAAGCTGTCGCCACTGGAGTCCGTACGATGACGCATCCCTCACCCACCCCGCCCGCGTCCACGGCTGGGGCCGGGGGCTGCCCGATGGGCGCCGTGCCGGGCGCCGTGCCGCTCGGCGGACCCGGCTTCCTCACCGAACCCCAGGCGCTCTACCGGTCCATGCGGCGCGAACACGGCCCCGTCGTCCCGGTCGAGCTGCCCGGCGGCTTCCCCGCCTGGCTCGTGATCGGCTACCGGGAGCTCCACCAGGTCACCAGCGACGGGGAGCTGTTCCCCCGGGACGTCTCCCTGTGGAACCAGTGGGACAACGTTCCCGCCGACTGGCCGCTGCGGCCCATGGTCGGCACTCCCATGCCGTCGATCTACTTCACCGCCGGCGCCGAGCACCGCCGGCACGTCGACATGGTCCTGCCCGCCCTCGAAGCCGTCGACCCCTTCGAGATCAGGCAGCACTGCGAGCAGCTGGCCGACCGGCTCATCGACGCCGTGTGCAGCCGGGGGACCGCCGACCTCGTCGCGGAGTTCGCCGTGCCGCTCCCCGTCCTCGTGCTCGCCCGGCTCGTCGGGTTCCCGGACGAACAGGGCGCCGAGATCGCCCAGGTGCTCAAGGACCTCGCGGACGGCGGCCCCGGCGCGCAGCAGGCCCATCAGCGCTTCGGCGAGCACATGCGGCAGCTCGTCGCGGCCAGACGCGCACGGCCCGGGGACGACGTGACCTCCCGGATGCTCGCGCACCCGGGAACGTTCACCGACGAGGAGTACGCGCTCGACCTGATGGCCATCACGGCCGCCGGACACCTGACCACCGCCGACTGGATCGGCAACTCCACCCGGCTGATGCTCACAGAGGAAGGGTTCGCCGACGCCCTCTCCGGTGGGCGGCACAGCGTCGCCGAGGCGATGAACGAGGTGCTCTGGGAGGACGGCCCGACCCAGATCCTGGCCGGACGGTGGGCGGCGCGCGACGCCCGGATCGGCGGCCGCCACATCGCCCGCGGCGACATGCTGCTCCTCGGCCTCGGCGCCGCCAACGCCGACCCGCACATCCGCCAGCAGGTCACGACCTCGGCGGTCCGGTCCGGGCAGGGCGGCAACAGCGCCCATCTGGCGTTCAGCCACGGCGAGTACCGCTGCCCCTTCCCGGCCCAGGAGATCGCCGAGATCATCGCCCGCACCGGCATCGAAGTGCTGCTGGACCGGCTGCCCGACCTCGAACTGGCAGTCCCCGCCTCCGAGCTGACCCGCCGGCCGTCCGCCTTCCTGCGCGGAATGACCGCCCTGCCCGTCCGCTTCACCGCCGTACGCTCGACAGGAGACGCGTTGTGAACTGCCCGCACGCCGCCGCCGCGCACGCCGACCGGAGCAAGGGGCCCGTCGTCATCGACCCGATGGTCCAGGACCTGGACGGTGAGACCGCACGGCTGCGCGAGGCGGGAGCCCTCGCCCGCATCGACCTGCTCGGAGTACCGGCCTGGGCGGTCACCCGGCATGCGGAGGCGCGCCGACTGCTCGTCGATCCGCGCCTGGTGAAGGACATCGGCGCCTGGGAGCTGTGGCAGAGCGGGGCGGTCACCCGTGAGTGGCCGCTGATCGGCATGATCGACGCCGGCCGCTCCATGTTCACCGTGGACGGCGCCGAGCACCGGAGGCTGCGCGCCAAGACCTCGCAGGCGCTCACCCCGCGGCGGCTCGAAGCGATCCGTCCGGACATCGAGAGGTTCGTCGACGAGCTGCTGGACGCCCTCGACGCGGCGCGGGACGCGGACGGGGTCGTCGACCTGAAGTCGGTGTTCGCCCAGCCGTTGCCGATGCGGGTGGTCGGCATGCTCATGGGCGTCGACGCGTCCCAGCACGCGATGCTGACCCAGCGGTACAAGGCGTTCTTCTCCATGCTGACCCCCCAGAGCGAACGCCTGGCGCTCCTCGCCGAGCTGGACGTGTTCTACACCGATCTCGTACGGGAGAAGGCGGCGCGGCCGACGGACGACCTCACCAGCGCGCTGATCCTGGCACAGGAGGGGGGCGCGCCGCTCACGGAGGAGGAGGTGGTGGGCAACCTCAAGGCCATGGTCGCCGCCGGACACGAGACCACCATCGGGCTGATCCTCAACGCGGTGCGGGCCCTGCTCTCCCACCCCGGCCAGCTGGAGAAGGTGCTCGCCGGAGAGGTCGGCTGGGACGCGGTGATCGAGGAGACGCTGCGCTGGGACACCCCCACCACCCACCTCCTGATGCGGTTCGCCACCGAGGACATCGCCGTGGGTGACGAGGTCGTCCGGCGCGGGGAGGGGGTCGTCGTCTCCTACCGTGCCATCGGGCGTGACATCGAGCAGCACGGCGGCGACGCCGACGCGTTCGACATCACCCGGCCCTCGCCGATCCGCCACATGACCTTCGGCCACGGCCCGCACATCTGCCCCGGCGCCGCGCTGTCGCGCGTGGAGGCGGCCGTCGCCCTGCCGGCGCTCTTCGCCCGCTACCCCGGCCTGAGGCCGGCCGTCCCCGACGAGGAGATCACCAAGCTTCCGGTGATGACGCAGAACGACATGGCCGCCTTCCCGGTGCTGCTGGGCTGAGCGACCGCAGGCAGCCCAGGCGTCCGGGCGGAGACCCTGCGGTCGTCGGGACCGACACCGGCCGGCTCGGCTGCCACGGCGCCCCGGCCCGGCCCGGTCCCGCGCGCCCGGCGCACCCCGCCCCGCCATCCGTCCCCACCGACCCGCCCGCCGGCCGGCGAGGCGCTGTCGCGCGTCGGGCCCGAGGACGCCCTCCCCCACGCACCCGTTCCGTCGCCGAGCTCACCGCACGTGAGGCGTGTCACTCTGGGTGAACTTATCGGCATACATTCCGGCCGACCGGGGAGGGGTCCAGGCCGCTGGTGTGCCGTAGTCGGGTTCACCGCGCAGTACGCCCCGGCCGCACCGGAAGGGGTATTCCAGGCACGGAAGGCAGAACACGACATGTCGGCGCTCAGCACCATCCACATCGACGGCGTCTGGCGGGCCGCCGGAACCGGCGCGACGCGCGAGGTCCTCGACCCCGCCGACGCCACCGTCCTGGCCGTCGTCGCGGAGGGCGGCGTCGAGGACACCGATGCGGCGATCGCGGCGGCCCGGCGGGCCTTCGACGACGGACCCTGGCCGCACAAGCCCGTCGCGGAGCGGGCCGGGCTGCTGCGCACGGTCGCCGAGCTGCTCCAGCGCGACCGCGAGGAGATCGCGATCGTGGAGAGCCGTGACACCGGCAAGACCCTCGAAGAGGGCCGGGTCGACGTGGACGACGTCACAGGCGCCTTCCGCTACTTCGCCGACCTCGTGATGAACGAGAGCGGCGGCCGGGTCGTCGACGCGGGCGACCCGGACGTCCACAGCATCGTCGTGCACGAGCCCGTCGGCGTCTGCGCTCTCATCGCCCCCTGGAACTACCCCCTCCTCCAGGCCAGTTGGAAGATCGCCCCGGCCCTCGCGGCCGGCAACACCTTCGTGCTCAAGCCCAGCGAGGTCACCCCGCTCTCCACCGTCCATCTGGTCCGGCTGCTTTCCGAGGCAGGGCTCCCCGACGGCGTGGCCAACCTCGTCACCGGCGCGGGCGACCCCGTGGGAGCCCGGCTCTCCGAGCACCCGGACGTCGACCTGGTCTCCTTCACCGGCGGTCTCGCCAGCGGCACCAAGGTCGCCCAGGCGGCGGCGCCCACCGTGAAGAAGGTCGCCCTGGAGCTCGGCGGCAAGAACCCCAACGTGGTCTTCGCCGACGCCTGCGCCACAGAAGAGGGTTTCGACACCGCCGTCGACCAGGCCCTGAACGCCGCGTTCTTCCACAGCGGGCAGGTCTGCTCCGCCGGCGCCCGGCTGATCATCCAGGACACGATCAGCGAGCGGTTCGTCACCGAACTGGCCCGCCGCGCGGACGCCGTCCGCCTCGGCCGGGGCACCGCCGAAGGCGTGGAGTGCGGCCCGCTCGTCTCCGCCCAGCAGCTCGCCAAGGTCGAGGCGTACGTCGCCTCCGCGCGCGAGGAGGGCGCGATCGTCCGGGCCGGCGGCTTCCGCCCCGAGCCCAGCGACGTCCGCCCCGCGGCCGGGTACTTCTACCGCCCGACCGTCCTCGACGGCTGCCACCGCGAGATGCGGGTCGTGCGCGAGGAGACCTTCGGCCCCATCCTCACCGTCGAGACCTTCCGGACCGAGGAAGAGGCCGTCACGCTGGCCAACGACACCGACTACGGGCTCGCGGGCGCCGTCTGGACGACCGACTCCGGGCGGGCCCGCCGGGTCGCCGGACGGCTGCGCCACGGCACCGTCTGGATCAACGACTACCACCCCTACCTCCCGCAGGCCGAATGGGGCGGCTTCGGGAAGTCCGGCACGGGGCGGGAGCTCGGTCCCACCGGGCTCGCCGAGTACCGCGAGTCCAAGCACATCTACCAGAACCTCAACCCGCGCCCGCAGCGCTGGTTCGCCGGCTGACGCCTGCGGGGACCGGGCGGCCGCGCGCCGCCCGGGCCCGTCCGGCTGCCCGCAGCAGCACGCACACGCACGAACCTTGCAGAAGGAGCAGTGACCGATGCCTCCCACCCCCCGCACCGCACCCGCCCCCGCCGACTACGTGATCGTCGGCGGTGGCACCGCCGGCTCCGTCATCGCGTCCCGGCTCACCGAGGACCCGGACGTCACCGTCACCCTCGTCGAGGGCGGCCCCACCGACATCGACCGCGACGACGTGCTCACCCTGCGCCGCTGGCTCGGGCTGCTCGGCGGCGACCTCGACTACGACTACCCCACCACGGAGCAGCCACGCGGAAACTCCCACATCCGGCACAGCCGGGCCCGCGTGCTGGGCGGCTGCTCCTCGCACAACACGCTGATCAGCTTCAAGCCGCTGCCCGGCGACTGGGACGAGTGGGCCGAGGCCGGCGCCGACGGCTGGGACGCCGCCGCGATGGACCCGTACTTCGCCAAGCTGCGCAACAACATCGTCCCGGTCGACGAGAAGGACCGCAACGCCATCGCCCGCGACTTCGTCGACGCCGCCCAGGAGGCGGCCGGAGTCCCGCGCGTGGACAGCTTCAACAGCAAGCCCTTCCACGAGGGCGCCGGCTTCTTCGACCTCGCCTACCACCCCGAGGACAACAAGCGCTCCTCCGCCTCGGTCGCCTACCTCCACCCGCACATCGAGGCCGGCGACCGGCCCAACCTGCGGATCATGCTGGAGACCTGGGCGTACCGGCTGGAGTTCGAGGGCGCCCGCGCCACCGGCGTGCACGTCCGGACCAAGGACGGCGAGGAGATTTCGCTGCGCGCCGCCCGCGAGGTCATCGTCTGCGCCGGAGCGGTGGACACCCCCCGGCTGCTGATGCACTCCGGGATCGGCCCGCGCGAGGACCTGTCCGCGCTGGGCATCCCCGTCCGCCATGATCTGCCGGGTGTCGGCGAGAACCTGCTCGACCACCCCGAGTCCGTGATCGTCTGGGAGACCGACGGTCCCATCCCCGAGAACTCCGCGATGGACTCGGACGCGGGACTCTTCGTCCGCCGCGACCCCGAGTCCCGGGGCCCGGACCTGATGTTCCACTTCTACCAGATCCCGTTCACCGACAACCCGGAGCGGCTCGGCTACGAGAAGCCCGAGCACGGCGTGTCGATGACCCCGAACATCCCGAAGCCGCGCAGCCGGGGCCGCCTCTACCTCACGAGCGCCGACCCCGACGTCAAGCCGGCCCTGGACTTCCGGTACTTCACCGACGAGGACGACTACGACGGCCGCACCCTCGTGGACGGCATCAAGCTCGCCCGCAAGATCGCCCGCACCCAGCCGCTCGCCCACTGGCTGAAGCGCGAGGTCTGCCCCGGGCCCGAGGTCACCTCCGACGAGGAGATCAGCGAGTACGCCCGCAAGGTCGCCCACACCGTCTACCACCCGGCCGGAACCTGCCGGATGGGCGCCGTGGACGACCAGGGCGCCGTCGTCGACCCGCAGTTGCGCGTCCGGGGCCTGCAAGGCATCCGGATCGCCGACGCCTCCGTCTTCCCCACCATGCCCGCCGTCAACCCGATGATCGGGGTCCTCATGGTCGGCGAGAAGTGCGCCGAACTCCTTGTGGACCGGGCGCGCGCCGCCGCGCCGACCGTCGGCGCCAGCACCGAAGGTGATGTCCGATGAGCCGCACCGAGACCGCCGACGCCGCCGGTCGTACGCCGGACGCCGCTGCCGCGGAGGGCCCCGTGTTCTCCGTGCGCGACCTCTGGAAGGTGTTCGGACCGAAGGCCGACCGGATACCCGGCAGCGAGCACGCCGCCCTGTCACCCGCCGACCTGCGTGAGCGCACCGGCTGCACCGCCGCCGTACGCGACGTGTCCTTCGACGTCCGCAAGGGCGAGGTCTTCGTCGTCATGGGCCTGTCGGGCTCCGGCAAGTCCACCCTGGTGCGCTGCCTCACCCGGCTGATCGAGCCCACCAGCGGCACCATCGCCATCGACGGCGAGGACGTCCTCGCGATGGACCGCGCCCGGCTGCGCGAACTGCGGCGCCACCGTGCGGCGATGGTCTTCCAGCACTTCGGCCTGCTGCCGCACCGCACGGTCCTGGACAACGTCGCCTACGGCCTGGAAGTCCAGGGCCTGGGCAAGGCCGAGCGCCGGGCCAAGGCGGCCGAACTCGTGGAGAAGGTCGGCCTCGCCGGCCTGGAGGGCCGTCGGCCCTCCCAGCTCTCCGGCGGCCAGCAGCAGCGCGTCGGCCTGGCCCGCGCCCTCGCCGTCGACCCGTCCGTCCTCCTCTTCGACGAGCCGTTCAGCGCGCTGGACCCGCTGATCCGCCGCGAGATGCAGGACGAGGTGGTCCGCCTGCACCGGGAGGAGGGCCGCACCATGGTCTTCATCACCCACGACCTCAGTGAGGCGCTTCGCCTCGGCACCCGGATCGCCCTGATGCGCGACGGCGGGATCGTCCAGCTCGGCACCCCGGAGGAGATCGTGGGCTCGCCCGCCGACGACTACGTCACCGAGTTCGTCCGCGACGTACCGCGTGAGCAGGTCCTCACCGTCGCCACCGCCATGCGGCCCGCGCTCGCCGGGGAGAGCGAGTGCGGCCCGGCCGTACGCCCCGGCGCCACGGTCTTCGAGGCCATCGAGGCCCTCTCGCGCTCCGGCGAAGGGGTCGCCCGGGTGATGGACAGCGGCCGGCTCGTGGGCGTCGTCGACCGCGCCTGCCTCCTCGACGTCGTCGCCGGAACGAGCCGTCCCGGCGCGGCCCCGGCCGACAGCACGGCCCCCGGCTCCCCGGACGGCTTTCGCGAGGTGACCGCCTGATGGCCACCGCCCAGGCCGCGCCCGCGCGGCCGGAGGCGCGCCGGGGGCCGCTGGCCGCTCTGCGCGAGCGGCCGACAGCCGGGAAGCTCCTGCTGCTCGCGCTCGTCGCCGCCGTCCTCGTCCCCGTCGTCCACAGCCGCTGGGGCGGGGGGATCTGGCCGGACGCGCTGACCGCCGACGTCTCCGCGCCGCTCGGCGACGTGACGGACTGGATCGTCTCCCACCGCGACAGCCACCCGCTGTTCCTCTACTTCTTCGGCCACATCAGCAACGCCGTCGTGCTCCTGGTGCGCGGCGTCTACCTGTTGCTCCTGGCCCTGGGGTGGGCCGGCGTCACGGTCCTCGGCGCCGCCCTCGCCTGGCGCGCGGCGGGCGTCAGGCTCGCCCTGGCCACCGGCGTCTCCTTCCTGCTCTGCGGCCTGCTGGGCATGTGGGTGCCGACCATGCAGACGCTCGCGCTGATGGTCGTGGCGGTCCTCGCCTCCGTCGCGCTCGGGATGCTCCTCGGCCTGGCCGCCGGACTGTCCGACCGGACGTTCCGGGCGCTGCGCCCGGTGCTCGACACCATGCAGGTGCTGCCCGCCTTCGCCTACCTCCTCCCGGTGGTGCTGGTCTTCGGCATCGGTGTGCCCGGAGCCGTCCTCGCCACGGTCGTCTACGCGGCTCCGCCGATGGCCCGCCTCACGGCGCTCGGCCTGCGCGGAGCGGACGGCGGCGTCATGGAGGCCGTGACCTCGCTCGGCGCGACCGGACGGCAGCGGCTGCTGACGGCCCGGCTGCCCCTGGCCCGCAAGGAACTCCTCCTCGGCCTGAACCAGACCATCATGATGGCGCTGTCCATGGCCGTCATCGCCTCCGTGATCGGCGCCGGCGGCCTCGGCGACCGCGTCTACCAGGCGCTGTCCTCCGTGGACGTCGGCGCGGCCCTGGCCGCCGGCATCCCGATCGTGCTGCTGGCCGTCGTGCTGGACCGCACGACGGAGGCGGCCGGGCGCCGTATCGGCGCAGAGCCCACCGGCCCCGCCGCCCTGCGCGGGTGGCGCGGCTGGTCCCTGGCCGCCGCGGGCACCGCGCTCGTCGCCGTCGTCGGGCGGCTCACCGACGGCCGGGTGTGGCCCGAGGACGTCACCGTGGCCATCGCCGGACCGGTGAACACCGCCAAGGACTGGATGGTCGACCACCTCTACACCGGTGTGCCCGTCGTCGGCGGCACCGCCGACCTCGCGGCCCACTTCACCAGCGGCGTCCTCAACCCGCTGCGCAGCGGGCTCACCGCACTGCCCTGGTGGGCGGTGCTGCTGATCGTCGCCGCCCTCGCCCTGGCCATCGGCACCTGGCGCACCGCGGCCACCGCGGTGCTCGCCATGGCCGCGATCGGCGTCCTCGACGTGTGGAAGCCCTCGATGGACACCCTGAGCCAGGTGCTGGCCGCCGTCGTCGTCACCCTGGTCCTCGGCTTCGGCATCGCCGTCGGGGCCGCGCGCAGCGAGCGCCTGGAGCGTCTGCTGCGCCCGGTCCTGGACGTCTTCCAGACCATGCCGCAGTTCGTCTACCTGATCCCTGTCGTCGCCCTCTTCGGAGTGGGCCGCGCTCCCGCCGCCGCGGCGGCCGTCGTCTACGCGCTGCCCGCCGTCGTCCGCATCACCACCCAGGGCCTGCGGGGCGTCGACCCGGCGGCGATGGAGTGCGCGCGCTCGCTGGGCGCGACGCCCGGCCAGCAACTGCGCCAGGTGCAGATCCCGCTCGCCAGGCCGTCCCTGCTGCTCGCGGTCAACCAGGCCGTGGTGCTGGTCCTCGCGGTCGTCATCATCGGCGGCCTCGTCGGATCGGGCGCGCTCGGCTACCAGGTGGTCCTCGGCCTCGCCCAGGGAGACCTGGCCACCGGCCTCGTCGCCGGAGCCGCGATCGTCTGTCTCGGCCTGATGCTCGACCGGGTCACCCAGCCCACCACCCGCCGCCAGCGACAGGAGAGCTGAGATGAACCGCTCCCGCTCCCGCCCCCGCCTGCTCGTGGCGCTCGTCCCGGCCGCCGCCCTGCTCGCGACCGCCGGCTGCGGCGCCGCCGACATGACCAAGCAGAGCTCCCCGTTCGCCGCCCCCGCCGGGGTCAAGACGGTCACGCTCTCCGTCCAGTCCTGGGTCGGCGCGCAGGCGAACGTCGCCGTGGCCGAACAGCTTCTCAAGGAGGAGCTGGGCTACCGCGTCGACCTGGTGCAGACCGACGAGGTCCCCGCCTGGGACGCCCTCAGCCAGGGCCGGGTCGACGCGATCCTGGAGGACTGGGGCCACCCGGACCAGGAGCAGCTGTACGTCGACGAGAAGAAGACCATCGTCAACGGCGGCGACCTCGGAGTCACCGGTCACATCGGCTGGTACGTGCCGAAGTACTGGGCGGACGAACACCCCGACGTCACCGACTGGAAGAACCTCGACAAGTACGCCGACGAGCTGAGGACCGCCGAGAGCGGCGGCAAGGGCCAGCTGCTGGACGGCTCGCCGTCCTACGTCACCAACGACGTGGCCCTGGTGAAGAACCTCGACCTGGACTACAAGGTGGTGTTCGCCGGCTCCGAAGCGGCCCAGATCACCCAGATCCAGCAGTTCGCCAAGGAGAAGAAGCCCTTCCTCAGCTACTGGTACCAGCCGCAGTGGCTGTTCAACGAGGTGCCGATGGTCGAGGTGAAGCTCCCCGAGTACACCGAGGAGTGCGCGGCCAAGGACCCCGAGGACATCGACTGCGCCTACCCGACGACCCCGCTGCAGAAGTTCCTCAACGCCGACTTCGCCGAGCGGGGCGGAGAGGCGGCCGCCTTCCTGAAGAGGTTCCACTGGTCGGAGACGGACCAGAACGAGGTCTCCAGGATGATCGCCTCCGAGAAGCTGACGCCCCAGGAAGCCGCAAAACGCTGGATCGACCGCAACCCGGACGTCTGGAAGAAGTGGCTGGAGACGGAGTAGCGGCCCAGCCCGCCGGGGAGGCGGCCGCCGTCGCGTCAGGCGGCCGCCCCCTCGGCGGGCAGCGGCGTCACAGGTCCAGGACGAGCCGGGGGGTGCGTGAGCGGCCGACGCAGATCATCATCGTCGTGCCGGAGTCCCGCTCGGCTTCGGAGAGCACCGCGTCGTGGTGCTCGGGCGTCCCGGCCACCACCTTGGTCTCGCAGGTGCCGCACCAGCCCTCCTCGCAGGAGGAGGCGACAGCCGGCAGCACGGTGCGGACCACCTCCAGCAGGCTCCGCTCCGGCGGTACCCGCAGCACGCTCCCGCTGCGGCGCAGCTCCACCTCGAAGCCGCCGGGCTCCGGTCGCGACCGCGGCTCCTCGCCGACGGGCGGGGCGCCGAAGCGCTCCGTGTGCAGCGCGCCGCCCCACCGCTCCTCGACCGCCCGCAGCAGCCCCGGAGGGCCGCAGCAGTAGACCGCGGTCGTCTCGGGCAGTCCCCTCAACGCCGCCGCCACGTCGAGCGGTCCCTCGGTGTCCTGCGGGACGAACGTGACCCCGGGCAGGGCGGACAGCTCCTCGCGGTACGCCATCGCCCCGAGGCTCCGCCCGCCGTACAGGAGCGACCAGGAGCCAACGGGCAGGGAACGCACCATCGGCAGCAGCGGGGTGATGCCGATGCCGCCCGCCAGGAACAGGTACCGCTCGGCGGGCACCAGGGGGAAGCGGTTGAAGGGCCCGCGCACCCGCAGCCGGGTGCCGGGGCCGACCGACGTGTGGACCTCCAGCGACCCGCCCCGGCCCGCCCGCTCCCGCAGCACCCCCAGCCGGTAGACCCTCCGGTCGGCCGGGTCGCCGCACAGCGAGTAGTGCCGCACCGTCCCGGACGGCAGTTCCACCGCCAGGTGGGCCCCGGGCTCCCACGGGGCGAGCGCGGCGCCCGCGGGGTCGTCGAGGAGGAGCCCGCGGACCCCTTCGGCCTCCTCGACCGTCGTACGGACCCTGAGCAGGACCCCGGACGCGTCCGGACCCATGGTCACCTCCCCGCCCGTGTCATCGCGGGCGGCGGTCCGGGCACGGCGCCCGGCGGGCCGGCCGCGTCCGTCGGCCCGAGTTCGGGCACCAGCGCCTCCGACTCGGGCCGCAGCCGGCACAGCAGCCCGTACAGGACCGCCGCGACCACGAACGAGGCCGGCAGGCTCAGGTCCACGCCACCGGTCGCCCGCGCCAACGGACCCATGTACAAAGGCCCGTTGACCCATAGGACTCCGATGGCCGAGCCCGCGGCGAAGGCGAGCACCGCCCGGGGGTTGGTCCCGCCGGTGTACCAGTAACGGCCCCCGCCTCCCGCGGTGAAGGCGCGCAGCGCCTCGACGTCGTACCGGCCGCGGCGCAGCACGTATCCCACGGACAGGACCGCCGCCCACGGGGCCACGACGGTGAGCAGCAGCGTCACGAAAGCCGACATCGCGTCCATCGCCTCGTAGACCACGGCGCCCAGATAGAGGACGGCCGCCGCCAGGAGCGACACCACCGCCGTCACGGCGGCGCGGGAGGCCCGCCAGAACATCGAGTTGGCGGAAAGCCCGGCGGCGTACAGACAGAGCCCGGCCTGAGGCAGCGTGCCCGCGAAGCCGAACACCACGACCACCACCGCGAACCACCCGGGCACCGCGTTCGTCAGCCCCTGGAGCCAGGGTTCGTCGGGCACCGGGAAGAGCGTCGTGACGTACGCGCCGGCGAGCAGCGCGGCGAGGCTGCTGAGGAACATGGACAGGCCGCTGTGGCGCATCAGGCGACCGGTGGGGGTACGGGCCGGCATGTACCGGGTGTAGTCGCCCTGGAAGGTGGCGTACGACAGTGGGACGGTCGCGGAGGCGGTGGCCGCGAGCAGCCAGGTGTGCGGCTCGCTCTCCAGGGCGAGCGTCCCGCCCGCGTAGTCGGCGTCGAAGTCCGGGGCGAGCACGAGCACGGTCGCCAGGAGGACCGCGCCGCCGGCCAGGGCGGTGGCCTTGTACGTACGGATCAGCATCTCGTGACCGCGTACGGCCACCAGCGCGACGGCCACCGTGGTGACGCCCATCGCCACGGTGAGCGCCCCGGGCCCGGTGGGCGTGGCCAGCAGCCGGTGTGCGGCGACCATCACCGCCGTACCGCCGGTCCACACCGCGATGGCGAAGAAGCCGAGGGCCGTGACCACGGTGATCAGGTTGCCGACCACCCGGCCCCGCACGCCGAAGTGCGCACCGCTCGCCACCGGGTCGTTGACCCCGGTGCGGACCCCGAAGCGGGCCAGCGGTGCGAGCAGCGCCGCCCCCGCCGCCACCCCCACCAGGATCGCCGAGGCCGCCGCCCACCAGCCGAGGCCGAAGACCACGGGCAACGCGCCCAGCACCACCGTGCCGAACGAGAACTGGGCGGAGGGCCAGATCCAGCCGAAGTCCGAAGGGGCGGATGTGCGGTCGGCCTCGGGCACCGGAGCGATGCCGTCGTGCGGGGCCGCCGCACGGGGCGGCGCCTCGGTCGGCGCCGCCCCGGTCGGGTGGAGGGTCATGGGGCGGCTCCCGCCGGGGAGCCGGGCAGCACGTCCACGACGCGCAGCGGGTCGCACCGAGGCCCCGACAGCCGCGCCCCGTCCGCCAGGTCGAAGGTCGAGTGGTGCAGCGGACAGGTGATCCGCAGACGGTCCCCGTCGACCCGGCCGAACTTGAGCCGGCCCTGGCGGTGCGGGCACCGGGCGGCCGCCAGGATTCTGCGGTCGCCCACCTCGATCAGGACCAGGTCCTCTGTGACCTGACGCACCACCGGGCCGGGCCGGTCCTCGGCCGTGCCGCCGTCCTCCGGCGACCGGGACACGGCCCTCATCGGGCACTCCGCCGGGCCAGGGCGATGGCGCTCTCGGTCGCCTCGCCGACGATGTCGCTGGTCAGCCGGACCCCGGCCCAGATCTTCGCCAGGTCCGGTTCGTCGAGCGCCCGGATCGCCGTACGCATGTGGTTGCTGTGGTACTCGTCGATGTACAGGTGCTCGGAGTAGTAACCGCCGTGGCGGACTCCCAGGCGCTGCGCCGCACGGGCGAAGCTCTGGAAGCCGTACAGCACGCTCGACTCGAAGTACGCGTAGGCGCCCAGGAAGTACTGCGGGGAGGTCGCCCGGCTCGCCAACCAGTGGAACATGTTGACATAGGCGTATCCCTGAGGGCTCGTCACCTCCAGATAGTCGTCCAGTTCGGTGCTCATGCCCAGCTCGCCCAGCAGGTCCCGGTAGAGCTGGGAGTGCGCCTTCTCCTCGTTGCCGCAGCCCAGTTCGTCGATGAGCACCCGGAAGACGGCCATGCCCGAGCGGTAGGGGAGCCGCGGCACGACCGGCAGCAGGGACTCCGACTCGGTCAGCCCGTCCAGGGCGAACTCCCTCACCACCACCTTGAACTGCTGGAGGGTGGCGTGCTCGGCGAGGAAGGTGTGGCTCTCCGGGAGCGCCGCCTCCTCTTCTGCCAGCAGATCCCGCAGCGCGCCGAGCAGCTCGCCCGCCGAGCCGAACGCGGGCGCGGACTCCTCGTACGCCCGCGCCTTCGGCCAGATCCAGCGTTCCTCGATGCCGGACATCGCGGCGTACTCGGCGATGCCGGGGACCTGCCGGTACAGCCGGTGCAGGGTCCGCTGGGCCGCGGCCTCGACAGGGGCGGCCGTCGCGATCGGGGCGCCGCTCATGAGCCCGCCGCCTCGTCCCGGGTCACGGGCGAGTCGATGACGCCCCGCGTGTGCAGCTCCAGCTTGACCCAGCGGTACCAGTCGTCCTCGAAGACGCCGTACCGCTTGCACACCTCGTTGATCTCGGCCTGCCGGCCGGGCGTCGGGTCGACCAGCATGGCGTTGCACAGGGCGGGTTCGAGGTTGGCCAGCGGGCCGATGAAGCCGTCGACGCCGACCGCGTCGACCAGCAGGTTCTCCCAGCCCTCGAAGACCGGGACGCCGGTGCCGGCGGAGGCCATCCGGCGGGTGAACGCGGCGTCCCCGCTGGACTCCTTGATCCCGACGATGTCCGGGACCTCGGCACAGATGCGCAGCAGTGTGTCGTACTCGATGCGATTGCCCGACAGCGCCTCCTCGTTGTAGAGGAAGATCGGCAGGCTGCTCGCGGCCCGCAGCGCCTTGTAGTGCTCCACGATCGCGTCCTGCCCGACGTCCTTGCCGAAAGGCGTGGTGACGACCACGGCGTCCACACCCAACTCGGCGGCGAGCAGGGCCCGCGCCGTGACGGCTGCGGTGTCGGGGAGCTGGATGCCCGCGAGGACGGGCAGTCCCCGGGCGTGGCGGACGGTGTGGGCCACCATGTCGTGCCACTGCCGGGCGTCGAGCGCCCATCCTTCCCCCGAGGTCAGGGCCGGCATCAGGCCGGTGACCTCGGTGCGTACGTGGTCGATGAGGCGGCCGACGCTCTTCGCGTCGACGGCGCCGGTGGGATCGAGCGGAGTGATCAGCGGGACGACGGTTCCTGTGTACCTGGTGGGCATGAGTGGCTGCTCCTGGGAGTTCTTCTGAGGTCTTCGGGACGTCAGGGATCTTCGGGACGTCAGCGGTCTTCGGGACGTCAGAGGTCTTCGACCGCGACCGTGAGCACCAGAGACTGCTGGTAGAGGCGCTCCAGCGGGGCGGGGAACGACGGTTCCTCCGCCGACGTCCCGGCGCCCGCCGGCACGATCGCAGCGACGGGCGGCCCGTCCAGCCGGGCCAGCCGGGGGCTGGCCGTGTGCAGTGTGCCGCCGCGACCCACGACCTGGGCCAGCAGCAGCCGTTCGTGGTCGGGGAGCCCCGAGAGACCGGGCGTGGTGAACGCGCGCCGCACGTCCTGTTCGCCGTAGCCGATCCGGTCGATGGCCAGGTCGGTGTGGAGGACGTCCATGAACGGGTAGTACGCGTCCTGGCAGGCCCGGTCGTAGCCCCACACCAGGTCGTCGCAGCGGCCGACCTGCTCCCAGCTCATGACGACCCGGCCGGCCGGGCCGGCGGCCAGCGCCCGCGCGAAGAAGGACTTGGCGGCGGCGCGGACGACGTCGTTCGCGGCGTGCATGGCCATGAACAGGGTCGCGTCGATGAAGTCGGGGCCCGCCGGGCCGCCGCCCGCGGTGGCGCGGTCAGCCGGCATAGCGCTCGAGCACCTTCCGCGTCCGCTCCATGGCGCCGGCGAAGACCTCCGGCTCCCGGGCCAGGGCCAGGCGCACGTAACGCTCGCCCTTCGCCGGGGTGTTCCAGTAGAAGAAGGTGCCGGGCAGGACGTAGACCTCCTCGTCGAAGAGGACGGACTGCAGCGCGGTGGCCGTGAGGGCCTCGGGCTTGATGCGGAACCAGGCGACGCTGGTGCCCACGACCGGCTCCTGGAACTCCAGGACGGTGCCGCTGAGGGCGGTGCGGGCGGTCCTGGCGTTGGTCTCGATGATGTCGCGTACGGAGGCGAAGCCGTCCTCGATCGAGTCCTCGATGTACTGGGTGACCATGTTGAGCACGAACGGCGAGACGTTCAGGAGCACACTCGTGTGGAGGTTGTAGACCTCTTCGTGGATGTCCCGGCTGGCGGTGAGCATGGCGCACTTGGCGTCCTGGATGGGCCAGGTCTTGCCGGTGTCCTCCATCACCAGGTAGGTGACACCGGACTCCTCCAGGAGCTGGTAGACGTCGACGCGGCCGACCCTCTCGTCGCACAGGGCGAACGAGGCGAAGCAGAAGTCCATCACCAGGACCTTGTCGTGGTCCACGCAGTAGCGGACCACCTCGCGGAAGCCCTCCAGCTTCTCGGCGAGCAGGGTGAAGCCGGTCGGGTTGTTCGGGTCGACCAGGTAGATCGCGTCGGCGTCGACCTGCTCCACCAGGCGCTCGTAGATCGATTCCCGGTGGTGCAGAGCGGATTCGGCGAGCGGGGAGATCGGCACCTGCATGTTGCGCAGCAGGTCGACCAGGTTGTCGAAGCAGGGCTCGACCAGGGCGACGGACTTGCCGCGCTGCTTGAGGAACATGCCGGCGACCATCGTCGAGACGCTGGCGGAGTACGACAGGAGCGTGCGGCCCATCGTCAGCGCGGTGGGCTGGCGGTGCAGCCGGAAGAACGCGTCCAGGAAGAGGCGCTCGAAGTGGGCCTGCTGCTTCGTCTCGGACTCGTGCCAGAGCTCCGGGAGCCGGGAGACGATCCGCTCCTGCGTCGCGGACTGCCGCTGGTGGGTGTGGGCGTCGGCGAGGTTGAAACGGGTCTTCAGGGCTTCGATCTCGTGCTGGGTGAGGTCGACGAAGGTGCTGACATCAGCTTTTTCGCTCAGGGACATGAAGAACTCCGGTTCGTATCGAATCTGCGGGTGCTGCGGATTGGCATTACCGGTGTCGCGCCGATAACTGTAGGAGCTTCGAGCGGGCTTGCGAATAACGGGCGGGTCACGCAATTAATAATTATGGCGATGATGTGAAGGAGGGAAAAATAAAACGGCGACCAGGCATTCCATCGCTATGGAATGCCTGGTCGCCGTTTTCGACCGCCTGTGGCGGCTCGGGTCATTCGATGGCGGCGCTCATCAGCAGGTCCTCATACACCTTCGGGTCGTCGGAGTGGACGATCGGGTAACCGATGCCGTACGAGCCCTCCCAGCCGACCTCGATGCCGGGGTTGGCGTGGGCGGAGCCGTCGGGGAGGAAGAGGTGGGGGGAGCAGGTGACGTGGTCGGTGGCCGCGAGGGCGGCCTGGTCGGCGAGGGCGCGTCGGGCCCGCCCGTCGTCGAGCGCCTCGGCGAGCGCGCCGACGTCCACCGCCCCGGTGTCCCGGGCCACGTCCAGGATGACCTTGCGGTGGCTGATGCAGCGCGACTCGGCCCAGAAGGCCCGGCGCAACCCGAGGTCCAGCTGTTCCGAGGCGCTCAGGCTCTGTTCCTTCGCGGCGAGGACCGCCTCCAGCGCGGGCAGCGTCGTCGAGGGGTAGAGCCAGTCCTTCGCCTGCCACAGCTGCCAGCCGGCCGCGGGCTCCAGGGAC
The DNA here is from genome assembly GCF_037137275.1 of Streptomyces pratensis. Lineage (GTDB taxonomy): Bacteria > Actinomycetota > Actinomycetes > Streptomycetales > Streptomycetaceae > Streptomyces > Streptomyces pratensis_B. Next base: position 156,774 of record NZ_JBBBEN010000062.1, on the reverse strand, counting down.
CCCATGCGGGCGACCTCGCTGTCCGTGCCGGGCCGGGGGCTGGGCGCGTCGTTGAGGAGCTCCAGCGGGAAGGCGCGCAGGTCGAAGGAGACCTGCCGCTCCAGGCCCAGCCGGGCCCGGGTCGCGTGCAGCCGGTGGATCGCGATGTGCGCGAAGGAGCACCAGATGTCGGAGAAGACGGTGATGACCCCGGGCGGCGGGGTCGCGGGGGCGGGGGAGGGGGCGGACACGGTGAACTCCTCGGGTTCGGGGGCGGACAGGGGGGGATCACTGCCGCGGAGCGGTGGCCTCGTGGGCGTCCAGCGCCGCCTCGAGGTCGAGGTCGGCGCCGGGCAGCCAGGCGGGCAGGGCGGGTATGCGGGCCATCGCGCCGAAGAGCCGGTCCACGGCCTTGCCGCGGACGGTGGGCCCGTGGGCGCTGAGCAGCCGTGCGGGGTTCAGCCGGTGCAGGGCGCCGACGGAGTCGGCGAACTTCGCCTCGTCGACCAGCGCGGTCCACGGGGCTATGGCCCGGTTCAGTACGTCGAAGCCGTCGAAGAATTCTTTTTCGGTCACCTCGGAGAAATCCTGGCTGATTTCCGGCAGTACGGTTCCGAAGCTGTCGGAGCTGTAGAGCGTTCCGTCTGTGTGGTCGAACAGGGCGAGCGTCCCCGGCGAATCGAAGGTGGGCGGCCGATGGAAACTCAGTTCGCGGTCGCCGATTCGCATCCGGTTTCCGGGATTGGCTGTCACCGTGCGATCCGGCGGGATGGTAAATTCTTCGGAAATTCGGGTGAGGGATATCGCGTTGGTGATGACTCTCGCCCGGGGCGCCGCCCGGAGAATCTCCCTCAGCGCGCCGGTGTGGTCGCGGTCGTCGTGGGTGACGGCGATCCACCGCAGGTCGGCCGGGTCGATCAGGGACCAGAGCGCCTCCAGGAAGCTCTCCCGGTCGATCGGCATGCCGGTGTCGACGAGCATCGGCTGCCCGGCCCGGGCCAGGAAGGCGTTGACCGGTTGGTCGCCGAGTCCGGGTATCGGCAGGGCGGAGGGCAGGACGTGGATGTCCGGTCCGGCGGTGCAGGACGCTTTCATGACGTACTCCGTGGGTGGTGGGGAGCCGGGCCGACGTCAGGCGAGCTGGATGGTGAGCGAGCCGGCGAGCAGTAGGGCCAGGCCGATCACCCGCGGCTTGGTCAGGGCCCGCCGAGGGAGCCGGAAGAGGCCCCGGTGGTCGATCAGCGCGGAGGTCAACTGCTGCCCGGTCACGGTGAGCGCGATGGTGACGGCCGCGCCGATGACCGGCATGAGCAGGAACGTCCCGGTCACATAGGCGGCGGCGCAGGCTCCGCCGAGCCAGCCCCACCACGGCATCTTCTTGAGAGGGGCGACCTTCGGCGCCGGGGTCCGGCGGGTCAGGTACAGCACGAGCAGCACGATGGCGATGGCGAAGGTGGCCACCGCGAAGCTGATGACGGCGACGGTGACCGGTTCTTTCAGGCCGGAGCGCAACTGGGCGTTGACCGCGCCCTGCACGGGCAGGACGCCGCCCGCGAGGATGCCGAGGCCCAACCAGCCGATCCGCCCGGCGCCGGACGTCTTCGGGGCTCCGGCGGGGGCCGCCGCCTTCTGGCCCTTGATGATCACGACGATGCCGACGAGGACGGCCAGGGCGCCGAGGACGATGCCGACGCTCAGGCCCTTTCGGTCGATGCCCAGGAGGCCGAAGAGGTCCAGGGCGAGTGAGGCGAACATCTGGCCGGTGACGAAGAGCCCGACGGCGGCGAGCGCGCCCAGGCGGGGGAAGAGCAGGATGCCGCTGGTGATGTAGAGAGGACTGGCGAGTCCGCCGAGCAGCTGCCAGGGCTCCACATCGGGCAGCTTGCCGAGCGCGCCGAGCGCACCCGCGGCCACCGCGAGCACCAGGAGCAACCCGGTCGCCACGCCGAGCTGGAGGGTCGAGGCGCCGTACGGAGTGCCGACGGCCGAGTTGAGCTGGAGGTTCACCGAGGCCTGGACGGCCAGCAGGCAGCCGACGAGGAGGGCCGCGGCGAGCAGCGCGGTGTGCATCTGGATCTCCCTGAGGCGGGTGATGAGGAGGCGCACGACGATTAAGTGGACGCCCTGTCCGGTTAGGATGCCATGCGGCATGCCAAACGGACAAGGTGTCCACTTAAGGAGCCCAGTAAGGTCGGAGCATGAGCGATGACGAGCAGCGCGGGCGCAGATCCGCCTCCGTGCACCGCGTCGGCGGCCCGCTGGGCGATCTGCAGGCCCCGCAGGAGGGCCCGGCCGCGCCCCGCCGGCGAGCGGACGCGGTCCGCAACCGCGCGCAGATCCTGGCCGCCGCGGAGCAGCTCTTCGGCGAGCAGGACCCGCGCACGGTCACCATGGACCGCATCGCCAAGGCCGCGGGCGTCGGTCGCGCGACGCTCTACCGGAGCTTTCCCGATCCCTCGTCGGTCGCGGTGGCCCTGCTGGACGAGCACGAACGCCGGCTCCAGGGCCGGCTCATCTACGGGCCCCCGCCCCTGGGGCCCGGCGCGCCCGCCGCCGAGCGGCTAGCCGCGTTCTACCTGGCGATGCTCGACCTGCTGGAGCACCACCTGCCGCTGGCGCTCGGGGCCGAGGTGGGGCCCGACCGCTACGCCACGGGTGCGTACGGCTTCTGGCGCGTGCATGTGCGCACGCTGCTCATCGATGCCCGGAGCCCCGATCCGGATGCCGCCATCGACGTCGTCCTCAGTCCGCTGGCCCCCGAGCTCTACCGGTTCCAGCGGCACGAACTGGGGCTCTCCCAGGATCGGATCGCCGCTTCACTCACGGGCCTGGCCCGGCGGCTCCTGGCGCCCCTGCCCGCCGGGTGACAGCGCGGCGGGCCCGGACCCGGGTCCGCCCCTGAACAGTTCAGGGCAGCAGGATTCCGGGTGTCGCAGGCGTGGTCCTGGGTGGCGCCGTCCGCGTGGCGCGGGCCGGGGAGAGCGGCTCCGGGGGAGTGGGCGGTACCAGGCCCGGAAGGATTAACTCCCATATGCGCTCCAGCCGTTCACCCGGGTGACCGCAAAGGACGGTGCTGTCGCCGGGCCAGGTCTCGTCGGCAGGGCCGCTCGACGCCCGCATCGCCAGTTCGACGCCCTGGACCACGTAACTGATGAGGGCCACCACGGCCGTCGCGTCGATCCCGGCGTGCAGCGCCCCCTCGTCGTCCGCGCGCCGGACCAGTCGCGCCACCTCGCGTCTCCAGGGACACTCCTGGGACGAGGGCGAGCCGGCCGTCTGCAACTCGCGGGTCAGGCGTTCGCCGGCCCGGGCGACGCAGTCGGTCTCGAAGAGCCGGATCAGCGCACGGGTGACCGCCACCAGCTTCTCCACGGCGGTGCCGCCCGAGCCGCCCGCGGACACCGAGGCCGACTCGACGGTCACGCCCGTGACGGCGCGGGCCCGCTCCTGCACCGCGGACGCGAGATCCGCCTTGGTCGCGAAGTGGAAGACCAGCGCTCCCGTGGTCACCCGGGCCTCGCCGCTGATCCGTGCGAGCGACGCCCGGTCGTAGCCCTGGACGTCGAAGACCCGTGCCGCCGCGGTCAGGATGGTCTGCCGCGTTCGTTCGGCCCTCTGCTGGATCGCCACTTCGTCCCCCGTCTGTCGCCACCGAGCCGGACTGCGCGCATCCCGCCATGGTGCGGCCCGGTGAACGGGATCGTTCACCGAAAGGGACGGCATGCGGCGAAGGCGTGAAACCTTCGGAGCGGGCCGTGATGGCGAAGTGTGGCCGAGCAGACGTTATCCGGCTGGTGGGGCCGTAAAACACCTCTCCTCGAACATACGGCCGGATCGAGGGTCTTGACGCCGGGGCACGCACGATCCGGCCTGCGGACGAGGGAGTCGGCGGCGCTGCAAGCTGGCCTGAACCGATGCCGTGCCGGTGTGGGCGGACCCACCGGTTTCGAGCCGTCCGCAGCCCCGGAGGGGAGCGCGGAGCGGCTGGCGAAGGGGTTTTTGGCCATGACGGAGAGGAGCACGGCTGCGCGCCGGCGCGTTCCCCCTTCTCCGGGGGAGCACGGGTCAGCGCGCACCAGGATGCGCGAGCAGGCGCACGCCGGACCCACCTCCGAGGGGGCACGGGTCAGCGCGCCCGCACCGTCGCCAGGACGTCCCGGTCCGGCTGCAGCGTGAGACTCGGTACGGGACCGATCTCGCCCGGATCGACGTCGAGTGCGAAGCGACGGGCCAGCACCGCCAGGATGAGCACCGCCTCCACCATCGCGAACCGGGTGCCCAGGCAGACCCGCGGCCCGCCGCCGAAGGGGAACCACGCGTACTCCGCGATCTCCTCGCCCCGCTCCGCGTCCCACCGCTCGGGGCGGAACTCCTCCGGCTCGGGGAACCACCGCGCGTCGCGGTGCGTGGCCCACTGGCTGCTCCACACCCGCGTCCCCTCCGCGATCGGCAGGCCGCCGATCCGCGCCCCCTCCTTCGCCACCCCGGTGATCAACCAGATGGTCGGATACAGCCGCAGGGTCTCCTTCACCACGGCCTGGGCGTACGGCAGCCGGGCGTAGTCCTCGAAGCCGGGCTCCCGGTCGCCCAGCACCCGGTCCAGCTCCTCGGCGAGCGTCTCGCGGACCCGGGGGGCGCGGGAGAGCAGATACCACGCCCACACCAGCGTCGAACTCGTCGTCTCGTGCCCACCGATGTACAGGGTCACCGTCTCGTCGCGGATCTCCTCGTCGCTGAGCCGCGTCCCGCTCTCGTCGACCGCGGTGAGCAACCTGCTGAGCAGGTCGGGGCGCTCCTCCCCGCCGTCGCGGTGGCGGGCGACCACCCGCCCCACCTCGGCGTCGATGACGGCCGCGGCCTTCTTGATGCGCGCCCGGCCGGGCGTCGGCACCCAGTCGGGGAGCAGCGCCCCGAGCCCGGCGAACTCCTTGCCGATCTCCTGCTGGGCGACGTCCATGGCCCGGCCCATCGCCTCCGCGTCCGCCGGGGTGTCCACGCCGAAGATGGTGCGCACCGCGATCTTCTGTGTGAGGGCCGCCATCTCCCGCTTGACGTCGATCTGTTCGCCGTCCGACCAGCTGTCCGCCAGCTCCACCGCGCAGTCGGCCATGGTGGCCGCGTAGGACCTGACCTGCTTGGGGCGCACCGACGGCTGCACGAGCGAGCGCTTGCGCCGCCAGTCACGGCCCCGCGCGACGACGACGCCGTCGCCCATCACCGTGCGGAAGGCGATGCCCAGCCGCGGCTGGTCGAACGTGCGCTCCGTCTCGGTGAGCAACTCGCCTATGCACCCGGGGTCGGAGAGGAAGACACACCGGTTGCGGCCGAACCGCCAGCGCACCATGTCGCCGCGTCCGCGCAGGAGTTCGAAGAAGGCGAGGGGGTTCTTCGCGAACTGCGGCAGGTTCCCCAGCAGCGGCAGCCCCTTGGGGCCCGCTGCGAGAGCATGGCCGCGAGGCGCGGTGTCGGGTGTCGGACCGGTCTGCGTGGACATCGATGAACTCCGCTCCCAGGGACGCGCGCAGCACGGGCGCGTCGGCGTGCGAACCCCCACCGGAGGCGATGGGGGCGGTACTCCGCCAGGGCCTCGGCCGGTGCGGACGGGCCCGTCATCGGCCTTACGGAATAAGTGAGTTGCCGAGCGTAGCCGCAGCCGGCCCCTGATTCGAACAGGGAGCGGCGGGAGTACGCCACGGCGTCCCGCCGCGCCGCGGGACGCCCCTCGGGCCGGGGAGCCGCGGACCCTGGGGCGACGCGCCGACGCCCGGTGCTCTGGAAGCACTCGTACGGGGGGCTCACCGGCCGCCTCTGGAACGACCGGTGGCCGGTCTCAGCGCAGAGGCCTGCCCCGAGGCGGGGTCCGGGGCCCGCGGCCGGCGGTGTGGGCGTACGGAGCACCGGTCGGCGTCGGCGTTCCGGCGGGCGCGCCGGCGCCCCGTCGGCGTCCCGGGGAGCAGGGCGCGGGCCGTGCCTCCCCGCCCCGATGCGTTCGCGTCCCCGCCGGGAGCGCGGAACGCCGGGGCACGGGGAGGCTGCCGGGCGGAGCGCCGCCGCGGCCGGCGGCGGGGGCGTGTCAGACGCCGTGCGGCGCCCCGGCCGGGCGGCCGCGGCCGCGCGTCAGCGTGTATCCGAACACGGCCGCGAGTGCGGCGAGCACCCCGCCGCCGACGGTCCACAGCCAGCGGTCGGTCCACCAGTTGGAGGCCCAGCCGTCCTCCGGCCCGCCGGCCGTCGGCGTCCGGGGCGCGGCAGAAGCGGCGGAGCCCGTGGCGTCGTCGCCGGACGCACCGGAGAGAAGGACGCCCGGTACCAGCGGCGCGGAGAGGGAGCCGTCCACGTCGTGGCCGCCGCCCACGTCCTCGGAGACCGCCTTCACCTCGACGCCGACCGGCAGGCCGAGGTCGGAGGCGGGCAGGTCCACCACGGTGAGGCGGACGTAGTAGCTGCCGGGCAGCGGGTCGTTCGCCCACGGCTCCGACCAGGAGCGCACGGTCCGCAGCACACAGGACAGCTCCACGGTGGCCGCGTCGGCCGCCGCCTTGCGGGTCTGGTGCCCGTACGTGCAGGCCTGACGGCGGCGCAACCCGTCGTACACGTCGATCTGCCAGGTGGACGCGCCCCGGCGGGCGGCGCTTTCGGGAAGCTTCACCGTGGCCTCCACGGTGGGCCGCTGGCCGGCGTCGGCGGGGAACACCCAGTAGAGGTAGTCGCCCGTCGAAGCCTGGGCGGTGCCCGTGCGGCCCTGCTCGAGTGCGGTGGCCGTGCGGAACGTCGTCCCCGCCTCGGTGGGGCCGTCGCCGGCCCCTGCGGGACTCGCGGTCGCCGACGGGTCGTCGGCCGCGGCGGGCCCCGCGGAGGTGAGCAGGGCCAGTCCGGCGAGCAGCGCACCGGTGAGGGCGCGCCGCACGCGAGGGGTGCGGTGCGGTGTCATAGGCATCAGTCGGTCCTCCGTACGACGACGCGCCAGCGGGATATCCAGCCGGCCAGCAGGCCCGCGAGCAGGCCGGTCAGAGCGAGCACACCCAGCAGCCACCAGCCGCGGCCGAGCCCGAACGCCGCGACGTCGGACGCCTCTTCGGGGCCCTCGACCAGGTCGACGGTGAGCTCGACCGGCAGGCCGGGCGACCTCTTCACCGAGGCGGGCGCGGAGAAGGAGTGGGCGAGCTGGAGGCAGACGGTCTCGGCGGCGGGCTTGCCGTCGCCGTCGTCACCCTCCGGCGCCGCGGCCTTCGGGTAGCGCAGCCCGGAGGAGATCACGTCGGTGCGGCCGGCGCCGGCCTCTGAGCCCCGGACGATCTCCCGCCCGTGCAAGGTCACCGCGCGCAGCAGCACGCCGTAGTCGTCGTCGACGGCGCGGTCCGCGGCCACGCTCGCGGAGGCGCGCAGCTCCTGACCGGGCAGCACGTCGACGCGGTACCAGCGGTGTTCGCCGATCTTCTCGCGGTCCGTGTAGAGGCCGGGTTCCAGCCGGGGCGCGGCGGCGCAGCTCGCGGCCCCTTCGGTCGCCACCGGGGTGACGACGGGCTCGGCGGCCCGGTCCACCAACTGCTTCACACGGCCGGAGAGTTCCTCCTTGTGCTGCACGGCGGTGTATGTCCCGCCCGTGGCCTCGGCGATGCAGGTCAGCTGCTGGCGGATCTTGGCGTTGGGGACCAGGCCCAGCGTGTCCACGACCAGGTGCGTGCCGCGCGCGGCGATCTCCCGCGCCACCTCGCACGGGTCGAGCGGCCCGCAGGTGTCCTCACCGTCCGTGATGAGCACGATCCGGCGCGACCCCTCGCCGCCCTCCAGGTCGTCGGCCGCGCCGAGCAGAGCCGGACCGATGGGGGTGAATCCGGTGGGGGCGAGGGTGGCGACGGCGGTCTTGGCCTCGGTGCGGTCCAACGGGCCGACCGGGTAGAGCTGGCGGGTGTCCTCGCAGCCGACCTTGCGGTCGTCGCCGGGGTAGTCCGCGCCGAGCGTCCGGATACCGAGGTGCACCTGCTCCGGCACCGCGTCCAGGACGTCGTTGAACGCCTGCTTGGCGGCGGCCATCCGGGACTGGCCGTCGATGTCACGGGTGCGCATGGAGCCGCTGACGTCGAGCACCAGCTCGACCTTGGGGGCGGGGGCGGGTTCGTCGTCGGCGGCGGCGGGGAGCGCTGTGCCGAACCCGGCGGCCAGGGTGGCGAGCACCAGACCCACCCCGGTCGCCAGCCGTTTTCTTGTGATCATCGCCGGATCTTATGGAAAATCAGTTCGCATTCCCAACCGGGTCGGTCGGGTACCGCCGGATCGGCCCGGTCAGCCGCCGAGCAGCGGCCGCGACGCCCGGTCCAGCACCGAGGTGACGCGCTGCCAGGTCTCCGTGTCCCGCTCGACCGGGTCGATGTGCCGGCCCGGCGCGCGCTCGGCCCAGGACGCCGACAGGGCCACCGGGTCGCCGCCGCCCGCGGCCGAGGCGGCGAGCGCCGCCGCGCCCAGGGCGACCAGCTCCTCACTGCCGGGCAGGACGAGGGGGCGGCCGGAGAGCCGCCGGACCGTCTCCACCCACATCCGGCCGCGCGCTCCGCCGCCGATCAGGCGCAGTGGCCGCGCGGCGATCTCGGGGGCGTCCGGGTCGAGGCCGCAGGCACGTGACAGCTCGTCCAGAGCTCGCAGGACGGTCACGGCCGCGCCTTCGTAGGCGGCGCCCAGCAGCCGGTGCGGGGTCGTGTCGTGGCGCAGTCCGGTGAGGAGTCCCGACGCGGTCGGCAGGTCGGGTGTCCGTTCACCGTCCAGGTAGGGCAGCAGGACGGCCTCGCCGCCGGGGGTCGCGTCCTCGCGGTCCAGGCCCAGCAGTGAGGCCACCTTGTCCACGGCGAGCGTGCAGTTGAGGGTGCAGGCCAGCGGCAGATACGTACCGTCGGCGGCGGCGAACCCGGACAGCGCGGTGGAGCCGGGCCGGGTGCGGGACGCCGCGAAGACCGTGCCGGAGGTGCCGAGGCTGAGGGCCGGGTGGTCCAGCAGCCCCGCGCCGCCCAGCCCGAGGCCCACGGCGGCGCTCATGTTGTCCCCGGTCCCGGCCGCCACCGCGATGCCCGGGGGCAGCCCGAGCGCGCTCGCCGCCGCTGCGGTGAGCGAGCCGATCCGGGTGGCCCCGGTGGGCGCGACGGCGGGCAGCAGGGCGGCGTCGAGGCCGAGGAGATCCAGCAGGACCGGGTCGTAGGCGCCGGTGGCCGTGGAGTACCAGCCGCTGCCGGAGGCGTCGCCGGGATCGGTGGCCGCGACGCCCGCGAGGCGTTCGGTGAGGAAGTCGTGCGGGAGCCGCACCGCCGCCGCGGCCGCCGCGCTCGCCGGGTCCTTCTCGCGCAGCCACTGCCACTTGGAGGCGGTGATCGCGGCCACCGGCACGGAACCGGTCCGGGCGGTCCAGGCGCCGGGACCGCCGAGCGCCTCCGTGAGGGCCGCCGCCTGAGGCGCGGAGCGGGTGTCGTTCCACAGCAGTGCGGTCCGCAGGGGCCGGCCCGTCCCGTCCAGCACGACCAGCCCGTGCTGCTGTCCGGCGACCGCGATGCCGGTGACCGCTCGAGCGGGGAGGCCGGACGCGCTCAGCCCGGCGGCCACCGCCTCGCCGAGCGCCCGCCACCAGATCTCCGGATCGCTCTCCCGGGCCCCGGCCTCTCCGGTGACGACGTGCGGGGAGCGTCCGACGGCGAGCTGCTCGCCGGTCGCGGCGTCGATGAAGGCCGCCTTGGTGGACTGCGTCGAGCTGTCCACGCCGACGACGACGGCGGGTGACGGCATGGGGGCCTCTTTCGCACGGGAGGTTCATTTGGCTGTGGCACGAACAAATTACGTGATGCGGGGCCCCCCGGCCAGGGGCGGAGGGGACGCGTGCCGGCACGGGGGTTCCCTGGCCCGGGTGCGGTGTGGTTGATTAGTCATGACACTGAACAAATAGGGGTGCCGGGCTCGCGGCCGGGCGCCCCGACGGCAGGCGAAGGCGGTCGGACGATGACGGAACGCTTCACCCCCACCCCACAGGACAAGTTCAGCTTCGGCCTGTGGACCGTCGGCTGGCAGGGGCGGGACCCCTTCGGCGACGCGACCCGGGCCGCCATCGACCCCGCCGAGTCGGTGCGCAGGCTCGCCGAACTGGGCGCCTGGGGCGTGACCTTCCACGACGACGACCTGGTGCCGTTCGGCTCCACGGACGCGGAGCGCGAAGGCATCGTCAAGCGCTTCCGGCAGGCGGTCGACAGCAGTGGCCTCGTCGTGCCCATGGTGACGACGAACCTCTTCACCCACCCGGTCTTCAAGGACGGCGCGTTCACCGCCAACGACCGGGACGTGCGCCGTTACGCGCTGCGCAAGACGCTGCGCAACATCGACCTCGCCGTCGAGCTGGGCGCGACCACCTTCGTGGCCTGGGGCGGCCGCGAGGGGGCGGAGTCCGGTGCGGCCAAGGACGTCCGCCTCGCGCTGGACCGGATGAAGGAGGCCTTCGACCTGCTGGGCGACTACGTCACCGAGCAGGGCTACGACATCCGCTTCGCCATCGAACCCAAGCCGAACGAGCCGCGCGGCGACATCCTGCTGCCCACCATCGGTCACGCCCTCGCCTTCATCGAGCGCCTGGAACGCCCCGAACTGGTCGGCGTCAACCCGGAGACCGGGCACGAGCAGATGGCCGGACTGAACTTCCCGCACGGCATCGCCCAGGCGATGTGGGCCGGCAAGCTCTTCCACATCGACCTCAACGGGCAGACGGGCATCAAGTACGACCAGGACCTGCGCTTCGGCGCGGGCGACCTGCGTCAGGCGTTCTGGCTGGTCGACCTGTTGGAGAGCGGCTACGAAGGCCCGCGCCACTTCGACTTCAAGCCCCCGCGCACCGAGGACCACGAGGGCGTCTGGGCCTCGGCGGCCGGCTGCATGCGCAACTACCTGATCCTCAAGGAGCGGGCCGCCGCCTTCCGCGCCGACCCCGCGGTGCGCGAGGCGCTGAAGGTCTCCCGTCTGGACGAACTGGCCCGCCCCACCGCTCAGGAGGGCCTCGCGGGCCTGCTCGCGGACCGCTCGGCGTACGAGGACTTCGACGTGGACGCCGCGGCCGCACGCGGCATGGCGTTCGAGGCGCTGGACCAGCTCGCCATGGACCATCTGCTCGGCGTGCGCTGAGACGCCAGGGCACGCCCGCGTATGCCACCGGATCGTCCAGTACGTCCCGCACCACCAGGGCCGCGGCGCCCCGGGCGGCGTCCCCCGCCACGGACGACGCGCGGAGCCGGCCGCTGCCCGGGGGCCACAGGCCCGACACCACACGGCCGGTCAGCTCCTCGTCGGCGGGCGGCGCGAGCCACGGCATCAGGCTCCGGTAGATCCCGCCGAGCACCACCGCGTCCGGGTCGATCAGGTTCACCGCCCCCGACAGCACCCGCCCCAGCATCCGGCCCGCCTCGTCGAGCGCCGCCACGGCGCGGCCGTCCCCGGCCCGCGCCCGCCGCTCCAGCTCCAGCACCCCCGAGCCTCCGCCGGAGCCCTCGATCCCGGCGGCCCGCAGCAGCGCGGTCTGCCCGGCGTACTGCTCCAGGCAGCCCCGGGACCCGCACCGGCACTCCGGCCCGGCCGGGTCGACCACCACATGGCCGATCTCCCCGGCGAAACCGTGCGCTCCCCGCAGCAGCTCGCCGCCGAGGACGAGCGCGCCGCCGACCCCGATCTCCCCGGTCAGATAGAGGAAGCTGCGCACCGGCGCGGGTCCGCCGAACCACAGCTCGGCCAGCGCCGCGAGATTGGCCTCGTTCTCCGAGGAGACCGCCAGCACCGGCCGACCGGGGCGCAGGGCGGCGAGCGCGTCCGCGAACAGCTCCTGCGCCGGGACCTCGTTCCAGCCGAGGTTGGGCGCCTGGCGCACCGCCCCGCCGGAGACCAGCCCCGGCAGTGCCAGCGCGGCGCCCACCGGCCGCAGCTCCTGCTCGCCCGCCGAGTCCAGCGTCCGCGCGGTGATCCGGGCCGCGCGGGCCAGGACGTCGGCGGCGGGCGCGCCCCGGTTGTCGAGGTGTTCGGTCTGCCGGACCCGGCCGGTGCCCGCCAGGTCCACGACGCACACCGACACGTAGTCGACGTTGATCTCCACGCCGACCCCGGCGGGGCCGGTGCGGGCCACCTTGAGCGCGGTGCCGGGGCGGCCCGCCTGCCCGCTGAACGTCTTGCCCGACTCGGTCAGAAACCCGCTGTCCAGGAGCTGCTCGACGAGCGAGGACACCGCGGCCCGGGTCAGACCGACCCGGGCCGCCACGCCGGCGCGGGTCGCCTCGCCGCTCTCGCCCTCGTCCCGCACGGCACGGAGCACCAGGCTCAGGTTGTGCCGCCGCACGGTGTCCTTGTCGGCCTTGGGCCCCAGCGGAGTGAGGATGCTCTTCATGTCGTCGCCGAGCCTATGCGATGGGGCCCTGGGGCGGGCCGGGCGGAGGGGCGGCCCCGGCCGGCTGCCGGGGCCGCCCTGCTGCGGTCAGGGTGTCGCGCCGCGGGCCTCCAGCATGTCCGCCATCAGGCCGATCTCGGACTGCTGGCCCCGGACCATGCCCGCAGCCAGGTCGCGGATGGGGCGTGTCCCCGCCGCTTCGGCGGCCGCCTGCGCCATGTCCGCGCCCGCCTGGTGATGCACGGTCATCAGCCGCAGGAACCGCACCTCGGCCGCCACGCCCTCGGCCTCGCGCAGTGCCGCCAGTTCCGCGTCCGTGGCCATGCCCGGCATCAACGCGCCGTCGCCGCTCGGCGTGAAGGGGTGCCCCATCCACCGCATGGGCGGCGCGGACGAGCTCTTGGGCAGCCCCCACAGCTCCAGCCAGCCCAGCATCATGCCCCGCTGGTTGGCCTGGGTGTTGATGATGTCGTAGGCGAGCCGCCGCACGTCCTCGTCGTCCGTGCGCTCGCGCACGATGAACGACATCTCGACCGCCTGCTGGTGGTGGATCGCCATGTCCCGGGCGAAGCCCGCGTCCACCGAGTCGCCGGCCGGAGCCGACTGCGCCGCTGACGACGCGGACGGGGAGGCCGCGGAGGGGCGGACGACCATCAGTGCCACCAGGGCCAGGGCCACGAGCAGCAGGGCTGCCCCGGCGAGGACCATCCGGCGCGTGGAGCCCGACTGTGTCAGGGAGGTCACTTGTCCAGCCCGCCCGTGCAGGCGGCCCCCGGCTCAGGGGTCTGCGGGCCCTGCACGTACTTGGTGAAGAACTGTGCGACCCGGTCGTCCGACGCGCTCTTGACCGTCACCTGCTTGCCCCACGCGCTGAGCATCAGCGGGTCCTTCTGGTCCTTGACCGGACTCATCAGGGAGTACGGGGTCGACTTGACCCGCTTGGCCAGCGCCTCGACGTCGGCGTCCGACGCCTCGTCGTTGTACGTCACCCAGACCGCGCCGTGCTCCAGGGAGTGCACGGCGTTCTCCTTCGGTATCTCCTCGGTGTAGACGTCCGCGTTGCAGTTCATCCAGACCTGGTTGTGGTCGCCGCCGACGGGGGGGTTCATCGGGTAGTCGACCTTGGTGGCGACGTGCTCCTGGGTCAGCTTGTCCCAGCTGCGCTCACCGGTGACGGGGGAGGTCCTGGCCTGTTCCTGGGCCTCCTCCTTCTCGTTCGCCTGGGCCATCAGGTAGCCGCCCCCGGCGACCAGCGCGGCGACCACGGCCACCGACGCGCCGATCGTGATGATGCGGACCCGGCGCTCACGGGCGCGTTCCTTGCGGCGGGCCTCTTCGAGCTTGGCGCGACGCGCCGCGGCCGGGGTGTTCTGGTTCTTGGCGGAAGCCATGGGAAGTCCTCGTCGTTCAACAGGTGCATACGGGGTGATGCATGACAGGAAGCGGGGATGAGGGCATACGGATCTCCGCTCCGGCTAGCCGGGCGGCCGTCCGCGAGCTCCTAGATCCGTTGGACCTGAAGGCGCAGTTGATCGACGGAACGCACGCCGTCGTGTGCGGGGCCCCGGATGGCGGCCGCGCCGGTGAGCGGGGCGGTGGGGGCGACGGCCCCGGGGGAGGGGGTGGCCGCCGGCGCGGACGAGGCCGGGAGCACGACGGCCGCGGTGTGGGCCGAGCCGCCGTGGCACGACGTCCCCAGGCCCCGGTCGGCCGGCGCCGCGACGACCGGCTCGAAGTCCGCGTCGGGCGTCGGCGTCATGGCGCGCGCGGGGGCGGCGCCGACCGGCCCCGCCGTGACCGGCGCTGCGGCGGTCACCGAGCAGCAGAAGAGCATGGCGAAGAGGAAGAGCGCCCAGCCCAGGGCGACGGGCGTGCGAGTGCGGCGCCGCTGCCGGTCGGTCCGCGCGCTCACCCTGGTCATCGCCCGTCATCGTAGTAGGTGTGTGAAGCTTCAAAGAATATGGGTCGTGCCACCCGCGGGATAGTGTGCCTGAGTGACCACGCAATCGAACATAGCCGCGGGCTGGTTCCCTGATCCCCACGGCGCATCCGGGCTGCTGCGCTACTGGGACGGGGCCCGGTGGACCGAGCACACGCACCCGGCCGAAGGGCAGCAGGCCCCGGGCGTCCCCGCCCGGCAGGCGGCCTCGGCCGGCTCGCTCTTCGACCAGCCGGTCCTGGTGGTGAACCAGAAGGCCAAGCTGATCGAGGTGACGAACGAGTACCGGGTGTTCGATCAGCACGGCGCTGCGGTCGGCTCGGTCGTCCAGGTCGGGCAGAGCGCGCTGCGCAAGGTGCTCCGGTTCGTCTCCAGCATCGATCAGTACCTGACGCACCGACTGGAGATCCGTGACGCGCACGGTCGGCCGCAACTGCTCCTGACGCGGCCCGCGAAGTTCATCAAGTCCCGTGTCGTCGTCGAGCGGCCCGGCGGGCAGCCGGTCGGTGAGATCGTCCAGCAGAACGCCTTCGGAAAGATCAACTTCGCGATGAGGGCCGGTGGTGTGCAGGTGGGTGCGATCAGGGCGGAGAACTGGCGCGCCTGGAACTTCGCGATCGTGGACGCGGGCGGCACCGAGGTCGCCCGGATCACCAAGACCTGGGAGGGCCTCGCGAAGACCATGTTCACGACGGCCGACAACTACGTGCTCCAGATCCACCAGCGCCTGCCCGAGCCGCTGCTCAGCCTCGTCGTGGCCACGGCGCTGACGGTGGACACGGCCCTCAAGCAGGACTCCCGCGGTCTCGGCTGAGCCGCCGGCCGCCGCTCAGGGGAACGCCGTCGCCCGGACAGGGCGGCGGCGTCCTGCCGTTCCGGGCCCTTCTGCCGCCCAGAAGTATTTCACGGGTGTAATACTTGTTGGACGCAGAGGCGGCCCTCGCGACCCCGCACCCCGGCGGCGCGGGCCCCAAGCGGCTGCGCGGCCGGGCCGTCCTGACCCGCGCCCGGGGACCCGTGCCCGCGCCGCCGCCTGCCCCCGGCCGTCGACGAGCTGTCCGCCACGCCGAACAGACGCTCGCCGGCCCCGAAGCCGCACCCGCCGCACGGGGCCGGGCGCGCCGCACGCTCACCGCGACCCTGGTCGAGATGCGCGAGGCGGGCGACACGGCGGCGGGCGAATGGCGGCAGCGGGCCCTGCCCGAGGAGCGCCTCCTCGCGGCCGAGCAGGCCGGACACCGTACGCTCGCCGCGACAGCACAACGGCGGGGGCCGACGGCCCCCGCCCCTTCGATCGGAGCGGAGTGACCGACGACATCGTGGCCTCGGTGGTCCGGCAGTGGCAGGCCGTCGACCCTGACCTCGACACCGGGCCGATGGAGATCATCGGCCGGATCAACCGCTGCGCCGCCCTGCTCCAGCAGGCTCAGGACGCCCCGCTGCGCTCCGCCGGACTGACCCGGCCCGAATTCGACCTGCTCGGCGCGGTGCGCCGTACGGCCCGGGAGCTGACACCCGGCGAGCTGGCCCGGGAGACCTTCTCCTCCGGGGCCGCCGTCACCAAGCGGCTGCGCGCCCTCCAGGAGCGCGGTCTGGTCGACCGCCGGGGCGACGCCCGCGACCGCAGGGTCGCCCATGTCCGCCTCACCGACGCGGGCCGCGCCCTCGTCGACCGGCTGCTGCCCTGCCAACTGGCCTACGAACGCTCGGTGCTGGCCGGACTCGACGAGCGAAGCCGCGACGAACTCGGCTCCCGGCTCAGCGACTTGCTCGTTCAGCTGGAGGGCCGTCTGGGCGGAGCCGGGCGCTGACCCCCGGCGGCGCACGTCGGGGCCCCGGGGCGTACGACGGGGAGCGCGGCCTGTGCCGCTCGGCGGGGCGCCGGGTCAGGACGCCGGGCGCGGGGGGCGCAGCAGCGCCGCCGACCGACTGAGCTGGTCCGCCCGCCGGGCCAGTGCGGCGTCGTCCGACCGGTCCGACGGAGCGGCGGCCACCAGGGCGAGCCGGTCGCGCCAACTGGCCCCGCCCAGGGGCACGGCGACCGTGGTCATGCCGAGGACCGACTCGCCCCTGTCGACCGCGTGTCCGGTGCGCCGGATCAGCGCCAGCTCGTCCAGCAGGGCCGTCCGCGAGGGGAGCGTGTGCGGCGTCAGGGGCTCCAGCTCCTCCCGCGGGCAGAGTGCGCACACCTGGTCCTCCGTCATCCGGGACAGCAGGAGTTTGCCGCCCGCGTCCGTGTGGGCCGGACCGGTGCGGCCGGGCTCCAGTGTCACCCGCACCGGGTGGGCCGACTCCCGCCCGCCGGTGACGATGACCTGGTCGCCGATGAGCGCGGCGCTCCACACCGTCTCGCCCGTCCGTGCGGCCGCGTCCTCCAGGACGGGCCGCAGCCGTTCGCGGGCGGCCCCGCCGAACCCCGCGGGACGGCCGAGCCGCACCAGTTCGGGGCCCGCTGCGTAGCCGCGCCCCGAGGTGTCGCGCATGGCGAACCCTCGCTGCTCCAGGGTGCTCAGCACCCGGTGCGCGGTGGACCGCCCGACGGACAGCCGCTCGGCGGCCTCGCTGACGGTGAGGGTGTCGTGGGAGAGGAAGAGGCGCAGGGCGCGGAGCCCCGTGTCCAGCGAAGCGATCGTGTAGTCACCGGCCGCCGTCATGCGCATATCCCGCCTGCTCCCTCTCGTCCCCGTCGGTGTGCCGACGACGGACATGATCCCCGCTCCGCGGGGTCCGCGCCGGAGGATCGAGGACGGCGCCCGGCCGTGTGCGGCGGGCCGGATTCCCGGGTCACCCGCCCGCCGACCGGGAAACTGTTCCTTTCGATCCGATTCGATCACTTGTGCTCTCGTCCCGCACTCCGGGACGAGCCGGGCCCCCTGGAGCGATCACGCCCGAAAAGTGCTCTATATCGAGAGGTTGCGTCCCACCTTGCGGTACTACCCGACCGTAGGCGGGTCCTCTGCCCTCTTCGGTCACCCTCTGCACATGATCCACAGCGGTGAGTGCGAAAACTGCGAGTGTATGCCTCTCGGCGAGCTTCCGCAGGGGGTTGGGTGAATATGCCGAAGCACTGTTCTGATCTGGCTAAGCTCACGCGCAGTGGAGTCGAGTTGAGACGAATTCGAGCGCTTGTGCCTGAGTCTCCGCTCACGTGCGCATACATCCCGGAATCAACCGCCAGAGGGTTTAGATGGTCCGTGTTGAATCACCGCCGACCGACAGAAGAATTCCCGTCGTCCGCGTAGTCCTGCCGCCTGTGGTCCTGATGGGCGGCGCCACCGCGGCCGGTGCGGCCCTGGTCGTCCCGGCCGCGCGGATACCAGTCGCCGTGTGCGGCGTGATCGCCACGATCGCGGTCGCCGTACTCACCGCCGCACTGCACCGCCGCCGCCACGCCATGCGCGTCGAGCGCGCGGCGTACGAGCAACGCATCGCCTACCTGGAACACCGCATCCTCTCGCACGACTCCGAGACCGTGCGGCTCACCAAGGAGGTCATGCCCGCCGCCATCCGACGGCTGCGGGTGGGCAATTCGCCCGAAGAGGTGATGCGCGACGTCGTCGACGCGGACGTGGCCAACCGGCATCTGCCCAAGGCGCTGCGCGAGCAGATCTACCAGGTCCTCGAAGTCATCGACAACGAGGAGGCGCGGCGTGACTCGGCTCAGCGCGCCTTCGTCAGCGTCGCCCGCCGCGTCCAGGCGATCGTGAACCGCCAGGCCAGTGAACTGCGGGAGATGGAGGACCACTACGGGCGCAACCCCGAGGTCTTCGACGACCTGCTGCGCATCGACCACGGAACCGCGCTGATCGGCCGGCTCGCCGACTCCATCGCCGTCCTCGGCGGAGCCCGGCCGAGCCGCCAGTGGCCCAAGCCCGTACCGCTGTTCAGCGTGCTGCGCGGTGCGATGTCCCGCATCCTGGAGTACCAGCGCGTCGATCTGCACTCGATCGCCAAGGTCGCCATCGTCGGCACCTCGGTCGAACCGCTGATCCACGCCTGCGCCGAGCTGCTGGACAACGCGACCCGCTACTCGCCCCCCCAGACCCGGGTGCACGTCACCGCGGTCGAGGTGCAGACCGGCATCGCCATCGAGATCGAGGACGGCGGCGTCAGCCTCAGCGAGGAGGCCCGCGCCCGCGCCGAGAACATGCTCGCGCAGGCCCAGGCCGGCATCAACATGAACGACCTCGGGGAGTCCCCGCGGCTCGGCATGGCCGTCGTCGGCCGGCTCTCACGGATGTACCAACTCCAGGTATCGCTGAGGCAGTCCGCGTACGGCGGCGTCCGTGCCGTCCTCATCGTGCCGCGCGACATGATCACCACGGGCCCCGCCCCGGGCATCGCCCACGGCATCGGCGCCACCTCGCGGCCGACCAGCTCGCTGGACATGTCCCAGCTCCAGCACGTGGTACCGCCGCCCGGCAAGCGCAAGCCCAAGCCCGCCGCCACCGGCCCCGTGCCCTCGGTGGCAGCCCCGGCCCCCGCCGACGCCCCCGCGGCCGCGTCGCGCCCGGCCGCCCCCGCAGCGGCCATGGAGGACCACGCTCCCGTGGTCACCGAGTGGACCGAGAACGGGCTGCCGCAACGCCGCAGCCGGGGCCGCGCCCCGCTCGGCTCGCACAACCTCCCGCAGCAGCCCCCGCCGCCACCCGCCGTCCAGGCCAACGGGCGCCAGCCCGGCCGGGACGCGGGCGGGCCCGGTGGCGGCCCGGCCGGCGGCGAGAGGCCCCCCGGCCTGTGGCTGGAGGCCTTCACCCAGGCCGTCAACGGCGTACCGCAGGAACCGAAGCACGGCGGCGAAGACGCCGATGACGCGTGGGACAAGGGAGACCTGAAGTGATCCAGCAGCGGGGAAACATGGACTGGATGCTCAAGGAACTGGCCGAGGAGGTTCCGAGCATTCACCAGATCGTGGTGCTCTCCTCGGACGGTCTGCGCATCGCGATGCACGGAGGCGACCCCGACGTCGCCGACCGGCTCGCCGCGGCCTGCGCCGGACTGCAGAGCCTGGCCGCCGCGGTGGCCACCGAGATCCCTTACAGCGACGGCCTGATGAAGCTGGTGGTCATCGAAGTGACCGGCGGGTTCTTCTACCTGATGGCGGCCGGCACCGGCGCGTACCTCGCGGTGCTGGCCGGCGAGACCGTCGACGCCGGTCTGGTCGGCGCGCGGATGCGGGACATGGTCGTGCGGATCGGAGCCCATCTGACCAGCCCGCCCCGCCACGGCGGGCAGTCCGGATGAGCGGTCCCCGACGAGAACGCCGCAAGGCGGACCCGGCGCTCAACGATCCGGAACGGCTGTATGTGATCACCGGTGATCTCGACGACAGCGAACGGGCCGCGCTCGACCTGGTCACGATGGTCGTCGCGCAGGCGGAGCCCTCGCCGACGTTCCAGCCCGAGCAGGCCGCCATCCTTCGGCTCTGCCAGGCTCCGCTGTCCGTCGCCGAGATCTCGGCCTACCTCGGCCTGCCGTTCAGCGTGGTCACCTCGCTCCTCAGCGATCTGCTCGCGACCGAACTCATCGAGTCGCGCGCGCCGATCGTCCGCGCCACACTCCCCGACAGGTCCCTTCTCGAAGCGGTGATGCATGGACTTCAGAAGCTCTGACACGATCACCGGACCCCGTAGCGAGGACGTCCTTCCCACCACGGTCACCGCCGCGGTGAAGGTCGTGATCGTCGGCGGGTTCGGCGTCGGCAAGACCACCATGGTCGGTTCTGTGAGCGAGATCCGGCCCCTGACGACCGAAGAGACCATGACCCAGGCCGGCGTCGGCGTGGACGACAACGCCGGGGTGGAGACGAAGACCGCCACCACCGTCGCCATGGACTTCGGGCGGATCAGCCTCAGCGAGGAACTGATCCTCTACCTGTTCGGCACCCCGGGCCAGGAACGCTTCTGGTTCCTGTGGAACGGGCTCTTCGAAGGGGCCCTCGGCGCCGTCGTCCTCATCGACACCCGGCGGCTGGAAGTGAGCTTCGACGTCATCGGCCGGCTGGAGGAGCGTGGGGTCCCGTTCGTGGTGGCCGTGAACACCTTTCCCGACGCGCCGCACCATCCGGTCGAGGCCCTGCGCAGAGCGCTCGACCTGCCGGACGAGGTCCCCATGGTCGACTGCGACGCCCGGATGCGGGTCTCCAGCCGCGATGTGCTCATGACCCTGATGCGCTACCTGCACAGCCTGGCCGTCCCGCTCGCCTGACGCCGCGTCCCCCGCCCCCGAAGCGCGCCCGGAGCCGCCCCGCCGTCCGGACCGACACCGGGGGCGTGCGCCCACCGGCGCGCGCCCTCGGTCGGGGCCGCTCCTGCGTGCGCGTGTCCCACGCCCGTACGTCCCCGTCCCGTCCCCCTTGTGCACCAGCCTTGGAATCCTGATCCCTGGAGCCCCTGTGACAACCCCCTTCCACCACGAACCCGGCGCCGTGCCGCCGCCCCAGTGCCCGGCCCACGACCTCGACATCGGACCCGGCGGGCTGCGTCGGCTCCATGGTCCCGAGGCGGAGACCGACCCGGCGGGCCTCTACGCCAAACTCCGAGCCGAACACGGGACGGTCGCCCCGGTCCTGCTCCACGGTGACGTGCCCGCCTGGCTCGTCCTCGGCCACAGCGAGAACCTCCACCTCACCCGCACGCCGTCCCAGTTCTCCCGGGACTCGCGGCGCTGGCGCGCCCTCCAGGACGGCAGTGTCGCCCCGGACCATCCGCTGGCCCCCATCTTCACCTGGCAGCCCGTCTGCGTGTTCGCCGACGGCGCCACGCACGAGCGCCAGCGCGGCGCGGTCACCGACAGCATGGAGCGCATCGACACCCGTGGCGTCCGGCGCCACATCAACCGCTTCAGTAACCGCCTGGTCAACGACTTCTGCGAGAAGGGCAGCGCCGACCTGGTCAACCAGTTCGCGGACCACCTTCCGATGATGGTGATGTGCGCGATCTTCGGTATGCCCGAGGAGTACGACGAGCGCCTCGTCCAGGCGGCCCGCGACATGACCCGCGGCACCGAGACCGCCGTGGCGAGCAACGCCCACATCGTGTCCGTGCTGACGCGTCTCGTGGAACGCCGCCGCGCCGAGCCCGCACCCGACTTCGCCGGCTGGCTCGTCGAACACCCCGCCGCGATGACCGACATCGAGGTCGTCGAACACCTGCGGCTCGTCCTCATCGCCGCCTACGAGTCGACCGCCAACCTCATCGCCAACGTCCTGCGCATGGTCCTGATCGACCCGCGCTTCCGCGCCCGGCTCAGCGGCGGACACATGACGGTGCCCGAGGCGGTGGAGCAGACCCTCTGGGACGAACCCCCCTTCACGGCGGTGTTCGGCCGCTGGGCGGTGGGGGACACCGAACTGGGGGGCCAGCAGATCAAGGCCGGAGACGCCCTCCTCGTCGGCATCGCCCCCGCCAACACCGACCCCACCGTCCGCCCGGACCTCACCGCGGACATGGGCGGCAACCGCGCCCACCTCGCCTTCAGCGGCGGCCCTCACGAATGCCCCGGTCAGGACATCGGCCGCGCCATCGCCGACGTCGGGGTCGACGCGCTGCTGATGAGGCTTCCCGACCTGGAACTCGGCATCGAGGAGAGCGAACTGAGGTGGATCGGCAACATCATGTCCCGCCACCTGGTCGAGCTGCCGGTGAAGTTCGCCCCCAGCCCCCGGCAGAAGCTGGACGCCGACCCGCTCTCGGTGATGGCCCGCGCCGATCGGCCGGCCGGTGCGTGGGAGGTCTCCTCCCCGCCCCGGCCCGTACCGGAGCCCCTTCCGGCGGCGGGCATGCAGCCCGCCCACGCCCCGGGGGCCGCCCCGCAGACCGCCCCTTCCGCCCCCGCGGCGGCGGAGCCCGTCCCGGCGGAGCCCGCCCCGGCCGAGCCTGCCTCCCCGGCGGAGCCTTCCCCGCAGGCCGCGATCCCCGAGCAGCGTCGCCCGGCCGCGCCCGCCCGGCTCTGGCAGGCCGTGTCCCGCTGGTGGAACGGCTACTGATCCGCCGCTGACCCGAGCGCGACGGCGGTCCCGGGCCACTGCCCCGGACCGGGACCGCCCACGCCGCCCCACGCACGGGCCGGGACGGCTGCCGGACCGCCGGCCGGGCCCCCACGTGCGGACCGGGGGAGCGCCGCGGAGCCCGCCCGCCCCGTACCATCGAGCAGCGTGAAGCTGACAATTCTTGGCGGTGGCGGATTCCGGGTGCCTCTCGTGTACGGGGCCCTCCTCGGCGATCACGCCGAGGGCCGCGTCTCGCGTGTGACGCTGTACGACACCGACGCCGGCCGGCTCACCGCCGTCGCCCGCGTCCTCGGAGAACAGGCGCGAGGCATCGCGGACGCCCCCGCCGTGATCGCCACCACGGATCTCGAAGAGGCGCTGCGCGGCGCCGACTTCGTCTTCTCCGCGATCCGCGTCGGCGGCCTGTCCGGGCGCGCCGCCGATGAACGCGTGGCCCTGGAGGAGGGTGTGCTCGGACAGGAGACCGTGGGCGCCGGAGGCATCGCGTACGGGCTGCGCACCGTTCCCGTCGCCCTCGACCTGGCCCGGCGCATCGCCCGTCTCGCCCCGGACGCCTGGGTCATCAACTTCACCAACCCCGCCGGCCTCGTCACCGAGGCGATGTCCCGGCACCTCGGCGACCGGGTGATCGGGATCTGCGACTCGCCGGTCGGGCTGGGGCGACGCGTCGCCCGCCTCCTGGGAGCCGACCCGGACCGGGTCTGGATCGACTACGCCGGGCTCAACCACCTCGGCTGGCTCCGGGGCCTGTACGTCGACGGGCGGGACGAACTGCCCCGGCTGCTGGCCGACCCGGTCCTGCTCGACTCCTTCGAGGAGGGCCGCCTCTTCGGCCCCGAGCTGCTGCGGTCGCTCGGCTCGATCCCCAACGAGTACTTGCACTACTACTACTTCAACCGGGAGGCCGTCCACGCCTACCGGCAGGCCGAACGGACCCGGGGGGCCTTCCTCCGCGACCAGCAGGAGAGCTTCTACGCCCGGATGCGGGAGCCCGGCACTGCGGCGCTGCTCACCTGGGACCGCACCCGCGCCGAACGCGAGGCCACCTACATGGCGGAGAACCGTGAGGTGGCGGGGGCCGGGGAGCGGGAGAGCGACGACCTGGAATCCGGCGGGTACGAACAGGTGGCGCTCGCCCTGATGCGGGCCGTCGCCCGCAACGAACGCACCTCCCTGATCCTGAACGTCCGCAACCGCACGACCCTTTCTGCGCTGGACTGCGAGGCCGTCGTCGAAGTGCCCTGCCTCGTCGACGCCAACGGGGCCCACCCGGTGGCCGTCTCGCCCCTCCCGTACCACGCGGTCGGTCTGGTGGCAGCGGTGAAGGCCGTCGAGCGCGCGGTGCTCGAAGCGGCGGAGAGCGGATCGCGCGCGGCGGCCGTCCAGGCGTTCGCCCTGCACCCGCTCGTCGACTCGGTCGCGGTGGCCCGGCGGCTGGTCGAGCGGTATGCCGAGGTCCATCCGGAGCTGTCCCACCTCGGCCGGGCCTGACTGCGGGCCCGGCCGGGCGTCCACCGCGCCGGGACGGGGACCCGCCTCCTGCTCAGGGCGCGGGCACCGCGCTGGGCGTCCCGGCGGCGGCCCAGCGCGGAGTCACGCCGGTCACCTGGCAGACCATCAGGAAAAGGGGAATCGGCGGGGTGTACGGAGTGAGGCCCTCCGGCGTGTGGATCAGCCGGGGCCGTCCGACGGGGACGGCGGCGTCCCGGGCGTAGGTCACCTGCCCGGGCCAGTCCAGGTCCAGGTCGGAGCCGGCCGGGACGATCCACCACCACCGGTCGGCGTCGGCGAAGACGCACCCGGTGCGCGGCAGATGGGACATCAGGCGGAAGCCGTGGCGGGCGGGCACGCCCACGGCGTCACAGCCGAGGCTGGCCGACATCGAGGCCGGCAGCGCCAGCCGCACCGGGCCGCCGCTGTGCTCGGCGGGCAGCCGCGTGCGGTGGGCCGTGCGGAGCCGGGACAGCGCGTTCCTCAGCATGGGTGCTCCGCGTCGTACAGCCGCTCCGAGCCGTGCGGCACCTCCGCCCAGACGATGCGCCCGGAGGTGTACCCGGCGTCGTGCGAGCCCCAGGAATCGCTCAACGCGTCGACGAGGAGCAGTCCTCGGCCGTGCTCGTCGTCGGCGGTGCGGCGCAGCCGGGGGCCGTCGGGCTGGTGGCCCTGGTCCTGCACGGCTATCCGCAGTTGTCTTCCCAGGCAGCGCAGCTCGCACACCACCCGGGCGCTCGCGGTGTGCACGATCGCGTTGGTGACCAGTTCGGAGACGATGAGCACGGCGGCCTCGTGGGCGTCGCCGGTCAGCTTCCAGGCGTCCAGGCGGGCCCGCGTCAGCCGCCGTGCGCCGGCCACCGACTCGGGGCGCGCGGGCAGCGTGAAGCAGTACCGGAGCGCCTCCGTCCCGGGGCTGAGATCCGTGTTCCGGGGGATGAGCGCACTGCCAGGTGCCACGACCGATTCCTCACAGTGGGGGCTGCGTCACACGTCGTTCTCCGCGTACACGGGAGCGGGCGTGACTGAGCGAACTGGTTCGGTAGCCAACTCTCCCCCTGACACGGACACTTGGCAAGGGGCACTCTGAAATTTTCAGAGTGACTGTGTCGTTGGGGGCGCACGCATGGCACACTGCTCGCAAAACAGCGCATGGGGAGGTCTCAAGTGAGCGAACCGCGGTCCGCCCCGACCGTGGGCCAGGTCGTTCTCGGCAAGCGCCTGCAGGATCTGCGCGAGCGCGTCGGACTGGCCCGTGACGAGGCGGCGAAGGTGCTCAGGGTCGCTCCCGCGACGATACGTCGCATGGAGACGGCCGAGGTCGGACTGAAGATCCCCTATGTCCAGCTGCTGCTGAAGGCGTACGGCGTCGCCGACCGCGAGGCCGATGCCTTCGTCGAACTGGCAGAGGAGGCGAACAAGCCGGGCTGGTGGCAGCGCTTCCACGACGTGCTGCCCGACTGGTTCAGCATGTACGTCAGTCTGGAGGGCGCGGCGAGCCTGCTGCGCATGTACGAGCCGCACTTCGTGCCCGGCCTGCTCCAGACCGAGGACTACGCGCGCTCCGTGATGCGCACCGGAGCGATCGGCCAGACCAGGCCGGAGGACATCGAGCGCCATGTGGCGCTGCGCATGGAGCGGCAGTCGCTGCTGGCAAAGGGCGACGCGCCCAAGCTGTGGGTGATCATGGACGAGACCGTCCTGCGGCGGCCGGTCGGCGGACCGGAGGTGATGCGCGGCCAGGTCGACAAGCTGCTCGACGCCACCGCGCTGCCCCATGTCACGCTCCAGATCGCCGAGTTCGCGACCGGCCACCACCCCGGAACGTACGGCCCGTTCGTCCTGTTCCGGTTCGCCGTGCCCGAACTCCCCGACATGGTCTACAGCGAGTACCTGACCGGGGCGGTCTACTTCGACGCCCGCCCCGAGGTGGCGTCCTACCTCGAAGTCATGGACCGCATGGCGGCTCAGGCCGCGACTGCACAACGCACGAAGGAAATCCTCCGGGACTTCCGCAAGGAGCTGTGATGAACCGTATATACAACGGCATGCCTGCCGGGGACCTCGGCTCCGAGGGCTGGTACAAGCCGTGGAGCGGCGGTAACGGCGGCAACTGCGTCGAAGCCATGAAGCTCGCGGACGGCCGGGTCGCGGTACGCCAGTCCGCCGATCCCGACGGCCCCGCCCTCATCTACTCCAACGGCGAGATCGCCGCCTTCATCGAGGGCGCCAAGGCCGGCCAGGCGGATTTCCTTCTCCTGTGAGGCGGCGCCGCCCTATCCTGTCGGGACCTCCCAGGACGGCCCCCGTGGCGCGGCGGCGCGTCCCGGCCGTGCAGTTCGTTTCCCCTGATCCATCCGACCGTCGACGTACGGACCCCTGACCACGGAGCGAGCCATGACCGGGCACCACCACTCCATCGAGATCGACACCAGCAAGCCGCATCCGGCCCGGATGTACGACTGGTTCCTCGGCGGCAAGGACCATTACCCGGTCGACGAACAGATGGCACGGCAACTGCTCGCTCTGGACGCACGCGGCCGCGACATGGCGCGCGTCAACCGGGCGTTCATGCACCGGGCGACCCGCTGGCTCGCCGGGCAGGGGGTGCGGCAGTTCCTGGACATCGGCACCGGCATACCCACCGAGCCGAACCTCCACCAGATCGCCCAGAAGGCCGCACCCGAAGCGCGCGTCGTCTACTGCGACAACGACCCGATCGTGCTCGCCCACGCGGCGGCCCTGCTGCGGTCCACCCCCCAGGGCGCCACCGAGTACATCCAGGCCGACGCGCGCGAGCCGGAGGCCATCCTGGCCGCGGCCGGCAAGGTCCTGGACTTCGACGAGCCGATCGCGCTGTCGCTGCTGGCGCTGCTGCACTTCATCGACGACGAGGACGGCGCGGGCGAGCTGGTCGGCCGGCTGGTCGAACAGCTCCCCTCCGGCAGCTACCTGGTGCTCTCGCACACCACCGGTGACTTCAACCCGGAGGGCGCCGCCCAGGCGCGGGCCCTGTACAAGCAGCGCGGGATGACGCTGCGACCCCGCAGCCGCGCGGAACTCACCGCCTTCTTCGACGGCCTCGAACTGGTCGAGCCCGGCGTCTCGCTCTCCGCCGAGTGGCACCCGGAGCTCGGCGAGCCCGTCGAGGTCCCGGGCGACGAGCCTATCCCGGGCTACGCGGGCGTCGCGCGCAAGCCCTGACCGGGCCCGCCCCCACGCCCGCTCGCCCGGTCCCGGGCGGGAGGGCGCCGAGGGCGCCCTCTCATACGCTGAGCGGGTGCCCCGTGGTGGCGTCCACGTGGGCGGGCACCTCGTCGTGGGCGTCGCCCACCGACGACGTCCCCGACGGCTCGAAGAGCAGGAGCGAGGCGCCGCCGGTGGAGCGGGGCCGGTGCCAGACGCCGCGCGGGACGACGAAGACCGCGCCCTTCTCCAAGGTCACCGTCCGCTCGCCGTCCCCCTCCGCTCCGTCGCGCAGGGCGATGTCCAGCGCCCCCTCCACCACGAGGAAGAACTCGTCCGTATCTTCGTGCACATGCCAGACGTGCTCTCCCTCCACCTTGGCCACCCGTACGTCGTAGTCGTTGACCCGGGTCACCACGCGCGGGCTCCACAGCGCGTCGAAGGAGTCCAGGGCCTCGCTCAGCGAGATCGGTCGCATTGCGCGGGGTGCCGCGCTTCCGTTGCTCATGGCGTCCACCCTCGTCGCTGGACCCCGTCGTCCGGGAGTGCTACGAATCGCATATGGCAAAAGAATCCTCGCACCGGGTGGTGATGATCGTCGCGTCCGGGTCCAACCCCTTCGAAATGGGGGTGGCGACCGAGCTCTTCGGTCTGCGACGGCCGGAGCTTCCCGTGCCCTGGTACGACTTCGGGATCTGCTCCCCCACGCCCACGGTCCGGATGCACTCCGGCTTCTTCCAGCTCTCCGGCGTCGCCGGGCTCGACGCCGTGGACCGGGCCGACACCGTCATCGCCCCCAACCGTCCCGACCCGCTGGAGGAGCCCGACCCGGACGTCCTGGCGGCGATCGGACGCGCCGCCGCCCGGGGCGCCCGCCTCGTCAGCTTCTGCACGGGGACGTTCACGCTGGCCGCCGCCGGAGTCCTGGACGGCAGACGGGCCACCACCCACTGGCGGTGGGCCGACGCCTTCACCGCCCGGTACCCGCACGTGGACCTCGACCCCGACGTCCTCTTCGTCGACGACGGGCAGGTGATCACCGCGGCCGGCAGCGCCGCCGCCCTGGACACCGCCCTCCATCTCGTCCGCGCCGACCACGGGGCCGAGACCGCCGCGGCCGTCAGCAGGCGCCTCGTCCACCCGGCGCACCGGGACGGCGGCCAGCGCCAGTTCGTCGAGCACCCGGTGCCCGAGGTCGCCGACGCCTCGCTCGGTCCGCTCCTGACCTGGGCCGCCGCGCACCTGGCCGACGGCCTGGACGTGTCCGCGCTCGCCGCCCGCGCCGCCGTCAGCCCCGCCACTCTGCACCGCCGCTTCCGGGCCCAGCTCGGCACCACGCCGCTGGCCTGGCTCACCGAACAGCGCCTCACCCTGGCCTGCCGCCTCATGGAACGCGGCGAGGAGCGCCTCGACGTGATCGCCCGTACCAGCGGCCTCGGCACGGCGACCAGCCTGCGCACCCAGCTCCGCCGCCGCACGGGGCTGACGCCCACCGAATACCGCCGCCGCTTCGCCCCGGCCCGCTGAGGCACTCGTCCCACGGCACAATGGACCCATGTCACGACGCGCCTCCCGGCGGCCCGCCGCCCCGCGGACCGCCTCCGCCGGCCCCTGCCCGTGCGGGTTGCCCGCCGCCTACGGGGAGTGCTGCGGCCGCTTCCACTCCGGCCGTGCCGCCGCCCCGACCTGCGAAGCGCTGATGCGCTCGCGGTACGCGGCCTTCGTCCTCCAGGACGCGGCGTATCTGCTGCGCACCTGGCACCCCGAGACCCGGCCGCCCGCCGTCACGTTCGACCCCGCGATGCGCTGGGTGCGGCTGGAGATCCTGGGCGCCACCGAGGGCAGCGCCTTCCACACGGCCGGAACGGTCACCTTCCGCGCCCACTACACCGACGACGGGCGGCCCGACGCCCTCCACGAGCAGAGCCGCTTCGTCCGCCACGAGGGGGCCTGGGTCTACGCCACGGCCGTCTTCGTCGACTGAGCGCCGACGGCGCCGGACCACCGGCCGTGAGCGGGGGGCTCCCGGCGCGTGACGCCCGCCCCGCGCCGAGAGCCGGGACGTTTCCCGGCGGCGGGGCCCCGGCGGGGAAGGCGTACGGGCACAGCCGGGGCCCGGGAGCCGAACGGCCCGCCCCGGGTCAGGCGGGAGCCCCGATCCTGGCCGAGCCGCCGGGGCTCGGCTCCGGTGACAGCTCCTGGGCCAGATCCTCCGCCAGCAGCCGCTTGGCGATCACGTCGACCGTGGCCCGCAGCTCACGGTCATCAGGCCGGGCTCCGTCCTCGGCCAGCCGCTCGTTGAGCCAGCGCCCCCAGGCGTCGGAGATGACCGCCGCCTCCCGCCGGCCCGCCGCCGTGTGCGAGAAGAGCTGGCCGTCACCCGTCAGGAAGCCCTCCTCGATCATCCGGTCGAAGACCGGCACCAGCACCTCCGGCGGGATGCGGTGGCGGGC
Organism: Streptomyces pratensis; assembly: GCF_037137275.1. Lineage (GTDB taxonomy): Bacteria > Actinomycetota > Actinomycetes > Streptomycetales > Streptomycetaceae > Streptomyces > Streptomyces pratensis_B. The sequence continues at coordinate 127,327 of NZ_JBBBEN010000062.1, read as the reverse complement.
CGCGATCAGACCGAGCCCCGCGTGCCCCACCATCCGGGTGAACAGGTCCACCTGCATCACCGCCCAGGCCCCCGCGATGTCGAGGCGGGTGTCCGACTCCGCGACGATCCGCCGGGCCATGCCCGTACCCGTGCCGTGCAGGATGGTGGCCACCGAGAACTCCAGGAGTTTCGCCGAGTCCCCGGTGCCCGGCTGGGCGAAGCCCTCGCCCATGTCCGTGGAGCCGAGCCGCGCCGAGTCCCGCAGCTTCACCTCCTTCAGGAACAGCGCGACGACGAAACCGAGCAGCGCCACGGGCACCGTCCACAGGAACACCGTGTGCAGGGTGTCCGCGTACGCCTGGGCCAGCGGCTCCGCCTGGGCGGCCGGCAGCGCGTGCAGCGCCTGCGGACTCTGCGAAGCGTCGGCCAGCGCCTCCGGATCGCCGCCCGCCGCGACCGCGTCCGCCACGCCGTCGGCGAGGTTGGGCCGCAGCGCGTTGGCGTAGATCGTGCCGAACACCGCCGTGCCGAAGGCGCTGCCGAGCGTACGGAAGAACGTCACCCCCGACGTCGCCGTGCCCAGGTCCGCGTAGTCCACGGTGTTCTGCACGGCGATCGTCAGCACCTGCATGGCCAGCCCGATGCCGAGCCCCAGTACGACCATGTAGAGCGACTCCAGCCACACCCCGCTGCTGGGACCCATCCGGGAGAGGAGGAACAGTCCGGCGGCCATGACGAGGGTGCCGACGATGGGGAACAGCCGGTAGCGGCCCGTCTTGCTGACCACGTTGCCGCTGAAGATCGAGGCGACCAGCAGGCCGACCACCAGAGGCAGGGTCCGCACGCCGGAGAGTGTCGCCGAGTCCCCGTCCACGTACTGGAGATAGGTCGGCAGGAAGATCATCGAGCCGAGCATCGCGAAGCCCACGATGAAGCTGAGGATCGAGCAGACCGTGAACACCGGGTTGCCGAACAGCCGCATCGGGAGCATCGGCTCCCTCGCCCGAGTCTCCACCCGGCAGAACAGCGCCAGGGCGAGCAGCCCGCCGGCGAAGAGCCCGATGATCACGGACGAGCCCCAGGCGTACTCGTTGCCGCCCCAACTCGTCGCCAGGATCAGCGCGCTCGCCCCGACGGCCACCAGCGCGATGCCGGCGAAGTCGATGACCGGCCGCCCCGCTGCCTTGACCGAGGGGATGTTGCGGGCGGCGGCGATGACCACCGCGATGGCGATCGGCACATTGACGTAGAACGCCCAGCGCCAGGTCAGGTGGTCGGTGAACAGTCCGCCGAGCAGAGGGCCGATCACCGTCGAGATGCCGAAGACCGCCCCGATCGCCCCCTGGTACTTGCCCCGCTCGCGCAACGGGATGACATCCGCGATCAGCGCCATCGACGTGACCATGAGACCGCCCGCGCCGATGCCCTGCATGCCCCGCCAGATGATCAGCAGCAGCATGTCCGAGGCGAGGCCGCACAGGAACGACCCGGTGATGAAGACGATCGCCGAGATCTGGAAGACCAGCTTGCGCCCGAACAGGTCGCCGAACTTGCCGACCAGGACGGTGGCCACCGTCTCCGCCAGCAGATAGGCCGTGACCACCCACGACATGTGGGCGGCGCCCCCGAGGTCCGAGACGATCGTCGGCAGGGCCGTGCCGACGATCGTCTGGTCCAGCGCCGCCAGCAGCATGCCGAGCACGATCGTCGCGAACACGATGTTGCGGCGGCGTCGGTCCAGGACGGGCGGCGGCGCGACGCCACTCTGCTCGGCGGGGGCTTGCTCGCTGGCAGTGGTCACGTCTGCACCCTCACACCGGCCCCGCCCGCCCGCATGCGGGAACGGGCCGGACGGGGGTCAGCGGGGCAGGGCGGCGATCGACGCCTTCAGCCGCGCCACGAAAGCCTCCCGGACGTCTTCGGCCACCCGGTCGAGCGAGAGATACGGGTTGAGGTCCTCCAGCTCGACGAGGAGCAGAGCGCCCTCGGCCGTGCGGCAGGCGTCGACCCGTTGGACGCCGTGTGTGAGGGGGTTCCACTCGATGAAGCGCCGGGCGAACGCCAGGTCCTCCGCGTCCGCCGGGTACGGCTCCAGCACCCACCGCCGCCGCGGGTCGGGGGCGTACAGCGCGTACTGGAAGTCGTGGTCGACGAAGTAGAAGGAGACCTCGTAGCGGAAGTCGATGCGCGGTTGGACGAGCAGCGCGCCCGGGGGCGCCTGCTCAAGCTCCGTCCCGACCGCACTCCGTGCGACGAACCGCAGCCCCACCGAGTCCGCCCCCAGCTTCGGCTTCACCGCGTACCGCGCCGCCTCGGGCAGCACCGGCAGGTCCGCGGCCCGGTCCACGGTGGGGATCACCGGGAAACCGGCCCGGCTCAGCTCGACCAGATACTCCTTGCCCGCCATGTCGCCCCGCCCCCCGAGCGGGTTGTAGACCGGCTTGCCCAGTTCGACGGCGCGCGTGCGGAACGCGTCGTACGCCGTGCGGTAGTGGAGCACGGGCCCGCTGTTGCGGACGAGCACGGTGTCGAAGCCCTCCATCAGCGCGGCGGCGTCCCGGGGGTGGCACAGGGCGACGTCGAACGCCTCACGCAGCCGGGAGCCGAGGAAGACGTCCTCGTCGCCGTAGCGCCGGCCACGGGCCTCGTAGGCCAGATCGGTGACGAGCAGGACGGAGGGGCGGCGGGAACCGGCGCAGGGCACGGCGGGCATGGGCTCTCCCGGGCGGGGCGGGGACACGGACGGACGTCCACTGTCGCCGATCCCCGGGCGGGGCGGGGGACGGGGTGGCCCCTCTCGCCCGTTCGCACGGCAGCCGCCCCGGCGGCCCTCCCCGCACCGCACCGCACCGCGGGGCACTCGCCCCGGTGGTCCGTGAGCGCGCCGGCCCGCGGCGAGTGGCGGCGCGCCGTGGGCGTCATGGGACGGGGGTGTTCAGAAGGGCGATCCGGGCACGACCGCCATACGTGGATGGTGGGCGCACAGGACCTTGTTGGCACGCGCCAGGTCGGACAGGGCATGCTCGCGGTCGGCCTGGTCCTCGACGCCGAGCAGCGGGCCGCGGAAGCGGCGGACCTCCCGGGCCGCGCAGTCGGCGTCGAACTCCGCCCGGAGGATGTGCGGCGGAATGCACGAACCGATCAGCGCGGCGACCCGGTCCGGGATCGGCACGGGGACGAGGAGGTGCGAGGCGGTCATGAAGTGTTCCCTCTCGGATGGTTGGCCAGGAGGCGGTGCCCGGGACCGCCGCTGGGTGAGCGGCGGATTGCTTCCTGTGTACGGGACGCGGTTCCGGGTTTCACCTCGGGTACGTCTCCGTGTCGCAACCGTTGGGGACTGACCGTCTATTTCGCCTTACGCGCCGGTAAGTTGACTCGTCGCGCCGAACGTGCTGCGGATCAGGGGGACGCGCCGGTGGACCGGGAGCGCAACCGCAGCGCACGCAGGACCGCCTCGGTGGTGAAACGGCTCTCCGGATCGACGAGCTGATCACCGAAGATGGTCTCCAGACTGCGCATGCGATAGCGCACCGTCTGCGGGTGGACGTCGAGCAGCGCACCCATCTGCGCCGCCGTGCCCCGGGTGTCGAGCCAGATGCGCAGCGTCTCGATCAGGCGCTCGCGGCGGGCGGCGCTGATCTCGGACACGGCGGCCAGCTCCCTCCGGGCGAGCTGGTCGAGCAGAGCGGGGTCGGAGAGCAGCCACAGGGTGGTGAGGTGGTCCTCGCAGTGGATCAGCGGGGCGTCCTCGATCACCCCGGTGTCGACGAGTTCCAGCACCCGGCGGGCCCAGCGGATCGACTCGCAGGCCTGGGCGGTGGGGACGGTCAGGCCGATCGCCGCCCGGGTGGCCGGAAGGGCCTGGGACAGCATGGTTCTTCGCGCCTCGTCCAGGGGGCCGGGAACGAGTAAGTGCGGTTGCGGGGCGCTGAGGTCGACCAGGACGTCGCGGTCCGTCCTGAGCCGGTCCAGCTCCGCGGGAGCGCGTGCGGCGACCAGGGTGACCTCTTCCGGGAGGGCCCAGCCGACCTGCTCGCTGAGGTCGGCGATGGCGCTCCGGGGGGCCGGGCGCCCCGCGAGGATGAGATGGAGGAGGCGCCGGCGCAGCGCCTCACTGTGCTCGCCCGACTGGGACTGCACCTCCAGGAAGCCTTCCCTGGACAGGGATTCCAGTTCGTCGATGTAGGCGAAGAGGGCGTCGGCGAAACTCAGCATCAGGCTGGGGGACAGGTGGTGGCTCTGGCCGACCTTCTTCGCCCGCCGCAGGGCTACCCGCGCACCGAGGCGGTACGCCCCCTGGAGGGTGTCCATGCTCCGGCCCTCGTACGCCTCGAACCGGCCGAAGCGCCGGCACATGTCGTCCCGGAGCGTGGTGGGGGCGGAGGGCTCGGCCACCAGGTCGACGAAGGAGGAGAGGCTCTGCTCCACCCCCACGCGGATGGCCTGCCCGTTCGGGCCGTCGAGCAGCCGGGCGTATTCGGGGAAGGCCCGGGTGACCTCGACGCCGATTTCCTTGATGAGGCTGGGCAGTTCCGGCCGCATGATCGCGGCGAATTCCTGCGGAAGCGGGCCCAGTGGGTCTCCGGTATCCAGCGGCTGTATGAGATGTGCCATGACAAGTCCCCTTGCTCTCGGCGCCCGGTGGTGGGGTGAGACGGTGGGGGAAAGCGCTCCCACGAACCGGCAGGTGCGTACCAAGTTCGCGACGAAGATAGACCACGGAACTGGCACTGCACACCACCTGGACAAGATCGGAGTGCAGGGGGCACGCATCGTCGCCGCGGCGCGGTACTTCTGTGCAGGTCGGACCGCATTGCTCGCTTTCGGACAATGAATTTCGGCCGCATGCTCCGGCGGTGACAACAAAGGCGCCGCGCCGGCCCCGTGCTGTTCCGTGACCCCGTGGTCTTCGCGGACGCCTAGCGGAACGCCGTACGCCCAGGGGGCTCAACACGGCGAACGTGTCCAAGAGGCCGTGCGGGCGCGGGCACCGGGGCGCGGGCGCCGGGGCGCGGGCCATGCATTCCCGCACCGGGGCGCGGGGGCGCCTGAGGCTTCCGGCCGCTTCGGCGGTGAGCGGCCCGGGGTGCGCACCGGGCGCGGGGTCACGGCGGCCGTGCAGCATTTCCGCGCTTCCCCGTACGCATTCCTTGATAAGGGAAGGGTGTTCCGTTGCTCATTTCCGGATCAAAAAGCGTGGGGCGCAAAAGATCTTAGACGGACGGATTGTGTCGCGCTGTTTCCGGCGAGTAACATCACGCCTCAGCCAATTCGGTCAGGAAATCTGCCCGAAATTTGATGCTCCGATCCTCCGCCCCCGGGCCCAGCAGCGGCTCCATCACCGTCGACCGTCACCGTCGCGGTGCGGGCATGGGTTGCAGAACCGGTCAACTTCGTGCACGAGGCCGCGCCACGGCGGCTGACAGAGGGGACGACATGAGATCTGTTTCCAATCGCACCCGTATAGGCCTGCTGGCGGCGTTCACCGCGTTCAGCGCTGTGCTCTCCACGGGCTCGGCCACCGCGGCCACCCAGCTCAACGGCGACTGGGCGCCCTTCGACCGCTGCCCGGTCGACGCGCCCGCCATGCTGGCCGCGGACGGCGTCGACACCATCGCCACCTGCATCGCGTCCAGTTCGGTCACCGGCTCCATCACGCTGGGCAAGACCCAGGTCGCCACCGCCAACAGCGATCTCCAGCTCGGTGTCATCCAGCGCAGCGATGGGACCGCCTCACTGGTGGCTCCGCCGGAAGGGGCGCTCACCGCGGACCCGGCCGAGATCCCGGGCGGATTGATCGGGCTGATGTGCCCCAGTGGAATTCCCTTCGTCTCCGCGATATGCCGTCAGCTGACGGACAACGACCTCAACCGCGTGACGGCCACCATCGAACCGGCCGGAGCGCCGCGCGACTTCCAAATGAACGCCGCTTTCTCCACCGGCGAGCCCATCCTCACCCTCCCGGTCCGCATCCACCTCAAGAATCCGTTCCTGGGGGACAAGTGCTACATCGGAACCACCGCCGATCCGGTGCTGCTGAAGCCGGAGAACCTGACCGCCCCGAGCCTCTCGCTCCAGCGGTTCGCGGCGGACGGAACCCGGGACGACGAGGGCGAGATGGGGCGCTACACCTTCGACGGCGCCGACCAGGGCGATGACGCGTTCGCCGTGCCCGGGGCCAGCGGGTGCGGGGCAGGCCTGCTGAACTGGGCGGTCAACCTCAAGACCGGCCTCCCGTCCGCCGCCGGGAAGAACAGCGTGACGCTCAACGACACCACGACGTACTTCGGCAGCCCCTACGACCCCGCAGGCCTCGCGCCGAACGAGGGCAGGAAGCTGTCGGAATTCTGGCACTCCGCGCAGCGGTAGGCCGCCCGCCCCGGCCTAAGGAGGTGGTGCGACAGCGCCCCACCGGACCCCCGCACCTTCCAGGACCGGCGCCAAGGCCCCGCGTCGCGATCGAGCAGTCCCGCCCGCCGCGGGCATCCCCGGGAGAGAGCCGCTTCCCGGGACGCTCGACAGCGTCGCGGCCGACGGCGCTCCGCACCGCCCCATCAGCGGAAGCGCCCTCTCCAGTCACGTTCAGTCGCATCCCCCACGGGACGAGAAAAGGGAGTATCCCCATGTTCAAACGAACCGGTGTCCTCACCGCGATCGGCGCCGCCGCGGCATCCGTCGTGCTGGCCGCCCCCTCGGCCGTCGCCGCGCCGAGCAGCTGGACGATCACGCCGACCGGCGCCTTCACGGGCAGCGCCGGAGTGACCGTCCTGACCGACAACAACGGCAACAAGATCCAGTGCGCCTCCTCCGCGGCCTCGGGCTCCGCCCCGGCCTCTCCGGTCGCCGGCAGCCCGGCCAAGCTCGCCTCCATCTCGGCGATCTCGTTCAACTCGCCGTGCACCGGGCCGTTCAGTTCGACGTGGACGGTGACCACCACCCCGCCGTGGGAGATCTGGGGCGCGAACTACGCTGCGGGGGGCGGCGCCAACTCCACCGGTCAGACGACCGGTGAGATCAGAGCGATCAAGGCGAAGGTGAGCGGGAACAGCATCCTCGGCCCCTGCACCTTCAACGTCACCGGCAAGGTCGCCGCGAAGTACAACAACCCGAGCGCCGGAGGGAGCAACGGCACGCTGAACACGGCGGGCGGCGGGCTCACGCTGTCGATCGCCAACAAGGTGGGCGGCGGCTGCGGCATCGTCGGCACCACCGCCAGCTTCCAGGGCCTGTACACCATCGTGAACACGGCGTCGGGCAAGTCCCCGGTCATCAGCGGGTGACCCACCCGCCGTTGACGCCCTGTACGTGAGCGTGGTGCCCGGCCGTGAGCCCTCGACGGCCGGGCACTGCCCACGAGCGGGCTCCCGCCCCTCTCGTACCTCCCGCGCCCCTCGCCGGAGCGGCCGCCACGACCGGACCGCTCCGGGCGTCCGCCGGCGGGCCGATCCACGCACCCGCCGACAAGGCCGCCGCGGTGGATTGTCATCCCCTGACAAAGTCCGCGGCACGGTGCTCCGGCCGGGGCCCCCGGCTCTTCCCAGGCGCTGCCGGCGTGCGTACCGTACTGGCCGGTAGGGGGAAGGCCCCGGCCGTTCGACGTCCGCAGAGAGCCCGCTCGACGTCCGCCGCGGGGCCGTTGCCGAGCAGCAGCGGACCCGCTTTCCGCAGCCCTCCTGCCCAGGGGCTCACGCGCGCCGGAAGGACACATCCGTATGACCGTCGATGTACGCGCCGCAGCGAGACGACCGATTCACTGGGCCGTGGGCGGGACGCTCGTCGTCGCCACCGCACTCGTCCCGAGCGCCGAATCGGCGGCCGCAGAACAGACCACGGAGATCGGCCTCCGCTATGTCTGCCCCTTCCCGTCGGGGCCGGAGGAGGTGGACGTCGTCGTCTCCGCGGTGCTGCCCACCTCGGTCCGCACGGGCGAGGAGGTCCAGCCCGAGCAGGTGTCCATCGAAGTGGGGCTGGAACGGACGGCGCTCGCCCGGTTCACCGGTCTCGAAGCGGCCGTCGTCTCCGCCGAAGCCCGGCTCACCGTCCGCAACGCCGTCGGCGACCGGTCCGCCGACGCCTCGTGGGAGAAGCTGGCCGCCCCGCCGACCGCCCTGCCGGACGATGGAGCACTTGTCCTCACCGCCGTCGGCGACGTGCCGACGGTCACCTTCAACACCGCCGGACGCGCGACCATGACGCCGGCCGGGCTCGGGCTCACGCTGTCCTCGTTCACCGGCGACGGAGCGGCGACCTCGCCCCCGGGGCTCGACGTGTCCTGCGAGCCGGCCCCCGGTGAGGAGCCGCGGCCGGCCTCGATCACGGTCCGCGGGGACGCCGACCCGGCCGGCCCCGCGCCGACGCCCGGGGCGAACACCCCCGCTCCGCCACCGCCCCCGGCGCCCGACCGCCCGGGCGGCGGCCTGCCCCCCATCGCGCGGGAGAAGATCGACGCCCTCACCGACGAACGGCTCGAAGCCCTCGACGACGCCGACCCGGGCAGTTGCCCGATCGAGATCCCGCCCGAGTGGGTGATGACGACGGCCGAGACCTACGCCGCCGGCTACGCCAACGCCGCCAAGCTGGACGGAGCCGCGGCGCTGGGGCCCGCCTTCATGAAGGTGGTGCTCAACAAGCGCTACATCAACGACTCCTGCGCCTCGACGGTGGACGTCACCTCCGAGGTGGAGTTCACGTACGAGGGGCGCCGCCAGCTCCCGCCGACTGAAGCCACGTTCCTCACCTACGGTTTCATGCCGACGACCGCGACCATGACGCTGGAACAGGTAGGGCCGCCGGCCGCCGTGCACACCCACACGGTCACCAACACGCCGACCTACCCGGAGGAGACGACGGTCACCGCCCAACTCGTCATGCGGCTCTCGGACGTCGAGGTGAACGGCGTGCCGCTGGAGGTGGGGCCCGACTGCCGCACGGAGCGCCCCTTCGAGCAGGTGCTCAGAGGGTACGGCCAGAGCTACCCGAGGGCCGGCTACCTGGTGGCGTACGGAGGGACGCTGACCGGGTACGCGCACATCCCGCCGTTCGAGGGGTGCGGGGTCGAGGAGGACCTCGACGCGATCTTCACCTCGGCCATCTCCAGCGTCGGGAAGAAGGCCGACAACTACACCAAGATGACGCAGGCGCCCCTGTGCGTGGCGACCAACCCGGAAGGGCCCGACTGCCCGCCGAGGGTGCCGCTGCCCGAGAGGTGAGCACGCGGCGCCCCGCCGCCCCACTCCAGAAGGGCCCGTCCGGTTCCACAGGCCGCACGGGCCCTTCGCGCTGCCCGGACGGGCCGCCCGCGAAAACGAGGACTCATCATCATCTGACAGGTTTGACGCGCGGAACACTCACTCGCCGACAACTCGCCTCAGCCGGTGAATTATCGGCCAGGAAAATCCGTACCCAGTATTGCGGACTCAGGTTACTGGACCGTAGCGTCCCAGTTGTGCCGAGCGGAAATGCCTTCGCACCTGCCCGTTCGGCGTGCGGCGGCCCGGTATGCACCCCTTCCGGTCCACCGAACCTGCCGTAGGGGGACCGGCGTGCTTGCGCACCTTTCGACAAGGAAGGGAGCCGGCCTTGTCATCGCATGACAAGTGCTCCGCCCGCGCCACTTTGTTCGTCGATCTCCGCTGTTCAAAGGCTTGCCCCGGCGGTTTCGGCAGACATAGCGTGCGCCCCCCGGTGCACCTGTGACGAACCGCCGACCGCCTTCCTCGGAGCCGGAGCGCTAAACGATGACTACGTTCACCACCACTTCTCAGGAGGGTCGATGGGAATCGAAGTAGTCGTCGAGGGCCTGACGAAGTCCTTCGGCAAACAGAACATCTGGCAGGATGTCAGCCTCACCCTGCCCGCCGGCGAAGTGAGCGTCATGCTCGGCCCTTCCGGCACCGGAAAGACCGTCTTCCTGAAATCCATCATCGGCTTGCTGAAACCCGAACAGGGGCGCGTGCTCATCAACGGCGTCGACATGGTGAACAGCTCGGAGCGCGCCATCATGGAGACGCGGAAGCTCTTCGGCCTCATGTTCCAGGACGGGGCCCTCTTCGGCTCGATGTCGCTCTTCGACAACATCGCCTTCCCCCTGCGCGAGCACACCCGCAAGAAGGAATCCGAGATCCGTCGCATCGTCATGGAGCGCATCGACATCGTGGGCCTGCTCGGCGCCGAGGGAAAGCTCCCGGGCGAGATATCCGGCGGCATGCGCAAGCGCGCCGGCCTCGCCCGCGCCCTCGTCCTGGACCCGCAGATCATCCTCTGCGACGAGCCGGACTCGGGCCTGGACCCCGTCCGCACCGCCTATCTGTCACAGCTCCTCATCGACCTCAACGCGCAGATCGACGCGACGATGCTCATCGTCACCCACAACCTCGACATCGCGGCGACCGTCCCCGACAACATGGGCATGCTGTTCTGCCGCAACCTGGTCACCTTCGGGCCTCGCGAGGTGCTCCTCACCAGCGACACCCCGGTCGTCTCCCAGTTCCTCTCCGGACGCCGTGAGGGACCCATCGGCATGTCGGAGGAGAAGGACGCCGCCACCCTCGCGGCCGAGCGGCTCAGCGACACCGCAGCCCTACCCGCCGGGCCCCGTGCCGTCGTCCCGCAACTGGAACCGTCGCCCGGGATGCCCGTACGCCAGGGCGCGCTGCGCCGCAGGGAGAGGGTCATGTCGATGATGGGCCAGCTTCCGGAGGCCGCCCGTACGGCCATCCTCCGCAGCTACGCCCCGGCCGCGGGAGGTGCCCGCGCGTGAGTGCCCCGATGCCGGTGCGGCCGCCCGAGCCGCCCGAGATCCCGCCGCCGCCCCCCGGCCCCGGCAGCGCCCGCCCGGCACACGGACAGCGAAACCCGTCCCGGCTGCTCGCACCGCTCCGGGAGACCGGGAAGCTGTTCGCGCTCGCCGTCGCGGTGGTCCGGGCCGTCTTCCGCAGACCCTTCCAGGTCCGGGAGTTCGTCGAGCAGTTCTGGTTCGTCGCCAGCGTGACGATCCTGCCGGCCGCCCTCGTCTCCATCCCCTTCGGCGCGGTCATCGCCCTCCAGGTCGGATCGCTCACGCAGCAGCTCGGCGCCCAGTCCTTCACCGGCGGAGCCAGCGTGCTCGCGGTGATCCAGCAGGCGAGCCCGCTCATCGTGGCGCTGCTGATCTCCGGGGCCGCCGGGTCCGCGATCTGCGCCGACCTCGGCTCGCGCAAGATCCGCGAGGAGCTGGACGCGATGGAGGTCATGGGCGTCTCACCCATCCAGCGCCTCGTCGTCCCCCGGGTGCTGGCCACCATGCTGGTCGCCGTCCTGCTGAACGGGTTGATCTCCGTGGTCGGCACCCTCGGCGGCTACTTCTTCAACGTGATCATGCAGGACGGCACCCCGGGCGCGTACCTCGCGAGTTTCTCCGCCCTCGCCCAGCTGCCCGACCTCTACATCAGCGAGTTCAAGGCCCTGATCTTCGGCTTCATCGCGGGCATCGTCGCCTCCTACCGGGGCCTCAACCCACGCGGCGGCCCCAAGGGCGTCGGCGACGCGGTCAACCAGTCCGTCGTCATCACCTTCATGCTGCTGTTCTTCGTGAACATGGTCCTCACGGCGATCTACCTCCAGATCGTCCCCGCGAAGGGGAGCTGACCCATGGCGATGCTCAGCAGACTCGACCGGGCCGGCGACCAACTCACCTTCTACGTCAAGGCCATGGTCTGGATACCCCGCACGTTGCTGCGCTACCTCAAGGAGGTGCAGCGGCTGCTGGCCGAAGTGGCCTTCGGCAGCGGCGGGCTCGGGGTCATCGGCGGCACCATCGGCGTCATGATCGCCATGACCCTCTTCACCGGAACGGTCGTCGGCCTCCAGGGGTACGCGGCCCTCAACCAGATCGGCACCTCGGCGTTCACCGGATTCATCTCCGCCTACTTCAACACCCGGGAGATCGCCCCCCTGGTGGCCGGCCTCGCCCTCTCCGCCACCGTCGGGGCGGGTTTCACCGCCCAGCTCGGCGCGATGCGCATCAACGAGGAGGTCGACGCGCTGGAGGCGATGGGCGTCCGGTCGATGCCCTACCTCGTCACGACCCGGATCATCGCCGGAGTCGTCGCCATCATCCCGCTGTACGCGATCGGGCTGCTCTCGTCGTACGTGGCCTCCCGCTACATCACCATCCTGTTCAACGGGCAGTCGGCCGGGACGTACGACCACTACTTCAACCTGTTCCTCTCCCCGGACGACGTGTTGCTGTCGGTCCTCAAGGTGCTGGTCTTCAGCGTGCTGGTCATCCTCGCCCACTGCTACTACGGCTTCCACGCCGACGGCGGCCCGGCCGGAGTGGGCGTGGCGGTCGGCCGGTCGGTGCGCAACGCGATCGTCCTGATCAGCGTCACCGACTTCTTCCTCTCGCTCGCCATCTGGGGCGCCACGACGACGGTGAAGGTGGCCGGCTGATGCGTACACGAAGCCCCCGCACGACCGCTCGCTCGGCCCGGCGCCGACTCGCCGGAGTCGCCTTCCTGCTGGTCCCCGCCGTCCTGGTGTGGGTATCGGTCTCGGTGTACGAGAAGGACTTCGCGGACGAGGCCACCGTCACCGTCCGCACCGGCTCCGTCGGCAACGAGATGCACGAGAACGCCGATGTGAAGCTGCGCGGAGTGGTCATCGGGCAGGTCCGCTCCATCGCCACCGACGGCGAGGGCGCCCGCCTCACCCTGGCCATCGACCCGGACGAGCTGGACCGCGTCCCCGCCGACGTCACCGCCCAGATGCTGCCCACCACGCTCTTCGGCCAGCGGTTCGTCGCGCTCGTCCCGCCCCGGACCCCCTCGGGCGGCGCCCTGCGTGCCGGAGCGGTCATCCCGCAGGACCGCTCCAGCAACGCCATCGAGCTCGAAGAGGTCCTGGACAACGTCCTGCCGCTGCTGTCCGCCGTGAAACCCGAGAAGCTCGCCGCGACGCTGAACGCCGTGTCGCAGGCGCTGGAGGGACGCGGCGAACGGCTCGGCGAGACGCTCGTCACGCTGGACGGCCACCTGAAGAAATTCAACCCCCAACTCCCCACCCTCAACGCCGACATCAAGGAACTCGTGAAGGTCAGCGCGCTCTACGCGGACGCCGCCCCGGACGTCCTCGACGCGCTGACCGACGCCACCGTCACCAGCTCCACCCTCGCCGAGCAGGAGGCGGAACTGGCCCTCCTGCACGGCGCCACCACCGCGGCGGCGCGGGACGCCACCTCCTTCCTGCGGGAGAACAAGGAGAACCTCATCCAGCTCTCCGCGGCCGGCCGGCCGACCCTCGAACTCCTCGCCAGGTACGCCGATTCCTTCCCCTGCACCCTGCGCACCCTGGCCGGGTTCGTGCCCGCCATGGACAAGGCACTGGGCAAGGGGACGGACCGGCCGGGACTCCACGTGTCGGTCACGTCCGTCCCCTCCCGCGGGAAGTACGTCCCGGGCAGGGACGCCCCGGTCTACGACGCCACCGGCGGGCCCCGCTGCTACTCGGTCCCCTACGTCGGCAAGGCCGCCCCGACCGCCGACGACCGGCGGGCGGCCGACGTCACCGCGCCCCCCGCCGGCCGGGACGACGGCGCGGACACCGCGCTCGGCCTGCCCAACTCGCCCCAGGAGTCCCAGCTCGTCAACGAACTGATCGCCCCCTCGTTGAAAGTCCAGCCGCAGACCCTGCCCGACTGGAGCAGCGTGCTCATCGGTCCGGCCTTCCGCGGTGCGGAGGTGAAGCTCAAGTGAAACGCCGCTCGCTCACGGGACCGCTGGTCAAGTCCCTCGTGTTCATCGTGGTCACCGTCCTGGCCACCACCGTCCTGGGACTCTCCATCGCCAACAAGGGGGTCGGGGACACCACCACGTACAAGGCGCGGTTCACCGACGCCACCGGGCTCGTCCCCGGGGACAGCGTCCGGATCGCCGGAGTGAAGGTCGGCCAGGTCGAGTCCGTGAGGGTCGCGGACCGGAGGGTCGCGGAGGTCGCCTTCGCCGTACGCAAGGGGCGCAGTCTCCCCGCGTCGGTGACGGCGTCCATCAAGTACCTCAACATGGTCGGACAGCGCTACGTCGACCTCGACCGGGGCCCCGGGCCCGTCGGCCGGACCTTCGCCGCCGGGGACACCATCCCGCTCTCCCGCACCACCCCGGCACTCGACCTCACCCAGCTCTTCAACGGCTTCCAGCCCCTCTTCGAAGGGCTGTCCCCACCCGACGTCAACCAGCTCGCCGGCTCCATCGTCCAGGTGCTCCAGGGCGAAGGCGGCACCGTCGACAGCATCCTGCGGCATGTCGGGTCGCTCACCACCACCGTCGCGGCGAAGGACCGGGTGATCGGAGAGGTGATCAGGAACCTCAACACCGTGCTCAAGACGGTCAACGACCGTGAGGCGGGCTTCGACGACCTCGTCACCACCCTGGAGAAGCTCGTCACCGGATTCTCCGGCGACCGCAAACCGCTCGGCGAGGCCGTCACGGCCATGGGCGCGCTGACCACCGTCACCGCCGACCTCTTCAGGGACGGCCGCGAGCCCCTCAAGGACGACATCCGCCAACTCGGCAGGCTGAGCGCCCAACTGGACAAGGGGGCACCGCAGATCGAGAACTTCCTCCAGAAGACCCCGGCCAAGATGGCGGCCATCGGCCGGCTGACCTCCTACGGGTCGTGGCTGAACCTCTACCTCTGCGAAGCCAAGGTCAGCGGAGTCACCCACGACGACGGCAGCACTCCGCCCACCGGCATCGCCATCACCCAACCGAGGTGCCAGGCATGAGCATCACCCCCATCCGGGAACGTGACCCGGTCGCCGTCAGCATCGTCGGGCTCCTCGTCCTGGCCCTCCTCGGCCTCGCCGCCTGGCGCGCCGACTCGCTGCCCTTCGTCGACGCGGGCACCGCCTACAGCGCCGACTTCACCGAGTCCGCCGGACTCGCCGACGGCGACGAGGTGCGCATCGCCGGAGTGAAGGTCGGAGAAGTCACCGGCGTCTCGCTCGACGGGCCCCGCGTCAAGGTCGACTTCCGCGTGAAGGACGCCTGGATCGGCGACTCCTCCACGGTCGGCATCGCCATCAAGACGCTCCTCGGCGAGAAGTACCTCGCCGTCGACCCGCTGGGCGACGCCCCGCAGGACCCCGGCGCCCGCATCGCCGCGAGCCGCACCACCTCCCCGTACGACGTCAACCAGGCGTTCAACGGGCTCGGGGAGACCATCGGGGAGATCGACACCGAACAGCTCGCCAAGAGCTTCGAGACGATCTCCGACACCTTCCAGGACTCCCCGCCGCATGTACGCAGCGCCGCCGACGGACTCTCCGCCCTCTCCCGGACCGTCTCAGCGCGCGACGCCCAGCTCGCCACCCTGCTGCGGAGCGGCAAACAGCTCAGCCGGACCCTCGCCGGGAAGAAGAGCAGCTTCGAGACGCTCCTGGAGGACGGCAACCTGCTGCTCGGCGAGCTCCAGGCCCGCCGCGACTCCATTCACCTGCTGCTCACCGGAACCCGCAGACTCGGCGCCCAGCTCACCGGACTCGTCGAGGACAACGACAGACAGCTGGGGCCCGCCCTGGACTCGCTCGGCCGGGTCACCGCCGTCCTGGTGAAGAACCGCGAGAGCCTCGACGAGGTCCTCGCCATGAGCGGCTCCTACAGCCGGCTCGTCGGCAACACCCTGGGCAGCGGCCGCTGGTTCGACAACTACGTCTGCGGCGTCGTCCCGAAGCACTACCTCCCCGCCGGCACACCGCCCGAGACCGGGTGCACGCCGCCCCGCCAGGAAGGGGGACGCTGACATGAGACGCGCCCGCATCATCGGCATCGGCGCCGGACTCGCCCTCGTCGCGGTCGCGGCCGCATCCGGGGTGAGCGCTCTGGAGGAGGACGGGAAGACCACTGTCACCGCCTACTTCGACCGGGCCACCGGCGTCTACGCCGGTTCGGACCTGCGTGTCCTCGGTGTACGGGTGGGCACCGTGGAATCCGTCGAGCCCCGCGGCGAGGAGGTCGAGGTCGTGCTCCGCCTCGACAAGGGCGTCGAGGTCCCCGAGGACGCCCACGCGGTCGTCGTCGCCCCCAGCCTCGTCGCCGACCGGTACATCCAGCTCGCCCCGGCCTACGACGGCGGGCCGCGCCTCGCCGACCACGCGGTCCTGCCGGCCGCCCGCAACGCCACCCCCGTCGAGGTCGACGAGCTCTACGCCTCGATCACCGAGATCTCCACCGCGCTCGGCCCCGACGGCGCCAACGGGAGCGGCGCACTGGCCCGGCTGCTGGACACCGGAGCGAAGAACCTCGACGGCAACGGGAAGGCCGTCGGGGACTCCATCGAGCAGTTCGGCAAGGCCACCAGGACCCTTGACCGGAGCAGCGACGACCTCTTCTCCACCCTGACCTACCTCCAGTCCTTCACCACCATGCTGAAGGACAAGGACAGCGACGTCCGGACCGCCGAACAGCAGCTCGACTCGGTCACCACATTCCTCGCCGACGACAAGAAGAACCTCAGCGCGGCACTCAAGGAGCTGGGCGCCGCGCTGGGCCAGGTCAAGACCTTCATCGCCAAGAACCGCGGCGCGCTCAAGAAGAACGTCGACGCCCTGGTCCCCGTCACCCAGGCCCTCGTCGACCAACGCGCCTCACTCGCCGAGGCGATGGACACCCTCCCGCTCGCCGCGGGCAACGTCCTGAACGCCTACGACCCGGCCACCCGGAGCCTCAGCGGGCGGACCAACCTCAACGAACTGTCCATGGGCGGACCGCTCGTCGAGCCCGGGGCAGCGTCCGCCGCCGCCCGGCTCACCGGGCTCGCCCCCGTCGACGCCGGCCGCCGCAAGGCCCTGCCCGTCCTGCCGCTGCCGGAGATCGGCACGGTCTACGGCACCCCCGGCGGGAAGCCGGCGGACCAGGAACCGGATCGGAAGAAGGGGGCCGGACGATGAACCGTGTCCTGCGCGGGCCCGCGCGCGCGGCCACCGGAGCGGCGGCCCTCCTCGCCGCCGGAGCGCTGATCGCCATGGCCGTGGTCCGCCCCGATGTACCGGCCTTCACCGGGATCGAGCAGATACCGCTGCCCGGCGGCGCCGACCTCGGCGACCGGCCGTACGAGATCACCGCCGAGTTCGGCGACGTCCTCAGCCTGGCGCCGCAGTCCTCCGTCAAGGTCAACGACGTGTCCGTCGGCCGTGTGACCAGGATCGCCCTCGCTCCGGACGGCTGGAGCGCCCGGGTCACCATGCGGGTCAACGGGAAGGTCGAACTGCCCGCCAACGCGTACGCCCGCCTGGAACAGTCCAGCCTGCTCGGTGAGAAGTTCATCCAGCTCGCCCCGCCGCCCGGCGACACCGCACGCGGCTCCCTGGCGGCGGCCGGCCGCATCCCGCTCGCCCGCACCAACCGCAACCCGGAGGTCGAGGAGGTGCTCGGCGCGCTGTCCATGCTCCTCAACGGGGGCGGCGTCCAGCAGCTCAAGACCATCACCACCGAGCTGAACAAGGCGCTCGCCGGCCAGGAGCCGCAGATCCGCTCCGTCCTCAACCGGGTCGACACGCTCGTCACCGACCTCGACGCCAACAAGAGCGACATCACCCGGGCCCTGGACGGGGTCAACCGGCTCGCCGCCACCCTCGCCACCCGGGAACAGGACGTCGGGACCGTACTGACCGGGCTCAGCCCCGGACTCAAGGTCCTGGAGAAGCAGCGCGGCTCCCTGCTGACCATGCTGCGCTCCCTGGACACCCTGTCCACCGTGGCCGTCGACACGATCAACCGGAGCAAAGCCGACATGATCGCCGACCTCAAGGCCCTCGCCCCGACCCTCGAAGCGCTGGCCGACTCCGGCCAGGACCTCCCCGACTCCCTCCAGGTGCTGCTCACCTACCCCTTCACCGACGAGGTGCTGCGCGGCGTCAAGGGCGACTACCTCAACGTCTACCTGGACGTGACGGCACTGCCCGGCACCCAGATCATCCCGGCGCTCACCCCGGGCGACCCCACGGACCCGCCACCCCCGGCCGAGGGCGACGGACCGGAGGCCCTCGGCGGGCTCCCGCTGCCGCTGCCCGCCGTTGCCGGCGCCCCGCGGGGAGGCACCCGGTGATCACCCTCGCCATCCGGCTGAAGAACCTCGCCTTCCTCGTCATCGCCGTGCTGGTCCTCGGCTACCTCGGGGTGCGCTACGCCGACCTCGGCCACTACGTCGGCCTGCGCGGCTACTACACCGTGACCGTCCAACTCCCGCAGACCGGCGGCTTGTACACCCACTCCAACGTCACCTACCGGGGCGTGTCGGTGGGCCGGGTGGGCCCGATCGAGCTGACCGACGACGGAGTGGAGGCGGAGCTGCGGATCGAGAAGGACGCCCCGCCGATCCCGGACGGTCTGACGGCCGTCGTCGCGAACCTGTCGGCGGTCGGCGAGCAGTACATCGATCTGCGGCCCACCCGTGAGGACGGCCCCTTCCTCGGCGACGGTTCGGTCATCGACGCGGCCGACACCACCATCCCCGCGCCCCCCACCGACGTCCTCGTCAGCGTCGACGACTTCGCGAGCTCCGTCGACACGGAGAGCCTGCGCACCGTCGTCGAGGAGTTCGGCGCCGCTTTCGAAGGACGCGGCGACGACCTCCAGGTCCTCCTGGACACCGGTGGCGACTTCATCGAGGCCGCGGACCGGGCCCTTCCGGTGACCACCCGGCTGATGGCCGACGGCGAGCGGGTCCTGCGCACCCAGGCAGAACAGGGCCAGGCCCTGAAGGGCTTCGCCTCAGGGGCCGAGGAGCTGGCCGCCGAACTCAAGGGCTCCGACGCCGACCTGCGCCGCCTCATCGCCTCCACCCCCGACGCGGCCGTCCAGATCAGCGGACTCCTGCGCGATCTGGACCCGGCCTTCGGAGTCGTCGTGGCCAACCTCCTCACCACCTCGGAAGTCGCCGTCACCCGGCAACGCGGCCTGGAGGAGCTCCTGGTGAAACTGCCCGCCGTCGCCGCGGCCGGAGCCAGCGCGGTCGACGACGACGGCGCCCGGTTCGGCATGGCCGTCACCTTCTTCGAGCCCCTGCCCTGCACAGCCGGCTACGGCGGCACGGTCTACCGCAACGGCCTCGACACCTCGCCCGGTCCCGCGGTCAACACCGCCGCCCGCTGCACCGCGTCGCCGGGCACCGGGATCAACGTCCGGGGGAGCGCCAACGCCCCCGAGGGCGGCCCGGTCCCCGAGCCCGCCGTACCGGGTTCCATGCTGCCGCGCGTAGGCAGCGCGGAGAAGGCGGACGCATCGGGCAAGGCGGCGGACCGGCTGCCCGGGGCACTGGGCAGCGGGCCCGTGGCCGAGCCGCCGGCCGCCGGCATGGGCGGGCTGCTCGGCCTGGGAGGCGGCTCATGACCTCCCGTGCCCGACGCCTGGGCGGCTGGGCCGTCCTGCTCGCCGCCGCGCTGGTCTGCGGGCTCGGCGCCTGGTCCTACGACCGGGCGCGCCAGGACCGTTCCCTGTCCTACGCGAAGGCCCGCGACACCGCCCTCGCCCAGGGGAAGCGACACCTGACGGTGCTGAACAGCCTGGACGGCACGGACGCGGCACGGGTCGACGCCGGACTGCGCAGCTGGCTCGACGCCTCCACCGACCCCCTGCGCGACGAGCTGGAACGGACGGCGAAGGACGACGCGAGAACGCTGACGAAGGCGGGCGACACCGCGCGCGGCGAGGTCACGTCGGCGGCGCTCACCGCGCTGGACGAGCGCACCGGAACGGCGGAGCTGATCGCCACCGTGGACGTCGAGGTCACCGGGCGCACCGGTGCGCCCGGCACCCAGCGCAAGCGTTTCGAGGCCACCCTCGCCCGCACGGCGGACGGCTGGAAGGTCGAGGCGCTGACCGCGATCGGGACGGGCGGCGAGCGATGAGTCGGCGGGAAGGGGCGGTCACGGTGGACGGCACGAGCGCGGAAGCGGACACCGGCACGAGGGAGGACAGGGCCGAGGAGGATCGCGCCGAACCCGCCGTCACCGGCCCGCGACCGCCCGAGAGCTTGGACGCAGAGGCCGCGGCGGAGCCCCGGAGCAGGCCCCGGCGCCTGCCCCGCGTGGCCGGCGCGCTCCTGACGGTCGTCCTCCTGGCCGCGGGCGGCGTTCTGTACGCCGAGGGCCGCCAGTTGCGCGACACCCCGGCCACGGCCAACCTGGCGCTCACCGACGCGGAGGCGACCGCCCGGGTGACGGGCGACGTCAGCAACGCGCTCGGCAGGATCTTCTCGTACGGCCCCGGCACCACCGCCGGCGCCAAGAAGGCGGCAGAGGACGTCCTGGCGGGCCAGGCGCTCAAGCAGTACGCGGCGCTGTACGGGCAGGTCGAGCGGCAGTCGGCCGATCAGAGGCTGACGCTCACCACCCAGGCCGTGCGGGCGGGCGTGACCCGGCTGACGGCCACCAGCGCCCACCTCCTGGTCTTCCTCGACCAGGTGTACGAGCGTCGGGGTCGGGCCGCCACGACAGCCTCCGCGCAACTCGACGTGACGGCGGAACTGCGCGAAGGGCGCTGGCGGATCGTCGAGATCGGCTCCCCATGACGGCGGCCCGGCCGCGACGAAGCACCGGTCCGGTTCGGCAGGCAGGAGAGAGGCAGCTCATGGCACGTACAGGGACGAGGAACCCGCTGGTGATCGCGGCTCTGGCACTGACCGTCGGCGCGGCCGGGGCGGCGGGTTGGGGCGGCTGGCAGCGCTACGAGGCCGCGCACGACGAAGCGGCCTCCTTCGCGCAGACCCGCGACGACGCGCTGGCGGCGGGCGAACAGGCGGTGCAGAACATGAACACCCTGGACCACCGTGCGCTGGAGGAAGGGCTGGACAGCTGGGAACAGTCCACCACCGGTGACCTGCGTCGGCAACTCGTGGAAGGACGCGACGCGTTCGCGCGGCAGATCGCCGAGGCGAAAACGGTCAGCACCGCGACGGTACTGGCCGGCGCGGTGACGGAGTTGGACCAACGCTCGGGCAGGGCCGGGGTGATGGTGGCGCTCCGGGTCACCGTGAAGGCGCCGAAGGGCGAACCGGCCGTGAAGGAGAGCCGGTTGCTCGGCAGCCTCACCAAGACCTCGGAGGGGTGGAAACTCAGCGCCCTGGGCCAGGCGCCCGTCGGCAGCACGGCCGGCTGACCCCGCACCCGCCCACGCCCCACGCCCCGGAGAGGACCCGCCCATGTCCACGACCCGCCACCTCGTCAACCGCCGCCGCCGACTGGCCACGGCCGCCCCCTCCCGTACGCCGGCGGACTCCACCGGCCCGCGGGAGCTGGAGACGGAGCCGCGCCGGACGCCGGCCGACGTGGACCCCGGAGCCGACGCCGCTCCCCGTGCCGCCGACGACGGCGGAGCAGGAGCCGGCGCCGAGCGGGAACCGGACGCCGGTCCGCCTGCGGACGGCCCCGGAGAGAAGAGCCGGCCCGCACGCCGCCCCGGCCGCCTCCGCGTCCCCCTGCCCGCCGTGCTGAGCGTCCTCACCGTCCTCTTCGGAGCCTTCGCCATCTGGGCGTTCGCCTCGGCCGGCGACCTCCGCGACGAGCCGGCCCGGCAGAACACCGCCCTCACCGACATCGGCCGCACCAGTGAGGTGAAGGGCCGGATCAGCGAGGCGGTCGGCGCGGTGTTCTCGTACGACTACGCCGAGACCGCGCGCTCCGAGAGCGCGGCGAGCACCTATCTGACCGGCCGGGCCGTGGAGCAGCACAGGGAGATGCTCGCCGACGTACGGGAACAGGCGCCGAGCCAGAAGCTCGTTCTGACCACGACCGTCACCGAGAGCGCCGTGGAGTTCCTCGACGGCGACCGGGCCCGGCTTCTGATCTTCGCCGACCAGAGCAACACCCGTACCGGCAAGGACGAGGAGACGACCTACGCGGCGGCCATGTTCGCCGTGGACGCCGTGCACCGCGAGGGCGCCTGGCTGATCGCCGGCATCGACACGTTCACCCGGTGAGTCCGAAGCCCCGGACCGCGGGAGAGGACCCCGGACGACGGGGGAGAGGGGAGCCCATATGAGCTTCAACCGAACGGTGCGCCGCCGGCTCACCGCCACGGCGACGGCGGTCGCCGCGATGGCCGCGCTCACCGGGTCCCAGGCGCCGGGCTTCGCGGGGCTCGCGAGCCGCGCGGATAACGCGGCGGCCTCGGACGACGTGGTGTGGACCGAGGTGCCGGGCGACGACGTCTACCACACCGAGTTACCACCGCTGCGGAGCCCCGAACCGCTCAGGGCTCCGAAAGCGGGGGCCGGGCCAGCCCCGGCCGCGCGGCACAGCTCTGTCGCGGCCCGCGCCCGCTCGGAGGCGGGCATCCCGGCCACCGTGCTCGCCGCCTACCGCAAGGCAGAGAGCGCGGTGCGCCGCAGCGACCCCGGCTGCCGGCTGCCGTGGCAGCTCCTCGCGGCGATCGGCAAGGTCGAGTCGGGCCAGGCGTCCGGCGGCCGGGTCGACGCGCGCGGGACGACGCTCACCCCGATCCTCGGCCCCGCGCTCGACGGCCGGGGCTTCGCCCTGATCCGGGACACCGACGACGGGGCGTACGACGGCGACCGCGCCTACGACCGGGCCGTCGGGCCGATGCAGTTCATCCCCTCGACCTGGGCCCTCTGGGGCGCGGACGGCAACGGCGACGGCCGCCGGGACCCCGGCAACATCTACGACGCGGCGCTCGCCGCCGGGCACTACCTCTGCGCCGGGCCCCGCGACCTGACGCGCCGGGCCGACCTGGACCGGGCGGTCCTCAGCTACAACCGTTCCGACACCTATCTGCGGACGGTGCTGTCCTGGCTGGCGTTCTACCGCGGGGGCAGCCACCCGGTGGCGGACGGCTCGGGCCCTGTCCCCAGCACACCCGGCCCCGGCGGCCGGACCCCGCCCAGGGCTCCGGTCGGCGGCCCGGGGGCCCCGGCCGGGCCGGGCAAGGGCGACGGAGGCGTCGTCATAGGGCCACAGCCCACCCGCCCGCCGAACCCGACGCCGACCGAGCCCGGCCCCACCGAGCCCGGCCCCACCGAGCCCGGCTCGCCGAGCCCCACCCCCGGCCCGACGGACCCGGGGCCCACGGAGCCGGGGCCCACGGACCCGGGCCCGAGCCCCAGCCCCGACCCCGACCCCACGGACCCCGGACCCACGCAGCCGGGCCCGAGCCCCAGTCCCGACCCGCTGCCCACCGAGTCCGACCCCGCCGAGCCCGCCCCGGCCCCCACCCCTGACCCGACCGGGACCACCGCGTCCCCGGCTCCCGGCCCCGGCCCGGACTGCCCCGCGCCGCCCGCGTCCGGCGGCGTGGAGGCGGCGGACGATGACTGCGCCACGCCGCCGGGCGCCGCGGTCCACGCCTAAGGGCTGTCCCGTAGTCCCTGGCGGGCGCGCGACGACAGCTACGGCACCTCGCCGCGTTGTCGGAACGCCCGAATACATCCAGTATGCGGACGTCCCTCCGCCTTGCGATGCACCGCATCTGACGCCGCACGCTGATCCACCAGGGACTACGGGACAGCCCTTAGCCCCCTGACAACACCTCCGCCAGGTCGTAGGAGACGACCTCCTCCAACTGTGCGTACGTACAGCTCGCGGGGGACCGGTCCGGACGCCACCGCCGGAACTGCGTGGTGTGCCGGAACCGGTCCCCTTCCATGTGGTCGTACGCCACCTCGCAGACCCGCTCCGGCCGCAGCGGCACCCAGGACTGGTCCTTCTTGCCCGACCAGCGGTTCTGAGCGCCCGGCAGCCGGGCGCTCTCGTGTGCCGCCGCTTGCGTCCACGCCGCCCACGGGTGGTCGGCGGGCCTTGTTCGCAGCGGGGCTAGTTCCTCGGCGAGCTGGGTGCGCCGCTTCATCGAGAAGGCCGCGCAGACTCCGACGTGCTGGAGCGTTCCTGCGGAGTCGTACAGGCCCAGCAGCAGAGAGCCGACGACCGGGCCGCTCTTGTGCTCGCGGTAGCCCGCCACCACGCAGTCGGCGGTCCGCTCGTGCTTGATCTTGTACATCACCCGGGTGTCTGGGCGGTAGGGGAGATCGAGCGGCTTGGCCACGACCCCGTCCAGCCCCGCGCCCTCGTACCGTTCGAACCACTGGCGGGCGACCTCCACGTCCGTGGTGGACGGGGCGAGGGCCACGGGCGGAAGCGCCCCGGACAGCGCCGCCTCCAGCACGGCCCGCCGTTCGGACTGCCGGGTGGAGAGCAGGGAGGTGTCGTCGACGGCGAGGACGTCGAAGGCGATCAGGCTCGCCGGAGACCGCTCGGCCAGCATCCGCACCCGGGAGTCCGCCGGATGAATCCGCTCACTGAGCCGGTCGAAGTCGAGCCGTCCCTCGTGGGCGACGACGATCTCCCCGTCGATCACGCACCGCGGCGGGAGATTGTCCCGCACAGCGGTGACCAGATCGGGGAAGTAGCGGGTCAGCGGCTTGCCGGTACGGCTGCCGATGACCACCTCGTCGCCGTCCCGGTGCACGATCGCACGGAATCCGTCCCACTTCGCCTCGTACTGCATACCCGGCGGAATCGCGGACACCGATCGGGCGAGCATCGGCTTCACGGGCGGCATCACCGGCAGGTCCATGCCCCGATACTGGCCCGCCCCTGCGGCGATGTCTCCCGATATGCGCCATAAGTGCGATCGGCCTACGGTGACCGACATGGGAGCAGCGGTGGAACTGGACGCGGGCGGACGGGCCGTGAGGCTGTCCCATCCGGACAAGGTGTACTTCCCTGAGAAGGGCTACACCAAGAGAGACGTGGCCGAGTACTTCCTGGCCGTGGGGGAGGGGATCACCCGAGCCCTGGACCGGCGGCCGACCACGCTCCAGCGCTTCGTCGACGGCGTCGAAGGCGACTTCTTCTACCAGAAACGCGCCCCCAAGAACCTCCCGGAGTGGATTGCCACCGCCCGCATCACCTATCCCAGCGGCCGCCACGCCGACGAGCTCTGCCCCACCGAGCTCGCCGCAGTGCTCTGGGCCGCCAATCTCGGCACGCTCACCTTCCACCCCTGGCCGGTCCGGGCCCAGGACACCGACCACCCGGACGAGCTGCGCATCGACCTCGACCCGCAGCCCGGCACCGACTACGCCGACGCGGTCACCGCCGCCCACGAGCTGCGCTCGGTCCTGGAGGACCACGGAGTGCGCGGCTGGCCCAAGACCTCCGGCGGCCGAGGGATGCACGTCTTCGTCCCCATCGAGCCCGTGTGGACCTTCACCGGCGTGCGGCGCGCCGCCATCGCCGCCGGCCGCGAACTGGAACGCCGGATGCCCGGACGAGTGACGACCGCCTGGTGGAAGGAGGAGCGCGGCGAGCGGATCTTCGTCGACTACAACCAGACCGCCCGCGACCGCACGATCGCCTCCGCCTACTCCGTGCGCCCCTTCCCGCACGCTCCGGTCTCCGCACCGCTGCGCTGGGAGGAGATCGACGACGCGGAACCGCGCGACTTCGACATCCGGACGCTCCCGGCGCGCTACGCCGAACTCGGCGACGTCCACGCGGACATGGGCCGAGAGGCGTACCGGCTCGACGCGCTGCTGGAGCTGGCGGACCGGGACGAGCGGGAACACGGACTCGGTGACCTGCCCTACCCGCCGGAGTATCCGAAGATGCCCGGCGAACCGAAGCGGGTGCAGCCCAGCCGCGCCCGGCACGACGACGGCGAGGCTCCGTGAGCCGGGCGGCGCGCGGGAGCACGGGGCCCGGTGGCGGTGAGAAACGCGGAGGGCACGGGGCCCACGGCCGCTCCCCGGCCCTCCGTGAGCACTGGGAGGCGTACAAGCACTCGCCGTTCCTGCCCGCCACCGTCCTGGTGCTCATCATCGCCGCCGCGGCCGGTCTCTTCGCCGGCTCCTACACCTACGCCATGGCCAACCCCACCCCCCACCGGATTCCCGCGGCCGTGGTCACCCAGCCGGAGACGGAGAGCCGTGAGGACTTCGTCGCGGGGATGGAGAAGGCGCTCGACGCCTCCCTCCAACTGCGCTCCTACCCAGACGTCGCGGCCGCCCGCCGCGCTCTGGACGAACAGAAGGTCTTCGCCGTCCTGCGCCCGTCCGACGACGGGATGGCCCTCGACGTGGCCGGCGCCTCGGGAGCCTCCGTGGCCGAGCTGCTGGGCCGGGCGGGGGCCCAGGTGGGCGACGCCACGGGGGTGCCGGTGACGGTCAGGGACGTCAAACCGCTCCAGGACGGCGACCCCCGCGGGCTCGCCCTGTTCTACATCTCACTGGCCGCCGTGATCATGGGCTTCCTCGGCGCGATCCAGCTGAGCGTGCACGCCCACGGCCTCAATCCGGCGGAACGCATCGCGTTCACCGCCGTGTACGCCCTGCTCGGCGGTTTCGCCATCGCCGCGGCCGTGGACTGGTGGCTCGGGGCCGTCGACCTGCCCTTCGTCCAGTCCTGGCTGATCCTGGCGTTCACGATGTTCACCTCCGGCATGGTCTTCACCATGTTCAACACCCTGATGGGCCGCTGGGCGATGATCCCCACCTGGGGCGTCATGGTGCTGCTCGGCAACCCCTCGTCCGGCGGCGCGGTGTCCTGGCCCCTGCTGCCCTCCGCCCTCGGGCACATCGGCCGCTGGCTGCCGCCGGGCGCCGCCGTCAACGCGCAGCACACCGCCGTCTACTACCAGGGCCACCAGTTCCTGTTCCCGTATCTGGTCCTCACCGCCTGGGCGCTCGTCTCCTGCACGGTGTTCTGGGTGTGGCGCCACCGGCACCCCGGTGGCCGCGACCGCACGCCGGAGCATGCGGCCGCGGCCACGTGAGGAAGCGGGGCCCGGGGGCTACAGCTCCTGGACGCGGATGTCCCGGTAGGAGATGACGTCCGAGACGCCGTGCACCTGGAGCCCGATGTGCCCGGAGGCGAACCGCCGGCCGTCGGTGCCCGGGTCGTCGCCCCGCGGCGGCTCGAAGAGCTGACCGCGGGTGTTGTCGAACTCGTTGACCAGGACACCGTTGCGGTAGACCTCGTAGTGCTGGTCCACCACCCGGATCTCGTAGTCGTTCCAGGTCCCCTTGGGCGTGACCCCGGCGCCGCCGAGGCCCACCCGGTCGAAGCCGTACACCGAACCCGTCTTGTACATGTCGCCGTCCGGCCGGTCGTTCACCTGGATCTCATGGCCGTACTTGATGGCGACCCACTCGGGCCGCGGCTCCTCCGGATGGTCGTGGACCTTCGGGAAGCGGACGAAGACCCCGCCGTTCGCGTTTCCCGTGCCCGGGGCGTCGTCCCGCCACTGGAGCTTCAGCGAGAAGTCCTCGTAGGCGCGGGCCGGGAACCAGAGCATGCCCATGCCGTCCACCGCAGTGGAGCTGGTGATCGCGCCCTCCTCCTCGTCCAGCTCGAACGCGCCGCCGCCCACGTGGCTCCACTTGGCGAGCGAGGCGGCCGTGCCGTCGAACAGCTTGGTGTACCCCTCCGACCGGCCCGGCATCCCGATGCCCGACTGCTTGGCGGCCCGGACGACGGCCCGGCGCTCGCGCGTGTCGATGACGCCGTCGCTCCGCAGCCTGTCGACGACCTCCGTCACGTGCTTGAGGAACAGCGCGTGCGAGGACCAGTCCTTCTCGTCCTCGATCAGCTCGTTGATCGTGCAGCGGTTGCGTGTGATCCGGTTGGGCACGCCCGTGTCGACGGTGCCGACGATGACGGTGTGCCGCTCGTCGAACTCCGCGCAGTTCGGGGCGGGCACGCCGCCGCCCTGCGCGACGGTGAACGACACCCGGCGCGCCTGTGACGTGTTGCCCGCCTTGTCCGTGGCCCGGTGGGCCACCGCGTGGTGACCGACCCGGTCGACCATGACGGGGCTCGTGTAGGCGAGGTAGGGACCGCCGTCGAGGGAGTACTCGATCATGTCGACGCCCGAGTCGTCGTCCGTCGCGGTGAGGGTCACCTCGGCGCTGGTGATGAACGCCCCGTCGGAGTTCTTGTCGCCCTCCAGCTTCACCGAGGTCTCCGGGGCTGTCTTGTCCCGCGACGGCGGCTCCACCACGGTGAAGTCGACGGCCTTCTCGTCCGCGACGTTGCCCGACCGGTCCTCCGCCCGGTAACGGACCCGGTGCTCGCCCGTGTCGTGGACCATCACCGGCGCGGTGTAGGGCTGCCAGTCGCCGTCCGCCCCGAGGGCGTACTCGATGGCGTTGACGCCGGAGCCCGTGTCGGACGCGGTCACGGTGACCGTCGCCATCCCCAGGTACGCGCCGTCCGCGTCCCGTTCGCCCGAGACGGTCGCCGAGGTCTCCGGCGGCGTCTCGTCGTCCGTCGGCGGCGCGGCGACCGTGAAGTGCACGGACTTCTCCGCCGCCGCGTTGCCCGCCCGGTCGGTGGCCCGGTAGCGGACCGTGTGGTCGCCGACCCCGTTCACCACGACGGGCGTGGCGTAGGGCTGCCAGTCGCCGTCCGCCCCGAGGGCGTACTCGACGGTGTCGACGCCGGAGCCCTCGTCGGTCGCCGCCACGGTGACCGTGGCCTGCCCGATGTACGCGCCGTCGCCGTTCCGGTCGCCGTCGACCTCCGCCGAGGTCGCGGGGGCGTCGGTGTCCTCGCCGCCGCCCTCGGTGACGGTCAGGACGCCCTGCATCCGGCCGTGGCCGGGGATCGTGCAGTGGTAGAAGTAGCGGCCGGGCGTCAGCGTGACCTCCACGCTGTGCCTGCCGCCCTCGGCGTCGCCCGGGTTGGCCAGGATGTTCAGCTGGACGTCGTCGTTGAACTCCGGGTCGGAGACGCCGAACGTCAGCGTGTGCGGCATGCTCGTCGTGTTGCCGGTCGCCGTGCTGTTCTCGAAGACGATGGTCGCCCGCCCCGCCACCGCCGTCTGCGGCGCGGTCAGATAGCGGTCGATCGGATCACCCGCGGTCCACGTCAGCACCTGCTCCGCGGCCGCCGGCCGGCCGCCCTCCCGGCCGTACGCGGCGGTCGAGGTCAGCCCGAGAACCATCAGGAGCGAGCCCAGCAGGGCCGTCCAGAAGCTGAGCGGACGATGCCGCCGTCGTGCGGGGGACAGGGGGTGTCTCACTGCGCTGCCGCCTTGTCTACGAGGTCCTCGGCGGCCGGGGTC
The DNA here is from genome assembly GCF_037137275.1 of Streptomyces pratensis. GTDB lineage: Bacteria > Actinomycetota > Actinomycetes > Streptomycetales > Streptomycetaceae > Streptomyces > Streptomyces pratensis_B. Next base: position 98,295 of record NZ_JBBBEN010000062.1, on the reverse strand, counting down.
GCCCCGCCACCCTTGTACGTCACGCGCCACAGCGCCGACTTGGAGTCGGAGGTGAAGAAGCCGCGTCCGTAGTCGAGGACGTACAGCGAGCCGTCCGGCGCGAACTTCCAGTCCATCAGGTTGCGGACCCCGTCGGGCCCGACCGGAATGATCCTTCTCAACGACTCGGCGTGGGTGGGCAGTCCGCCCTTGCCCGCCGTCCTCGGGTCGGTGATCACCGCGTGCCGGGGCTGAGCGCCGTCGTAGAAGTCGCCGACGAACCACTTGCCGTCCCAGTAGGCGGGCCACTTGACGGCGGACCCGCTCTCGGCGTCGTAGCGGTAGACCGGGCCGTTCATCGTGGCCTGCCCCCCGCCCTTGAGCCAGGGCAGCAACTCCCGCTGCTCCTCGGTCCGGTAGCTCGGCACCCCGTCGGCGTCGCGCGGGTAGTCGACCCCGCCGCCCTGGGGTGAGTACCAGATGGTGTTCGGGGTCACCGGAGGCAGCTTGACCAGACCGTCGTTGTGCGGCGACTCGTTCCTCGGGGCGTCGCAGTCGTACCAGCCCAGGGGCTTGGACGGGTCGGGCAGATTGCGGTCCCGGTAGGGCTGGTTGTTGCCCATGCAGTACGGCCAGCCGTGGTTGCCGGCCTCGGTGATCGCGGCGAACGTGTCGTACTTCGCCGGCCCCCACGTGGTGCTCGGCTCACCGGCGTCCGGGCCGACCCAGCCCGCGTACAGCGTGTCGGTCGCGGGGTCGACCGAGATCCGGGCCGGGTTGCGCACGCCCATCACATAGATCTCGCCGCGGGTCTTCCCGCCGCCCTCGTCCGGCTCCCGCCCGGTGAAGAGGTTGCCCTCGGGCAGTGTGTAGGCGCCGTCGTCCTCAGGGTGGATGCGCAGGATCTTGCCGTTGAGGTCGTTGGTGTTGCCCGCGGTGCGCCGGGCGTCGGCGAAGGCGACGCCCTTGTAGGTCGGCTCCGGGTTGTTTCCGGAGTAACCACCGCTGAAGCCGGAGGAGTTGTTGTCACCCGTCGCGATGTACAGGTTCTCCTTCGAGTCCCATGCCATGCCGCCGCCCGCATGGCAGCAACTGTGGATCTGCACGGGCCAGTCGAGCAGCACCCGCTCGGAGGAGAGGTCCAGTCTGTTCGCCGCCGAGTCGAACCGGAAGCGCGAGACCTGGCGGGTGGCCATGCGCTTGACCCGGTCGATCTTCGCGTGCGGGGTGTAGTGGAGGTACACCCACCCGTTGGAGCCGAAGTCCGGGTCCAGCTCGATGCCGAGCAGCCCCTCCTCGACCTTGACCAGTTCGTCGCCGCCGCCCTTGTTGCCGAAGACGTCCAGCGCGCCCGCGAGCGTGACCTGCCCGGTCTTCGGGTCGTAGACGTGGACCTCGCCCCTGCCCTTGCCGATGTCGGGGTCGTTCCAGTCGACGACGACCGGGCTGGAGCTGTCGGCACCGCCGCGCCCGATGTAGAAGACGCGCCCGTCCGGTGCGGTGACCAGGCCGTGCGGTTCCCCGATCTGGTCGTTTAGGCCCGGCTGGTTGGGCCGGGTGAGCCGCTCGGCCGTGTAGTTGGCGTCGATGGTCGCCTTGCAGTCGGCCTGCGAGGTCCGGTTGGTCCAGGCGAGTGCGCCGCGCAGGTGGTCGCGGAAGTCGGTCTCCGCGAAGCTGTTCGCCGTGCCGCCCATGGCCGTGTAGAAGGACCGGCCGCCGTCGTAGTCGCGGCACCAGGAGACCGGGTGGTCCCAGCCGTTGCCGCCGGCCCCCGGATCGTACGTCGACTCCCTCACCCGCGCCACGGTGTGCACGTCACCGGAGGGGTTCTCCACCCAGTTCAGCCACGTGTCGGGACGCTTCCACTCCAGCGGCAGGTTCTTGGTGGCCGGGTGCACCCGGTCCCCGATCTCCACGGTCGCCCGCTGCACGGCAGCCGGGCTGTCCGCCTTCGGGCGTGCTCCCACCAGTCCGGTGAACCAGTCCGAGTACGGCTCCGTGCGCGCCGCGTCATGGATGCCGAGGAAGCCGCCTCCCGCCTCCATGTACGCCTCCAGGCCCGCCTCCTGCTCCGGGTCGAGGACGTCCCCGCCGCCGGTGAGGAAGACGACCGCGTGGAACGATCCGAGCCGCTTGCCGTTGGTGAAGACGCCGGCGTCGGCGGTGGCCACCGTGGTGAAGCGCCCGGCCTCCGGGCCGGTCAGCCCGATCCGCTCGATCGCCGCGATCCCGGCGTTCGTGTACGGCGCCTCTTCGCCCGCCGAGGCGTGGAAGACCAACACCTTGACCTTTCCGGCGGCGCCCGGAGGGGTGGGCAGGGACAACGTTGTCGCCATCCTCGCCACCAGCTCCGGACTCGGTGATGTGCTCACGCCGGCGGCGTTGCCGCTCAGCAGGGATACGGTCAGCGCGCCGGCCGCCACGACCGCCGCGAGGCCGCGTCGTGTTCTGGACCGGCGATGCGGTGCACGCTGCATGTGGTCACCCACCCCTCTGAGATCGCTTGCACCTGTCGGTGACGGTCGCTTGCTCACTCTTCGTCACTGCCTGTTCGTATACTGCGACAGCGCACGAAGCTAGACCTCTTTTCGCGGTCCGCCAAGCCTCGTGGCGGCAATCGCACGAACTTTGTCCTGGATGTGGATAAACGGCGGCGCCCCCGCTACGGTGTGGCCCGTCCCGGGGTTCCGTGGGCCCCTCCGTCTCCGAACAGCCGCCAGTTTCCGGTACGCAGTGGGGAGTTCGACATGGACCGAAGGACCTTCAGCCGGCGGATGCTGGCCGGTGGCGCGGCTGCGGCGGCAACGGGCGTGACATCGTTGTCGCTCGGCGCGGCCGCAGCGACCTCCGCCGAGCTCCCGCCGCGCACCGCCCCGGCCGGCGGCGTGGTGCGCCACCTGAGGATGTACGCGGAGAAGCTGCCGGACGGACAGCTCGGCTACGGCTTCGAGAGGGGCAAGGCCTCGATCCCCGGTCCGCTCATCGAGATCAACGAGGGCGACACCCTGCACATCGAATTCGAGAACCTCACCGACGTCGACGCCAGCCTCCACGTCCACGGCGTCGACTACGACATCGCCAGCGACGGCACCCGGTTGAACAGGAGCCATGTTGGGCCCGGCGGCACCCGCACGTACACCTGGCGCACCCACGCCCCGGGCCGTCGCAAGGACGGCACCTGGGAGCCGGGAAGCGCGGGCTACTGGCACTACCACGACCACGTCGTCGGCACGGACCACGGCACGGGCGGCATCCGCAGGGGGCTCTACGGTCCGGTCGTCGTGCGCCGTCAGGGCGACATCCTGCCCGACAGAACACTCACGATCGTCTTCAACGACATGACGATCAACAACAGGGCCGGTCACGAAGGGCCCGACTTCGAGGCCACGGTGGGCGACCGGCTCGAAATCGTGGTGATCACTCACGGTGAGTACTACCACACGTTCCATATCCACGGTCACCGCTGGGCGGACAACCGGACCGGCCTGCTGACCGGCCCCGACGACCCCAGCCGGGTGATCGACAACAAGATCTGCGGGCCCGCGGACTCCTTCGGCTTCCAGTTCATCGCCGGTGAGCGCGCGGGTGCGGGGGCGTGGATGTACCACTGCCATGTGCAGAGCCACTCCGACATGGGCATGGCGGGGCTGCTGCTGGTCAGGAAGCCGGACGGGACCATCCCCGGCCACGAACCCCACCACGCGTCGGGCGGGGCCGAGAAGGGCGGCGCGAAGGGCGAGCCCGGCGGCGAGGAAGCGGCCGAGCACCGGCACTGACCGCGACGGCGACGGCGCGGGCCGGGGCACGGCGGCCCCCGGCGCGCCGCTCCGCCCCGGCGTCCGACCCCGGCCCGTAGACGGCGCCCACGCTGAAGGGTGTGGCAGGAGCGGCCGCCGTCGGGAACGCGTGGACGGCCGGGCGGGCGGGAGCGGCCCCGCCGGCCCCGCGTGGACTGCGGTGGTCGGCGTCCGGTGCGAGACTCGACAGGAGGGGGAGACCACGGCACCGCCGCGCGAGCCGCGCCACCCGCACCGATGGAGGAGCACGCGATGACCAGCCCCGCCTTTCCCGACGGAGCGCCCAACTGGGTGGATCTCGGCACGCCCGATCTCGGCGGGGCCGCCGCCTTCTACAAGGGCCTGTTCGGGTGGGACCTGGTCCCCGGCGGCCCCGAGGTCGGGGGGTACGGGATGTTCACCCTGGGCGGCCGGTACACCGGCGGGGTGATGACGGTGGCAGAGGACGGGTCCCCGAGCGCCTGGTCGGTCTCCTTCCGCTCGCCCGACGTCGCCGCCACCGCCGATGCGGTCGCACGGGCGGGCGGGAGCGCCGCGTTCGAGCCGATGGACGTCCTCGACTTCGGCAGCATGGGCGGCTTCACGGACCCGGCCGGGGCGTATTTCGGCGTGTGGCAACCGAAGGGGCACACCGGCTTCGGCGTCGTCCAGGAGCCGGGGTCGTTCCTCTGGGCCGAGCTGTACACCCCGGACGTCCCTGCGGCGGCCGCCTTCTTCCGCAGCGTCTTCGGCTGGCAGACCGAGGAGCTGAAGGTGGAGGGCACCGACTACGCCTACACCACCGTCCACCCGGCGGGAGCCGGCCCCGAGGCGGCGTTCGGAGGCCTTGTGCGGATGGGCGACGTCCCCTCCGAAGCCGCCCGCGGGCCGCACTGGCTGCCGTATTTCGACGTGGCCGACGTCGGCGCCACCGTGGCCGAGGCCAAGCGCCTCGGAGGCTCGGAGACGCTGGCGGCGATGGAGGTGCCCGGTGTCGGGACGATGGCCAACGTCGCCGACCCGTACGGAGCGGTCTTCGCGGTGATCAAGCCCCGGCCGATGGGATGACCGCCGTCGAGACGCCCCGCCGCGGTGCGGATTGATGAGACGTTGACCGGTCGTTTATCGCGGCCGGGCACGGTGGGTCGCATGCTGATCAACACCGTGACCGACGACGCGCTCGGCTGGCAGGAGTCCGCGCTGTGCGCGCAGGCCGGGCCGGAGTTCTTCTTTCCGGCCCCGGGCAGCTCCACACGCGAGGCCAAGCAGTTGTGCAACGCCTGCGAGGGGCGGCTGGCATGTCTGGAGTACGCACTCGCCAACGACGAGCGGTTCGGCGTCTGGGGCGGCCTCTCCGAGAAGGAGCGCGAGCGGCTGCGCAGAAGGACCTACGACCGGGGCTGAACGGCGGCGTGCGCCCCGGCGTCCTCCCGCCACGTCGAGCGTGCGCACCGGAGGCCCGCAACGCCGCCGTACGGAGGGCGAGTCGAGGTCGCAGGAGCGGGCCGCGTCTCCGCGGGCGCCGGCCCTGACGCGGGCGCCGGCGCCGGGAGCCTGTACCGCGGAGGTCTCGGCGGTGCCGCGCATCACACACGGCCACACCCGCGTCGGCCGTCGTCCTCGCCGAGCCCGCCGCCGGGACCGTCCGCGCCGACGCCCGGGCGCCCGTCGGCTGACGGGCCGGGCCACGGGCGGCGGCGAGCGGCGGACGGCGACTCCGGATCAGGCCCGGCCGCGCGCCACCATCCTGGCCTTGCGGGCGGCGAGCTTCTCGTCGAACTTCGACGCCTCGCTGTCCAGCCCGCTCATGTACAGGCCCAGTTCCTCCTGCGCCTTCAGGCCCTCCGGGCCGAGCCCGTCGATGTCCATCACCTTCAGATACCGCAGCACGGGCTGGATCACGTCGTCGTGGTGGATGCGCATGTTGTAGATCTCGCCGATCGCCATCTGCGCGGCGGCCCGCTCGAACCCGGGCATGCCGTGACCGGGCATCCGGAAGTCGACGACGACATCGCGCACGGCCTGCATCGTCAGGTCCGGGGCCAGCTCGAAGGAAGCGCCCAGGAGATTGCGGTAGAAGACCATGTGCAGGTTCTCGTCGGTGGCGATCCGGGCCAGCATCCGGTCGCACACCGGATCGCCGGACTGGTGGCCGGTGTTGCGGTGCGACACGCGGGTGGCCAGCTCCTGGAACGCGACATAGGCGACGGAGTGCAGCATCGAGTGCCGGTTGTCCGACTCGAAGCCCTCCGCCATGTGCGTCATGCGGAACTGCTCCAGCTTGTCCGGGTCCACGGCGCGCGAGGTGAGGAGGTAGTCGCGCATCACGATGCCGTGGCGCCCCTCCTCGGCCGTCCAGCGGTGCACCCAGGTGCCCCACGCGCCGTCGCGGCCGAAGAGCGAGGCGATCTCGTGGTGGTAGCTGGGGAGGTTGTCCTCGGTCAGCAGGTTCACCACGAGGGCGATCTTGCCGATGTCGGTGACCTTGGACTGGTCGGACGACCAGGCCTCGCCGTCCTCGAAGACGCCGGGGAAGTTGCGTCCGTCGGAGAACGGGACGTACTCGTGCGGCATCCAGTCCTTGGCGACCTTGAGATGGCGGTTGAGTTCTTTCTCCACCACCTCTTCCAGCGCGTACAACAGTTGGGCGTCGGTCCACGCCTTCGAACTGCCGAGGTGGGGAGAGGTGATCGTCACGGGGAGCTCCTGGGGACGGGAGAATTACCTACGGCTTCGTAGGTTACGTGACCGTAGGTTAAGGCGGCCGTAAGGGCAAAGCCAAGCCGGCTCCCGAAGACGCCCGACTACCCACGGTCATCCGCCCTGACGGGGGCGTTCGCAGGAGGGCGCGGGGGGCTGATCGAGCCCTTCCTTCACCGATCCGGAGCCTGTCACTCCCGGCTCGGCCCCGGACGCGCCCCGGGCTCAGCTCTCGCCCTCCTCCTGCCCCGTATCCCGGCGCGGATACCGGGCCGTGGTCGACGCGGCCCCCGTGGCACAGGAGCGCGCGTGCCGGCCGACGGCGACGGGACCGGGAGCGTTCGCAGTCCATGGGCGGGGTGGGGCGGGCTCCCGCCTGGTGGGCCGGCGTATCCCCCCGCAGGCCAGCAAGCGTGTTCTTCGGCGGGCCGGGTCGTTGGGCCGGTCATGCAGATCAAACGGGTGACGTGGCCCGACGGCGGCTCTCGCTCTCATCAGCGCCGCGCTCCGGGCCGCGGCCACGACGACTCCGTCGCTCCGGACGCCCTGGGCGGGGTCCCGGCCGGCGGGGAGCGGTGAACCGGTGACCTCGAGTGTGGTCGACGCGGAAGCGGTCGACCTGCGTGCGGTGCGAGAGCGGGTCGATGCGGCCCTTGAGGACTTCCTGACGGAGAAGGCCCGGGCAGCGGCCTGCCGGGGGTACCCGCCGGAGGTGGTGCAGACCCTTCGCGACTTCCTGGCGGCGGGCGGCAAGCGCATCCGGGCACTGCTGTGCGTGGTGGGCTGGCATGCCGCCGGCGGTCACGGGGACGCGGCGCAGGCGGTGCGGGTGGCGGCGTCGTTGGAGCTGTTCGTGGCCTTCGCCCTCATCCACGACGACATCATGGACGACTCGGCCAGCCGCCGCGGCCGGCCCGCGGTCCACCGCGTGGTGAGCGCCCGGCTCGGTGAGGGGGCGCGGGCCGAGCGGCTTGGCGCGGGGGGCGCGCTGCTGGTGGGCAACCTCGCGCTGGTGTGGGCGCAGGAGTTGCTGCACACCGCCCGGTTGGAGCCGGGGCGGGAGGGGTCGGTGCACGGGTGGTACGACGCGATGCTGGAGGAGGTGATGTACGGGCAGTACCTCGACGTCATGGGGACCGGTCGGGGCGCTGACGACGTCGAGGCGGCCTTGCGGATCGTCCGTCACAAGACCGCTGCCGCGACGATCGAGCGGCCGCTTCAGCTGGGGGCCGCCGTGGCCGGGGCCGGTGGAGCGGTGATGGACGCCTTCACCAGGCTGGGCCTGCCCCTGGGAGAGGCGTTCCAGCTGCGGGATGACCTGCTGGACGTCTTCGGCAGCCCGGACGGCGTCGGCGCGCCGGGGCTGAGCGACCTGCGCGAGGGGAAGCGGACCGTTCTGCTGGCGCTGGGACTGCGCATGGCCGACCCGGTCCAGCGGGAACGGCTCGGGCGCCTGGTGGGCCGTGCCGACCTGCAGGAGCGCGAAGCGGCGGAGATCCGGGGCATTCTGCGGGCGACGGGGGCGCGGAAGGAGACCGAGCGGATGATCGCCTCCCGGTACACGCACGTGCTGAGCGTCCTGGACGAAGCCGGCTTCCCGCCGGCCGCGGACCGCGCTCTGCGTGGTCTGGCGGCCAGGGCCACCCAGTACACCTCCTGACCCCGGCCGTGGACCCCGGGTACCGGCCGTTATCGTCACACCCCTACCTGATGTCACCCGATTCACGAGCAGGAGCATGTGTCATGAGCCAGCAGCGGTTCCTCGAGCGCGTCAGCGGATACGAGCGTTGGTTCACCACACTGTTCGAGGAGTACTTCGCCACGTTGAGCACCCAGTTCGATGCGCCGTCGTTCAGCCGGTTCGCCCCGGAGTGCCTCGACCTGCTGCGTGAGCTGTCCTTGCGGGGCGGGAAGCGGATGCGGGTCGCGCTGCTGCGGGAAGCGACGCGCCTGGTGACGGACGGGCCCGTCGAGGGCCTGGACGCCGCCGCGTTGAGCATCGAACTGCTGCAGACCCACGGCCTGGTGCACGACGACCTCATCGACGACAGCCCCGTCCGCCGCGGGGGCCCGTCCACCTACTACGCCTACCGCCGGCGGTTTCCCGACCGCCCGCAGGCGGCCCTGGGGCTGACGGTGCTCGCGGGCGACCTCGCCCTGGCCCTGTCGCTGCGGGTCCTGCTGGACGCGAAGATGCCCGCCGGGATGCGGCAGTCCATGGTCGAGGTGCAGACACGGGCGGCGGCCGACACGTTCGTGGGGCAGATCATCGACCTGGAACGCGACTTCGCCACCGCGCCGGACGAGGAGGTCCTGCACTGCGTGGCCGACTACAAGTCCGCCCGCTACTCGATCCTCGCCCCCCTTCAGCTCGGTCTGCTGGCCGCGGGCGAACAGCCGCAGCTCTTCGAGAGGGAGCTGCGCGAGTACGCGCGGCTGGTGGGGATCTGCGGGCAGATGCGCGACGACTACCTGGACCTGTTCGGGGACGCGGGCACCATGGGCAAACCGGTCGGCACCGACCTGCGTGACGGCAGGCACACCTACACCCTCCGCGCCCTCCTCGCGGCCGTCGACGACGCCGAGCGGCGCGTGGTGGACACCGCGCTGGGCGATCCCGCCTGCACGCCCGGGACGATCGCCGCCGTCCGGGAGATCGGCGAACGCCGCGGCGTGGCGGACCGCATGCGGGCGGACATGCGGACTTACGCGAAGCAGGCGTCCGCGGTGGCCGCCGAGTGGCGTCCGCGGTGGCGGGAGGAGGCCGTCAGCTTCTTCGAGCGGTTGCCGCTGTGGAGCGTCGAGCGAGCCGGATGACCAGCGATCGCACCACCGACCTGCCCTGCCCGGCCGGTGGGGGGTCACGGTCCGCGGTACGCGTGGCCCGGGCCGTAAGATCGGCAACGGCTTGGCGCCAGCGGTCGGGAAGGGTGTCGGCGCCGGGGAGGGCGGTGTCGATGCGGAAGCACACGCTGGTCGTGTCGCCGTAGGTCATCGCCACGACGGCGAGGGGCACGCCGGGAGGGCAGCAGATGATGGGGTCGATGCGCTGCACCGCCGCGTCACCGTAGTCCAGCCGCTGACGCATCACCAGGTTGGAGGCGCAGACGGTGAGCCGGCCCGGGGCCGTGCTCACGTCCACGAGACGCTGGAGCAGCCTTCGGGGGAGGCGGGTGATGGCGGCCCTCAGTACGGTCTTGTGTCCAGCGGCCTTCAGCCCACGGGTGAGACCTCGCGTCCGCGCCAGCCGCTCGCCGACCGTCATCGGAGAGCCGGGCAGGTCGATCCGTACCGGGTACACCCGGTTGCCGGGCACCGCGACTTCGTCGGGCGTGCGCAGGTTGACGGGTACCAGCACCGGCAGGGTCGGGCGGGCGGCGCGGGGCCAGAACTCCCGGGCCCAGTGGGCGACCGCGTGGGCCAGAGCGGTGAGGTAGACGTCGTTGGCGCTGGCCGCGCCGGCGCGTGCCGCGGCGCGCAGGCTGCCGGAGGGCACGTGGACCCACAGCAGATGACGCCGGCTGGACAGCGGATGCGCGGCGGACTGCCACAGACGGTGCCGGCCTGCGCCCCGCAGCAGGACCGCGGCGCTGTGCGCGACCTGGCGCGCACGGGGCCGGGCGGCCGAAGGGACGCCCCGGGCGAGCAGGGAGTGCTCCTGGCCTGGTGGCTGCGGCCCGAAGAGCGTTTCCAGGACCGTGGCGGTGTTGGCGCCGTTCTGGACGGCATGGTGGGTGAGGTACAGCAGCGCGAACCCGTCGGGCACGTGACCGTGCAGCAGGACGATGCGCCAGGCCGGGGCGTCCTCCGGCCACGCTTCTCGCACCAGGCGGCCCACTACTTCTCGGAGAACCTCCTGTCCGCCCCCGACCTGTCCGGACCGGACGTGCCAGGTCATCTCCGGGGTGGCGGCCTCCCACCGCGCGGTCGGCCCCTCGCCGGCCACGCGGTGCGTCAGACAGGGCAGCGTGTCGAGGCGAGCGGTGACGTGCTCGCGCAGGCCCGCGAGATCGGGCGGCGGACCGCTCAGGTGCAGCACCGCCCCGACCGTCATGTTCGCGTCCGGGTGGCGCGCCCTCTGTTCGGCCCTGAGCATGACGAGATCAGCAGGGCTCGGCCCGGGGAACTGGTCCATCCGTCTCATCCCAGCAGCGTGTAGAGGGGGGCGCCGACCGCCGCGCCGATCAGCGTTCCGGCGAGGACCTGGCCGGTGGTGTGGCAGCGCAGCCGGACACGGGACCAGCCGATCAGCATGATCACCGGGGCCGGCGCGAGCGCCCACGGGCCGAAGGCGGTCACGAGGATGGCGAGTGCCCCGGAGGCGACAGCGGAATGCACCGACACCTTCCAGAAGAACGTCACGGCCAGCAGGGCGAGGAGGACGGAGGCCATCGCCGTCACCAGCGCGGTCACCTCCGCGGGGGCGCCCCCCGCGTACAGCAGTGCGGTGGCGGTGAGGACGCAGGCCATCACCCCGGGGGCGGCCATGAGGCGGTCCTGTCTGCGCCGCATGCGCCGGTCGCCCCAGTACCGGCGGCTCTCACCGAAGTGAAGGACCAACGTCGGCCCCACCGCGGTGAACAACGCGGCGAACGCCCCCCAGCCCAGGCCGGCCCAGCTGTCGGCCCGCCAGCCCAGGAGCGGGGCCAGCACGAGCATCCAGTTCCGGGGCTCGCCGCCGTCGCTGAGCAGCCACGCCCAGCGTGCTTCACCGCGCGGCACGCGCGACAGCGTGCTCTTGCCGGCCCCGTTCTCACCGACGACGCCCACCAACTGGCCCGGACGCACCTCGAGCGTCCCCCGCAGGACAGGACGCCGCCGATAGCTCTTGTGCACATCCCGCACGTCCAACACCGGCCCGCCCGCACTCACCGCTCCACCCTCCACGCCCACCGCCTCCTTCCGCGCCGGCCTGTCACCGGGCCTCGCCTGACCGCATCCAGCCTCGACCTCATCGACCGCGCCCCCGGCGACGGGAGAGCCCACCTTGGCCCAGCCGTGCAACGACGACGACCGGGCGCAGGACACGACCCTAGAGACGGTCGCGGCCCCACGGGTCGCAGCGCGTGACGGCAACGTGCCGACCGCCCTGCCGCACCGGCACTGCTTCCCCGGCGTCACCAGCTGCGGGCCGGGGGCGCTCCCGCCCCTTCCTCGCCGACCACGTCACGTCGTCACACCCGGAACCGGGCGGTCGACGTGTCGTTAGGGACCAGGGAGGCTTCCTCCCTCAGGCCTATGGGGAGGTCGCGTATGGCGCGCGAGGAGACATGGTCCGGCTCGTCCGCTCTGCACGAGTCCTACGCACGATGCGAGGCGTTGGCCAGACAGCACCACATGCCGATGTGGCGGGCGACCGAACTCCTGCCCGCGCAGGTCCGCCCTCCCATGCACGCCATCACCGGCTTCGTCCTGCGGACCGACACCATCGCCGACAGAGGCGGAACCGCGGCAGAACGCGAGCGCCGCCTCGCCCGCTGGTGTGCCGCCGCCCGTGAGGGGCTCCGCTCGGGGAAGAGCGGGCATCCGGAACTGCGGGCGTTCGTGGACACGGTCGAGCGATGGGAGCTCGACCGCGGGGTGATCGAGGAGCTTCTGGGCACTCTGGAGGCCGACTGCGTCAGTCCGCCCTTCTTCGAGACGTTCCAGGACCACCGGCGGTATCTGAGGGGAACGGGGGGCGCGACCTTCGAGCTGTGGGGCCCGCTGCTGGGAGTGAGGGGGCCGGAGGCGCTGGCGATGCTCTCCCTGCTGGGCGAGGCGGCCCAGATGGCGGACACCTTCGAGGACCTGGCGGAGGACCTCGCCGCCGGCCGCTGCTATCTCCCGCGCGCCGATCTGCGGGCCCGGGGGCTGGAGGTGGGCGATCTCGTCCGCGGTGAACGCCCCGAGGCGCTGACGGAACTGGTGCGCGTGCAACTCGGCCGCTGGAACGTCCTGCTCGAACAGGCGGCTCCGGTGGCGGGGTCGGTGCGGCCCGAGTACCAGCCGTTCCTGCATCTGCTGGTCCTGGGCGTCCACCTGCAGTTCGACGAGGCCGCTCTGAGGCAGGCGCGGGTCTTCACGCAGGGTCTTCAGCCTCTGGTGTCCGCCGACGGGGACCCTCACCGCCCGGTATGGCCGCACCTGGGAGTCGACACGGTGCCGGGTCACGTCGCGGTCATCATGGACGGCAACCGGCGATGGGCCCGGGAACAGGGGCAGCCGGCCGTCCGGGGTCACCAGGCGGGCCAGTGGTCCGCTCTGCGCCTGGTCAACGCCGCGCTGCGGCTGGGGGTGCGGCACCTGACGCTCTACGCCTTCTCCACCGAGAACTGGGACCGTTCCCAGGACGAACGGGACACGTTGTTCGAGACCATGGGCGATGCGCTGGGCCGGGGCGCGGAGTGGCTGCACGACCTGGGGGTGCGGATGCGCTGGTGCGGGCGGCGCGACCGGATCGATCCGTCGCTGGCCTCCGCTCTGACCCTGGCGGAGAGCATGACGTCGAGCAACGAGAGGCTGTCACTGACCGTCTGCGTCGACTACGGAGGGCGCGAGGAACTGGTCGAGGCCGCCCGCGCGTTGGCCGCGGAGGCAGTCGCCGGGGCGATCCGGCCCGAGGCCGTCGGTCCGGCCGACCTGGAGCGGCACCTGTACGCGCCCGGCCTTCCGGATGTCGACTTGTTGATCCGCACCTCCGGTGAGCAGCGCATCAGCAACTTTTTGCCGTGGCATCTGGCCTATGCCGAGATGATCTTCGATCCGACCCCCTGGCCCCGCTTCGGCCTGGAACAGCTACGGGAGGCGATCACGGTCTACGCCGGCCGTCAGCGCCGCTTCGGAGGCACCCTCCCCGTCCCCGCCCGGCCGAGAGAACCGGCTGGAGACCTCCCGAGCCCGGGCCCGGGCTTCTGAACCCGGGCCCGGACCTCACCTCACGGCTTCGGCGGGGTGTACACGCCGGCGACGGTCACGTATCCCAGCACCGTGCCGTCGCTGAACGGGGACGCGCCGAACGTCGCGGCATACGCGTCGAGCAGCTCAGAGGTGGCGTACAGCGGCACCTCACTGAGCCTGACCTTGAGGGGCATCCCCACCGGAGCCTTGTCGGTGGTGAGCTTCCCGTCTTCCGCACCGCACCGCAGGGCGGGGCTGTGCTCGACGGTGACGCCGTTGACCCGGCACCTTCCCGAGGCCAGTGCGCCGTGCAACGCGCCCTCCAGCTCGGTTAGCCGTACGTTGCCCAGCTGTGTGCGCACCGAGACGCCCCCGTCGAGAGCACCCCTGCCCTCGGCCTTCGGGAGCTGCGTCAGTGAGGGGTCGCCGGCTCCGGACCGCACGGGAAACCGCACCGCCGGATCACCGGCGGACTCGACCAGCACGGCTGGGGCCTCGGCCTCGACCACCGCTCCCAGCCGGTCCAACTCGGCCTGGACCTGTTCGGTCCACCGGATCTCGACCCAGCCGTCGGCGACCGTGCCGTACTTCCGGTCCGCCGCGGACGCCGTCCCCGCGAACTGCGCCAGCAGGGGCGCGGCCAGAGCGGCGCCCAGAACGTTCCGTCGTGTCGCACTCATCGATGCGCACCATCCTTCCCCGGGCCGCAGGGCGCGACCCCGGAAGGAATTCTTCTGGCACCTCGCGGCCTGGTCGGCGAACAGCCCGTAAACCACCCGAAGGTGCCCATGCCGTGTCGTCGCACTGCCGTCCGCCCGCGGCCTCCGGCGCCGCGCGGGGCGCCCGGACCCCGGGGCCCTCGAGGCAGGGAGGAGGGGCACGGCTGACGTGGGTGTCAAAGACGGGTGGAGCCGGAACGCGGGCCGGGCGACCGCGTTCAGGGCCGTGCCTCCCCGCGGGCCCACCCGGCTGCTCCCCCATGGGGCGGCGTCAGCGGGAACCGCCCAGCAGTTCGGTCAGGCTCCCGTCCAGATCCAGATACCGGTGCTCTTCGCCCACCGGCACCAGCTCCTGCGCCCGCTGGAGGAAACGACGCAGCTCATCGGTGCGGACATGGACCATCGCGATGCCCTCGGGCGCGTGGAACTCCAGCACCGTCCGCTCGTACCCGAACGGCCGCACCCGTACGTCACCCTGCCCGGCGGGGGAGTCGACCCCGACGGTCAGCAGTTCGCGGGCGAACTCCCAGGAGACCTCTGTGCCCTCCAGGGTCGCCGGGGCCGGGAACGCCATGCGGACGGCGAAGGGGTGGCCGCGGTCGTACTGCAGAGTGGCGGGCAGGGTTTCCATCCGCGGTGCGGACGCGACCATGCGGGCCTGCACGGACTGCTCGATTACGCTGGACAAGGCCTGCTCCCTCTCGCGCTGGGTGAACGCTTCCCGGCAGTGGAGTAGACGACGGAACTCCACGATCCGTGCACCGGCACGCGGCGTGAGCTGCGTCACCGGAAGTCTCCGGTCCCGCTCGCCCCGTGCCGCTTGTGCTCTCCTGCCCGGTCTCCGCCGATGCACCCTGGACCGGCCCGCTCTCGTGGGCCGTGTGCAGCGCCACGAAGGCCAGACGGAGCGCGAGACGGCTGGTGGCGCTGGTGACCGGCCCGGCCGGCGCCCTTCTCACCCTGAACGCCGGGTGCACCTGGCGCAGGGTCGGCACCGGTTCGTACGACACCGTCGTCTGCCAGCCCGGCCCGGTGGCGCCCCGACGGGGCGGGCGGCCCCTCAGCGACGCGCGTGACGGATCTTCAACAGCCCGAACTCCAGCGCGCCGGTGATCCGGACGGTGGGCCCGCCGGTGCGGGAGGCCCGGCGCGGTCTGTGGAGCACGTCCTTCCACCCGGTGCGCAGCCCCTCGAAGTCCACGACCGCGTCGCGCGGCACCGTGATGCGGGCCCTGCCGGTGCCGAGCCGCAGTTCGATGTCGACCACGGCATGGTCGATGACCGCCCGGGACAGGTCGAGATCGACGTTCCCGAAGGCGGACTCGACCTTCAGTCTGCGCGGCACCCGCCAGGCGCCGTGTCGCCTGATCCGCCCGCCGGCGGCGGCGATGGTGGACACGGGGGCCGGTTCCTGTGCCGGGAGCGGGGCGAGCGCCGACTTCAGCTCGCCGTGCGTCCGGGCGGTGAGCACCCGCTGGAGGCACGCGTCCAACTGCTCGTGCGCAACGTGTCCTTCGGCGTATGCCTCCCGCAGGCGCCGCACCGCCGATTCGCGGTCGTCCTCGGTGAGCAGGGGCGGTCGGTCCTCCGGCAGGGCGGTCACCCGGTCACCCTACTGTCCCGTCGGCGGCGCGCACACGTCAACGCCCTTGCTGGGCAAGGAGAGCAGCGGAGGGGGCCGGCCGGGCGGCGGTCCGGAACAGTGGTGCGGCCCCGCACTATCCGGGCAGCCCCTGGCTGTAGGGGGCCAGTGCGTCGGCAGTCTTCGTCACGATGAACTCGGTGATCCGGTACGTGCACACGCCGTGTGCGGTGAACGGGTCGGCCGCCGCGACCTTCTCGATCGCCGCCCGGTCCTCCCCGACGGCCAGGATCACCCCGCCGTCCCGCGGGTTCTTGCGGCCCGAGGCGATGAAGACGCCCGCCGCGTACTGGTCGTCGAGCCAGGCGATGTGCTCTTCCATCAGCGCGTCCAGGCGTTCGAGGGGAGCGGTGTAGGTCAATTCGAGTACGAACATGATCGTCAGGCTACGGGACGCACGACCGGCGACCGGCGGCCGCTGAGCCGTCGGCCCCGGGGATGCGGTGGCGGCGCCCGGCCATGGCTCCACCGTGTGGCACGGGCCCGTCCGTCACCGCATAAGCTGCCGGACATGACGACCTCCCCCACACCCGCCCATGAGACCCCCGCTGACGAAGCCGAGGCCCGGGCGGTCCAGGACCGCCTGCGCGGCCGGGTGATCCTGGACGAGGCGGGTCCGGAGCCCGGAAGCGGGCTGGTCACCGGCGTGGACGTGGCCTACGACGAGGAGAAGGACGTGGTCGTCGCGGCGGCCGTCGTGCTGGACGCGGCGACGTTGGAGACGGTCGAGGAGGCCACCGCCGTCGGCCGGGTCGCCTTCCCGTACGTCCCCGGGCTGCTCGCCTTCCGGGAGATCCCCACCGTGCTGGAGGCCCTGGAAGAGCTGTCAGTCCACCCCGGCCTCGTCGTCTGCGACGGCTACGGTCTGGCGCACCCTCGCCGCTTCGGGCTCGCCAGCCACCTGGGAGTGCTCACCGGGCTGCCGGTGATCGGCGTCGGGAAGAACCCGTTCACCTTCACCTATGAGGCCCCCGGGCCCCGGCGCGGTGACTCCTCCCCGCTGCTGGACGGTGAGGAGGTGGTGGGACGGGCGCTGCGCACGCAGGAGAACACCAACCCGGTCTTCGTCTCGGTGGGCTACCGCATCGGTCTCGACAACGCCTGTGCCCACACGCTCCGCCTCTCCGGCCGCTACCGCCAGCCGGAGAGCACCCGCAGGGCGGACGCCCTGTGCCGGCAGACCCTGCGGGAAGCCACCGCCTGAGTGCTCCGTGCGACCGGGGACGAGCGGTCCGGTTCGACGCGCACGGCGACGCGCCGCTAGCCTGCGTCGCCATGAGGCGTGTGTGGACGATGCCGGTGCTGTTCGTGCTCTGCGGCGCGGCCGTCGCGACGGCGACGGCCGCCGGGGGAGACCTCGGTACGGCGGCCGTGTTCCTGCTGGGCTTCGTTCTCCTCGCGGTGGTGCACTCGCCGCTGGTCTTCCCGAGGCCGATCGGTGCGCTGGAGGCGCGGCGTCGCAGCGCGGAGGACGGCCGTCCCGTCGTCTTCTGGAGGCCCGGCTGCATGTACTGCCTGAGGCTGCGCTTCCGGCTGGGTCGTCACGCGTCCCGCGTGCACTGGGTCGACATCTGGCGCGACCCTCAGGGAGCGGCGGCGGTGAGGGCGGCCAACGGCGGTGACGAGACGGTGCCGACCGTCGTCGTGGCGGGCCGGCCGCACGTCAACCCCGATCCCGCCTGGGTACGCGAGAGTGCCGCCCGCCCGGCCTGACCGAGGACCGCCGGCCCCGTGAGGAGTGGCCGAGGGGTCTCGGGCGGGGGCGGCGGAAAAAGCTGAGTACGTCTACGGATGGCGCTCCCGGGTCCTGCTGGGCAGGCTGACACGTATGAACACCTCTCGCACAGCCGTCCGTACCGCGCCCCTCCGTCCCGACCAGCGCCGTACGGTGCTCGGTCTGCTGCTCGGCGGCGTCGTCGGGCTCGTCTGGCTGGGGGCGATCCTCTACACGCTGGTCGGCTGGGTGTTCTGAGGCGTGTCTCGCCAGGGACTGCGGCGCAGCCCTCGGGCACGCCCCGTCCTTCCGCGGTCCGACGGGTGACCGTGGAGTGTGAGACCGCCGCCTCCGGCGCGGCACTGACCTCTCCCGCCGCGTTTTCGCCCGGAGGAAGCCGTCTCGTGCACCTGGTGTCGCTTTGTCCTCTTCGTCTGTTCGGGATCTAGGGTCGACCTGCGCACGTCGGTTGCGCCACGGGCACGGGGCGGGGGCTGTATCCGTCCGGTGCCGTGATCCGCGCAGCGACGGAACCGCCGTCGGCGACCTCAGTGGAGTGGCATGGCAACCGGGAGTTCCGCACGCGACGCCGGGACGGGCCCGGGCACTTCGGCCGGGCGGGTGCTGCGGCGGTGGAAGCTGTGGATCGCCCCCGCGGTGCTGAGCGCCCTGGTCTCCCTGGTGCTGTCGCTGCTGTACATGGGTGGCATCCTCACCCCGGCCGACAGCCTGCACCGGCTGCCCATCGCACTGGTGAACGCCGACACCGGCGCGCCGCCGCCCGGCCAGGACCGGAACCTCGGCACACAGGTCAGTGCCGCCGTCGTCTCCTCCACCCCGGACGACCAGGTGCGATGGCAGCGGATGAGCCGGGATCGGGCACAGGACGCGTTGGCGTCCGGCAAGATGTTCGGCGCGCTGGTGATCCCGCCCGGCTTCACCGCCGACGTGAGCCGGCTGACGACCGGGCAGGCCGCGGAGCGCCCCCGGCTGACCGTCCTGACCAATCCGGGCATGGGCAGCCTGGGCTCCTCCCTGGCCCAGCGGATCACCCAGCGCGCGGCGGGCCAGGCGTCCGCGTCGATCGGCCGGGAGCTGACCCGGTCGCAGGCCGCGGCCGACCTGGCCCCCGGGTTCCGCCTCCTCCTCGCCGACCCGGTCGACGTGCGCGTCGAGGTGGGCCACCCCATCGGCAGTCACAGCGGGCTGGGGCTGAGCGCCTTCTACTACACCCTCCTGCTGGTGCTCGCCGGATTCATCAGCGCCAACATCGTCCACAACGGCGTGGACACCTCCCTCGGCTACGCGGACGGGGAGATCGGGCCCTGGCACAGCCGTCACCCCACCGTGCCCATCGACCGCACCCACACCCTCCTGGCGAAGATGGGCATGACCGCCGGGCTGTCCGTGCTGACCACCACGCTGATCATGGTCGCCACCATCGGCGTCCTCGGCATGGACGCCCCCCACCTGGTGCTGCTGTGGGCGTTCTCCTTCTGCGCCTGCCTGACGGTCGGGCTGGGCGTCCAGGCCATCAACGCCGCCTTCGGCGGGATCGGCCAGCTGGTGGCGATGTTCGTCTTCATCGCGCTGGCCCTCCCCTCGTCCGGTGCGGCCGTGCCCCTGGAAGCGGTACCGGGCTTCTACCGGTTCCTCGGCTCCTTCGAGCCCATCCGCCAGGTCGCCGACGGGGTCCGGGCGATCCTCTACTTCGACGCCCGGGCGGACGCGGGACTGGCCCGGGGATGGACCATGATCGCCTTCGGGTTCGTCCTCGCGCTCCTCTTCGGCTTCGCGATGACCCGCTACTACGACCGCAGAGGCCTGCACCGCATGGTCCCGAAGCACGAATAAGCATTTCGGGGAAGTGCCGGGTCCCGCTGCTCCGGTGTCGGGCTGATGTCGTAGGGACGGGGGAATTGCTGGTCAGCCGGGGCTCGGTGGGAGCGCGACTTGGTTGAGGGCGGCGGCAAGGTGGCTGGTCCAGGGGCCAGTGCCGGGCCAGGCGGGGGATCAGTCGGCGGCTGGTGGAGACGAACTGGCCCGGCCGTGGTGAACAGAGGGAGCCACAGACGGCGAGGCTCCCAGAGCCGGGCCGTGCCGGTCAGCGCGGGCATGGGCATCCAGGCCGACAGGTCGAGTACGATCCGCACGATCTCCAGCCAGATGCCGTTCTGGGCGGTGCGGTGCAGGGGCCGGTTGCGCAGGCCGGTGGCCAGTCGGACGGCGGTGATGTGGTCGACCGTGGTGCGAGCCTGCATTTGCCGGCCTGAGCAGGGCCGCCCGTTCCGGTCAGGGACGCTTTCCAGGTGAGCGGGCGAGCCAGGACGCACTCGCGTGCCTACGTTGAGCGGTGGCCGGGCGGGCGGCGCGGGCGGTCAGTCAGCCGCCCTGTGTGCGCCGAGGTGGGAGCGGTGCCGGTCCACGATTCCCTCGACGATCTTCATCAGACGGTCTCCCGTCTGATCGATGCTTCCGTTCTGCGTGCTGACCTGCGCCCCTTCGAGTACGAAGGTGATCTCGGCCGCGGCCTGTCCGGGGTCGGACATCTGGGCTTGGGTGCACATGCCGATCAGTCTGCGGGTCTGGTGGGCCTTGTGGTCCTCGATCACTTGCCGTGCCGGATGAAGGCGGTCGGGCAGCTCGGCGAGGGAGTTGATAAACGGACAGCCCCTGTAGGAGAGCGACGGCAGCCCCTCGGCGATGAAGCGGGCCAGGCCCAGAATCTGCTCCTCGGGCCGGTCGGGGTGTTCGGTTTCCACGCGGTCGAAGGCCGCCTGATAGTCCGCGGCGACGATCCGCAGCCACTCCGCGACCAGTGCGTCTTTGGTCTCGAAATGCCGGTAGATCGCCATTTTGGTGGTCTCGGCCTTGTCGGCGATCGTCTGGACCCCCACCTGCCGGATTCCTTCCCTCTGGAAGAGCTCTTCGGCCGCGTCGAGAATGCGCTCACGAGGAGGCAGCTTCGCCACTCTGCTTGGCCTTCTGAGGGTCGATGCCATGGCCACTCCGTCACTCCGGTCGATCGCGCCGTTCACGACCTCTCCAACGGTACCAGCCCGGCCCCTTCGATACCGTAGGGTATCGTTCGGCACTTCACGGTATTGTTCTTGTCGGGGAGCGGTAGTGGAACTTTCTGAGTACGTGAGCTTCGACGCGGTCGGGCTGGCGGAGCTGGTGTCCAAGGGCGAGGTACTCCCCGCCGAGCTGGAGGCAGCCGCGCGCGAGGCTGTACAGGCAGTTGATCCGCGGATCAACGCGGTTGTGGAGACATGGCTGACCGACGACGAACCTGTCCCCGGTAGCACACCACTGGCCGGCGTCCCTTTTCTGATCAAAGACGTCGCGGTGGCCATGGCCGGGAGACGGATGGAGCTGGGAAGCCGCCTGGCGGCCGGTAACGTCGCTGGCGCCGACTCCTCGCTGATGCAGCGCTTCCGGCGCGCGGGCCTCGTGACGTTCGGGCGAACCGCGACGCCGGAGATGGCCTATGGCATCTCGACGGAATCAGCGTTGTACGGCGCGACCCGCAACCCATGGGACCCGGAGCGCAGCGCGGGCGGATCCAGTGGAGGCGCAGCCGCCGCTGTCGCCGCCGGGGTGCTCCCGGTCGCCCATGGCACCGACGCCGCCGGGTCGCTCCGTATACCCGCCGCCTACAACGGCCTCTTCGGGATCAAACCCACCCGTGGCCGAGTGTCCATGGGGCCCGACGTCGACGAGGTCTTCAACGGCCTGGCCGTGCACGGCAGCGTCAGCCGCACCGTACGCGACAGTGCGGTACTGCTCGACCAGATGCGCGGCCCGGAGCCGGGCGACCCCTACTTCGCCCAGCAGCCGTCACGGCCGTACGCGGAAGAAGTCACCCGTCACCCGGAATCGTTGCGAATCGGTGTCCTCGCCCAGGCCTGGGGTGGACGCCGCACCACCGCCCCAGTGACCGACGCCCTCTCCCGCACCGTCCAGTTGCTTGGATTCCTCGGCCACCAGGTGAAGGAGGTCGAAGTCGACCTCGGCGTCGACTGGGAGGAATTCGTCCTGGCCGGTGCCCGACTCATGACGGTGAACCTCACCACTCTCATCGACGGGCTGGCCGCCGCCTTCGGCCGTCCCATCGACTCCTCGACCCTTGAGCCGGCGACCCTTGCCGGCTACCGCTACGGGCAGCGGGTCGGCGGCGCGCGATTTCACACCGCTCTCGCGATGCGGAACCGAGTGGCCCGAAGCCTGGCGCGGTACTTCGACCAGTACGACATCCTCCTCACGCCAACCCTGCCGGAGCCTCCCGTGTCTCTGGGCGCCCATACGGAGGGCGCGGAGGCACTGGACGGCCTCGGCTGGATCGAGCGCATCAATGACCTGTCGCCGTTCACCATGCCGTTCAACGTGGCAGGCACGCCGGCCATGTCCGTACCCGTGGCGGCCGACGCCGGGACGGGGCTCCCGGTCGGTATGCAGTTCGCCGCCGGATACGGCCTCGAAGGCCGGCTCTTCCGCCTCGCCGGACAACTCGAACAGGCAAGTCCGTGGTCTGGCCGAATCCCCATGGTGTGGGCAGGGAACCACTCAGCCCGCTGAAGAATGCTCCTGGCACGCTACAGAGAGACATCGACGCATTGCTGAGCGCATCGGAGCACGACGGCGGCCGCCCCCCGTTATCTTTTTCGCGGTCCCGCAAGAGGGCCGCTGGCCTCCGATCCCGTACGAAAGGGGCGCACCCCGCCTGGCCGGGCGCGGGGCGCCGAGCCCGGCGTCCCGGTGCGGGCCGAGACGTACCCCGTGGCGAGCCCCGGCCCCCGGCCCACAGCCGACGACGCCGTCCACCACCCGATTGCTTCCCTTACGTATCTGAACATCACGAAAAGTGGTGGTCTTGACCGGAAGGTCCGCCGAGACGCGAGGAAGTGACATGGTTCAGGGATTCTCCAAGGAGCCAGGCACCCACGGACCGCTCACCGAGGTCTCCCCGGAGGGACAGCGGAAGATCGCCCGCTGGGCGGCCGCGATCGCTCTGGGCGGCTTCCTCTTCGGCTTCGACACCGGGGTCGTGTCCGGCGCTCTGCTCTACGTCAAGCAGGACTTCGACCTCAGCTCCTTCGAGCAGGGGAGCGTGGTCAGCGTGCTGCTCATCGGTGCGGTGTTCGGCGCCACCTCCGCCGGCCGGCTGTCCGAGGGCTTCGGCCGGCGCAAGGCGCTGGGACTGATCGGCGTGGTGTTCATCATCGGCACGGCGATCGCGAGCGCGGCCGGGGGATACCTGATGCTCATGGCGGGCCGTGTGATCCTCGGCCTCGCGGTCGGAGCGGCGTCGGCGACCGTTCCGGTCTACCTCTCCGAGATCTCGCCGACCAAGATCCGCGGCCGACTGCTCACGCTGAACCAACTGATGATCACGCTCGGCATCCTGATCGCCTACCTGGTCAACCTCGCCTTCTCCGGCAGCGAGATGTGGCGCGCCATGTTCGCCGTCGGCGCGGTCCCGGCCGCCCTCATGGTGGCCGCCACGCTGTGGTTCCTCCCGGAGTCGCCGCAGTGGCTCATCTCCCACGGCCAGGCGGACCGGGCGCGCAAGGGCATCGCCGCGCTCACCGACGAGGCCACGGCGGACGAACTGGTCGCGCGGGCGCAGCACCGGATCGCCGCGGAGCGCGAGAAGCGGAGGCGGGATGCCGGTCCCGGTGAGCAGGGGGCCAGGAAACTGCTCGCCGTGGACGTGCGCCCGGCCCTCGTCGTCGGACTCACCCTTGCCGCCGTACAGCAGTTCGGCGGCATCAACACGATCATCTACTACGCGCCGACCATCATTCAGCAGACCGGTCTGAACGCCTCGAACTCGATCTTCTACTCCGTGTTCATCGGCGCGATCAACCTGGTCATGACGTTGGCGGCGATCCGCCTGGTGGACCAGGTCGGCCGCCGCATCATGGTGCTCGTCTCGCTGGCCGTCATGGCGGTCTCGATCTTCATGCTCGGCCTCGCGTTCGTGGTCGGCATGAGCTCGGTGCTGACACTGCTGTTCATGGTCGTCTACATCGCCGCGTACGCGGGCGGCCTCGGGCCGGTGTTCTGGACCCTGCTCGGCGAGATCTTCCCGCCGTCCGTACGGGCCGAGGGGTCGAGCGTGGCCACGGCCGTCAACTGGGTCTCCAACTTCGTCGTCAGCCTCGCCTTCCTGCCGCTGGCGGCCGCTCTCGGCCAGGGCGAGACGTTCTGGATCTTCGCCGGAATCTGTATCCTCGCCTTCTTCTTCGTCAGCCGCTATCTGCCCGAGACCCGCGACCGGGACCCCGACCAGATCGACGCGGCTCTGCAGGCCCGCTTCGGGCGCAGGCCCGACCGGGGCCCCACGAAGGCAGGCTGAGACCGGGCCCGGCAGCAGTCGCCCACCGGTGCCCGCGTCGGCGCCGCCCGCCCGTCCGGCCGTCCCGGGGCGGCCCCCGAGAAAGGACCTCCACCATGAGCGACACCCTCCTCAGCCCTCCCGAACTCGAACGCTCCGACGCTCTGGTCCTCTTCGGCATCACCGGAGACCTCGCCCGGAAGATGCTGCTGCCCGCGCTGTACCGGCTCACCGAGTCCGGCAGGCTGACCGTGCCGGTCATCGGGGTGGCGGCCACCGACTGGGACGACGACGCACTGCGCCGGCACGCACGGGAGGCGGTCGTCGCCGCGGGCACGGACATCGACGAGGCGGCCTTCGACCGGTTCGCGGCGAGCCTGTCCCTCGTCGCCGGCGACTTCACCGACGACGCCACCTTCTCCCGGGTGCGCGACGCCGTGGCAGGGTTCGACTTCGTCACGCACTACCTGGCGATCCCCCCGTCGCTGTTCACCACGGTCGCCGCCTCGCTGGCCGCGGCGGGCCTGAACCGCCACTCCCGCCTGGTGGTGGAGAAGCCGTTCGGCGACGACCTCGCCTCCGCACGCGCGCTCCAGGACGAGCTGGCCGCTCACTTCGACGACGACCACCTGATGCGCGTCGACCACTTCCTGGGCAACCGGGCCGTCGAGAGCCTGATGGTCTCCCGGTTCGCCAACACCCTGCTGGCACCCATCTGGCACCGCTCCTACGTGGACAACGTGCAGATCAGCCTGGCCGAGGACTTCGACGTCGCCGACCGGGGCTCCTTCTACGACCAGGTGGGCTGCCTGCGCGACGTGGTCCAGAACCACATGCTGCAGGTCCTGGCCTTCCTGGCGATGGACCCGCCGAGCGCCACCAACGCCCGGGCGCAGGGGCTGGAGAAGTGGCGGGTGCTGCACGCGACGCGCACCATGGACCCCGCCGAGACCGTACGCGGCCAGTACGACGGCTACCGCGACGTCGAGGGCGTCGATCCGGGCTCCACCACCGAGACGTACTTCGCGACCCGCATGTTCATCGACAACTGGCGATGGTCCGGCGTGCCCTTCTACCTCCGCAGCGGGAAGGCACTGGCAGTGACCGCCACCGAGGTCGTGGTCGAGCTGCGCAAGCCGCCCCTGGAGCTCTTCGGCGGCGCGAGCACGAAGACGCCGCCGAACCTGATCCGGTTCCGCGTCGACGGCGACACCGGGATCAGGGCGGACCTGATGGTGAGCAAGCCCGAGAAGAACACCGGACCGATGACCGTCCCCATCGGCGTCGACTTCGCCCGGGTGCTGGGACGCCAGGAACTTCCCTACGAGAACATCCTGTACGGGGCCGTCGTGGGGGACCCCGAGTGCTTCGCCTTCTTCCCGACCGTCCTGGAGTGCTGGCGCATCGTGGAACCGGTGCTGGACCCGGCCGAACCACCCCTGCGGTACGCACCGGGAAGCTGGGGCCCGCAGGCGGCGGACCGGCTCCCCGGTCTGCGCGAGTGGCACGAGCTGAGCCGCTGCCTGTTCGACGACTAGGGGCTGTCCGGGCCGGCCCGCCCCGGTGCGCACGAGGACGCTTCCGGTCTCCCGGCGGCCGAGGGCCGAGGGGCGAGGGAGGGGACGAGGAGGACGATGCACGCGACATGGCTGCGTGTCAGGGACAACCTGTGGCCGGTGCTCCAGCAGGCCGCGGCCGCCGCGCTCTCCTGGTGGATCGCGCGGAGCGCCTTCGAGCACCACCTCCCCCTCTTCGCCCCGATCGCCACCCTCGTCGCGCTCAACACGCCCGTGGGCGGGCGGGGCACCAACGCCGTGCGGGTCCTGTCCGGAGTCATCGCGGGCGTCGTCGTGGGGCACCTGGCCTTCCGCCTCGTCGGCCACGGCGCTCTGTCCGTCGGCGTGGCCGTCCTCGTCGCGCTGTTCGTCGCGCTGCTCATCGACGGGGAGCGCATCACGATGGCCCAGGCCGCCGTGGGCGCGGTCATCTCCGTCGCGGCCGGGCAGCGGGCAGGAGTCGACCGCGTCCAGGACGCCCTGCTCGGAGCCGGGGTGGCGCTCGTGTTCAGCCAGCTCCTGTTCCCGCCGCACCCGCTCGTCCTGCTGCGACGTGCCGAGACCGCCACGCTGGTGGGCCTGGCCCGTGCGCTGGACCTGGCAGCGCGGACACTGGACGAGGCGGACGAGGAACGGGAGGCCCGGCCGGCGGAGGAACTGCTTCCCGTCTACACCCTGCTCAACGACCTGGGCAGGACGCGGGGCGACACCCTCGCCGTCGCCCGCCGCACCCTGCTGTGGCGAGGCCGCCGCCGGGAGCCCGTCGACCGGGAGATCGCGTCCACGAGACGTCTGGATCTGCTCGGAAACAGCTGCCTCACCCTCATCCGCGGAGCCTCGGCCCTGGACACGGCGCACAGGCAGGCGTTCGCCTCCACGCTACGAGAGCTGTCGGGGGTCCTGGAGGCGCTGGCCGCAGCCCCCGGAAGCCACGCCGTGCGCCGGCACGCGACCCGGTGGACCCTCGACATCGTGCGAGGGGCTCCGGAGGCGGGTCCGGCCCTTCCGGTCGCCGTGTGGGAGAGCGTGCGGCTGGTCGCCGGGGACATCCTGGTCTTCGTCGGCGCCGAACCGGACGAGGCCGGGCGCGCCGTGCACGACAGGGCCACCGACGTCCCCACCGGCGCCCCGCCCACTCTGCGGTGGACGCCGCGGCCACGACGCCGGGGACCGCGCGGGCCTGCGGGCTGAGGCACACCGGCAGGCCACGGCGCCGTGACGTCCCGCCCGGACCGTCCCGCCCGGACCGTCCCGCCCGGACCGTGGAGAACGGCCCGGGCAGCCGCACGACCCCGCCCGGCCGGGCTCTTGGCCGCACACGCACCGCGCTCGCCGCCTCCGCACACCGCGCGAGGGAGCCGACGCGGGGCGGCTGCGCGCACACGCCCCGCCGTACGGGGCGCAGCGCGCGTCAGAGCCGGGCTGCCCCGCTCTTGGCCGTACCGCTCCTCGTGGGGAGCACCGCCGCCACCCGGAAACGCAGCCCCGCGGTCCGAAGCCGCCCCAGCAGCGCGTCGCCCATCGCCACCGCTGGGGTGACCTGCCCGGACGACTGCGGCAGGGCGTCCAGGGCCAGGCACATCGCCGATTCGGCGAGGATCTTCGCCGTCTCGCCGTACCCCGGATCGCCGCCGGCCACCTCGGTGAACACCCGCCGGCCGCCGCCCTCGCCGACGAAGCGGACGGTGAACCAGCTGCGCTCGCGGCGCCGCTCGTCCGGCCCCCGGTCCGAGCCGTAACGCTGCCTCAGCCATTCCCGTACGCCTTGGACCTGGGCGGCGGCGACGAGCGCACCGGCGGCCACCGGCGCGCCGACGGCGACGGGCAGGGTCCTGACAGAGGCGAAGTGCCGGTAGCGGAAGTCGGGACCGTACCGCTGGAGGGCCCGCGCGGACCGGCCCACGACCGCCGGGTCCACGGTCGGCAGCGGCAGTGCCCAGGCCCCGGTCGCCCCGCTGTAGTGCGGGGCGCCCAGGGGGGTGCGGACACGGCGGCCCACCGGGCGCGGTTCGTACAGCCGGCGCTCCCGGGCGGCGGCCAGCATCTGCGGGCCCCGGCCGAGCGCGGTGAGCGCAGAGGCGAACGTGCCGCCGGAGAAGGCGGCATGGGTGCGCACGAAGCCGTCCACGGACAGCGGCACGTCCTCGGGCAGCTGGTGGACGGTGAAGTAGGCCCCCAGGTCGTGCGGAACGGAGTCGAAGCCGCAGGCGTGCACGAGGCGCGCCCCCGTCTCCCGGGCCCTCGCGTCGTGGTCCAGGTAGGCCCGGTCGATGAACTCCGGCTCGCCGGTGAGGTCGACGTAGTCCGTCCCGGCCTCGGCGCAGGCGGCGACCAGCTTTCCGCCGAACCGGATGTACGGCCCCACCGTCGTGGCCACCACCCGGGCGGACGCCGCCAGCTCGGCGAGCGCCTCGCTGTCGTCCGCGTCGGCCTCCAACAGCGGGAGATCGGCGCAGCCGGGTGCGATGGCGGCGAGCTCCGCGCGCAGCCCCTCCAGTTTGCTCCGGCTGCGGCCCGCCAGAGCCCAGCGGAGGCCGGTCGGCGCGTTGGCCGCCAGGTAGGCGGCCGTGAGCGCCCCCACGAAACCGGTGGCGCCGAAAAGAACGACGTCCCAGGGGCGCCTCTCGCCGTGCTTCCTGTTCACGAGTCTCTCCCCGAGGGTCCGGATTCCGACGTGGCAGCCAGAGGGTAGCGGAGGATCACGTGGCGCGATCGGCCGACCGGCGGGGATACGGGAGGATCGCGGGGAAGAGCTAAGCGCTTGCTCGGCCCGAGGGGTTGTGCGGAACGGGGCTCCTTCTTAGCATCATTGATGTTACATCGGTTGTGTCACACCAAGGGGGCTCCCAGATGGCCAGGACCGAGCACGGCCCGCTGACCGGTGTCCGCGTCGTCGAGCTGGCCGGGATCGGCCCCGGGCCGTTCGCCGCGATGCTGCTGGCTGACCTGGGAGCCGACGTCGTGCGCGTCGACCGGCCCGGCGACCCGGCGCTCGGCATCGACCCCGCGTACGACCTCACCAACCGCAACAAGCGCTCCGTCCTCGTCGACCTCAAGAGCGGGACGGGGGCGGCCCGGGTCCTGGACCTCGTGGAGAGGGCCGACATCCTGGTGGAGGGCTACCGCCCCGGCGTCGCCGAACGTCTCGGCGTCGGGCCGGAGGCCTGCCTCGCCCGCAACCCGCAACTGGTCTACGGCCGGATGACGGGCTGGGGCCAGGAGGGGCCGCTCGCCGAAAGGGCCGGGCACGACATCGCGTACATCGCGCTGTCCGGGACCCTGTCCATGATCGGCAGGCCGGACGAGCCGCCCACCGCCCCCGCCAACCTGGTCGGCGACTACGCGGGCGGCTCGCTCTACCTCGTGGTCGGCGTCCTCGCCGCCCTGCAGCACGCCCGTACGCCCGGCGGCGCCGGCCAAGTGGTGGACGCGGCGATCGTCGACGGCGCCGCCCACCTCGCCTCGATGATCCACGGGATGCTGGCGGCCGGCAGCTGGCAGGACCGGCGGGGCGCGAACCTGCTCGACGGCGGCTGCCCGTTCTACGGCTCCTACGCCACCTCCGACGGGCAGTACATGGCGGTCGGCCCGTTGGAACAGCGGTTCTACGCCGAGTTCATCGAGCTCCTCGGCCTCCCGCGGACCGCCCCCGACCGGGACGACATCGCCCGCTGGGGCGAACTGCGCACCGCCGTCGCCGACCGGTTTTGTACCCGTACGCGGGCCGAGTGGACCGAGGTGTTCGACGGCAGCGACGCCTGCGTCGCCCCCGTCCTCTCGCTCCGGGAAGCGCCGCACCACCCGCATCTCGCCGCGCGCGGCACGTTCGTCGAGCACGGCGGGCTCACCCAGCCCGCCCCGGCCCCGCGTTTCTCGAACACCCCTGCCTCTGTGCGGAGCGCGCCCGCGCGGCCCGGCGCCGACACCGAGGCCGTCGCCGCCGACTGGGACGTGCCGGCCCTCCGGGACGAGGCCGCGCACCCGGCCCCGGCCCCCGATCCGTACGCCCCGGCCCCGGCCGGCCAGGACCCCGTCCCCGACCACCGCCGTCCCTAGGAGACCTTGTGCAGCGGCAGATCTACACCGAGGAGCACGACGCGTTCCGCGCGACCGTCCGGGCCTTCCTGGCCAGGGAGGTCCTTCCTCACTACGGACAGTGGGAGCGCGACGGCGTCGTCTCCCGCGACGCCTGGCTCGCCGCCGGGCGGGCGGGGCTTCTGGGTCTCGCCGTCCCCGAGGAACACGGAGGCGGTGGCAGCGGCGACTTCCGCTACAGCGCCGTCCTCGCGGAGGAGTTCGCCCGAGCCGGGGCCCCCGGCCTCGCGATCGGCCTGCACAACGACATCATCGGCCCCTATCTCACCGGCCTCGCCACAGAGGAGCAGAAGCGGCGCTGGCTCCCCGGCTTCTGCAGCGGCGAGATCATCACCGCCATCGCCATGACCGAGCCCGGCGCCGGGTCCGACCTCCAGGGCATCCGCACCACCGCGGAGGACCGGGGCGACCACTGGCTGCTCAACGGGTCCAAGACCTTCATCTCCAACGGCATCCTCGCCGACCTGGTGATCGTGGTGGCGAAGACCACCCCGGAAGGCGGGGCGAAGGGCCTCTCCCTGATCGCCGTCGAACGCGGCGCGGAGGGGTTCGAGCGGGGTCGCAACCTCGACAAGATCGGCCAGAAGGCCCAGGACACGGCCGAGTTGTCCTTCCACGACGTCCGCGTCCCCAAGGAGAACCTCCTGGGCGAACGCGAGGGCGCCTTCGGTCATCTGATGACCCATCTGGCACAGGAGCGCATGGGCATAGCCGTCGCCGCGATCGCCGGCGCCGAACACCTGCTGGAGATCACCACCCAGTACGTCAAGGAACGTGAGGCCTTCGGACGGCCGCTCTCCAAGCTCCAGCACATCCGCTTCGAGATCGCGGAGATGGCCACCGAGTGCGCCGTCACCCGCACCTTCCTCGACCGGTGCATCGTCGACCACTCCGACGGCGTCCTCGACGCCGTGCACGCCTCCATGGCCAAGTGGTGGGCCACCGAGCTGCACCAGCGTGTCGCTGACCGTTGTCTACAACTCCACGGCGGATACGGCTACATGAGCGAGCACAAGGTCGCCAGGGCGTTCACCGACGGCCGTGTCCAGACCATCTACGGCGGCACGACCGAGATCATGAAGGAGATCATCGGCCGCTCGCTGCTCGCCTGAGCCCGGCCGGCTGCGGGGCCCGTCCGGCCCCGGACCCCGCTCTTCCCGTCCTCCTCTCGTCATCCCTCGAAAGGCAGCTGTCTTGAGTACCGAAGCATTCGTCTACGACGCGATCCGCACCCCGCGCGGCCGCGGCAAGGCCAACGGCGCCCTGCACGGCACCAAGCCGATCGACCTGGTCGTCGGCCTCATCCACGAGATGCGGGACCGCTTCCCCAACCTCGACCCGACGGCCATCGACGACATCGTCCTCGGCGTGGTCAGCCCGCTCGGCGACCAGGGCTCCGACATCGCCCGGATCGCCGCCATCGCAGCCGGGCTCCCCGACTCCGTCGCGGGGGTCCAGGAGAACCGCTTCTGCGCGTCCGGGCTGGAAGCGGTCAACCTCGCCGCCGCCAAGGTCCGTTCGGGGTGGGAGGACCTCGTCCTGGCGGGCGGCGTCGAGTCGATGTCCCGGGTGCCGATGGGATCGGACGGCGGGGCCTGGGCGATGGACCCGATGACCAGCTTCCAGACCGGTTTCGCCCCGCAGGGCATCGGCGCCGACCTCATCGCCACCATCGAGGGCTTCAGCCGCCGCGACGTCGACGAGTACGCCGCACTCTCCCAGGAACGCGCCGCCGCCGCCTGGAAGGAAGGACGCTTCGACCGTTCCGTCGTCCCGGTCAAGGACCGCAGCGGCCTGACCGTCCTCGACCGCGACGAGCACCTGCGGCCCGGCACGACGGCCGACTCCCTCGCCGGCCTCAAGCCGTCGTTCGCGGGCATCGGCGAGATGGGCGGCTTCGACGCGGTGGCGCTCCAGAAGTACCACTGGATCGAGAAGATCGACCACGTCCACCACGCGGGCAACTCCTCCGGCATCGTCGACGGCGCCGCCCTCGTCGCCATCGGCTCCCGCGAGGTCGGCGAGCGCTACGGCCTGACCCCGCGCGCCCGCATCGTCTCCGCGGCGGTATCCGGCTCCGAACCCACCATCATGCTCACCGGCCCCGCCCCCGCCACCCGCAAGGCGCTCGCCAAGGCCGGGCTGACCATCGACGACATCGACCTCGTGGAGATCAACGAAGCGTTCGCCGGCGTCGTCCTGCGCTTCACCAAGGACATGGGCCTTCCCCTGGACAAGGTCAACGTCAACGGCGGCGCGATCGCCCTGGGCCACCCCCTCGGCGCGACCGGCGCGATGATCCTCGGCACGGTCATCGACGAGCTGGAGCGGCGCGATGAGCGGTTCGGCCTCGTCACCCTCTGCGTCGGCGGCGGCATGGGCGTCGCCACCGTCGTCGAACGCCTCTGACCGCCCCGGCCACCCCTGCCTACGGAGAAGACATCCACATGAGCGAGAGCACGACCATCCGCTGGGAACAGGACGGCACCGGTGTCGTCACCCTCGTCCTGGACGACCCCGACCAGTCCGCCAACACGATGAACCAGGGGTTCAAAGACTCCATCGCGGCCGTCGCGGAGCGCGCGGAGGCAGAGAAGGACACCATCCGCGGCATCATCTACACCTCCGCCAAGAAGACGTTCTTCGCGGGCGGCGACCTCAAGGACATGATCAGGATCGGCCCCCAGGACGCCCCGGCGGCCTTCGAGGCCGGCCTCGCGATCAAGAGGGCGCTCCGCCGCATCGAGACCCTCGGCAAGCCCGTCGTCGCCGCGATCAACGGAGCGGCCCTCGGCGGCGGCTACGAGATCGCGCTCGCCTCCCACCACCGGGTCGCGCTGGACGCCCCCGGCTCCCGCATCGGCCTGCCCGAGGTCACCCTCGGCCTCCTCCCCGCAGGCGGCGGCGTCACCCGGACCGTACGCCTCATGGGCATCGCCGACGCACTCCTCAAGGTGCTCCTCCAGGGCACCCAGTACACTCCGCGGCGCGCCCTGGACAACGGCCTCGTCCACGAGGTCGCCGCCACCCACGAGGAGATGCTCGACAAGGCGCGCGCCTTCATCGACGCCCACCCCGAATCCCAGCAGCCCTGGGACGTCAAGGGCTACAAGATCCCCGGCGGCGCCCCGGCCAGCCCGCGCTTCGCCGCGAATCTGCCCGCCTTCCCGGCCAATCTGAAGAAGCAGCTGGCGGGCGCGCCGATGCCCGCGCCGCGCAACATCATGGCGGCCGCGGTCGAGGGGGCCCAGGTCGACTTCGAGACCGCCCTGACCATCGAGGCGCGGTACTTCACCGAGCTGGTCACCGGCCAGGTCTCCAAGAACATGATCCAGGCGTTCTTCTTCGACCTCCAGGCCGTCAACTCCGGGGCCAACCGGCCCCAGGGCATCCCCGAGCGCCCGGTGCGCAAGGTCGCCGTCCTCGGCGCGGGGATGATGGGCGCGGGCATCGCCTATTCCTGTGCCCGTGCGGGCATCGACGTCGTACTGAAGGACGTCTCCAAGGAAGCGGCCGCCCGCGGCAGGGCCTACAGCGAGAAGCTGCTCACCAAGGCGCTGGCCCGGGGGCGCACGACCGAGGCCGAGCGCGACGAGCTGCTGGCCCGCATCACCCCGACCGGCGACACGGCCGACCTCGCCGGGTGCGACGCGGTGATCGAGGCCGTCTTCGAGGACACCGCGCTCAAGCACAAGGTGTTCCAGGAGGTCCTGGACGTCGTCGAGCCCGACGCACTGCTCTGTTCCAACACCTCCACGCTGCCGATCACCGCCCTCGCCGAGGGCGTCTCGCGCCCCGGTGACTTCATCGGCCTGCACTTCTTCTCACCCGTCGACAAGATGCCGCTGGTGGAGATCATCAGGGGCGAGAGCACCGGCGACGAGGCGCTGGCCCGGGCCTTCGACCTGGTGCGCCGGATCAAGAAGACCCCGATCGTCGTCAACGACTCGCGTGGCTTCTTCACCTCGCGGGTCATCGGCCAGTTCATCAACGAGGGCGTCGCCATGGTCGGCGAGGGCGTCGAGCCCGCGTCGATCGAACAGGCGGCCGCCCAGTCCGGCTATCCGGCCAAGGTCCTCTCCCTGATGGACGAGCTGACCCTGACGCTGCCGCGCAAGATCCGCAACGAGACCAGGCGCGCGGTGGAGGAGGCCGGGGGCGTCTGGACCGGACACCCGTCGGACGAGGTCGTCGACCGCATGGTCGACGAGTTCGGCCGTCCGGGACGCAGCGGCGGCGCGGGCTTCTACGACTACGACGAGGACGGCAAGCGCACCGGTCTGTGGCCCGGACTGCGCGAGCACTTCACGAAGTCCGACGCGGACGTGCCTTTCGAGGACATGAAGGAAAGGATGCTCTTCGCGGAGGCCCTGGACAGCGTCCGCTGCCTGGAGGACGAGGTCCTCACCTCCGTCGCCGACGCCAACATCGGCTCGATCATGGGGATCGGCTTCCCGCCGTGGACCGGCGGCGTCCTCCAGTACATCAACGGTTACGACGGCGGCCTGCCCGGTTTCGTCGCCCGCGCCCGGGAGCTCGCCGGGCGCTACGGCGACCGGTTCCTGCCGCCTGCGCTGCTGGTGGAGAAGGCGGAGAAGGGCGAGACCTTCCACGACTGAGGGATCGGTCGCCCCGCCCGCGCGGTCGCGCCGCCACGAGGGGGCCGGGGTGGGGTGACGCGGGACGGGGCCCGCCGCTTTCGGGCGGCGCGGCCCCGTCACTCCGCGGTGAACGCGGCCCGCAGCTCCTCCTTCAGCGACCGTTGAAACGCCGTCAGCAGCGCCTGCAGGACGATCGGCTGCATGTCGGCCGAGAGCGACTTCATCGCCGCCACGTGCTCCGGGTCGCCCTCGCGCTCCCGGTAGGGGCTCCACACCTCGTCCCGGAACAACCGGGTCAGCTCCTGCGCGGCCGACCGTGTGTGCTCCACCAGGACGGTGCGCGCGGCGAGGATGGTCTCGTGGGCGACGGGCACGTCCAGCAGCTCCACCCCGAGCCGCAGCAGCCCCAGGTCCACCCGGTAGTCGCCGCCCGGCTCCTGCGGCCGCACCAGCACGCCCATCGCCGCCAGCCGCTCCACGTCCGGCTCCGACAGGGCCCGCCCGGCCCGCCGCTCCAGCTCGGCCCGGGTGGTCTCCTCGGTCTTGTCCGGGGCCCAGGACATCACCAGCGCCCGGTGGATCGCCAGCTCATGGGGGCTCAGGCCGGGCGGCAGCTGTTCCAGATAGCGCTCGATCGCCGCGAGGGTCATGCCCTGGTGCTGGAGCTCCTCGATCAGCGCGAGCCGGGAGAGATGGTCCGGCCCGTAGCGCCCGACCCGGCGCGGTCCGATGGCCGGGGGCGGCAGCAGACCCCGGGTGCTGTAGAACCGGACGGTGCGCACGGTGACGCCGGCGCGTGCCGCCAGCTCGTCCACCGTGAGCGTCGGCTCTTCGGCCCCCGTTGCCATCTGTGCTCCTCATATCGGACAGTTCCGGTGTCTCACCACTGCTGTGAAAGTGTCCGCCACCGATGCCGCGCCGTCCACCCCGGGCCCGTCGTCAGGGGCGGCGCGTGCGGGGGAGGCATGTCCGAGGCCGTCCGCCTACCGGCTGCGGACTCGCGGGCGGCCGCTGGTCACGGACCGGGCCGCTCGTCGGGCGACGCCGCACAGCCGCCGGCGCAGCGGCGACAGTCGGCGACCAGGACCGACGACAGGCGCCCGGGCCCCTGCCCAAGGCCGCCCGGCGCGCCGGCCCCCGCCCGTGCCGCCGGCCCCCCGTCGCGCCGCGATCCCGCGGCCGGCCGCGACGGGGCCGAGCGGCCGGGCGGGGCGGGGCGTCAAGGGCGCCCCGCCCGACGATCACCGTACCGCCGTCACCGAAGACCTTGATCGCCCCCCTGTCGTACGGGAGTTCACCGGGGTAACGTCCGCACACACCGACAGGCCGGCGGACCACCACGGTGCCCGCCCCGCACGCCCCGGGAGGCAGCCGCTGATGACCGCTCGCGCGCTGCGCGCGCTCAGCCCGCACCCATGGCTCGCTCCGGTCCAGGGCGCCGACCGCTCGGATTCCTCGCCGCTGACCCGGGGCACGAAAGCGGCCCGCCGGACGGCCGTGGCGGCGGCCCTCGTCTCGCTGGCCCTCCCGTTCGCCATCGCGCCCGCAGAGGCCGCGTACCGCCCGCCCCGCACCGGGTTCGAGACGAGCGGCGGAGACCGCTGGACCGGGGAGGCAGAGGAACGGTCCTTCCTCGCCGCGGTGGGCCGGGGGAGCGACCGGGTGTCGCTGGAGCGGATCGGCACGACCGCGAGGGGCCGCCCCCTCCATCTGGTGCGTACCGGCCGGCCGGGCCCCGTCGCGACCACGGTGCTGCTGGTCTGCGGCCAGCACGGGGACGAGCCCGCAGGGCGCGAAGCGTGTCTGACGACCGTGCGCGACCTGGCGTTCGCCGAGGACCGAGCCACGAGCGCCTTCCTGGCCCGCACGAACCTGCTGGTGCTGCCCACGGCCAACCCCGACGGACGGGCCGCGAACACCCGGGGCAACGCGGAGGGCGTCGACGTGAACCGCGACCACATCGCCCTGAGGACCGCGGAGGCGCGGGCCATCGCCGCCGTGATGCGCGACGAACGGCCGGACGTGGTCTACGACCTGCACGAGTACCGTGCGACCCCGCCCTACTACGACAAGGACCTGCTCGTCCTGTGGCCGCGGAACACGAACGTCGACCACCGGGTCCACAGCGCCTCCCGGGACCTCGCGGAGCGTTACGTCCAGGCCGCGGCCGCGGCGGCCGGGTACCGCAGCGGCCCCTACGGCGTCTGGACCGATCCGGCCACCGGCGAGCCCGTCAAGCGGACCGCGGGGGGTGGGCAGGAACGCGTCCTGCGCAACGCCTCCGGCCTCAAACACGCCGTCGGCCTGCTCGTCGAGTCGAGAGCCGACGCCCTGAGCGACGCGGAGAGGGCGGACCCCGCGCTCAACCGCCTCCGCAGGGTCCACTCCCAGCGGACGGCCATCGGCGGCCTGTTCGAATTCACCGAGCAACAGCGCGCCCGGCTCCGCCGGGCCACCGCGTCCTCGCGCCTGACCGGGCCGGCGGACCGGGGGCCCGTCCGCCTCGGCGGGGCGGACGACGAGCCGGCGGAGGCCGCCGAGACCATCGCCGACCCGCCGTGCGGCTACCGGCTCGACGCGGCCCAGTACGCCGACGTCAAGGACGTACTGGCCCTGCACGGCGTCAGCGCCCGGCTCCACGAGGGCGGCGCCGGTGGCGCGTACGTGCCCTTGCGCCAGTCCGCCCGTCGGCTCGTCCCTCTCCTCCTCGACCACCGTGCGTCATATCACGTGACAAGCGGTCAAATCGATGACAATTGTTGATTCTTGGAGTTCCGGGGCATACAAGGAGCTGCCCGCGGAGTGTTCTTCCGTATTCGTTGAAAGGTGCCACTCGTGTCCCAGGACCATCAGACGACGGCCGGGCGGGGGGGACTGCCGGTCACGGCGGACCTCCCCCCTGAACCGGTCAATGCCAAGGCCCCCACCACCGACCGCGTGGTGTTCGGCGTCACCGCGGTCCTCACCCTCGCCTTCGTCGTATGGGGCGCCACGGCCACCGAATCCCTGGAGAACGCGTCCGGGAAGCTTCTCAACGGTCTCATCCACAACGGCGGCTGGGGCTTCATGCTCGCCGCCTCCGGCTTCGTCATCTTCGCCCTCTGGCTCGCAGTCAGCCGCTACGGGACGATATCCCTCGGCCAGGAGGGTGAGAAGCCGGAGTTCCGGACCATTTCCTGGGTCGCGATGATGTTCAGCGCCGGCATGGGGATCGGGTTGATGTTCTGGGGCGTGAGCGAGCCCCTCGCCCACTACCGCACGCCGCCGCCCGGCACCGACCCGGCCGGCTCGGCCGAGGCCATGCAGACGGCGATGGCCACCACTCTCTTCCACTGGACGCTGCACCCGTGGGCGATCTACGCGGTGGTCGGTCTCGCCATCGCGTACAGCGCCTACCGCAAGCGCAGGCGGCAGACGATCAGCGCGGTCTTCGAGCCGCTGATCGGCAGGCGCCACGCCTACGGCGGCTTCGGACGCTTCATCGATATCCTGGCCATCTTCGCGACGTTGTTCGGCTCGGCGGCCTCGCTGGGCCTCGGCGCACTCCAGATCGGCAGCGGCTTCCAGGAGCTGGGCTGGATGGAGAAGGCCGGCACCGGGCTCCTCGTCGCCATCATCGCGGCACTGACCGTCTGCTTCGTCGCCTCCGCGGTCTCCGGGGTCGAGAAGGGAATCCAGTGGCTCTCCAACACCAACATGGTGCTGGCGCTGTTCCTCGTTCTGTTCGTCTTCGTCGCCGGACCCACGATCATCATGCTCGACCTGCTGCCCACCTCCCTCGGCGCCTATCTCAGCGACTTGGGGCAGCTGGCCGGCCGCACGGAGGCGACCGGCGGCGGTGACGTGGCCGACTGGCTCGGCAGCTGGACGGTCTTCTACTGGGCCTGGTGGATCTCCTGGACGCCCTTCGTCGGGATGTTCATCGCACGGATCAGCCGCGGCCGCACGATCCGTCAGTTCGTCGGCGGTGTGATCCTGGTGCCCAGCACCGTCAGCCTGGTCTGGTTCGCCGTCTTCGGCGGTTCGGCCATGAAGCTGGACGAGGCGGGCCGGCTCGCCGGCGCCGACACCCCGGAGGCACAGCTCTTCGGCGTCCTCCAGGAGTTCCCGATCGCCACCGTGACGAGCATCCTGGTGATGGTCCTCGTCGGCATCTTCTTCGTCTCCGGCGCGGACGCCGCCTCCATCGTCATGGGCACGCTCTCCCAGAAGGGCGTCCTCGAACCGGGCAAGTGGATGGTCGTCTTCTGGGGTGTCGTGACCGGAGCCGTGGCCGCGATCATGCTGCTCATCGGGGACGGCGAGAACAACGCGCTGGCCGGGCTGCAGAACCTCACCATTCTGGTCGCCGCGCCCTTCACCCTCGTGATGATCGGCATGTGCGTGGCCCTGATGCGGGATCTGCGCAAGGACCCGCAGATCGTTCGCCAGGAGTTCGGCGTGGAAGCGGTCGAGTCCGCGGTGATCGAGGGGCACTCCAAGTACGACGGCGACTTCGAGATCCGCATCGGCCCGGGCGGCACGCCGGTCGCGACCGACGAGCGCCCGACACCGGAGCCCACCGCTCCCGTCTCCGCCTCCCTCGACAAGCGCGCCGCCGACTGACCGGCCGGCCGACGCCGGCCCCGGGGCCCGCGACCACCGGTCGGTNGGTCGCGGGCCCCGCGGCGCTCCGGCCGGGCCCGCCCGTGTCGGGGCAGCGTTCGCCCGGTCCCGGCCCTTCGTGTGAAGGCTCAGCCCGGCCCCCGGTCCACCAGCGCCGCAGCCGCCCGCGCGCACCCCCAGGCCACGGTCACCCCCGCGCCCCCGTGCCCGTAGTTGTGCACCAGCAGCCCGCCGCCCGGCAACGTCTCCGCCTCGATACGGACCCCGGCCTCCCGCACCGGCCGCAGCCCCACCCGGTGCCCGAGCACCCGGGCCCCGGCGATCTCCGGCCGCACCCGCGCACACCGCGCCACTATCTCCCGGGCCGTCACCGGATCGGCCTCCGTGCGCGGATCGTCGGCCTCTGCCGTGCCGCCCAGCACCAGCCGGCCCGGCTGCGGGAAGAAGTACGTCGTCGCGGCCGACGCCGGATCGGCCCGGGTGAACCACTCCTCGATCCCCGGGTTCTCCACCACGACCAACTGCCCGCGCACCGGCCGCACACCGGGGTCGGGCACCAGCTCGCGCGCCCCGAGCCCCGTGCAGTTCACCACCGCCCGGCCCCGCGCCGCCACCTCGCCGAACCCCGTCACCGCCCGCCGCTCCACCGCGCCGCCCGCCGCCAGGAGACGCCGCTCCAGCCACGCCAGGTGGACCGGCATGTCCAGCAGCGGCAGCGTCACCCGCAGCCCCTCGGCTGTCTCCACCGCACCCTCCAGCTCCGCCGCCCAGGGCCCGAGCGCCGCGAACCGCTCACCGCCGTGCAGCCCGGGCACCCGCCGGACCCCGGTCTCCCGTGGCGCGTCCGCCAGCCCCTCGTACACCTCCAGCGTCTCCAGTGACCAGCCGCCGACCCGCTCCGCCGGCTCGATCCGGTACGGCCACCACAGCGCCCCCGCGACCGCGGAGGTCGTCGCCCCCGCCGGATCGCGCGACCACACGCGCACCCGCAGGCCGCGCTCCGCCAGCGTCACGGCGGTGGTGAGCCCGGCGACCCCGCCGCCCACCACGATCACCTCCGTCACCACGACCACTCCGTCCCCTCGGGGCGCGCCCGTCCTCCGCGGGCGCCGGGCCCGGAACGGACGCTAGCGGAGAGCCCGCGGCACGAGCACCCCGCGCCGTCGCGGGGCCGCACCGCGCCCCCTTCCCACGGAGCCGGGCCCGCCCGGCGCCCCTTAGAATCGGCTCCCTGATGACTGCCACCCTCGTCGCCAAGGACCTCGCCGCCGGACACGGCGACCGCACCCTCTTCGCCGGACTCGACCTCGTCGTCGCCCCCGGTGACGTGATCGGTCTCGTCGGAGTCAACGGCGCCGGAAAATCCTCCCTGCTCCGTCTGCTCGCCGGACTGGACCGCCCCGAGGAGGGCGAGCTGCGGCTCTCCCCGCCCTCCGCAGCCGTCGGCCACCTCCCACAGGAGCCGGAGCGCCGCGACGGTGAGACGGTGGCCGCCTTCCTGGCCCGCCGCACCGGAGTCGCCGACGCCCAGCGCGCCATGGACGAGGCGACGGAGGCCCTGGTCGAAGGGGCCCCGGGCGCGGACGACGCGTACTCCGAGTCCCTGGAGCGCTGGCTCGCCCTCGGCGGCGCGGACCTGGAGGAGCGGGCTGGGCAGGTCGCCGCGGAGCTGGGCCTGACCGTGGGCCTCGACCGGCCCATGACCGCGCTCTCCGGAGGCCAGGCGGCCCGCGCCGGCCTCGCCTCCCTGCTGCTCTCCCGCTACGACGTCTTCCTGCTCGACGAGCCCACCAACGACCTCGACCTCGACGGACTGGAGCGGCTGGAGCGCTTCGTGTCGGGGCTGCGCGCCGGGACCGTCGTCATCAGCCACGACCGAGAGTTCCTGATGCGCACGGTCACCAAGGTGCTGGAACTGGACCTCGCCCAGCAGCAGATCAACCTCTACGGCGGTGGCTACGCGGCCTATCTGGAGGAGCGGGAGACCGCTCGCCGGCACGCACGCGAGGGCTACGAGGAGTACGCCGACCGCAGGGCAGCCCTCGAAGCGCGGGGCCATATGCAGCGTTCCTGGATGGACAAGGGCGTCAAGAACGCCCGCCGCAAGGCCACCGACGGTGACAAGCTGGGCCGCAACGCCCGCAGCGAGGCGAGCGAGAAGCAGGCGGCGAAGGCGCGGCAGACGCAGCGCATGATCGAGCGCCTCGACGTCGTCGACGAACCGCGCAAGGAGTGGGAGCTGCGGATGGAGATCGCCTCCGCCCCCCGCTCCGGGTCCGTCGTCGCGACCCTGCGAGACGCCTGCGTGGCGCGCGGCGGCTTCTCCTTCGGCCCCGCCTCCCTCCAGATCGACTGGGCCGACCGGGTCGCCATCACCGGCGCCAACGGCGCGGGCAAGTCCACGCTGCTCGCCGCCCTGCTGGAACG
Organism: Streptomyces pratensis; assembly: GCF_037137275.1. Taxonomy (GTDB): domain Bacteria; phylum Actinomycetota; class Actinomycetes; order Streptomycetales; family Streptomycetaceae; genus Streptomyces; species Streptomyces pratensis_B. Next base: position 57,262 of record NZ_JBBBEN010000062.1, on the reverse strand, counting down.
GCTGCCGCTGGACTCGGGGAACGCGACGCTCGGTTCGGGCGTCGTGGTCGGTGAGGTGGACCAGGCCCGCAAGCTCTTCCTCGGCACCCAGTCGTTGCTGGAGGCGTTCTGCACCGCGGTGCCCGACACGGAACCCGCCGAAGTGCGCACCCTGCTCGCCAAGTTCGGCCTGCGCGCGGACCATGTGACGCGCCCCGCGACCAGTCTGTCGCCCGGTGAACGCACCCGGGCCGCGCTCGCCCTGCTCCAGGGGAGGGGCGTCAACCTCCTGGTGCTCGACGAGCCGACGAACCATCTGGACCTGCCCGCGATCGAGCAGCTGGAAGCGGCGCTGGAGACGTACACGGGCACCCTGCTGCTGGTCACGCACGACCGGCGGATGCTGGAAGCGGTCCGTACGACCCGCCGCGTCGAGGTGGCGGACGGTCAGGTCGAGGAAGTCTGAAGTACGACGCGCGGGGGCGGACCGTCCCACATGGTCCGCCCCCGCCCGCTCCGGCCGGCAGCCCGCCCGAGCCGCACGCCTGCCGGGCCCGGCGCCGGGTCGGAAGCGGAGCTCGCGCCCGCCCCGGCGTCAGCGCTTGCGCCCGCCCCGCTCCGGATCGGCGAGGCCGGCCCGCCGCAGGGCGTCCGCCATCGCGCTGTTCGCCGGCGCCGCCGCGCCCTGGCCCTGCCGGGGCGCTTGGCCGCGTCGGTCCCGGCCGCCGCCCTGGCCACGCTCACCGCCCGCACGGCCCTGGCCGCCACCGCCGGGCCCCTGGCCCTGCCGCTGCCTCGGCGGACGGCCGCCGCGCTCGCCGCGGTCCTGCTGCCCCGCGCCGGACCCGCCGCCCGGGCCGGGCTCGTCGTCCAGCCGCAGCGTCAGCGAGATGCGCTTGCGCTCCACGTCGACGTCCATGACCTTGACCTTCACGATGTCCCCGGGCTTCACGATGTCGCGCGGGTCCTTCACGAACGTCCTCGAGAGCGCGGAGACGTGCACCAGCCCGTCCTGGTGGACGCCGATGTCCACGAACGCGCCGAACGCCGCCACGTTCGTCACGACGCCTTCGAGCACCATGCCGGGCTCCAGGTCGCCGAGCTTCTCGACGCCCTCCCTGAAGGTCGCGGTGCGGAACGCCGGCCGCGGGTCGCGCCCCGGCTTCTCCAGCTCCTTCAGGATGTCCGTCACGGTCGGCAGGCCGAACACGTCGTCCACGAAGTCCGCCGCGCGCAACGACCGCAGCGCCTCCGTGTTGCCGATGAGCGAGGCGACCTCGCCGCCCGCGGCCCTCACCATCCGCCGCACCACCGGATACGCCTCCGGGTGCACGCTGGAGCCGTCCAGCGGGTCGTCCCCGCCGCGAATCCGGAGGAACCCAGCGCACTGCTCGTACGCCTTCGGGCCCAGCCGCGGCACGTCCTTGAGCGCCCTGCGGGACCGGAAGGGCCCGTTGACGTCCCGGTGCGCGACGATCTTCTCGGCGAGCCCCGCGCTGATCCCCGACACCCGCGAGAGCAGGGGAGCCGAAGCGGTGTTGACGTCCACGCCGACCCCGTTCACGCAGTCCTCCACGACCGCGTCCAGCGAACGGGACAGCTTCACCTCGGACAGGTCGTGCTGGTACTGCCCGACGCCGATGGACTTCGGGTCGATCTTCACCAGTTCGGCCAGCGGGTCCTGGAGCCTCCGGGCGATCGACACCGCCCCGCGCAACGAGACGTCCATGTCGGGCAGTTCCTGCGAGGCGAACGCGGACGCGGAGTACACCGAAGCACCGGCCTCCGAGACCATCACCTTGGTCAGCTCCAACTCGGGGTACTTGTCGATCAGTTCGCCGGCGAGCTTGTCGGTCTCACGGGACGCCGTCCCGTTGCCGACGGCGATCAGGTCGACCGCGTGCTCCTTCGCGAGACGGGCGAGCCTGGCCAGTGCCTGGTCCCACTGGTTGGCGGGCACGTGCGGGTGGATCACATCGGTGGCCACTGCCTTGCCGGTGGCGTCGACGACGGCGACCTTCACCCCCGTGCGGAAACCGGGGTCCAGCCCCAGCGTGGCCCGCGTCCCGGCCGGGGCGGCCAGCAGCAGATCGCGCAGGTTCGACGCGAAGACCCGCACCGCCTCGTCCTCCGCCGCCGTGCGCAGCCGCAGTCGCAGATCGATGCCGAGGTGCACCTGGATGCGCGTCCGCCATGCCCAGCGCACGGTGTCGGCCAGCCACCTGTCACCGGGGCGGCCCCGGTCGGCCACGCCGAAGCGGCGGGCGATCATGTTCTCGTACGCCGAGGGGCCGGGGAGCCCGGTGGCCTCCGGCTCCTCCGGCTCCAGGACCAGGTCGAGCACGTTCTCCTTCTCGCCGCGCAGCAGGGCGAGCACCCGGTGCGAGGGCAGCGCGGTGAACGGCTCCGCGAAGTCGAAGTAGTCGGCGTACTTCGCCCCCGCCTCCTCCTGGCCCTCGCGCACCTTCGCCGCCAGCCGGCCGCGGGTCCACATGCGCTCGCGCAGCTCACCCGTCAGGTCGGCGTCCTCGGAGAACCGCTCGGTGAGGATCGCCCGCGCGCCCTCCAGCGCCGCCGCGGCGTCCACGACCCCCTTGTCGCCGTCCACGAAGGCGGCGGCCGCCGCGAGCGGGTCGGCCGAGGGGTCGCGGAGCAGGCCGTCCGCCAGCGGTCCGAGCCCCGCCTCCCGGGCGATCTGCGCCTTCGTCCGCCGCTTCGGTTTGAACGGCAGATAGATGTCCTCCAAGCGCGCCTTGGTCTCGGCGGCCCGGATGCTCGCCTCCAGCGCCGCGTCGAGCTTGCCCTGCTCGGCCACGGATTCGAGGATCGACGTCCGCCGTTCCTCCAGCTCCCGCAGATAGCGGAGCCGTTCCTCCAGCGTGCGCAACTGCGCATCGTCGAGGGACTCGGTCGCCTCCTTGCGGTAGCGCGCGATGAACGGCACGGTCGATCCGCCGTCGAGCAGCTCGACGGCCGCTTCGACCTGTCGTTCCCGTACGCCGAGCTCCTCGGCGATCCTGCCTTCGATGGACGTCGTCACGGTTTTCCCGACTCGCCTTCTCGTACTGGCTGTGCTGGCCGTGCTCGCTGTGCGATGAGCACGCTCTTACCGGGGGTCGTCCCCTTCGCCTGCATTGTGCCGGGCGGCCGGGGGCCGTGTCGCGTGACCAGGGCTACGCCGGTGGGTCCCGCCCCGCCCCGGGCCGCGCCCGCCCGGGGCCCGACGCGTCCGCCGGGGCTCCGGAGGGCGCGGGTTCAGCCCCGGCCGGTCGCCTCTGCCGGGAACGCGCCCGCGGCGGCCGCCGTGAACAGGAAGCCGCGTGCCAGCTCGGTGAGCCGCTCCACGTCCCGCGCGCCCAGATGTTCGTACGGGGCGGCGTCCATCCGGTCGGTCGCCTCCTCCACCCCCGCGCGCAGCGCCGTGCCCGCCTCGGTCAGGGCGTTTGTCCCGTCGAGCAGGCCCCGCTCCCGCAGGCGGTCGCAGGCGGCGTCCCAGTCGGCGCGGCGCCAGCCGCGACTGGCCAGAATCCATGGGAGGGCCATGCCCTTGCCGGTGGCCGTGTGGCTGACGAGCGATTCGAGCGGGTCCAGTCCGGCGGCGAGCAGGGCGGCGAGATGGGCGTCGCCGCGGTGCTCGCGCAGCAGGGTCGCCGCGTGCCAGAAGGCCAGGTGCGGCTCTTCGGGCGCCGGCAGGTCCGCGTGCGCGGCGTACAGCGGGCGGGCGTGCGGGGTGCAGGCCTCGGTGGCGCGCAGCGCCAGCCCGGCCGCCTCCGCCATCTCCTGTGAGGCGATGGCCTCCTCGCCGAGCAGCCGCCGCAGCGTCGAGTCCGCCGCCCGCAGCCGGGCCCCGAGGGCCTCGTCGGGTGAGGCGGTCTCCCAGACGGCCGGCACATGGCGGGCCACCAGCACGGGGTTGAAGTTGTAGAAGGTGGCGCTGACGGTCCCGGCCCCCACCGCGCCGAGGGCGGCGGCCCGGGTCGCGAAGTAGGCAGCGCTCGGGTCCTCGATGCCGATCTTCCCGAACTCCGCCCCCAGGTCGGGGGAGAAGAACAGGCACGAGTGCAACGGGTTGACGGAGTTGTGGCAGCGGCGTCCTGCGCGGGCCGGGAGAGTACTCATACCCGCACGTTACCGACTGGTCGGTACGGTGCGGAACCCCGCGGCGCCCCGCGATCCGCGAGGATGGCAGGAAAGGTGGGGGACTCGTCATTGCGGCCGTCACCGCCCGCCGACCACGATGGCGGACGTGAAGCAGCGAACCGTGCTCGTCGTCCTCTTCGACGGCGTCCAGAGCCTCGACGCGACCGGCCCGATGGAGGTGTTCGCCGGAGCCTCGCGGTCTCCCGGCGTCTCCTACGACCTGCGGACCGCCTCGCTCGACGGCGGCCCCGTCCGGTCCACCGGCGGCCTGACCCTGATGCCCGACAGCCGCCTGGCCGACGCGCCGGCCCCGCACACCCTGCTGGTGCCCGGCGGCCACGGCACCCGTGCGCCCCTGCCCGAGCTGACCGCCTGGCTGCGGGAGCACGCGCCGTCGGCGCGGCGGCTCGTGTCCGTGTGCACCGGGGCGCTGCTGCTCGCGCGAGCGGGCCTGCTGGACGGCCACCGGGCGACCACCCACTGGAGCTACTGCGAGCAGTTGGCCCGCGACTACCCGGACGTCCGGGTGGAACCGGAACCGATCTTCGTCCGGGACGGGAAGCTGGCCACGTCCGCGGGCGTCACCGCGGGCATCGACCTCGCGCTCGCGCTGGTCGAGGAGGACCACGGGCCGGACATCGCCCTGAACGTCGCCCGCCACCTCGTGATGTTCCTGCGCCGGCCGGGCAACCAGGCCCAGTTCAGCGCCCAGCTCAGCGCCCGCACGGCCCGGCGTGAACCGCTGCGCGAGGTCCAGCACTGGATCACCCAGCACCCGGACGCCGACCTCGGAGTGGAGGCGCTCGCGGCCCGCGCCCGACTCTCGCCCCGGCACTTCGCCCGCGCGTTCCGGTCGGAGACCGGGACGACCCCGGGACGGTACGTCGACCGGGTGCGCCTGGAGCACGCCCGCAGGCTCCTGGAGGACACCGAGGACGGCGTCGAGCGCGTCGCCCGCGCCAGCGGCTACGGCACGCCGGAAGCCATGCGCCGCGCCTTCGTGAAGGCCCTCGCGACGGCGCCGGCCGAATACCGCCGCCGCTTCGGCGTCCTCGCGCCCTCGGCCGTACCGGCGACGGCAGGACCGAGAGCCGACTGACCTTTCCCCCGCGCCCGCCGTCCGGGCGGGCGCGGGGGCTGCGCACCGGTACACATCCGTGCCGCCACCGACCCGACCGAAAGGCTTCCTCATGCAGATCGCCATCCTGCTCTTCGACCGTTTCACCGCCCTGGACGCGGTCGGGCCCTACGAGATCCTCAGCCGGGCCCCGGGGGCCGAGACCGTCTTCGTGGCCGAGCGGACCGGCCCCGTCCGCAACGACAGCGGCAGCCTCGCGCTCGTCGCGGACCGGACGCTCACCGAGGTCACGTCCCCCGATCTGGTCATCGTCCCCGGCGGGCCGGGCCAGGGCGACCAGATGGAGAACGAGGAGCTGCTGGGCTGGCTGCGGGTGGTGGACGCGACCACAGCCTGGACGACCTCCGTCTGCACCGGATCGCTGCTGCTGGCGGCGGCCGGACTGCTGACGGGCAGGCGGGCCACCTCGCACTGGCTCGCCCTGGAGGCCCTGAAAAGGTTCGGCGCCGAGCCGACCGGGGAACGCGTCGTCCTCGACGGCAAGTACGTCACCGCCGCCGGGGTCTCCTCCGGCATCGACATGGGGCTGACCCTGCTCGGCCGGATCGCGGGCGACGACGCCGCGCGCTCGGTGCAGCTGCTCACCGAGTACGACCCGCAGCCGCCCTACGACTGCGGGTCGCCCGAGAAGGCCCCGGCCGCCCTCGTCCAGGAGTGGCGGGCCAAGAGCCGCCACGTCAGCCGGTAGGCCCCGTGGTGTAGGGGAACCGCGGGGCGCGCCGCTCCAGGAACGCGGCGACGCCTTCCGCGGCCTCGTCGGCGGCGAGCGCCTCGCCGGCCCAGTGCGCGTCCCGGTCCGTGCGGCCCGCGGTGAACTCCTTCGCCGCCGCCTGCGTCAGCTGGGACCGGGACGCGAGCACCTGCGCGTACTCCTCGACGCGCCGGTCCAGCCCGCCCATGGGGAGCACCTCGTCGACCAGCCCGGTGCGCAGCGCCCGCTCCGTGCCGATCAGCTCGCCGGAGAACAACAGGTGCTTCGCCGTCGCCGGGCCGACGAGGGCGACCAGGCGCCGGGTCGCGGAGGAGGGGTAGACGATGCCGAGCTTGGCCGGGGTGACGCCGAAGGCGGAGCCCTCCTCCGCGAACCGAAGATCGCAGGCGGCCGCGAGCTGGCTGCCGCCGCCCACGCAGTAGCCGCGCACCGCGGCCAGCGTCGGCCGGGGAAACGCGGCGAGAGCCTCCTCTGCCGCGCCCGCCAGGCCCCGGGCCTCGTCGGCGCCCTCCCGCAGCGCGGAGATGTCGGCCCCGGCGCAGAAGGTGTCCCCGGCCCCCGTCAGCACCAGCACCCGGACCGCCGGGTCGGCGGCCAGCCGCTCCAGCAGCTCCGGCAGACTCCGCCACATCACCGGGGTCATCGCGTTCCGCCTGGCGGGGTGGGAGATCACGACGGTGGCGACGCCGCGCTCGACGGAGAAGAGCAGCCGGGGTTCCGTACGGTCCATGCGCCGGATGCTATCCGCCCGGTTCGAACCTATGATCAAGAAGGGGTCGAGCGGACACGCACCGTGAGGAGTCGTCGATGGACGCATCCACCTCCGAGGGCCGAAAGCTCAGCCGCGGTTTCGGCCGGCTGACGCTTCTCGGCGCGTTGCTGGTGATCGCGGGCGTGACCGGCCTCGTGTACACCGGCGTCGCCACCCTCACCTCGATGCTCCTCTTCGGCTGGCTTCTGCTCGTCGGCGGCCTCGTCGGGCTGCTGCACGCGGTCGAGTCGCGGGGCACGAGCTACTTCTGGCTGGGCGTCGTGGTCGCCGCGCTCAACCTCGCCGCGGGCGTCGTCGTCATCCGGCACCCCGAGGGCACGGCCGAGGCGCTGACCATGTTCGCCGCGCTGCTCTTCCTGACCGGTGGGGTCTTCCGGCTGGTCGGCAGCGTCGTCGTACGGGGTCCGCAGATGGGGTGGACGCTGCTGCAAGGGGCTTTCGGGCTGCTGCTGGGACTGCTGGTCCTGTTCGACTGGCCGCACAGCAGTCTCTACGTGCTGGGCTGCTTCTTCTCGCTGGCCCTGCTGTTCGACGGGCTCGGCCTGATCGCCATCGGCGTCGGCGGCCGACGCATCGTCGGCATGGTCTCGGAACGGCTCGATGAGGAGGCTCCGACCACGGACCCGCTGAGCAAGCCTCCAGAAGAAGAGCAGAAGTAGTCCGCAGACTGGCAAAGGCGGGCAACCTCAGTCGAACAGCAGCGATACCGGGCTACTTCCGGTCAGTGGCACGGGAGGGACCAGGACACTCCCAACACTCTTTACTCGACAGTCAGTGCAGGACGAGTGAGAGCTGGTGCGGACGATGGAGAGCCCCGGGAGTGCCCCCTCCGATCCCGCTTCGTACGAAGGGGTCTGGCGCTTCACCGCCCCCTCCGTGGACGCCTCCGTGCCCCGCGCCCGGCACGCCGTACGCGATCTCCTGGGCCGACAGGGTGTTCCGGTCGAGGACGAGGTCCTCCAGGGCCTGCTCCTGATCCTCTCCGAGCTGGTCACCAACGCCGTCAGACACGCGGCACTGCTGTCGCCCGAGCTGGCGGTGGAGGTGGCCGTCGCCGCCGACCGGGTCAGAGTGTCGGTCGAGGACAGCCATCCCTACCGCCCCACCGCGCTGGAGACCGACTGCGCGCAGACCGGCGGCCGGGGGCTGCACCTGGTCAAAGTGATCACAGAGGAGGCGGGGGGCGCCTGCGACGTCGAGCACACCGCGAGCGGCGGGAAGGCCGTCTGGGCGACGCTGCCGCTGAAGACGCGGCTGTGACCCCCGTACGCCGCCCGGCCGCGCCTCACCAGCCGGAGGAGGGGCCTGTCAGCTCGCGGATCGCCGGCCGCGCCGCGTCCAGCACCGTCATGAACCACGCGGAGAACGCCCCCTGGGCGTGCCGCTCCGCCAGCTCCGAGGCCGTGACGAACGCCGTCTCGCCGACCTCCTCGGGGTCCGGCTCCGGTTCGTGCTGCGCCAGGCCCACGAACAGGTGGTTGAACTCCTGCTCCACCAGGCCCGACACCGGGTCCGGGTGGTTGTAGCGCACTGTTCCCGCCTCCGCCAGCAGTGACGGCGAGAGCCCCAGCTCCTCATGCGTACGCCGGGCGGCGGCCGCGAACGGGGCCTCGCCCGGGTACGGATGCCCGCAGCAGGTGTTCGACCAGACACCGGGGGAGTGGTACTTGCCGAGAGCCCGGCGCTGGAGCAGGAGCCGCCCCCGCTCGTCGAAGAGGAACACCGAGAAGGCGCGGTGCAGCTGCCCGGGGGGCTGGTGGGCCGCCAGCTTCTCCGCGGTGCCGGTGGTGGTGCCGTTCTCATCGACCAGTTCGAGCATGATCGCTTCTGCGGGGCCGTTCGACGAGCTGTGCGTCGCGGTGGCTGGTGTGGTCGGCATACCCATCCTTCGCTGTGGAGCCCGGCCTCGGGCGCCGGACCCCTGGAGTCCGGTCAAGTCTGCCGCACAGAAGCCGCTCGTCCGTACTCCGGTCCGGGCAGGTCCGCCCCGCCGCGCCCGGCGAGCGCGGCGGGGCGGACGGGTCGTCAGACCCCGAAGGCCGCCGGATATCGGATCATGCCCGCCGGAACGGGAACGGAACCGTCCAGCACCAGAGCCAGCATCGCCTCGTCCGGAACCTCGAATCCCGGCCGTATCCCGTAGCGCGACGCGGGGCCGAAACCGAAGCGCGGGTAGTACGCGGGGTGCCCGAGCACCAGCACCAGCGCCTCACCGCGCGCCCGGGCGGCGTCCAGCACCGCCCGCACCACGGCCTGCCCGGCCCCCTGCCGCTGGTGTGCGGGGGCGGTGGCCACCGGGGCCAGCGCGAGCGCGGGGGCGTCGCCCACCCGGCAGCGGCTCAGCAGCGCGTAGGCCGCGAGGGACCCGTCCGGGGCCTCGGCGACATACGAGAGGCCCGGCAGCCAGGCATCGGCGTCGGCACGCAGCGCGTCGACGAGGTCCGCTTCGCCCCGGGTCGGGAAGGCGGCCGTGTTGAGCGCGTGCACCGCCGAGCGGTCCGCCGCCGTCTCCGGGCGGGTGGGCCACCGGGGGTCGGCCGGCCGCAGCAGGTACGCGGCATAGCCGTACTCCGCACCGTGCTCGCGCCGCAGCGCCAGCTCCTCGCGGGTCGCGGCGAGCGCCCACTCCATGCCGGGGGAGGACGGGTCGGCGCTCTCCACCCGCTCGGCGAGCGGCGCGTAGTACGCGTCCCAGTCGCTCTCGGGCTGAAGGAGCACGTCCCTGACCGTGCAGCCCGCGGCGACAGCGGCCGCCGTGGTGTCCGGCAGGGTGCGCAGGGGGCCGTTGCGGTCCCAGAAAGCGCGTGCTCCGGCGGACGGCGCGTCCGTGGTCCAGACGCAATCGGAGATCATCATCGCGCCGCCGGGGGCCAGCAGCCGCTGCCAGTCGCGGACGGCCGTGTCGAACCCGATGCAGAACGCCGACCCCTCGGCCCAGACCAGGTCGAAGGAGCCCTCGGGGAACGCGGCGCCGGTGAGGTCGCCCATGTCGGCGCGGACCGTACGGACGCGGTCGCCGAGACCGAGGGCCTCGGCCGCCTCGCGCAGCTCCTCCAGGAACGGCTCGTGCAGGTCTACCGCGGTCACCTCGGCACCCGCCTCGGCGGCGAGCAGCAGCGCGGCACGGCCCGGACCGCAGCCCAGGTCGAGCACGCGCGGGCGGTCGGGCAGGGGGCCGGCCAGAGCCAGCAGCCGGCGCGTGGTCGCGTCGGAGCCGGGGCTCTGCCGGGGAAGGCGGTGGTGCAGAGTGAAGAACGCCTCGGTGCGCGAGGCGTCGATGTGGTCGGTCAACGTGGGAAACCCTTGAGTGAGCGGGCTCCGGCCGACGCTGCGGCGGCTGAGGCCGCGGGCTAGCCGAGAACCCGGGAGATGAGGAAGGACTGATTGCTGCGCCGGGAAGGCGTCGTCGCGACCGTCATCAACCTCAGCTCCTCTCGAAAGGGCCCGGGTCCTTTGGGCCACCGCTTCGCCATGAGACTCGAACGTCTCGGCGAAAGCACCCTAGCACTGCCCTCGCGCGCCGTCCGGGCCGTCTCGTGGCCGCGTGCGCCTCAGTGGCACAGCCGCGCCTCGTGCTCCGCGTGGCCGCTCGGCTCCAGCTGGAAAGTGCAGTGCTCGACGTCGAAGTGGTCGCCGAGGCAGAGTCGAAGCTCGTGCAGCAGCTTCTCGTGCTCGGTCGAGTCGAGCACGTCCTGGCGCACCACCACATGGGCGGAGAGCACCGGCATACCGGAGGTGATCGTCCAGGCGTGCAGATCGTGGACGCCGATCACCCCGGGCAGCTCCGTGATGTGCTCCCGCACCTCCGCCATGTCCACCCCCTTCGGCGCCGCCTCCAGGAGCACGTTCAGGGTCTCGCGCAGCAGCTTCACGGTGCGGGGGACGATCATCAGACCGATCACCAGTGAGGCGATCGGGTCGGCGGCCTGCCAGCCGGTGGCCATGATGACGCCCGCCGACACCAGCACGGTGACCGAGCCCAGGGTGTCGGCGAGCACCTCCAGGTAGGCGCCCCGGACGTTGAGGCTGTCCCGCTGCCCGCGCATCAGCAGGGAGAGGGAGACCAGGTTGGCGACCATGCCGACGGCGGCGAACGCTATGGCCAGTCCGCCCTTCGTCTCGGCCGGGTCGATGAAGCGGTCCACCGCCTCGAAGACCAGGAAGCCGCCGACCCCGAGCAGCAGCAGGCAGTTGGCCAGCGCCGCCAGTATCTCGGCGCGCGCGAAGCCGAAGGTGCGGTTCGGGCCGGCCGGCCGGTTGGCGAAGTGGATGGCGAGCAGGGCCATCCCGAGTCCCAGGGCGTCGGTGGCCATGTGGGCGGCGTCCGCGATGAGGGCCAGCGAGTCCGACAGCAGGCCCCCGACGATCTCCATGACCATCACGGACAGCGTGATGGCCAGGGCGATCCGCAGTCTGCCCCGGTACGCGGCGGCTGCCGTGCCCGTGGGGGGCGGCCCGCCGTGCGTGTGCCCGTGATCGTGGCCAGCCCCCATGAAAGATTCCTCCAGGTCCGTGCGGCGTCGCCGGGGCGAACCGCCCGACGGGGCCAGTGAACTACGGGCGGGGGGTATCCGGCAACACGGCACTGAACACCGTTGTCATCTGCTCTGACCTGCAAAAACGTTGTGCAGGTCAGAGCGGTGGCGTGATCGGTGAGGCCGCCCGGGAGCGGCCTCGGGAAGCGCCCGGCACGACATCGGGAGGTGGTGCGGGCCCCCTCGTCGCGTGCCCCCGCCCCGCCACGCGCGTCGCCCGGCGAGAGCCGTGCGACCCGTCACGGACGCGGCGCGGCGCGCGCCCCCGGGTGGTGCAGGCGCCAGCCCTCCCACGCCGACTCGACCATCTCGCGCACACCCCGGCGGGCGGCCCAGCCCAGCTCCGCGGAGATCCGCGCGGCCGACGCCACCGCCCTCGGCGCGTCACCGGCCCGGCGAGGCTCGACGACCGGCTTCCGGACCCCGCCCGTCACCTCCCCGATCACGTCGGCCAGCTCCCGCACCGAGACGCCCACACCCCGGCCCACGTTCACCGTCAGGTCCCCGCCGCCCCCGTCCAGCCGCCGGGCGACGGCGAGATGCGCATCGGCCAGGTCGGCGACGTGGACGTAGTCCCGCAGACAGGTGCCGTCCGGCGTCGGGTAGTCGTCGCCGAAGATCCGCGGGGACTCACCGCGCGTCAGCCGCTCGAACATCATCGGAACGATGTTGAAGACCCCGGTGTCCGCGAGCTCGGGCGCGGCCGCGCCCGCCACGTTGAAGTAGCGCAGGCACGCGGTCGACAGCCCGTGGGCCCGCCCGGTCGCCCGCACCAGCCGCTCCCCGGCGAGCTTGGTCTCGCCGTACGGATTGATCGGGCGGCACGGCGTCTCCTCGGTGATGACGTCCGCGTCCGGTACGCCGTACACGGCCGCGGAGGACGAGAAGAGGAAGCGCCGAATCCCCGCCGCGACCACCGCCTCCAGCACGACCGCCAACCCGCCGACGTTCTCCCGGTAGTACAGCAGCGGCTTCTCGACGGACTCCCCGACCTGCTTCTTCGCCGCGAGATGCACCACACCGCTCACCGCGTGCTCGGCCAGGACCCTCTCCAGCAGCCCCCGGTCCGACACCGAGCCCTCCACCAGGGGGACGGCGCCCGGCAGCCGGCCCGCGACGCCGCTGGAGACGTCGTCGAGCACCACGACCCGCTCTCCCGCCGCGGCCATGGCCCGCGCCACATGTGCCCCGATGTACCCCGCCCCGCCGGTGATCAGCCATGTCATGGCCGCCAGCCTAGACGTCGCGCTCACGCGGACCGGCCCGCGGTTTGTGGGCCGGGCCCCCGATCGATGATGATGATCGCGAACGGCGCCCCCGCTTGCAGACCTGCCCGAACAGCGCGCCAACGGGTGGTGAACTCGGCCTTCCGTTCATCCGATAGCCTCAGCCGACACGCCGCCGGTCCGACTCGTGACCGTGCCGCCGTGTGCCGTCCACCGTCAGTGCCAAGGAGTGAGTTCGCCTGTCGACCGCCATCCTCACCGGTGCGCCGGTACCCGGATCGCCGCTCGCGGACGATCTGCGGTCCCTGGGCTTCGACGTGCAGACCGCCGTCGACGCCGGTGACGCCGCAGCCCTCCTCGCCGCCGTCCCGGCCGGCCGGCGCGTCGCGCTCGTCGACCCCCGTTTCGTGGGCCACGTGCACGCGCTGCGGCTCGGGCTGACCGACCCGCGCTTCGCCGCAGCCGCCGTGCCCGGGGCGCTCACCGCGCGACCCGAGGCCCGCCCGGCCCTGCTGCGGGCCCTGCGACGCACCGCCGCCGCGGGCGGCGCGGGCACCCCCGTCGTCGAGCCGGACGCCGACCCGGCCCCCGACGACCGCACCGTCCCCGGCCGCATCGCCGTCGCACTGGAGGCCGAGGGCACCGCGGTGCGGCGCCCCGCCCTCGGCTCGCTCACCGCCACCGTCCCCACCGACGCAGCCCTGCGGGCGGCCGCAGAGGCGGGCCGCGACGCGGTGGACGACGAGGCCGTACGGCTGCGCAGCGCGGTGAAGGCACACGACGGCTTCTTCACCACCTTCTGCGTCAGCCCCTACTCCCGCTACCTCGCGCGCTGGTGCGCCCGCCGCAACCTCACCCCGAACCAGGTCACCACCGCCTCGCTGATCACCGCGCTGATCGCGGCCGGCAGCGCGGCCACCGGGACCCGCGGCGGATACGTGGCGGCCGGGCTGCTGCTGCTCCTCTCCTTCGTCCTGGACTGCACCGACGGGCAGCTCGCCCGCTACTCGCTGCAGTACTCCACGATGGGCGCCTGGCTGGACGCCACCTTCGACCGGGCCAAGGAGTACGCGTACTACGCCGGGCTCGCCCTGGGCGCGGCGCGCGGCGGTGACGACGTCTGGGTCCTCGCGCTCGGCGCGATGGTGCTCCAGGCCTGCCGCCATGTCGTGGACTTCTCGTTCAACGAGGCCAACCACGACGCTCTCGCCAACACCAGCCCCACCGCCGCGCTCTCCGACAGACTCGACAGCGTCGGCTGGTCGATCTGGCTGCGCCGGATGATCGTGCTGCCGATCGGCGAGCGCTGGGCCATGATCGCGATCCTCACCGCGCTCACCACCCCGCGCATCGTCTTCTCCGCCCTGCTCGTCGGCTGCGCCCTGGCCGCCTGCTACACCACGGCCGGCCGGCTGCTGCGCTCGCTGACCCGCAAGGCCGAGCGCACGGAGCGCGCGGCGCTGGCCCTGGCCGACCTCGCGGACTCCGGCCCCCTGGCGCGGGCCGTCGCGGCCGTCGTCCCCCGGCCGCGGGGTGGTTTCACGGCCCCTGCCCTCGCGCTGCTCGCGGCGCTCTTGATGGTCGGCGCGGCTTTGTGCCTCCCCTACGGGAGCGGGCTCACCGTCGCCGCCGCGGCGCTCTACGTCCTGCTCTCCGGCCTCGTCGTCGCCCGTCCGCTCACGGGCGCCCTCGACTGGCTGGCGCCGCCCTTCTTCCGGGCGGCGGAGTACGGCACGATCCTCGCGCTGGCCGCCCGCAGCGACGTGCCGCACGCGGTCCCGGCGGCCTTCGGGCTCGTCTCGGCCGTCGCCTACCATCACTACGACACGGTGTACCGCATTCGCGGCGGTACCGGCGCGCCGCCCCAGTGGCTGGTGCGGACGATCGGTGGGCACGAGGGCCGGACCGCGCTGGTGGCCGTCCTCGCCGCCGTACTCGCCTCCACCTCAGGTTTCACCACGGCTCTCACCGCCCTCGCGGCGGCCGTGGCTCTGGTGGTGCTCCTGGAGTCCATCCGCTTCTGGGTGTCCTCCTCGGCCCCCGCCGTACACGACGAAGGAGAACTCGCATGATCGGCCTCGTACTGGCAGCCGGTGCAGGACGACGTCTGCGCCCCTACACGGACACGCTTCCCAAGGCGCTCGTCCCTGTCGACGGCGACAAGACGGTCCTCGACCTCACGCTCGCCAACTTCGCCGAGGTCGGACTCACCGAGGTCGCGATCGTCGTCGGCTACCGCAAGGAGGCCGTCTACGCGCGTCAGGCCGAGCTGGAGGCGACGTACGGCCTCACCCTCACGCTGATCGACAACGACAAGGCCGAGGAGTGGAACAACGCCTACTCCCTGTGGTGCGCCCGTGACGTCGTCAAGCGCGGCGTGATCCTCGCCAACGGCGACACCGTGCACCCGGTCTCGGTCGAGAAGACCCTGCTGGACGCCCGCGGCAAGGGGCAGAAGATCATCCTCGCCCTCGACACGGAGAAGAGCCTCGCCGACGAGGAGATGAAGGTCATCACCGAGGAGGGCAAGGGCGTCCGGCGCATCACCAAGCTGATGGACCCCGCCGCCGCCACCGGTGAGTACATCGGCGTCACTCTCATCGAGGCCGAGGCGGCGGAGGAACTGGCCGACGCGCTGAAGACCACCTTCGAGCGCGACCCCGACCTCTACTACGAGGACGGCTACCAGGAGCTCGTCAACCGCGGCTTCACCGTGGACGTGGCCCCCATCGGCACCGTCACCTGGGTCGAGATCGACAACCACGAGGACCTCGCCAAGGGCCGGGAGATCGCGTGCCAGTACTGACCCGGCTCATTCCGTCCCCGGTCGTCGTCGACATCCGACGCGGCGCGATGGACGATCTGGCGGGTCTCCTGGCCGATCAGCGGATCTCCTCCTCGGGCAAGCTCGCCATCGCCATCAGCGACGGCTCCGGGCGCGCCCTGCGGGAGCGGCTCGCCCCCGTCCTGCCCGGCGCCGACTGGTACCCGGTCTCCGACGGCACGATCGACTCCGCGGTCAAGCTCGCCGACGGCATCAAGGGCAACCGCTACGACGCCGTCGTCGGCCTCGGCGGCGGCAAGATCATCGACGTGACGAAGTACGCCGCGGCGCGGGTCGGCCTGCCCATGGTCGCCGTCGCGACGAACCTGTCGCACGACGGTCTGTGCTCCCCGGTCGCCACGCTGGACAACGACAACGGGCGCGGTTCCTACGGAGTGCCCACCCCGATCGCCGTGGTCATCGACCTCGACGTCATCCGTGAGGCGCCCGCACGCTACGTCCGCTCCGGCGTCGGCGACGCCATCTCGAACATCTCCTGCGTCGCCGACTGGGAGCTGGCCCACGAGGTCAACGGCGAGGAGATCGACGGGCTGGCCGCCGCGATGGCACGCCAGGCCGGCGAGGCCGTACTGCGCCACCCCGGCGGGGTCGGCGACGACGCCTTCCTCAAGGTGCTGGCCGAGGGGCTCGTGCTGACCGGCATCTCCATGTCGGTCGCGGGCGACTCGCGCCCGGCATCCGGGGCCTGCCACGAGATCAACCACGCCTTCGACCTGCTCTTCCCCCAGCGCGCGGCCAGCCACGGCGAACAGGTCGGCCTCGGCGCCTGCTTCGCCATGCATCTGCGCGGCGCCCGCCAGGACTCCCTCCTGATGGCGTCGGTGCTGCGCCGGCACGGGCTGCCGGTCCTGCCGGAGGAGATCGGCTTCGGCGTCGACGAGTTCGTCCGGGCCGTCGACTACGCGCCGCAGACGCGACCGGGACGCTTCACGGTCCTGGAGCACCTCAACCTGTCCACCGACCAGATCAGGGACGCGTACGCCGACTATGCCAAGACCATCAGTAGCTGAACTCCGTCCGGTCGTGCACCCGCCGGGGGTGAAGGACCGGCGCAGCGGCGAGCACTGGGCCGGGCGCATGTACATGCGGGAGGTCTCGCTGCGCGTGGACCGCTACCTGGTGAACACGCGGGTCACGCCCAACCAGGTCACGTACGTGATGACCCTGGCGGGAGCCCTGGCCGCCCCGGCTCTCCTGGTGCCGGGCGTTCCCGGCGCTCTGCTCGGCGTGCTGATGGTCCAGCTCTACCTGCTCTTCGACTGCGTCGACGGCGAGCTGGCCCGCTGGAAGAAGCAGTACTCGCTCAGCGGGATCTATCTGGACCGGGTCGCGGCCTACCTCTGCGACGCCGCGGTGCTCGTGGGTCTCGGACTGCGCGCCGCCGACGTGTGGGGCGAGGGCCGGATCGACTGGCTGTGGGCGTTCCTCGGGACTCTCGCCGCCCTCGGCGCGATCCTCATCAAGGCCGAGACCGACCTGGTCGGCGTGGCCCGGCACCAGGGCGGGCTCCCGCCGGTCCAGGAAGCGGCGTCCGAGCCGCGCTCCTCCGGCATGGCACTGGCCCGCCGGGCCGCCGGGGCGCTCAAGTTCCACCGGCTGATCCTCGGAGTCGAGGCCTCGCTGGTGATCCTGCTGGCGGCCGTCCTGGACATGATCGGGGGCGACCTCTTCTACACCCGCCTCGCCGCGGCCGTCCTGGCCGGCATCGCGCTGCTGCAGACCCTGCTGCACCTGGTCTCCGTCCTGGCGTCCAGCAGGCTGAAGTGACCTCTGCCATGAAACTGGGCGCGGTGATCATCACCATGGGCAACCGCCCGGACGAGCTCCGCGCCCTCCTCGATTCGGTCGCCGCACAGCACGGCGACCGGATCGAGGTCGTGGTGGTCGGCAACGGCGCCCCGGTGCCGCAGGTCCCGGCCGGGGTGCGCACGGTGGAGTTGCCGCAGAACCTGGGCATCCCCGGCGGCCGCAACGTCGGCATCGAGGCGTTCGGTCCGTCCGGCGCGGACGTGGACGCCCTGCTCTTCCTGGACGACGACGGGCTGCTCCCGAAGCGGGACACGGCAGAGCTGTGCCGGCAGGCGTTCGCGGCGGACCCGGAACTCGGCATCGTCACCTTCCGGATCACCGACCCGGAGACCGGCGCCACCCAGCGCCGGCACGTGCCCCGGCTGCGGGCGGCCGACCCGATGCGCTCCTCGCGCGTGACGACCTTCCTCGGCGGCGCCAACGCCGTACGCACCAAGGTCATCGCCGAGGTCGGTCCGCTGCCGGAGGCGTTCTTCTACGCCCATGAGGAGACGGACCTGGCCTGGCGGGCCCTGGACGCGGGCTGGATGATCGACTACCGCGCCGACCTGGTGCTGCACCACCCCACCACGGCCCCCTCCCGGCACGCCGTCTACCACCGCATGGTGGCCCGGAACCGGGTCTGGCTCGCCCGGCGGAACCTGCCGGCCCCACTGATCCCCCTCTACCTGGGCGCCTGGCTGCTGCTGACCCTGGCCCGACGGCCGTCTGCGCCCGCGCTGAAGGCCTGGCTCGGCGGGTTCGGGGAGGGCTGGTCGACCCCCTGCGGGCCACGCCGCCCGATGAAGTGGCGTACGGTGTGGCGGCTGACGAGGCTCGGCCGACCTCCGGTCATCTGAGAAACTCTCCTCTGAGAGCATGAGGCGTATTTTCTTTCCGGGACCTGTCCGCCTGAGCCGCGCCCGCGACTGGCTGCGCGTGAAGACGAGAGTTTCAACTTGTGAGTGACACGACCCACGACGGTGGGGTAGCCCTCGGGCGTCCGCCGTCCGCCGAAGAGGGCCTGAGCGCGGTCCGGCGGGCCGCCAAGCACGGCCTCACCGTGAGCGGCGCCCGGCCGGCGCTGCCCGCGTACATGCGACAACTCTGGGGCCGCCGCCACTTCATCCTGGCCTTCTCCCGGGCGAAGCTGACCGCGCAGTACAGCCAGGCCAAACTGGGCCAGCTGTGGCAAGTGGTCACGCCCCTGCTGAACGCGGCGGTCTACTACCTGATCTTCGGACTGATCCTGGGGACCAGGGAGGGAATCCCCCACGACGTCTTCGTGCCGTTCCTGGTCACCGGGGTCTTCGTCTTCACCTTCACCCAGAGCTCCGTGATGGCGGGGGTCCGGTCGATCTCCGGCAACCTCGGGCTGGTGCGGGCCCTGCACTTCCCCCGGGCCTCGCTCCCCATCTCCTTCTCGCTCCAGCAGCTCCAGCAGCTGCTCTTCTCGATGATCGTGCTCGTCTCGGTCGCCGTCATCTTCGGCAGCTACCCCGCGCTGTCGTGGCTGCTGGTGATCCCCGCGCTGCTGCTCCAGTTCTTCTTCAACACCGGGCTCGCCCTGATCATGGCCCGACTCGGCAGCAAGACCCCCGACCTCGCTCAGCTGATGCCGTTCATCATGCGGACCTGGATGTACGCCTCCGGCGTCATGTACTCCATTCCCGTGATGCTCAAGGACAAGCCGCAGTGGATCGCGGACGTGCTCCAGTACAACCCGGCGGCGGTCTACATGGACCTGGTCCGCTTCGCGATGATCGACGGGTACGGCACCGAGAACCTGCCGGACCACGTCTGGGCCGTCGCCGTCGGCTGGGCGCTGCTGCTGAGCGTCGTGGGCTTCGTGTACTTCTGGAAGGCAGAGGAACGGTACGGCCGTGGCTGAGGACAACGCACAGGGACGCATCCCCACGGTGATCGCCGACGACGTGCACATCGTGTACCGCGTCAACGGCACCGGCGGCGGCCGGGGCAGCGCCACCGCCGCGTTGAGCCGCATCATGCGGCGGGACAAGGGCGAGTCGCGCGGCGTCAGGAAGGTGCACGCGGTGCGCGGGGTCTCCTTCACCGCCTACCGCGGCGAGGCCATCGGCCTCATCGGCACCAACGGATCGGGCAAGTCGACGCTGCTGCGGGCCATCGCCGGTCTGCTGCCGACCGAGTCCGGCCAGGTGTACACCGACGGCCAGCCCTCCCTGCTCGGGGTGAACGCCGCCCTGATGAGCGATCTGACCGGGGAGCGCAACGTCGTGCTCGGCGGTCTGGCCATGGGCATGAGCCGCGACGAGATCCGCGAGCGCTACCAGGAGATCGTGGACTTCTCCGGGATCAACGAGAAGGGCGACTTCATCACCCTGCCCATGAGGACCTACTCCTCCGGCATGGCCGCCCGGCTGCGTTTCTCGATCGCGGCCGCCAAGAACCACGACGTCCTCATGATCGACGAGGCGCTGGCCACCGGCGACCGCAAGTTCCGGGTCCGGTCGGAGGAGCGCATCCGCGAACTCCGCAAGGAGGCGGGCACCGTCTTCCTGGTCAGTCACAACAACAAGTCGATCAGGGACACCTGTGACCGGGCGCTCTGGCTGGAGAAGGGCGAACTGCTGATGGACGGGCCCACGGAGGAAGTCCTCAAGGCGTACGAGCGCGAGACGGGCAAGTAGCCCCGCACGGCTCGCGCAGGCCCCCGCCGGACCTGTCCGGCGGGGGCCTGCGCGCTGTACGGGCGGGCGAGCCGTTCGCGCGGGAGCCCGGGGCGATCTCCTCCCGGCGGATGACGTCAATTCCGCCGTGCCCGGGGAGGGTTGGCAGGCATCGCCGCGAGGGGGCGGCGGGCGCTCCACCCCCGCGCCGCCCTGGGGGCTGTGCAACGTAAGCTGTAGCGGTGCTGATTCATGGCAAGTAGGGCGATACGCCCCGGCACCGCGCCCGCTGTGCCGCAGAGCACTCGCCAGAGCGAGCGGCGTGTCCGAAAAGGGATGTTTTGGGTCAGCAGTGTAGAACGGGAGATGTGACGGCAATGACGGAAGATCTCCAGCTCCGACGTGGTCTCGCCGTCCCCGCGCCGGGCGGTCCGCAGTGACGTCCACCGTGCGGGCGCGCACCGGTGACGCCACACTCGACAAGGCCGCGGAGGAGAACTTCCCCGTGGCGCCCTTCTTCCTCCCCCGTGCCTGGCGCGACGACCTCATGGCGGTCTACGGCTATGCCCGGCTCGTCGACGACATCGGGGACGGCGACCTCGCCCCCGGCGGCGCGGACGCCCGTCACCTGGGCCTGGAGCCGGAACAGAGCGACGACCGGCTCACCATGCTCGACGCCTTCGAGGACGACCTGCGCCGGGTGTTCGCCCGCGGCGGCGAGCCGCACCACCCGCTGCTGCGCGCCCTGCGTCCGACAGTGCGACGCCGCGGGCTCACCCCCGAGCCCTTCCTCGGCCTCATCGAGGCCAACCGCCAGGACCAGAAGGTCCGCCGCTACGGGACCTACGCCGAGCTCGCCGCGTACTGCGAGCTCTCCGCGAACCCCGTCGGCCGCCTGGTGCTGGCCCTCACCGGCACCGCCGACCCGGAACGCGTCCGCCGCTCCGACGCGGTCTGCACCGCGCTCCAGATCATCGAGCACCTCCAGGACGTCGCCGAGGACCTCGGCCGCGACCGGATCTATCTGCCCGCCGAGGACATGGACCGCTTCCGGGTCACGGAGGCCGACCTGGCCGCCCCGTCCGCCGGCGCCTCCGTCCGCGCCCTGATCGCCTACGAGGCCCAGCGCGCGAGCGAGCTGCTGGAGGCCGGCGTCCCGCTGGTGGGCAGCGTCAACGGCAGGCTCAGGCTCCTTCTCGCCGGATTCGTCGGGGGCGGCCGCAGCGCGCTCGGCGCCGTCTCGGCCGCCGGATTCGACGTACTGCCCGGACCGCCCAAGCCCACCAAGCCCGGCATGCTGCGCGAAGTGGGAACCGTCTTGCGAAGAGCGCGTGGAGAGAGGTGAGCCGGACTGTGGAGGGACAGACGACGTACGCGTCGCCGCCGGTGCAGGCCGCATACAGTTACTGCGAGGCCGTCACCGGACAGCAGGCCCGTAACTTCGCCTACGGCATCAGGCTGCTGCCGGTCGAGAAGCGTCAGGCCATGTCGGCTCTGTACGCCTTCTCCCGCCGGGTCGACGACATCGGCGACGGAGAGCTGGACCCCCGGACGAAGCGGAGCCGGCTGGAGAGCACCCGCGGACTGCTCGACCGCGTCCGGGACGGCGCGGTCGACGAGGACGACACCGATCCGGTGGCCGTCGCGCTCGCCGACGCCGCCCGGCGCTTCCCCCTGCCGCTGGGCGGACTCGACGAGCTGATCGACGGAGTCCTGATGGACGTCCGCGGCGCGACCTACGAGACCTGGGAGGACCTGAGGGCCTACTGCCGGTGCGTCGCCGGCGCCATCGGCCGCCTCAGCCTCGGCGTCTTCGGCACGGAGCCGGGGGCGCGCGGGGCCGACCGGGCCGCGGAGTACGCCGACACGCTCGGCCTCGCCCTCCAGCTCACCAACATCCTGCGCGACGTCCGCGAGGACGCCGGCAACGGGCGCGTCTACCTGCCCGCCGACGACCTGGCCAAATTCGGCTGCTCGGCCGGCTTCCACCGGGCCACTCCGCCGCCCGGCTCCGACTTCGCGGGCCTCGTCCACTTCGAGGTCCGCCGGGCCCGCGCGCTCTTCGCCGAGGGGTACCGGCTGCTGCCGATGCTCGACCGCCGCAGCGGCGCCTGCGTCGCGGCCATGGCCGGCATCTACCGCCGCCTCCTGGACCGGATCGAGCGCGACCCCGAGGCCGTCCTGCGCGGACGGGTCTCGTTGCCCGGCCACGAGAAGGCCTACGTCGCGGTGCGCGGGCTGTCCGGGCTCGACGCCCGCCACGTCTCCCGGCTCACCGCGAGGGGGCGCGCCTGATGCACCCCCACCGCCTCGGCCTCCGGTCGGTCCCCCGGTGGCCCGACCCGTCCTGGACTGCGACGATCTCCGGGGAGACGACCCGACGAACCCCGGCGACGCGGGGAGAGGGGCAGACATGAGCGACGAGAACCCGCGCCCCGTCGCGGTCGTCGTCGGAGGGGGCCTCGCCGGCATCACGGCGGCCCTCCGCCTCGCCGACGCCGGACTCGACGTCACCCTGCTCGAAGGGCGGCCCCGCCTCGGCGGCCTCGCCTTCTCCTTCCAGCGCGGCGGCCTCACCGTCGACAACGGCCAGCACGTGTACCTGCGCTGTTGCACCGGCTACCGCTGGTTCCTCGACCGGATCGACGCCGCCCACCTGGCCCCCGTGCAGGACCGCCTGGACGTGCCCGTGCTGGACGCAGGCCGGGCCGCCGGCCCGCGCCTGGGACGGTTGCGCCGCTCCGGCCTGCCCGTGCCGCTGCACCTCGCCGGAGGCCTCGCCGCCTACCCGCATCTCTCACTCGCACAGAAGGCGGCCGTCGGCCGTGCCGCCCTCGCGCTCGGCCGGCTCGACCCGGCCGACCCGGAGCTGGACCGCGTCGACTTCGCGAGCTGGCTCCGGCGCCACGGCCAGTCGCAGCGCGCCGTCGAGGCGCTCTGGGACCTCGTCGGCGTCGCCACCCTGAACGCCACCGCGGCCAACGCCTCCCTGGCCCTGGCGGCCAAGGTCTTCAAGACCGGTCTGCTCTCCGAGCCCGGCGCCGCCGACATCGGCTGGGCCACCGTCCCGCTCGGCGAACTGCACGACACCCTCGCCCGCAAGGCGCTGGACACGGCGGGCGTCCGCACGGAGCTGCGGGCCAGGGCCAGGTCCCTGACCCGCGCCGACGACGGCCGGTGGAACGTCGAGGCCGCGGGCCGGCGTCTCGTCGCGGACACCGTCGTCCTGGCCGTCCCGCAGACCGAGACCCACGGCCTGCTGCCCGCCGGCGCGCTGGACGAGCCGGACCTGCTGCTCGACATCGACGACGCGCCCATCCTCAACGTGCACGTGATCTACGACCGCAAGGTGTTGCGCAGGCCGTTCTTCGCCGCTCTCGGCTCCCCGGTCCAATGGGTGTTCGACCGCACCGGCGCCTCGGGGCTCACCGGCCCCGGCCAGTATCTCGCCCTCTCCCAGTCCGCCGCCCAGGCCGAGATCGATCTTCCCGTCGCCGCGTTGCGCTCGCGCTACCTGCCCGAGCTGGAACGGCTGCTCCCCGCCGCCCGCGGTGCGGGCGTCCGCGACTTCTTCGTCACCCGGGAGCGCACCGCGACCTTCGAGCCCACCCCGGGCGTCGGACGGCTGCGACCCGGCCCCCGCACCCGGGCGCCCGGCCTCTGCCTCGCTGGGGCCTGGACGGCCACCGGCTGGCCCGCGACCATGGAGGGCGCTGTGCGCAGCGGCGGCGCCGCCGCCGACGCGGCTCTCCAGAGCCTGGGCCGTCCCCAAGGACTTCCGCTGCAGGAGGCGGCATGAGCAGTACCACCGGAACAAGAGGAGAGTCAGTGACCCCGGCGAATCCGGCTTTCGACACCGTGGCAGACACCGCGGACGTCACCGCGCTTCTGGAGCGCGGACGGGCCCTGTCCGCGCCGGTGCTGCGGGCTGCCGTGGACCGGCTCGCGCCGCCCATGGACACCGTCGCCGCCTACCACTTCGGCTGGATCGACGCCGAGGGACACCCCTCGGACGGCGACGGCGGCAAGGCCGTGCGCCCCGCGCTCGCCCTGCTGTCCGCCGAGGCCGCGGGCGCCCCCGCGGAAGCGGGCGTCCCCGGTGCCGTGGCCGTCGAACTCGTGCACAACTTCTCGCTGCTGCACGACGACCTGATGGACGGCGACGAGCAGCGTCGCCACCGGGACACGGTCTGGAAGGTGCACGGCCCCGCCCAGGCGATCCTCGTCGGTGACGCGCTCTTCGCCCTGGCCAACGAGGTGCTGCTGGAGCTCGGCACGGTGGAGGCCGGCCGCGCCGCCCGCCGGCTCACCACCGCCACCCGCAAGCTCATCGACGGGCAGGCCCAGGACATCTCCTACGAGCACCGCGAGCGGGTCACCGTCGCGGAGTGCCTGGAGATGGAGGGCAACAAGACCGGCGCCCTGTTGGCCTGCGCCGTGTCCATCGGCGCGGTGCTCGGCGGTGCCGACAACCGTACCGCCGACACCCTGGAAGCGTACGGCCACCACCTCGGCCTCGCCTTCCAGGCCGTCGACGACCTGCTCGGCATCTGGGGCGACCCGGAGTCCACCGGCAAGCAGACCTGGAGCGACCTGCGCCAGCGCAAGAAGTCGCTGCCGGTCGTGGCGGCGCTCGCCGCAGGGGGCGAAGCCTCCGAGCACCTCGGAGAACTGCTCGCCGCCGACGCGAAGAGCACCGAGTTCGACAGCTTCTCCGAGAAGGAGTTCGCCGCCCGCGCGGCCCTGATCGAGGAGGCGGGCGGCCGCGAGTGGACCGCCCAGGAAGCCCGTCGTCAGCACGCGGTCGCCATCGAGGCACTGCACGCGGTCGACATGCCCCACCGGGTACGGGAGCAGCTCACGGCGCTCGCGGACTTCGTGGTGGTACGCAAGAGATGACCACTCTTCGCATATGACTCGCAGTCGCCGGCCGGCGCCCCNCCGGGGCGCCGGCCGACGGAGACCCCAGCACAGCAGAGAAACCACTGCACGAAGGGGAAGCTCATGACAGCGACGACCGACGGAAGCACCGGGGCCGCGGAGCTCTCCGCCCTCCCGGCAGGCGACCCGACCGACACGACCACCGCCGTGGACGACGTGCTCGTCGCCGCGCGGCGGGCCGCGGAACGCTCAGTGGAGCACCTCCTCGGCAGGCAGGACGAACAGGGCTGGTGGAAGGGCGACCTGGCCACCAACGTCACGATGGACGCCGAGGACCTGCTCCTGCGCCAGTTCCTCGGCATCCAGGACCCGGAGACCACCCGGGCGGCCGCTCTCTTCATCCGCGGCGAGCAACTCGGCGACGGAACCTGGAACACCTTCCACGGCGGGCCGAGCGACCTCTCCGCCACCATCGAGGCGTACGTCGCTCTGCGGCTGGCCGGGGACCGCCCCGACGCACCTCACATGGCGCGCGCCTCCCGCTGGATCAGGGAGCAGGGCGGGATCGCGGCCGCCCGCGTCTTCACCCGCATCTGGCTGGCCCTGTTCGGCTGGTGGAAGTGGGACGACCTCCCCGAACTGCCGCCCGAGCTGATGTTCCTCCCGCCATGGGTCCCGCTCAACATCTACGACTTCGGCTGCTGGGCCCGGCAGACCATCGTGCCGCTGACCATCGTCTCCGCGAAGCGCCCGGTGCGCCCGGCGCCCTTCGCCCTGGACGAGCTGCACATCGACCCCGGCCGACCTGCCTCGCCCGAGAAGCTTGCTCCGGCCGCCAGTTGGGACGGCTTCTTCCAACGCATCGACAAGGCTCTGCACCTCTACCACAAGGTCGCCCCGCGCCCCCTGCGCCGTATCGCGATGAACGCGGCCGCCCGGTGGATCATCGAGCGCCAGGAGAACGACGGCTGCTGGGGCGGGATTCAGCCGCCCGCCGTCTACTCCCTCATCGCCCTGCATCTGCTCGGCTATGACCTCGGCCACCCGGTGATGCGGGCCGGCCTGGCCTCGCTCGACCGGTTCGCCGTCCGGCGCGAGGACGGCGCCCGCATGGTCGAGGCCTGCCAGTCACCCGTCTGGGACACCTGCCTGGCCACCATCGCGCTGGCCGACGCCGGGCTGAGACCCGACCACCCGGCTCTGGTGAAGGCTGCCGACTGGATGCTGGCCGAGGAGATCGACCGCCCGGGCGACTGGTCGGTGCGGAAGCCTGGACTCGCTCCCGGCGGCTGGGCGTTCGAGTTCCACAACGACAACTACCCGGACATCGACGACACCGCGGAAGTGGTCCTGGCGTTGCGCCGGGTGCGCCACCCGGAGCCGGTCCGGGTGGAGGCGGCCATCGCCCGCGGGGTCCGCTGGAACCTCGGGATGCAGTCCCGCAACGGAGCCTGGGGCGCGTTCGACGCGGACAACACGAGCCCCTTCCCCAACCGTCTGCCGTTCTGCGACTTCGGCGAGGTCATCGACCCTCCGTCGGCGGACGTCACCGGCCACGTGGTGGAGATGCTCGCGGTCGAGGGGCTCGCCCGGCACCCCCGTACCCGCCGGGGCGTCGAGTGGCTGCTCGCCGAACAGGAGGAGTGCGGCGCCTGGTTCGGACGCTGGGGGGTCAACTACGTCTACGGCACCGGGTCGGTGGTGCCCGCGCTGATCGCCGCCGGACTGCCGGCCCGGCACCCCGCGGTCCGCCGGGCGGTCAGCTGGCTGGAGTCCGTGCAGAACGACGACGGAGGGTGGGGGGAGGACCTGCGTTCCTACCGGGACGAGAAGTGGATCGGCCACGGTGAGTCCACCGCCTCCCAGACCGCGTGGGCCCTGCTCGCCCTCCTCGCGGCCGGACGCCGCGACACCCGCTCCGTCGCCCGCGGCGTCAGCTGGCTGACCCGTGCCCAGCTGGCCGACGGCTCCTGGGACGAGCCGCACTTCACCGGCACCGGGTTCCCCTGGGACTTCTCCATCAACTACCACCTCTACCGCCAGGTCTTCCCCCTCACCGCACTGGGGCGTTACGTGCACGGTGATCCGTTCGCCGACCGCGCCCGCGAGGGGGCCTGATGGGCGATCAGAAGGGGCCCGGCAGCGCCATCGCGCCCCTGCTGGTCGCCTGCGCGCTCGGTATCGAGCTGGTGGCCCTGCGCAGCGGCAGGGGCGCTCCAGGCCCGGTGCGCATCCTGCGCACCGGTATGGGCCCGCGGGCGGCGGAGTCGTCCGTGGCGCGCGCTCTGGGGTCCGGGCGGGTCCCCGACGCGGCCGTGATCGCCGCCGGCTTCTGCGCCGGCCTGGCCCCCGGCATGCACCCGGGGGACCTGGTCGTCGCCGAGGAGACGCGTGACGCCGACGGCGCCACCCCGTGCAGCGGCACCGGTGTGCTGGTCGCCGCGCTCGCCAGGGCCGTCACGGGCCGCACCGTCCACACCGGCCCGCTGACCGGCTCCGACCACGTCGTACGCGGCCCCGAGCGGGCCGCCCTGCGGGCGGGCGGAGCCATCGCCGTGGACATGGAGTCCGCCGCGACGCTGCGTACCGCCCTGTGCCACGGGCCGCGCCCGGTTGCGGCCGTCCGGGTGGTCGTGGACGCTCCAGAGCACGAACTCGTCCGCATCGGCACGGTGCGCGGTGGAATATCGGCCTTCCGTGTTCTCCGTGCCGTCCTGCCGGCTTTCTACGAATGGCACCGTTCCTTAACGCTCCCCAGGAGGTGAGCCAGATGGCCATGCCGCTCCGTCAGTCCATCAAGGTCGCGACGTATCTCTTCGAGCAGAAGCTCCGCAAGCGTGACAAGTTCCCCTTGATCGTCGAGCTGGAGCCGTTGTTCGCCTGCAACCTCGCCTGCGAGGGCTGCGGGAAGATCCAACACCCGGCCGGCGTCCTGAAGCAGCGTATGCCGGTCGCCCAGGCCGTGGGCGCGGTCCTCGAATCCGGCGCCCCCATGGTGTCCATCGCCGGGGGCGAACCGCTGATGCACCCTCAGATTGATGAGATCGTGCGCCAGTTGGTGGCCAAGAAGAAGTACGTCTTCCTCTGCACCAACGCGATGCTCATGCGCAAGAAGCTCGACAAGTTCACCCCGTCCCCCTACTTCGCCTTCGCCGTGCACATCGACGGACTGCGCGAGCGGCACGACGAATCGGTCGCCAAGGAGGGCGTCTTCGACGAGGCCGTCGCCGCGATGAAGGAGGCCAAGAGGCGCGGCTTCCGCACCACCACCAACTCCACCTTCTTCAACACCGACACCCCGCAGACCATCATCGAGGTGCTCGACTACCTCAACGACGACCTCGAGGTCGACGAGATGATGATCTCGCCCGCCTACGCGTACGAGAAGGCGCCCGACCAGGAGCACTTCCTCGGCGTCGAGCAGACCCGCGAACTGTTCAAGAAGGCCTTCGCGGGCGGCAACCGGCGCCGCTGGCGGCTCAACCACTCGCCGCTCTTCCTGGACTTCCTCGAAGGAAAGGCGGACTTCCCGTGCACCGCCTGGGCGATCCCCAACTACTCGCTCTTCGGATGGCAGCGGCCCTGCTACCTGATGAGCGACGGCTACGTACCGACGTACCGCCAGCTCATCGAGGAGACCGACTGGGAGAAGTACGGCCGGGGCAAGGACCCGCGCTGCGCCAACTGCATGGCGCACTGCGGATACGAACCCACGGCGGTGCTCGCCACCATGGGGTCCCTGAAGGAGTCCCTGCGCGCCGCGCGGGAGACCGTCAGCGGCAATCGGTGACCAGGTGATCGAAGCACCGGCGGCGGTCCGGCGGGCCGGGGCCGCCGCCGGTGCACCGGAGTCGACGCCCCGCGACGGCGCGAAACACGGTGAAGGAGAAGGACGGGCGATGACGGACGACGGACCTGAGGGCTTCGACCTGGCACGGCTCCTCGCCGAGCGTGGAGGCGAACGGTACGAGCTGCACGCGCGCCATCTGAACCACCAACTGCCGCGCATGCTCCGGACCATCGGCTTCGACAAGGTCTACGAGCGAGCGGAGGGCGCGTACTTCTGGGACGCGGAGGGCGACGACTACCTCGACATGCTCGCCGGGTTCGGCGTCATGGGCCTCGGCCGCCACCACCCCGTCGTCCGGCAGGCGCTGCACGACGTGCTGGACGCGCAGCTCGCCGACCTGACCCGGTTCGACTGCCAGCCGCTGCCCGGACTCCTCGCAGAGAGGCTGCTCGCCCACAGCCCTCATCTGGACCGCGTCTTCTTCGGCAACAGCGGTACCGAAGCGGTGGAGGCGGCGCTGAAGTTCGCGCGCTGTGCCACGGCCAAGCCCCGCGTCCTCTACTGCGACCACGCCTTCCACGGGCTGACCACCGGCTCCCTCTCGGTCAACGGCGAGAGCGGCTTCCGTGACGGCTTCGGGCCCCTGCTGCCGGACACGGCGATCGCGCTCGGCGACCTGGAGGCCCTGCACCGCGAGCTGAAGCGCGGGGATGTCGCGGCGCTCGTCGTCGAGCCCGTCCAGGGGAAGGGGGTGCACACCGCGCCGCCCGGCTTCCTGCGGCAGGCGCAGGAGCTGCTGCACCGGCACCAGGCGCTGCTGATCGCCGACGAGGTGCAGACCGGACTCGGCCGCACCGGGGACTTCTACGCCTACCAGCACGAGGAAGGTGTGGAGCCCGACCTCGTGTGCGTCGCCAAGGCCCTCTCCGGCGGCTACGTGCCGGTCGGCGCGACGCTCGGCAAGGACTGGATCTTCCGCCGCGTCTACTCCTCGATGGACCGGGTCCTCGTCCACTCGGCGAGTTTCGGCTCCAACGCCCAGGCGATGGCGGCGGGGCTCGCGGTGCTCGCGGTGATGGAGCGGGAGGGGACCGTCGCCAACGCGCGGCGCACCGGTGACCTGCTGCGCGAACGGCTTGCGGCCCTGGTGGACCGCTACGAGCTCCTGCACGAGGTGCGCGGGCGCGGACTGATGATCGGCATCGAGTTCGGCCGGCCGTCCTCGCTGAAGCTCCGCAGCCGCTGGACCGTGCTTCAGGCGGCCCGCAAGGGGCTCTTCGCCCAGATGGTCGTGGCGCCGCTGCTGCACAAGCACCGCATCCTCACCCAGGTGTCGGGCGACCACCTGGAAGTGATCAAGCTGATCCCCCCGCTGATCATCGGGGACGCCGAGGTGGACCGCTTCGTCACGGCGTTCACGGCCGTCATGGACGACGCGCACAGCGGCGGCGGGCTGATGTGGGACTTCGGCAGGACCCTGGTGAAGCAGGCCGCAGCCCAGCGCTGAGCCTTTACCTCTGAGGCAATTTATTTGCCTCAGAGGTAAGCGACTGGCCCAATAGGAGCATGAAGCCTCCGGAAGAAGGGGCGCAGGGCGAGCTCCCCGGCGTCGCGCCCCGCCTGCGCGACCTGCGTCGTGGCCGCGGTCTCACCCTGGAGACCGCGGCGCGGCGGGCCGGGCTCTCCCCGGCCCATCTCTCCCGGCTGGAGACGGGCCGCAGGCAGCCCTCGCTTCCGATGCTGCTCGGTCTGGCCCGCGTCTACGGTACGACGGTGTCCGAGCTGCTCGGCGAGCAGCCTGCCGAACGGAACGCGATCATCCGCGGCGGCGGCTTCGAGGGCGCGGAGGCCGACGGCTGGATGTACCGCCAGGCCGGCGGCTCAGGCCGCGCGATGCAGGCGCTGCGCGTCAGAGTGCCGTACGGGGCCCAGGGCGATCTGGTCCGGGTCCATCCCGGCGAGGAGTGGCTGTACGTCCTGGAGGGGCGCCTGCGGGTCGGGCTCGGCGACACCGTGCACGATCTCGAACCCGGCGACAGTGCCCACTTCGACTCGCTCACACCGCACCGCATCGCGGCGGTCGACCGCCGTGGCGCGGAGCTCCTCTTCGTCCACTCCCTGATGCAGAGCCCCGCCGCCGAGCTGTGCCTCGGCAACGCGCTCCACGCGCGCTGACCGGTCGCCCGTCCGACGCACCCTTCGCCGCACCGGCCGAGAGGCCGCCCAGAGAGGACCCTCATGTCCGATTCCGAACACTACGACCCACTGGGTCCCGGGCGTCGCGAGAACGAGGACCCCCAGGAACGCCGCATGCCCCGCGGCGTCGTGATCCGGCTGTTCGCCTACCTGGTGGCCGGCCACATCATCGCGGGCTTCCTCTACCTGCTCTTCGTGGTGGCCGGAAGCGAGTGATCCCGCGCTCCCGGCCGCGTCACCCCTGGTCGAGCAGCCGCTCGCGCAGCCGCTCCCTGGTCCCGGGGGACAGCTTCAGCCCCTCCGTCAGATAGCGGTCCGTCGTTCCCCAGATCTCGTCGATCGTCGCGAAGGCCGCCGCGAGGTAGGAGGCCCGGGCGCCGAAGAGGGGGTCGAGGAGCTCCATCACCTCGGGGGACATCCCGGTCTCGGACATGTCGGCGCGCCGCACCTTGTACCGGCGGTGCGCCTCGTTGGACTTGAGGTAGTCCATCTCGATCGCCTCGCGCTCGACGCCCACCGCCAGCAGGGAGACCGCTATCGACAGGCCGGCCCGGTCCTTGCCGGCGGCGCAGTGCATCAGCGCGGGGACGCTGTCCTCTGCCAGCGCGTGCAGGACCCGGCTGTGCTCGGCGGTGCGGTCCCTGATCGTCGCCTGGTACATCCGGAGCATGCGCTCCGCGCCCTGGCCGCCGGCGAGGATGGACCGCAGCTGTTCGATGTTGCCGTCACGCACCAGCCGCCAGAACTCGGCCCCGTCGGCCGGGTCCGAGAGCGGAATGCTGATATTGCGGACACCGTCGAGCTCGATGTCGTACCCGTCGAGCCGGTGGTCGGCGGAGTTGCGGAAGTCGAACACCGTGTGCAGCCCGAGACCGCTGAGGAAGGCCGCGTCCTCTGCGGTCGCGTGTGCCAGGTGGCCGCTCCGGTAGAGCCGGCCGAAGGCGGTGCGCCGCCCGTCCGCAGTGGGAAGTCCGCCCACGTCGCGGAAGTTGCGGACTCCGGTCAGGGGGGTCTCTGTCGGCGGGACCTGCGGCACCTGCTGTGTCACGGGGGCTCCTGGGGTCTGGGGCGGCGGCGCGGCTCGTCCGCGAGGGCGCTCCCGTGACGATACGACATCGATTCCCCGGAAAATCATCTCGGAGGCACGCCGGGAGCGAGGGAGAGGCGGCCGTGCCGACGCTGCGTCAGGAGTCTCCGCGAACCCATGTCCGTATTGGTCTTTTTGGGCGAACATGCCCATCTATGGGGGTGGGTGGGAATCGTTGGGTGAGCGGGATCATATCCGTGACGGTCTGTGGTGATCACGCCCGGGCGGATTCCCGGCGTCCGCACGGAAAGCCAAGATCGGTAATCCACGGAGGGTGACGGGAAAACCGGGCCGCGATCGAAACGTCGATTCCTGCGCGCAACCGATGGCTTGTTCCGGTCGTCCCGACTCGTTTACGGTCACCGTCAATCCGGATGGACCGCCTAATCCTGCCGCCGTCCGGAATTCGCACCCACCCATTCACGTGTGGCAGGAGCGGGGGAACCAGGTAAGCCGCCGACCCGGAGAGATCCGGGCCGGCTCGGGGTGAAGTCGCTTAGGCGACCGGGCATCTCCAGCCCGAACCCGACAGCTCACCTCGCAGGCGCCGGAGAGGAACTCCCCATGCCCGCAAAGGGTAAGCACCGTCGTACGAAGTCCGGCCCGATATCCCGAGGCGTCCTCGCCGCAGGGACCGGCGGCGCCGTACTGGCCCTGCCGCTGATCGGCGCGACCGGGGCGCACGCCGCGCAGCAGCAGGCCGCTCCCGCCGTGCAGCCCGTCGCGGCCTCGGCCGCCGCCGCGCAGGCGGCGCCGCAGACCGCTCCCGCCGCGTCGAAGGCCGCCCCGAAGACGTACTCCGTCGTCTCCGGCGACTACCTGTCGAAGATCGCCGCCGAGCACCGGGTCAAGGGCGGCTGGCAGAAGCTGTACCAGGACAACCGCTCGACCGTCGGCGAGAACCCCAGCCTGATCTTCCCGGGCATGAAGCTGACCCTGGGCGCAAAGGCCTCCGCCCCGGCCGCGGAGAAGTCTGCGCCGGCTCCGCAGAGCGCGCCGAAGAAGGCCGCCCCGAAGAAGGCTGCTCCGGCTCCCGAGGCCGCCGCGCCGAAGGAGGCCCCCAAGGCCGCGCCCAAGGCCGCCCCGAAGGCCGACACCGTATCGGCCGACGAGTCCGCGCGGACCGAGTCCTCCCAGGCGACCGGCTCCGGCTGGACCACCCCGCTGGCCAACGCCAGCGTCACCACCCAGTACCGCGCCTCCGGCTCCAGCTGGTCCAGCGGTTACCACACCGGATCGGACTTCCGTGCGGCCTCCGGGACCCCGATCCGGGCCATCGGCCCCGGCACCGTGGTCTCGGCGGGCTGGAGCGGTTCGTACGGCAACGAGGTCGTCATCCAGCACGCGGACGGCATGTACTCCCAGTACGCCCACCAGTCCTCGCTGAGCGTCTCGGTCGGCCAGGCCGTCTCCGGCGGCCAGCAGATCGGGCTCTCCGGTTCGACCGGCAACTCGACCGGCCCGCACCTGCACTTCGAGGTCCGCACCGGCCCGGGCTACGGCTCGGACATCGACCCCATCGCCTACCTGCGCCAGCACGGCGTCTCGGTCTGACCCCAGGGTCGGCGAGAAACGTCCGGAGGGGCGG
>NZ_JBBBEN010000062.1:0-23922 GCF_037137275.1 Streptomyces pratensis | reverse complement strand
CCCCTCCGGACGGGTCGGCCCGACGGCGGCGCCCGCCGCGGGGCCCAGCGGCGTCAGCTGTCGCCGGGCCGCTCGTCGTGCCGCCGCTCGGACGAGCCGCCGCCTTCTTCGGCGGGGGAGGCGTTTGCGTGCCCTGCGGACCGGCGGTCCGCCTCGCTCCACTTCTGGGTGTCGCGCGGCTCCACGTAGGGCTCCTCGTCCGCCGGGCGGCCGCTGACGACAGCCCGCTCCCGAGCCATCTCGGCGTCGAACTCCAGCCCCAGGAGGATCGCCAGGTTGGTGATCCACAGCCAGACCAGGAAGATGATGACCCCGGCCAGGGTCCCGTAGGTCTTGTTGTAGGACCCGAAGTTGGCCACGTAGAAGGCGAATCCCGCCGAGGCCACGAGCCAGATGAACAGGGCCAGCAGGCTGCCGAGGGAGACGAACGTGAAGCCGCGGTTCTTGGCGTTCGGCGCGGCCCAGTACAGGACCGCGACCAGGGCG
This sequence comes from Streptomyces pratensis, assembly GCF_037137275.1. Taxonomy (GTDB): domain Bacteria; phylum Actinomycetota; class Actinomycetes; order Streptomycetales; family Streptomycetaceae; genus Streptomyces; species Streptomyces pratensis_B. The sequence goes on along the minus strand of NZ_JBBBEN010000062.1, from coordinate 23,436 downwards.
GCCACCAACACCACGAGGACGGGCCACTTGGCGATCGACCAGACGGTCATGGCGGTGTCGCCCATGCCCAGCGCCGTGCCGACCTGCCGGGCGATGCCGCCCGAGAGCACGACGATCAACGCGCTCGCGCAGGCCAGGACCATCAGCAGAAGGGTCAGGCCCACCCGCACCGGAAGCACCTTCCAGACCGGGCGGCCCTCCGGCACGTCGTAGACGGCGTTGGACGCGCGGATGAAGGCGGCGATGTATCCGGAAGCGGACCACAGGGCGCCCAGCAGGCCCACGACGGCCAGCACGCCGCTCGTCCCACCGGTGGACTGCAACTGGGTCACCGCGTTGGTGATCACGTCGCGGGCCGAGCCCGGGGCCAGTTTCTGGATGTTGTCCAGGACGGTCCTCGTGGCGGAGTCGCCCGCGATGCCCAGCAGGGCGACCAACACCAGCAGGGCGGGGAACAGGGCCAGGATGCCGTAGTAGGTCAACCCGGCCGCCCGGTCCGTCAGTTCGTCCCGCTTGAACTCCTTGGCCGTGCGTTTCAGCACGTGCGTCCAGGATGTGCCGCTGATCTGCGCCGGTGAGTCGGGGGCCTTGCCGGAGTGAGTCATGAGCTTGTGCTCCACACGTTCGAAGGGACGCGGCGCCGGCCCCGCGGTACGCCCCGGCCGGGGCGCTTCGCCGGCCGCGCCGGCGGCCCGGCGGGGGCCGACACGGGCTCCCCGCCGGCCGCGCAGGGGTCAGCCCGAGGAGCCCGTCCGGTCGCGGGCCTCGCGGGCGGTGTCCCGGCCGACCTCGCGCAGGCCGGTGGCCGCCTCCTGTCCGGAGTCCTGCGCCTGCTGCCGGGTGGCTTCGGCGGCGTCCTGGGCCGTGCTCTTCACGGACTCCACGGCCTGGGAGGCCGGTTCGCGCATCCCTTCCTTGAGGTCCTGGGCCGCCGCCTGCGCCGTCTCCTTGGCGGGCGCGAGCAGCTCGTCCGAGTGCTCACGGAGTTGGGAGCCGACCCGCTCCTCCGCCTCCGACACGGGAAGGAGCGCGGCGGCGAGCATCCCCGCCCCGAAGGCGATGACGCCGGCGGCCAGGGGACTGCCCTGCGTCTGCCGGGCCGCCCGTGCGGGGGCCTCGCGCACGGACTGTCCCACCTGGCCGGCCGCGTTCTTGGCGGTGTCACCGGCCTCCCCGGCACGCTCCGCGAGATCGTGCGCCTTCTGTCCGGGCTGTGCGCCCGTGCTCCGGTCGGCCGAGCCCATCACACGCTCCTTGAGTCCGGTCAGCCGGTGGTGCGCGGCGTCCGCCCTGCGGCGGGCCACCCTCCCCGGCTTCGCCCTGTCCGCCAGGCGGTCGACGTTGTGCGCCAGCCGCGCCCGGGTGTCCTCGACCTCGGTCTTCAGCTCGTCGGGTTCCGCGCCCATCGGGCATCCTCCTTCAGCGTCTTTGTGGTTCGTTCCGGCTTGACCTGCACCGCGCGCATGCGGGAACGTCCGACCATCAGCAGGACCGCCGCTACCAGCGCCCAGACGCCGGTCACGATGAGCGCGGCCCAGGCCAGGTCGACCACGTGCGCCAGTCCGAAGATCGCGGCCAGGCTGCCCATCAGCAGCACCAGATGGCCGGCGTATCCCGAGCCGGCGAGCATGCCCGCGGCCTTGCCCGCTTTCGTCGCCTCCTGTTTGATCTCGGCTTTCGCCAGTTCGATCTCGCCGCGGACGAGCCGGCTGAGGTCGTCGCTGATCTCGCCGACCAGCTCTCCGACGGAAGGGTCCGCCGACGGCGTCCGGGTGGCGCCGGACGGACCGGTTTCGTGCCGGTCGACGGCGTTGTGAGCAGAGGAAATGGCCACGTCTCAGCTCCCCTTACTGCTGTCGCGGGTCGGGGTGGGGGTACGGGTCCGTCACGGGCAGCGGTCCGGGCGGCGCGACCGAACCGCCGTAGGACGGCGTGGACTGCGACGCCGCGCCGGAGTCGTCGGGCACCGTCACGTCGTACGCGCGACCGTCGGTGCTCGTACCGGACTCGCCGCTTCGGTCGGTCCGTGACGCCGCGCGCCCCGGCCGGTCGCCGTCCTCGTGGGCGGACGTCGCGCCGTTGTCGGCCTTGGCGCCCTTGCCGAGGCGAGCCGTCGCGAAGCCGGCCAGCGCCGCGCCCGCCAGAAACGCTCCGGGGCGGCGGCGCGCGAAGGCCTGGAGGTCGCTGACGAGCCCCTGCGGCCCCCGGCTCTCCAGTCCGGCGGCCACGTCGCGGCCGCGACCGGCCAGCTGCCGCACCGCCTTGGTCGCCGGTGAGTCCTCCTTGCCGTGGCCTCCCATGTCGGCGAGGTCCTCCGCCAGCCGACGCACGTTCTCCGCGAGGCGCTGGGTCTGTGACTGCGCCTGGTCCTCCAGTTGGCCGCGGAGTTCGCCCGCCACGTCGCGGGCCCGGGCCGAAGCCTCGCCGGCGACGTCGCCTGCGCGTTCCCTCGCCGTGCCGGCGACGTCGGTGGCCTTCTCGCCGACGATCCCGGCGCCCTCGCCTGCTCGTTTCTGTGCCGTCTGCTTCACTGCGGCCGCGTCGCCGTCCGGACCGTTGGCACCGCTGAAATCACTCAACGTTCCTCCTCGGTCGTCCTGTGCGGATGAGGTGTGCTGTCCCCTTCGGGTGCACCCGTTCCAGGATGGCAAACCCCACGGAATGCGCGATTTGTGGAAATTTGCGAGGAGGGTCGCGGCCGAGCCCTGCGGTGCGGGCTTTCACTCCCGGGCGGCGAAGCCGTCGCCCGGGAGTGGGGGCGGTGGTCGACAGGTGGCCCAGACCCCGTGGACGCGGGCTTATTCCGACTTTGCCAAAAACTGACCGGGTGGTCTATCTCACCACCAGTCAACCCCATATTACGGTCGCGTAGGTCACATTGAACGGTGCAGTATAGATGCCCGTGGCAGACGATTCGAGAAACGACCAGCAGCACACCATCGGGTCGTACGCGGCGATCGGCGACAGTTTCACCGAGGGCGTCGGCGACCCCGGGCCCGGCGGGGCCTTCGTCGGCTGGGCGGACCGGTTCGCGGTACTCCTCGCCGACCGGCTCCCGGCCCCCGACGCGGCGACGGGCCGGGAGGACTCCCCGCACGGCGACTTCCGGTACGCCAACCTCGCCGTACGCGGACGCCTCCTCGACCAGATCGTCGAGGAGCAGCTCCCCCGTGCCAAGGCGATGGCCCCCGACCTGGTGAGTTTCTGCGCGGGCGGCAACGACATCATCCGGCCCGGCACCGACCCCGACGACCTCGCCGAGCGCTTCGAGAGGGCGGTCGCCGACCTGAGCAACGCCGTCGGCACGGTCATGGTCACCACCGGCTTCGACACCCGGGGCGTCCCCGTGCTGCGCCACATGCGCGGCAAGATCGCCACGTACAACGTGCATCTGCGGGCCATCGCCGACCGCTACCACTGCCCGGTGCTGGACCTGTGGTCGCTCCGATCCGTCCAGGACCGCCGCGCCTGGGACGCCGACCGGCTGCACCTGTCGCCCGAGGGCCACACCCGTGTCGCGCTGCGCGCCGCCCAGGTCCTCGGCTACGAGGTGCCCGCCGACCCCGACCAGCCGTGGCCGCCGCAGGCACAGCGTCGGCCCTTCGACGAGCGGCGCGACAACCTCAACTGGGCGCGCGAATACCTCGTCCCGTGGATCGGACGGCGGCTGCGGGGCGAGTCCTCCGGCGACCACGTCGCGGCGAAGCGCCCGGACCTGCTCCCCCTGTAGAAGGGCTCGGAGAGCGTCCGGCGGCCGGTGAGCGCCGCACCGGGCGCCGCGCAGAAGCCGGGACGGGGGCATCGGGGCGGGCGGCCGTCGTGCCGACGGTCCTGCGGCACAGCCGGACGGGGGAGGGGCCGGGCCGGCGGAACGCCCGGGCGGGAGCGGNTCGGCGTGGGCCCGGGCCCACGCCGAGGCAGAAGGCGGCCCGACCGGAGAAGCCGGGGCGCGCCCGCGCCAGACAGCCGGCGGCGGACCGGCGCGCCCGGGGCGGCGCGGAAAGTCGGCGGTTCAGCGGTGGCCGAGGGGAGGCGGCGGGTCAGCCCCCGGCCGAGGGGCTCGTTGCCGGGGGGCCGTCAGCACCGCATGGTCGACGCCCAGTTCACGGGCGAGTGCCTCATCGGCCCACCGCAGCACCGTGGCCCGGGAGAGCGGGCCGGCGTACGAGGTCATCTGCACGGCCAGACCGTCCAGCAAGGCGGTCAGTCGCCAGGCCGACGCCCGCGGGTCCTCGCACCGGAACTCACCGGCGGCCGCGCCCTCCGCGATGACCCCGGCCAGCTCCGCCTTCCACCGCCGGTCGAGGTCGCCCGCCACCTCACGCAGGGCGGGCTCGCGCAGGGAGACCGCCCAGCCCTCGATCCACAGTCGCCACCCCTTGGCCTGCCCCGTCGGCGCGTACCACCGCACGGCCGCCCGCAGCCTCCGCACGGCGGTGGTGCGACGGGCCAGCAGCTTGCGGAGACGGGCGAGATCGGCCTCGGCCGCGTACCCGAAGGCAGCCGCGACCAGCTTCTCCTTGGTGGAGAAGTGGTACAGAACGAGCGCGTTGCTGACACCCAGCACCGAGGCGACGTCGGCGATCCGCACGGAGGAGGCGCCGCGGAGCTCGATCTGCTGGACCGCCGCCCGCAACAGCTCCTCACGCCGCTCCGCCACGCTCAACCGGACCCTTGCCACCCCGTCAGCCTAACCAGTGCACGACCTCAGCGGTGGCCGGGCCGAAGGGCCGTGACGACCGGCCAGCGGCCCCCTGCGGCCGGAGGGCCTTCCGCCGCTGCCGGCAAAGCACCGGACGCTCGGACATCGGAGGTTCACCACAAGGACGTAACGGAGGCCCCGGATGTGACAACGAGCCGCAGAGGAACCGGAATCCTTCGGCTTCCCCGGACGTTGGAGCCTGCATGACGCGATGCGAACCCGCACAGGAAGAGCTGCTGCGCCTCGTCGGCGAGCACCAGGGAGGCGTACTGGTCACGCTCAAGCAGGACGGGCGGCCCCAGCTGTCCAACGTCAACCACGCCTACTACCCCGAGGAGGGAGCGATCCGGGTCTCGGTCACCGAGGGCCGGGCCAAGACCCGCAACCTGCGGCGTGACCCACGGGCGAGCTACCACGTCACCAGCGACGACCGCTGGGCGTGGACCGTCGCGGAAGGGACCGCGGAGCTGACCCCGCCCGCCGCCGCCCCCGACGACGCCACGGTGGAGGCCCTGGTCCGTCTCTACCGGGACGTCGCGGGCGAGCATCCGGACTGGGACGACTACCGGCGGGCCATGGTCCAGGACCGCAGAGTCGTGCTCACGCTGCACATCGAGCACGTCTACGGGCAGCCGCGTGGCTGACGGGGACGTCGAGCGGACCGACTGCCCCGTTCACCACTCAGGTCTCGCGGTGTCGTACGGCCTGGCCATAATGAAACGACACCGACTCCCTCAGGAGATGCTGTGACCGGCGCCGACTATCTGGTACCCCTCCGCGTGAGACTGCGCACGCTGCGCAGCGAGCCCTTCGGGGCCGACCCGGCCGGGGCGCGCATGGAGCGCATCCGGCGCTCGCCCAATTTCGTCGACGGGGTGTTCCGGAATCCGGTGGGAGCGCGGACGAGGCCCTCCGGTTCCGCGCTCCAGTTCGCGAAGACCTACTTCCACAAGGAGCAGCGGGCCCGCAGAGCGCCTGCGGGGACCGTGCCCGTCCACGCCACCACCCTCGCCGATCTGGCCGCCCCGCCCGTCTCGGGGCTCCGGGTGACCTGGATGGGGCACTCCACCGTCCTGGCGGAGATCGACGGCCGCCGGGTCCTCTTCGACCCGGTCTGGGGTGAGCGGTGCTCCCCGTACGCCTTCGCCGGGCCCAAGCGCCTGCACCCCGCTCCGCTGCCGCTGGCCGCGCTCGGACCCGTCGATGCCGTCGTGATCTCCCACGACCACTACGACCATCTGGACCTGCCGACGATCCGCGCCCTGGCGGGCACGGACACCGTCTTCGCCGTGCCGCTCGGCGTCGGCGCCCACCTGGAGCGCTGGGGTGTGTCCGAGGGCCGGACGCACGAGCTCGACTGGGGCGAGACGGCGGAGGTCGCCGGGCTCCGTCTCACCGCGACCCCGGCCCGTCATTTCTGCGGCCGAGGCCTGCGCAACCAGCAGCACACCCTCTGGGCGTCGTGGGTTGTCACCGGCCCCGATCACCGGATCTACCACAGCGGGGACACCGGCTACTTCCCGGGCTTCCGGGATATCGGCGCCGAGTACGGCCCCTTCGACGCCACCATGATCCAGATCGGCGCCTACTCGGAGTACTGGCCGGACATCCACATGACGCCCGCAGAGGGCATGCGAGCCCATCTCGACCTCCAGGGAGGACGGCCGCACGGGGTGATGCTGCCGATCCACTGGGGCACGTTCAATCTGGCGCCGCACGCCTGGGCGGAGCCGGCGGAGTGGACCAGGGACGTCGGCGAGGAGGCCGGGCAGACGGTGTCGTTCCCTCGCCCGGGTGAACCGTTCGAACCGGCCGGGGCCGTTCCTGCGGACCCGTGGTGGCGAGACGTGTCCTCGGCCGTGGCCCGCCCGTGGCGCCGTGCCGACCGGTCGGCGACCGCGGCGGCGTGCGGCGACCTGGACCTGGCGGGGGAGCGGTGAGCGGGTGCGGAGGCGAGCGGGACGGAGCGTCAGTCCCGCCTGCCCGGCGGGCCGGCGCGGCCGGGTGACGACCGTGGAGACGCCCGTGGGGCCGGAGCCCCACCTGCCCCCGCGCCCTGTCTGACCGGCGTGCGGGGGGGACGATGTGGCTCAGCGCCGCCGTCCGTCGGCGACGGAGACGGTGACGTGGACGCCACAGTGCCGGGCTTGGGCGGGCACACGCCTGGCCAGAAGACAGCATCGGTGTCGTCCGTGGTGATCTCGCGCGGTGAGCACGAACCGGTCGGCCTCAGGGCCGGGGCCCGGTCGCAGGGGGCGTTCGCCTCCCCGACGAAGAGCCCGCCGTCGGCGGACGGGCCTTCGCCGTCGGCTCTGACGGCGTTCTCGGTCAGGTCGTCGTAGCCGCCGGCCCAGGAGCTCCAGGTCTGCGGCTTCGCTTCCAGCGCCCGGACCGCCGCGTGCACGGCGTCGGGCAGCTCGCCCTCGCTCCACGAGGATGCGGCCTGGACGCAGTACGTGCCACCGGCCGGCGCTCGCCCCGCGTCTGCCGCGAGGGATGGATGTTCCCCCGGCGCCGTCGCACTGCGCGGGGCCGCGGTGGTACGGCGGTCCGCGGCGTGCTCCGGGCCTTCTCTGCGCGGTGCGCAAGGCCGCTGCGCCCACGACACGCCGCCGCCGGAGGGACGATGACGGGGTCTCGCGCGGGGCGGCACACTGGGTCAGCTTCCGACTTTCCGTATGAAGGAGTCCGCTGTGGCACTCACCCGTGAAGAGCGCGAACAGTTCCTCGCCGAACCTCATGTCGCCGCGCTGGCCGTGGCGGCGAGAGGCGAGGACCGGGCCCCGCTCAATGTGCCGATCTGGTACCAGTACGCCCCGGGCGGCGACGTGTGGATTCTCACCGGACGCACCTCGCGCAAGGCCGAACTGATCGGTGCCGCAGGCCGGTTCACCCTGCTGGTCGACCGGACAGAGCCGACCGTCCGCTACGTCTCCGTCGAGGGGCCCGTCGTCGACATCCGCCCCGCGTCGCGCGCGGAACTGGAGGAGATGGCGGCGCGCTACCTTCCGGCGGAGAAGGTGGCGGGCTATGTGGAGTTCGCCTGGGAGAACCACGGGGAACAGGTGAGAATCGCTCTTCGGCCCGAGCGCTGGGTGAGCTCCGACCTCGGTCAGGTCTGAGCCGGCGAGGCGCCGCCCGCCCGGGGCCGCCGGCGCCTGCGGCAGCAGCCGCCCCGGGCGGCGGTCGACCGAGGGAAAACACGTGGTGGCGGCCAGGAACGTGTTGATAGGAAGGAGTGATGGACAGCGAAGCGCTCGACCCCCTGGACCGGCTGATCGCCGAACGCGCCTGCGAGCGGCTGATCATCCAGTTCGTCCGCACACTCGACCTGGGTGCGCCGGGCGAGGTGGCCGAGTTGTTCACCCCGGACGGCGTCTGGGAGTGGGCCGCGGGGGGCAGGAGGGTCGAGGGCCGTGACGCCATCCGGGCCTACTTCGCCTCCCGGCCGGCCGACCGGCTCTCACGCCGTCTGTGCACGAACATTCTGGTGACCCTGACGTCCGGTTCGACGGCGAGCGCGAGCACCTACTTCACGACCTACCGCGTCGACGGCCATACCGGTGGCATGCTGCCTCCACGACTTCCCGTGCAGGTCGGCCACTACGAGGACACGTTCCGCGAGACCGGCGGCCGGTGGCTCCTCGCCGAGCGTGCCACGTATCTCGACTTCGGCGGCCCGACCGCACGCCTCGGCCCAGCGTGAACCGGACGCGGGGCCCGCACGCCCCGGCAGCCCGGTCCGCACCGGGCGTCCGCGATCCGTTGCCGGGCGCACAGGCAGCCCGGGCGCCCGGCGGACGGGGCCGCCGGGCGCGCGGCCCACGCGGCCCCGCCTTACCAGCGGCCCCACCGGACCAGCGGGTCCGCCGGAGGTCAGACCGCCGGGGCCGGGTAGGTCGGGTACTCCACCCCGGAGACATGCTGGACGACCCGGATGACCTGGCACGAGTAGCCGAACTCGTTGTCGTACCAGAGGTAGAGGATCGCGTTGTCGCCGTCGACCTTGGTGGCGCCCGCGTCGACGATCGAGGCGTGGCGTGAGCCGATGAAGTCGCTGGAGACCGCGTCCGGCGCGCTGATGAAGTCGATCTGGCGCTTCAGCGGCGAGGCCAACGACACCTTGCGGAGGTAGTCGAGAACTTCTTCGCGGGTGGTCTCGCGCTCCAGCCTCAGGCTGAGGATGGCGATCGAGACGTCCGGCACCGGGACGCGGATAGAGCTGCCGGTGATCGGCGCGTCGAGCTCGGGCAGCGCCTTGGCCACGGCGGAGGCGGCACCCGTCTCGGTGATGACCATGTTGAGCGCCGCCGAACGCCCACGACGGTCCGAGCCGTGGTAGTTGTCCAGCAGGTTCTGGTCGTTGGTGTACGAGTGGACGGTCTCCACGTGGCCGCGCAGCACGCCGTACTCGTCCGCCATCGCCTTCAGCGGCGGGACGATCGCGTTGGTCGTGCAGGACGCGCACGACAGGATGCGCTCGTCCTCCTCGATGATGTCGTGGTTGACGCCGTGGACGATGTTGGGGACGTCGCCCTTGCCCGGCGCGGTGAGGACGACCTTGGCGATGCCCGGCCTCAGGTGCTTGGAGAGGCCCTCGCGGTCGCGCCACCTGCCGGTGTTGTCGATCAGGATGGCGTCCTTGACGCCGTACGCCGTGTAGTCGACCGCCGTCGGGTCGTCCGAGTAGATCACCTTGATCTCGTTGCCGTTGGCGATGATCTTGCTGTTCGCCTCGTCGACGGTGATCGTGCCCTGGAACTGGCCGTGGATGGAGTCGCGCCGCAACAGTGAGGCGCGCTTGACGATGTCCTGCCCGGAGCCCTTGCGGACGACGATGGCCCGCAGCCGCAGGCCGTTGCCCGATCCCGCCTTCTCGATGAGCAGCCGGGCGATGAGGCGGCCGATGCGGCCGAAGCCGTAGAGCACGACGTCGCGCGAGGCGCGCCGCTCGATCTTGTTCTCACCCGTCGCCCCGGCGACGGCCTCGGCGGTGAACTCCTCGACGGACAGCCCGCGGCCGTCGGCCCGGTAGGTCGCGGCGAGCATGCCTATGTCGATCTGGGAGGGGCCGAGGTCGAGCATCGTCAGGGCCTTGAGGAAGGGCATCGTCTCGGTGACCGAGAGTTCCTCACCGGCGATCTGCCGAGCGAAACGGTGGGTCTTGAGGATGCTGACCACCGACTTGTTCACCAGGGAGCGGCTGTGCAGCAGGACGTTGACGTCCTGCTCGCGGTGCAGCTTCCCGATGATCGGGATCATCGACTCCGCGATCTCTTCGCGGTGCATCCAATTGGTGAACGAGTCGTCATTGACAGTCACAAGTTTATCTTTCGAGCTAGGCGGCGCTCATATGGTAACCGGCCGCCTCTCCGGCCCTTCAGGGGGTGGCCCACCTGCGCGGAAGCGAGGAATCGACGGCCCCGGCGCGGTCTCGGAGTGGTTCGTGCGTCCAGCATGTGGGCGGCCGTCGGTGGGTGCCGACCGATCCGGCGTCAAGCGGGAGCAATCGGGCGTACGTGCGAGAGGTCATACCAGAGTGGGACGGATGGCGGGCAAGTTCAACAACTGCCCGTCGCGCGCACGCCATTGGCGACTACCGTGTGTGCCCGGTGATCAACGGTGGGCTCATGAAACCTGCCCGACCGATGACCCGAGCCTGACCGACCACCGTAGGGGCCACCGCATGGAAGCCGACACCGCCGGTCCCCGGTGCCCCCTGTTCCGAGGACGCTGATGTCTCAACTTCGCGCATCCGACGCGCGACCGGACCGCCGTGAGGGCGGGCGGCACGGCCGCCCCGGCGCGCGCGCCCAACCGGCCCCGAGTGGGCCGCGTGCCGCGCAGTCTCCCCCCGAGGCCCCCATACGCCCCCAACTGCTGCGGACCGCGTTGCTTCCGGCCGTCGCCGCGGTGCTCAGCGGGGCCGCCGCCGTGCTCTTCACCCTCCGGGCCGGGGCCGTCACCCCGTCACCCAGCCTCTGGGCCGCTCTCGGCGGATCGGGCGCCCTGGCCGTCGCCGCCGTCGCAGCCGCGTACCTCGGCGCCCACCGGGTGGCCGGACAGCTGCTCGACCGCGCGCTCTCGCTCCGGCGGACCAGCGCCCAGGGCCAGGCCGAACTTCAGCGGGTCATGGAGCAGCTGCGCGCCGGAGAGAGCCTGGCCGCCCGGCTGCCCTCGCCGCCGTCGCCGTCCGGCGGCGACGCCTTCGACCTGCTCGGACAGGAGATGGCGCGGGCCCAGGAGGCCGCCGTCGCGGCTGTCGTCCAGGCGTCCCAGCTCTTCAGCAGCGCAGGCAACGACCAGAAGGTCGAGGTCTTCGTCAATCTCGCGCGGCGGCTGCAATCCCTCGTCCACCGCGAGATCCAGATCCTCGACGAGCTGGAGCACGAGGTCGAGGACCCGGACCTGCTCAAGGGGCTGTTCCACGTCGACCATCTGGCCACCCGGATTCGCCGTCACGCGGAGAACCTCGCGGTTCTCGGAGGGGCCGTCTCCCGGCGGCAGTGGAGCAGCCCGGTCACCATGACCGAGGTACTGCGCTCGGCCATCGCCGAGGTCGAGCAGTACCCCAGGGTCAAACTGGTGCCGCCGATGGAGGGCACCCTGCGCGGTCACGCGGTCGCCGACGTGATCCACCTGCTGGCCGAGCTGGTCGAGAACGCCACGGTCTTCTCCGCCCCGCACACCCAGGTGCTGCTGCGCGTCCAGCAGGTCACTGCCGGCCTCGCCCTGGAAGTGGAGGACCGCGGACTCGGGATGCCCGACCACGAGCGGCAGCGCATGAACGCCCTGCTCTCCGACCCCGACCAGGTCAACGTCGCCCACCTCCTCCAGGACGGACGAATCGGCCTGTTCGTCGTCTCGGCACTGGCCCGCCGACACGGCATCGCGGTCCGTCTGCAGAGCAACATCTACGGCGGTACGCAGGCGGTCCTGGTTCTTCCGCGGTCGCTGCTCGGAGCCGGGCCCGACGCGTCGGCCGCGCCCGACGCCGTACCCGTGCCGCCCCCCGGCGCGGTGCACCGCCCGCCCGCCGAGGACGCGCCCCCGCCCGCCCCGTCGCCGCCCCGGACGGAGGCCCCCCCCGCCCCCACGCCCACGATCGGCTCGGACCGGGCGTCGGAGCAGGGGCAGAACGGATGGCGCCCGCAGCCGCCCACGGGGGAGGCCCCGCCCCTGCCGCTGCGGGCCGAATACGCCGAGCGGCCAGCCCCGTACGCGTCCCCGCCCGCGCACGGCGCCCCGCTGGCGCCGCCCGCCTCTTCGGCCGGGGGCGGGGGCGGCAGCGTGTCCCCGGCGTCCCGCCCGCAGCTGCCCAAGCGGAACAACCAGGAACACCTCGTTCCGCAGCTGCGGGAAGCGCCCGCCCCCCGCGTCGAGGACGAGCACGCGCTGCACGACCCGGGGCTCATGGCGGCCTTCCGGCGCGGCGTCGACCTGGCCGAGGCCCAGACCGTGCGGGAGGAAGGCCCGCGGGAGGCGTACGAGGGCTCCACCCGTGCCGAAGCCGGCGGCCGGACCGCACTCGACGGCCCGCTGGAGGCCCTCGCGCCCCTCCCCGTACGCGGGGCCACCGATGCCTCCGACCGGCCCCGGCCGACCGCGGCCGGCCGTCCCGTACCGGGTGCCTACCAGGCCGGCGGACAACCGCACGACGGCGCCGCCCACCGGCAGGACAGCCACGCCCAGGACGCCCACGACCACGACGCGCGCGAACCCGGCGCGTTTCCGGCCGGCCACTTCCTGCCGGGCCGGTCCGTCCCCGAACCCCGCCAAGACAATCCCTTCAAGGAGTAGAACCATGACGAGCGACATGCAGACCGGCCAGGTCTCGGACCTGGACTGGCTGCTGAGCGGACTGGTCCAGCGCGTGCCCTACACGCGCAGCGCCGTCCTGCTCTCTGCCGACGGCCTGGTGAAGTCCGTGCACGGCATGGACCCCGACAGCGCCGACCACATGGCGGCCCTGGCCGCCGGCCTGTACTCCCTGGGCCGAAGCGCCGGGGCCCGTTTCGGGGACAATGGGGACGTCCGGCAGGTGGTCGTGGAACTGGACTCCACGCTCCTGTTCGTCTCCACCGCCGGGTCCGGTACCTGCCTCGCCGTCCTCTCCGGGCGTGAGGCGGACGCCGCGGTGCTCGGCTATGAGATGGCGATGCTGGTCAAGAGCGTCCGCCCCTATCTGATGACCCCCCTGCGGCAGCCCGCCGGCGCGCCGTTCGCCTCGGGGCTGTGAGGATGCCGGCCCCGCAGGACGGGCCCCTGCTCGACGACGCGGCCGGCCGGCTGATCCGCCCGTACACCGTCAGCAACGGCCGCACCCGGCCGTCCACCGCGTTCGACCTGTTGTCCCTGGTCATGGCCACGGGCATCGAGCCAGACGTCCCCCTCGGCCCGGAGCACGCGGCGGCCCTCGGACTGTGCGACGGGCCGATGTCCGTCGCCGAGATCGCCGCACACCTCCGGCTGCCCGCGGTCGTCGCCAAGGTCGTCCTCTCCGACCTGGTCGCCTGCGGCGCGATCACCGCGCACGCTCCCGCTTTCCATGACACGCCCACCGACCGATCCCTGCTGGAGGCAGTGCTCGATGGCCTACGACGACAGCTCTGACCGCACCGGAACCTCCGAGTTCTTTCCCGTCGCCCTCAAGGTCCTGGTCGCCGGGGGGTTCGGCGTCGGCAAGACGACGTTCGTGGGCGCGGTCAGCGAGATCGCTCCGCTGAGCACGGAGGAACTGCTGACCCAGGTCAGTGTGGGGACCGACAACCTCGACGGCGTCGAGTCCAAGACGGCCACCACGGTCGCCATGGACTTCGGCCGCATCACCCTCTCCGAGCAGCATGTCCTCTACCTGTTCGGCACACCGGGCCAGGAGCGGTTCTGGTTCATGTGGGACGAGCTCTCCCAGGGCGCGCTCGGAGCCGTGGTGCTGGCCGACACCAGGCGGCTGACCGAGTGCTTCGCCGCGGTGGACTTCTTCGAACGGCGCGGCATCGGGTTCATCGTCGCCGTGAACGAGTTCGACGGGGCCTACCGTTACGAGCCCGACGAAGTCCGCTCCGCCCTCGACCTGGGCCCCGAGGTGCCGGTCGTCCTGTGTGACGCCCGGATCGCCAGCTCCGGCACGGGCGCCCTCGTGACCCTGGTCCAGCACCTCATCAACGCCACCTCTGCGCCCGCCCCATTGCAGACCTTCGGAGCCCACCCGTGACGTCCTTCGCCACCGGCCGGATGCTCCTGACACCCCCCGACCCGCACGGCCCCGCCCGGGCACGCCGACTGCGTCGGCTGGATCTCGGCGAACGCCCCGACGCCACCTTCGACACCTTTGACGCCTTCGCCGACAAGGTGGCCCACCTCACCTCCTCCCCCTTCTCCATGGTCAACTTCATCGACGAGAACCGGCAGTTCTTCGCAGGCCTGCACACCCCGGCGGGCGACCGCGGCGGCCGGGCCCTCCAAGCCGCCGCATGCGGGCACCGCAGCGGCAGGTATCTGGCCCGCGACCACGGCTACTGCCCGCACGTCCTCGTCCGGCGCAAAGCCCTGGTTCTGGACGACGTCTGCGACTACCCCCGGTTCGCGGGCAACCCGGTGGTCGACGACATAGGCATCCGCTCCTACCTCGGGGCGCCGCTCATCGACCGCACGGGCACCGCCCTGGGCACCGTGTGCGCCGTCGACACCGTGCCGCGTCCCTGGGGGAGGGCCGGGCTGGACACCATCAAGGCCCTCGCACAGGAGCTGGTCCTGCACATCGACCACCGGGAGAGCCGGCGGCCCCCGCCCGCCGAAGGGTGGCCGCCCGGCGCAGGACCATGACCAGCGCGGGCTCGGACAGCGTCAGGCGGCCTCTCTCGGTCAGCGGCACCCATGAGGCGAGTGACCCGGAGCACACGTTGCCAGGGCCCGGCGCGGCGCTCGGGCCCCCGCCGCGGAGCAGGCTACCCCCCCGTGGCCGAGGCCGTCAGGGGCAGGCGTTGGTGACCACCGGTCGGAGTGCGGTATTGTTCTCATGCACGTTCGGCCAGGGGAAACCCCAGGTCAGGCGGGCATCGGGACGTGGCGCAGCTTGGTAGCGCACTTGACTGGGGGTCAAGGGGTCGCAGGTTCAAATCCTGTCGTCCCGACTGGAAGCAGTCGCAGTTCAGGGCCGGTTTCGGAGCAATCCGAAACCGGCCCTGATCATTTCTGGAGACCAGTTCTCGAACAGGCCGGGCGATCGCGGCCCCGGTCGGCGTGTCGCTGTACCGCGTCCTCGCCGTCGAGCACACGGGCCCGACACTGTCCGTGGCCGTCGACGGCGGCATGAGCGACAACCCCCGGCCCGCCTTGGAGGGGCCCGCTTCGCGCCGCGCCTGATCGGCCGCCCGGCCACCGGCGTACCGGTCACGACCACGGTGGTGGGACGGCACTGCGAGGCTGGCGACGTCCTCGCGAATGACGGTCCGCTCCCCGGTGACATACATACGCCCCGGCGACCTGCACGCGGCGGGGCCTACCGGGTCCCCGGCCCCCCGGGTCGGGAGCCCCGCTCCGGCCCTGATCCAGGGTGTAAGCAGCTCGTCGCGGACCCCGCAAGGATGCGAAGAGACGCTTGCA
Source organism: Streptomyces pratensis (assembly GCF_037137275.1). Classification (GTDB taxonomy): domain Bacteria; phylum Actinomycetota; class Actinomycetes; order Streptomycetales; family Streptomycetaceae; genus Streptomyces; species Streptomyces pratensis_B. Next base: position 8,129 of record NZ_JBBBEN010000062.1, on the reverse strand, counting down.
CGGGCAGCGGATGGCTTGGCCCTCTCCAGTCCCCGAAGCTCGCTCTGAGACCGGCGCCGCTGCCCACCGATGACCGGTGGTGCGTGGGTGCTGGGCAAGGTCTGATCCGACCATGGCCCGTGAGGCCTCCCGATAGAGCGACGGCCCGGAGCCTGCGCACCACCGCGAACATGCGCGTACTCGTGAGTTTCGTGGGGTGACGCGGGCACTGGGCTGATGCCTCCGTTTCCCCCAGCCGTTCCAGGCCTCTGTCAAGAGCGGCACGGCCCGGTGCCTGCGTGACCACCACGAAACTTACGGCGGCCGCCCAGACGTTGCCGTCACGGCGCGAGCCCACTCCAGGGTCGACCTCTTGTTCATCGCGAGCCCCAGAGCTCTGTAGACAGATCGAGGCCCCTGAAGTGCGCTGGTGTCGCGAACGGCTACTGAGATGGCGGACCCACGAGTCCTGGGATTAGGGCGCCGCGTGACCCGCATGTGCTCGTGACCTGCATAAATGAACGGATCTGGGAGGACAGCTTGACCGTGTTCTGCGGCATCGACTGGGCGGAATGCCACCACGACGTCGCCATCGCCGACGACACCGGCACTCTGCTCGCCAAGGCCCGCATCACCGACGACGTGGCCGGCTACAACAAGCTGCTGGACCTCCTGGCCGAACAAGGCGACAGCCCCGACGCCCCGATACCGGTGGCCATCGAGACCAGCTGCGGCCTCCTCGTGGCCGTCCTGCGCACCGGCAGCCGCAAGGTCTTCGCGATCAACCCGCTCGCCGCCGCCCGCTACCGTGACCGCCACGGCGTCTCCCGCAAGAAGTCCGACCCCGGCGACGCCCTGGTCCTGGCGAACATCCTGCGCACCGACATGCACGCCCACCGCCCTCTGCCCGCCGACTCCGAACTCGCTCAGTCCATCACCGTGCTGGCCCGCGCTCAGCAGGATGCGGTCTGGAACCGGCAGCAGGTCGCCAACCAGGTCCGCTCGCTGCTGCGCGAGTACTACCCCGCCGCCCTGCACGCCTTCCAGAGCAAGGACGGCGGCCTGACCAGGCCCGACGCCCGCGTCATCCTCACCATGGCGCGCCCCGGCGAAGGCCGCGAAGCTCACCTCCGCCCAGCTGCGCGCCGGGCTGAAGCGCAGTGGCCGCACTCGTGCCTTCGACACCGAATAAGCGGCTGCGGGGCATCTTCCGTTCCGAGTACGCCCGCCAGCTTCCGACGGTTGAGGACGCCTTCGGTCACCAGCTTCTGGCCCTGCTCAGGCAACTGGACGCCACCTGCCTTGCCGCGGACGACCTCGCGAAGGCCGTCGAAGCCGCATTCCGTGAGCAAGCCGACAGTGAAATCCTGCTCAGCTCCCCCGGCCTGGGCCCCTTGCTCGGCGCCCGGGTGCTTGCCGAAATCGGCGACGACCGCAGCCGCTTCACCGACGCGAGAGCCCTGAAGTCCTACGCTGGCTCCGCACCGATCACCCGTGCTTCCGGCAGGAAGCACTTCGTCGGCCGCCGCTTCGTAAGAACAACCGCCTCATGAATGCCGGCTTCCTCTGGGCCTTCGCGGCCCTGCAGGCTTCGCCCGGGGCCACCGGTGCCGACGCGAACACGGAGACTGGCACGCGGCCGCCCAGCGCCACCTGCTCAACCGGTTACTCGGTCAACTCCACCACTGTCTTCAGACGCGGCAGCATTTCGACGAACAGCGCGCTTTCGCACCGCTCCTTCCAATGCCAGCATGACCCCCGCACCCGCCCGGCTCCGCCAACGAACGACAGCACTTCGACGGAGCCACGCTGTCGAGCGCGATCTCAAGCAGAGGTGACCGGGGCCCGCAGGCCGAGCCACTGATCGGCGTCCCAGGACCGGAACCGCTCCGCTTCGGTGAACCCCAGCTTTGCCGCGAGGCACATCGAACGGATGTTGGCGGTCTGAGTGGCGAGCACCACTGGCTCACCTGGAAGGACGTCTTCGAGCCAGTCCAGTGCCGCCGCGCATGCCTCGGCGGCATACCCGAATCCCCACGCCCGCGGCAGGAACAGGTAGCCGAGATCGACCTTCCCCACGGCGGCGGGGCAAAGGTGCTCCGTTGCTCTCCTGAGAAGGATCTGGCCGATCATCGCCCCGTCGAGATCGACGACGAAACTCCCGGGCCGCCGGCCGGGCACCTCGGGCATCTCGCGCTCAAGCTCGTGACGAGGGCGGGGACCGCCGAGGTATGTGTGCACCTCCGGTGAGACGTGCAGCTCGATGAACGCCACACGGTCCCGGGCCTCGGGCTCACGCAGCACGAGCCTCTCGGTCTTGATCGGTGCAGGCGGCCACGCAGCAAAATCGAGATCATCCATGCCGGCCAGCCAATCAGTGGTCTCAGTAGCGATCAAGACTCGCGGTCCCTCTTGACTTCTTACCCCCCTGAAATGTCCATCGGGCGGTCAGCACACAGAACTCGTGGCCGTCGGGGTCGGCCATCACCACCCGGTCGACGCCCCTCTGGCCCATGTCGATACGTGTCGCCCCGAGGGAGACGAGCCGATCGACCTCCGTCTGCTGGTCACTGCCGGCCGGAGGCGCGAGATCGAAGTGCAGCCGTTCCTTTCCCGTCCTCGCCATCAGGGGCGGGCCGCCCCAGGTGACTTTCGGACCACCGTGCGGTGAGCGGATCGCGGTCTCCTGGCCCTGGTCCCAGACCAATGGCCAGCCCAGCGCTCGGCTCCAGAAGTATCCCGTCTCCTGCGAACCGTCGCGCGCCAGCGCTCCAATGAATCCGCACTCGGCGAGGAAGCCATTGCCCGGCTCGATGACGCAGAACTCATTGCCCTCGGGGTCGGCGAGCACCACATGCCCTTCTTGCGGGCGTTGTCCGATGTCGATGTGCCGGGCACCGAGTTGGAGCGCTCTTTCCACCACCTGCTTCTGGTCGTCGAGAGACGTGCTCGTCAGAGCGAAGTGCATGTGGTTCTGGCCTGTCTTCCGCTCCTGGGTCGGGAGGAAGCGGAGCCTGAACCCGGTGTCATCGCCGGGAAGCAGTGAGCCTTTTCCAACCTCAGGTTGAGGCGTCGTGAAGGACGAGAACGGTCTTCACGATGTCGGTGAGTTGGTTGGTGCTGCAGCGGAGCTTTCGCGGAGGCGCGTACTGGCCGGCGGCCGCGCCCGTGCGGAGACGACGGGCCGTTCCCGGTGACGTGCACTGGGGGCACTGTGCTTGCCCGTTCGTTCAGGAAGCCCGGATCGCCCGGTCGATCTCCGCGCCAGTACGGGCCACGACGACGGGCCACTCCTCCCTGAGGGAGGCGGGCAGAAGCTCGCGGTCCTCGTCCCCCTGGATCATGGTCGGCCCGCCCGGAACCACGAGTACGGCATCCAGCCGTCGGAGTAGGACGGCCAGGAGGTCCATGATCCCGTCCCCTCCGAAGCGGTTGAAAGTGATGCCGGTCGGATTGTTGAAGTACACACCCGCCTCCTCCCCCTCCGCAGTACTGACCAGCAGGAAGTCCGTCTCGGGGCTCCGCACCACCGCATAGGGGTCGAGGACCTCGTGCGCGGCAATCATGTCCAGCGTCGCTGGCTCACCGTTCTGGAACCGGCACACGAAGATGTCAAAACTCATGGAGTCCTTTCTAACCTCTGGTTGAGGCGTGGTGAAGGACGAGAACGGTCTTCACGATGTCGGTGATCCGGTTAGTGCTGCAGCGGAGCTTCCGCAGAAGGCGCCAGCCCTTCAGGGTGGCCATGGCCTGTTCGCCGAGACAGCGGGTCTTGGCGTGGGCGCGGTTGTGTCGCCGCTTCCAGCGTTTGAGCCGGTGGCCCCTGAACGGCACCCGGACCGGGCGCCCGGCGCCCTGGTAAGCCCTATCCGCCCAGCACTTCACGTCGGCCTCGGCGAGCGCGTCGATGATGCCGTGGCGGCGCGCGGCGGTCAGGTCATGGGTCGATCCGGGCAATGTTGCCGAAGCCCACAACAGTCGGCCGAACGGGTCGGTGAGGACCTGGACGTTCATGCCGTGGCGTTTGTGTTTTCCGGAGCAGTACGGGGTGTCGGCGGCGACCCGGTCGGTCGGCAGCAGGGTGCCGTCCAGAATCACGAGGGCTTTCGCCTGTACGGTCTTCATCGCCTCGGCCAGGGTCGGCGCGGCGGCGGCCAGGACGTCGATCGCCTCGCGTATGTACCGGTACACGGTAGCGACGCCGATGCCGAACCCGGCAGCGAGCCGCGCGTAGGTGTCCCCACACCGCAGGTGGGCGAGTACAAGCAGGGCCTGACGGCTGACAAACAGCCGTCGCCACCGGGTCCCGGTCTCTCGCTGCCGGGCACGGAGCCGCGTGGTCAGGTAGCGCAGGGTGCTGCTGGACAGGTCGATCGACGATGGGTAGACAAGCACGCGAAGCTCTTGGCGGACACGGGTGATCTTGGTCGAGAACCCGTCTACCAGGAGCTTCATCGATCCGTACAGCTGGCACCCTCCAACTGTGCCGAAGCACGATAGTTGTCACTGGCAGAGCCGGATCACGTGGCGTATTGGGCCGATCGAGGCAGCCTGCTTGTCACCAGTGAGGCACGCGGCTTGTCACACCCGCGCGTTCAGCAGCCTTTCTGCCACCAGTGGCAGAGATTGGGGTCCCGCTGCTTGTGACGGTTTCACAAGGTCACGGCCGGTATCCGAGATGGCTGGTGCGCCGCGACGGCAGGCTGTCCGTCGACCTCCGGTAGGTTGCGGCGCGAACCCGGCTCCCTGAGAAGGAGGTTCGATGTGAGCACGTTAGAAGCAGACGAGGTCCCGCATCACCTGGCGGCGTCGTACGCCACGGGCTTCGGTAAGAAGGGGAGAGCCTGGATCGCCGGACTGCCGGCTCTCGCGGCGAACATGCTGGAACGCTGGGATCTGGAACGGGACGGCACTGCAAGAGCCGGAGAAGCCTCACTGGTACTGCCGGTGCTGCGCCCCGACGGTACGCCCGCGGTCCTGAGACTCCAGATGCCCCGACAGGAGACCACCGCCGCACTGATTGGCCTTCGTACCTGGAACGGCAAGGGGATGGTGCGACTGCTGGATCACGATCCTGTGAGCAGCAGCATGCTCCTGGAGCGCCTGGACGGAGCCCGCACGCTGGCCTCGATCAACGATGACGACGCGGCGATGAGCACCCTCGCCGAGCTTCACGCGCGGCTGGTCGCAGTACCCGCGCCGCGGGGACTGCGCAGTCTCGGCGACATCGCCTCCGAGATGCTGGATCAGGTCCCCCAGGCGATCATGAGGTTGGTCGACCCGGCCGACCGTCAGCTCCTGCGTAGCTGGGCATCGGCGGTGGCCGAACTGGCCGGTGAGCCCGGGGATCGGATGCTGCGCTGGGATCTGCACTACGACAACGTTCTCGCCGCACAGCGCGAGCCATGGATCGCCATCGATCCCGAGCCACTCGCCGGCGACCCAGGATTCGATCTGTGGCCCGCCCTGGACAGCAGGTGGGACGACGTCGTGGCGAAGGGCGGCACCCTGCGCATCGTGCGGCGCCGCTTCGACCTGCTCACCGATGTCCTGGGCCTGGACCGCGCACGCGCGACCGGCTGGACCCTGGGACGGCTGCTGCAGAACTCGCTCTGGGACATCGACGACAGTGAGACCCGGCTCGCTCCGTCCTCCGTCGCGATCGCGGACTCGCTGCTCAACCGGTGACCTCCGGCCAACGGCGGGTTGGTGACAACGAGCCTGCCTATGTGACAACTATCGTGCTTCGGCTCACCAACACCTCGCCGCCGCAGTCAGGTTGGAAAAGGCTCAGTGTGATGCCGTCGGAGGTGTCGTCGGACGTCTCCCAGTGGAGGAAGTGCGCCCAGAAGCGCGCGAGACGGGTCGGGTCGTGCGCGTCGAAGCAGAGCGCGTGCAGGTGAGAAGTCATCAGTAACTCTCCGGGTGGAGGCAGGCGGTCGTGTTGGAGCCTGCCCAGGGGTCGCCACCCGGTCAACCGGTTCAGCCCTGCGCTCGTCTGCTGGCGCGCACGCGCGAAACGGCGGTCCGTCCATGTCCTCAGAGGCCGGCGAGGAGGCCGTCGAGCGGGGCCGGTGTCCGGTCCGGTGCGAGTGCCTTCACGAGGAGACGGCCGTAGCGGATCTTGCGACCCTTCTTTGTGCCGAGGAAGCGCCTCACCTGCTGATGCCGGCACCGGTCGTGCTGTGCGGGCTGGCGCTGGAAGGTCTGCCAGGCGCGGAAGTCGCCCTCGGCGCGGAAGATCTCCTCGACTCCTGCCGTGCCGAGCGCGCGGATGAGCTCGTCCTCCAGATCCGCGGTGCATACGTAGAGGTCCTGGAGAGGCGCCTGGGCCTGTGTCAGGCCGCGCTCGTAGAAGCCCTGCTCGTTCTTGTCGCAGAGTCCCGTCAGGCGCAGACCGAGGCCGGGCGGGCCGAGGAGGCCGGCGAAGCGGCCGACACTCATCGCTCCGCCCATCGGCACGACACATACGCCCTCGGCGGCCAGGTCCCGGCCACGTCGGTCGGCCAGCGCCTCGACGGCCGCGAGATCGCTCAGCCCTTCCAGGAGTACTGCGGTCCGTGCGCCCAGGCTTTCCGCGAGGTCGCGCGCCGGCCCGCTGGGACCGCCCGCCGCCCAGCCGGTGACCGCGTCCCGGAACGTTCTCATGTCCGCCATGGGGCGAGTCTGCCCGCCCACCGGTGGCACGGCACGGGATTATTCGACGGTCTCAGGACCTTCGACGGTTCTCAGTGGGCGGTTCGTGAGTCTTTGAGCGGATCTGCTGTCGCCTGATGGTGTGGCGTCGAGGCGGAATCTGCCGGTTCACGGTCGTTGATGTGGTGATGTGACCGGGTGAGTGAACGCAAGCCGTATCCGAGTGACTTATCGGACGAGCAGTGGTCGTTGATCGAGCCGGTGATCACCGCATGGAAGGGGCGGCATCGGTCGGTCAGCGGCCATCAAGGTGCCTACGACATGCGGGAGATCGTGAACGCGATCCTGTACCAGGGACGGACCGGCTGCCAGTGGGCCTACCTTCCGCATGACCTGCCGCAGAAGAGCGCGACCTATTACTACTTCGCCGCCTGGCGGGATGACGGGACCGACCAGGTCATCCACGAACTCCTGCGGTGCCAGGTCCGCGAACGCGCCCGGCGATTAGAGGACCCGGCCCTGGTGGTCCTGGACACGCAGAGTGTCCATGTGGCCGCCGGGGTCCCCGCCGACACGAGCGGCCATGACCCGGCCAAGCGCGTGCCCGGCCGCAAGCGCGGACTGGCTGTGGATGTCTTTGGACTGGTCATCGCGGTCGTCGTCCTGGCCGCGAACACCCATGACAATGCCGCGGGCATCGTCCTGCTGGACCAGGTCGCCGAACAGGCCGGCGGAACCGTTCGCAAGGCTCTCGTCGACCAGGGCTTCAAGAACCAGGTCGTCGCGCACGGCGCCGGCCTGGGCATCGACGTCGAGATCGTCGCCCGCGACCCGCAGATCAAGGGATTCGTGCCGCAGCCGAAGCGTTGGAGGGTCGAGCAGACCTACGGAACCCTGATACTGCACCGGCGCCTGGTCCGCGACTACGAGCACCACCCTTCCTCCTCCGTTTCACGCGTCTACTGGGCCATGACCCACGTCATGACCCGCCGGCTCACCGGCGCGAACACCCCCACCTGGCGCGAGGCACAGGCGGTCGCAGCATGAACATCCAGCCGTTGCTCGAAGCCCTGGAACTGCAGGAGCAAGCCGCCCGGGCCCTGGCCGACGACCTCCGTGAACAGATCGACGGCCTGCAGAACCGGTTGCGGGAGGCCGAGACCCATCTGGAGCATCTCGCGATCACCCGCACTACCGTCACCAGCCTCGCCGACCGGCTTCCCGCTGCCGCACCGGAACTGCCCGGGCACCCGGACTACCCCCGCATCCTCGCCGCCTTCAACCACGCGACCGGACCAATACGGGCCAGGGACGTCTGCCAAGCCCTCGGCCACGAGCTGCTGCCGAAGAACGTCGAGGGCACCCGCGCCAAGCTGAAACGCCTGGTCAGACTCGGGATCCTCATCGAAGCCGACACCGGCAGTTTCGCCAGAAAGCCATAGCTGACAGAGCCCCACCAGCGGTCTCGCTCCACCCTCAAGCAGAAACGGACATCAACCCACGAACCGCCCACT
>NZ_JBBBEN010000061.1:0-27111 GCF_037137275.1 Streptomyces pratensis | reverse complement strand
AGTGGGCGGTTCGTGGGTTGATGTCCGTTTCTGCTTGAGGGTGGAGCGAGACCGCTGGTGGGGCTCTGTCAGCTATGGCTTTCTGGCGAAACTGCCGGTGTCGGCTTCGATGAGGATCCCGAGTCTGACCAGGCGTTTCAGCTTGGCGCGGGTGCCCTCGACGTTCTTCGGCAGCAGCTCGTGGCCGAGGGCTTGGCAGACGTCCCTGGCCCGTATTGGTCCGGTCGCGTGGTTGAAGGCGGCGAGGATGCGGGGGTAGTCCGGGTGCCCGGGCAGTTCCGGTGCGGCAGCGGGAAGCCGGTCGGCGAGGCTGGTGACGGTAGTGCGGGTGATCGCGAGATGCTCCAGATGGGTCTCGGCCTCCCGCAACCGGTTCTGCAGGCCGTCGATCTGTTCACGGAGGTCGTCGGCCAGGGCCCGGGCGGCTTGCTCCTGCAGTTCCAGGGCTTCGAGCAACGGCTGGATGTTCATGCTGCGACCGCCTGTGCCTCGCGCCAGGTGGGGGTGTTCGCGCCGGTGAGCCGGCGGGTCATGACGTGGGTCATGGCCCAGTAGACGCGTGAAACGGAGGAGGAAGGGTGGTGCTCGTAGTCGCGGACCAGGCGCCGGTGCAGTATCAGGGTTCCGTAGGTCTGCTCGACCCTCCAACGCTTCGGCTGCGGCACGAATCCCTTGATCTGCGGGTCGCGGGCGACGATCTCGACGTCGATGCCCAGGCCGGCGCCGTGCGCGACGACCTGGTTCTTGAAGCCCTGGTCGACGAGAGCCTTGCGAACGGTTCCGCCGGCCTGTTCGGCGACCTGGTCCAGCAGGACGATGCCCGCGGCATTGTCATGGGTGTTCGCGGCCAGGACGACGACCGCGATGACCAGTCCAAAGACATCCACAGCCAGTCCGCGCTTGCGGCCGGGCACGCGCTTGGCCGGGTCATGGCCGCTCGTGTCGGCGGGGACCCCGGCGGCCACATGGACACTCTGCGTGTCCAGGACCACCAGGGCCGGGTCCTCTAATCGCCGGGCGCGTTCGCGGACCTGGCACCGCAGGAGTTCGTGGATGACCTGGTCGGTCCCGTCATCCCGCCAGGCGGCGAAGTAGTAATAGGTCGCGCTCTTCTGCGGCAGGTCATGCGGAAGGTAGGCCCACTGGCAGCCGGTCCGTCCCTGGTACAGGATCGCGTTCACGATCTCCCGCATGTCGTAGGCACCTTGATGGCCGCTGACCGACCGATGCCGCCCCTTCCATGCGGTGATCACCGGCTCGATCAACGACCACTGCTCGTCCGATAAGTCACTCGGATACGGCTTGCGTTCACTCACCCGGTCACATCACCACATCAACGACCGTGAACCGGCAGATTCCGCCTCGACGCCACACCATCAGGCGACAGCAGATCCGCTCAAAGACTCACGAACCGCCCACTGAGAGGGCGTTTACCCAGCCTTGTTCCGCCATGCGGCTTTCATCCCTGACCCACTTTGAGAGCTTTAGAGGCTTAGGCGGCATGTGCCTCAAGCTTCACCGGGAGGACCGACGCCCGTCTCGGCCGCTTCTACTCCCGGAAGTCCGTCTGGTTTGAAAATGACACAGACCCGCCCAGTATCCAGCGGAAGCGAGCCTTCCGGCATGCTCATGATCCATCTGGGGCGTGAGCCAGCGCAAGCCGTACCCCAGCGACCTGTCCGACGCCCGATGGGCCTTGATCGAGCCGACGTTGGCGGCCTGGCGAAAAGCCCGGCTCGATCGCAGGCCCACCGGAAAGCCTGCCAAAGTCGAACTGCGCGATGTGTTCAACGCGCTCCTCTACGTGAACCGTACGGGAATCCCCTGGAAATACCTCCCGCACGACTTCCCGAGCCACGGAACCGTCTACGCCTACTACGCCGCCTGGCGCGACGAGGGGATATTCGCACAGCTCAACTACGACCTCGTCGGCCTCGCCCGCGTCAAGGAAGGGCGCAAGCCCGAGCCCACCGGATCCGTGATCGACACCCAGAGCGTGAAGACCTCCTCCAACGTTCCCCTGACCAGCCAGGGAACCGATGCCGCGAAGAAGATCGTCGGTCGGAAACGGGGCATCCTCACCGACACGATCGGGCTCCTCCTCGCCGTGACCGTCACCGCCGCGAGCCTCTCCGAGAACGCCGTCGGAATTCGCCTCCTCGACCACGCCAAGAAGACCTACCCGACCATCTCCAAGAGCTGGGTCGACACCGGCTTCAAGAACGCCGTCGTCGAGCACGGAGCCAACCTCGGAATCGACGTCGAAGTCGTCAACAGAAACCCGGGAGTTCGCGGATTCCACGTGGTCAAAAGGCGCCGGGTCGTGGAACGCAGTATCGGTTGGATCATGACGCACCGCCGACTCGCCCGCGACTACGAGACCCTGCCCGCCAGCTCCAAAGCCATGATCCACATCGCCTCGATCGACAACCTCGCCAAGCGCATAACAGACGAGACCACCCCGACCTGGCGAGGAACCTACTAGGAGATAAAGGGCAATCCGCCTACATCAAACGCCCTCTGAGAACTACCCAGCGGCAGCCGGGTCTTGGACGAACACGACAAGATCACCATTGAGGTCGGCGGACCGCGGGCGACGGAGAAGCAAGGGGGCGGCAGTGTCATCGTGGGTGACTGAGTGGTCGGGACAGGCGGCCTGTCTTACCGCTGATCCGGACGAGTTGTTCGTGCAATCAGTGGCGCAGGACCGGTCCAAGGTGGTGTGCACCGGCTGCCCCGTGCGAACGGAGTGTCTCGCCGACGCACTCGACAATCGAGTCGAGTTCGGCGTGTGGGGCGGCATGACCGAACCGGAGCGGCGCGCTCTGCTCCGCAGGCGTCCCACCGTCAAGTCCTGGCGTGATCTTCTGCAGAGCGCACGTGCCGAGTACGAGCAGAGCGCCGGGCTGCTCGTCGCAGAACGGCCCAGGCAGCCCAAGGAGCAGCAGGGGCTGTCACCGGAACAGGAACAGCAGTACGGGGCCCTCTTCCGGCTCCGCTTCGTACCGACTGTCGGTTTCCTGATCGCCGCCGGTGCGGGCCGGCACGACGCTGAGGACGCCGTGCAGAGCGCCTTTGTGCAGTTGGCACGGGCATGGGAATCGGTGACACACCCCGAGGCCTGGCTGCGGACCACCGCCTGGCGCATGTGGCTCAAGGCCAAAGACAAGCACAAGACATGGTCCTCGGACCCCGCCGGCCTGCCCGACGCGGGTGTGCCGGATCCCTGCGGCAACATCGCCGAGCAGGTCGACCTCGTGCGACTGCTGCGGCGGCTTCCTGTTCTGCAGCGCACGGTGATGGCCTTCGAGATCGACGGGGCCACGCCGGCACAGACCGCCGAGGCCCTGGGAGTCCCCAGTGCCAACGTCCGTCAGAACCTGCGCCGGGCGCGTCGGAATCTTGAGCGCATGCTCGGGGAACAGGACCAAGGAGGCACACGGTGAGCAAATCGCCCAGGCGCAGTGCCGCCCAGCCCGTCGATGCCGTGCTGGCCTCCGCCATGCAGCGCCTGACCAACGCGTTGGACACGACCACGGATGTCGACAGCAGGCTGGCAGCCGCCCTGTACGCCGCTACTCTTCCCCCCACACCTCCCATCACCACCTCCATCGACACCTTCCTCGACCACGGCCGACAGGAACTACAGGCAACCCTCGAGGGCGCCACAGACATCGAAAGCCACCTCATCCTGGCCCTCCACGAGATCGACCTCGAACCCGAGCCCGACAGCACCAGCGACAAGTAAGCACACAAGCCCGACAGGCCCACCTCGACGACCTCACCCCGCCTGACCTGTCCCATCAAGTAGCAGCTCACTGGAACTGCACCCCGCTCGATCAACCTGCGCACACCCGCGTACACCCGGGTCAGAGCAACACCACACGTCCGACACCGGACTCCAAGCACCCTGAACATACTGCGAGTACCACCCAGAAGAACTGAGAAACCCCAGCTCACAGGCACAGCAACAACTCAGAAAAACCGAGCGACGACACCGGGACGTGCTTGCGCACCCTGCCCTGCAGGTTCCTCTTCAGAAGAAAGGGCTGGGCGACGATGTGCCGCACCTCAGGGGCGAAGTCGGCGAACAGCAGCCGTCCCAGCTCCAGCCGCGACTCATAGATCACGTGGTCACGCAGGGTCGATGACCAGTACGTACCCGAGTAGTGCTTCTGGCCCTGGTGCCACCGGAAGGTCCGCCACGGCCGGGCGGTCCGCAGCAGCCCGAGCGGGACCGACGACCACTCCAGGTCCTCGGCGACGGCCTCGTCACCGCACCGGATGCTCACCCGTACAGACGTCGCCAGCTCCGCTGTCCCCATCGGCCCCCACCCGCGTTGTGCCAGGCGGCCCGGATGGCCGTCGACCGCTGGGTCCTGCCCCGGTCCGTACCCACCGATGGCAGCCGGACGGGCCCCGTACACGAAAAGGCGAAGTACCAGCGCTGGAGGCATGGGATCCCGCAACCATCCCCAAATGGACATCAGGTGGACATCGCCACGCGGACGAGGACACGAAATTCGGGACCCCGTACCGGGCCTGTAGGTTCCGCGTCGGGCTGTCCCCTGGCATTGTCCTGAGCAGCAGGTCTCATGGTCATTCCACCCCGTGTCCGCGGCTGGTCATCCTGAGCATCTGTCCATTTTCTCTGTTGTGGGTAGCTCCCGGTTCAGGAGGCGGCACTTCACCTGCGGATTTCCAGGGGCCGCGTCGTGTTGGTCACGGTGGACACCGCCGATGGGAAAGGAATGGGCACCCGGGGTCCCACGTCGATGCCTTCGTCCCGCAAGGATTGGGTGGGGCTGCCGAAGGGTTCGACGACGGTGAGCAGCTGGCCGGGGAGGTTGATGCGCAGGCCGCGGATGATGGCCGAGCCCGTGTGGCTTACTCCGATGACGACGACGCGGGTTATTCAAGAACTTCCCGTCTCTCTTGGGCGCATGGTGCGGCGCGGGGTGCGTGCCGGTGGTGGCGTAGGGCGAGCAGGGGCAGGGTGGCGGATGTCGCGGTGGCCAGCCCTCCGGTCCGGGCGGGGCGGTCCGCCCGTCGAGCCGGAGCACCGCCGGCTGGAGGTGAGCAGCCTCGCCCGGATCGCACGTGTCCTGCCCGACTTCCCGAACTGATCAGCGGCGGACTCACTCCTTCCGGTAACGGAGACCGTCTCACCGTCACGCCTGCCCCGCGGCGCGGTTACGTAGGAGCACTCATTGAGCCAGGCCCGGGATCGACGGGCCGCAGAAGACAGGTGACACACATGCGAACCGAGGCCGCCAAGCGAGTCGAACTGGTCTTCTCCCTCTTCGATGCCAATGGCAACGGAGTCATCGACTCCAACGACTTCGACCTCATGACGGGCCGTGTTCTGGAGGCGGCGGCCGCATCGGACGACGGTGCCAAGGCCGCTATCCGGGCCGCGTTCCGCCGCTACTGGACGGTGCTGGCCACGGAACTGGATGCCAATGGCGACGGTGTGATCACCATCGAGGAGTTCCGTCCGTTCGTGCTGGATCCCAAGCGCTTCGGTCCCACGATCGCCGAGTTCGCCGAGGCGCTCGCCGCACTCGGCGACCCCGACAAGGACGGCCTGATCGAGCGCCCGCTTTTCGAATCGCTGATGACTGCGATCGGATTCGAGAAGGCGAACATCCACGCGCTCTTCGACGTCTTCGGCCCGGACGCCGAGGATTGCATCACTGTGGCTACGTGGGCCGCCGGCATCGAGGACTACTACGCTCCGGACATGGCCGGGATCCCGGGCGACGAGCTGGTGGCTGCCCGGGGCTGAGACCGTCCGTGAGTGACTGTCCGGGACGCTGTCGCTCGTGATCACGGAACGCCGCTCGGCGGCCCGGGCGTGGGCGGCGCCCGCTACGACGCGACCCGGCTCGTACCTCTCCTGGGTGCGTCCTACTGGGCGGGGCCAGCGGTAGGCCCCGCCCTCAAATCCTGTGATCGGGTGGTCGTTCCTGATCCCGGCGAGCCCTCGGCCAGGTACGGGATGCCCCGCCTTGTTCGGACGTCATCGTGAGCACTGCGGACGTCATGGCCGGGGTTTGTGCGCAAACAACCACCGGTTTCCCTCCAGCGCGTCGTTCGCCTCAGGGACGGGGCCTCGTCCGTGCCGGCGGGTGAAGTCGAAGGGCGTGTGCATCGAGGTGGACCAGCCCTTGGCCGTCAGGTCGCCCGCGGAGTCGGGTCGTGGTCCCGTGTCGAAGAGGAGGAGCAGGTCGATGCCGATCTGTTCTCGCGTCGCCGTGTAGATCGGGCTGTCGCGGTACGCCAGCAGGTCCTTCTCCAGCTTGGCCTCGAAGGCCAGAGCGCTGCCCGCGGTCGTCAGCCTGTCCACCGTGTCGATGAGGTACGTCTCGGCGGGGCCCGGCAGGTAGAAGAGCAGCCCCTCGGCCAGCCAGACGCTCGGTACGGCCGGGTCGAAGCCGGCGGTGGTCAGCACGGTGACCCAGTCCTCGCGCAGGTCGACCGGTACCGGGACACGCTTCGCCCTCGGGGCAGCCGACAGGCCGGTGAGCACCTGCTGCTTGAAGTCCAGCACGCCCGCCCTGTCGATCTCGAAGACCACCAGGTCGGCCGGCCAGTCCAGCCGGAAGGCACGCGTGTCCAGCCCCGCACCCAGCAGGACCACTTGGCGGACGGACGTACCGACCGCCTGGAGGAGGAAGTCGTCGAGGACCCTGGTCCTCAGGCCGAAGTAGCGGGCGAACCGCCCCCACAGCGGGTTGTCGTCCTTGTCCGGGACCTGCTCGATGCGTACCGGCCAGGAGGTGCACGCCGGGGCGGCGCGCACGAAGTGTTCCGCGTAGACGTCCTGGGCCAGGCTGTCGTGGCGGTGGGTCTCGATCGCCCGTGCTGCGGCGACCAGGAGGGCAGTCAGGCCCACACCTCCGTCCATGCCGTCCAGGTCTGTCTGCTGCGGGGCCGTGCCGGGCATGTTTCCTCCGATGGCGGGAGTGGGGGTGCAGGGTGTGGGGTGTCTGCTTGCCGGAGTGGGCCCGCGGATCGGCGCGCCCCGCTCATCGGCTTGTTCGCTCCGGGAGGAGGACGGGTTTGACCACGCGGCCCGCGTCGCAGTCGCGTTCGGCCTCGTTGATGTCGGCCAGCGGGTAGGTGCGGATCAGCTGGTCGAACGGGAAGCGGCCGGCCCGCCACAGTCCGGTCAGCCGGGGTATCAGCAGTCCGGGGACAGCGTCCCCTTCGCAGATGTGACGGATGCTGCGGCCTCGGTCGAGGGTGCCCGGTTCGAGCGGCAGCGCGGTGTGGAGGCGCGCCACCAGGCCGAGGCTGCCGATGGGGCGCAATGCCTGGAGCGCGTTGTTGATAAGCGGGGCCGAGGCCGTGGTGTCCAGGGCGTACTGCGCGCCGCCGTCGGTCAGCCGTCGGATCCGTTCGGGCAGCCCGGCCGTTGCGGCGGGCAGTGGGATCGCGCCGAACCGTTCGGCCAAGGCCAGCCGTTGGGGATGCCGGTCGACGGCCACGGTCAGTACTCCGGCAGCGGTGGCCGCCATCACCGCGGCCAGGCCCACGGCTCCAGCGCCGAGGACCGCCAGGGTGTCGCCAGGGCCCGCGCCGAAGGTGTTCAGCACGGCTCCAGCACCGGTGAGGAAGCCGCAGCCGAGGGGCCCGAGCAGTTCGATCGGCAGCGCCGGGTCGACCCGGACGGCGTTACGGGCCGGGACGAGCGCGTACTCGGCGAACGAGGACTGGCCGAACCAACGAGGGGCTAACGCCTTTCCGGTCGAATCGGTGAGCCGCGGCACTTCCTCCTCGCGTCCTCCGAAAAGGTTGAGGGAGGCGAAGGAGTCGCAGTAGGCGGGGGCCGCGCCGAGGCAGTTGTGACAGTGCCCGCAGGAGTCAAAGCTCAGCACGACGTGGTCACCCACGTTCATCACGGCGTCAGGGCCGCTGCCCGTCCGCACCACGACCCCGGAGCCCTCGTGGCCCAGGACGGCTGGCAGAGGGCTGCGGCCGGCGGATCGCCGGACCGCGAGATCGGTCCGGCACATTCCCGCGCCCGCGATCTCGACCAGGATTTCGCCGACGTCGGGTTCCGTCCGCAGGGTCACCTCCTCGACCGTGAACGGGTCCTCATACGAGCGCAGTACGGCCGCCTGGAACCTCATCGTCACGCCTCCTGCGGGCGGTGGACGACGAACGGCCGGAGGTTGCCGTAGAGCCCCCATGGTCCGCCCGCGACGCCGACGCCGCTGTCCTTGACGCCTGCGAAGGGCTGGGCGAGGGACAGTTCGGCATGGTGGTTGATCCAGGCCGTGCCGCATTCGAGCCGGTCGGCCACCGCCTCGGCCCGGTCGAGATCGGTGCCCCATACGGAGCCGCCCAGTCCGAAGCCGGTGCCGTTGGCCGCGTCGACGGCTTCGTCGAGGCTCCGGTAGGGCAGCACCGGCAGCACCGGTCCGAACTGTTCCTCGGCCACCACCGGACTGTCGAACGGGACGTCGGTGAGGATCGTGGGGGCGAAGAAGTATCCCGGTCCGTTCAGCCGGTGGCCGCCGGACGCCGCTCGGGCACCGTCCGCCAAGGCCCGCTTCGTGAGCTGTTCGACCCGGGCCAGCTGCGGGGCGTTGTTGACCGGTCCCAGCCGGGTTTCGGGGTTGAGGCCGGGCCCGACGGCGACGGCCTTCGCGCGCTGAGCCAAGGCTTCGACGACCTCGGCATGGAGCCGGGCGGGGACGTAGACGCGTTTGACCGCCATGCAGACCTGCCCGCAGTTGCGGAACGCCGCCCAGAACAGCCGGTCCGCGATCCGGTCCACGTCGACGTCGTCCAGCAGGACGGCGGCGTCGTTGCCGCCCAGCTCCAGTGTGACCCGGGCGAGCGAGCCCGCCGCCGCCGCGGTGACGGCCCGCCCGGTGGGCACCGAACCGGTGAAGGTGACGTGGCGGATGCCCGGGTGGGACGCGAGGCGGGCACCGAGGGGTTCGCGGCCGGTGACGACGGTCAGTACGTCCTCGGGCAGGGCGGTGGCGAGGACGGAACCGAGCATCCGGGTGGCGAGCGGAGTGAACGGCGACGGTTTGAGGACCAAGGTGTTGCCCGCCGCGAGCGCGGGTGCGAACTTCGCCGCCGCGAGCTGGAGGGGGAAGTTCCACGGCACGATCGCGGCCACGGGTCCCAGGGGACGCCAGCGGATCTCGCTGCGCACAGGCCGGCCGTCGTCGATCCGGCGGGTCCGGGGGGCCAGGTCCGCGAAGTAGCGCAGACGGGCCGCAGTACGGGCGACCTCCGCGTACGACTCGGCCAAGGGCTTGCCCTGTTCCCGGGTGAGCAACCGGGCGAGGTCGTCGCCGGCCGTCTCGACCGCGTCGGCCGCGCCCCGCAACGCCGCGGTGCGGGCCGCGGGGTCGGCGCGCCAGCCACGCCAGGCTCGCTCAGCGCGGGCGACCACGCCGTCCAACTCGCCCGGCTGCTGGTCG
This sequence comes from Streptomyces pratensis, assembly GCF_037137275.1. GTDB lineage: Bacteria > Actinomycetota > Actinomycetes > Streptomycetales > Streptomycetaceae > Streptomyces > Streptomyces pratensis_B. Next base: position 17,662 of record NZ_JBBBEN010000061.1, on the reverse strand, counting down.
GGGGCCTCGTCGAAGGTCTCCCCGGTGGCCGGGTCGACGACGGAGAGACGTACGGCCCGGCCTCCGGGGAGGCTGCCGGCCTCAGGCGTCAGCATGCCAGCGGTCACTTATCGGCGGGGACACTGACGCCGTGCTCCTCGGCCTGCCGGTCCATCTCCGCCCGGAAAGCGGCCACCAGATGCGGCTGAATCCCTCCGGCGTTGCGGTCACCGCCCTCGCAGACCGCTCCCCGCACGCCCACGATGTCTGTGCCCATGCGGGTCAGCGGACCGAGGTCGGCCTGCGTGACACTGCCCGCGAGGGCCGCGAGCAGACCGGAGGCGTGGGTCCGCCGGACGAACTCGGCGCAAACGTCCGGAGGAACATGGTCGAACAGCCGGGTCCCGTCCTTGATGGCGGTGTCGAGCATGGCCGCGTCGGCACCTGAGCGGGCGGCGATGTCGGGCACGGCGAGCGGGTTGACGCAGCCGATGCGGTGCGCGTCGGCGTAGCCGGAGGCGACGACGAGCGCGTCGGAGCGATGGTCCTTCACCGCCCGGACCACCGCGCGCATGACCTCGATGCCCTGATCGGGCGTCGTGCATCCGTAGAGGCCGACCTTGATGTACGTGGCACCGGAGACGACCGCGCCGAGCGCAGCCTGCGCCACCGTGCCGGGCTTGTACGGAACGTCACCCACGGTGGCGGACACCGGCTTGCCCGCCGGTGTCGCCTCACGGATCTCTCTGATCACCCAGGGGAAGTTGGCGCCAAGCGAGCCCTCATCGGGCTTCTTCACGTCGACGATGTCGAGGTGCTCCGCCGCCTTCGCGCAATCGAGGGCTTCCTCGACACTGTCCGGGGAGATGAGAAGCAACACCACTGAGCTCCTTCCGCCGCATATCCACCTGGCCGAGGGACAGGGGGGTGCGGATCGTCCTGTTCATGTGCGGTGCGCTCATCATTTACGTCACCTGCGGGCACCGGTAGGGCGCACAGGGTTACCTAGGGTGCTCACCCTTACCTGCAGTGCGCCGTGCATACCGGGATGAACTGGGTCGCGAAACTCGACCGGCTCCAGACCGCCTGCGCGAGGGCCCGTGCTTCAACGCCGCCCGCCACTCCACGGGCGAGCGTGTCTTGCGCATCCCCGACCTCACCCTGGAGTCCTCGCGGTGGCTCCGCTTCGTGCCGCCCGCGCAGGAGCTCAGGATCGGCAGCATGATGGGCTTCCTGCTGTTCACCGAAGACGAGGGCCTCGGGGCATTCAACTTCTACTCCCGCAGTCTCGGCGCCTTCACCCACGGCAGCGAAGCCGCCGGCGTCCTGCTCGCCTCCCACGCCGCCGTCGCCCTCTCCAGCGCCCGCACGCACGCACAGATGGAGCAGGCCTTCGCCACCCGCCACCGGTGCGCCGGGAGAGGGTGGGGGCGGCCTCGACGGCCCGGACGTCGTGCGTCATGGGGGCCTGTCGGGTGTAGTCGGCGGCATGCCCGTGGACAGCCGGGCTGAGGGTTTCGGGCGCGGACTCGGTCTCGGGCTCGGCGTGTACGACCGGGAGCGCGACGGTCGGCTTCACCCTGCTGCGGAGGGGAGCGGGACATCGTCGGCTCGGACCGGACCGTGGGCGGCCGGGTGCGCGCGGGGAGGCGGCGAGCGGCCCGGCGGGGGCGGGGCGGTGATCGTCCCGCGTCGGCGGCGCCCGCGGTGACACCGCGGGCGCCGCGTGTTCAGGCGGGCTGGACGGTGATGGTGCAGAGGCGCTTGGTCGCGCGGGTCAGGGCCACGTACAGGTCCCTCTCCCCGCCGGGGCGGGCCGTGATGATCTCCTCGGGGTCCACGACGACGACCCCGTCGAATTCGAGGCCGCGTGCTTCGGACGCGGGCACGATGCGTGCGTGGTGAGCGATGCCCTGGGCCGTCAGTTCGCTCACCCTGTTGTCCGCGCAGATCACACCCAGGAGTTCGCCCGGATGCGCGGTGCTCTGGGCGCGGAGTTCCTGGACGGCAGCGGCCACCAACCCGTCCGGGGGGGGGGTGGTCACGGTGCGAGGGCTCTCACCGCTCCCCAGTGACCGTGTGGGCTTCTGGTCGGGGGCGATCCGCGTGAGCAGGTCCCGGACGCTCTCCAGGATCTCCTGCGTGGTGCGGTAGCTGACGGTCAGGTTGTGGAGCTTGAACCGAGGTCCGACGTGAGGGCTCAGCGCTTCCTTCCAGTCGCATGCGGTCGCGGCCGGGCCCGCCTGGGCGAAGTCCCCCACCAGCGTCATCGCCCTCGCCGGGCAGCGGCGGACGATCATCCGCCACTGCATGGCGGTCAGTTCCTGGGCCTCGTCGACGACGACGTGCCCGTACGTCCGCTCCGGGGGGCCGTCGACCAGGCTCGCCGCCTCGTCCAGCAAGGGCACATCCGCATCGGTCCACGGGTCGTCCGGGCCGCGCAGCAGAAGGGACCGCTCCTGCGCGGTCAGGCGGGGCAGGTACTCGGCGAGAGCGTCGGCATCCGTCAGGAGCGCCTTCACGAGGTCACCCGATACCAGCCGTGGCCACAGCGTCTCGACCGCCCGGTCGACGCCCACGTCGTCGAGGAGATCGTCCCGGATGGCGTCCAGGTCCAGTTCGTGGACCGGACCGGGGTCGGCCGCACCTTCGACGCGGCGCTGGGCGACGCCCGTGAACCGGTCGAGGTTGATGCCCGTCATCCTCTCGGCATCGGCGTCGATCTGTTCGAGGGCCTCGCTCATGTCCCGTTGCATCGCGTTGGTGACGGCGTCGACCAGGAGCTCCTTGAACGCCTGGCGCGCGGGGTTGTGCCCCGATACGGCTCGGACGGCGGCCTCACGTGCCATGGCGACCTCCTCGCCGGAGAGGTGGACCCGTTCCTGTCCGACCCGCACGGTGAAATCGCCGGCACGGGCCTGGTGGACGCGCAGCAGACCGGCCAGCGCGTCGGCGAGGTCGGAGCCGCCCTTGAGACGCGCCCTGTCGAACGGGTCCACCGCCTCCGTGGAGACCCCGGCCAGTTCCTGGCAGGTCGCCAGGACGACATCGTTCTCGCCCAGCGAGGGGAGAACCTGGGAGATGTAGTCGAGGAACCGGGCGTTCGGCCCCACCACGAGGACACCCTCCTCGGCGGCGCGCGGGAACGCGTACAGGACGTAGGCCGCCCGGTGCAGGGCGACCACCGTCTTTCCGGTGCCGGGGCCGCCCTGGACCACGGTCACCCCGCGGTGGGCGGAGCGGACGATTTCGTCCTGCTCGGCCTGGAGCGTCGCGACGGCCGCCTGCATCATGCCCGTACGCCGTGCCGACAGAGCCTCGGTCAGCGGACCGTCCCCCACGACGTCGTCGTCGGTGGGGGCGGTCCCGTCCAGGAGCTCGTCGCTCACCGAGATGACCGTGCGCTCCTCCAGACGCAGGTGCCGGCGCCGCCGCAGGTCCATCGGGTGGACCGGTGTCGCCTCGTAGAAAGGACGTGCCGCGTTCGCACGCCAGTCCACGAGCAGAGGCAGGTCGTCCTACTCCGTCTGTAGTCCGATGCGCCCGATGCGCAGGGCCGTGCCGTCCGTCCAGTCGATGCGCCCGAAGACCAGCCCCTTCTCGGCGCCCTCCAACCGGCCGATCTCCTTGGCCAGCCGCTCGGCGGCGATCTCTGTCTCGTATGCCTCACCCGCACTTTTCGCCTTGGCCTTCAGCACGCTCGCCCGGCTCTCGCGGGCCTCGGAAAGCCGCTCGGTGAGCAACGCGTACAAGGAGGAGACGTAATCCCGCTCCGCTTCCACCGCACGCACAGCGGGATCATTTTCATTCATGGTCGACAACCGGGGGCTCCTTCGGGTCGGGCGAGACATATGGGGGTGAGATCTTCCGCCGGGAATCGGACCGCTCCGCCGGGAGACGGACCGGTGGACTCGCACCCCGCTCGCCGCAGTGCAGCCCGGCGGCGGGTGACCGACAGCCCCTTCACGGCGGCGGCCGTCCGAGTTCCGTCCGCGTTCCCGCCCGTTCCGGTCCGGGTTCCCGTCCGCGTCCACCCCGTCAGGCGGTGGAATGAGGCTCGGCACTGCGGGCCCCTTCGTACTCCGGTTCCGGTGCCGGGTTCTTCTTCTTTCCGGCAGCGGGCAGGGCGATCATCAGCACGGCCACCGCGACGAGCGTGATGAGCATGATCCAGACCGCACCGACGTGCATGGCGTGGATGAACGCCTGATCGGCGGCCCGTGTGAGAGCGGGCTGATCGATCGTGGTGGCGACGTGGCGGGCCTGTTCCGCGGAGACCCGGGCGTTGTCCCGCACCGCCTCCGGGACAGCTCCCAGCGAGGGTTCGATCGCGTCTCGGTACGCGATCGACATGATCGTGCCGCCCACCGCGATCCCGATCACGCTGCCGACCTGCCGCGCCGTGTTGGTGACGGCCGACCCGGCACCGGACCGCTCCAGCGGCAGGCTGCTGAGCAGTGCGCCGGTCACCGGGGCCATCACCATGCCGACGGAGAGGCCCTGCGCCAGCAGCAGGAGAGCGATCCAGACGAGCGGGGTGTGCAGATCGAGGAATCCGACCGCGCCCATGGTGAGCGCCGCCACCGTGAGCGCCGGCACGGCGACGGGGCGCAGTGACCATCGGCCGACGAGACGTGCGCCCAGGGGCGCGCCCACGACGGCGCCGACGGCCGTCGGAACATTGGCCAAACCGGCCTTCATCGGTGAGTAGCCCAGCGCGCCCTGCATGTAGAACGCGTTGTAGAAGGTGATGGCGGCGACGGAGAAGAACAGCAACGCCATGGACGCGTTGCCACCGCCGAACATCCTCTGGGCGAGCAGCCGGGGATCGAAACTCGGTGCCTCGGTCCGCAATTCGACGAGCACGAAGACGACTAGCAGGACGATCCCGGCCGCGGTCGGCGCCCAGACGTCCCAACGGCTCCAGTCGTCCACCTGCCCCGCACGGATCACGCCGTAGGTCAGCGCCGCGAGTCCGGTGATGGACAGCAGGATCCCGGCCGGGTCCATCGGCCGCACGGAGGGGCTGCGGAAATTGGGGACCAGAACGACGATCCCGGCCAGTGCCACCACGATGATCGGGACGTTGACGAGAAAGACCGAACCCCACCAGAAATGGCCGAGCAGAAGTCCCGCCAGCACCGGGCCCGCCGCCATTCCGACACCGGTGGATGTCGAGGAAATGGCGATCGCGGTTGCCCGCCCGGCGCCGGTGAAGGTCCACAACAGAATGGCGAAGTTGGCCGGCATGATCAGTGCGGCACCGACTCCCATCGCGGCCCGTGCGGCGATCAGCTGGCCCGCATCGCCCGCGTACGCCGCCCAGATCGAGGCCCCGGCGAAGATCACCAGGCCGATGGCGAGCACATTCCGGTGGCCGAAGCTGTCGCCCATCGCGCCGGCGGTGAACATCAGGGTCGCGAAGACCAGGGTGTAGGCACCGGTAATCCATTGCAGCTCGGCCGGGCTGGCGCCCAGCCCCTGGACCGGGTCGGCAAGGGTCTCCAGAGTGATACTGAGAACGGTGTTGTCCAGCCAGATCAGCAGCGAACACACCATGAGTACGGCGAGAATTAACCGTTGCCTGGATTTCAGCAACGTCGGAGGTGCGGTCATGACCATCTTCGAATATCGATCGGCGGAAACTTGAACGACGCGACTATAAACAGGCCCCACAACACTGTCAAGCTCAGAATTTCTCGCCGACACGGTTGCAACCGGGCGACCTTTATGCCTCCGGCGGATTTGCAGACCGCGCCATTCTGTGCCTCCAACGAATTTGCGGATCGAATGGTTTTCTGTCTCCGGTGAATTTCCGAGCCGGAGAGATTCACCTCCCTCGGTGGTTTCGGCCGAGGCAATTCTTTGCCCTCGGGGACCTGAACTGTCGCGCGGTGCCCCCGCTGCGGACGGACGAGCCCGAGCGCGCCGCGCGGGCGGCGTGCTCGGGCTCGGGCAGAGCTGTCAGGCGTCTCCGTTCCCCCGTTCCGACGGTCCGGCCCTCACCGGCCGCCGAGTGAGTCCAGCCAGCGCCGCAGATGCGCGGCGGTCTCCGGTGCCCGCTCCTCGATGATCGAGAAGTGATCCGCCTCGATCTGCTCGATCGGTCCACGGTGCTGCCAGTCCGGGACGGGGTCGCTGTCTCCGAAGGTGCTCAGCGTCAGGGTGGCCCGCAGATTCAGTGCGGGTGCGGCGATCGGTTCGGCCTCGCGATCGGGGTAGATGCGCACATAGCCGCCCATTGGCGAGCAGGCCGTGGTCGTCCACGGGGGTCAAAGCGTTGTTCCGGGACGGGATCTGCCCCAGCGCGTCGGTGACCACGTGGCGGTTGAGCTCGATGTCGTCCGGAGAGTAGGTGTCGATCATCGCGACGCCCGCCAGCGTGCCTCCGTCGTCCCCGATCCGCCGGGCGACCGCATGGGCGATCGCGCCACCGGGCGAATAGCCGATGAGCGCCACCGGGCTTCGGCCGAGCTCTGCCGCGACGCTCGCGGCGAGGCTCTCGATCGCCGCCGTCCAGGTCGGTGGCAGGTCGTCACCCGCGCGCGTGCCGGGCAGCCGCAACGCGCTGACCCGCCGCTCGCCGCCCAGTTCACGGGCGAGGCGCGCGAACTGGTGGGAGCCCGATCCCGCGAGGAACGAGGGGATGCAGATCAGTGCCGGTGCCGTGTCGCCGCGCGCCAGGAGCTGCGCGGCCGGGTGCCGGGTGACGGCCTCCTCGGCGGAGTACAGGGGCATCAGGGCGGCGCTCGCGGTCAGCAGCGGCATCGCCCCTGCCAGCTCACCGCGGCGATGCGCCGCCGACACCAGCTCGGTGATCGTGCCGCGCACGCCGGCCGGTACCTGCTCGGCCACGCCGGTGCCGGACTCCTCGATCCGCGACCGCACCAGTTTCGCCACATCGGCGGCGGTCGGGTGGTCGAAGATCAGCGTCGACGGCAACGTCAGCTCGGTCAGCTGTGCCAGCCGGTTCCGGAACTCGACGGCACCGAGGGAGTCGAACCCTAGCTCGGTGAACGGCGCGTCCGGGTCGATCGCGTCACCGGAGAGGTGGCCGAGGACCGCCGCCGCGACGTGGCGTACCTCGCGCAGGACCGCGGCGTCGAGGTCGGCGTCGGGCAGGGCGGCCAGCTGCCGCGCCAGGCTGACACCGGCGCTCCCGGTGACCGGGGGGCCCGGATCATGCCGCACAGCACCGCGGGCAGTGCGCCGCCGCGCGCCAGGATGGTGAGCGCCGCCGTGTCCAGCAGCGCCGTCATCGGTGTCGCCCGGCCGGTCTCCAGCGCGTGGTCGAACAGCGCCATCCCGGAATCCGGATCGATCGGGACCAGGCCCAGCCTGGCCCGGATCCGGCGGGCGTACTGCTCGGCACCGTCCCCGCTGAGCGCCCTGCCATGCCGACGGTCCACAGCCCCCAGGCCAGGGAGTGCGCGGGCAGGCCCGCGCTGCGCCGCAGGCGTACCAGGGCGTCCAGGGCATTGTTCGCGGCGGCGTAGTTGCCCTGTCTTTGTCCGCCGAGCAGCGGGGCCGCGGACGAGAAGAGCACGAACGCCGACAGATCCAGATCGCGCGTCAGCTCGTGCAGATGCAATGCCGCGTCGACCTTCGGCGCCAGCACCCGTGTCGTCCGCTCGGCGGTCAGGGTGTCGAGTGTGCCGTCGTCCAGGACGCCCGCCGCGTGGATGACGGCGGTCAGCGGCGCGTCGGTGCCGATGCCGGCCAACAGGTCCTGGACCGCGGTGCGTTCGGTGACGTCGCACGCCACGACCTGGACGTGGGCGCCGTGGCCGGTCAGCTCGGCGGTCAGTTCGGCGGCGCCGTCCGCGGCGGCGCCGCGTCGCGACACCAGCAGCAGCCGCCATGCGCCGTGCGCCGTGACCAAATGCCGGGCGACGATCGCACCGATGCCGCCGGTGCCGCCGGTGCCGCCGGTGATGAGCACGGTGCCCCGGTCGAACGACGGCTGCGCGCCCGCTCCGGTGGCGGGCAGCGACCGCAGTCGCGGTGCCAGGAGCCGTCCCCCGCGTACGGCCAGGTGTGGTTCGTCCTGGGCCACGGCGTCCTCGAGCGAGGTGAGCGGCAGGGCGTCGCCGTCGTGGTCGATGAGCAGGAAACGGCCCGGATGCTTGGCCTGTGCGCTGCGCACGAGGCCCGCCACGGCGGCCCCGGCCAGATCGGGCTCCTCACCGGGCAGCCCGGCGGCCGTGCGGGTCACGATCACGAGCCGGCTGGGGTGAGCGGCGCCTGTCCAGCCCTGCAACAGGGCGAGCGTGGTCAGGACGCCGGTGTGGACTTCCGCCGCGCCCGCCCCTGTCCCGCGGGGCGACTGCCATACCACCGTGTCGGGAACGTCCCCCAGCCCGGCGAGTCCGGCCAGATCAGCACAGCTCGTCGCGGGCTCCGGGGCCTCGACGGCCGCCGGGTCACCCAGCACGACGACGCGCCCCGCGTCCGCCTCTGGGGCGGCAGGCACGGCGGCCCATTCCAGGTCGAACAGCGGTGCCGCGCCGCGCAGCTCGGCCAGCGCCTGCGGCTCGATCGGGCGGGACCGCACCGATTTCACGCTCAGCACGAGGGCACCGGTCGCGTCGGCCGCGTCTACGCGCAGGGTGTCCGGTGCGATGCGGGCGATACGGACGCGCAGGGCGCCCACGCCGGACTGTGCCACCTGGACACCGTCGAAGGCGAAGGGGAGGGGCAGTCGGCCGTCGGGCCCGCCCTCGACGAGAGGTCCGACCGCCGCGTGGAGCACCGCGTCCAGCAGTGCCGGGTGCAGCCCGAAGTCGGTGGCGCGCGCCGCGCTGTCGGTGTCGAGCGCCAGGTCGGCGAAGACTTCCTCCCCACGGGTCCACGCGGCGCGAACACCCTGGAACACCGGGCCGTACCCGAAGCCGAGGTCGCCGAGCGCGCGGTACACCTGCTCCCCGTCGACCGGCTCGCCCGCAGCCGGAGGCCACGCGCGGGACCAGTCCGGTGCTGGGACCGGTGCGGCGGGCGTGAGCAGGCCATGGGCGTGCGGCACCCAGGCATCGGCGACGTGGGCGTGGACGGCCACGGTCCGGTGCCCGGCCGCGTCGGGTTCGCCCACGGCGAGCTGGAGGTCCGCGGTGCCGTCGGCCGGGAGGACCAGCGGCGCCGCGAGGACCAGTTCAGCCAGCCGTGGCACGCCGAGCCGGGCGCCGGCCGCCAGGGCCAGTTCCACGAATCCGGTCCCTGGCATCATGCCCAGGACCGTGTGGTCGGCGAGCCAGGGGTGCGTGCGCAGCGAGAGCCTGCCGGTGAACAGCCATTCGTCCTTGCCGGCGAGCTGCATCTGGGCGTGCAGCAGCGGATGGCCGGCGGAGTCGACGCCGGCGAGCGGCGCTGCGGCCTCCGCGGGCAGCAGCCAGAAGCGTTCGTGCTGGAAGGGATAGGCGGGCAGCGTGATCCGTGCCTGCGGTCGCGCTCCGAAGTAGTCGGACCACTGCACCGGCCGGCCCGCGCAGTGCGCGGTGGCCAGCGCGGCGACCAGCTGTCCGGGTTCGTCGACGGTGCGGCGGGACGCCGCGACCACCGAGGCGCGCGCCGCGACGTCGGCCGCCGCGGTGGCGCGGGTCATGGCCGTCAGCCCGCGTCCGGGCCGAGCTCGACGAACAGGCCCACGCCCGAGTCGAGCAGGGACCGCACCGCCGGGGCGAAGCGCACCGCCTCGCGCACCTGCCGTGCCCAGTACTCGGGCGTGCCCACCTCGGCGCCGGCGAACGCTCCGGTGACCGTGGAGCACAGAGGGATGCGCGGCTCCCGGTACGTCAGGCCGACGGCGATCTCCGCGAACTCGGCCAGCATCGGGTCCATCAGGGCGGAGTGGAACGCGTGGCTCACCCGCAGCCTGCTGGTCCTGACGCCCTCGGCCACGAGCCTCGACTCGACCGCCGAGACCGCGTCGGCGTCTCCGGAGAGGACCACCGCGTCGGGGGCATTCACCGCGGCCAGGGAGACCGCGCCGGCTGCCGGACCGGCGTCCGCCGCCGCCAGCAGCTCCAGGGCCTGCCCCTCCGGCACCGCGGCTGCCAGCATGCTCCCGCCTGCCGGCAGCGCCCCCATCAAGCGGCCTCGAGCCGCGACGAGGGTGCATGCGTCCGGCAACGACCACACACCGGCCACGTAGGCCGCGGCCAGCTCGCCGATCGAGTGCCCGGCGACCACGCCCAGCGTCACGCCCAGCGACTCGACGAGGCGGTACATCGCCACCTCGAACGCGAACAGCGCGGGCTGGGTGTACTCGGTGCGGTCGAGCAGCGTCTCGTCGGCCCCGCCGAACATCACGTCCCGCAGCGCGTGCCCCAGGTGGGCGTCGAACTCCGCGCACACCTCGTCGAGCGCCGCCGCGAAAGCGGGGAACGCCCGGTACAGCCCGGTGCCCATCCCGGTCCGCTGGGCGCCTGGCCGGTGAACAGGCGCGACGACGTCCTCACCCAGCTGGATTCCCTCCACGGCAGCCAGCGACGGCACACGCTCATCGTGCTGCGGTCGCTGTTCGGCCGAGCGAAGAAGAGCGGCACCATCTTCAAGAATCCGACCAGCCGCATCCGCGTTGGCCAGCACGAGTACGGCATCCTCCAACCCCTGGAGCCCGAGCACGTCAACAACTCCGTTGCCGCGGTCGCCAAGCCGGCGGACCGGCTGGTCCTCGCGCTCGCCGCAGTGCACGCCGCGCGATCCGGTGCGATCCGGCGCCTCCAACTCGACGACCTCGACATCGGCAATCGCAAGCTCGTGATCGACGGCCGGGTCCGGCCTCTGGACGCGCTGACACTGCACGTCGCCCGCGAATGGCTGGACCACCGACGCTGCCGCTGGCCCGACACCGCTAACCCGCACTTGCTGATCAACAAGTTCACTGCCTTGGGCACCGGCCCGGTCAGCGCGGCCTCCCTGACCACACCGCTTCGCGGCCAGGCCGCCACCCTGGAACAGCTCCGCGTCGTCCGGCAGCTCGAAGAAGCCCTCGCCCATGGCCCCGACCCCCTCCACCTCGCCGAGGTCTTCGGACTCGATGCGAAGACCGCGATTCGCTACACGGACTCCGCGCGGACGCTGTTGGAACAGGCCGTTGAACAGCAGCTTCGATGAAACTTGCTCGACCGGACGCACGATGAAGGCAATCATGAGCGGGTGACGTCGACCGAAGCATCAGCAACCGCTCTACAGGACCATGCCGCCCTCTGGAGCATGGGCGAGATCCGCGCAACCGACGTCGTCACTGCTGCCTGTGATGCACTCGTTGCCGGCCTCGACAGTCCTGCCCTGCGGATCTTGGCCGCGTGCACACGCGCGGAGGCGGATTACGACGTCCCCGACCTCCTTCCACCGGCACTCGACGAACTGTGCCTCACCTTCCACCCAGCGGGCAGCGTTGCCGGACAGGAAGCCGCCGCGCGAGCGCTTGCCGCCCGGATGCTGGCCGGCGCGCTGACACCACGCGAGCTGGCCTTCCGGATCCACCATCGTTTCGGGCACGAGCTGCCTCTGGTCGAACGGCTCGCCAACCTGGACGACGACTACGACGTCCTCGCATACGGCGACAGAACACAGGCGCAGGTCGACGCCGAGGTCACGACCGAAGCTCTTCGGCTTGCACAGCATCCTCGTGTTCCAACCGAACCCACGGGTTTACCGACCTGAAGCAGACCGGTGGACCCGTGGGTCCAAGCTGAAGGACCGTCGGCTTCCTGGAACCCACGGGGGTCCCGGGGTGTGACCGAGATACGCGTCAAAGGGGCAAGGGGATGATCTTGAAGCCCTGACGGGTCTTCTACGGTGCCGAGACCATGGCAGCCTGTTCGTCGTGCTCGCGCAGCATCCGCGTCACGGTTGCTGGTGACGGACGCTGGCCCTTCTTCTTGCCGGTGGTGATGACGAGCCGCTTGGCCATGTCGCGCAGGCACATCTCCTGTTCCCGCAGGTGCAGAGCCATGGAGAGCATGGATTCGTCTGCGACGCTGGGGCCGCCGATGGTCTTGCCGCGCTTGCGGGCGGACTCGTGGCCTTCGAGCGTGCGGTCGCGGATGTACTCGCGCTCCATCCCGGACATGGCCGCGAGGACGGTGAACACGATGCCGGACGGGTCGTGCGAGCCCTTCAGCTCTCCAGCGAGGAACTCCAGACCGACGTCGCTCGCCTTCAGTTCCTCGGGGAGCATGGCGAGTTCGATGCCGCGACCGAGTCGTTTGTGCTCGTGGACGACGAGGGTGACGGCGACGCCGGAGGAGCGGGTCTCCCCGGCGAGGTTCACGGCGGCCTCCAGCTCGGGGCGCCGGGTGGCGCCTTCAGCGTCCCACTTCCAAGTGTCGCGACGGCCGGCGGGTAGCCGCCGCCGACGACCGCGAACTCGAAACTGAAGGTCTACGCCGCCCCACCCCGACCCCGGCGGGGCGCCAGGCGGTCACGGAGATCGTGGAGCTGCTGCGCCGCGCGGCGAGCGAGGCGCTGCTCGGGTTCACGGACTCGAATCTGCGAGCAGGCGGAGGCAATCCGGACCGGTGAGCGGTACGTACTGCGGGTCCACGTTACGTAGATGGGCGCAGCACGCAGTTTGCAGGAAGGGGCCGGAGCTCGGCCGGTCGACGTGCGAAGGGCGTCCGGCCGGGCCCCGCCTCCACGCTGCATCTTCCGGGCTGCTGCGCCCGGCCGACATGCCGCCCCGGACCTGTCCGTGACGTCCTTGGCCTCCGCGTCTTCGAGCAGTTCCACCCGGATGCTGGGAACGGCCGGTGACGTCGCTGCCTTTGGCCGGTTCTACCGGTTCACCCGGATCGGCCATGTGTGTAGCGTCACGGTGCAAAAGGTGAGCTCAGGGCCGACCGAATTCATGTCAGTGCGTTGACCACATGCTGAGCGTGCGGTGGCGGGCCGAGAGGCTCCAGCCGGGCCGGCCAGCGAGGGTCACCGACCAGAAGGAGGACCATCATGAACTGGGTCACCAGCGGCTTTCGGGCGTTCAGCGGTGAGATGCGCGCACGCTGGCACGGGTACTTCGTCGGATACGGGCGGCGCGACTGATGTCGGGCCGGCCAGGACAGTGCAGAGTACTGCGGCAGGAGGGCAACGGGTCGAGGGTCCGCAGGGTCGTTCGGGCGCTCAGCGGTGAAAGCCGCGCGCGCGTCCACGGGTACGGCGACAGGTACGGACGCAAAGCCTGAACGGGCTCTCCGTAAGGGATGGGGCGCGTAGCCGGTGCTGCGCACTCCCTTCCCTGTCGGACAGGTGGAGGATCTCGTGTTCTTGGACAGGCAGAGCCTGTGGCCCCACCTTCGGCGATGGGAGGACTCGGCGGCGAAGGCCGACGGCCCGTTCAGGCTCCGCTTCGGGACCCTCTTCGTCGCCGATGCGGACGCCGCCCGGGAAGTGCTGGTCGATACGGCCGACAAGTACCTGCCGCAGTCCGGGTTCTTCCGCCTCGGCCCCACGCCCCTCCCCCAAACGCTTCGAACCGAGGCGTCACGCGAACTCATCAAGGTGCTGGCCCGTCACGACCCCCACGCGTCGTTCGACATCGACGCGGCCCTCCGCGAGGCGGGCGGCAGAAGCGGGCGCCTGCGGCACCAGCGTTGGGGAGCGCGAGTGGTCCGGCGGTACTTCGCACCAGTGATCGCACATGGGCGCCACAGCGAGATCAACTCCCTCGTCGACACCTACGTCACCTCGAGCGTCATCGCCGACGACATCGTCGGTCACACGGTGCGGCGGCCCCACCGCTCGGTCCCGCGCATCCGGGCCGGGCTCGCCGACCGTCTGGGGCAGTTGCCGGCGCAGGGCGCCGAAGCGCAAGACCTCGTCGACGTGGTGCTGGGCCTGCGCGGGGAACTGTCCCCGGCGGATCGCGCGCAATTGCTGCAGCGGCTCATCCTGTCGGCTGTCGGCTTCACCGGTGTGACCCTGGAGTGGTTGGTGCTGCTCGGCGTTCAGTACGGATACACCGGCCCAGCGGTACGCCCGGAACAAATCCGTTCCCTTGTCAAGGAGGTGCTGCGCCTCTACCCGACGGCGTGGCGTCTGGTCAGGGTGGCCGGCGCTGACCACGAGATCGCGGGCGTCCCGGTGCACGAGGGCGAACACGTGCTGATCGGTACGCACGCGCTCCACCGGTCGGCGGCCGTGTGGGACGAGCCGCTCGAATTCCGCCCCGCCCGTTGGGAAAAACCGACCGAGGACCAGAGACGGTCCTACCTGCCCTTCGGGAAGGGGGAGGGGATGTGCCCGGCGAACGGATTCGCGGTCAGGGCTCTGGTACACCTGGGCGGTCTCATCCTGTGCAACTACCGGGGAGACGTACGGCTCCGCAGGCGAAGGCCTCACGTCCGCACGCTCCTGGCGCCCCCGGCGGGCTGGACCCGCCTCACCAGGACGTCGCAGCCGGACAGGCAGGGCTGAACCTCCCCGGCATGCCGAGAACCCGGAGCGCGTGTTCGGTGCCGCTCCTGCGCCCGACGTGAGAAGCCTGGCCTCCCGCACCGGGAGGCCAGGCTTCCGGCTCCCCGACAGGGGCGCACGGGCCGTACAAGTCGCGCGCAAATCCGAACTGTCCCTCCAGCGGCTGGCTCTGTCCATGAGAACGGACAGCGAATGTTCACCACTTCAGGAGGCACCAAGGGTTCGAACAGTGCGCAACCTACGACTGCGCAGGACGGAGCGATCAGTCTCACCGGTCGTCGTCAGTGTGCCAACGCGGTCAGGTCTGACCCGCGGCGCGCAGGGCCCGCGCCAGCCATTCCAGCTCCTCGGTCGCGTCGGGCGACGATTCCTGCCCGCGCACACGGGCGACGAGCCTGCGGTAGTTCTCCGCTCCTGCCTCGATCCCCGCCTCCAGGCTGCGCAGCACGGCGGCCCGATCGGCCTCACCGAACAGCTCGGACAGCATCTCGGCCGCTGCCGGCCCGTCGGGAAGGACCCCGCCTTTTCTGACCTCGGCGACGGTCTGCACGATCTGCCGGGCCCACCAGATGGACGCCCCGTGGGGACGGCCCTGCCCCGGTAGGGCCGTGTTGAGCTCCATCCATGTGCGCAGCCGAGCGCGGAATCCGGGGTCCCGCACCGATTCCGCCAGTTCGATCCAGGCGTCGACCTGCTCAGGTGTTGGGTCGTCGGGCAATTCGATGCTGAAGGTGCGCATGCGGTCGCGCAGGCGCGGGTCGTCGAGGCCGCCGAACACCTCCTCCTTGAACTCGTCGATGATCTGCTTGCGCTCGGCGGCGGAAAGCCGCGCCAACCGGTTCATCAGTGCTGTCTCCTCAACGGTCGATCCCCGTTTCGCCACGGTGGACAGGACGGCCCGGCTCACCTTGAGTGAGCGGATCTGCGCGTCGAGCGCGGCGACATGCGCGTCGGCGATCTCGGCGACCGTGGTGCGGCCGCTCAGGACGCGGCACACGTCGTCGAGCCCGAGGCCCAGCTCCCGCAGGGTGCGGACCAGCTCGACGCGGGCCACGGACTCGGCGTCGTACAACCGGTAACCGCCCGCGGAGCGGGCCACGGGCGGCACCGCCCCCTCGTCTGACCAGAAGCGCAGGGTGCGCACCGAAAGTCCGGTGCGGTGCGCGAGCTGGCCAATAGTGAGCACGTCGGGGCGTTCGTCATCCATGAGCAAGATCCTGAACCCTCCGGCGGCTGGAGACTCAAGCGCCTCAGCGCGACGAATCCCGAAGTCACATCACTGACCGGCAGACCACGTGACGAGAGAGAAGCCCCAGGCCAGGGGCTCAGGGTTCCGGCAAGAACCACGGGAACCCACGAGGTGTCGCACAGAAGGGGCTGACAACCCATCGCGGCCGCCTCATCCCGGAGCTGGTGACACCCCAAGCCAATCGAACAGAGCCGGAGGCAGGTACCTCCCGAAGTGGTGGACATTTGCTGTCCATTCTCATGGACAAAGCCAGGCAGCCGACTGTTGGCCTCCGATCGCACGACACCGTTCGACGCACTACCGACCCTCGCACGGCGCGATCGAGCCGAACGCCGAAACCTGGAGGTCGTACTGCCCCCGCGACGAACACCGGGCCAAGGACGAGGGCGACAGGGGGTGCGGCAACGCGGCACGGTAGGGCGCACGTTCCGCCGGGGGCGCGGGGACAGCGGCGGGGCAGCAAGGGCTGGACCGGCCGCGCTGGAGCGCCACCACTCCAGCTCAGTACGACGGAACGCGTTCCCTCCTCAGAAGGCAAATGCCGCGTTTGTCCGTGCGCTCGTGTGGCCCCCGCCGGGTGGCTGCCGGGGGGCGCGGCACTTAGTGGGCGGTTCGTGAGTCTTTGAGCGGATCTGCTGTCGCCTGATGGTGTGGCGTCGAGGCGGAATCTGCCGGTTCACGGTCGTTGATGTGGTGATGTGACCGGGTGAGTGAACGCAAGCCGTATCCGAGTGACTTATCGGACGAGCAGTGGTCGTTGATCGAGCCGGTGATCACCGCATGGAAGGGGCGGCATCGGTCGGTCAGCGGCCATCAAGGTGCCTACGACATGCGGGAGATCGTGAACGCGATCCTGTACCAGGGACGGACCGGCTGCCAGTGGGCCTACCTTCCGCATGACCTGCCGCAGAAGAGCGCGACCTATTACTACTTCGCCGCCTGGCGGGATGACGGGACCGACCAGGTCATCCACGAACTCCTGCGGTGCCAGGTCCGCGAACGCGCCCGGCGATTAGAGGACCCGGCCCTGGTGGTCCTGGACACGCAGAGTGTCCATGTGGCCGCCGGGGTCCCCGCCGACACGAGCGGCCATGACCCGGCCAAGCGCGTGCCCGGCCGCAAGCGCGGACTGGCTGTGGATGTCTTTGGACTGGTCATCGCGGTCGTCGTCCTGGCCGCGAACACCCATGACAATGCCGCGGGCATCGTCCTGCTGGACCAGGTCGCCGAACAGGCCGGCGGAACCGTTCGCAAGGCTCTCGTCGACCAGGGCTTCAAGAACCAGGTCGTCGCGCACGGCGCCGGCCTGGGCATCGACGTCGAGATCGTCGCCCGCGACCCGCAGATCAAGGGATTCGTGCCGCAGCCGAAGCGTTGGAGGGTCGAGCAGACCTACGGAACCCTGATACTGCACCGGCGCCTGGTCCGCGACTACGAGCACCACCCTTCCTCCTCCGTTTCACGCGTCTACTGGGCCATGACCCACGTCATGACCCGCCGGCTCACCGGCGCGAACACCCCCACCTGGCGCGAGGCACAGGCGGTCGCAGCATGAACATCCAGCCGTTGCTCGAAGCCCTGGAACTGCAGGAGCAAGCCGCCCGGGCCCTGGCCGACGACCTCCGTGAACAGATCGACGGCCTGCAGAACCGGTTGCGGGAGGCCGAGACCCATCTGGAGCATCTCGCGATCACCCGCACTACCGTCACCAGCCTCGCCGACCGGCTTCCCGCTGCCGCACCGGAACTGCCCGGGCACCCGGACTACCCCCGCATCCTCGCCGCCTTCAACCACGCGACCGGACCAATACGGGCCAGGGACGTCTGCCAAGCCCTCGGCCACGAGCTGCTGCCGAAGAACGTCGAGGGCACCCGCGCCAAGCTGAAACGCCTGGTCAGACTCGGGATCCTCATCGAAGCCGACACCGGCAGTTTCGCCAGAAAGCCATAGCTGACAGAGCCCCACCAGCGGTCTCGCTCCACCCTCAAGCAGAAACGGACATCAACCCACGAACCGCCCACT
>NZ_JBBBEN010000060.1:0-3360 GCF_037137275.1 Streptomyces pratensis | reverse complement strand
GTGCCGAAGGACGCCTGCTCGTTCTCCGCGAAGTAGTTGTCCGGAACGCGGTTCAGCACCATCCGGCCCACCGCCTTCGGCGGGAAGTCCTGCTCCGGCCAGGTCTTCGTGTCATCCAGCGGATCGAAGTCCAGCTCGGGATGGTCGTCGTCGGACATCATCTGCACGACCAGCTCCCACTCGGGATGGTCCCCCCGCCGGATCGCGTCGTAGAGGTCCTTCGTGGCGTGCCCCAGATCATCCGCCTGGACGTTCGCCGCGTCCTCTGCGGTCATGCTGCGGACGCCCTGCTTCGGCAGCCAGTGGTACTTGACCAGCACTGACTCCCCCTGGTCGTTCACCCACTTGTACGTGTTGACGCCGAAGCCCTGCATGTGCCGGTAGTCGGACGGGATGCCCCGGGGGCTGAACAGGTTCACGAGCATGTGCATGCTCTCCGGCGTCTGCGACATGAAGTCGAAGATGCGTCCAGGCTTCTGCTCGTGGGAGACCGGGTCGGGCTTGAGGGCGTGGATCACGTCGGGGAACTTGATCGCGTCGCGGATGAAGAAGATGCCGAGATTGTTGCCCACGAGGTCCCAGTTGCCGTCCTCGGTGTAGAACTTGACGGCGAACCCGCGGGGATCGCGCGCCGCCTCCGAGGAGTCACGGCCGCCGATCACCGTGGAGAAGCGGACCGCGACGTCCGTGCGCTTGCCCGCCTCCTGGAACAGCTTGGCGCGGGTGTAGCGGGAGATGGGCTCTTCGCCCCACTTCCCGTACGCCTCGAAGTGGCCGTAGGTCGTCACGCCCCGCGCGTGCACCACTCGCTCGGGGATGCGCTCCCGGTCGAAGTGGCTGATCTTCTCCAGGAACTGGTAGTTCTCCAGAGTGGCCGGGCCCCGGGCCCCCACGGTGCGCTGGTTCTGGTTGTCAAAGACGACATGACCCTGCCGGTTCGTGAGTTCCGGCCGGTCGTCGTCCGCAGCCGACCCGGCGCTCGCTACGTCTGTCACAGCCAACTACTCCCTCTCTTTCCCGTAGTGCGGTGCTGGCCCGCACTACGGGACAAACCGGATTCCGCAAGATGAATTCGATGCGCGTCCGCAGTCCGGCAGCTACCCGCTCCGGTCTTTCATGTCCTCAACGGTCTCTCCGGCCGACGACCTCTCCACAGCGACGGGAGGTCACCGTGGTCGCCACTCCGGGGCAGGCTCAGAGGGCGGCCCGAGTCGAGTCCCGGCTGCGCTTCCACTGCGCAGTCGACACATCAACTGTGCTGCAAATGCGCCTCGAGCCTCCTGCGGACGTTGTCATCCGGAGGTCAGCGTCTTGACGCGATGGTCGGTCAGCCGTCCTTGCCCATGGCTTTGCGTACGGCGTCCTTGGTGCGGTCCATGAGCGCGGCGACGGGCCCCAGGGCCATGTTGGCACCGGCGGATTCCACACCTGGATGGGGCCGGGTGGGCGCCATGGCTTCGGCGGCCTTGACGCCGCGCGCCATGGAGGCGAGCCGGGCGCTGTCGGTGCTGCGGCGGATGTGGGTGAACTCGTAGCGCTCCTCGGCGCGTGCGTGGTGCTGGACGTCCCTGCGCAGTTTCATGAGCTGGGGCATGAAGGTGGGGTCGTCGGTGTCCAGGCTGTCGAGGTCGGCGAGGGTCTCCTTCGCGGCCTTCTCCTCCTGGAGGCGGTCCTTCACCACCTGTTCGCCGCCGGGGAAGCTGCGGCGGGCGAAGGGATGGACCACTTCCTCCTCGGCCGTCTCGTGGACGGCCAGGAGACGCACCAGCCGCCGGAAGGCGTCCCTGCGGGCGTCTCCGCTGCTGTCCTCGACCTCGTCGAAGAGGTTGCGGATGTCTCCGTGCTGGCGCATGAGCAGCGCCACCACGTCGTTGTCGTCGGCCGGCGGAGCGCCGGACTGTTCAGCCTGTACGGTCATGGGGCTCTCCTCGGTCGTTGTCGGCCGGTGACCGGGCGGGGTGGTCGTCACTTGGCTGACCGGAGCTCGGGAACCGGGTGATCGCCCTCGGTCTCCAGCCGGTAGTCCCCACCGATCATGGCGTCGTGCTGTGCCAGAACCTGGTCGCTCGGGGCCGGCTCACCGCCATGGATGGCTTCCTGCATCGCCTCGAACCGCTCATGGGCCTCCCGGACATATCCGGTGCCCAGCGTGGTCAGGTCCAGCTGGTCGGCGATCAGCTCGCGCAGGTAGCCCTTGTTCGGCTCGAACGTGAGCACGTTGGGCAGCGACGGCGCGCAGACCTCCGCCGCCTCGCGACCGTCGTGCCGGCGCATCAGATCCGCCGCGATGTGCAGATGCTCCAGCTCCATGTTGAGGTGCAGCTCCCAGATCGCCTTGACCTTCGGGTCGCTCTCCTGCTCCATGAAGGAGTGGTACAGGTAGCACTCGTTGTACTCATGGTGGACGAGCTGCTCCCACCAGGACTCGCCCGGGTCGACGAGCGACTCGTAGTGAGTGACGTGCTCCTCCTCGATGAGCCCGATCTCCTGGTAGAGCTGGCGGGCGATGGGCTCCATGTAGGTGGGCCCGGTGTTCATGTAGAAGTTCATCGTCTGCTGCTCGGCCGACATGATCGTCAGCGCGTGCAGCCGGGACAGCGGGTTGACGGTGTCCTTGTCGTACGGCTCGCGCACGTTGTCGACCGGATCGCGGTGGTGCAGCGGGGTAGGGCGCCCCGGCATGACCTCGGTCAGGCCGTCCACGATCTTCTCAGCCTTGCGGTGCTCGATCATCTCGTACAGGTTGGCGTACCGGTACAGGTGGTCGAAGTCCTCCAGCACACCGAACTGGTACGCCTGCTTCAGGTACGCATCGGGCTCCATCCGGGCCACCCACGCGGTGAGGTCCACCGCCACCTGCTCATAGGCGATCGTCGTCTCCAGCACCGAAGAAACGCCGGGAAGCAGCCAGTTCACCGCCTTCTGCTGCTGCGCCTCGATGTAGCGCGTCCGGGCGAGCTGCTGCTTGACCTCGAGGTCCGGACAGTGCCGGGCCATCTGGTGGCTGAACATGATCGCCTCGACCTCGATGCCGTTCATCGTGATGATGCGGCACCGGGTGTAGGGGTCACAGTGGTCGGGGTCGATCGGCTTCACGTTCAGCTCGCGCCAGTTCCTCAGCTGACGGTCCAGCGGGATACCGCGCTGCTCCAGCGGATTGAAGGCCATGCGATGCCTCCTTCGAAGGCAGAGGGGAGGGTTGGCCGAGTATCCCGGCGGTATGCGCTCAAACCAGGAAGCCACGCCGCCCTGCCATTTCTGCAGCCCATGGGTGCTCTCCCCGCGAGCGGAGGTGATCCGTCCACCGGGGCACCTGCTGGGCAAACGTGCGATGAGGGCTCGCTGCTCGACTCCGGCCGG
>NZ_JBBBEN010000059.1:0-108745 GCF_037137275.1 Streptomyces pratensis | reverse complement strand
CCCTTTCCGGCGGCTCCAACTTTACCAGACTCTCATTCGTTCCGTTTCCGGTCCGTTTTCGAAGTGCTGGTGGCCTGTGGAATGGCCTTGCCTTTCGGCGTGTTCACTACGTTAGCCGATTTTCCAGACAGCTCATAATCGAGTCTGTCGAGGGAATAACGGATACGACGAACCAACACCCGAGAGGGTGGGTCATCGGTAGTGGGTTGTGGTCGCTGCGGATGGATCAGCTCGGTCCGATGGACCTTGCCGACAGCTGTACCCGTGTCAAGCGACTTGGTCCACATTAGGCGGTGGGCCCTGAAGCGTCAAGTTGCCTTGCGGCTCGGGCGGCGGCGGGGGGCATGCGCGCGGTAAGGGCTCACCGTGGGGTCTCCGTCGATCCAGAAACGCCAGGGCTGGTGTGCCCCGTCGCCGCCCACTCCGGTCCGGGGGCCGCTGCGCACGAGGGCGGGGGCCGGCGGGGTGCCGTGCAGCACGGACAGAGCCGGCGTCGGGCCGTCGAAGAGATCGCTGCCGTTCAGCTCCCGGTCGACGTCGAGAGCGGTGGCGAGTCGGGCCGGCCCCTTGGCCAGTTCCTTGTCGTTGCGGGCCGAGAGGCGCCGTTCACGCGCGAGGCCCGCTCCCACGTTGATCTCACCGGCCCGCAGCAGCACACCGCTCGCCCTGCCCTCCGGGCCGCAGACCAGGTTCAGGCAGTGCCACATCCCGTAGGTGAAGTAGACGTACGTGTGGCCGGGCGGACCGAACATCACGCTGTTGCGCGGGGTGCGGCCGCGGAAGGCGTGCGAGCCGGGGTCGATCTCACCGGCGTACGCCTCCACTTCGGTCAGGCGCAACTCGATCGTGCCGGCCGTGTGACGGCGGACGAGCGTGCGGCCCAGGAGGTCGGGGGCCACCTCCAATACGGGGCGGTCGAAGAAGTCGCGTGTCAGGGGGGTGCGGTCCGGGCTGTTCGTCATGGCGACCGAGGGTACTGGGATCGCGCGAACGGGAACCGGCTACCGTCATGGCGCGTATGTAGGGGTCAGGACCAAGAAGGAGTGACTATGGGCTTCAAGCGGCTGCTCGCGAGCATGGGCGCCGGTGGCGCCTCGGTGGAGACCGAGCTCACCGAGGTGAACGTCGTCCCCGGCGGGGTCGTCCAGGGCGAGGTGCGCATCCAGGGCGGATCGGTGGCCCAGCAGATCGAGGGGCTCTCCGTCGGCCTGCAGGCGCGGGTCGAGGTCGAGAGCGGCGACCAGGAGACCAAGCAGGACATCGAGTTCGCCAAGCTGCGGCTCGGCGGGGCCTTCGAGGTGCAGGCCGGCGCGGTGCACGTGGTGCCGTTCGGCCTGGAGATCCCTTGGGAGACGCCGATCACGATGTTCGGCGGCCAGCGGTTGCGCGGGATGGACATCGGGGTGACCACCGAGTTGGAGATCGCCCGCGCGCTGGACTCCGGTGACCTGGACCCGATCAACGTGCACCCGCTGCCCGCCCAGGAAGCCATTCTGGACGCCTTCCGGCAGCTGGGCTTCGGCTTCCGCAGCGCGGACATGGAGCGCGGTCACATCCGCGGCACCCGGCAGCGGCTGCCGTTCTACCAGGAGATCGAGTTCATCCCGCCGACGCAGTACCGCGGGCTGAACCAGGTCGAGCTGTCGTTCGTCACCGACGACCGCGAAATGGACGTGATCCTGGAGATGGACAAGAAGCCGGGACTGTTCAGCCAGGGCAGCGACTCCTACCGGGCGTTCCAGGTGGGGCTGCACGACTACCAGCAGACCGACTGGGCGGCCTACCTCAACCAGTGGCTCGCCCAGGTCGGCGGACAGCGCAACTGGCTCTAGCGCCCCTCCCGGCGGCCTTCGCCCTGCCGCACCACTAGGCTCGGGCAGGGGGGAGAACCTGCCGAGGACCTGCTGCAGAGACGCACAGGAGCCGCTCGCAGCGGTCGAGCCGATCAGGAGAGGTACGAGACGTGACCGAGTCGAAGAGGGCCCCACTGCCGCACGACTTCCATCCGGAGGTCGCGTCGTTCACCGTGGTGAGCGACGACCTCGCACCGGGGGCCGTACTGGGCGACGCGCAGGTGCTCGCGGCCGGGAACACCTCGCCGCATCTGCGGTGGGAGGGCTTCCCCGCGGGGACCAAGAGCTTCGCCGTGACGTGTTTCGACCCGGACGCCCCGACGGGCAGCGGATTCTGGCACTGGGTGGTCTTCGACATCCCCGCCTCGGTGACGGAGCTGCCGGCCGGCGCGGGGAGCGGGTCGTTCGCCGGGCTGCCGGACGGGGCTGTGCAGGCCCGCAATGACTACGGGTCGAGGGACTTCGGCGGTGCGGCGCCGCCGCCCGGGGAGAACCACCGATACGTGTTCACGGTGTACGCGGTGGACACCGAGAAGCTCGGGATCGACAGTGACGTCTCGCCCGCCGTGGTCGGGTTCAACCTTCGGTTCCACACGCTCGGGCGCGCCCAGCTGATCGGCGAGTACGCGGCCCCCGCCGACGATTAGTTCTTTCGCTGTTTGCCCTGCTCTGGTCTTGGAGAGATCAGAGCAGGGCATTTTTTATTGCGTTGTCCATCGCGGCCTGCCCAGCCAGAGTTGATCCGGGCCTGCCAGGGGGCGGGCGGCACACGGGAGGTGGGCGGGATGCGGGACACGCTGGTGCTCAACGCGAGCTTCGAGCCGCTGTCGACGGTGACGCTCAACCGCGCGGTGGTCCTGATCCTGACGGACAAGGCCGTCGTCGAGCAGTCGCATCCCGAGCTCCGTATGCGCGGCGCCGCCGTGGACATCCCGGTGCCCCGGGTGATCAGGCTCTGCCGGTATGTACGGGTGCCGTTCCGAAGACAGGCCCCGTGGTCCAGGAGGGGTGTGCTGGTGCGGGACCAGTACCGGTGCGCGTACTGCGGGCGTCGGGCCTCCACCGTCGACCATGTGGTGCCGCGTGCCCAGGGCGGGCAGGACACCTGGCTGAACACCGTGGCCTCCTGCGCCGACGACAACCACCGCAAGGCGGCCCGGACGCCGGAGCAGGCGGGGATGCCGCTGCTGAAGCAGCCGTTCGTCCCCTCCCCCGCAGAGGCGATGCTGCTGGCGATGGGGTCACGTGACCGGTCGGCGCTGCCCGACTGGCTGGACCACCGGTCGACGGCGGCGGCATAGCGCGGTCGTACGGCGTCCGGGGGCGCGGCCGGCTCCCCCGCCGTGCGTCCGGCGTCGTGTGGGTGTGGCCGGGGCCCCTGTGCGGGGCCGGGCGGGCCCGCACGGATGTCAGCGGAGCAGCAGTTGGACGATGGCCACCGTGCCGACGGCGACGATGACGGTGCGCAGGACACCGGGGCTGAGGCGACGGCCGACCTTGGCCCCTATCTGGCCGCCGATCGCCGAGCCGATCGCGATCAGGACGACGGCGGTCCAGTCGAAGTGCGCGACGAAGAGGAAGAACAGCGCGGCGATGCTGTTGACCACGGCGGCCAGGACGTTCTTGACGGCGTTGAGGCGCTGCATCGTGTCGTCGAGCAGCATCCCCATCAGGGAGAGGTAGATGATCCCCTGGGCGGCCGTGAAGTAGCCGCCGTAGACGCTGGCGAGCATCAGACCGGTGAACAGGAGCGGACCCCCGTCGGGGCGGGCCGGAGCGCCGGTGTGTTCGCGGCGGCGCTGGACGGCTCTGCTGATGCGGGGTTGCAGGATCACCAGGACCAGGGCGAGGGCGACCAGGACCGGGACGATGGTCTCGAAGGCCGTGGAGGGCAGCGCCAGCAGCGCGATCGCCCCGGCGAGGCCGCCCACTGCCGCTCCGGCGCCCAGTCTGAGGACGCGTCGGCGTTGCCCGGCCAGCTCCTTGCGGTAGCCGATGGCGCCGCTGATGGAACCGGGGATGAGGCCGAGGGCGTTGGACACCGTCGCGGTGACCGGGGGGAGGCCGGTGGCGAGCAGGACCGGGAACGTGATCAGGGTGCCCGAGCCCACGATCGTGTTGATCGTGCCCGCTCCGACTCCGGCTGCGAAGACCGCGAGTATTTCCCAGAGGGACAAGGCCATCTCCTTCGATGGTCAGTGACGCCTCCCCGCCATGAAGGTCGAGGGGCCTCACTGATCATGCATGACGCGTCTCCGGCGTCAGGAGACCGGGGGCTCCTCGCGCCGTTCCACCGCGCCGCCTCCGGAGTTGCCGCCGTTGCCGTTGCCGCCGGTGTTGAAGCCGGGCATGCCGCCACCGCCGCCGAAGTTCCCGAAGGCGCCACTGAGGCCCTTGAGGGCGTCGCCGATCTCGCTGGGCACGATCCAGAGCTTGTTGGCGTCTCCCTCGGCGATCTTCGGGAGCATCTGGAGGTACTGGTACGACAGCAGCTTCTGGTCCGGGTCTCCGGCGTGGATGGACTCGAACACCGTGCGGATGGCCTGGGCTTCGCCCTCGGCGCGCAGGGCGGCGGCCTTGGCCTCACCCTCGGCGCGCAGGATCGCGGACTGCTTCTCGCCCTCTGCGGTCAGGATCTGGGACTGCCGGATGCCCTCGGCGGTCAGGATCGCGGCACGCTTGTCGCGGTCGGCGCGCATCTGCTTCTCCATCGAGTCCTGGATGGAGGTGGGCGGCTCGATGGCCTTGAGCTCGACGCGGTTGACGCGGATGCCCCACTTGCCGGTCGCCTCGTCGAGGACTCCGCGCAGGGCCGCGTTGATCTCCTCGCGGGAGGTGAGCGTGCGCTCCAGGTCCATACCGCCGATGATGTTGCGCAGGGTGGTGACGGTGAGCTGCTCGATCGCCTGGATGTAGCTGGCGACTTCGTAGGTCGCCGCCCGGGCGTCGGTCACCTGGTAGTAGATGACGGTGTCGATGTTGACGACGAGGTTGTCCTGGGTGATCACCGGCTGCGGCGGGAAGGGCACGACCTGTTCGCGGAGGTCGATCCGGTTGCGGACCGAGTCGATGAACGGCACGACGATGTTCAGGCCCGCGTTCAGCGTGCGGGTGTAGCGGCCGAAGCGCTCCACGATGGCGGCGCTGGCCTGCGGGATGACCTGGATCGTCTTGATCAGGGCGACGAAGACGAGCACCACCAGAATGATCAGGACGATGATGATCGGTTGCATCGTGTCTCTCGTGTCCTTCGGTTGCCGACGGATCGCGGGGAGCGGATTCGGGTCGTCATGAGGGTCGTCGTCAGGGTCCGCTTGCGTGGAGCGCGGTCGGGCCGGGTTCTCATGATGATCGACTTCGAGTCTGTCAGAACCCGGTCCGCCGCGTGGGCAGTTCCGTCACATGATGACGGCCGTCGCTCCGTCGATGTCCACGACGTCGACCTGGGCGCCGGGTTCGTAGACCTGGCTCTCGTCGAGCGAGCGGGCCGACCAGACCTCGCCGGCGAGCTTGATGCGCCCTCCGGAGCCGTCGACCCGCTCCAGGACGGTGGCTTGACGGCCCTTCAGGGCGTCGATGCCGCTGGCGTGCCCGGTCTGCCCGGCCCGGTGTCTCGCGGCGATCGGGCGCACCACGGCGACCAGTCCGACCGAGACCAGGACGAAGACCAGTACTTGGGCGACGATTCCGCCGCCGAGGGCGGCGACGGCCGATGCGGCCACCGCCCCGACGGCGAACATCCCGAATTCGGGCATCGCGGTCAGGACGAGGGGGATGCCCAGTCCCACCGCGCCGATCAGCCACCACACCCACGCGTCGATGTCCACGCACTCATCGTAGGTCTGTCGGTCCGTCGCCGACAGGGCGCACGAGGGCTCAACCGCGGTGCGGGGCCCGCCGATCGCGGCGGAGCGCCCCGTCGGGGCGTGGTGCGGGCCCGGCGGGGCGGGGTTCCCGCCCGGTCAGGAGAGGGGCAGGCCGTGTGCGGTGTAGCGGTCGCCGGTGTGCTCGACGATCAGCGGCAGTCCGAAACAGAGGGAGAGGTTGCGTGAGCTGAGCTCGGTCTCCATCGGGCCGGCCGCGAGGATCTTGCCCTGGCGGATCATCAGGACATGGGTGAACCCGGGCGCGATCTCCTCGACGTGGTGGGTGACCATGATCATGGAGGGGGCGTACGGGTCACGGGCGAGGCGGCCGAGCCGGCGGACGAGGTCCTCGCGACCGCCGAGGTCGAGTCCGGCGGCGGGCTCGTCCAGGAGCAGCAGCTCGGGATCGGTCATCATGGCGCGGGCGATCAGGG
Source organism: Streptomyces pratensis (assembly GCF_037137275.1). Lineage (GTDB taxonomy): Bacteria > Actinomycetota > Actinomycetes > Streptomycetales > Streptomycetaceae > Streptomyces > Streptomyces pratensis_B. The sequence continues at coordinate 102,592 of NZ_JBBBEN010000059.1, read as the reverse complement.
TGCGCTTGCGCTCGCCCTCGGAGAGGGTGCCGAACCTGCGGTCGAGGTACTCCGTCATGCCGAGGCGGTCGAGGAAGGCGCGGGCACGCTCCTCGTCGACGGCTTCGTAGTTCTCGTGCCAGGTGGCGGTCATGCCGTACGCGGCGGTGAGCACCGTCTGGAGCACGGTCTGGCGCCTGGGCAGTTTGTCGGCCATCGCCACGCCCGCCATGCCGATGCGGGGGCGCAGCTCGAAGACGTCGGTGCCGACGCCGCCGAGGCGCTCGCCGAGGACCGTGGCCGTGCCGCTGCTCGGGAAGAGGTAGCTGGACGCGAGGTTGAGGAGGGTCGTCTTGCCCGCGCCGTTGGGGCCCAGGATGACCCAGCGCTCCCCCTCCTTGACCGACCAGGAGACGTCGTCCACCAGAGCGCGTCCGTCGCGGACCACGGATACGTCCACCAGCTCCAGTACATCGCTCATGAGCGCGTCGTCTCCCCATGCAGTCTCGTCGATCGTCGCGTGCCGGTGGGCACGGCTCCCAGGGAAAACCTACGCCACCGCGTGAGTGCTTCCGGCGCGAGGTCGGTTGCCTAGGCTGTCGGCATGCTTGTCGAACCACGTTCAGGGTTGTTGGCCGCCTGGGGAAACGCGCTTCTGGGCGGGCTCGTCTCGCCCGACGAAGCCGTCCTCGCGATTGTCGGACAGGACGCGGTGCACCGCGTCGAGGGGCTGCCGGGCGAGGCGGGGCCGGTCGGGCTCACGCTCGCCCTCGGCCGGCTCAGAGGGCTGGGGGCGACCGGACTCCGGGTGGCGTTGCCGGCGCCGGGGCATCCGCTGGGACTGAGCGGACCGCCCGATTTCAACGCGCGGGCGCTGGAGGCCCAGGAGGCGGTGATCGCCTGCGGGGTGGCGTACGGGCTGGTGCCGGAGGTCAGCGAGGCGGGGCCGGCCGGGGACGTGCACGTCGAGGTGGTGTGGCGGGTGCTGCCGGTACGGGAGGCGCCGCCCGCGGACGTGCCGTCGCTGGGCGAGGCGGAGCGGGAGCTGGCCGAGGCGTTGCGGGAGGCGACGGCGACGCTGGCCCGGCTGGACGTGGCCGGTTCGGGTCCGGTGGCGGAAGCGGCGCTGGACGCGTACCGGGCGCGGGCGGAGCGGAGCCGGGAGGTGCTGGCCCCCGGGTATCCGCCGCGGGCGGCGCGGGTGCTGGAGATGGCGCAGCGCGTGGGGCTGCTGGTCGCGGTGGCGTACGAGAACGGGCACGGCGGTGCGGTGAGCGCCTCGGAGATCGCTGCGCGGGGGGAGGCGCTGCGGCCGGTGGAGCGGGTGGCGCGGCGGGCGCAGGTGGCGGCGTACAACGCGTACGTGGAGGGCGGGGCTGGGCAGAGGTAGCCCCGGGCGGGAGCGGCCGCAGGGGGCGCGGGGTGCGCGGACCGGGGCGGCGGAGGGCGGGGCGCGGGCGGGAGCGCGGGCGCGGAAGCCGGGCGTCCTTCGTGGGGGCGGGCGCCCGGCTTTCGGCGGAAGTGCGCGGTCAGTGGTTCGGGCGAGGCAGCCGAAGACCTGGGGCGGGGAAGCGGTCGCGTCGGCCTTGCCGCCGACCGCGTGCGCCGGGGCTGCGAGCGGGACCGGGTCGGCGTCGGCGGCCTCCGGGGGATCGGGGGGCGCGCCGTGGCGGCGGAGCCGCTGTGGGCCGGGGGCGGGGGCCGCGTCGGCGTCGCCCGGAGGATCGGGTGGTCAGCCGGCGGCCCCGTTGCGTACCGCCCACAGGGCGGCCTGGGTGCGGTCGGCCAGGTCGAGCTTCATGAGGATGTTCGACACGTGGGTCTTGACCGTCTTCTCGGAGAGGACGAGCGCTCGGGCGATCTCGCGGTTGGAGCGTCCGTCGGCGATGAGCCCGAGCACTTCGCGCTCCCGCTCGGTCAGGGTGCTCCCCCGGCCCGTTCCGCCCCCCGCGTCGTCCTGGGCGAGCAGGGCCCCGGCAACCTCCGGCTGGAGCAGGACGTGGCCCGCGTGCACCGAGCGGATCGCCCCGGCCAGGGCGTCCGGGTCGACGTCCTTGTACACGTAACCGGAGGCCCCGGCGCGCAGGGCGGGGACCACCGTGCGCTGCTCGGTGAAGCTGGTGACGATGAGGACCTTGGCGGGGTTGTCGAGCTCGCGGAGCCGGCGCAGGGCCTCGATACCGTCGGTGCCCGGCATCTTGATGTCCATCAGGACCACGTCGGGGCGCAGCTCCTCGGTGCGGGCCACGCCTTCCGCGCCGTCGGACGCCTCGCCGACGACCTCTATGTCCTCCTGGATCTCCAGGAAGGTGCGCAGTCCGCGGCGGACCACCTGGTGGTCGTCGACCAGCAGCACCCTGATGATCTTGTCAGCCACCCGGGACCTCCATTTCGATCGTGGCGCCCTTCCCGGGCTCCGAGGCAACGGTGAGTCGGCCGCCGACGCTGCTCGCCCGGTGGCGCATGGAGACCAGGCCGAGGTGGCGGCCCGCCCGCCGGACGGCGGTGGGCTCGAAACCCCGGCCGTCGTCCGTGACCCGCAGGACGGTCGAGCGGCCGCGCCGCGCCAGGGTCACGCCCACCCGCTGGGCGCCGGAGTGGCGCAGGGCGTTGTGCAGTGCCTCCTGGGCGACCCGGAGCAGTGCCTCCTCCTGGGCGGCCGGCAGGGCGCGCACGCCGCTGCTCTCGAAGGCGACCTCCGCGGTGTGCGCCCGGTCCAGGACCTGGACCTGGGTGCGGAGGGTGGCGATGAGACCGTCCTCGTCGAGCGCCGCGGGGCGCAGCTCCACGACGGCGGCCCGCAGCTCCTCGACCGCTTCGGCGGCGAGATCGGCGACCTGCTGGAGTTCGCCCTTGGCGCGCCCCGGGTCGCGGTCGACGAGGGCGGCGGCCGCCTGGGCGGTGAGGCGGAGGGAGAACAGCTTCTGGCTGACCGCGTCGTGCAGTTCGTGGGCGAGGCGGGAGCGTTCCTCCGCGATGGTCAGCTCGCGGCTGCGCTCGTAGAGACGGGCGTTGGTCAGGGCGATGGCCGCGTGCTGGGCGAAGATCGAGAGGAGTTCCTCGTCCTCGGCGGTGAAACCGTAGCCGCCCTCGGGCTTGGGGCACTGCTTGTTGGCGAGGAACAAAGCGCCGATGATCTCGTCGCCGTCCGTGATGGGCAGGCCGAGGAAGTCGGACATGTCGGGATGCGCGTCGGGCCAGCCCTCGAAGCGGGGGTCCTTGCGGACGTCGGCGAGCCGCTCGGGCTTCGCCTGGTGCAACATCGCGGCGAGGATGCCGTGCTGCCGGGGCAGGGGGCCGATGGCCTTCCACTGCTCGTCGCTGAGTCCGTCGACGACGAACTGCGCGAAACCGCCGTGGTCGTCCGGGACGCCGAGGGCCGCGTACTGGGCGTCGAGCAGTTCGCGGGCGGAGACGACGATCGTCTTGAGGACGTCCCCCACTTCGAGGTGCCGGTTCATGGCGAGCAGTGCGGCACTCACCGCGGCGAGGCCCGAGGGCGGGCGATGACTCATGGGATCACCGTACCGGCGGGGCCCGGGCGGCCGTATCGGCCCCGGGGCGGTGGCGAGGGGCGGGAGACCTAGGCCCGGTGCGCCGTACGCCCGGATCGAAAGTCGTAGGACCGCCTCCGCCCCGGGGCATGCGGTGGCGCGCCCCCTGTCGCCGGGCGGCGCCGCGAGATGACAGGAGGTGTGCGCCGAGGACCGCGCCCCCTCGACCGACCCCTCCGCACGGAACGTCACCTTCCGAATTGCCACAGCAACGAACAGTAATGTCTACGCGTCCCCGATGTGAGCCCGCACATAGGAGCCACGTCACTTACGAACGCGCCTAGTGGGCGCATAAGGGCGATTTAAGCGGGGATCGGTACGGGGTATTTCGGACGAACAGGACCCGTGCCCACTACGCAGCTTCGTACGTCACACCTTTGCCACGGGATTTTGCTGCCGCTAAGAATTGCAAGCGTCCCCGACGGAGATGCGAACCGTCGCTCCCGTCTCGTCCTCCGTGAGGACACCTGCTGATTCGAAGAGGTATCCCTGCATGTCCGCGACTCGCATTCCCAGCCGTCTCCGTCGTCTGAACAAGGTCCAGAAGATCTCCGCGGCCGGTGTGTCGGCCCTGGGCGTCACCGCCCTGACCTTCTCGCTCGTCCCGTCGAACGCCGAGGCCGAGATTGCCCCGCAGGCAGCGGCAGCCGCTGCGCCCGTGGCCTTCACCGCCGCCGCAGGCTCCGCGCAGGCCAAGACCGTGCAGAACAGCATGATCGAGCAGCACTCCACCGCCGAACAGCTGGTGAAGGCGGCCGACGCCGCCAAGGCCAAGGCCGCCGCCGAGACGAAGGCCGCCGCCGCGAAGGCGAAGGCCGCTGCCGAGGCGAAGGCCAAGGCCGCCGCCGACGCCAAGGCGAAGGCCGCCGCCGACGCGAAGAAGCGGGGCGCAGAGGCCGCGAACCGCTCCACCGCGCGCAAGCCCGTCTACGCCGACAACCTGGACGGCTGGATACGCGAGGCCATGGCGATCATGAAGAAGGAAGGCATCCCGGGCTCCTACAACGGGATTCACCGCAACATCATGCGGGAGTCCAGCGGCAACCGGTGGGCCATCAACAACTGGGACATCAACGCCCGCAACGGCGTGCCCTCCAAGGGCCTGCTCCAGGTGATCCAGCCGACCTTCGACCGCTACCACGTGGCGGGCACCAAGAAGGACCTGTACGACCCGGTCGCCAACATCGTCGCCGCCTGCAACTACGCGGCCGATCGCTACGGCTCCATGGACAACGTCAACAGCGCGTACTGAGCCCCACGCAGCGCCCCACCACGACGCCGGAGGGCGGCGCCCCGNGGCCGGGCCCGCCTGCCGCGGACCCGGCCGCTCACGTCACTTGCGCATGACCTCGGGCTCGTGGCGGCGCAGCAGCCGCGCGACCGCGACGCCGCAGATGACACCGAGCGCGAGCAGCACGGTGATGTTGATCCCCCACTGGCTCGCGGTGTGCTCCCACAGCGGGTCGAGGTCCGTGGGGTTCTCCGGGTCCCACGGCGGCATGAGATGGGCCAGATCCAGTGTGGTGCCGGCCGCGGCCATCGCCCAGCGGGACGGCATCAGCCAGGCGAACTGCTCCAGGCCGGGCGATCCGTACACCTGGAAGAGCACGCCGGTGAAGACGACCTGGATGATCGCGAACATGACCAGCAGCGGCATGGTCTTCTCGGAGGTCTTCACCAGCGAGGAGATGACCAGGCCGAACATCATCGACGTGAAGCCCAGGGCGATGATCGACAGGCATATCTCGACGGCCGGGGGCATGATCAGGCCCTCGTCCGGCAGCTCACGGGTGGCGAAGCCGATGCCGCAGATGATGACGCCCTGGAAGGCGGTGATCACGCCGAGGACGATCACCTTGGACATCAGGTAGGCGGACCGGGACAGGCCGGTGGCCCGTTCCCGCTCGTAGATGACCCGTTCCTTGATCAGTTCTCGTACGGAGTTGGCGGCGCCCGAGAAGCACATGCCGACCGCGAGGATCAGCATGATCGTTCCGGCCTTGCTGTTGAACCGGGACGGCGGGGTGGGTTCGGCCAGCCCGAAGTCGGCCGGTATCACCACGCTGACCACGCCGAGCACGGCCGGCAGGATCACCATCAGGCCCATGAAGCCCTTGTCGGACGCGATGACCGAGACGTACCGGCGGATCAACGTCCACAGCTGCGCCGTCCACCCCTGCGGCTTCGGCGGACGCATCTGCTGCGGGGACGGCATGCTGACGGGCTGGGCGGCCACCGCGTCGATGTCGGCGGCGTACATCTGGTAGTGCTGAGAACCGCGCCAGCGGCCCGCCCAGTCGTAGTCACGGTAGTTCTCGAACGCGGAGAAGACGTCGGCCCAGCTGGTGTAGCCGAAGAAGTTCAGCGCCTCCCCCGGGGGGCCGAAGTAGGCGACCGAGCCGCCCGGGGCCATCACCAGGAGCTTGTCGCAGATCGCCAGCTCGGCCACCGAGTGGGTGACCACCAGCACCGTGCGTCCGTCGTCGGCGAGGCCGCGCAGCAGTTGCATGACATCGCGGTCCATGCCCGGGTCGAGGCCGGAGGTCGGCTCGTCCAGGAAGATCAGCGAGGGCTTGGTGAGCAGCTCCAGGGCGACCGAGACGCGTTTGCGCTGACCGCCGGAGAGCGAGGTGATCTTCTTGTCCTTGTGGATGTCGAGCTTGAGCTCGGCGAGGACCTCGGTGATCCGGGACTGGCGCTCGGCCTCGGTGGTGTCCGCGGGGAAGCGGAGCTTGGCCGCGTACTTGAGGGCCTTGGTGACCGTGAGTTCCTTGTGCAGGATGTCGTCCTGCGGGACCAGACCGATGCGCTGGCGCAGCTCGGCGAACTGCTTGTAGAGGTTGCGGTTGTCGTAGAGGACGTCGCCCTGGTTGGCGGGCCGGTAGCCGGTGAGCGCCTTGAGCAGGGTGGACTTTCCGGAGCCGGACGGGCCGATGACCGCGATCAGCGACTTCTCCGGGACGCCGAAGGAGACGTCCTTGAGGATCTGCTTCCCCCCGTCGACCGTCACCGTGAGGTGGCGGGCGGAGAAGGAGACCTCGCCCGTGTCGACGAACTCTTCCAGCCGGTCCCCGACCAGCCGGAACGTCGAGTGGCCGACGCCGACGATGTCGTTCGGGCCGATGAGCGCGGAGCCTGACTTCTGCAGCGGCTGGCCGTTGACATAGGTGCCGTTGTGCGAGCCGAGGTCGCGGATCTCGAAGCGGCCGTCGGGCGCCGCGTGGAACTCAGCGTGGTGGCGGGAGACCTGGAGGTCGGAGACGACCAGCTCGTTCTCCAGCGCACGACCGATGCGCATGACCCGGCCGAGGGCCAGCTGGTGGAACGTGGTGGGGCTGCGGTCGCCGTGGACCGGCGGCGCCCCCGCTGCGCCGCCCTGTCCCGGTCCGGCCGGATACGCCGGGTTCTGCTGGGCTGGCCCCTGCTGGTGCGGGACCTGCTGGTGACTCGGGGCCTGCTGCTGGTGCGGGACCTGCTGCTGGGGCTGTTGCCACGCCTGCTGGTGAACGGGGGCCTGCTGAGCGGGCGCCTGCTGAACAGGGGCCTGGTGCGCGGGCTGCTGCCCCGCCCAGCCCGCGCCGCCGTCCTGGGGCGTCCGGTGCGGCTGCGGCTGCTGCACGGGGTGGTGAGCGCCGGCGGCGGTGAGGCTCACCCGCGGGCCGTCGGTGGCGTTGCCCAGGTTCAGCACGGAGCCGGGACCGATTTCCATCTGTTGGATGCGCTGCCCGTGCACATAGGTGCCGTTGGTGCTGCCATGGTCCTCGATGAACCAGCTGTGGCCGCCCCAACTGATCGTGGCGTGCCGCCACGACACCCTGGCGTCGTCGATCGTCACATCCCCCTGCGGATCACGCCCGAGGGTGTACGGCCTGGACGGATCGAGCGTCCAGGTGCTGCCATTCAATTCCAGTACGAGTTCCGGCACTCCGCGCCCCACCTAGTCGTCCCCCGAGTGACCCCCGTCGCAGGGAGTCCAGGGATGCTGAACATCGTGGGGAACTATCCCAGGAGCGGTCCCCGATCCGAAAGTCAGGCGGCTGAAGACCCGGCGCGGACCAGCGCCGCCGTCGTGTTATCGCGGGTAGAACAGACCGGTACCGGAAGAAGTCGGGATGAAGATCCGGTTACCGTCCGGAGAAGGCCAGGCGTCTGCATACCGGCGGATACGGGGTGCTCAGGCGCGGCGGTGCGCAAGGGGTCTACCGGCCAGATCGTCCGCTGGTCACCCGCCCCGCGCGCGCCGGGGCGCGAGCCGCCGCCGGACCGCCTCCCCGCCGGCCTGCGGGCCACCGTCGGCTTCTGCTCGTACGCCGGGCGCACGCCCTCGTTCCGTCCGGACGGCAGGGCGTTCCGAAGACCCTCCGCCGCGCCACCCGCGCACGCCGGGCGCGGGGCGCCGCGGCTTTCCGTCCGTCCCTCGGGACGGGAGGCCGGAGCGGGCGGCGGGACCGATACGGTGGGAACACCATGAGCGCATCCCAGCCACCTCAGTCCCCCGCGTTCCCCGAGCCCCGCCAGGACCGCCGGGCCGGTGACGCGCCTCCCCCGGGCGGCGACGCACCCACCCTCCTCGTCAAGATCTTCGGCAAGGACCGCCCCGGCATCACCGCCGGGCTCTTCGACACCCTCGCCGCCTACGCGGTCGACGTCGTGGACATCGAGCAGGTCGTCACCCGCGGACGCATCGTGCTGTGCGCCCTGGTCACCACGCCCACCGCGGGCGGGACGACCGAGGGCGACCTGCGGGCGACCGTGCACAGCTGGGCCAACTCCCTGAAGCTCCAGGCCGAGATCATCTCGGGAATCGGCGACAACCGGCCCCGCGGCGACGGCCGTTCCCATGTGACCGTGCTGGGCCACCCCCTCACCGCGGAGTCCACCGCCGCCATAGCGGCCACGATCACCGCGACCGGCGGGAACATCGACCGCGTCTTCCGGCTGGCGAAGTACCCGGTCACCGCGGTCGAGTTCGCCGTCTCGGGGACCGGGACCGGGCAGCTGCGGACCGCGCTGGCGACCGAGGCCGCGGAGATCGGCGTGGACGTCGCGGTGGTCTCGGCCGGACTGAGCCGCCGGGCCCAGCGCCTGGTCGTCATGGACGTCGACTCCACCCTGATCCAGGACGAGGTGATCGAGCTCTTCGCGGCGCACGCGGGCTGTGAGGACAAGGTCGCCGAGGTGACCGAGCAGGCGATGCGCGGCGAGCTGGACTTCGAGCAGTCGCTGCACGCCCGGGTCGCGCTGCTGGCGGGGCTGGACGTCTCGGTGGTGGACAAGGTGCGCGCCGAGGTGCGGCTCACCCCCGGCGCCCGGACCCTCATCCGGACGCTGAAGCGACTCGGGTACCAAGTGGGCGTGGTCTCCGGTGGCTTCACCCAGGTCACGGACGACCTGAAGGAACGTCTCGGCCTCGACTTCGCCTCCGCCAACACCCTGGAGGTGGTGGACGGCAAGCTCACCGGCCGGGTCGTCGGCGACGTCGTGGACCGGGCGGGCAAGGCCCGGCTGCTGCGCAGCTTCGCCGAGCAGGCGGGGGTTCCGCTGGCGCAGACGGTGGCCATCGGGGACGGGGCGAACGACCTCGACATGCTGAACACCGCGGGCCTCGGGGTCGCCTTCAACGCCAAGCCCGTGGTCCGCGAGGCGGCGCACACCGCGGTGAACGTGCCGTTCCTGGACACCGTGCTCTATCTGCTCGGCATCACCCGCGAAGAGGTAGAGGCGGCGGACGGCCTCATCGACTGACGTCGCACGGACGGGCCCGCGAGACCGGCCTACGGGCCCACGGACGGGGGTCCCCGGCGCGCAGGAGGTGCCGGGGACCCTGGGCGTACTTCGGTCAGACGTGGATCAGCCGCTGCCGCCCGGGGCGGGGCCGCTCGGCGCGGGCGGCCGCCCGCGCGCTCGCGGAGCCCGGCCGCTCAGGCGTTGGGCGTCCAGTACTCCGTGAGCCTGCCGGCCCCGTGTTCCACGGTCTTCCAGGAACCGGGGAACTCCACGACGGCGTAAGCGGCCGTCGGGAATCCGTCCCGGGTCATCCTGGCCAGCGCATCGCCCTCGGCCGATCCCGAGAGGGCGTCGGCGGCGGCGTGCATCCCGGGGTTGTGGCCGATGACCAGCAGGGTGCGGACCTCGTCCGGGGTCTCGTTGAACAGGGCGATCAGATCGCCGAGGGAGGCGTCGTAGAGCCTGTCCTCATAGACGGTCCGGGGGCGCTGGGCGAATTCGTGGACCGCCAGCTTCCAGGTCTCCCGCGTCCTGACGGCGCTGGAGCAGAGGGCCAGGTCGACATCGATGCCGGAATCGGCGAGCTTGCGGCCGGCCACAGGCGCGTCCTTGCGGCCGCGCTCGGCCAACGGACGCTCATGATCGGAAGCCTGCGACCATTCCGCCTTGGCATGCCGGAGAAGGACGATCCTGCGAGGTGTCTCAACGCTCATACACCTCAGCTTCGCATGAAACGCGGCCTCCGGCGCAGGGTGTTGACGTGCCGGCCCAAGGAATCCGGAGCTGGGGCGCCGGGCCCGGCCCACCGCGACGGCAGGCCACCGCGGAGCAGCGGTGTCCCGACGTCAGCGGGTCAGCAGAGGGAATATGTGTTCGACCAGCTGCCCGAGGGCGGAGGCTCCGGTGGCGGCGTGCGCCTGTCCGGGGCTGAGGATCAGCAGGAGGAGCGCGGCGAACGCGACGGAGGGCAGCGCGACGGCCCACCAGGGCAGCCGGATCTCGACGGCGCCCGTCGACGGTCGGGACGTTCTGGTGTGCGCTGGGACCGGCATCTACGCCTCCGTGGCTCATCGGGTCGATACCGAAGAACCTACGGACCGGACGGGGTGGGCCCCATCCGGTGGCCCACCCACTTCACCCTGAGCCTGCCCCCCTAAGGGACCGGGGGCCAGCCCCAGCTTCCAGGGGGGCGCGGGCGCAGGGGACGTACAGAAGAGGGGAACGTCAAGGGGAGGCGATGGAAGCGATCACACCGATGATCACGGTCACGAGAAGCATCGCCCCGAACACGAGGAGGAGCTTCTGCTTGCCGTTCTGGGGATGAGGATCGAGCACGGGCATGGGGCCAGTCTCGCATCTCAGCACTCGTCCTCAACCGCCCGGTCCCGGCCGGCCAGCATCCCGGCCGCCATCTGGGGGATCATGAGGCCCGCCATCAGGGCGATCGGCAGGCCCCAGCCACCACTGTGCTGGTAGAGCACGCCGATCAGGAGCGGGCCCGGAATCGAGAGCAGGTATCCGGTGGACTGGGCGAAGGCGGACAGCCGGACCACGCCGGCCCCGGTACGGGCCCGCATGCCGATCATGGTCAGGGCGAGCGGGAAGGCGCAGTTGGCCACGCCGAGGAGCAGCGCCCAGGCCCAGGCCCCCGCGGCGGGGGCGAGGTAGAGGCCCGCGTAACCGATCAGGCCGCACAGGCCGAGGACGACGACGATGGGGCCCTGCTGCCTGAGCCGCGAGGCGACCTTGGGGATGACGAAGGCGAGCGGGACGCCCATCGCCATGGTGACCGCGAGAAGGAGGCCGGCCCGGCCGGCGGAGACCCCGGCGTCGCGGTAGATCTGCGGCATCCAGCCCATGGTGATGTACGCGGCGGTGGCCTGGAGCCCGAAGAAGCAGGCCAGGCTCCACGCGGTCCGGCTGTGGGCGATCCGGAGCGCCGGCGCTCCGGTCGGGCGGGCGCCGGGCTGCTCGGGGGCGGGGGTGCGGTCCCGTACGAGAACGACCCAGGGCAGGACCGCGAGGGCCGCCAGGCCGGCCCAGACGGCCAGTCCGGACCGCCAGTCGCCGCCCAGCGCCCCGGTGAGCGGGACGGTGACGGCGGCGGCGAGGGAGGTGCCGAGCGCCAGGGCCATGGAGTAGAGGCCGGTCATGGTGCCGACGCGGTCGGGGAACCAGCGCTTGACGATCACCGGCATCAGGATGTTGCTGACGGCGATGCCCATCAGGGCCAGCGCGCTGGCGAGCAGGAACCCCGCGGTGGAGCCGATGTACGGGCGGATCACCAGACCGGCCGCGATGGCCGCCATGCCCGCGCAGACGACGGCGCCCGCGCCGAAGCGCCGGGCGAGGCGCGGCGCCATGACTCCGAAGGCCGCGAAGCAGAGCGGCGGCACGGAGGTGAGGAGCCCGGCGACGCTGCCGCTCATGTGCAGCCCCTCGCGGACCTCTTCGAGGAGGCTGCCGAGGCTGGTGATGGCGGGGCGGAGGTTCAGGGCGGCCAGGACGAGCCCCACGGCGATGAGGCGGAGCAGCCAGGGCGCGGGGGCCTCTCGCCCGCCAGGGAGCCGCTGAGGTTCCGGGGCGTGGGGCGTGCGCGTGGCGGTGCCTCGCTTCAGGGTCGGGGTCTGGATGTCGTCGTCCGGCATGGAGCCATCATAGAATCATGGGATGTTTACTTGTCCAATTCCCGCCACCGCCGTCCGGCCGCGCCTCCCGCGCTCCCGCCGCCCCTGAGAGAATCCGGGCCGGACTTCCCCGTTCGGCCCGGCCCGCCCACGAGCAAGGAGCATCATGGCGCTGACGTCTCCCCGGCGTTCGGCACTCGCCGACCAGGTGATCGCCCAGTTGAGGAACCAGATCACCTCGGGCGAGTGGCCGGTCGGCTCGCGCATTCCGACCGAGCCCGCGCTGGTCGAGCAGTTGGGGGTGGCCCGCAACACCGTCCGCGAGGCGGTACGCGCCCTGGCGCACAACGGGCTCCTCGACATCCGGCAGGGCTCGGGCACCTATGTGATCGCCACGAGCGAGCTGGCCGGGGTGATGCACCGGCGGTTCGCGGCCGCCGACCCCCGTCACATCGCGGAGCTGCGGTCGACGCTGGAGTCCTCCGCGGCCCGGTTGGCGGCCGTCCGGCGCACCGAGCGGGACCTGCGGCAGCTGGACACCCTGATGGCACGCCGGGAGGAGACCTGGGCCGCGGGCGACGCGGAGGCCTTCGTGGCCGCGGACGCGACCTTGCACCTGGCAGTGGTGGCCGCCTCGCACAACGACGTCCTGACGGAGCTCTACGCGGACCTCGGGGACCTGTTGCGCGACTACCTGCGCGGTGACGTGGGCCCCGAGCTGCGGCCGGAGAACCACATGGACCACGCCCGGCTGGTCGAGGCGATCCGGGCCGGGGACGCTGAGACGGCCGCGGCGGAGGCGGCGAGCCACGCGCTGAACTGCCCGGCGGACCGCGTGCAGGCGGGGCCGGCCCACCAGCCCGGGCCGGGTCCGGCAGCGCGGTCGGGCGGCCCAGAGCCACAACCGGCGACTCGCAGCGGTGCGGGCCCGGCGGTGCGCGGCGGGGCGGGGTGAGCCAGGCTCAGAGCGGGGCGGGACGGTGGCTGACCCAGGCCGTGGCGACCTCTTTCCAGCATCGGTCCTCCAGCCGTACGGTCCGGCCGGGCTCCACCGCGACCGCCGCGCCGTCCGCGTCCACGTCCCACCACCGTTCGCATTCGGTGTGCAGCCGGACCAGGTCGGTGGAGGGGTAGGGATTGTGGCAGTACGCGACGACCCGGGAGCCCTCCACGGACGTACGGCACTCCGAGCCGGCCGGGCCGCTCCCGCGGGGTTCCGCGGGCGCGCCCAGAGGGGCCCCCGAGGCGGAGTCGGCCCCGCCGGCGGCGTGGACTCCCAGCGGGACGCCGAGCCCCGCGACGGCGAGCGCGGCGACCACCGGGAGACGGGCCCTGCGGGGAGCGCGGAGCGGACGGGGCCGGGCGGAGCGCCGGCGCCGGGCGCCGAGGGCGCGCAGGACCCGTGGGCGGTACGGGCGATGCGTGGGGCGCACGGCGATCTCCCTCCCGCAGCCTGACCAGAAGTCCGGTTCCTCCACATTCTGCGGTGGATCGGCTGGTTTCTCGACCGGAGCGACGGCGGAGCCGCGTGCCATGACGGCCTCCGGCCGCGGACCGCCCCCGGGAGAACCGGGGTGCGGCGCGCGGCCGGAGGCCGTTGACCAGGAGAGGGAGCGGTCAGGCGCCCATCATGTGCACGCCGCCGTCGACGTGGATGATCTCGCCCGTCGTCTTCGGGAAGAAGTCGGAGAGCAGGGCCACGACGCCGCGGCCGGCCGGCTCCGGGTCCGACATGTCCCAGGCGAGCGGGGAGCGGTGGTTCCAGACGTCGGCCAGCTCGGAGAAGCCCGGAATGGACTTGGCGGCCATGGAGCCGAGCGGTCCGGCGGAGACCAGGTTGCAGCGCAGGCCGTCCTTGCCGAGGTCCCGGGCGAGGTAGCGGGAGGTGGCCTCCAGCGCGGCCTTGGCGGGGCCCATCCAGTCGTACTGCGGCCAGGCGTACTGGGCGTCGAAGGTGAGGCCGACGATCGAGCCGCCGTCGCTCATCAGCGGCCTGCACGCCATGGCCAGCGACTTCAGGGAGAACGCCGAGACGTGCATCGCGGTGGCGACGGACTCGAACGGGGTGTTGAGGAAGTTGCCGCCGAGCGCGTCCTGAGGCGCGAAGCCGATGGAGTGGACGACGCCGTCGAGCGAGCCGAGCTCCTCGCGGACCAGGCCGGCCAGCCGGTCCAGGTGCTCGCCGTCGGTGACGTCCAGCTCGATGACCTTGGCAGGCTTCGGCAGCTTCTTGGCGATGCGCTCGGTCAGGGTGGGCCGGGGGAAGGCCGTCAGGATGACCTCGGCCCCCTGCTCCTGGGCCACCTTCGCGGTGTGGAACGCGATGGACGACTCCATCAGCACCCCGCTGATGAGGACGCGCTTGCCGTCGAGAATTCCGCTCATGGTGATCAGTGACCCATGCCCAATCCGCCGTCAACGGGGATGACGGCTCCAGTGATGTACGACGCGTCGTCGGAGGCGAGGAAGCGCACCGCGGCGGCGATCTCCTCGGGCCGCGCGTAGCGGCCGAGCGGCACCTGGGACACGATGCCCTTGCGCTGCTCCTCGCTGAGCGCCTGGGTCATGTCGGTGTCGACGAAACCGGGGGCGACGACGTTGAAGGTGATGTTGCGCGAACCGAGCTCACGGGCCAGCGACCGGGCGAAGCCGACCAGCCCGGCCTTGGAGGCGGCGTAGTTGGCCTGGCCGGCCGAGCCGAGGAGGCCGACGACGGAGGAGATGAGGACGACGCGGCCCTTCTTGGCGCGCAGCATCGCGCGGTTGGCCCGCTTGACGACGCGGAAGGTCCCCGTGAGGTTGGTGTCGACGACGGAGGTGAACTCCTCCTCCGACATCCGCATCAGCAACTGGTCCTTGGTGATACCGGCGTTGGCGACCAGCACCTCCACGGGGCCGTGCTTGTCCTCGATCTCCTTGTAGGCCTGCTCCACCTGCTCGGCGTCGGTGATGTCGCAGCGGACCGCGAGGACACCGGCGTCGGTGAGGGCCCGCGGAGGCTCTCCGGAGCGGTAGGTGATCGCGACCTGGTCGCCGTTGTCGGCGAAGGCGCGGGCGATGGCGAGGCCGATGCCCCGGTTTCCTCCGGTGACGAGAACCGAGCGGCTCAACGGATCACCCTTTCCTTGGCGGACGGCAGGTCTTCCCTGACGGTCTGGCTACCTCGAAAACCTATCGGTACCGTGCGCCGATCGGGGAATCGAGCCCTGACAGTGGCTTGTCCGGGGTGCTGTGGGGTTCCTACAGTCCGCACGGCGGATGTCCGCCCCGGCAGTCACGCCGGTCCACCGGTGCGGTCACCGTCCGGCATGGTTCACTGCCGTGGTGTATCGAGAAGGGAATTCCCTGTGCCCCACGAGGTAGATCAGTCCTTCCTTGCCCTGCCCTCGCGCGCGCTGGCCGACGCGGCGCTCGCCCGGGCGCGGGCGCTCGGCGCGACGCACGCCGACTTCCGGCTGGAGCGGGTGCGCAGCGCGTCCTGGCGGCTGCGGGACGCACGCCCCGCCGGCGCGTCGGACAGCACGGACCTCGGGTACGCGGTGCGGGTGGTGCACGGAGGCGCCTGGGGGTTCGCGTCCGGGGTCGACCTGACGATGGACGCGGCCGCGAAGGTGGCCTCGCAGGCCGTCGCGATGGCCAAGCTGTCGGCGAAGGTGATCGCGGCCTCCGGGGCCGGTACCGAGGGCAGGGTCGAGCTGGCGGACGAGCCGGTGCACGGCGAGCGGACCTGGGTCTCCGCGTACGACGTCGACCCCTTCTCCGTACCGGACGAGGAGAAGGCGGCGCTGCTGGCCGAGTGGAGCGGGCGGCTGCTGGGCGCCGAAGGGGTCGCGCATGTGGACGCGTCCCTGATGGCCGTGCACGAGAACAAGTTCTACGCGGACACGGCGGGGACCGTCACCACCCAGCAACGGGTGCGGATTCATCCGCAGTTCACCGCCGTCGCGGTGGACGGCGCGAGTGGTGAGTTCGACTCGATGCGGACCATCGCGCCACCGGTCGGACGCGGCTGGGAGTATCTGACCGGGACCGGCTGGGACTGGGACGCCGAACTGGCCGAGATCCCCTCGCTCCTCGCGGAGAAGATGCGCGCGCCGAGCGTCGAGGCGGGGGCGTACGACCTGGTCGTCGACCCGTCGAACCTGTGGCTGACCATCCACGAGTCGATCGGCCACGCCACCGAGCTGGACCGGGCCCTGGGGTACGAGGCGGCGTACGCCGGGACCTCGTTCGCCACCTTCGACCAGTTGGGGAAGCTGGCGTACGGCTCCTCCGTCATGAACGTGACGGGCGACCGCACCGCCGAGCACGGGCTCGCGACCATCGGGTACGACGACGAGGGCGTCGAGGCCCAGTCCTGGGACCTGGTGAGAAACGGCACTCTGGTGGGCTACCAGCTGGACCGCCGGATCGCGAGGCTGACGGGGCTCGGCCGCTCCAACGGCTGCGCCTACGCGGACTCGCCGGGCCACGTACCCGTCCAGCGCATGGCGAACGTCTCGCTCCGGCCGGACCCGGGCGGGCTGTCCACCGACGACCTGATCGGCGGGGTGGAGCGGGGAATCTACGTGGTCGGAGACCGGTCGTGGTCGATCGACATGCAGCGCTACAACTTCCAGTTCACCGGGCAGCGCTTCTTCCGCATCGAGAACGGCAGGCTCGCCGGGCAGGTGCGCGATGTGGCGTACCAGGCGACGACCACGGACTTCTGGGGCTCGATGGAGAAGGTCGGCGGCCCGCAGACATACGTACTGGGCGGCGCGTTCAACTGCGGCAAGGCCCAGCCGGGGCAGGTCGCCGCCGTCTCGCACGGCTGCCCCTCCGCCCTCTTCCGAGGCGTGAACATCCTCAACACGACGCAGGAGGCCGGACGATGAGCCGCGTCAGCAAGCCGCACGAGATCGTCGAGCGGGCCCTGGAGCTGTCCACCACGGACGGTCTGGTGGTCATCGCCGACGAGCACTCCTCCGCCAATCTGCGCTGGGCGGGCAACGCGCTCACCACGAACGGGGTCACCCGGGGACGGACCCTGACCGTCGTCGCGACGGCGGACGGGGCGAAGGGGACGGCCACCGGCGTCGTCTCCAGATCGGCCGTCACCGCGGAGGACCTGGAGCCGCTGGTACGGGCCGCAGAGGCCGCCGCGCGCGGCGCCGGGCCCGCCGAGGACGCACAGCCGCTGGTGAGCGGGGCGGCCCCCTCCCCCGACTTCGCCGACGCGCCCGCGGAGACCGGTCCCGAGGTCTTCGCCGACTTCGCCCCGGCCCTCGGCGACGCCTTCGCCCGCGCCCGCTCGGAGGACCGCGAGCTGTACGGGTTCGCCCACCACGAGCTGACCTCCACGTACCTCGGTACGTCCACGGGGCTGCGGCTGCGCCACGACCAGCCGAACGGGACGCTGGAGCTGAACGCGAAGTCCCCGGACCGGTCCCGCTCCGCGTGGGCGGGCCGGGCGACCCGGGACTTCTGTGACGTGGACCCGGCGGCGATGGACGCGGAGCTCGCGCGGCGGCTGCGCTGGGCGGAGCGGCGGATCGAGCTCCCGGCCGGCCGGTACGAGACGCTGCTGCCGCCGACGGCGGTCGCTGACCTGTTGATCTACCAGCTCTGGTCCTCCACCGCACGGGACGCCGTCGAGGGCCGGACGGTGTTCTCGACGCCGGGCGGCGGCACGCGGCTGGGCGAGAGGCTGTCCCCGCTTCCGCTGACGTTGCGCAGCGACCCGCACGCCCCGGGGCTGGAGTCGGCGCCCTTCGTGATCGCCCACTCCTCCGGCGACAGCGGCTCCGTCTTCGACAACGGGCTGCCGCTCGCCCCGACGGAGTGGGTGCGGGAGGGAACGCTGGAGCGGCTGACGACGACCCGGCACTCGGCGGGCCTGACGGGCCTGCCGGTCGCCCCGGCCATCGACAACCTGGTGCTGGAGGGCGGCGGCGAACGGTCGCTGGAGGAGATGGCAGCCGCGACCAGGGGGCGGGCGCTGCTGCTGACCTGCCTCTGGTACATCCGGGAGGTCGACCCGGCGACGCTGCTGCTGACCGGGCTGACCCGGGACGGCGTCTATCTGGTCGAGGACGGCGAGGTGGTCGGCGAGGTGAACAACTTCCGGTTCAACGAGTCGCCGGTGGGCCTGCTGTCCCGGGCGACGGAGGCGGGGCGTACGGAGAAGACGCTGCCGCGCGAGTGGGGCGACTGGTTCACGCGGGCCGCCATGCCCGCGCTGCGCATCCCGGACTTCCATATGAGCTCGGTCAGCCAGGGGGTGTGACACGCCTAGACTGACACCTAGATCTCTACCAGGACCAGGCATAAGGAGCACCGGAACCGTGACGGACATCGTCGACGAGCTGAAGTGGCGCGGGCTGTTCGCCCAGTCCACTGACGAGGACGCATTGCGCAAGGCTCTCGCGGACGGTCCTGTCACCTTCTATTGCGGCTTCGACCCGACCGCGGCGAGCCTCCACGTGGGGCACCTGGTCCAGGTGCTCACCATGCGGCGGCTCCAGCAGGCGGGGCTGCGGCCCCTCGCTCTGGTGGGGGGCGCGACGGGCCAGATCGGCGACCCCCGGCCCACCGCGGAGCGCACCCTGAACGACCCGGAGACCATCGCGGCCTGGGTGGCGGGGCTGCGGTCGCAGATCGAGCCGTTCCTGTCCTTCGAGGGCGACAACGCGGCCACGATGGTCAACAACCTGGACTGGACCGCGGGTCTGTCCGCGATCGAGTTCCTGCGGGACATCGGGAAGCACTTCCGGGTCAACAAGATGCTCACCAAGGACTCGGTCGCCCGTCGGCTGGAGTCGCAGGAAGGCATCAGCTACACGGAGTTCAGCTACCAGCTGCTCCAGGGGATGGACTTCCTCGAGCTGTACCGCCGGTACGGCTGCACCCTCCAGCAGGGCGGCAGCGACCAGTGGGGCAACCTCACCGCGGGCATCGACCTGATCCACCGGCTGGAGCCGGGCGCCGCCGTGCACGCGCTGGCGACGCCGCTGATGACGAAGGCGGACGGGACGAAGTTCGGCAAGTCGGAGAGCGGCGCCGTCTGGCTCGACCCGGAGATGACCACGCCCTACGCGTTCTACCAGTTCTGGCTGAACGTGGACGACCGGGACGTCTCCCGGTATCTGCGCATCCTCAGCTTCAAGAGCCGTGAGGAGCTCGAAGAGCTGGAGAAGCTGACCGAGGAGCGGCCGCAGGCCCGCTCGGCGCAGCGCGCGCTGGCCGAGGAGCTGACCACGTTGGTGCACGGCGGCGCCCAGTGCGCCGCCGTCATCGCGGCGTCCAAGGCGCTGTTCGGGCAGGGCGACCTGGCCGAGCTGGACGAGGCGACGCTGGGCGCGGCCCTGTCCGAGGTGCCGCACGCCCGGGTCGCCGAGCTGGGCCCGCTGGTGGACCTCCTGGTGGAGGTCGGGCTGGCGCCGAGCAAGTCGGGGGCGCGCCGCACGGTCAAGGAGGGCGGCGCCTACGTGAACAACGTCAAGGTCGTCGACGGCGAGAGCGCCCCGGCCGCCGGTGAGCTGCTGCACGGGCGCTGGCTTGTGCTGCGCCGGGGCAAGAAGAACCTGGCGGCCGTGGAGGTCGGACCGGTCGGCTGACCGCTTCCTCTCCCGTGGCACGGCACCGCGGCCGGACACGCTCCGTGCGTGTCCGGCCGCGGTGATCGCGGTGGGTCAGGTTCTCTGCTTGCGGTTGCCTCGGATCGACTGCCAGAGCATGTCACCGAGGGCGACCACGGCTACGGCGCCGGCCAGTTGCAGCAGATGGCGAATCCAGTCGATGCCCTTGGTGTCCTCGACGCCGATCCAGCCGGCCACAGCATTGCCGAGGATGCTTCCGACGATGCCGAACACCGCCGTCAGCCAGAGCGGGATGTCCTGTTTGCCGGGCAGGATCGCTCTGGCGATGACACCGAGCACCAAGCCCACGATGATGGCCCACAACCAGCTCATTTCGCCTCCTCATGCGGCGCGGTGTGCGCGTCCGCCCAGTCTCGGCCGGTCCGGCTCCGGGCGCATGCCGGGCAGGGCCGTACGGGTGGCCGGGCCTGCGGCCCGGCGGGTGGGGGACGCGCCCCGGCCGCCCGTCCCGCGGGCAGCGGGCGTACCGTGGACAGGGCCCGGTCCGGGGCGGCCGGCGACGAGATCTGGTGGTGGGAACATGCTGCGGAAGAACGACGGTGCGGAGGTCTTCCGGATCACGGGCGCACGTCAGGGGCTGGCGGACGACGTCCGCGGCAGACAGCGACGCTATGTGATCTCCATGTCGGTGCGCACGGTGTCCGTGGTGCTGGCGGCGGTGCTGTGGAACGTCGAACGGCATGTGGCGATCGTGGCGCTGGTGCTCGGTGTGCTGCTGCCGTACGTGGCCGTGGTCATCGCCAACGCCGGACGGGAGAGCGCGCCCTCCCTGCCCTCGACGTTCGTCCCCCTGCCGGCGCGGCCTGCCGTTCAGGCGGCTCCGGCGTCCGGCAGGGCGGAGTCCGACGGCTCCGGGGAGCCGGCCGGCCGGGTCCCTCCGCCCCACGGGCACGGCTGAGCCGGGGCGCCCGCGCGGCTCGGGAAAGCAACGAGCAATCATGACGTTCCGGTGCACCGCGCGCCGGTCCCCGTGACATACTTCCCCTGCGCTCCGCATCCCCCGTCGGAGCGACGGACCGACGCCGGGCAGCTCCCCCCGTGGCTGCTCGGCGTCGCCCTTTCTCCGGCGGGGAGGCGTCAGGAGGCACGCAGAGCCTCTGGCCTAGGCTGGGCGCGTGATCTTCCCCGATACGTCCGCCGCGAGTCCCGCCGGCGCCCCGATCTGTTCCGCCAAGGGCTGCCGGGCCGCCGCGGTGTGGGTGCTGGCCTGGAACAACCCCAAGCTGCACACGCCCGAGCGGCGCAAGACCTGGCTGGCCTGCGAGGAGCACCGGGAGCACCTGTCCTCCTTCCTCGATGTACGAGGTTTTCTGAAGGACGTCGTGACGCTGGCGGACTGGGAGTCGGGCTCCGGCCGCGGCTGAGCCTCAGCCGCCGATCGC
This sequence comes from Streptomyces pratensis, assembly GCF_037137275.1. Taxonomy (GTDB): domain Bacteria; phylum Actinomycetota; class Actinomycetes; order Streptomycetales; family Streptomycetaceae; genus Streptomyces; species Streptomyces pratensis_B. The sequence goes on along the minus strand of NZ_JBBBEN010000059.1, from coordinate 81,683 downwards.
CGACATCGGGCGGTCGGGCTGCAGGAAGGACGGGTCGTCCAGTCCGGAGCCCGCCTTCTTGCCCCACATGGCCGTCTTCCAGAGCCGGGCGATCTCCTCGTCGGGCGCGGAGCCGCGCAGGGCTCCGCGCAGGTCGGTCTCCTCGCGGGCGAAGAGGCAGGTGCGGACCTGGCCGTCGGCGGTGAGCCGGGTGCGGTCGCAGGCGCGGCAGAACGGGCGGGTGACCGAGGCGATCACTCCGACGCGGTGCTCGGTGCCGTCGACGGCCCAGCGCTCTGCGGGAGCGGAGCCGCGGGCGTCGTCGCCTTCCGCGGTGAGGGAGAAGCGGGTGCGCAGCGAGGCGAGGATGTCCCCGGCGGTGATCATGCCGTCGCGCTTCCAGCCGTGCTGGGCGTCCAGGGGCATCTGCTCGATGAAGCGGAGCTCGTAGTCGTGCTCGATGGCCCAGGCGAGCAGCTCGGGGGCCTCGTCGTCGTTGAGGCCGGGCATCAGGACGGAGTTGACCTTCACCGGGGTGAGTCCGGCCTCACGGGCGGCTTCGAGGCCGTCCAGGACGTCCTGGTGGCGGTCGCGGCGGGTGAGGGTCTTGAAGACGTCGGGGCGCAGGGTGTCCAGCGAGACGTTGACCCGGTCGAGGCCCGCGGCCTTGAGTGCGGCGGCGGTGCGCCGGAGCCCGATGCCGTTGGTCGTCAGGGACATCCGGGGGCGGGGGGTGAGGCCGGCGCACTGCTCGACGATGGAGACGAGGCCGGGGCGCAGCAGAGGTTCGCCGCCGGTGAAGCGGACCTCGGTGATGCCGAGCGAGGTGACGGCGATGCGGATCAGGCGCACGATCTCCTCGTCGGAGAGCAGCTCGCTCTTGCCGAGCCACTGCAGGCCCTCTTCCGGCATGCAGTAGGTACAGCGCAGGTTGCACTTGTCGGTGAGTGACACGCGCAGGTCGGTGGCGATCCGGTCGTAAGTGTCGATGAGCATGGTGGGCCCCTCCCCGGTGCCGCCCGCGGTGGCGCGGTCGCTCTTTCGAGACGTTGGCTCTTTCGAGACCTGACTCCTTCGAGACTACGGGAGACCGCTGACATCGGGGCGCCCCGTTTGCCACGAGGCGCGGCCGGGCCGCGTNCCCGCCGCGGGGTGTGCTCCCGGGCGGCTCCGCGGCCTCCTTGCTCAGGGCGTGTCGCCGCGCCGGTGGGGCCGGCGCCCGGCCGGCCACGCCGCGTCAGTGGGCGCCGATGCCGGTGAGGGACTTGACCTCCAGTTCGGCGTACTTGTCCGTGTCGGGCTTCTCCTTGGAGATCAGCGAGCCGATCCAGCCGAGGAGGAAGCCGAGCGGGATGGAGATCAGGCCGGGGTTCTCCAGCGGGAACCAGGCGAAGTCGACGCCGGGGAACATCGAACTGGGCTTGGAGGAGACGACCGGCGAGAACAGCACCAACAGGACGGAGGCGGCGAGGCCTCCGTAGATGGACCAGAGGGCCCCCTGGGTGGTGAAGCGCTTCCAGAAGAGGCTGTAGAGGATGGTCGGCAGGTTGGCGGAGGCGGCGACCGCGAAGGCCAGGGCGACCAGACCGGCCACGTTGAGGTCCCGGGCGAGCGCTCCCAGCGCGATGGAGACGACGCCGATGGCGACGGTGGCCCAGCGCGCGGCGCGGACCTCCTCCTTCTCGGTTGCCTGCCCCTTGCGGATGACGTTGGCGTAGATGTCGTGCGCGAAGGACGAGGAGGAGGCGAGGGTGAGTCCGGCGACGACGGCGAGGATGGTGGCGAACGCGACGGCGGAGATCACCGCGAGGAGGATGGCGCCGCCCGTGGAGCCGGCGCCTCCGCCGATCTCCAGGGCGGCCAGCGGCGCCGCGGTGTTGCCCGCCTTGTTGGAGGCGATGATGTCGCCGGGCTTGAGGAGGGCGGCGGCGCCGAAGCCGAGCACGATCGTCATCAGGTAGAAGGCTCCGATGATGCCGATCGCCCAGTTCACGGACTTACGGGCGGCCTTGGCCGTGGGCACGGTGTAGAAGCGGATCAGGATGTGCGGCAGGCCCGCGGTGCCCAGGACCAGGGCGATGCCGAGGGAGATGAAGTCGAGCTTGGAGATGCCGTCGACGCCGTACTTCAGGCCGGGCTCCAGGAACGCCGCGCCCTTGCCGCTGTTGCTGGCGGCGGTGCCGAGCAGGTCGGAGATGTTGAAGTTGAACTTCAGCAGGATCAGGAAGGTGATGAGCAGGGTGCCCGCGATGAGCAGGACGGCCTTGACCATCTGCACCCAGGTGGTGCCCTTCATCCCGCCGATGGTGACGTAGAGGATCATGAGCACGCCGACCAGCGCGACGATGAGAATCTTGCCCGCGTCGCTGGTGATGCCGAGCAGCAGCGAGACGAGGACGCCCGCGCCGGCCATCTGGGCCAGCAGGTAGAAGATCGACACGACGATCGTGGACGTGCCGGCGGCGGTGCGGACGGGGCGCTGGCGCATCCGGTAGGCGAGGACGTCGCCCATGGTGTAGCGGCCGGAGTTGCGCAGGGGCTCGGCGACCAGCAGCAGGGCGACGAGCCAGGCGACGAGGAAGCCGATGGAGTACAGGAAGCCGTCGTAGCCGAAGAGGGCGATGGCTCCGGCGATGCCGAGGAAGGAGGCGGCGGACATGTAGTCGCCGGAGACGGCCAGGCCGTTCTGGAACCCGGTGAACTGGCGGCCGCCCGCGTAGAAGTCGGCGGCGCTCTTGGTCTGGCGCCCGGCCCACACGGTGATGAAGAGGGTCGCGACGACGAACGCGGAGAACAGGGTGATGATCAGCGCCCGGTGGTCGCCCGCCCCTTCTGCGGCGAGCTGGACTGCGGGGCGGGCGATGTGGGCGGCGCTCATGCGTCGGCCTCCATACGGGACTTGATGGCGTCGGCCTTCGGGTCGAGCTTGGTGGCGGCGTGCCGGGAGTAGAGCCAGGCGATGAGGAAGGTGGTGGCGAACTGGGCGAGGCCGAGGACGAGCGCCATGTTGATGTTGCCGACGACCTTGGTCGCCATGAAGTCGCCCGCGTAGCTGCAGAGCAGGACGTACAGCAGATACCAGGTCACGAAGGCGACGGTGAGCGGGAAGGCGAAGGAACGGTGCGAGCGCCGCAGTTCGGCGAACTCGCCGCTCGCCTGCATCGCGACGAACGCCTCGGCGGTGGGCTGGACGGGGCCGGTGTCCTGACGGGGTTCGGGCGGCGGTGCCTCGGTAGCCACGGATTCTCCTCGCGACGCGGGTGCGGTGTTCTGGGGGGTGGTGGATGTCATGGGAGGCCTCGCCTCGTTGCCGGGGACGGTGATGTGCCTCCTGGACAACGGCACGGAGGACGCGACGAAGCGGTTCACCGCGCGTTTCGCCTTCTCCGACGCGGTACGCCGGGTCCCGGCGCCCTGGGCCCGGCCGCTCAGTGATCACCCGTGAGGGTCACTCTTCGAACCAACTTGCCCGTAAACATTGATGTGTCGGCAAGATCAGCGATAGCTTCACTCGTCATGTACGCGACCGAACACGTCAAGTGTCCGGTCGATCGGCACGGATGATGTGGAGAACCCATGGCTCATCTGGCATCGAGACGGACCCGCGCACTCGCGGCGCCCGTCGGACTCGCGCTGACCGCCTCGCTCGGCTTCCTGCCGACGGCGACGGCCACGGCGGCGCCCACCGGCGAGCCTGCCACCGCGACCGTGCGGACCGACGGTCCGAAGCTGTCCTACGTGGTCAACACCCGGGGCGGCCGCGGCACCGTGAAGCAGGTCGAGAAGGCGATCGGCAGGGCCGGCGGCACCGTCGTCGTCGCCTACGAGCAGATCGGCGTCATCGTCGTCCACTCGCAGAACCCGGCCTTCGGCGAGACGATGCGCCGGGTACGGGGCGTGGAGTCGGCCGGCGCCACCCGGACGAACCCGATCGTGCCGCAGGCCACCAAGGACGTCGGAGCGATAGCGCAGCCGCTCACGGCCGCGCAGGCGGCGGCCGCCGCCGCGCAGGCGAAGGCCGACGAGGACCCGCTGGAGCCCCTCCAGTGGTCGCTGCCGGCGATCAAGGCGGACCGGGCCCACGAGAAGTCGCTCGGCTCCAAGCGGGTGACGGTCGCCGTCATCGACACGGGCGTCGACGACACCCACCCGGACCTCGCCCCGAACTTCGACCGCCGCGCCTCGGTCAACTGCGTCACCGGCGCTCCGGACACCACCCCCGGCTCCTGGCGTCCGGCGGCGGGCGAGAGCGACCACGGCACGCACGTGGCGGGCACCATCGCCGCCGCGAAGAACGGCGCCGGCGTCACCGGCGTCGCGCCGGGTGTGAAGGTCTCCGGCATCAAGGTCTCGAACCCGGACGGGTTCTTCTACACCGAGGCCGTCGTCTGCGGGTTCCTCTGGGCCGCCGAGCACGGCGTCGACGTGACGAACAACAGCTATTACACCGACCCCTGGCTGTTCGCCTGCAAGAACGACCCGGACCAGGGCGCGCTGGTGGACGCCCTCACCCGCGCCGCCCGGTACGCCGAGCGCCGCGGCGCGGTCAACGTCGCCGCGGCGGGCAACTCCCGCCACGACCTGGCGTCCGACGCGATCAAGGACTCCACCAGCCCCAACGACAGCGAGACCGTCACGCGGACGGTCGACCCGAGCCTCTGCCCGGACATCCCGACCATGCTGCCGGGCGTCGTGACGGTCTCCGCCACGGGCGCGAAGGGCCTGAAGTCCTCCTACTCCAACTACGGCAAGGGCGTCATCGACGTGTCGGCGCCGGGCGGCGACTCGACGGTCTACCAGACCCCGGAGGCGCCGGCCGTGAGCGGGCTGATCCTGTCCACGCTGCCGGGCGGCAAGTTCGGCTACAAGGCCGGTACGTCGATGGCGTCGCCGCACGTCGCCGGCGTCGTGGCCCTGATCAAGTCCAAGCACCCCTACGCCTCACCGGCCGCCGTGAAGGCGCTGCTGGCCCTCCAGGCGGACGCGAAGGCGTGCGGCGCGCCGTACGACATCGACGGTGACGGCACCGTCGACGCGGTCTGCGAGGGCGGCAAGCACGCCAACGGCTTCTACGGGGCCGGGACGGTGGACGCGCTGGACGCGGTCCGCTGGTAGCAGCCCGCACCTCGACACGGGCGCGGCCCGGGAGTTCACCCCCGGGCCGCGCCCTTCGCCGTCGACGCGAGCGCGCCGAAGACCAGCAGGGCCTGCGCGGCGATATAGGTGAGCATCACCCAGAAATCCGGCGTGGGCGGCTGGGGCCAATCGGCGACACCGGTGGCGATGAGGGCGTCGGAGACCAGGAAGAGAGCCCCGCCCACCGCCGCGTACGGCCCGAACACGCCGGAGCGCCAGGCCACGGCGGTGAGCAGCAGGCTGTAGCCGGCCAGCGGGAGGCGCAGGTCCGCCGGGAGGTCCGGCAGGATCAGGGCGAGGAAGAGGCCGAGGGCCAGGACGTACCCGGCCCCGGTGGCCAGCGGGGCACGGGCCCGGCCGCGGCCGAACAGCGTCAGATAGCAGACGTGGCCGACGGCGAAGCAGGCCATGCCGAGCAGGAAGGACGTGTCGGTCTCTGCGAGCAGGAGGACGTCGCCGCCCCAGCCGAGCAGCAGGGCGGCGACGAGCGGCCGGGGCGCGCCGCGCAGCGCCGCGTACCCGGCGAGCAGCGGCATGAGCAGCGGTTTGGCGACCAGGTGGACGGTCCCGGCCCCGGCGAGCAGCCCGGTCAGGTCGGCGGCGGCGGTGACGAGGAAGGCCGCCGCCAGCGGCCGGGCGAAGCGCTCCGTCCCGCCCGGGCGAGCGGGCCGGGCGGCGGTGGCGCTCACCGGCCCCGCGCCGGGGCGGGGGCTTGTGCGGACGGGGCGGCCCGCTTCCGGAGGGGGGCGGCGGTGAGGTCCGCGGGGGCCGCGGCGGCCGGGGGCGCTCCCGGCGTCACCGCCGTGGCGGGGGCGCCGGCCCGGGCTGCCGGGGGCGCGGGCTGCCAGCCGGGCCCGCGGAAGACCCGTCCGGCCCGCTCGCTCCAGGAGGCGGCGGCGCGGACGTCACGCGCGATGGCGGCGTACTCGTGGGTCGCGACGCGCAGCGGGTTGTAGGTGGAGATGTTCTTGGTGAGGCCGTAGACGGGCCGCTCGGTCTCCGCGGCGAAGGACCGGAACAGGCGGTCCCAGATGATCAGGATGCCGCCGTAGTTGCGGTCCAGGTAGCCGCCCTGCGAGGCGTGGTGGACCCGGTGGTGTGAGGGCGTGTTGAGGACGTACTCCAAGGGCTTCGGGAGCTTGCCCACCCGCTCGGTGTGCACCCAGAACTGGTAGACGAGGTTGGCCGACTGGCAGAACGCGAGCGCCGCCGGGTGCACCCCGCAGACGATCAGCGGCAGGTAGAAGGGCCAGACGGTCGCGGAGGTCCAGGGCTGGCGCAGCGCGGTGGTCAGGTTGAACTTGCGGCTGGAGTGGTGGACCACGTGGCAGGCCCACAGGATACGGACGACGTGGTGGCCGCGGTGGGACCAGTAGTAGAAGAAGTCCTGGGCGAGCAGCATCAGCAGGACGGTCCACCACAGCACGGGCACCCGCATCGGCGTCAGCTCGTACACCGCGGTGTAGATCGCCACAATGGGCAGCTTCCACAGCAGGTCGAAGCCCAGGCTGCCGAGGCCCATCGTGACGCTGGTCGCCGCGTCCTTGGCTTCGTACCCGGCGGCGTCCTCGTCCGGGCGGAGGCGGCAGCTGACCATCTCGACCACGGTGAGCAGCACGAAGGCCGGTATTGACCACAGCACGACATCGGGCAGATTCGGCTCCATGCGAGCACCGTAGAGCGGTCGGCCGACGAGGGCTAGACGTTGTTACCCACAAGTATGCGAGACCTGGCGTCAGCAGTCTTTGGCGCCTTCCGACAAGGGGCCGGGCCGCGGCATCCACGGCACGCGGCGCGTCGAGGGGGAGGAACGCTCGTGTCCGGTACGGAAGTTGCCCCGCTTACGGCTGACCGCGACGGACCCCGCGAAACCGGACCGGGCGGTGAGGGCGCTCGCGGGCCGTCTGGCGGGCTCCTTCGGGCGTCTCCCCGAGGGGCGAACAGGCTCTCGACAGAGGGGTCGGCTGCGACTGCGCGCCCGGCGGGCCAGGGCGGGAGCACGCCGGTGCAGCGGCCGGCAGCTCGACCGGACCACGGCACCGGAGCACCCCGCCCCCGGCGGCCGGGTAGGAGACTGTCAGTCATGGCCCGTATTCTCTGTGACCATGCTCGACGACCGCCAGACAGCCGCACCGTGGCCGACCGCCTATCCCCCGGGGTACGCGGTCGTCGACGTGGAGACCACCGGGCTCGCCCGTGACGACCGGATAGTGTCCGCCGCCGTCTACCGGCTGGACGCCCTGGGCAACGTCGAGGACCACTGGTACACGCTGGTCAATCCGGAGCGCGACCCGGGCCCCGTCAGAATCCACGGGTTGACGAGCGCCGTCCTGGACGGCGCCCCGCTCTTCCCCGAGGTGGCCGCCGAGCTGTCACAGCGGCTCGCGGGCCGGGTGCTCGTGGCGCACAACGCGGCGTTCGACTGGTCGATGATCGCCCGGGAGTACGCACGCGCTGCGGTGATCGCCCCGGTCGAGCAGCGGCTCTGCACGATCGCGCTCGCCAAGGAGCTGCGGCTGCCGCTGCCCAACCACAAGCTGGCCTCGCTCGCCGCGCACTTCGGGGTGGTGCAGGAGCAGGCCCACCACGCCCTGGACGACGCCCGGGTGCTGGCCGAGGCGTTCCGGCCCAGCCTGCACGCGGCGGCCAGGGGCGGAGTGCGGCTGCCGCTGCTGGAGTGCCGGCCGCTGACCGAGTGGTCCGACTCCCCCGTCGTCCCGCGCGCCGGCTATCAGCCCGCGCGGCAGCAGAACAGCTGGCGGCCCTCGCGCAAGCGGCCCGCCTGCCCGTATCCCAACCCTGGGCGGTACGAGAGGGAGAGGCCGCTGAAGCAGGGCATGCGGGTGGCGTTCTCCGGGGACACCTCGATCGACCGGGAGCTGCTGGAGGACCGGGCCGTGGAGGCCGGTCTGCACGTGGCGACCAGCGTCTCCCGTCTGACCAGCCTGCTGGTGACCAACGATCCGGAGGCGGCCACGTCCAAGACGCAGAAGGCCAGGACGTTCGGCACCCCGATCCTGGAGGAGAGCGCCTTCACCCATCTGCTGCGCGATGTGGCCCCCGCGGAGGAGGGCGCACCGGGTGTGGTGCCCCCGCAGGCGCCCGCACCGTCATCGGAGTGAACCGGGCGCGACGCGCCCGGCAGCCGCTCGCCCCCCGCCGCCGGGCGTCCCACCCTGTGGCGCATGGCACGTTGTGAGGTTTGCGGAAACGACTACGGCATGTCCTTCGAGGTGCACGCGCAGGGCGCGGTGCACGTCTTCGACTGCTTCGCCTGCGCCATCCACCGCATGGCGCCGATCTGCGAGCACTGCCGGGTCCAGGTGATCGGGCAGGGCGTCGAGGCCGACGGGCACTGGTACTGCGGCGCCCACTGCGCCCGCGCCGAGGGGAAGGCGGGCATCGTGGACAGAGCGTGAGGAAACACCCCGGAGCGGGGACGCTCCGGCGGCACCCCTGAGTGCCGCGCCCCATTGCCTCGGTTGTACGGTCATGGGGTGTACCGCTTCCTGTTGACCCGGCAGTGGGTGATCCTCACCCTCCTCGCCCTCGTGCTGATCCCGACGATGATCGAGCTGGGTTTCTGGCAGCTGCACCGCCACCAGCACCGGGTCGAGCAGAACGCCCTGATCTCCCGCAACCTGGAAGCGCCGGCGGTGCCCGTCACAGATCTGACCTCCCCCGGGCACACCGTCCCGCGCGCCGACTACTGGCGGGAGGTCACCGCGACGGGGACGTTCGACTCCGAGCACGAGCTGGTCGTCCGCCGCCGGACCTCGGGCGACGACCGGATCGGCGCCCACGTCCTGACCCCGCTGGACCTCCGGGGCGGCGGCACCGTCCTGGTCAACCGGGGCTGGGTCCCGGCGGCGCCGAACCAGACCGACTACCCCGACGTGCCGCCCGCCCCGCGGGGCGAGGTCACCGTCACCGGCCGTCTCAAGGCGGACGAGACGACCGGCAGCAGCGGCATCAAGGACCTGGCGGGGCTGCCGGACCGGCAGGTGATGCTGATCAACAGCGAGCAGCAGTCCCAGCTCCTCTCCCGCGAGGTCCTCGGCGGTTACATCGAGCAGACCGCGCCGACGCCGGCGGGTGATCTGCCCGAGCAGGTCGCTTCCCCGGACAGTGGTTCGATCGGCCCGCACATGGCGTACGCCGTCCAGTGGTGGCTGTTCGTCGCCGCGGTCCCGATCGGCTGGGCGGTGCTCGTACGGCGTGAGAAGCGCGACCGCGAGCAGGCGGCGGCCGAGGGCGTGACGTCCGCGCAGCCGGAACCGGCGAGGGCCTGAGGCGCGCGGCACACCGCCGGCCTGCTTAACAAGGGCCCGGTTCGGGAACACGCCAGAGCGTGACCCCACGCATCGAGGACTACGCCCTGATCGGCGATCTCCAGACCGCCGCGCTCGTCGGCAGGAACGGTTCCGTCGACTGGCTCTGCCTGCCCCGCTTCGATTCCGGAGCCTGCTTCGCCGCCCTGCTCGGCTCCGAGGAGAACGGCCACTGGCGCATCGCCCCCAAGGGCGCGGGCCCCACCGACACCTGCACCCGGCGGGGCTACGCGGGCGACTCCCTGGTCCTGGAGACGTACTGGCAGACGCGGACCGGCACGGTCAAGGTCATCGACTTCATGCCGCAGCGCGACCGGTCGCCGGACCTGATGCGGATCGTCGAGGGCGTCAGCGGCAGCGTCGACATGAGCTCCGTGCTGCGGCTGCGCTTCGACTTCGGTTCTGTGGTGCCCTGGGTACGCCGGTCGCACGGCCACCGGGTAGCGGTCGCGGGCCCCGACTCCGTCTGGCTGCGCAGCGAGCCCCCGGTCAAGACGTGGGGGCAGCAGTTCAGCACCTGTTCCTCCTTCACCGTCGCCGAGGGCGAGAGCGTGGCCTTCGTCCTGACCTGGCATCCGTCGCACTCGGCGCGCCCCAAGCTGATCGACCCGCGCAAGGCCCTGAAGCACACGCTGCACGACTGGGCGAAGTGGACCGAGCGCTGCACGTACGACGGACCGTACCGCGAGGCCGTCCTGCGCTCGCTCATCACGCTGAAGGCCCTGACCTTCGCCCCGACCGGCGGCATCGTGGCCGCCCCGACGACCTCGCTGCCGGAGGAGATCGGCGGCGTACGGAACTGGGACTACCGCTACTGCTGGCTGCGGGACGCCACCCTCACCCTCGGAGCGCTGCTCTCGGCCGGCTATGTGGAGGAGGCGGGCGCCTGGCGCGACTGGCTGCTGCGGGCGGTCGCCGGGGACCCGGCGGACCTCCAGATCATGTACGGGCTGGCGGGCGAGCGCCGGCTCCCCGAGACGGAGCTGCCCTGGCTCAGCGGGTACGAGAACTCCCGGCCCGTGCGCACCGGCAACGCGGCGGTCCGCCAGCGCCAGTTGGATGTGTACGGCGAGGTCATCGACGCGCTCCGGCTGGCCCGCGACACCGGCCTGGACGACAAGCCGCACGCCTGGAACCTCCAGCTCAGTCTGCTCGGCTTCCTGGAGTCGACCTGGCGGGAACCGGACGAGGGGCTGTGGGAGATCCGCGGCGCACGCCGCCACTTCGTGCACTCCAAGGTGATGGCCTGGGTCGCCGCCGACCGGGCGGTGCGCACGCTGGAGGAGAACCCCGGGCTGCCCGGCGACGCGGACCGCTGGCGGGCGATGCGGGACGCCGTGCACGCGGAGGTGTGCGAGAAGGGGTACGACCCCGAGCGGAACACCTTCACCCAGTTCTACGGGTCGCGGGAGCTGGACGCCTCGACCCTGCTGATCGCGCGCACCGGGTTCCTGCCGCCGGACGACCCGCGGGTGATCGGCACGGTCGACGCGGTCCGCGACGAGCTGGGCAGCGACGGCCTGGTCCGCCGCTACAGCACCGCGGGCATGTCCGTCGACGGGCTGCCCGGCGAGGAGGGGGCGTTCGTCGTCTGCTCGTTCTGGCTGGTCGACGCGTTGCGGCGGACCGGCCGGCCGGCCGAGGCCCGTCGGCTGTACGAGCGGTTGCTGGAGCTCCGCAACGACGTGGGGCTGCTGGCGGAGGAGTACGACGTCGCGGCGGAGCGGCAGTTGGGCAACTTCCCGCAGGCGTTCAGCCACATCGGTCTGGTGAACGCGGCTGTCGCCCTCCTCGGGGAGGACCCGGCAGGATAGGGCCATGGATCTTGGACTGAAGGACCGTGTGTACATCGTCACCGGGGCGACGCGGGGCCTCGGCAACGCCACGGCGCGCGCCCTGGCCGCCGACGGGGCGAAGGTGATCATCACCGGCCGGGACGCGACGGGCGTCGCGGAGGCCGCCGCCGAGCTGGGCCCGGACGCCGTCGGGCTCCCCGCCGACAACGCCGACCCGACCGCCGCCCAACGCCTGGTGGACACCGCGCGGGAGCGTTTCGGGCGGCTCGACGGCATCCTCGTCAGCGTCGGCGGCCCGGCCCCGGGGTTCCTCGCCGACAACACCGACGACCAGTGGCAGACGGCGTTCGAGACGGTCTTCCTGGGGGCGGTGCGGCTCGCCCGGACGGCGGCCGCCGCGCTCGGCGACGGCGGTGTGATCGGTTTCGTGCTCTCCGGGTCGGTGTACGAGCCGATCGCGGGGCTGACCATCTCGAACGGGCTGCGCCCCGGTCTCGCCGGCTTCGCCAAGTCGCTGGCCGACGAGCTGGGCCCGCGCGGCATCCGGGTCGTCGGGGTGCTGCCCGGCCGGATCGACACCGACCGGGTCCGTGAGCTGGACGCGCTGTCCGGTGACGCGGAGGCCGCCCGGACCGCCAGCGAGGCGCGCGTCCCGCTGCGGCGCTACGGGACGCCCGAGGAGTTCGGGAGGACCGCGGCCTTCCTGCTCTCGCCCGCCGCCTCGTATCTGACGGGGATCATGGTTCCGGTCGACGGCGGATCGCGGCACGGCTTCTGACCCGCCGCACCCGCCCTGACGCTGGCTCCCGTGCCGTCAGGACACCCGCTCCGCGCGGTGTTTGACGGCCCGGAGGCGGATCTCGGCGGGAAGCTCCGCGAGTCCGGCCGACTCCCGGGCGTGGGCGAGCGCGCCGTCGGCCACCGCCCGCAGCGTCCGGACGGGGGCGGCGTCCGGCTCCATCCGCAGCCGGACCCTGGCCCGGGGCGCGGTCCGGCGGCCGGTCAGGGCAGCGTGCGCGTGCGCCACCCCGTCCGCCGTGTCCGCCTCCCCCGCGAGGGCGCCCTCCAGCGCCTTGCCGCGCACCTGAGCTCCCTCACCGTCACCGCTGTCGACCAGCAGTGCGGCGAGGCGGCCACGGCGCAGTTGGGCGAAGAACCACCACAGGGCCAGGACCACCAGGACGGCCAGGATCGCGATCACCGTGGGCCACCACCAGCCCTGGTCGCGCCAGCGGCCCCGGTCGGCGGAGCTGAGCAGCACATCGCCCTTGCCGTCCCAGGGCCACCAGGACGGTACCGGCGCGCCGAGGCCGGCGGCGAGCACGGCTCCGCCGACGGCGGCCAGCAGCAGACCGGCCAGGACCAGCAGGACCCGGTTGACGGTGGAGCGCATGCGGCTCATCCCTTCTTCTCCGGACGGTGCACCTGGAGGGAGAGGGCGGGCGGCTTGGCCAGGCCCAGATCCCTGATCCCCGCTCCCAGTACGGCGTCCAGATCGGTCCGTACGTCGTCGAGTTCCCGGAAGTGCGAGAGCGCGCGCACTTTCGCCCTGCGGCGGCCCACCCGGACCCGCACGGACTGCACCCCGGCCACGTTCACGGCCCGGTCCCGCAGGGCCAGGGCGGCGGCGCTCCGGTCGAGGGCGGCCCGCACGTCGGCGCGGTCCCGGCGCATCGGCAGCAGGTCCCGCAGTCCGGGGGTGAGGGCCAGCAGGATCAGCCAGAGGCCGATCGCCGCCGCCACCCCGGCTCCGGTGAGCACGAGGGCGTCGTCCAGACGGCGTTCGGCCAGCCCGTCGGCGAGGGAGCGCCGCCACTGCATGGCCGGGCGGCCGGCCCGTACGGCGGCGATGTCGTATAGCAGCAGCCCGGCCGCGCCCAGGACCACCAGAGCCAGCAGGGCGGCCGGCACCCGGCGCGCGGACCAGAAGCGGCCGGCCCGGCTGTCACCCTGCTCCAGGGTCGGGACCGGTTCGCGGGCGTCGGAGGAGGGCTGCCTCTCCGAGGGGGGCGGGTGGGCGCCGTCGTTCGGTTCCACCGGGGGCATGCGCCGGGTGGAGCCGGTCGGTTCGCCGGATTCGGTCATCGGATTCTCCCCTGTGCGGCGGCGCCCGCTCCCGCGGGGTGCAACCGCTCGACCTGCACGGCCACTTCGGGCACTTCCATGCCCACCAGCGCCTTGACCCGCTGGACCACCCGACGGCGAACGGCCCCGCACTGGCGGCCGATGTCGCTGGGATAGCCGAGCTCAAGACTGACCCGGACCCGGGCGGCGTCGCGGTGCACGGTGACCGTGGCACGCGGCGACGCCCCGTCGTCGGGCGGTGCGTCGACCGCCTCCTTCGCCGCCTGGGCGGCGATCTTGGCGACGACCCGGTCGGCGATCCGGGTCTCGCCCCGTTCGGCGGGGGCGACGCGCCCGGTCACCGCCGTCACCGTCGCCGGTCGCCGCGCTCGCGACTCCTGAAGAAGTCGCCGGGTTCCAGGTCGCCGTCCAGGAAGCGGCCGGCGATGAAGCCGATCGCCCCCAGCGCGGCCACCAGTACGAAGGCTCCGAACCCGCCGAAGTAACCGGCGAACCCGAGCGCCATGCCGGCCAACAGGCCGACCACAGCCATGCTCATCGTGACTCCTCAACTGCCTATCGACGCCAGAACCGGGGGCCTACTGGACGCGCTGGGTGTCCTCGTCCTCGTCGTCGTCCTCGTCGGGCAGCTTGACGTCGCTGACCGCGATGTTGACTTCGACCACTTCGAGGCCGGTCATGCGCTCCACCGCTGTGACGACGTTCTCACGCACGTCGCGGGCCACGTCGGAGATGGACACGCCGTACTCGACGACGATCTCCAGGTCGAGGGCCGCCTGCGACTCGCCGACCTCGGCCTTCACCCCGCGGGTGACGGACTTGCCGCCGCCGGGGACCCGGTCTCGGACCGCGCCGAAGGTCCGCGACAGGCCGCTGCCCATCGCGTGGACACCGCTCACATCGCGTGCGGCCATTCCGGCGATCTTCTCGACGACGCCGTCGGCGATGGTGGTACGGCCGCGGCTGCCGGGGTCGCCGCCGCCGCGCCTGCTCAGGCTCTTGTCGCCGGAACCGCTGTCGGGCGTGTTGCGCTGGGAGGTCTCAGTCATCGCTGCTCTTCCCTTCGGGGGCAGGGGGGGACTTCCTCGCCCACGTTAAGTGCGCTTGCCGTATCCCGCGCCCGGGATACGGCAGGCTGGGGGGATGACGACGGCGCGGAGCCCGCAGAGGGCCGACGGATGGACGGCTGCGGTACGGCAGCGGCTGGGCCTGGGCAGACTGCTGCCGCTGGGTGGACCGGCGGACGGCACGTGGATCGCGGAGACGGCGGCCGCCTCGGTGCTGCGCGGGGCGGTGGCCGCTCCGGGGACGGTGCTGGGCAGGCTGCGGATCGGCTGGGCGGGGGAGGAGGCGGAACAGGGCACAGCGCCGGACGCCACGGCTGCGCCGCCGGCTCCGCCGAGCGCGCTGCCGGCCGGGCCGCTGCGGATCGAGGCGGAGTTCTCCGCAGCCCTGGGCCGACCGCTGCCGGACGCGGCGGCCGCCCTGCGCGCGGCGCTGATCTCCGCGGCCGCCGCCCGGCTCGGCCTGGAGGTCTCGGAGGTGGATCTGAGGGTGACGGCATTGCTCGACCCCGGTGCGCCCGGCGGGGTGACTTCGCCGCCGGACGGGGGCGAGGCCGGTCGGCGGTCGGCGTCGCCCGACGCGGGCGAGGCCGGCCGGGGCGCACCGCGTCCCCCCGAGGACGCCGCCGGACCGGGGGCGGCGCCGCTGCACGAGGGGCGGGCGGACGCCTTCGCTCCGGCGGCCTTCGGCGCGGAGGCGGACGGCCCGGTGGCGACGGCCGCCGCCTCGGTGCCCGGGGTCGTCGCGCTGACCCGGGTGCTGGGCAGCGCGGTGCACACCGGCCCGGACCACGTACGGATCGAGGTGGCGACGGCCGCCGACCACCGGGCGCTGGACGTGGCCCGGTCGGTGCGCACGGCGGTGTCGGCGGCCACGGAGGGCAGGCTCCCGGTGTCGGTGCTGGTCACGGACGTGGTGGAGCCTCGCTCTGACGGCTGATCCCCGCTTGCGCCGACGGGCCTTCGGCCCCACCGCAGACGCCCCGTGGCCGCGAATTGGGCGGTGCGGGCGCCCGGCGCGTGTGCGGTGGGCACGCCGTTCCCCCGACCGTGGAGGCCCGCCGGGGCAGGAGCCGGGCGGGCGTGCGGCGGGGCCCCGGCGTCAGTCGGCGACGCCCGCCAGGTCGCGGAGCCTGCGGCCCTGGGCGGCACGCTCGGCCCTGCGCTGCTCCTCGTAGTCACGCGAGAGCGCGCCGCCGAGCAGGGCCTTGGTCTCGATGACGGCGTCGCGCGGAGCGGCCACCAGGGCGGCGGCCAGGTCGCGGGCGGCGGCGTCGAGCTGGTCGACGGGGACCACCAGGTTGGCGAGGCCGGTGCGCTCGGCCTCCTCCGCGTGCACGAAACGGCCGGTGGCGCAGATTTCGAGTGCGCGGGCGTACCCCACGAGACGCACCAGGGGGTGGGTGCCCGTGAGGTCGGGGACGAGGCCGAGGCTGGTCTCGCGCATCGCGAACTGCACGTCCTCCGCGGCGATCCGGAGATCACAGGCGAGGGCGAGCTGGAACCCGGCGCCGATGGCATGTCCCTGGACCGTCGCGATCGACACGATGTCGTTGCGACGCCACCAGGTGAAGGCCTCCTGATACGCGGCGATGGTCGCGTCCAGCTCCGCCTCGGGGCCGCGCGCCATGTCGAGGAACGACGGCTCGCCGTCGAACCCCTCGGGCGTGAAAGCCTGCCGGTCGAGGCCCGCGGAGAAGGACGCGCCCTCACCGCGGAGCACCACGACCCGCACCGTGCCGGGAAGCACCCGCCCGGCCTCCGTCAACGCCCGCCACAGAGCGGGAGACTGAGCGTTGCGCTTGGCCGGGTTGGTGAGCGTCACCGTGGCGATGGCGTCATCGACGGTGAGCCGTACGCCGTCCTTGTCGAGCACAGTGTCGAGCGAGGTCATGGGGCCCCTCCGGATCGGGTGCAGTCAGCACTCAGAAATAAGTGACTGAACAGTAACCACCCGGACGACCTCGCGGTCGGCCGGGTGGTCACCCCGCGTTCCGATGAGCCCCGGAGACCGGGACACCTCAGGCCGAAGCGGCCTTCTTGCCCCGTGTCGCGCCGCCGCGTCCCCGCAGCGTCACTCCGGACTCACTGAGCATCCGGTGCACGAACCCGTAGGAGCGGCCCGTTTCCTCGGCCAGCGCCCTGATGCTCGCACCGGAGTCGTACTTCTTCTTCAGGTCTGCCGCGAGCTTGTCACGCGCGGCGCCGGTTACCCGGCTGCCCTTCTTCAGAGTCTCGGCCACCCGTGCCTCCTCATAGGAAGTGCGCTCTGGACTCTCATGATCACCCCTCGCACGCTTCCTGGCCACCCATTCGGCAAGGTCGGTACGACCGGATTCCCGCACGGAAGGGCCGTCGACACGAACGGAGCCCCTCATTCCATGGGGCGCGGAACGAAGCACAGCCCTGTCCGGGGGGAGAACCTCCAGGTCAGGGCTGTGCGGGGCGCGACAACCGCCGGAGAGGCGCGCGACGGGGCAGCGCCGGGCGCACCGCCGGGGTACGAGACGTTCTCCCACAGATGACGGAGCGCGCCTAGGCCGAATGATCCATCAGCCGCGCATCAGGCCAGGGCGACGAGGTCCCGGTAGTCGGCTCCCCAGAGGTCCTCGACACCGTCCGGGAGCAGGATGATCCGCTCCGGCTGGAGGGCCTCGACCGCGCCCTCGTCGTGGGTGACGAGGACGACCGCGCCCTTGTAGGTGCGCAGTGCGCCGAGGATCTCCTCGCGGCTGGCGGGGTCGAGGTTGTTCGTCGGCTCGTCGAGGAGCAGCACGTTGGCCGAGGAGACGACCAGGGTGGCGAGGGCGAGCCGGGTCTTCTCGCCGCCGGAGAGCACGCCCGCCGGCTTGTCGACGTCGTCGCCGGAGAAGAGGAAGGAGCCGAGCGTCTTGCGGACCTCGACGAGGTCGAGGTCGGGGGCCGCGGAGCGCATGTTCTCCAGGACGGTGCGCTCGGGATCGAGGGTCTCGTGCTCCTGGGCGTAGTAACCGAGCTTGAGCCCGTGGCCCTTGATGATCTGACCGGTGTCGGGCTTCTCCGCGCCGCCGAGCAGGCGCAGCAGTGTGGTCTTGCCGGCGCCGTTGAGGCCGAGGATGACGACGCGGGAGCCCTTGTCGATGGCGAGGTCGACGTCGGTGAAGATCTCCAGCGAGCCGTACGACTTGGACAGGCCCTCCGCCATCAGCGGGGTCTTGCCGCAGGGCGAGGGCTCGGGGAAGCGCAGCTTGGCGACCTTGTCGGAGGCTCGGACCGCTTCGAGGCCGGCCAGCAGCCGGTCGGCGCGCTTGGCCATGTTCTGCGCGGCGACGGTCTTGGTGGCCTTGGCACGCATCTTGTCGGCCTGCGAGTTGAGGGCTGCGGCCTTCTTCTCGGCGTTCTGGCGCTCACGCTTGCGGCGCTTCTCGTCCGCTTCGCGCTGCTGCTGGTAGAGCTTCCAGCCCATGTTGTAGATGTCGATCTGCGAGCGGTTGGCGTCGAGGTAGAAGACCTTGTTGACCACCGTCTCGACGAGGTCGACGTCGTGGGAGATCACGATGAAGCCACCGCGGTAGGACTTGAGGTAGTCGCGCAGCCAGACGATCGAATCGGCGTCGAGGTGGTTGGTCGGCTCGTCCAGGAGCAGCGTGTCGGCGTCGGAGAAGAGAATCCGGGCCAGTTCGACGCGGCGGCGCTGACCTCCCGAGAGCGTGTGCAGGGGCTGGCCGAGCACCCGGTCGGGCAGGTTGAGCGCGGCGGCGATGGTGGCGGCCTCCGCCTCGGCGGCGTATCCGCCCTTGGTGAGGAACTCCGTCTCCAGGCGCTCGTACTTCTTCATCGCCTTCTCGCGGGTGGCGCCCTTGCCGTTCGCCATCCGGTCCTCGTTCTCGTGCATCTTGCGCAGGATCTCGTCGAGACCCCGGGCCGAGAGGATGCGGTCCCTCGCGAGGGTGTCGAGGTCGCCGGTGCGCGGGTCCTGCGGGAGGTAGCCCACCTCGCCGGACCTGGTGATGGCGCCGCCCGCGGGCGTGCCCTCGCCCGCGAGGCACTTGGTGAGGGTGGTCTTGCCCGCCCCGTTGCGGCCGACCAGGCCGATGCGGTCGCCCTTGGCGATGCGGAAGGAGGCGGACTCGATGAGGATGCGGGCGCCGGCGCGCAGCTCGATGCCGGAAGCGGTGATCACGGAAAAACTCCAGGGCAGTGGGGACGGCGGAGGGACGAGGGCGGAGGTCTCTCGACGCCGCTAATGCACAGGGAGAATGGCCATAGGGGCCATTCTACTGGCGGTGGGCAACTGGTTTTCCGCATACCGGGGGGTGCGAATCGTCCGATACTCACCACAGGACAGCGGCACGAAGGCGTGGCAGGACTCTCCTCCGCGGGGCGTTGTCAGTGCCCGGTGCGAGACTGAGACACAGGTCACATCCGGCCGGTCCGGGCGGTGGCCCCGGTCGGTGAAGAGACGTCAGAAGAGGTGAGGGCGATGGCAGGCGCGGCGAGCGGGGTTCCGACGATCTACCCGACGATCCTGTACGACGACGCGAAGGCGGCGATCAGGACGCTGACGCAGGGATTGGGCTTCACCGAGGAAGCGGTCTACGAGGGCGAGGGCGGCGAGGTGCTGCACGCCGAGCTGTCCTGCGGCAACGGCAGGGTGATGCTCGGCTCCAAGGGGCGCGGCGGCGTGTTCGCGGGGGCGATGGCGGGCGCGGGCCCGGCCGGGGTCTACGTGGTGGTGGACGAGGTGGACGCGCACCACGCCCGCGCCGCCGAGTTCGGTGTGGAGATCCTCATGCCGCCCACCGACCAGGACTACGGCTCGCGGGACTACATGGCGCGGGACGCCGAGGGCAACGTGTGGAGCTTCGGCACGTACGCCCCGGGGTCCGCGGGCTGAGCGGGCCCCGGGAGCGGGCGGCTCAGGCCCCGCCGGTGTGGACCTGGAAAGCGGCCCGGCGGACCGCTTTGGCCAGGGCCGGGTCCGGGTGGGCGGCGGCCAGCGCGACCAGCACCTGGACGGTGCGCGGGTGGCCGACGGCCCTGACCTCGTCGAGGAGGGCCGGGACGGTCCCCTGGACGGCGGAGTCGAGGTGGCGCACCAGCAGCCCGGTCTCGCCGTGGTCGGCGACGGCGGCGGCGGTGTCGACCCAGAGCCAGGTGGCCTCCTCCCGGCTGAGGGCGTCCTGTGCGTCGTCCGGGTCGTTGCCCTCGTACTCGGCGAGCCACAGCAGGGCGTAGGGGCGGAGGGAGGGTTCGCCGAGCACGGCGCGGACCTCGGGCTCGGCCGGGGCCCCGACGACCCGCAGCGCCTCGAAGGCCAGACCGCGCAGCAGGGCGTCCTCCCCCCGGGCGACGGTCAGCAGTTCGGCGACGGCGCTGCCGACCGTGCGAGCGGCGAGCCAGGCCCGGTATTCGTCGCGGGCCGGCCCGGGGGTGAGCCGGGCGCAGCCGAGGAGCATGTCGGCGGCCGACTGCTCGATGTTGCCCGCGGGGCTCTGGGCGGCGACGCAGATCTGTTCCAGCTTGACCCAGACCGCCCAGTTGCCGAGGGGGGTGAGGGTGGCGTGCCCGTCGCCGAGGGTCAGCGCGCCGACCGCGGCGAGGCCCTCCAGGGCCCAGTCGAGCAGCAGGGCGTTGAGGTCGGCCCTCCCGGCGGGGTCGGTCCCGGCCGGGGCCGCGGCGCCCGGCGGGGCCGGGCGGCCGGGGCCGAGGGGCACCTCGCAGCGCTCCTCCTGGAGTTCGGCGACGCGCTGCCCCAGGAGGTCCAGGAGGGCGGGGACGGGCACGGGGCCCGCGGAGAGCTGGAGGAGGGACAGCACCTGGGGGACGGCCTCGACGGCTTCGGCGACCGGCCCGGCCTCGACGCCCTCGGGGGCGGGGTGGACGAGCGACCAGGCGTCGAAGAGCGCCACCCAGCCGCGGAGCACGGCGGAGTCGTCCCGGTCCCAGGCCCTCAGCCGCCAACCGGGGCGGGCGGTGTCGCCGTGGAGCTCGATGAGGCCGGCCAGCCGGGCCCGGTCCCAGCCCGCGCGCACCTGCGCCGGGGAGAGCTCCAGGGCCGCCGCCGCCCGCTCCATGGCCTGGGCGGCGACCGGGGCGGCGGCGCCGGGCCCCGGCGTGCCGGCGGCCCAGTGGGCGATGCGTACGGCGTCGGCGAGCACCGTCCTGGCCTGCCGGGCCAGTTCCGGACGGGGCGGGGTGCCCTCGGGCGGCCGCGGGGCCGGCCTGGTACGCCGGGTGGTCACGGCCTTGCGGGCGGTGGCAAGGGGTCGCGGGCGGACAAGTCGCAGCCTGGAGTCGCGCGGGGTACGGGACGTCACGAGGAGCAGTCTTGCCCCTGACGGCCCGAAAGCCCAAACGGAAGGCGTTTCACCGGTACGCGAAAGGTGGTGCCGGCGTCCCGGAAACGGCGGTCCGGTCACTGGATCGGCTCACATCAGCGGAGTGAGGAAGCGCCGCAGGGTCTCCTCGTAGCGGGCCGGCCCGGCGTTCCACATCGCCGCGTGCGGAGCCTGCGCGACGGTGTGGAGGCTGACCAGGTCCGGACGGCGGGCGGCGAGTTCGCGGGAGGGCCCCCAGGGCGCGATGGTGTCGTGCGGGCCGTGCAGAAGGAGGGTCGGGGCGCGCAGGGCGGCGGGAACAGAGCTGTCCAGCAACGGAGCTCGGGACAGCCCGGTCCTGCCCTGGGCGGCGCGGACGGCCAGCGGCAGCAGGGCGGCCGGGACGCCGCGGGCGGCGGCCAGGGCGCGCAGGGTGACCGGCCAGTCGAGCACCGGGGAGTCGAGGACGAGTCCGCTGATCCGGTCGCGGAGCGGGGAGCAGGCCGCGGCGTACAGGGCCGCCGTCGCGCCGGTGGACCAGCCGTGCACGATCACGTTCGCCGCCCCGTTGCGCAGGGCGTGGCGCAGGGCGGCGTCCAGGTCACGCCACTCGCAGGCGCCGAAGTGGCCGACGCCGTCGGCGGGGCGGGGGGCCCCGCGGTCGCCGCGGCAGGCGAGGTCCAGGACCGGGAAGCGCTGTCCGTGCAGGAACCCCATCAGGTTCATGGGGTGGGCCCGGCTGGCGCCGAGGCCGTGCAGGGTGATGACCCAGGTGTCGCGCGCGCCGGGCACGAACCAGGCGGGCAGCGTCCCCAGTTCGCCGGGGATCTCGACCTCGCGGTACTCCAGCCCGAGGTCGCCGAGGGGGTCCCCGTCGTACAGCTCGGGTGTGAGCCGGACCTTCGCGCCCGGTTCGAGGACTCCCCGGGAGACCCGCTCCAGCCTCCGGACGACGGTGTCCGGCGCGGTCGAGGCCCCTTCGACGACCGGTCCGACCACCGCGTGGACGCCGGGGCCGGTCAGCCCGTACACGCCGGGCCTCAGCGCGGAGAAGGACCGGGTCAGGGTGACCTGCCCGACCGCTGTGGCGTGCACGGTGAGTCTGCGGTCTGCGGGCAGGGACCGCCCCGGCGGCGCCTTGAGGGCGGCGTCACAGGCGTACCGGCCGGCCGCGACCGCTGCCGCACCGAGTCCGAGGATCGTGGTGACGGCCGTTGCCGTCGCAGTTGCCGGGCGCACGGCTTCAGTGTCGTGCGGCGGGCGTCGGGGCGCCAGTGGGCGGGGCCGTCCGGGGCGGGGCCGGGCGGGCGCGGGGCCGGGCGGGCGCGGGGCCGGGCGGGCGCGGGGCCGGGCGGGCGCGGGGCCGGGGCCACGGGCGGCCGGGTGCGGACGGACCGGGTCAGTTGGGCTGGCCGTACCCCTGGAGCGCTTCGGTCACCTCGGCCAGCTGGGCCTCGCTGAGCAGCTTCGGGGCGCGGCCCGGCACACAGGAGGCGGTGAGCCAGAGCCGGCAGAGCCATTCCAGTTGGGCGGTGCGCTCGTAGGCCCTCTCGAGGGTGTCGCCGTAGGTGACGGTGCCGTGGTTGGCCAGCAGGCAGCCGGTGCGGCCGCGCAGGGCGACGAGCATGGCCTTTGCCAGCTCCGGGGTGCCGTAGCGGGCGTAGGCGGCGGTGCGGACGGGGCCTCCGAGCAGGGCCGCCGCGTAATGGACGAGCGGCACCTCGGGCAGGAGGGTGGAGACGGCGGTGGCGTGCACCGCGTGGGTGTGGACCACGGCGGCGG
Organism: Streptomyces pratensis; assembly: GCF_037137275.1. Lineage (GTDB taxonomy): Bacteria > Actinomycetota > Actinomycetes > Streptomycetales > Streptomycetaceae > Streptomyces > Streptomyces pratensis_B. The sequence continues at coordinate 59,211 of NZ_JBBBEN010000059.1, read as the reverse complement.
CGTCCGTGTCCCGGTAGACCGCCAGGTGGAGCGGGAGTTCGCTGGTCGGGGCGAGGTCTCCGAGGACCTGTCGGCCGTCCAGGTCGACGCCGACCGCGTCCCGGGGGCCGAGCCGGTCGTAGGGCACTCCGCTGGGCGTCACCAGGACCAGGGGGCCCACACGGGCCGACACGTTGCCCGAGGTGCCGACGACCAGGCCGTCCGCGGCGCTCCGGCGGGCCGTGTCCACGACCTCCCGCCAGGTCTGTTCGATCGTGTGCCGGGGCAGCTCGCTCGCAGTCATGCGGAGAGCGTAGGCCGGGGGTGAGCGCGGCGGCCCGGCCGCTGCGGGAAGGCAGTCCGGAAACCGGGGGCGTCGGCGGGTGCGTCGGGGTCGGCGGTGCTGCGGCGGCCGGAAACCGGAACGTCAAGCACGGCGTGACGGGGATCTCTTTCGGGTGATGGAGGGCCGGTCAAAATCTTCGCCACCGAGCGGTAAAGGGCAGCCCAGGCCGCGCCCCACCGGTGTCCCACCGTCACTTCCGCGCTCAAGCGGAACCGATCCACCCCGGTTGGGGTCACCACAGCGCCCTTCTCAGTTCATCTTCCGTTCACCCAGGTTGCCTACGGTCCACGTGCCACTGACGTCGAACGATTGCCTGGGTAAATGGAACACATCACACTGCTGCTTGCGATTGTGATCGTGACAGCTCTCGTGTTCGATTTCACGAACGGTTTCCATGACACCGCCAACGCGATGGCCACCACCATCTCGACCGGCGCACTGAAGCCCAAGACGGCGGTGGCCATGTCCGCCGTTCTCAACCTGATCGGCGCGTTCCTGTCGGTGGAGGTCGCCAAGACGATCTCCGGCGGGATCGTCAACGAGGACGGCATCAGAACCGAGGTCATCTTCGCGGCGCTCGTCGGCGCCATCCTGTGGAACCTGCTGACCTGGCTGGTCGGGCTTCCCTCCAGCTCCTCACACGCCCTGTTCGGCGGTCTCATCGGCGCAGCGGTGATGTCGGCCGGCTGGTCCTCCATCAACGGCGGCACCGTCGTCACCAAGGTCCTGCTTCCCGCGATCGCCGCCCCGTTGGTGGCCGGTCTCGCCGCGATGCTGGCCACGAAGCTGACGTACCGGATCAACCGGAACGTCACCGACGAGAAGCAGCTGAAGTCGACGGCCAAGGGCTACCGGGCCGGACAGATCGCCTCCGCCGGCCTCGTCTCGCTCGCCCACGGCACCAACGACGCCCAGAAGACGATGGGCATCATCACCCTGGCGCTGGTCACCGGCGGCGTGCTCGCCCCCGGCTCGAACCCGCCGATGTGGGTCATCGTCTCCGCGGGTGTGGCCATCGCGCTGGGCACCTACCTCGGCGGCTGGCGCATCATCCGCACCATGGGCAGCGGCCTGACCGAGCTGAAGCCGCCGCAGGGCTTCGCCGCCCAGACCAGTGCGGCGACCGTCATCCTGGCCTCCTCGCACCTCGGCTTCTCCCTCTCCACCACCCAGTCCTGCTCCGGCGCGGTGATGGGCGCGGGCCTCGGCCGCAAGGGGGGCGTGGTCCGCTGGTCCACCGCCACCCGGATGTTCGTCGCCTGGGGGCTGACGCTCCCGGCGGCGGGCCTGGTCGGCGCGGGCGCCGAGTTCCTGACCAAGCAGGGCCCCTGGGGCATCACCGTCACCGCGGTCCTGCTCGTCACGGGGTCCGGCGCGATCTGGCTGGCCTCGCGCCGCAAGCCGGTCGACCACACCAACGTCAACGACCCGGCCGGGCAGGACGAGCCGCAGGGCGTCGTCACCACCGCCATCGCCGCGGTCTCGCCGCCGCCGGCCGGCGTCCCGGCCGCCGACCCCACGACCACCCTCCCGGCCCCCACCGCGGCGCCGGACGACACGGCCCGTCCTCCGGCCACGGTGTAAGGACAGATCCGCATGAAAATCGACTGGGCAGCTCTCGCCTCCGTCTTCGGTGTCAGTCTCGTGGTCACCGTGGCGCTGGTCGGCCTCTTCACCCTCGGCATCGTCGGGCTCTCCAAGCAGTCCGCTCCGGCCGGCAGCGCCGGCTCCGGTGGGTCGGCGGCCCTGGCACGAGTCGGCGCGTACCTCTGCTTCGGCCTGTGCGCGGCGGCGGTCACCTACGGGATCGCCCTGATCGTCATCTGACGCCCCCGCCGGCATGTCGTCGGGCCGGGCACACCACGGTGTGTCCGGCCCGATGTGCGTCTGCGCACAGTCGAGGGGTGCAGGTCAACAGCGAGTTGACGGGCGTTCTCGCAGCGTGGTGGACTGCCGGAGCCATTTACGGCGACAGCAGAGGAAGCCGGTGTGAATCCGGCGCGGTCCCGCCACTGTCACCGGGGAGCACTCCCCCACACCGGACGTCACGGCCCGTCGACACGGGCTGGAAGGCCGGGGGAACTGCGGAGCCGGGAGCCAGGAGACTCTCGTCGCCGGTCACGTCGAACCAGGGCGCGGACCCTGAGTGAGGACTTACACCATGCCCGGCCGCAGTGCGCCGCACCCCCTGCCCCCTCGTGCCGGAACGCCCCGACCCACGACGGACTGAGCCGTGCGTGCCGATCGCCTCTTCGCGTACGGCGCCACGGTCGGGCTGGTCGCCGACGCGCTGTTCGGCGACCCCCGGCGTGGCCACCCCGTCGCCGGTTTCGGCAGGGCCGCCGCACGGGCGGAGGCCCTGCTCTGGCGTGACGACCGGGGCCGGGGGGCCCTGCACACCCTGGTGTGCGCCGGAGGCGCCGTGGGGGCCGCGGCGCTGACCGCCCGTGCGGTACGGGACCGCCCGGCGCTCGCCGTGGCGCTGACCGCCGCCACCACCTGGTCGGTTGTCGGCGGCACGTCGCTGGGCCGGGAGGCCCGTGCCATCGGCGGCGCGCTCGCCGCCGGGGACGTGGAGACGGCCCGGGAGCGGCTGCCGCACCTGTGCGGGCGCGATCCGCAGTCCCTGGACGGCCCTCAGATCGCCCGCGCGGTCGTCGAGTCGGTCGCGGAGAACACCTCGGACGCCGTCGTCGGCGCGCTGGTGTGGGGGGCGGTCGGAGGGGTCCCGGGGCTCGTGGGTTTCCGGGCCGTGAACACGCTCGACGCCATGGTCGGCCACAGGTCCCCCCGCTACCGCCGTTACGGCTGGGCCTCGGCCCGCCTGGACGACCTGGCGGGATGGCCCGGTGCCCGGCTGACGGCCGCGCTGGCCGTCGCGGCGGGCGGCCGGCCCGCGGACGCGGTGCGTGCCTGGAGGGCCGACGCGGGACGCCACCCGAGCCCGAACGCCGGGCCGGTGGAGGCCGCCTTCGCGGGCGCGCTCGGCGTACGGCTGGGCGGGACGCTGGCGTACGCCGGGCGCGTCGAGCACCGGCCGGTGCTGAACGCGGCGGCCGGCCGGGCCGTGCGCGGGGCGGACATCGAACGCGCGGTGCGGCTGTCGCGCCGGGTGAGTGCGCTGGCCCTCGTCGTGTGCGCGGCGGGCCGGATGATCGCGGGGCGGGCCGCGGCGCCGACCGCCGTACAAAAACGGAGGCGGGGATGAGCGGCGGACTGCTGGTCGCGGGGACGACCTCGGACGCGGGCAAGAGCGTCGTCACGGCGGGGATCTGCCGGTGGCTGGTGCGCCGGGGCGTGAAGGTCGCGCCGTTCAAGGCGCAGAACATGTCCCTCAACTCCTTCGTCACCCGGCAGGGCGCGGAGATCGGGCGCGCCCAGGCGATGCAGGCGCAGGCAGCCCGGGTGGAGCCGACCGCGCTGATGAACCCGGTGCTGCTGAAACCGGGCGGCGACCGCTCCAGCCAGGTCGTCCTTTTGGGGAAGCCGGTCGGCGAGATGAGCGCCCGGGGCTATCACGGCGGCCGGCAGGAGGCGTTGTTCGGCACGGTCACCGACTGCCTGGAGCAGTTGCGGGCCACGTACGACGCGGTGATCTGCGAGGGCGCGGGCAGCCCGGCGGAGATCAACCTGCGGCGAACCGACATCGTGAACATGGGCGTCGCACGGGCCGCGCGGTTCCCCGTGCTGGTCGTCGGGGACATCGACCGGGGCGGGGTCTTCGCGTCGTTCTTCGGGACGACCGCGCTGCTGAGCGCGGAGGACCAGTCGCTGGTCGCGGGCTATCTGGTGAACAAGTTCCGGGGCGACGTCTCGCTGCTGGAGCCGGGTCTGGACATGTTGCGCGAGCTGACGGGGCGGCGGACGTACGGGGTACTGCCGTTCGCCCACGGCCTGGGCATCGACGAGGAGGACGGTCTGCGGGTCTCGCTGCGCGGGGCCGTGCGCGAGTCGGTCGTCGCGCCGCCGTACGGCGAGGACGTGCTGCGGGTCGCGGTCTGCGCGGTGCCGCTGATGTCGAACTTCACGGACGTGGACGCGCTGGCCGCTGAGCCGGGCGTCGTCGTGCGGTTCGTGGACCGGGCGGAGGAGCTGGCCGACGCGGACCTGGTGATCGTGCCCGGGACGCGCGGCACGGTGAAGGCGCTGGCCTGGCTGCGGGAGCGGGGACTGGCGGACGCGCTGGCACGGCGGGCCGCGGAGGGCCGGCCGGTGCTGGGGATCTGCGGCGGGTTCCAGGTGCTCGGCGAGCGGATCGAGGACGAGGTGGAGTCGCGCGCCGGGACCGTGGAGGGGCTGGGCCTGCTGCCGGTGCGCGTCCGTTTCGACCGGGCCAAGACACTGGCGCGGCCGGTCTCCTCGGCGCTCGGGGAGCCGGTGGAGGGCTACGAGATCCACCACGGCGTCGCCGATGTGCGGGGCGGCGAGCCGTTTCTGGACGGGTGCCGGGTGGGGGCGGTGTGGGGGACGCACTGGCACGGCTCGCTGGAGAGCGACGCGTTTCGGCGGAGGTTCCTGGCGGAAGTGGCGCGGGCGGCGGGCCGGCGGTTCGTGGCCGCGCCGGACACGAGCTTCGGGGCGCTGCGCGAGGAGCAGCTGGACCGGCTCGGGGACCTGGTGGAGGAGCACGCGGACACGGACGCGTTGTGGCGGCTGATCGAGCGCGGGGCGCCTTCTGGGCTGCCGTTCGTGCCGCCGGGGGCGCCGCGGACGAGCACGGGTGCGCCGGAGGGCCGGGGCGCCGGCCCCGACCCCGCGCCTCCACCGCCGGAGGGGTGCGGCACGGCCCGGCCGGAGCCGCGGGGAGCGGACCAGGGGCCGACCGGGGCCAAAACGACCGAGGTACATGTCGACGAGGAGGCCAAGTGAGTACGCCGTATCCCTTCACCGCGATCGTCGGGCAGGACGACCTGCGGCTCGGGCTGCTGCTGAACGCGGTCAGTCCGGCCGTCGGCGGGGTGCTCGTGCGGGGTGAGAAGGGCACCGCCAAGTCCACCGCCGTACGGGCTCTCGCCGCCCTCATGCCGGAGGTCTCCGTCGTGCCGGGGTGCCGGTTCTCCTGTGACCCCGCCGCTCCCGATCCGGCGTGTCCCGACGGGCCGCACCCGGCGGCGTCGGGTGTGTCGCGTGCCGCGCGGACGGTGGAGCTGCCCGTCGGGGCGTCCGAGGACCGGCTCGTGGGCGCGCTGGACATCGAGCGGGCGCTCTCGGAGGGCGTCAAGGCGTTCGAGCCGGGCCTGCTGGCCGACGCCCACCGCGGCATCCTGTACGTCGACGAGGTCAACTTGCTCCACGACCACCTGGTCGACCTGCTGCTGGACGCGGCCGCCATGGGGGCCTCGTACGTCGAGCGCGAAGGCGTCTCCGTACGGCACGCGGCCCGTTTCCTGCTGGTCGGGACGATGAACCCGGAAGAGGGCGAGCTGCGGCCGCAGTTGCTGGACCGGTTCGGGCTGACCGTCGAGGTGGCCGCGTCGCGGGACACCGACGAGCGGGTCGAGGTCGTGCGGCGCAGGCTGGCTTACGACGACGACCCGGAGGGCTTCGCCGCGCGCTGGGCCGAGGAGGAGGGCGCGCTCCGGAAGCGGATCACCACCGCGCGCGCCCTGCTGCCCCGCGTCGTGCTGGGCGACGGCGTGTTGCGGCAGATCGCCGCGACCTGCGCCGCGTTCGAGGTCGACGGGATGCGCGCCGACATCGTGATGGCCCGCACGGCGACCGCGCTGGCCGCCTGGGCGGGGCGCGACGAGGTGCTCGCCGACGACGTGCGCCGGGCCGCGCTGCTGGCGCTCCCCCACCGACGTCGCCGCAACCCGTTCGACGCGCCGGGCCTGGACGAGGAGAAGCTCGACCGGACCCTGGACGAGACGGCCGGGGACCGGGGGCAGAGCGACGGGGAGCCCGGCGGGGACGACGACGGGCCCGAGCCGGACCCTGACGGACCCGGTCCTGAGGGGGGCGGCCCTGACGGGGACGGTTCCGACGGGGGCGGCGGTGACGGCGGCGGCGGTGGCGTGCCGCCGCAGGGCGGCGAGAGCGACACGCCGTCGCGGGCCCCGGAGGAGGGCCCCGACGCGCCCGGACGGTCCACCGGCGCCGAGCAGCAGCCGGTGGCGTCCGCAGAGCCGTTCCGTACGAAGATGCTCAGCGTGCCCGGTCTCGGCGAGGGAGCGGCCGGACGGCGCTCCCGGGCCCGTACCGAGCACGGGCGTACGACCGGCGCGCGCCGCCCGCAGGGGGCGCTGACCAAGCTGCACCTCGCCGCGACCGTGCAGGCCGCCGCGCCGCACCAGCGCTCGCGCGGGCGCTCCGGGCGCGGTCTCGTGGTCCGCCGGGACGATCTGCGGCAGGCGACCCGCGAGGGGCGTGAGGGCAACCTCGTCCTGTTCGTCGTGGACGCCTCCGGGTCGATGGCCGCCCGGCAGCGGATGAGCGCGGTGAAGGGCTCCGTGCTGTCGCTGCTGCTGGACGCCTACCAGCGGCGGGACAAGGTCGGACTGGTCACCTTCCGGGGCACGGGCGCCGAGGTGGCGCTGCCGCCGACCTCGTCCGTGGACGCGGCGGCCGCCCGTCTGGAGTCGCTGCCGACCGGGGGCCGCACCCCGCTGGCCGCCGGGCTGCTGAAGGCGCACGACGTGCTGCGGGTGGAGCGGCTGCGCGACCCGTCGCGGCGGCCGCTGCTGGTCGTGGTGACGGACGGCCGGGCGACCGGCGGCCCGGAGCCGGTGGCGCTCGCGGGGCGGGCCGCACGGCTGCACCACGCCGAAGGGACGGCCTCGGTCGTCGTGGACTGCGAGTCGGGGTACGTACGCCTCGGTCTCGCCGGGGAGCTCGCCCGGGAACTGGGAGGCGCCGCCGTCACGCTCGACGAGCTGCGGGCCGACTCGATCGCCGGGCTCGTCAAGGACATCACCGCAACCGGGAGGGCCGCTTAATGCCGCAGGGACAGCCGACTTCGGTACCGGACGACGGACTCACCACCCGTCAGCGCCGCAACCGCCCGCTCCTGTTCGTCCACACGGGCATCGGGAAGGGCAAGTCGACGGCGGCCTTCGGGCTCGCGCTGCGAGCCTGGAACCAGGGCTGGCCGATCGGGGTGTTCCAGTTCGTGAAGTCGGCGAAGTGGAAGGTCGGCGAGGAGAACGCGCTCAAGGTCCTCGGCGCGAGCGGCGAGGGCGGCACCGTCGACTGGCACAAGATGGGCGAGGGCTGGTCCTGGGTCCAGCGCGACGGCCAGCTCGACAACGAGGAGAAGGCCCGCGAGGGCTGGGAGCAGGTCAAGCGCGACCTGGCGGCCGAGACGTACAAGCTGTACGTGCTGGACGAGTTCGCCTACCCGCTGCACTGGGGGTGGATCGACACCGAGGAGGTCGTCGAGGTGATGCGGGACCGGCCCGGCACGCAGCACGTCGTGATCACCGGCCGCAACGCGCCCGACCGGCTGATCGAGGCCGCCGACCTGGTGACCGACATGTCGAAGGTCAAGCACCCGATGGACGCGGGGCAGAAGGGCCAGAGGGGCATCGAGTGGTGAGAACGCCCCGCCTGGTCATCGCCGCTCCGGCCTCCGGCAGCGGCAAGACCACCGTCGCCACCGGCCTGATGGCCGCCTTCGCCGCGCGGGGGCTCGCCGTCTCGCCGCACAAGGTGGGCCCGGACTACATCGACCCGGGTTACCACGCGCTGGCGACGGGCCGCCCCGGCCGCAACCTCGACGCGTACATGTGCGGGACGGACCTGGTCGCCCCGCTGTTCGCGCACGGGGCGGCCGGCTGCGACCTCGCCGTGGTCGAGGGGGTGATGGGGCTGTACGACGGCGCCTCGGGGCAGGGCGAGCTGGCGTCCACCGCTCAGGTGGCCAAGCTGCTGCGGGCGCCGGTGGTGCTGGTGGTGGACGCCTCTTCGCAGTCGCGGTCGGTGGCGGCCCTGGTGCACGGGTTCGCTTCCTGGGACCCCGAGGTGCGGATCGGCGGGGTGATCCTGAACAAGGTGGCCTCCGACCGTCACGAGGCGCTGCTGCGGGACGCGTTGGACGAGTCGGGGCTCCCGGTGCTGGGCGTGCTGCGCCGGGCCCCCCAGGTGGCGACGCCCTCGCGGCACCTGGGCCTGGTTCCGGTGGCCGAGCGGCAGGACGACGCGGTGGACGCCGTACGGGCCATGGGCGACCGGGTGCGCGCCGGGTGCGACCTGGACGCGCTGATGGCGCTGGCCCGCACCGCGCCGGCGCTGCCGGAAGAGGCGTGGGCGCCGACGTCCGCGGCGACGCCCGGCGCGGCCCGGCCCGTCGTCGCGGTGGCGGGTGGAGCGGCGTTCACCTTCGCGTACGCGGAACACGCGGAGCTGCTCGCGGCGGCGGGCGCGGAGGTGGTGGTCTTCGACCCGTTGCGCGACGAGAAGCTTCCGGCCGGCACGGCGGGACTCGTGATCGGCGGTGGGTTCCCGGAGATGTACGCCCCCGAGCTGTCGGCGAACGAACCGCTGCGGCGGGCGGTGACGGAGCTGGCCCTGGGCGGTGCTCCGGTGGCGGCCGAGTGCGCGGGGCTGCTGTATCTGGCGCGGGAGCTGGACGGGCGGCCGATGTGCGGGGTGCTGGACGCCGCGGCCCGGATGTCGGAGCGCCTGACGCTCGGCTACCGGGAGGCGGTGGCGGTCTCGGACAGCGCGCTGGCGGCGACGGGGACGCGGATGCGCGGTCACGAGTTCCACCGGACGGTGCTGGAGCCGGGGGCGGGGGCCACGCCCGCCTGGGGCATGCACCAGCCGGAGCGGCGGGTCGAGGGGTACGTCCAGCGGGGCGTGCACGCGAGCTATCTGCACACCCACTGGGCCGCGTCGCCCGGTGTGGCCCGGCGCTTCGTCGAGCACTGCCGGGCCCGGTGAGCCCGGTGGGCCGGGGCGCGTCAGGGGGAGCGTCTCGGCCCGCGGGCGTACGCGGGCTCACTCGGCGATGCCGACGACCAGCCAGATGAAGCCCACGCCCCCGATGGTGCAGAGAAGGGTGGTGCGGGCGGGGTGGGCGTGGTGCGCCTCGGGCAGGATCTCCGCAGCGGCCAGGTAGAGCAGCGCTCCGCCGAAGAAGCCGAGATAGCAGCCGAGCAGTTGCTCCGGAAGGGTGAACAGCAGCGTCGTCGCGGCGCCCACGACCGGTGCCACGGCGTCCGCGAGCAGCATCAGGAGCGCCTTGCGGCGGGCGTTCCCGTAAAGACTCGTGAGGGTGTACGTGTTGAAACCGTCGGCGAAGTCATGACTGATCACGGCCAGGGCGACGGCCGCGCCCATGCCCCCTCCGACCTGGAACGCGGCGCCGAGCGCGATGCCGTCCATGAGGCTGTGGCCGACCATCGCGGCCGCCGCCGTCAGCCCCACCTGCGGCACCCGCTGCCCGCTCGCCCCGTGTGCCGCCTGGCGTACGGCGAGCAGCCGCTCGACCAGATGGGCCGCCAGAAAGCCGCCGACGAAGAGCAGCAGGGCCGCGGGCACCCCGAACACCGGTCCGCCCGCGGCCTCGATCGCCTCCGGCAGGAGGTCGAGGCCGACCACGCCGAGCATCAGGCCGCCCGCGAAGCCGAGCACCAGATGGCGGCGGTCGGTGACGCGTTGCGCGACCCAGCCGCCGGCCAGAGTCATCAGGAACGCGCCGAGCGCGACGAACACCGCCATGGGGTCTTGCTAGCCGATCGGGCCCCGCGTCCGCATCTCAGGGTGCCCTTACCCGGAGCGCTCCCGGCGGGTCGCCCGCCGGCCCGCGCCACCGGGCCCGTGGCCGTATACGGGCCGGGTCCGCCCCTTGCCCGTACCTCCTGAAAGCTCGACCCGAAAGGCAGGTCTCCGCCCATGACCGGAGCATCCGTCGACCCGGCGCCCTCGGCCGGCGCCCGCACTCTGGTGGTGGGGGTCGGCCTCCGTCGCGGCGTTCCGGGGGACGAGGTGTTCGCCCTGATCGAGGCGGTGTTGGGCAGGGCGGGGCTGTGCGCGGCGGACGTCGCGGAGGTGGCGACGGCCGACGCGAAAGCGGATGAGCCGGGGCTCCTCGCGGCGGCGGCCCGGCTCGGGGCGCCGGTGCGGACGCATCCGGCTGCGGCGCTGGCCGAGGTGCGGGTCCCCCACCCCTCCGGCACGGTGGGCGCGGCGGTGGGCACGCCGTCGGTGGCCGAGGCGGCGGCGCTGATCGACGCGGACGAACTGGTGGTGGCGAAGACCGCTGCCGGAGGGGTCGGCCGAGCGGCGAAGGGCAGGGTGACCTGTGCGGTGGCCCGCCGCTCCCCCGCCACCGCGGGGCCCCGTGATGTTTCCGGTGGGAAAACTTCCACCTCACCGGTGACGGGAGGCCGCCGCCCGTTCACCATGGCAGCCATGAAGCCCCCCACGCGGAACATCGAGAGCACCGGGCCCGACCTGCGGCACCATGGCGACGCGGAGGTGCGCGGCGGGAATCTGACCGATCTCGCCGTCAACGTCCGCACCCAGACCCCACCGGAGTGGCTGCGCGCGCGGATAGCCGCGTCGCTGACCTCGCTTGCCGCCTACCCCGACGGGGCGCCGGCCCGCGCCGCGGTCGCAGAGCGGCACGGGCTGCCGGCCGAGCGGGTGCTGCTGACGGCGGGGGCCGCCGAGGCGTTCGTCCTGATCGCCCGGTCGTTGCCGGCCCGGCGCCCGGTCGTGGTGCACCCGCAGTTCACCGAGCCGGAGGCGGCGCTCCGGGCGGCCGGCCACACCGTGGAGCGGGTGCTGCTGAGGGCGGAGGAGGGCTTCCGGCTCGATCCGGCGGCGGTTCCCGAGGAAGCGGATCTCGTGGTGGTCGGCAATCCGACGAACCCGACGTCCGTGCTGCATCCGGCGGCGCTGCTGGAGCGGCTGGCGCGGCCGGGGCGGACGCTGGTGGTCGACGAGGCGTTCATGGACGTCGTACCGGGTGAGCGCGAGGCGCTGTGCGGGCGGACGGACGTCCCGGGGCTCGTCGTCCTGCGCAGCCTCACCAAGACGTGGGGGCTGGCCGGGCTGCGGATCGGCTATGTGCTGGCCGCCCCGGAGACCGTGGGGCTGCTCGCCGAGGCGCAGCCGCTGTGGCCGGTGTCGACCCCGGCACTGGCGGCGGCCGAGGCCTGCATGGAGCCGCGGGCGCTGGTGGAGGCGGCGGAGGCGGCGGACCGGATCACGGTGGACCGGGCCCATCTGCTGGCCGGTCTGGCCGAGTTCAGCGAGGTGCGGGCGGTGGAGGCGGCGAGGGGGCCGTTCGTCCTGGTGCGCCTGGAGCGGGCGGCGGAGGTGCGGGAGCGGCTGCGGCTACTGGGCTTCGCGGCCCGTCGCGGGGACACGTTCCCGGGGCTGGGTCCGCAGTGGCTGCGGCTCGCCGTACGCGACCGGGCCACCACCAACCGCTTCCTCCAGGCTCTGGACCAGGCCGTACAGGCGCTGCCCGCGCGATCCCGGCGCTGACCGGGGCCGGGCGAAGGAGCCGGGGGCGGCCGCCCCGTGGTGCGGTGTCGGGCCGTACGACCACCGCACCACGCTCCCGCCGCCCTCCGGGCCCGGCCTTGCGCCCCGGCCCTGGTCGTGCCGGTCAGCCGCGGGCGCCGCGCCTGCGGGCCACCATCGTCGCTCCCGCGCCGACGGCCAGCAGCAGGGCCGCTCCGCCGGCGAGGTAGGGGGTGGTGGAGCTGCCTCCCGTCTCGGCGAGGTTCGCGGTGGTGGGCTCGGCGCCGGAGTCGGAGCCGGTCTGCGTCGTCACGTCGCCGTCGCCCTGGCCGTCTCCCGTGTCACCGCCGGTGGAGCCGCCGTCCGTGGAACCGCCGTCCGTGCCGCCCGGCTTCTCGGGCGTCTTCGGTTCCGCGGGCGTCTCGCAGGTCGCTTCGGCGAGGGTGACCTCGCCCGTCACCTCGGCGACGTTGAGATCCAGGGGGTTGACCGAGACCTTGAGCTGGAGTGCCGTCGCGGCGGCCGTACGGGTGGTGGTGGCCGTCCGGGACAGGTCGAGGGTCACCTCGCCGACGCCCGGGACCGCCACCCGGGTCGGGCCGCCCGCGCTGAGCGTCACCTTCCTGCCGAGCACCGAGACGTGACCGAGCACGTTCGACTCGGCGACGGGCTGCTCGCCGGTCTCGCAGACCGCCTTGGAGGTCACCTTCTCGACCTCGATGAGGGAGAGCAGCGGCAGGCCGGGCACATGGACGCGGGCCTTCGCCAGGTTGGTGCGGCCCTCGGCCCGGCGCGCGTCGACGGTGGCGTTCGCGGTGGCCACGTCGGCGCGCAGGACGTCGACCGGGCGTCCGTTCTCGACGCCGTCCAGACTCACGCTGAGCGCCGTCTTCTCGGCGCCGGCCGGCGCCTGCACCTCGTTCAGCGTGGCCTTCAGGGGCACCTGGACGGACTTGTTGAGGAGCGAGACGTCGAGCCCGGTGCGGAGCACGACCGCGCTCGCCCGGCCCTCACCGCCGGTGGCGGGCGTCGCCGGGGCCGCGTGCGCCGGGACGGCGGCCAGCAGAGCGACGGGGACGGCGACGACCGCCAGGGCGGCGAGACGGAAGGTGTTGCTGTTCACGGTGGTGGAACCCCCACAAGAGACATGGAGCCGCCGACGCAGTCCAATGGGGGACATCGCTTGCGCCGGGGGCCTCGACTCCGTGAATCTTTACGTACGGAGAGTGAACCGGTGGACACCTGGCGTCAGTTCACCCCAAAGGGTGGTTTCCGCGCGCATATTCGAATCTTTCGGCACGCACGTTCTCTGTGTCATCACCCGTTCACCCGACTGACCGAGCGCGAGCCGTCCCGCCGTCGCGCACGCCGGGGCAGGCCCGCCCCATGCGCAGAAGTGTCACAACGAGCCGGGGGCCCGTCCGTCACCGCCCGTCAACCCGGCGCCGCTCAGCCGACGAGCCGCCCGTTCAGCACGACGTGCCGGGGGGCCGCCAGCACCCGGACGTCGGCGCGAGGGTCCTGGTCGTACACGACGAGGTCCGCCGGAGCCCCCTCCTCCAGCGCCGGCCTGCCGAGCCACCGCCTGGCCCCCCACGCGGTCGCGGAGAGGGCCTCCAAGGCCGGGATGCCCGCCTTCACCAGCTCGGCGACCTCGCCCGCCACCAGGCCGTGCGCCAGCGAGCCCCCCGCGTCGGTTCCGACGTAGACCGGGATGCCGGCGTCGTACGCGGCGCGCACCGTGTCGTAACGGCGTTCGTGCAGTCGGCGCATATGGGCCGACCAGCGGGGGAACCTGGCCTCGCCGCCCGACGCGAGGTCCGGGAACGTGGCGATGTTGACCAGCGTCGGGACGATCGCGACCCCGCGCTCGGCGAACAGCGGGATGGTCTCCTCCGTGAGCCCGGTGGCGTGCTCGATGCAGTCGATCCCCGCCTCCACCAGGTCGCGCAGCGACTCCTCGGCGAAGCAGTGCGCGGTGACGCGGGCGCCCAGCCGATGCGCCTCCGCGATGGCGGCCTCGACCTCGCCGCGCGGCCAGCAGGCGGTCAGGTCCCCGGCGTCCCGGTCGATCCAGTCCCCGACCAGCTTCACCCAGCCGTCGCCGCGCCGGGCCTCCCGGGCGACGTACGCGACGAGGTCGCCCGGCTCGATCTCGTGGGCGTAGTCGCGGATGTAGCGGCGGGTACGGGCGATGTGGCGGCCGGCCCGGATGATCTTCGGCAGGTCCTCGCGGTCGTCGATCCACCGGGTGTCGGAGGGCGACCCGGCGTCCCGGATGAGCAGGGCCCCGGCCTCCCGGTCGGCGAGCGCCTGCTTCTCCGCCGTCGCGGCGTCGACCGGCCCGTGCCCGTCGAGGCCAACGTGGCAGTGCGCGTCGACCAGGCCGGGGAGCGCCCAGCCGGTGACCGTCACCGCCCCGTCGGCGCCCGGGGGCCGCTCGTAGGAGATCCTCCCGTCGACGGCCCACAGTTCGTCCCGGACCTCGTTCGGGCCGACGAGGACCCGGCCCTTCACCCGCAGCACCCGCTGCCCCTCCTGATCGCTCATACGCGGCACTGTACGAGGCCGTCGTAGGCTGCGACGGGGCGCCGCCCACGACCGGCCACCGGCCGAGGCCGCCCCGCCGACCGACCGCCGTCCGTCCGACCCGAAGAGAGCACCACCGTGACGCACCCCTTCCTCGATCTCGCCCCGCTCACCGCCGCGCACTTCGCGGCGATCGAGCGGCGCGTGGCCCGGCTCCTCGCCACGGAGCAGGACGTCGTCATCACCCAGGGCGAGGCGCTGCTGCCTCTGGAGGGCTGCGTCCGCAGCGGCGCGCGACCCGGCTCGACCGCGCTGAACGTGGTCACGGGCCCCTACGGGCAGACCTTCGGTGACTGGCTGCGGGACTGCGGCGCCGAGGTCGTCGACCTCAGGGTGCCCTTCCACACCGCCGTGACCGCGGCTCAGGTCGCCGAGGCGCTGGCCGAGCGCCCGGAGATCGACTTCGTCTCGCTGGTGCACGCGGAGGCGGCGACCGGCAACACCAACCCGGTCGCGGAGATCGGCGAGGCGGTGCGGGCGCACGGGGCGCTGTTCATGCTGGACGCGGTGGCGTCGGTGGGCGCAGAGCCGCTGCTGCCGGACGCCTGGGGCGTGGACCTGTGCGTGATCGGCGCGCAGAAGGCGATGGGCGGGCCCGCCGGGGTGTCGGCGGTGTCGGTGAGCGAGCGGGCCTGGGAGCGGATCGCGGCCAACCCGGCCGCGCCGCGCCGCTCCTACCTCTCCCTCCTGGACTGGAAGGAGCGCTGGATCGACGCAGGCCGCGCCGCACTGCCGCACGCCCCCGCCCAGCTGGAGATGCTCGCCCTGGAAGCCTGTGTGGAGCGGATCGAGACCGAGGGCGTGGAGACCGTGATGGCCAGGCACGCCTCGGCCGCCGCGGCGACCCGGGCCGGGGCGACGGCCCTGGGCGGCGGCCTGGAGCCGTACGTCCACGAGGCACGCGACGCCGCTCCGGTGGCAACGACGCTGCGCGCACCAGCCGGGACCGACGCGGCCGCGCTGGTCGCCCGGGCGCGGTCGACGGACCCCGCGGCGCCGCTCGTCGCGGGCGGCGGGGCGCTGTCCAAGGAGATGATCCGGGTCAACCATTACGGGGCGGAGGCGACGCGGGGCGCGGTGCTGGCCTCGCTCGCGGCTCTGGGGACCGCGCTGGCCGACGCCGGCCTGCGGGTCGACCACGAGGCTGCCCGTCGGGCGGTATCGGAAACCTGGATGAGCCTCTGATATTCATAATGCGGTGAGCTGCTTTATTCCGAGCAGCTCCCCGCATTCTTCTTCCCGCTTTCCTTCCCTCTAAACGCAGAAGTTTTCCCCCTGCAGGAACGTAACATTTTGGACACGTTGCACGAGAGTTACAACCCTGTGACCGACTCCATAGTCACGGCGTTTTGCCCGAAAAATTCGGGCGAAAGGGCGACAAAGCTCCACTGGATCAGTGTCGAGCACGCGCCCGCCTGATAACACATCCAGGCCCATTGCCCAACCCTCTACGTCGATGCAATTTGGAAATTTGCTGGGTAAATTCAATTCCCATGACCGCCGCACCAGCAGATTTTGCCCGTGCCCGAAGCGAATTCCTCAGTATCGACACCCCACGAGTGGAGGACGGAGCCGCGATCTGGCGTATAGCCCGCGACTCCGAGGTTCTGGACCTGAACTCCTCGTACAGCTACCTGCTGTGGTGCCGTGACTTCGCCGCGACCTCCGTCGTCGCCCGCGGCGAGGACGGCGAGCCGATCGCCTTCGTGACGGGCTACATCAGGCCCGACCGCCCCGGTACCCTCGTCGTCTGGCAGGTCGCCGTCGACCAGGCGCACCGCGGCAAGGGACTGGCCGCCAAGCTGCTGGACGCGCTGACCGCCCGGGTCGCCGCCAACCAGGGCCTCTCGTCCGTCGAGACGACGATCACCCCGGACAACACAGCGTCCAACCGACTGTTCACGTCCTTCGCCCAGCGCCACGACGTGCCGCTGGAGCAGGAGGTGCTCTTCGCCGGCGAGCTGTTCCCCGAAGAGACGCACCTGCCGGAGGTCCTCTACCGGATCGGCCCGTTCAGCCCCTGAGCCCCCGGCCCTCCGGCCACGGCCCGGCGTGCCCGACCCGTACGCCCGGCCCCCACGACCTTTCGCGCCGGCCGACCATCCGGCGCGGCCCCGGCCGCTCATCCCGGCCCGGAGCACCGACCACCGCCCGTCACACCCCCTCACGCAGGAGATCCGCTGTGACCATCACCCCGCCCGCACTGAGCGTCTTCGAGACCCTGGAGTCCGAGGTCCGGAGCTACTGCCGCGGCTGGCCCGCCGTGTTCGACCGCGCGCAGGGCGCCCGGCTGACCGACGAGGACGGCCACTCCTACCTCGACTTCTTCGCCGGGGCCGGCTCGCTCAACTACGGCCACAACAACCCGGTGCTGAAACGCGCGCTGATCGACTACATCGAGCGCGACGGCATCACCCACGGCCTGGACATGGCCACCACCGCGAAGCGCGCCTTCCTGGAGACGTTCCAGAACGTCATCCTGCGCCCGCGCGACCTGCCGTACAAGGTCATGTTCCCCGGCCCGACGGGCACCAACGCCGTCGAGGCGGCGCTGAAGCTGGCCCGCAAGGTCAAGGGCCGCGAGTCCGTCGTCTCGTTCACCAACGCCTTCCACGGCATGTCGCTGGGCTCGCTCGCCGTCACCGGCAACGCCTTCAAGCGCGCCGGCGCCGGCATCCCGCTGGTCCACGGGACCCCGATGCCGTTCGACAACTACTTCGACGGCACCGTCCCCGACTTCCTGTGGTTCGAGCGGCTGCTGGAGGACCAGGGCTCCGGCCTGAACAAGCCCGCCGCCGTGATCGTGGAGACGGTCCAGGGCGAGGGCGGCATCAACGTCGCCCGGCCCGAGTGGCTGCGTGCGCTGCGCGAGCTGTGCGACCGCCAGGACATGCTGCTGATCGTCGACGACATCCAGATGGGCTGCGGCCGTACCGGTGGCTTCTTCTCCTTCGAGGAGGCCGGCGTCGTCCCGGACATCGTCACGCTGTCCAAGTCCATCAGCGGCTACGGCATGCCGATGGCGCTCTGCCTCTTCAAGCCCGAGCTCGACGTCTGGGAGCCGGGCGAGCACAACGGCACCTTCCGCGGCAACAACCCGGCCTTCGTCACGGCCGCCGCCGCGCTGGACGCCTACTGGGCCGACGGCCAGATGGAGAAGCAGACCCTGGCCCGCGGCGAGCAGGTCGAACAGGCCCTGCTGGCCGTCTGCGCGGAGGAGCCGACCGCGCAGCTCCGCGGCCGCGGCCTGGTCTGGGGCATGGAGTTCCAGGACCCGGCGCGCGCCTCCGCGGTCTGCGCCCGCGCCTTCGAGCTGGGGCTCCTGCTGGAGACCTCGGGCCCGCAGAGCGAGGTCGTCAAGCTGCTGCCCCCGCTGACCGTCACCCCCGAGGAACTGGACGAGGGCCTGCGCACGCTGGCCCGCTGTGTCCGCGAAACGGCCTGACCCGGCACGCCGGGGCAGGCGGAGAAGAGAAGTCCCGGGCCGCGAGGCCCGGGACGATGAAGAGAGAAAGGCAACCGCGCACCGTGATCGTCCGATCGTTCAGTGACATCGAGAACACCGACCGGCATGTGAAGGCCGCTTCAGGGACCTGGGAGAGCAAGCGCATCGTGCTCGCCAAGGAGAAGGTGGGCTTCTCGCTCCACGAGACCGTGCTGTACGCGGGCACGGAGACGTCGATGTGGTACGCGAACCACATCGAGGCGGTGCTCTGCACCGAGGGCGAGGCAGAGCTCACCAACGACGAGACCGGCGAGACGCACTGGATCTCCCCCGGCACGATGTACCTGCTGGACGGACACGAGCGGCACACCATGCGGCCCAAGACCGACTTCCGCTGCGTGTGTGTCTTCAACCCTCCCGTCACCGGACGGGAGGACCATGACGAGAACGGTGTCTATCCACTGCTGACCGAGGAGGGCTGAACCCATGACCACCGAAGTTCGCGCCGACCTGTACCCTTCGCGCGGCGCCGCCGAGATGACCACTCCCCGCCAGGACCCGGTCATCTGGTCCGCGCCGGGCGCATCGGGTCCGATCGCCGCCAAGGACCTCCAGGGCTACGAGCAGGACGGCTTCCTCACCGTCGACCAGCTCATCACGCCGGACGAGGTCGCCGTCTACACGGCGGAGCTGAACCGGCTGATCGCCGACCCGGCGGTCCGCGCCGACGAGCGCTCGATCATCGAGCCGAAGTCGCAGAGCGTGCGCTCCGTCTTCGAGGTGCACAAGATCAGCGAGGTCTTCGCCGCGCTGGTCCGCGACGAGCGGGTGGTGGGCCGCGCCCGCCAGATCCTCGGGTCCGACGTGTACGTGCACCAGTCCCGGATCAACGTGAAGCCGGGCTTCGGCGCGTCGGGCTTCTACTGGCACTCGGACTTCGAGACCTGGCACGCGGAGGACGGTCTGCCGAACATGCGGACCGTGTCCGTGTCGATCGCGCTGACCGAGAACCTCGACACCAACGGCGGGCTGATGATCATGCCCGGCTCGCACAAGACGTTCCTCGGCTGTGCGGGCGAGACGCCGAAGGACAACTACAAGAAGTCGCTGCAGATGCAGGACGCCGGCACCCCCTCGGACGAGGCGCTGACGAGCCTGGCCGACCGCCACGGCATCAAGCTCTTCACGGGCAAGGCCGGTTCGGCGACCTGGTTCGACTGCAACTGCATGCACGGCTCGGGCGACAACATCACCCCGTACCCGCGCAGCAACGTCTTCATCGTCTTCAACAGCGTGGAGAACGAGGCGCAGGAGCCCTTCGCGGCTCCGATCCGCCGCCCGGAGTTCATCGGGGCGCGGGACTTCACCCCGGTGAAGTAGCGGCCGCGTGAGTGACGAGGGGGCCGGGACGGTACGCCGTTCCGGCCCCCTCCGCGT
The DNA here is from genome assembly GCF_037137275.1 of Streptomyces pratensis. Taxonomy (GTDB): domain Bacteria; phylum Actinomycetota; class Actinomycetes; order Streptomycetales; family Streptomycetaceae; genus Streptomyces; species Streptomyces pratensis_B. Next base: position 40,000 of record NZ_JBBBEN010000059.1, on the reverse strand, counting down.
GGCCCCGGCGCCCCGTGCGCGCGGAAGGGCCGTAACCCGTTGGACCGGAACGCCGCGACCGGCCAGGGTGTCCCCCATGAGTTCGCATATACGCCACATCACCGTCGACTGCTCCGACCCCTACGCGCTGGGCGGTTTCTGGGCCCAGGTGCTCGGCGCCCCGCTCTCCGACGAGGACGCCCCCGGCGATCCGGAGGCCCTGGTGGAGGCCCCGGGCGCGGAACTCCTCTTCGTGCGGGTACCCGAGCCGAAACAGGGCAAGAACCGCATCCATCTGGACATCCAGCCGGACCACCGCTCGCGGGACGAGGAGGTCGAGCGGCTGCTCGCGCTCGGCGCGACGCTGGTGGAGGACCACCGCAAGCCCAACGGGCGGGGGTGGGCGACGCTCGCCGACCCCGAGGGCAACGAGTTCTGCGTGGAGTGCGGCGCGGCAGAGCGGGCGGCGCTGAGCGGGGCCCGGCTGCCGGTGACCGCCGACGACGTGAGCTCCGCCGTCCGAGTGGCGGTGGACACGCTGGCCGAGGCCCCGGCGGACCGTTGGGACGCGCCGGCGGGCGGCCTGACCTGGTCCTGCCGGGAGACAGTGGAGCACCTGGGCACCGCTCTCTTCACGTACGCCGTGCAACTCGGCCCGCGTACGCCCGCGCTGGACGCCAACGTCCCCTTCCGGCGGGCCGCCGACCGCCCGGGCGGCCCTCTCAACGCGGTCTTCGCCGACCCCGCCGCCGGCCCGGCCGGGCTCCTGTCGACGCTGGAGGCGAGCGGCGCGCTGCTGTCCTCGATGGTGCGCACGACGCCGTCCGAGGTGCGCTCGTACCACGTGTTCGGGGTCTGCGACCCGGAGGGCTTCGCCGCGATGGGCGTGGTGGAGGCCCTGGTGCACACCTATGACGTCGCCGAGGGCCTGGGCCTGCCCTGGTCACCGCCCCCCGCACTGTGCGACCGGGTGCTGGCCAGGCTCTTCCCGGACGCCCCTGCGGGCGGCGACCGGTGGGCCGTCCTGCTGTGGGCCACCGGTCGGGCCGAGCTGCCGGGCCGCCCTCGCCAGGCCTCGTGGCGGTGGCACGGCGCGCCGCCGGAGGGCGAGCGGACCGCGACCGACGCCGGATAGGGCCCCGCGCTCAGCGCTCGGCCACCCCTCGGGCCAGGAGCTCCAGCACCCGGTCCACGTCGGCCTCGGTGTTGTAGAGGTGGCAGGAGATCCGCAGGTTCCCGGCCGGCGCCGACACCGCGACTTTGGCCTCCACCAGGCCGGGGGCGCGGTCGTCGAGCCCCGGCACGGCGACGACCGCCGACTCCGAGGAGACCGCCGGGTGCCCCAGCTCCGCCAGCCCCGCGCGCAAGCGGGCCGCGAGCCCGGTGGCGTGGGCGTGCAGCGCGTCGGGGCCGATCTCCGCGAGGAGCGCCAGGGAGTGCTGGGCCCCGTGGTAGGAGAGGAAGGCGGGCGGCTCGTCGAAACTTCGGGCGCTGGGCGCGAAACGCTGCTGCGGGCCGTAGTTGCTGGTCCAGGGCGGCCCGGCGGAGACCCAGCCGGCGAAGAGGCGTGGCAGGGTGCTCTGCGCCTCCTCCGTCACGGTCAGGAACGAGGTGCCGCGGGGGCAGAGCAGGTACTTGTAGCCGCCGGCGACCGTGTAGTCGTACGCCCCGGCGTCCAGCGGGAACCAGCCGGCCGCCTGGGTGCAGTCCAGCAGGGTCCGGGCCCCGTGCGCCGCCGCGGCAGCGCGGACGGAGTCGAGGTCCGCCACCCGGCCGTCGGCGGACTGGACCGCGGAGAAGGCGACGAGCGCGGTCGACGGACGCACCGCGTCGGCGAGGCCCGCGAGCGGGGCGTAGCGCACGCTCAGGTCGCCGCGGTGCGCGAAGGGACTGATCACGGAGGTGAACTCGCCTTCGGGGCAGAGCACTTCGGCTCCCGGTGGGAGCGAGGCCGCGATCAGCCCGACGTGCACGGTGACCGAGCTCCCGGTGGCGACCCGGTCCGGGTGGACCCCAACGATCCGCGCGAAACCGACGCGGGCGGCCTCCACCGCCTCGAAGTCGCCCACCCCCACCCGGCGGCCGGCGGCGTTCTCGTCGGCCAGGGCCTTGACGGCGGCGATCGTCCGGCGGGGCAGCAGACCCCAGCTGGAGGTGTTGAGGTAGGTGACCTCGGGTGCGAACTCGGCGGCGACCGCCCGACTGAGCGTGGAGATCCTCATGCCCCCAACCCTGTAGCGCCCTCGACACAAAGTCAATGACGCAGAGTTAAGGGGCACTCATAGAATGGCTTATGGCTCGCCTCTCGGCGGCATCAGGATGCCTCGGGTCAGGACTCAGCGCCCCGTAGCCTCGCAGGCCCCGTCCGCGTCGCAGGCCACCGCGTCTGCGCCGACGGCGGTCGGCGAAGGGGCGGGGCGATCCCTCCAGGCCTGCTCCAGCGCTTGGGCGAAGACCTCCGACGGCTGGCCGCCGGAGATCCCGTAGCGACGGTCGAGGACGAAGAACGGCACGGCGCCGACGCCCAGCTCGGACGCCTCGCGCTCGTCCGTCCGGACGTCCTCGGCATAGGCCTGGGGGTCGGCGAGCACCGCGCGGGCCTCAGCGGCGTCGAGACCGGCCTCCACGGCCAGGGCGACCAGCACCTCGTCGTCGAAGACGGAGCGCTCCTCGGCGAAGTTCGCCCGGTAGGCGAGGGCCAGCAGCTCGTCCTGGCGGCCCCGGGCCTTGGCCAGGTGCAGCAGCCGGTGGATGTCGAAGGTGCTGCCGTGGTCCCGGCCCCCGGTGCGGTAGCCGAGCCCCTCGGCCTGCGCGGTGGCCGCGACGCCGGCCTCCATGGCGGCGGCCTCCTCGCGGGTGCGGCCGTACTTGTCGGCCAGCATGTCGACCACGAGCGCGGTGTCGCCCTTGGCTCGCCCGGGGTCGAGCTCGAAGGAGCGGTGCACCACCTCGACCTCGTCCCGGTGGGGGAACTCGGCGAGGCCCTTCTCGAAACGGGCCTTGCCGATGTAGCACCACGGGCACCCATGGACCAACGGAGCCACACCGCTCTGACCAGGAGTTTTACCGATTCTCTTGGGTTTTCGCTTAACGGGCTCGCTCGTAAACGCCGGAGACGCACGGCCAACCCCTACGCCGGAGCGGTCCGACTTCGGCGAACGGATGACCATGGAGAGGAGCGCAAGGACCCCCGAGAGAACGAGTGGGCAACCATCTAGCCATGGGGTGTTGCGGGGTCGGCTGGAAGGACGCCACCGGCCCCGCTCGCTGCCTGAAAGGACCCGCCCCATGGGATGGGAGACGAGCAACCGGCGCGACCGGCTACCGGCCAACTGGGGGCGTCTGCGGGCCCGCACAATTCGACGGGCGGGGGGGGTCGCTGCGAGGGGGGCTTAGTGCACATTGGCGAGCGCTGCGAGGCACCCGGTACCGACGTTGACACGCCCTGGACAATCTCCAATTGATCTGCCGCTGGCACCACACGCAAAAGACGCAGCGAGAGGCAGCAGCAGCGAAAGCAATCAAGGGTCCTTGCGCGGCACGGCCCAACGGTCCCAAGGACTTTCGCCACCTAAGTTTTGAAGGCGTGGCAAACGCGGGGAAGGAGTTCACCTAGGAACGTTCCTAGGTGCTCTCACCGCGCGGGAGTGCCTTCAACCCCTGGTATGCCTCCCGCAGGTCTGACGCTTCCGGGAGCTGTCGTTGTTCCACGGCCTTGACTACCTCAAGCGCACGCCAGTGGTTCGACGGCACGATACGGCCGGACAGTATGGCCCGCTGTGCTGCGTTGCACGCCTCATCCAGTCGGTCACCTCCGAGCAATGCCAGCGCCAAATCGATGTTCGCGGATGCCACTCGGCGCGGCCATTTCTCCACATCTTCAGCAGGAGCGAGTCGCGCGATTACCTGTCGCGCGTAGTCCTCCGCTGCGGGATCTCCCACCCATGCCAGCGTCGTTGCCGTATAGGCCAGCGCCTTACCGGGATCGTACTGGTAGTGATGCTCGGTGCCCTTGCGTGGAACCATTGCGGCCGACATGCGTTGCACTCGCTCAATGGCTGCATAAGTTTCGGGCCCCTCCCCGAGTCGCGCTCTCGCCCGGCCCTCCTGCGCTGTCGCTTGAATGGCAGCAGACGTTCCGGCCGGAGCCAACTCCTGTGCAATCTGTGCGAGTTCTAGCGCGCGTGCGTAGTCGCCATCGGTGAGCACTCGCCAAGCGTCAGTCTCGTAACACCACGCTTCGATTTCGCGGTGGTCTGCGTGCTGCGCAAGGGTGGCCGCTGTCTGCAAACGAGCCGTCGCCGCGTGTTCCTGGTTCAGGTCGATATGCAGCGTGGCCCCCAAGAGTTGGAACCACCCCCCAACGACGTAGAGGCGGCGCTGCTCCGCAAGGGTCATGCGCGCATCCATGAGGTGCGAGACATAAGCGGAATGCTTCCTTACTCTTTCGAGCAAGTCCTGTGGTGGTGACACCGGGTATTTCATTGCCAGTTCATCGAATGCGTGTTCTAGGCGACCTAGCGTTTCTTTTCCCACGTCGCTAGCGGATACGCGTCGCGCCAATTCGAGCGCATCGAATTCGTCGTCACTATCTGACGAGGCGTCAGAAATCCAAGCAGTGCGCGACTGTGGCGGTGCGTACGCGTCCGGGACTAGCAGTGCGTCGAGTTCCGCCGAGGTGAGCGACAGCGCCTTTGCGATCTTCGGTCGCTGCCAGGGTTGCGGGTCAGTCTTTCCGCTTTCCCAGCGCTGGACTGTTGAGCGATCGACGCCGACCGCTTCCGCAAATTCCTCTTGGTTGTACCCGCACGCTTTCCGGCGCTCCGCCAACCTCCGCCGCCTGCTGGTCATCGTGGCCGGTCTCCTCTCGGGAAATACCCGTCTGCCCTGGCCAGCGTATCCAGTGCGGCCAGGGTGCGGCATGAGTGCGGCCTTTCTGCTGTGGTCCCTGCCGTCTCGCCGCGCTTGCCTAGGCCAACACCCAGCACTACCAGCGGACTTGATGGGAAGGCGAACCATGGCGAGCGCGACCACGGAAGACACCGACGCACGACAGTGGGAGTACACGACGTTCGCCCCCTCGGGTGAGACCTGCCCGGCCTGCATGAAGCCGGTCAAGACCCTTGAGCGCTGCCGACGCGGAACGATCGAGCGGCAGTCCGGTTCCCCCGTCACGATCTATCGGCACATCGATTGCGCCGACCCGGACGGGACCAAGCGACTGGGCAAGCGGTGACGGCCGCCGCGAAGGCACAGCAGCCACGTACGCGCCCTCTGTCGCCCCCGAAGCCAGTCAGCCTCACAGACGGCCCCGCAAGCCCGTACAGGGGCTCTCCGGCCGGTTGGTGGACGCGCTACAACGGTGCGCTGGATAAGCGTTCCGGGATGGTCTACCTCCCCGGCCCGACTCATCCCCCGTCTCCGTTCCCCCCGACGACTGCCCCAACTGCGTGCCGCTGGACAGCGCGTGAAGTACGTACGCCGGTTCGGCTGGTCTGTGTTCGTGTTCACGGTCGCCGCGTCGGGTACGGCGATTCTCACACTGGCCGCTACCGGCCGCCTGTGAACTCCCGCCCCTGTCGAACGCATCCGGATTCGTCCCCCGCGCATCCGCATTCTCGACAGGGGCGGGGCACCAAACACCAACGGTCATAAGGAGCTGCAATGAGCACTGCCGGAAACCGTCTCTTATTCGCGTGGCTGGAGATCACGGGACTCTGCAACGAGTTCTGTGATCACTGCTACGCCGACAGCGGGCCCAAGGGAACACACGGAACCATGACCGTGCGGGACTGGTTGAACGTGATAGACCAGCTTGCCGACATGGGAACCGTGGATGTCCAGTTCATCGGCGGAGAGCCGACGCTCTACCCGCGTCTGCCCGCGCTGATCAAGCACGCTCACGGACGGGGCCTCGGTATCGAGGTGTTCTCGAACATGACCCATATTCGCCCGGAACTGTGGGACGCATTCGGGGAGTTCGGCGTCAAGCTCGCCACGTCGTACTACTCGGACAGCGCCGAGGAACACGACGCGGTGACGCAACTCCGAGGGGCGCACAAGAAGACGCGCGCCAACGCGCAAAAGGCGCTTTCCCTCGGTATTCCGCTGCGGGGCGGAGTGGTCGCCGTGCGGGACGGACAGCGGGTACAGGAAGCGGCGCAGGACCTTACGGCGCTCGGTGTCGGAACGGTCGGCGGAGACCGTACCCGCGCATTCGGGAGAGCCAGTCAGGGGGCCGCGCCGACCATCGCTGATCTGTGCGGGCATTGTGCCCATGAGAAATGCGCCATCGGCCCGACCGGCGACGTGTGGCCGTGTGTCCTCGGTCGGTTCCTGACTCTCGGCAACGTGCTGGAAAAGCCGATCTCCGATATCTGGGGCGGCGCACAGATGGCCGAGGTTGCGGCCGATATCGCGTCGGTCCACGACGATGGTGTCCAGTCGTGCACTCCTCCGCAATTCCTGCCCATGTGCGGGCCGTGCGGTCCGTGCGTTCCCTCGGTCGGGCACTGCGACCCCAGGGAGGCGGAGAGCGCCGCTACGATCGGCGCACCGGCCTAATCCGCTGATCATGAGGGAGCGCACACATGGACGATCACGGGGACGACTTCGGCCCTTGGGGGTGGGAGGGCGACGGAAACGCCATTCAACAAACCGAGGACGAATGGCTGACCATCGCTCGGTACGTCCGGCACGCTGCCAACAAGCTCGGGCCGGATCTCCCGCTGTGCCTCCCTGGTGAACCGCAGGAATGCGGGCGGACGGCTCAACAGCACGTCATCGCGTGGGCCGCGCACCTCCGGGCGGTGTCCCATCACCTGATCGAACAGGCCACTCCGAGTGAGGCGCGGGGCGCACATGCCATCGGCCCGCTGTACCAACGTCGTCTCGCGGAGCTGCGTTCTCAGACGGCATCGGTACGCGCCCCCGGCTGACCGGCTGCACCCCCTTGACGGCCCCGTTCGTGTGCCTCCCCCGTGGCGCATGAGCGGGGCCTCTTCGTGCATCTACCCAGGTCAGACCGGGCGCGCTAACCTATGGCTCTGTTGGTCCAAGGGCAGGCGATGTCGCTCCAGATCTCGACGCGCATGACTCTTCTTCTCTCCAGGGGTCGCGACAGCGCACGGAGGGCCCCTCCGTGCGCCGGGTCTCATGAGCGAACACGGGAGGGAGCCGGGTGATTCCCACGTCGGCTCCCGGGCCCGCCGGAACCCGGGGACCGACGTGGGGCCCGGGGGCCGACCCGTGGCCCAGGGCGAAGAGAGGGGGCCTCGGGCGGTGTCTACGCGCGGCGGCCGTCCACCCGGCGGGGCAGGCCCAGCGGGTTGTCCTCGCGCAGCTCGGGCGGCAGGAGCGCCTCGGGCGTGCTCTGGTAGGCGACCGGGCGCAGCCAGCGTTCGATCGCGGTGGCGCCGACCGAGGTGGAGGGGGACGTCGCGGCCGGGTAGGGGCCGCCGTGGTGCTGGGCGGGGGCGACGGCGACACCGGTCGGCCAGCCGTTGACCAGGACGCGTCCGGCGAGCGGGGCGAGGGCGGCCAGCAGCGGGGCCGCGGCGGGGTCGGGGCGGGCGGTCGCGGCCTGGAGGGTGGCGGTGAGGTTCCCGGGAAGCCGGGCGAGGACGGCGGCGGCCTCCTCCTGCGAGGTGTACCGGGCGATCACGGTGACCGGCCCGAAGCACTCCTCCAGCAGCGCGTCGTGCGGGCCTTCGGCGGTCAACCGGGCGGCGGGCACCGTGAGGAATCCGGCGGAGACGGTGTGCTCGCCGCCCGCGCCGGGGGTGACGGGTGCCTCGACGTCCGGCAGTGCGGCCCGCTCGCGCACGCCGGTGAGGAAGGCGTCCCGGATGCGGTGGTCCAGCAGGACGCCCGCGCCGGCGCCGCTGACCGTCTCGGCGAGGGCCTTGAGCAGCCGGTCGCCGTCCCCGTCCGCGGGCACCAGGACGAAGCCGGGCTTGGTGCAGAACTGGCCGACGCCCAGGGTCGCCGAGCCGCCCAGCCCGGCGCCGATCTCCTCGGCGCGCTCCGCGGCCGCCGCCCCGGTGACGACGACCGGGTTGAGGGAGCCGAGTTCGCCGTGGAAGGGGATGGGGACGGGCCGGGCCGCGGCGGCGTCGAACAGGGCCCGGCCACCGCGCACCGACCCGGTGAACCCGGCGGCGCTCACCAGCGGGTGGCGGATCAGCGCCACGCCCGCGTCGAAGCCGTGCACCAGGACCACCACGTCCTCGGGCAGCCCGGCGCGGGCGGCGGCGCGCCTGAGGACCGAGGCGCACAGCTCGGAGGTCGCCGGGTGGTCCGGGTGCGCCTTGACGACGACCGGGCAGCCGGCCGCGAGCGCGCTGGCGGTGTCGCCGCCCGGCACGGAGAAGGCGAGCGGGAAGTTGCTCGCCGCGTAGACGGCGACGACCCCGAGCGGGATCTTGTAGCGGCGCAGGTCGGGCCAGGGCGGGGTCCGGCTGCCGTCCTCGTGGTCGATGCGGACGTCGAGATAGGCGCCTTCGTCGACGACCTCCGCGAACGCCCTCAACTGGGCTGCTGTACGGGCGAGTTCGCCGCCGAGTCGAGCCGGTCCGAGCGCGGTCTCCGCGTCGGCGACCTCGACGATGTGCTCGCCGGTCTCCTCCAGCAGCTCGGCCGCCGCCCGCAGGAACGCGGCGCGCGCCGTCCGGTCGGCGAGGGCGTCGCGTACGGCGTGGGCCGCTCGGACGGCTCGGCCGACCTCCTCGGCGGTGGCCTCCACCGCGACCTGCTCACGCGGGTTCCCGGTTCGGGGGTCGACACTCCAGACTGGTGCTGCGCTCACCGTGATTCCTTCCCGGTCCTGGGACCACCTCAGAAAGTGTTCGGTATTCTGAACGGCGTTCCTGGATGTGAATGTACCGGAACTCTATTTCCGCACGTTCCGTGTTGGCAATCCGCAGGGGCGGGCTTCTCGGGCGATGATGCGCGGGAAGAGCCGCAGAGCTGGAGAAGGGGGCGTGGGCGATGTCGGTCGCCGAGTCCGGTGGAGCACAGGTCAAGTCCGCGGTGCGGACGGTGGAGCTCCTCGAATACTTCGCGGGGCGGCCCGGCATGCACCCGCTGGCCGCCGTGCAGGAGGCCGTCGGATACCCCAAGTCCAGCCTCTACATGCTGCTGCGCACCCTGGTGGAGCTGGGCTGGGTGGAGACGGACGCCACCGGCACCCGGTACGGGATCGGAGTGCGCGCCCTGCTGGTGGGCACGTCGTACATCGACGGCGACGAGGTGGTGGCCGCCGCCCGGCCCGCCCTCGACCGGCTCGCCGACGACACGGCGGAGAGCATCCACCTGGCCCGCCTCGACGGAACGAACGTCGTCCACCTCGCGACTCGGCAGTCCCCGCACCACCTGCGTCCCTTCACCCGGGTCGGCCGCCGGCCGCCCGCCCACTCCACCTCGCTCGGCAAGGCGCTGCTGGCCACCCACAGCGACGAGCAGGTCCGCTCGATGCTGCCCGAGACACTGCCGGCGCTGACCGAGCACACCATCACGGACCGGGAGAAGCTGATCGAAGAACTTCGCCTGGTCCGCGAGCAGGGGTACGCGGTCGACCGCGAGGAGAACACCCTCGGCCTGCGCTGCTTCGGCGTCGCGGTCCCCTACCGGACGCCGGCGCGGGACGCGGTCAGCTGCTCGGTGCCGGTCGCCCGGCTCACCCCCGGACACGAACAGACGGTCAAGGACGCCTTGTTCGACGCCCGGGACCGGCTCACCCTCGCGACCCGGCGGCTCTGAACCGGCGGGGCCGCCCGCGCCCCGCGCGGGGCTGCGGCGGGCCTGCTCGCGGGCGGCGACTCGCGCCTCCCCCCTGCGGCGGTGCGCACGCCGACGGCCGTGCTCGCGAAGCCCGGTGCGCGGGACCTCGCCCAGGCCGTCATCGCGGCGTACGCGTCCGGTCCCTGCACGCCGGGGCGAGCCGTGCGGGACCCGGCGCCGTGTGAGAAAACGGTGAGAACGCGCACGAACGGGAACGTCCCCGGCGGCCCCACTCGTCCCTCCAGCGGGATGAACAAGACAATCAGGCACGCTTCGGTCTGCTGTCTGCTGATGGTGCTCGCGCTGCTGGTGCGGGCGACCTGGGTGCAGGCATACGAGGCCAGGGCGCTCGCGGACGACGAGCACAACCGGCGGAACACCATCGCGCAGTACGCGCGCCCGCTCGGGGACATCATCGTGGCCGGCTCGCCGGTCACCGGATCGAAGGAGTCAAGCGGCGGCGACCTCCGCTACCAGCGCACCTACCCGCAGGGCGAGCTCTACGCGGCCGTGACGGGCTACAGCTCGCAGGCGTTCGGGGCGACCCAGCTCGAAGGCGTCTACAGCAACGTCCTGGACGGCACGGACGACCGGTTGAAGAATCCGGCGGACCTGATCACCGGCGAGCGGGCCGCGCCTGGCAGCGTCCTGACCACCATCGACCCGGACGTCCAGAAGGCGGCCTACGAGGCGCTCGGCGACGACAAGGGCGCGGCCGTGGCCCTCGACCCGAAGACCGGGCGCGTCCTCGGCATGGTCTCCACCCCCTCCTACGACCCGGCGGGGATCAGCGGATCGGCCGACGGCGACACCTGGAAGGCACTGCTGGACGACGAGGACAAGCCGCTCGTCAACCGGGCGCTGCGGCAGCCCCTGGCGCCGGGCTCCACCTTCAAGCTGGTGGTCGCGGCCGCCGCGCTGGAGAACGGGTTGTACGGGTCGGTCGACGAGGCCACCGAGAGCCCCGACCCGTACACCCTGCCCGGCACCACCACCGTGCTCCGCAACGAGAACGCGTCAGCCCCGTGCGAGAACGCGACTCTGCGCACCGCCCTCCAGTACTCCTGCAACAACGTGTTCGCGAAGGCGGCCGCCGACCTCGGCCAGGACGAGGTCAAGGAGATGGCGGACGCGTTCGGGTTCGACACCGAGAAACTGGACATCCCGGTGCGGGCCGCGACGAGCGTCTACCCGACCGGCATGGACCGGGCGCAGACGGCGCTGACGGGCATCGGCCAGTTCGAGGTCACCGCCACCCCGCTCCAGATGGCGATGGTGGCCTCGGCCCTGGCGGGCGGCGGTGAACTGGCCGCGCCGCACATGGTGTCCCGGGTGACCGACGGCGACGGTTCCACCCTGGAGGAGACCGGGGACGGCGAGACGAAGCGCGTGGTGAAGGAGTCGACCGCAGAGCAGTTGCGCAGTGCCATGGTGACGGTCGTCGAGGAGGGCACCGGCGCCAACGCCCGGATCGCCGGGGCCGAGGTGGGCGGAAAGACGGGGACCGCGCAGAACGGCGTGGACAACAGCAACACTCCGTACGCCTGGTTCACCTCCTACGCGAAGGACCGCTCCAACGGCAAGGAGGTCGCGGTCGCGGTGATCGTCGAGGACTCCGGCTCTGCGCGCTCGGAGGTCAGCGGCAACGGCCTTGCCGCGCCGGTCGCCCAGAAGATGATGAGGGCGGCGCTGGGACGGTGAGGGCCACGGCCCGGCTCCGCCTACGCCGGCGGCTCGGGGCGGGGCCTTCGAGGCGGCGGACCGTCCCACGCCCGGTGGGCCGCTGCCCCTCCAGGCCGCCGGGGCGGCGGCCGTCGCGGTCGACGCTTCCGGGGCGTCCGGGGCGTCCGCCCCATGCCTGCGGGGCGTCTCGCTCCGGACCACGAGCCGCACGGCTGGGTCGCGAGCACCGGGCCGCGGCGGTGGACGCCGGGGCGCTGACGGCGACCGGCGGGGCGGGCCGGGCTCCTGGTCGCGGCGGTGACGGCACACCGTCGCCTTCCGGCGTCCGGCCGCCCCGCTTCACCCGAGCCGTGAGAGCGCGGCGGCGACGGACTCCAGGTCGGGTCCGGAGGCGAGCCCCGCGTGGTACAGGCGCAGCTGGTCGGCGCCGAGCGACGCCGCGTGCGCCGCGTCCCGCTCCAGGGTGCGGGGGCTGCCGCCCATGGCGGTGACCACGCCGAAGTTGGCCGCGAGCACCCCGGCACGCCCCGCGAACGGCCCGAGCACCGCTTCACGCACGGCGTCGGGCCCGGTGCAGGGCAGCACCACGCCGTCGGCCACCGTGAGGACGTGGTCCGGGTCGACGCCGACGTTGGCCCCGGTGCGGTAAGGGATGGGGTCGGCGTGCAGCAGGACCTGGAAGCCGGGCGGGGCCGCGGCGCGGACGGCGGCGACGACGGACTCCTGGAACGCCCGGGCGGCCCGGACGCGCCACCGCAGGGAGGCGTCCGCGAGGCGTGGGCCCAGCAGCTTCTCGACGCCTTCCCGGCCCGCCTCCGCGGAGCCGCTGCCCGACCAGGCCGGTTCCAGGGCGCTGCGGACGGCGGCGGCCAGTTCGCCGGGGTCGCAGCCCTCGTCGCCGTAGCCGGTGCGGCAGTCGGCGCAGAAGCACAGCGACATGAGGTACTGCGCCGCGTCGCCGAGCCCGACCCCGGCGACCTTGTCGTGGGCGTGCAGATGGGCGAAGCCGTACCAGCCGCAGGACTCCAGTTCGACGCCGCGCGCGCCGGGCCGGGCGGCGGCCTCCGCCGCGAGCTCCACGAGATACGCGCGCACCGCGGGGCGGGCGATGCACGGAGCCCAGGGGTAGCGGTCCCCGTAGGCGTTGACCACGGAGGTGCCGGGGTGCTCCGCGCCGAGGCGGGAGTCGTGCGCGAGGACGACCCAGCTGTGGACCTCGATCCCGGCGGCGGCCAGGGCGCAGGACGCCTCCTGGTAGGGATCGTCGCCCTCCACCCAGGTCTGGGCCCGGGGAGCGAGGGCCCGCCCCGCCCAGCGGGCCGGGTCGGGCGGGTAGAGGACTGCGGCGTGCTCGGCGGTGACGATGCGGTGGCGCGGGTGGCGCGGGGTCAGGGCCCGGGTGGAGTGGTAGGCCGAGGCCAGGGTGACCTGGCCGACGCCGAGGTCCGCGATCCGGGCCGCGGCCGCCGGGTCCCCGACGACGTCCCACGGATAGAGGAAGACCGAGGACCTCACGGGCGCTCCCTGAGCAGATACGGATGGGCACACATCTGATCGATGTCCATCATGCTGAACGCCGTAACGCTAGGACAGCCTCTGACAGCAGGTCAAGGGAAACGCGGCCCGCCGAGCAGGTCGGGAGCATGCCGAGACCTTCCGGATTCTCCTGCGAACCGCACGGCGACGCCCAACTGGTGATGGCGCGCTGGACCGGCGCGTACCAGCACGGCAATGAGTGTCGGACGACATCAGGATGACAGTGGGCTCCGGCAGCTGGTGTCAGTCGTCCCGATGAGGTGTGTCAGTGGGCAGTCGTCCCGTCGGAATCGATGAGGCGCAGGCCGTACTGGACGTCGTCGGTGAGGACGTCGCGCTTCTTGACGGCAGAAGGCCGGTCTAGGCTGCGACAGTCGCCGACCACCGAGGCCGGCGTGTCAAGGAAAGGCACATATGCCGCAAGCGCGACACGCGACCGGCCCGGCGAACACACCGGGCAGGCAGACGCTCAGTGCGGTGAAAGAAGCGGCCCGGATGGACGCCGTGCGCCGCTACGACATCCTCGACACCCCGCCCGACGGCGCGTTCGACCGCGTCGCGGCGATGGCCGCCCGGCTGTTCAAGGTGCCGGTGGCGAGCGTCACGATCGTGGACGAGGACCGGATCTGGTTCAAGGCCGTGCACGGTCTGGAGGGCGTGAGCGAGATCAGCCGTGAGCCGGGCCTGTGCGGCTCGGCGATCCTCGCCGACGAAACGCTGGTGATCCCGGACACTCTCACCGACCCCGTCGCCGTCAACAACGGTCTGGTCACCGGACCGATGGCGGTCCGCTTCTACGCCGCCGCGCCGATCACCACCCGTGACGGGCACCGGCTGGGCACCGTCAACATCCTCGACACCAAGCCGCGCCTGATCACCGAGGACGACACCGCCACCCTCGCCGACCTGGCCTCGATCGTGCTCGACGAGCTGGAGATGCGTCTGGCGGCCTTGAACACCCTGCGCACCGAGCAGGAGCGGCGCATCGAGCAGGAGGAAGCCCGCGAGCGCGCGGAACGCGACATGGCCGCCATCCAGGCATTCGCCTCCACCCTCCAGCGCACCCTGCTCCCGCCGGCACTGCCGGTGGTCCCGGGGCTGGAACTGGCCTGCCACTACGCCACCGCCTCCCCGCGAGATGTGGGCGGCGACTTCTACGACGTCTTCCCCCTCGACGACACGAGGTGGGCGTTCTTCCTCGGAGACGTGTGCGGCAAGGGCCCCGAAGCCGCTTCCGTCACCTCCCTGACCCGCTACACCCTGCGCGCCGCCGCCCTGATCGACCCCGACCCCGACAAAGTCCTCACCGCACTGAACACGGCGCTGCTCCTCGACCCTGCCGTCGGCACCCGGTTCTGCACCGCCGTCTTCGGCGCCCTGGAACCCCACGAGAACGACGGGTTCACCGTCACGGTGGCCACCGGCGGGCACCCTCCGGCCTACCACCTGCGCGGACAGGGGACGGTGGAAGAGGTACGCCCTCAGGGCGGCATGCTCATCGGCGCCATCGCCGAAGCACGCTTCGCCTCCCACACCTTCCACCTCGCACCGGGCGAAGGACTGCTCCTCTACACCGACGGACTGACCGAGGCCCGCGTCCTGGGCGGAGAGATGATCGGAGACGAGGGACTGACCCGCTTCCTCTCCGCACGCACCGGGCCCGTCGGCGCGGCGGAGGTCATAGGGGACACCGTCGACCTCCTCGACGCCACGCCCCAGGGGGCCTGTGACGACGTCGCCCTGCTGGCCCTGTCCGTCCCCCTCGCACGTGACGCGGACGCCCTCACCGCGATCGCCACCGCCCACACCATCGCCCCCGCCGGCGAGACGCCGGAGAGCCGACCGTGACCGACTTCAACCTCACCACACAGCACACCGACGGCGACCTCGCCCTCGCCCACGTCGCCGGGGAACTCGACATAGCCACCGCCCCCATTTTGCGCGCCCAGGCACTGGCCCTGATCGAACAAGGCCACCGGCGCCTGATCCTGGACCTCGCAGCCGTCACCTTCTGCGACTCCACGGGCTTCAGCGCCCTCATCGGCATCTACCGCTGCGCCAAGACCGCCGACGGCACCCTGGTCCTCGCCGCCGTCCCCGACCGCCTTGACCGGCTGCTGCGTCTCACCGGCATCGGCGCCCTGTTGCCCGCCCACCCCACAGCCGCCCACGCCCTCGTCGCGCACGCCCCCGGCCCGGACACGGCCACCGCGTAACCCCCTGCGACGGCCGCCGGGCAAAGGCGGCCACCGCAGCCTCAAGAGATGGCACGATCACCACGTGACCAGCCTCACCAGCGCCCTCAGCACGCTGGGCGACGACCCGCTGGGCGCCTTTCCCCTCCGCCCGACCGAGATCCGCATCGGCTACGCCCGGGGCTCCACCGGCGGTCAGAGGCTCGACCGGCAGATCGGCGCCCTCACCCTCGCGGGGCGCCGGCGCGTCTTCCCCGAGAAGAAGTCCGGCAAGAACGACCTGCGCCCCGTGCTGAAGGCCTGCCACGCCTTCCTCCAGGGAGGGGACGTCCTCGTCGTCCCCTCCCTGGACCGGTACGGCCGCGGCCTCCCGGACCTGGTGAACATGGTCGCCGCCCTGCGCGAGCGGCAGATCGGTTTCACCGCCCTGCACGAGAAACTCGACACCACCACCCCGGCGGGCGGGACCAGGAGCGCGCCGAGCCGGACGACAGGCGTACGGGCCACTGGCACTTCCGGTGTCGGAGGCACTGACACTTCCGCGTCGGCCGACAACGAGCGCACGGCCCGCGCCCATCCGCGCAACCGCGGCTGAGGGTCGCCGGCCACCGGGCACGACCGGAGCGCCCCGAGGCAAAGAAACGGCAAAAACGAGGGAACGGCGGGGCGAGGTCGTTCGTTACCCCGTGCATGACCGCAATGACCCCCGGCTCGAACATCCCTCTCTCCGTCGCCCGTGTGGCGGTGGACGTCGCAGCTCCGGTGCGGCTCGACGTCTCGGGCCTGCTCCTCACCGCTGACGGCAAGGTGCGCTCCGACGACGACTTCATCTTCTACAACCAGCCCACGGGCCCCGGTGTGACCTACCGCTCCGGCGGGGGCTCGGCACCCGACGCCATCGTGGTGGACACCGCGGCGGTCCCGCCCGGCATCGAGAAGATCGTCGTCACCGCGAGCCCGGACGCCGCAGGACAGACGTTCCAGGGCGTCGAGCCCACCGCCACCGTGCGCAACGCGGACGACGGCGCCGCGCTGGCCACCTTCACCCCGCCGCAGCTGGGCTCGGAGACGGCGCTCCTGGTCATCGAGATCTATCTGCGCAACGGCGCGTGGAAGGCCCGTGCGGTCGGTCAGGGCTACGCCGACGGGCTGGCCGGGATCGCCACGGACTTCGGCGTCTCGGTCGAGGAGCCCGCCCCCGCGGCCCCGGCCGCCCCCGCCACCGTCGACCCCCGCATCGCTCCGTCGGCGGCGCCCGCCGCACCGGCAGCGCCCGCCGCTCCGGCGGCCCCCGCCGCGCCCGCAGGCTCCGGGAAGATCAACCTGGACAAGGGCCGCGTCAATCTCCAGAAGAACCAGACCGTTTCCCTGGTCAAGGGCGGCGCCCCCCTGCTCTCGCGGGTCAGGATGGGCCTGGGCTGGGAGCCCGCGTTCCGCGGCAAGGACATCGACCTGGACGCCTCCGTGATCGCCTACGGCCCCCACCGCAATCACCTGGACAGCTGCTACTTCGGCAAGCTCTCCATCCTCGGCGGAGCGATCACGCACTCCGGCGACAACCTCACCGGAGAGGGCGCGGGGGACGACGAGGTCATCGTCGTGGACCTGGGCCGCATCCCCGCCGAGGCGACGGGCCTGGTCTTCACGGTCAACTCGTTCACCGGCCAGAAGTTCAACGAGGTCGCCAAGGCCTACTGCCGGCTGATCGACGACGCGACCGGCGAAGAGCTGGTCCGCTTCGACCTGACCGGCGCCGAGCCGCAGACCGGTGTGATGATGGCCAAGCTCATCAAGCAGTTCACCGGCGAGTGGGAGATGACCGCGATGGGCGAGTTCGTGAAGTCACGCACCGTGCGCGGCATGGTGAAGCCGGCCGCCAAGTCCCTGTAGCGCACCGGTGTCCCTGCCTCCGGCCCCGAAGGCCTCCGGGAGGCCGGGCGCAACGGAGTCCGGGGCGTCTGAGGTGACTCAGGCGCCCCGAACCCGGGTAAGACGGTCGCTGCTCGTGCTCGTCTCGCCTCTCAGAGCTTGGTCAGCTTGGAGTACGGGCTCAGGATTCTTCCCTGGCGCCCCGAGAAGTCGATGAGGACTGCGTCGTTGTCGCCCTCGACAGCAAGAATCCTGCCGAGCCCGAACTGGTCGTGCGACACCCGGTCGCCCACGTCGAAGCATTCGACCGGTGGAGCGTCCTGAGCCGGGCGGTTGAAGGGACTGGAGGGCAGGTGACGCCGGGATCCGGCTGACTGTTTCATTACGTCGAGTATGCGCCCTGGAAAGGCCCGACGCCATGCCCGCCCGCCCCGGGGCCGCAGAAGTGCCGCATTCGTAATCAGCCTTCACCGCGCCCGGTCAGCGCGGGAGCCCCTCCCCGACGGCGCGATCCCGCGGAGCGCCGCCCCGGAAAGACCCTCGAACGTGTGGTGCTTCTCCCACCGGAGCCCGTCCGTGCGAGGCCGGACAGGCTCCGCACGGACGGGCCCCTGGCCCCGGGCCCCGAGCGAGACCCGGTTTCCGGCTTCCCTCAGCCGCCCACGCGCGAACGGGCGCTCAGCCCCCCACGCGGGAACGGGCCTTGAAGGCCGCCTTGCGGGCGTCCTTGGCGGCCTTCTTGTCGCTGTGCAGTCGGCCCATGGCCTCCAGCACGTCGGCGGTGGCCGGGTGGTCGACGCGCCAGACCTCGTCGAAGAAGCCGGTGTGCTGCGAGGAGAGCCCCTCGACCAGCCCCTGGAGCTCGTCCAGCTCACCGTCCGCGTCCAGCTGTGCGGCGATGGTGTCGACGGCCAGCCAGAAGATCATGTTCTGCGGCGGGGCGGGGACGTCGGCCGCGCCCCGCTCCGCGAGCCACACGCGGGCCAGGCCGCCGAGTTCGGCGTCGTCGAGCACCGCGCGCACGGCTGCTTCCGCCTCTGAGCCGACGAGCGCGAGGGCCTGCTGGCAGTGGAGGCGGCGCAGCGGCGCTCCCTCGTCCGTGCCGCGCGCGGCGGCGAGCAGCTCGGCCGCGGCCGTCGCCGCGCCTTCGGCCCCGTACCCCGCGAGCCAGAGCTTCACCTCGGCACGGGCGGCGGACTCCGGGTAGTGGGAGATGCCGTCGAGGAGGGCGTCGGCGCCCTTGCCCGCGAGGTCGCCGACGGCGGGGGCGTCCACGCCGGCCTCCAGCATCCGGGCCCGGACGCCGTAGAGGCCGAGAGGGGTGAGCCTGACCATGCCGTACCGGGTGACGTCCTCCTCGTCGGCCCCGGCGACGGAGGCGTCCACCGGCGCGTCGCCCTCCTCGACCAGCAGGGCCTCGTCGACCGGCCGGTACTCGACGATTCCGATCGGTTCGAGGAGCCGGAACTGGTCGTCGAGGCGCACCATCGCCTCCGATACCTGCTCCAGGACGTCGTCGGTGGGCTCGCCCATGTCGTCGGGGACGAGCATGGAGGCGGCGAGGGCGGGCAGCGGCACCGGCCCTTCGCCCGCGCCGTTGTCCGCGAGGGTGAGCAGGTACAGGTTGCCGAGAACGCCGTCGAGGAACTCCGCCTCGGCCTCCGGGTCCCAGTCCAGGGCGTCGAAGTCGATCGAGCCGTCCTCGCCGACGAGGTCGGCGAAGTCGTCCAGGACAGGAGCGGTGGCGTCGGCGTGCACGGCCTCCAGGCCGTCGAGCCAGATGCCCAGGACGTCCTGCGGGGAGCCGCCGGTGAGCAGCGCCAGGCTCTCGCCCTCGGTGACGGTCCCCTCGGCCTCGCCGCTCTCGTCCTCCTCTTCCGGGTCCGTGACGTCGAGGAGACCGGTGTCCACCGCGAGCCGCCAGGCCTCGCTGGCGTAGGCGGCGCCCTCCGCGTCGGCCGGGAGCCCGAGGTGTTCCGCGGCCGCGGGCAACTGCGCCTCCACGAGCTCCCCGCCGGCCCCTACACGGGTCCGCGGCCCGGCCCAGCGGGCGAGCCGGACGGCGCGGACGAGCAACGGAGCGGCGAGCGCGTCCCGTGCCAGTTCGGCCTCGGAGTTCAGCCGCACCGGCGGCAGGGAGGGGCGCTCTGCGGACATCGGGGGTTCTCCTCGGTGCGTGCTCGGGGGCGCACGGGGTGCGTACGCGGTTCAGCCGTCCAAGCCTAGACGTATTTCGCCGCATGCCGCCCGGTTCGGGTGAGCGAGGGGCGGGTTGGCCGGAGAGCCTGGGGGACTCCCCCCGGATGCCGTGCGGATCACCCGCCGGGGGCGGCGGCCGCGTCTCTCGCCGCCGCCCGCACCCTGACCAGGGCCGGCCCGAACGCCCGCTTCCTACACGCCCGCCTCCGGCTCCAGGCTCAGCGCGGGGGTGTAGCGGTGGACGCCGCCGCCGGTCACGCCCGGGTAGTTCTGGACGCGTTCCCACAGCGGGGAGGGGGAGCCGATGCCCTCGCCGGGCGCGGCCAGGGCCGCGATGTGGTGCTCGGCGCTCTCCCACTCGGCGTAGTTGAGGACGCGGGCGCCGTCGGTGCTGACGTGGAAGTGGGCGGCGATGCCGCCCGCGGGCTTCTCGCCGTCGTCGCCGAGCGCTTCGAACACCGCGTCGACCCAGGCACGTTGCCGGGCCGGGTCAGGCCCGTCGAACTCGACGTCCACGATGACCACGGTCCCGGGCTCGCGGGTGTCGCCCTCGGTCCGGAGCCCGGAGCGGTACAGCTCGTAGGTGTGCAGCTGGACGCGCTCGATGCCGGGGACTGCGGCGTCGATCTCGGCGTTGCGGGTGTCCCGGTTCTCCCGTACGAAGTCCTGGTAGGCCTGCTCGCCGGTCCACTGGGAGTAGTGCAGCAGGGTGGCGCCGTCCTCCCCCGTGTAGACGCTGTACGAGAGCAGGCCCGGGTGCGGCCACTCGCGGTGCTCCCAGGTCCTGCGGATGGCGTCGACGGCCTGCTGCTGGCGCTCGGGCGTGCCGACGTCCCAGGTGCTGGCCTTGGCGATCCTGGCGTCGGTACGGGTCGGGTCCGGGCGGTCGGTGACGCGCGTGTTCATGGGTGTTCCCCTCTCCTGCCGCAGCCGTTCGGTGCGGCGGTGCGCCCACCGTCGCACCTCAAGTCCGCTTGAGGTCAAGGTCGTTCCGGAAAGGCCCCGTGTCAGGTCGCCGGTTCGGTGCGCCACGCGGTCATGTTGAGTTCGTCCATCAGCCGGATGTCGTGCCCTTCCAGAGGGAAGACCCGCGCCGGGACCCGCGGGGCGGCGGAGATCTCCAGGGCGTCGCCCTCGATGAGGTCGCCGCCCTCCGGGGTGGAGACCCAGGCGAGGACCGACCTCACGGAGCGGCCGGGGGCCAGCGACACCGGTTCTGGACCCGGGTCCTGGCCGAAGTACGACCCGGCCAGGTTGACCTTGACCGGGATGGGCCCGCCGTCCTCGCCGAGGGCCCGGATCGAGGGGTAGCCGTCGACGGCGTACGGCTCGCTGCCGCAGTTGGTGAGGGTGAGCACGACGGCGCGGTGCATCATCGCGGTCTGCACCTGTCCCATGTCCACGACGACCCCGGAGGCGGGGCAGCCCCCGGGAGGGGGCGAGGCCGGGGCTTCCAGCCCCAAGGCGCCCTTGGCCGGCGTGCTCTGCCCGGGCGCCGGGGGCGGCGTCTTCGCGCGGACGATGCCGGGGCCGGGGAGGGAGGCCGACGGGGAGGCGGACGGAGAGGGGCCCGCCACGCCCTCACCGGCCGGGACGAGGAAGCCGGAGCAGCCCGTCAGCGCCATCAGCGCCACCGCCGACAGGACGGCCGCCCCCGGCGCCCGTACGCGTTCGCCCATTCCGTCCGCCCCTCACCGCAGTCCGTCGCCTGTGCGTTCGATCATGCCAGAGGGCCCGGGAGGGGCCGGGACACTTCAGCGTCTCTTGCCGGTGCCGCCAAGAAGATCTAAGTGGACCCCGGCGGTTCCGCGACCGAGACTGCGGACATGACCGCCACTGCCCCGCGCCCCTTCGGCCGCACCCTCTGCGCCATGATCACGCCCTTCACCGCCTCCGGCGCCCTGGACCCGGACGCCGCTCGGGGGCACGCGGCCCGGCTGGTGGCCGAGGGCTGTGACGGCATCGTCCTCAGCGGCACCACCGGCGAGTCCCCCACCACGACGGATGCCGAGAAGGCCGCCCTGCTGCGAGCCGTCCGCGCGGAGGTCGGCGGCGATGTGGCTCTGCTGTCGGGCGTCGGCAGTGCGGACACCGCGCACACCGTGCGTCTGGCGCGCGAGGCCGAGGAGGCGGGCGCCGACGGGCTGCTGGTGGTCAGCCCGTACTACAGCCGCCCGCCGCAGGACGCGGTCGAGGCGTACTTCCTGCGGGTCGCGGAGTCCACCGGTCTTCCGCTGATGCTGTACGACATCCCCGGCCGCACCGGCACCCGGATCGAGCCGGACACCCTGGTGCGGCTCGCGGGGCACCCGCGCGTGGTCGCGGTGAAGGACTGCGCCTACGACCTGCTCGGCTCGACGAAGGTGATGGCCCGTACCTCGCTCGCGTACTACTCGGGGTGCGAGGAGCTGAACCTGCCGCTGTACGCGCTCGGCGGCGCGGGCTATGTCAGTACGGTCGCCAATGTCGTCCCGGGCCGGATGCGGGCGCCACTGGACGCGTTCGACGCGGGCCGCACGGACGAGGCGGCCCGGCTCAACCGGCTCACCGTCCGTCTCACCGAGCTGGTGATGGCGGGCGGTGTTCCCGGAACCGTCGCGGTGAAGGCCCTCCTGGGCGCGGGGCCGGTCCGTGAACCGCTGCTGCCCGCCGGTCGCGAGGCGACCGACGGGCTGCGCAGGGCGTACGAGGAGCTCCTCGCGGCCTGACGCCGGCCAGGGCCGTGGCCGCGTCAGTTGTGGGCGTGCAGGACCTCGTTGAGCCCGCCCCACACCGCGTTGTTCGGACGGGCCTCGACGGCGCCGGTGACCGAGTTGCGACGGAAGAGGATGTTGGAGGCGCCGGAGAGCTCGCGGGCCTTGACGATCTGGCCGTCCGGCAGGGTGACGCGGGTGCCGGCGGTCACGTACAGGCCGGCCTCGACGACGCACTCGTCGCCGAGCGCGATCCCGACGCCCGCCTCCGCGCCGACCAGGCAGCGCTCACCGATGATGATGCGCTCCTTGCCGCCGCCGGAGAGGGTGCCCATCGTGGAGGCGCCGCCGCCGATGTCGGAGCCGTCGCCGATGACGACGCCCGCGGAGATGCGGCCCTCGACCATGGAGGTGCCGAGCGTGCCCGCATTGAAGTTGACGAAGCCCTCGTGCATGACCGTGGTCCCGGCGGCGAGGTGCGCGCCGAGCCGGACGCGGTCGGCGTCCGCGATGCGTACGCCCTGGGGGGCGACGTAGTCCGTCATCCGGGGGAACTTGTCGACCGAGGAGACCTGGAGGTGCAGGCCCTCGGCGCGGGCGTTGAGCCGCACCCGCTCCAGGTCGTCGACGGCGACCGGGCCGAGCGAGGTCCAGGCGACGTTGGACAGCAGCCCGAAGAGACCGTCGAGGTTCTGGCCGTGCGGCTGGACGAGCCGGTGCGAGAGCAGGTGCAGGCGCAGGTAGGCGTCGTGCGCGTCGAGCGGCTTGTCGTCGAGCGAGGAGATGACCGTGGAGACGGCGACGATCTCGACGCCGCGCCGGGCGTCCACGCCCACCGCCTTGGCGGCCCCTTCGCCGAGCCGGTTCACGGTCTCGTCCGGGCCGAGGCGCTGCGTGCCGGCGGGGCCGGGGGCCGAGGACAGCTCGGGCGCGGGGAACCAGGTGTCGAGGACGGTGCCGTCACCGGCGACGGTGGCGAGGCCGGCGGCGACGGCGCCGGTGGTGCGGACAGAGCCCTGGGAAGTCGTGTCGGTCATGAACAGCAACCTAACCGGCCGGGGCCCGCTCGGGCGAACCGGTCTCGGCTGCCGGTCGGGCCGGGCGGCCGGGCCCGCGGCTCAGGCCCGGCCGGCCACGACCCTGTCCAGCATCTCCCGGGTGTATCCGGCGTCGAAGTCGGCGCCGGTCAGCAGCACCTGGAGGCAGACGCCGTCCATCAGCGCGACCAGCGCCCGCGCGGTCGCGGGATCGACGCGCCGGGACAGCGCCTCCACGGCGCCCTCGGTCCACTCGGCGGCGACCGGGCGCAGCGCGGGACGGCGCAGGGCCGCCAGGTAGAGCTCGTACTCCAGCTCCATCGCGCCACGGTCGCCCGTGAACCACTGGCCCAGCACCCGGGTCAGCTCGTCGGCGAGACCCGCGCCCGGCCCGTCGCCGGCGACCGGTATCCCGCTGTCGCGCAGGGTCTGGGCGAAGTTCTCGTTGCACCGGCGCAGGGCGGCGACCAGCAGCTCGTCGAGCGAGCGGAAGTGGTACGTGGTCGACCCCAGCGGCACATCGGCCTCGGCGGCGACGGTGCGGTGACTGAGCTTGGCCATGCCGTCGGCCGCGACCACGCGCAGCGCCGCGTCGATGATCCGTGTCCGCCGGTCCGGATCGTACCGCCGGGCCATCAGTGCGCCCCGCCGAGATTGAGCACGACGACCCCGGCGACGACCAGGGCGACGCCCGCGATCTTGACCAGGCTGCCGGACTCCCCCAGGAACAGCATGCCGATGAGGGCGACGGCCGCCGTGCCGACACCGGCCCAGATCGCGTACGCGGTGCCCACGGAGAGGGTCTTGAGGGTCTGCGCGAGCAGGGTGAAGGCGATCAGGTACCCCACCGCCGTGCCGAGCGAGGGCCAGAGCCGGGTGAAGCCGTCGCTGTACTTCATCGCCGTCGTCCCGGCGACCTCCGCCGCGATGGCGGCGGCGAGCAGTCCGTATGCGTGTCCCATACGTACAACCGTACCCAACGATGCGTACGGCTGTACATATCATCCGATCACACGGGAGCGCTACGGTGGCCCGACCGAGGACCACGGCCCGACAGCACGGGCCCGACGAGATCACGGAGACGCAGTGGCGCAGGATGCAGGGTGGGGCGGCGGCCCGTACGGGGGCGCGCCTCACGGCGGGGGGCCCTTCCACGGAGGGGCGCACGGACCGGGCGGCTGGACGGGCGGGTGGGCGGCGCCGCCCAGACCCGGGGTGATACCCCTGGCGCCGTTGAGGGTCTCGGACATGCTCAGCGGCGCCTTCTCGACGCTCGGACGCTACTGGAAGCCGCTGGTCGGAATGGCTGTCACGCTGTTCGGCGCGGCGACACTCGTGATGGTCGCCGCCCTGGCCGTCGCACTCGGGGCCATCGCGCCGGGCCTGGACGACCTGGCGGAGTCCGACTATCCGGGCTCTCCCGACGCGGCCGAGCTGATCCCGCTGGGCGTGGCGTTCGGCGTGCTGATGGTCATCGGCGTGATCACGTACCTGCTGGCGTCGGCCGTCACGCAGGCGGCGGTCCCGGTGGTCCTCCAGGAGGCCGTCCTGGGCCGCCCGATCCGCTTCGGGGCCGTCTGGAGCCGCGCCTGGTCGCGGGTCCGGGCGATGATCGGCGCGGTGTTCCTGGTGGCACTGACCGCGATCGTCCCCGTCGTCCTCCTCATGGCAGCCGTCGTCGGCCTGATGGTCTACCTCGTCTCGCTGGGCGACGCGGACGGCGCGCTCCCCCTGATGTGGGGCAGCCTCCTCGGCCTGCTGGCCCTCGGGCCGGTGGCGGTCTGGCTCTGGGTGAAGTTCTCCCTGGCCCCGACGGTCGTGGTCTTCGAGGGCCAGGGCCCGGTCGCGGCCCTGCGCCGCTCCGCACAACTGGTGCGCGGCAGCTGGTGGCGGGTCTTCGGCATCACGCTGCTCGCCTACGGGCTGGCGTCCGTGGTCGGCTACATGATCCAGATGCCGTTCCAGTTGATCGGCATGCTCCCCGGCGTGTTCGACCCCAGCGGCCTGGAGTCCGAACCGAGCGCCGGGGAGGTCGTCGCGGTCCTCGGCGGCGTCATGGTGCTGTCGCTGATCAGCCAGATGATCGCCCAGCTCTTCTCGGCGCTCTTCCCGCCGCTCGTGGTCGGGCTGCTGTACGTGGACCGCAGGATGCGCACGGAGAACCTGGGCCCGGTCCTGGCCGAGGCGGCGCAGTCGCTGCCCGAGCAGTACGGCCCGCCGCCGGCCTCCCCCTCCTGAGGCGCGCCCGGCACGCGGGGCGCGCGGACACCGACCGGCCTCGTGCCGGAACAGCCGAACGGCCATGCCCGCCAGGGTGCCTGGCGGGCATGGCCGTTGGGGTGGCGTCGCGGACGTGCTGTCCCGCAGCCGGCCGCGCTCAGCGAAGCGTCAGACGTTGAACCCCAGCGCGCGCAACTGCTCGCGCCCGTCGTCGGTGATCTTGTCCGGGCCCCACGGCGGCATCCAGACCCAGTTGATGCGCAGTTCGTTGACGATGCCGTCCGTGGCGGACTTCGCCTGGTCCTCGATGACGTCGGTCAGCGGGCAGGCCGCTGACGTCAGGGTCATGTCCAGGGTGGCGATGTTGGCGTCGTCGACGTGGATGCCGTAGATCAGGCCCAGGTTGACGACGTCGATGCCCAGCTCGGGGTCGACGACGTCGTACAGCGCCTCGCGGACCTCCTCCTCGGAGGCCGGCTTCATGGTCGCGGTCTCGTTGTCGCTCATGCGGTCTTCCCTTCGGACAGCGCCTTGGCCGTCGCGTCCTTCCACGCCATCCAGCTCAGCAGCGCGCACTTGACCCGGGCGGGGTATTTGGAGACACCGGCGAACGCGACGGCGTCCTCCAGCAGCTCCTCCATCGCGTCGTCGGGCTCCAGCTGGCCCTTGGACTGCATCAGCTCCAGGAAAGCACCCTGGATGCGCTGCGCCTGGGACAGCTCCCTGCCCACGAGCAGCTCGTTCAGCACGGAGGCGCTGGCCTGGCTGATGGAGCAGCCCTGGCCGTCGTAGCTCACGTCGGCGATGGTCTCGCCGTCGTACTTCACCCTGAGCGTGATCTCGTCACCACACGTCGGATTGGTGTGGTGCACCTCGGCGTCGCCGTCCCGCAGACCGCGCCCGTGGGGGTGCTTGTAGTGGTCCAGGATCACGTCCTGGTACATGGAATCGAGCTTCACCAGTCCACCCTCAGCCGAAGAAGTTCCGGACGTGCTCCAGCCCGTCCACCAAGGCATCGACCTCGGCGGGCGTGGAGTACAGATAGAACGACGCTCGCGTCGTCGCAGGAATTCCGTACCGCAGGCAGACCGGCCGCGCGCAGTGGTGGCCGACCCGGACGGCGATGCCCAGCTCGTCGAGGACCTGGCCCACGTCGTGCGGGTGGATGTCGCCGAGTGTGAAGGAGATCGCCGCCCCGCGGTCCTCCGCCGTCGCCGGACCGATGATCCGCAGGCCGGGGACGTCCAGGAGGCGCTTCACCGCGTACTCGGTGATCGCCTTCTCGTGCCGGTGGATGTTCTCCATGCCGATCGCCGAGAGGTAGTCCACGGCCGCGCCGAGGCCGACGGCCTGCGCGATCGGGGGTGTACCGGCCTCGAACTTGTGCGGCGCGGGGGCGTAGGTCGAGGAGTGCATCGACACGGTCTCGATCATCTCGCCGCCACCGAGGAACGGGGGCAGGTCCTCCAGGAGCTCCTGTCGGCCCCACAGCACGCCGATGCCCGTCGGGCCGACCATCTTGTGACCGGTGAAGGCCACGAAGTCCGCCTGGAGCGCCTGCACGTCGAGCACCATGTGCGGGGCCGCCTGCGAGGCGTCGATGCACACCAGCGCGCCGACCTGCTGGGCGCGGCGGATGATCTGCTCGACCGGGTTGACGGTGCCCAGGATGTTGGAGACGAGCGTGAAGGAGACGACCTTCGTCTTCTCGGTGATGATCTCGTCGATGTCGGACAGGTCGAGCCGGCCGTCGTCGGTGATGCCGAACCACTTCAGCTTCGCGCCGGTGCGCTGCGCGAGCAGCTGCCACGGCACGATGTTGGAATGGTGCTCCATCTCCGTGGTGACGATCTCGGTGTCGCTGTCCACCCGGTAGGGCTCGTCCGCCCAGCCGAGCATGTTGGCCACGAGGTTGAGCGACTCGGAGGCGTTCTTGGTGAAGATCACCTCGTCGCGGCTGGGTGCGTTGATGAAGGCGGCGACCTTGTCGCGGGCGCCCTCGTACAGCGCGGTGGCCTCCTCGGCGATCGTGTAGACGCCGCGGTGCACGTTCGCGTTGTGCTGCTCGTAGTACTCGTTGAGCGCGTCGAGGACCTGACGCGGCTTCTGCGAGGTGGCCGCGGAGTCCAGGTAAACGATCTTCTTCCCGTCGTGGACCGTGCGGTCCAGGATGGGGAAGTCCTTGCGGATCGCCTCGGTGTCGAGGAGGCCGGTGAGCCCCTGTCGGGCGTCAGTCACGCGGAAGCGCCACCCTTCGTGTAGGCCTCGTAGCCCTCGTTCTCCAGCTGGTCGGCCAGTTCGGCACCGCCGGAGGCGGCGATGCGGCCCCCCGCGAAGACGTGCACGAAGTCGGGCTTGATGTACTTCAGGATGCGGGTGTAGTGCGTGATCAGCAGGGTGCCGACCTCGCCGGACTCGCGGACCCGGTTGACACCCTCGGAGACGGTCTTCAGAGCGTCGACGTCCAGACCCGAGTCCGTCTCGTCGAGGACGGCGATCTTCGGCTTGAGGAGCTCCAGCTGAAGGATCTCGTGGCGCTTCTTCTCACCGCCGGAGAAGCCCTCGTTGACGTTGCGCTCGGCGAAGGCCGGGTCCATCTGGAGCTCGGCCATCGTCTCCCTGACCTCCTTGACCCACGTGCGCAGCTTGGGGGCCTCGCCGCGGACGGCGGTGGCGGAGGTGCGCAGGAAGTTGGAGACCGAGACGCCGGGGATCTCGACCGGGTACTGCATGGCGAGGAACAGGCCGGCACGGGCCCGCTCGTCGACGGACATCTCCAGGACGTCCTCGCCGTCCAGGGTGACCGAACCACTGGTGATCGTGTACTTGGGGTGCCCCGCGAGCGAGTACGCGAGGGTGGACTTGCCGGACCCGTTGGGGCCCATGATGGCGTGGGTCTCGCCCTGCTTCACGGTCAGGTCGACGCCCTTGAGGATCTCCTTCGTGGCGTTGTCCGCCTCGACGGTGACGTGCAGGTCGCGGATTTCAAGCGTTGCCATGGGTGACTCAGGACTCCTGGGTGACGGAGACGAGCACATCGTCCCCTTGGATCTTTACGGGGTATACGGGGACGGGGCGCGTCGCGGGAAGGCCGGACGGCTTGCCGGTACGGAGGTCGAACGACGATCCGTGCAGCCAGCACTCGATCGCGCAGTCCTCCACCTCGCCCTCCGACAGGGACACGTTCGCGTGCGAGCAGATGTCGTTGATCGCGAACACCTCCCCCTCGGTGCGGACGACGGAGACGGGTATGCCGTCGAGCTCCACCCGCTTGGGGGTGTCGTCCTCCAGCTCACTCAGCGCACAGGCTTTGACGAAGGCCATCAGACGGACGCCTTCAGCTCGGTCTCGATCTTCTCGAGGAGACGCGCTTCGACGTCCGGCAGGCCGATCTGCTGGACCAGCTCGGCGAAGAACCCGCGCACGACCAGACGACGGGCCTCGTCGGCCGGGATGCCGCGGGACTGGAGGTAGAACAGCTGCTCGTCGTCGAAACGGCCCGTCGCGGAGGCGTGGCCCGCGCCGACGATCTCGCCGGTCTCGATCTCCAGGTTGGGCACGGAGTCGACCCGGGCGCCGTCGGTGAGGACGAGGTTGCGGTTCATCTCGTAGGTGTCGGTGCCCTCGGCCGCCGCCTGGATGAGGACGTCACCGATCCACACGGCGTGCGCGCCGTCGCCCTGGAGAGCGCCCTTGTACACCGCGTTGGACGTGCAGTGCGGGGTGTTGTGGTCGACCAGGAGGCGGTGCTCCTGGTGCTGGCCCTTGTCGGTGAAGTACAGGCCGAACAGCTCCGCCTCGCCGCCGGGGGCCGCGTAGGCGATCCGGGGGTGCAGGCGGACCAGGTCGCCGCCGAAGGTGACGACGACCGACTTGAAGGAGGCGTCCCGGCCGACCAGCGCGTTGTGCTGGCCGACGTGGACGGCCGTGTCGTCCCAGTCCTGCACGGAGACGACGGTCAGCTTCGCGCCGTCACCGAGGACGTAGTCGACGTTGGCGGCGAGCACCGCGTCACCGGTGTGGTCGATGACGACGACGGCCTCCGCGAAGGCGCCCAGCTCGATGACCTGGTGGCCGTAGGCGACGCCGCCCTCGCCGTGCACGGCGATCCGGATCGGCTCGGTGAGCACGGCTTCCTTGGCGACCGTGACGACCGAGGCCTGCGTGAAGGAGGAGTACGCCTGGGCGGCGACCCGGTCCACCGGGGCTCCCGCCTTGCCGAGCCGGGCGTCGTCGCGGCCGACGGTCTCGACCGTGACGCCCTCGGGCGCGTCGATGGCGACCTTCACACCGTCTCCGGTGGCGACGGCGGTGCCGTCGTGCAGCCCGCGCAGCCGCTCCAGCGGCGTGAAGCGCCACTCCTCCTCGCGGCCGTGCGGGACGGGGAAGTCCGCGACGTCGAAGGAAGGGGGTGCGCTCATTCGGGTGGCGACGGTCGACTCGGCGGCCACCGCGATAGAGCCGGCGGTGGTGGAGCCCGCCGGAGTGTTCTGAGCCTCAGCCATGGCTGTCGTAGTGCTCGCTTTCTCAGTCAAGAGGTCGGGGGATGCGGTGGGGCGGGGGCGGCCGTGCGCGGCCGCCCCCGGGAGTCCTCGGGCGAGGACCTAGCCGACCGAACCCTCCATCTGCAGCTCGATCAGCCGGTTGAGCTCCAGGGCGTACTCCATGGGCAGCTCCTTGGCGATCGGCTCGACGAAGCCTCGCACGATCATCGCCATGGCCTCGAACTCGGTGAGTCCGCGGCTCATCAGATAGAAGAGCTGGTCCTCCGAGACCTTGGAGACGGTCGCCTCGTGGCCCATCGACACGTCGTCCTCGCGGACGTCGACGTACGGGTAGGTGTCGGAACGCGAGATCGTGTCGACGAGCAGGGCGTCGCAGAGCACGTTGGACTTCGCGCCCGGCGCTCCCTCGCCGATCTCGATCAGACCGCGGTAGGAGGTGCGGCCGCCGCCTCGCGCCACCGACTTGGAGACGATGTTGGAGGAGGTGTTCGGGGCCATGTGGACCATCTTGGCGCCGGCGTCCTGGTGCTGGCCCTCGCCCGCGAAGGCGATGGACAGGGTCTCGCCCTTGGCGTGCTCGCCCATCAGGTAGACCGCCGGGTACTTCATGGTCACCTTGGAGCCGATGTTGCCGTCGACCCACTCCATGGTCGCGCCCTCGTAGGCCACGGCCCGCTTGGTGACCAGGTTGTAGACGTTGTTCGACCAGTTCTGGATGGTCGTGTAGCGGCAGCGGCCGCCCTTCTTCACGACGATCTCGACCACGGCGCTGTGCAGCGAGTCCGAGGAGTAGATCGGGGCGGTGCAGCCCTCGACGTAGTGGACGTAGGCGTCCTCGTCCACGATGATCAGCGTCCGCTCGAACTGGCCCATGTTCTCCGTGTTGATGCGGAAGTAGGCCTGGAGCGGGATGTCCACGTGGACGCCCTTGGGCACGTAGATGAACGAGCCGCCGGACCACACGGCCGAGTTCAGCGAGGCGAACTTGTTGTCACCGACGGGGATGACGGTGCCGAAGTACTCCTTGAAGAGCTCCGGGTGCTCCTTCAGCGCGGTGTCGGTGTCCATGAAGATGACACCCTGCGCCTCCAGCTCCTCGTTGATCTGGTGGTAGACGACCTCGGACTCGTACTGCGCGGCGACACCGGCGACGAGGCGCTGCTTCTCCGCCTCGGGGATGCCGAGCTTGTCGTACGTGTTCTTGATGTCCTCGGGCAGGTCCTCCCAGGACTCCGCCTGCTTCTCCGTGGACCGCACGAAGTACTTGATGTTGTCGAAGTCGATGCCCGACAGGTCCGAGCCCCAGCTGGGCATGGGCTTCTTGCCGAAGAGCTTGAGGCCCTTGAGCCGCAGCTTCAGCATCCACTCGGGCTCGTTCTTCTTCTCCGAGATGTCGCGGACGACAGCCTCGGACAGACCGCGCTTCGCCGCCGCGCCTGCCGCGTCGGAGTCGGCCCAGCCGAATTCGTAGGTACCCAGACCCTCGAGCTCAGGGTGGGCAGTCTCCGTGGGGAGCGTCATGCGGGGTTCCTCCCGGCCGTGCTTGCAGATGCTGAATGGGTGATCTTGGGGGGTGCTGCGTGGCCACTGCGCGGCACATAGGTCGTGCACACGCCGTCGCCGTGGGCGAGGGTGGCCAGACGCTGCACATGGGTCCCGAGGAGGCTGGAGAAGAACTCCGTCTCCGCCTCGCACAGCTGTGGGAACTGCTCGGCGACATGCGCCACCGGGCAGTGGTGCTGGCACAACTGCTCGCCCTGCTGCGGGCCCGGCGCGCTTCGCGCCGTAGCAGCGTACCCGTCGGCGGTCAGGGCTCCGGCCAGCGCCTCGGTGCGGCGCTCGGGCTCCGCGGCCTCCACCGCGGAGCGGTACGCCTCGCCCATCGCCGCCATCCGGGCGCGGGCGAAGGCGGCGACCGCCTCGTCCCCCCCGGACTCGGCGATGAAGCGCAGCGCGTCGGCCGCCAGCTTGTCGTAGGACTGGTCGAAGGCGTCCCGGCCGCAGTCCGTCAGGGCGAACACCTTGGCGGGCCTGCCACGGGTCCGTGTCCCGTAGACCCGCTTCTCACGGGCCTCCACTACGCCGTCGGAGACGAGGGCGTCCAGATGGCGGCGGACGGCGGCCTGGGTGAGGCCCACCCGTCCCGCGAGATCGGCGACCGTGGAGGGGCCGTGGTCCAGGATGGAGCGCGCGACCCGGTTGCGCGTCGAGCGCTCACCGGTCGCGAGGTCCTCCTGAGGAGCCCGTCCGTCGTATTTCACAACACCATTGTTGCGTAATTCGCCCCGCCCTGACAACCACGGTCCGGAACGATCTACGGTGCGGTTCATCACTTAGGGTTACCTAATCCGGCCCCGCGGCAGGCCCTCCGGCGGCCGCTGCCTAGAATGGCCCGCCATGGAGAACGAGCCCGTCGTACAGGTCAGGGGCCTGGTCAAGCGGTACGGCGCCAAGACCGCGGTGGACGGCCTCGACCTGGTGGTCCGGGCCGGCGCGGTGAGCGCCGTGCTCGGCCCCAACGGAGCCGGGAAGACCACTGCCGTCGAGACCTGCGAGGGCTACCGCCGCCCCGACGCGGGGACCGTACGGGTCCTGGGACTCGACCCGGTCGCCGACGCGGAGCGGCTGCGCCCGCGGATCGGGGTGATGCTCCAGTCCGGGGGGATCTACTCCGGCGCACGGGCCGACGAGATGCTGCGCCACATGGCGAGACTGCACGCCCACCCCCTCGACGTGGACGCACTGATCGAGCGCCTCGGCCTCGGCGGCTGCGGCCGCACCGCCTACCGGCGGCTCTCCGGGGGCCAGCAGCAGCGGCTCGCCCTCGCCATGGCGGTCGTGGGCCGCCCCGAGCTGGTCTTCCTGGACGAGCCGACCGCGGGGCTCGACCCGCAGGCCCGCCGCTCCACCTGGGACCTGGTGCGCGAGCTGCGCGCCGACGGCGTCTCCACCGTGCTCACCACCCACTTCATGGACGAGGCCGAAGCCCTCGCCGACGACGTCGCGATCATCGACGCGGGCCGGGTCATCGCCCGGGGCAGCCCGGAGCAGCTGTGCCGCGGGGGCGCGGAGAACACCCTGCGCTTCACCGGCCGGACGGGGCTCGACCTCGGCTCGCTCGTCAAGGCGTTGCCCGGCGGCTCCGAGGCCGCGGAGCCGCTCCCCGGCACGTACCGCATCACCGGCCGGATCGACCCCCAGCTGCTGGCGACCGTGACCTCCTGGTGCGCCCAGCACGGCGTGATGCCCGAGGGCATCTCCGTGGAGCGGCGCACGCTGGAGGACGTCTTCCTCGAACTCACCGGCAAGGAGCTGCGCGCATGAGCGCCGGTACGTACGCCCCACGCCCCGGCGCCGCCCCGCTCGGCCGGATGATCGCCGCGCAGACCGCGCTGGAGACCCGGATGCTGCTGCGCAACGGCGAGCAGCTGCTGCTGACGGTGATCATCCCGACGCTGCTGCTGGTGCTGTTCAGCACCGTCGACATCGTGGACACGGGCTCGGGCGCGTCGGTCGACTTCCTGGCTCCGGGCGTCCTGGCCCTGGCCGTGATGTCGACGGCCTTCACCGGCCAGGCGATCGCCACCGGCTTCGAGCGCCGCTACGGGGTCCTCAAGCGGCTCGCCGCCTCGCCGCTGCCCCGCTGGGCCCTGATGACCGCGAAGACCCTGTCGGTGCTGGTCACCGAGGCGCTCCAGATCGTCCTGCTGACGTCCATCGCCCTCGCGCTCGGCTGGTCGCCGCAGGGCGGCCCGCTGAGCGTGCTGCTGCTGCTCGTGCTCGGCACCGCCGCGTTCTCCGGGCTGGGGCTGCTGATGGCCGGGACGCTGAAGGCGGAGGCGACACTCGCCGCGGCCAACCTGGTCTTCCTGCTGCTGCTGGTCGGCGGCGGGGTGATCGTCCCGCTGGACAAGTTCCCGGACACCGCGCAGTCCTTGCTGGGGCTGCTGCCCGTCTCCGCGCTCTCGGAGGGCCTGCGCGACGTGCTCCAGCACGGCGCGTCGCTGCCGTGGGCGGACGCGGGAATCCTCGCCGGGTGGGCGGTGCTGGGGCTGGGGGCCGCCGCCCGGTTCTTCCGCTGGGAGTGACGCGGGGGGCTCCCGCCGACGGGACACGAGCCGGCTCGCGCCCCGGGACGTACACGGCAAGCGGGTGGAAACCCACCCCCCCTCGTGAAATCGTGCACAAGCCCCGTCCTACCATGGTCGGCGTGGAAACCCCCATCTCCCTCATCGCCAAGCGCTGGACGCCGTCCACCCGGGTGGTGAAGCGTGCCGCGCTCTCCGCCGTCATGATGAGCGTCCTCATCATCGTCACCGGCGGGGCCGTCCGGCTGACCGGTTCGGGCCTCGGCTGCGACACCTGGCCCAAGTGCACCGACGACAGCCTGTTCGCGACGCCCGAACAGGGGCTGCACGGCGCGATCGAGTTCGGCAACCGGCTGCTGACCTACGTCCTGTCGGCCGCCGTCGGCTGGACGATCGTCGCCGTCAGCAGCCTGAAGCCGCGCCGCCGCAAGCTGACCCGGCTGGCCTGGGCGCAGTTCTGGGTCGTGCTGGCGAACGCCGTCCTCGGCGGGATCACCGTCTGGGCGGGGCTGAACCCCTGGACCGTGGCCGGGCACTTCCTGCTCGCCAACGCGCTCCTCGCCCTCACGGTGCTCACCTGGGTGCGGATCGGCGAGGGCGACGGACCGCCCCGCCCCCGGGTTCCGCTGCCGGTGAGCCGGCTGGCCTGGGCGATCGTGGCGGCCTCGGTGGTGCTGATCGTGCTCGGCACGTCGGTGACCGGCTCCGGCAAGCACGCCGGGGACAGCAGCGACGTACCGCGGATGCCGTGGGACTGGTCCGCGGCCGCCCATGTGCACGCCATCGCCGCCTGGGTGGTCTGCGCCCTGGCCGTCGCGATGTGGTTCGCCCTGCGGGTGGTCGACGCACCCGCCGACACCCGGGCCCGCGCCCGCGATCTGCTGGTCGTGCTGCTGGCCCAGGGCGCGATCGGGTACGTGCAGTACTTCAGCGACGTCCCCGAGATCCTGGTCGGCGTCCACATGTTCGGCTCGGCCGTGATGTGGATCGCCGTGCTCCGCCTCGTCCTGAGCGTGCGTGAGCGCACCGACGACCTGAGCGCCCCGCTGCCGCGGCCGCCCGCCGAACGGCCGGAGGCGGCTTCGGCCACGGCCGTCTGACCGGGCCGACGGGGGCAGAACGAAACGAGGGGCGGCGGGCTTTTCCAGCCCGCCGCCCCTCGTTCTGCTCCCCGCTCGCGTGCGGCGCGGTGAGCGCCGC
Source organism: Streptomyces pratensis (assembly GCF_037137275.1). Lineage (GTDB taxonomy): Bacteria > Actinomycetota > Actinomycetes > Streptomycetales > Streptomycetaceae > Streptomyces > Streptomyces pratensis_B. The sequence continues at coordinate 5,016 of NZ_JBBBEN010000059.1, read as the reverse complement.
GCTCCCCCCGGGCCCACCGGCGGCCCGCGCCGGGCGGTTCAGCGGTCGTTGGAAGGGCCGCCGATCTGCATCCCGGCCATGCGGGACCACTCGTACGGGCCCGTGCGGACCTTGGCGGCGAACTCACCGTCGAAGGTCTCGTGCATCGTGATGCCGGCCTTGCGCGTCGCGTTCTCGGCGACGGCGTACGCCGGTGCCACGAGGTCGCCCCAGGCGCCGTCCCCGCCGACCAGGACGATACGGGTGCCCGCCTGGCCCAGGTAGGCGAGCTGCCCCTCCGCGCCGCCGTGCTCCTTGGCGAAGGAGCCGATCTCGCTGGCGAGCTTCGCCGCTTTGCGCTCCGCGCGCGCGGCCTTCCTGGCGTCCGTCCGCGGAGTCTGTTCCGTGTCGCTTGCGTCTGCTGCCGTCTCTGCCATGGACAGGATGCTACCGACGAGTAGACCAACTGGCGACGGGCGGGTCACGTGGCGTGGGCCACGCGAACCGCCCGCAGAGGGTCCGGCGAACGCGTCAGCGGAGGAAGGGGTCCACCGCGACGGCCAGGAAGAGGAGCGAGACGTAGGTGATGGACCAGTGGAAGAGCCGCATCTCCTTGAGTTTGCCGCCGGTCACCCCGGCCTTGGCCCGGTTCTGCAGCCCATGGGCCTCCCAGAGCCAGAAGCCGCCGGCCAGCAGTGCCACCGCGGTGTAGAACCAGCCGGTGTAGCCCAACGGGGTGAGCAGCAGCGAGACCGCGACCATCACCCAGCTGTAGAGGACGATCTGCTTGGCGACGACCCGGTTGGAGGCGATGACCGGAAGCATCGGGACGCCGACCCTGGCGTAGTCGTCCTTCACCTTCATCGACAGCGGCCAGTAGTGCGGCGGCGTCCAGAAGAAGATGACGGCGAAGAGGACGACGGCGGCCCAGGAGAGCGAGTTCGTCACGGAGGACCAGCCGATGAGGACCGGCAGGCAGCCCGCGATGCCGCCCCAGACGATGTTCTGCGAGGTGCGGCGCTTCAGCAGCATCGTGTAGACGACGACGTAGAAGAGGAGGGCGCCGAGCGCGAGGGCCGCGGAGAGCCAGTTGACCAGCAGACCGAACCAGAGGGTGGAGACCACCCCGAGGCCGATGCCGAAGACGAGGCATTCGCGAGGGCTGACCATGCCGGTGACCAGCGGGCGCTGCGAGGTCCGGTCCATCAGCGCGTCGATGTCCCGGTCGATGTACATGTTGAGCGCGTTGGCACCACCGGCGGAGAGATACCCCCCGACGGTGGTGGTGAGGACGAGCCACAGGTCGGGTACGCCCTGGGCAGCGAGGAACATCACCGGAACGGTGGTGATGAGCAACAGCTCGATGATGCGTGGCTTGGTAAGCGCCACGAACGCCTTGACACGGGCCCCGAACGGGCGATGGCCCCCCGGGCTCGGAGTCAAGGCGACCCCTGCGGGTCGGGACTCGACGGCCGTCACGCACACCCCTGACAGAGAAATCCCAGCAAGCTCCGGGCGTGGAGGCCCGGTGAAGACTTGCGCGAACCCGACCACTCTAAACGTTGCGGATACGCCGTCCTTCGCGGGGGTGGGGTCGTGTTGGGGGTGACTGTGCGGCGGCCGGGACGTGACGGCGCGGCGGCTGGAACGTTGCGTCGGGAGGCGAACTCCCGGGGGTGCCCGCACTCTGGAAAGTACTCGGGAAGCGCGGCGTACGGCGGGGGTAGGCTCGACCACGCCCGGTGCGGTAACGGTCACCGGCTACAACAGTGGAGAGGAGCCCTGACTCAGGGTGAGCATCAAGCCGATCACCACAGACTTGCAGTGGACCGATGTGGACCAGCGGGCCGTGGACACTGCTCGTGTTCTCGCCGCGGATGCCGTACAGAAGGTCGGGAACGGCCACCCGGGCACGGCGATGAGCCTGGCTCCTGCCGCGTACACCTTGTTCCAGAAGGTGATGCGGCATGACCCCGCGGACCCGGAGTGGATCGGTCGTGACCGGTTCGTGCTGTCCGCCGGCCACTCGAGCCTGACCCTGTACATCCAGCTCTACCTCGCCGGGTACGGCCTGGAGCTGGAGGATCTGAAGGCGTTCAGGACCTGGGGTTCCCGGACGCCGGGGCATCCGGAGTACGGTCACACCGCGGGGGTGGAGACGACGACGGGCCCGTTGGGGCAGGGCGTGGCGAACGCGGTGGGGATGGCGATGGCCGCCCGTTACGAGCGGGGGCTGTTCGATCCGCAGGCGCCGGCGGGCAGTTCTCCGTTCGATCACATGGTGTGGGCGGTGGCCGGGGACGGGTGTCTGCAGGAGGGCATCGCGGCCGAGGCGTCCTCGCTGGCCGGGCACCAGAAGCTGGGCAATCTGGTCCTGTTGTGGGACGACAACCACATCTCCATCGAGGGCGACACCCAGACCGCGGTCTCCGAGGACACCCTGAAGCGGTATGAGGCCTACGGCTGGCACGTGCAGCGGGTGGAGCAGTTGCCGAGCGGCGATCTGGACCCGGCGGGTCTGTACGCGGCGCTCCAGGCGGCCAGGGCCGAGACCGGGCGTCCTTCGTTCATCGCGGCCCGCTCGATCATCGCCTGGCCCGCGCCGAACGCCCAGAACACCGAGGCGGCCCACGGCTCGGCGCTCGGCGCCGAGGAGATCGCGGCGACCAAGCGGGTCCTCGGCTTCGACCCGGAGCAGACCTTCGAGGTCTGCGACGCGGTCATCGGCCACACCCGCCAGGCCCTCGACCGCGGCCGTGAGGCCCGGGCCGCGTGGGACAAGGAGTTCGCCGCGTGGCGCACCGCCAACCCCGAGCGTGCCGCTGACTTCGACCGGATTTCGGCGGGTGAGCTGCCCGCGGGCTGGGAGGAGAGGCTGCCGGTCTTCGAGGCGGGCAAGGCACTGGCCACGCGTGCGGCTTCCGGGAAGGTGCTGCAGGCGCTGGGCGAGATCGTGCCGGAGCTGTGGGGCGGCTCCGCCGACCTCGCGGGCTCGAACAACACCACGATCGACAAGGCGTCCTCGTTCCTGCCGGTGGGCAACCCGCTGCCGGAGGCCGACCCGTACGGCCGCACGGTCCATTTCGGTATCCGTGAGCACGCGATGGCCGCCGCGATGAACGGGATCGCGCTGCACGGCAACACCCGTGTCTACGGGGGCACGTTCCTGGTGTTCTCCGACTACATGCGCAACGCGGTGCGGCTGTCGGCGCTGATGCACCTGCCGGTGACCTATGTGTGGACGCACGACTCGATCGGCTTGGGTGAGGACGGGCCGACCCACCAGCCGGTGGAGCACCTGGCGTCCTTGCGGGCGATTCCGGGTCTGAACGTGGTGCGTCCGGCCGACGCCAACGAGACGTCCATCGCCTGGCGTGAGATCCTGCGCCGGCACACCAAGGTGTTCGGCGAGGGCGCGCCGCACGGTCTGGCGCTGACCCGCCAGGGCGTGCCGGTCTACGAGCCCAACGAGGACGCGGCCAAGGGCGGCTATGTCCTGTTCGAGGCCGAGGGCGGTGAGCCGCGGGTGCTGCTCATCGCGACCGGCTCCGAGGTCCACGTCGCCGTCCAGGCGCGCGAGCAGCTCCAGGCGGCCGGGGTGCCGGCCCGGGTGGTCTCGATGCCGTCGGTGGAGTGGTTCGAGGAGCAGGATCAGGGTTACAAGGACAGTGTGCTCCCGCCGTCAGTGAGGGCGCGGGTGGCCGTGGAGGCGGGCATCGGCCTGACCTGGCACCGGTATGTCGGGGACGCCGGGCGGATCGTGTCGCTGGAGCACTTCGGCGCCTCGGCCGACGCGAAGGTCCTCTTTCGCGAGTTCGGCTTCACCGCGGAGAACGTGGCCGCGGCAGCACGGGAATCCCTCGAAGCCGCAGCGCGCTGACGCCGGTAGATACCACTAGGAGGAGATGCAACTCATGACAGACGCACTCAAGCGCCTCTCCGACGAGGGCGTGGCGATCTGGCTCGACGACCTGTCGCGCAAGCGGATCACCTCGGGCAACCTGGCCGAGCTGATCGATCAGAGTCATGTCGTCGGTGTCACCACCAACCCGTCGATCTTCCAGAAGGCGATCTCCTCGGGCGACGGGTACGAGCAGCAGCTCACCGACCTCGCCGCCCGCGGGGTCACCGTCGAGGAAGCCCTGCGGATGATCACGACGGCGGACGTCCGTGACGCCGCCGACATCCTGCGCCCGGTCTTCGAGGCGACCGGCGGCCAGGACGGCCGGGTCTCCATCGAGGTGGACCCGCGCCTGGCCCACAACACCCGCTCCACCGTCGCCGAGGCCAGGCAGCTGGCCTGGCTGGTCGACCGGCCCAACACCCTCATCAAGATCCCGGCCACCGAGGCGGGTCTCCCCGCGATCACCGAGACGATCGGCCGGGGCATCAGCGTCAACGTGACGCTGATCTTCTCCCTCGAGCGCTACCGCGCGGTCATGGACGCCTACCTCGCGGGCCTGGAGAAGGCGAAGGCCGCGGGCCTGGACCTCTCCGCCATCCACTCGGTGGCCTCCTTCTTCGTGTCCCGCGTGGACACCGAGATCGACAAGCGCCTGGACGCCATCGGCTCCCAGGAGGCCAAGGCCGCCAAGGGCAAGGCCGCCCTGGCCAACGCCCGCCTGGCCTACGAGGCCTACGAAGAGGTCTTCGCGGGCGACCGCTGGGCCGCCCTGGACAAGGCACAGGCCAACAAGCAGCGCCCGCTGTGGGCCTCCACCGGCGTCAAGGACCCCTCCCTCAAGGACACCCTGTACGTCGAGGACCTGGTCGCCCCCAACACGGTCAACACCATGCCGGAAGCGACCCTGGAAGCGGTCGCCGACCACGGCGAGATCACCGGCGACACCGTCGCCGGCGGCTACGACCAGGCCCGCACCGACCTCGACACCCTCAAGAACCTCGGCGTCTCCTACGACGAAGTCGTCCAGCTACTGGAAGACGAAGGCGTCGACAAGTTCGAAGCGGCCTGGAACGACCTGCTCAAGTCGACCCAGGCAGAGCTCCAGCGCCTCACCCCCTCGGAGGACTGACCAC
>NZ_JBBBEN010000058.1:0-44028 GCF_037137275.1 Streptomyces pratensis | reverse complement strand
ACCGGGAAGGCCAGCAGGACCAGTACACCGGTCAGCAGGACGTTCCAGGTGAAGATCGGCATGCGGAACATCGTCATGCCGGGCGCGCGCATGCAGATGATCGTGGTGATGAAGTTGACCGAGCCGAGGATCGTGCCGAAGCCGGAGAAGGCCAGGCCCATGATCCACATGTCGGCGCCGACGCCCGGGGAGCGGACCGCGTCCGACAGCGGGGAGTAGGCGAACCAGCCGAAGTCGGCGGCGCCCTGCGGGGTGAGGAAGCCGGCCACCGCGATGAGCGAACCGAAGAGGTACAGCCAGTACGCGAACATGTTCAGCCGCGGGAACGCCACGTCGGGCGCGCCGATCTGCAGCGGCATGATCCAGTTCGCGAATCCGGCGAACAGCGGCGTCGCGAACATCAGCAGCATGATCGTGCCGTGCATCGTGAACGCCTGGTTGAACTGCTCGTTCGAGAGGATCTGAATCCCGGGGCGAGCCAGCTCGGCACGCATCACCAGGGCCAGCAGCCCGCCCCCACAGAAGAACGCGAAGGAGGTGGTGAGGTAGAGCGTGCCGATCGTCTTGTGATCGGTGGTGGTCAGCCACTTGACGACGACATTGCCCGGCTCCTTGCCCCGTACCGGGAGCTCGTCCTCGTCTACGGCATCGGTCTCCACCGGTTGCGCGATGCCCTTCGTCGTCACTACGACGCTCCTTCGGTCGACGGCCCGTGCGGACTCGGCGACCAGAATGGACCCGCGGCTGCCGGTGCGGTGGGACATCCTCCCCCTCCCGGCGCAACCGGCTGCCAAGGACACCCAAACGGCCTACACGGGCCGGGGGCCTCCCAGCCACCGCCGACGGAGGGGGGAAGAGCGAGAGCAGGTTGGCGATTTCCCCTTCTCGAGAACGGAATAGGTTCGGTTGCAGCTGGGTTGATGATGCGACAGAACCTCCGTCATCGGCACGGCAACCTCGAAAGGCCGCAGACATGAAGATCGGCATTATCGGTGCGGGCAATATCGGTGGCAACCTGACCCGGCGTCTCACCGCGCTGGGTCACGACGTCTCCGTCGCCAACTCCCGTGGCCCCCAGACACTGACGGCCCTCGCCGAGGAGACGGGGGCCACTCCGGTGGCCGCGTCCGAGGCGGCGAAAGGCGCCCGTGTCGTCGTCGTGACGGTTCCGCTCAAGGCCGTCCCCGCTCTGCCGGAGGGATTCCTGGGCGGCGCGGCAAAGGACGTCGCGGTCATCGACACGGGAAACTACTATCCGCAACAGCGCGACGGCCGTATCGCCGCCATCGAGGACGGGTTGCCGGAAAGCCGGTGGACCCAGCAGCAGATCGGCCACCCCGTGATCAAGGCGTTCAACGGAACGTACGCTCAGGACATCCTCGACCGAGGCCGTCCGCAGGGCTCCATGGGACGACAGGCGCTCCCGGTGGCCGGTGACGACGCGGCGACCAAGCAGGTCGTGCGCGACCTCATCGACGAGCTGGGGTTCGACACCGTCGACAGTGGAGGTCTGGACGACTCCTGGCGTCAGCAGCCCGGTACGCCGGTGTACGGCAACCGGGGCGATGTCGACGCCATCACGAAGGCTCTGGCAGAGGCGTCGCCGGAGCGCCCGGCACAGTGGCGCGCCTGACGCCGGCCGCATGAGCGGGGCCCTGGTGCGCGCGTGCGGGCGGGGGCTCCGACGGCCGGCAGCACGGTGGCGCGGACCGTGCGCGCCGCGCGTGCGGGCGGAGGGGAGCGGCGGAGCGAGGCGCCGCGTCCGGCCCTGCCCAGGCGGCGGAGCGAGGCACGGGGCCCGCCCCCGCGGGCACGGCCGAGAGGCCGGCGCAGCGTGACGTCAGCCGCCCGTGCAACGGGGGTTCTCCTCGTCTGCCTCCCTCTGCTCTCCCCTCGCAGCTACTCGCAAGTAAGGTGTGTGCCGGGGCATCGGCGCGGACTCACCGCCTCCCCGACAGTGGTCGAACGTCGGCCGTGGACAAGGAGTCGAGCAATGCCCCGCACCATGTCCGTAGCGGACAGCATCATCATCGAGGCCACACCCGCCCAGGTGTACGAACGGCTCAGCGATCCCACCGCGATGGGGCGTTGGAGCCCCGAGAACCGCGGGGCGACCGTCCGCGGCGAGAGGCGCGAGGCGTACGTCGGCATGGTCTTCGACGGCAGCAACAAGCGCGGCGCGATGCGTTGGTCGACGCGGTGCACGGTGACCGCGGCCGATCCGGGTGCACGCTTCGCCTTCCGGGTCCACGCGATCGGTCTGCGCCGGCCACGGCTCCCGGGGCCCATCGCCACGTGGGACTACCTCTTCGAGGACGTGGGCGGAGCTACCCGGGTCACCGAGACCTGGACCGATGACCGGAGCTCCTGGCCTGACGTCCTGGCCAACGCTTTCGACCGCGTCGCGACGGGCGGGAAGACGTTCGCGCAGTTCCAGCGGGGCAATATCCGCACGACGCTCCAGCGTCTCAAGTCAGTCCTGGAAGAGGACGCTCCGGGGCCGGCTCCCTCCCCGGGCCCGGCCTGACCCGACCAGCTGAAGGGCCCTGTGCCGTCCAGTGCGCCGGGCGGCTCAGCAGCGCGGGAAGGGCCGTCTTCGCGTCGCCCTTGGCCGCGTTGATCTGCGGCTGGGTGAGGAACAGGCTCCCGGTGAGGTCGGCGCCGGAGAGGTCGGCGTCGCGGAAGTCGGCCCCGATGAGGTCGGCCAGGCGCAGATCAGCGCCGGTGAGATCGGCAGCGATCAGGCAGGCGCCACGGAGATCCGCTCCCCGAAGGTCGGCGCCGCGCAGCCGGGCTCCCATGAGGTCGGCGCCGCGGTGGTTGCGCTTCTTACGGCGGGGAGCGGTGGCCCGGACCTGTTCACTGATGCGCCGGAGCAGCCCGGCGATCCGCTCCCGGTGAGCCGCGACGTCGAGACCCGCCAGGTCGACGGCGGGGCGTGAGGTGTGCCGTTCCGTCGCTTCCAGAGCCCGGCGGATCTCGGCGTGCAGCGGACGCGCGGCGGGCAGCGTGAGCGCCTCGGTGAGATACCACAGCAGCTCGTGGAGCTGTCGCATCACCGGAAAGACCTCGAACATCTGCGCGGCGATATCGGGCGAGGAACGCCAGTCGCGGCCCCCGTAGGTGTCCTGCGAGACTTTCTGACCGGCGCCGAAACACTCGTACACCGTGCAGCCGGAGAAGCCTGCCGGCCGCAGCCGTGTATGGATGCCGCAGCGGAAGTCACCTTGGAGGTTGGGGCAGGGTCGGCCGGCTTCCTTGTCGATGGCGAAATCCGACGAGGCCGTCAAGGTCAGGGCGACGCAGCAGAGGGCGAAACAGTTCGTGCAGTCCGCTCTCAGCGCCTCCCGCGCGGACTCTGGCACGGAGGTCTGTTCGTGGTCGGGCACAGGCGTGGGTCCTCGCGTGGGTGTGGACGGGGGGTGCAGAGGGTTTCGTTGCGGGGCCAACGAGTCTACCGAGACGCCGAGGCCGGGCTGGTCCGGGCTCGGGATCGGCGGTCGCCGGCGGACCGGAGTCCGTGGTCGCGGAGGCCACACGTTCACGGCCGTCAGCGGTCCGGGGGCGGCGGTGGTCGTGACTCCACGGGCCCGGGGGCGTTCGACGGCGCCGCGGACGCCGGGGGCCCGCGCGGTGACGGGAGCCCGGCCCCGGCAGACTGGGGCGTACGCATCACGAGGGGAAGACATGAGCGGTGTGGAGAGTACGGGGTTCGAGCCGGCGACCGGCGACGGCCCCCCGTCCCCTGGCCCCGCAGCGGAGCGAGCCGCCTCGGTGCGGTCCGCATTCGAGAGCCTGCTGCAGATCCGCCGGCTCACCGGGTCCGGGGGGCCCGCTTCCGAGGCCGTACCGGCGTTGTGGGAGCTGAACCGGCCGGTACGCGCGGTCGCGTTGGCCTTGGAGGCGTCAGGAGCGCTCCCTTCGGCGGTCGATGCCTCTGGGGGCCGGGTGGCGGCCGGGTACCGAGTGCTGGAAGGCGAATCGGTGGGCTCCGTGCGGGTCGAATGGGCCGGGCCGCCCGGCAGCGGCGCCGCGCACGACCAGGAGGAGGCGCTGGGCGCATGCGCCACGGCTCTGCGTCGGCTGGGCTGGACGGTACTGCTCTACCGGGGTCCCCGGAGGCGACGTCATCTGGAGGTGGAGCCGCCGAGGGGGGCGATCGGCGGGTCCGGCCGAGACCAGGACGGCGTTGTCAGACCCATGGGAGATGCTTGACGGTCCGACACCTGCGACGAGGAGATGCTGAGATGGACAAAGACGAGCTCGCAGCGGCGCAGGCGTACGTCCGCCTGCTGGAGGCCACCCGGGCAGCGCTCGGCGACCCGGATGCGGCACCGGTGTACATGCCGCTGCTCGCCTCGCCGATGCGAGAGGCGGACCACGCTCTGCGCAGCGCGGGGCTGGCAGGCAACGAGGACAGGTTGTTCGCTCTCGTCCGGGCTCTGCAACCGAGCCTGTCCGGCAGCGACATACAGCGGGGCTGAGGGGCGGCCAGCCGGAGGGCGGCCGCGGCGCACCGGGGGCTCGGTGGCACGGGCGGGCCCCGTTCGCAGGACCCGACTGCTAACGGGACGAGTGCCTTCGGCCGTGGTCCCTCCGGCACGACGCGTGCCTACCCGCCTTGCGGGGCCGACTCCGCGGAGTCGGCGAGCGCGGACGCCAGGCCGAGTTCCTGTTCGCCGGGGCCGAGGGGCGCGAAGAAGTGGGCGACCTGACGGTCGTCGACCTCGGCGAGCGTCCCCGGCTTCCACTGAGGGTCACCGTCCTTGTCGATGATGCGGGCGCGCACCCCCTCGACGAAGTCCGGTTGTTCGAAGGCCCTGCTGGAGACACGGAACTCCTGGTCGAGGGCGGCTTCCAGGCTGTCGAGCCGGGCGGCCCGGCGGACGGCGGCGAGCGTCACCTTGAGCGCGAGGGGCGACCTGGTCGCCAGCTCGCCCGCCGCCTCCGCGGCCTCGTCGGAACCGGCGTCCCGCAGCCGCCGGGCGATCTCCTCGACGGTGTCCGCGGCGTAGCAGGCGTCGATCCAGGCGCGCTGTGCGGCGAGCTCACCGGCGGGCGGCTCCGTGGCGAACCGCTCGACGGTCTCGGCCACCTGCGCGGCGGTGGCGGGCCCAGCGAGGGCTTCGGTCAGTTCCGGCAGTCGCCGAGCAGGGACGTAGTGGTCGGCCAGACCGCACAGCACAGCGTCGGCCGGGCCGACGGAACGGCCGGTGAGAGCCAGGTGAGTGCCCAGTTCGCCCGGAGCGGTGGCGAGCAGCCGAGTGCCCCCGACGTCCGGTACGAACCCGATGCCCGTCTCGGGCATGGCGATCCGTGAGCGCTCGGTGACCACGCGCACCGCGGAGTGGGCCGACACTCCGACGCCGCCGCCCATCACGATGCCGTCCATCAGAGCGACATACGGCTTGGGGAATCGGGCGATGCGCGCGTTGAGGCGGTACTCGTCACGCCAGAAGTCCAGGGAAGCACGGCCGCAAGCACGGGCGTCGTCATGGAGCGCGCGGATGTCTCCACCGGCGCACAGGCCCCGGTCGCCCGCTCCGGCCAGTACCACCGAGACGACCGCATCGTCCCGCTCGGCACGAGTCAGCGCCTCGTCGAGCTGCCGCACCATGGTGTGACTGAGCGCGTTCAGGGAGCGGGGGCGGTTGAGCGTGATGCGCAGGCTGCGGCCGTGCCTCTCCAGCAGGACGGGCCGGTCGTCGTTCATGGGTGTGCTCCGCTCGCTGGACTGGTGGAGAAGTGGACAGCTCGGCAAACACGCCCCCCGGCGCCTGACCCGGTCGCTCCGGCGCCTCTGGACACCCCGGGAGATCGTCCGGTGGCAGGGCGGCCTCCGCTTGCCATTCTGCGACCCCCCGGTCGCGCTCCGGAACCCGGGGTCCGCTGTGAGGAACGAAGATCCGTGGCAGGGAAGCTCGGGGGGTGAAGGCCACGAGCCGCTGTGGCAGTCCGGTGGCGGGGGCTCGACAATTGAGGCCTACGGGGGCGCGCCGACGCGTGGCCCCGCCGGACGACCTCCGGAGCAGGAATGACCGACGACGAACGGCGGCAGGACGCCGAAGCCTCTCCGCTCCACCGGATCGACCGGAAGTCCAACGGTGAGATCCGGCCGACGGAACGCCTAGCCATGAACCGGACCGGCAGCTTCGACTGGGATCTGGACGCCCAGAGCCTGGACATCGACGAGGCCGGGCTGGCCGTGTTCGGAGTGGAGCCGGCGGCGTTCGACGAGCGCCCCGGCACCCTGCTGGAGCACCTGGAGCCGGCGGAGCGCGCACGGCTCGACGTCACGATCGACGAGGCCATCACCAGCGGCAGCAATTCCTACAGCGTTCACTTCCCCATGCCACTGGACGACGGGACCACTCAGTGGACCCATGTCCAGGCCCGCATCCTTCGTTCGAGGGACGGGAAGGCCCACCGAATCGTCGGGGTCGTCCGGGACGCGACGGCGGAAGTCACCCATTCGGCCTTCGTCCTCAACCTGGAGAAACGCAGGCAACGCCAGACCAGTATCGTTGAACGCACAACGAGTGCGATGTCGCGCGCGGTGACCGTGGACGATGTGACGGCCGCTCTCACCGGCCCCGGCGGGCTGGCCCGACTCGGGGCGGACGGGCTCGCCCTCGGGCTCGTGGAGAACTCCGCGGTGAACATCGCGGCGCTGAGCGGCGAGTCACTGGAGGTGCTCGACGGGCTCGGCTCCGGCGAACTGGACCGCGACCTGCCCCTCACCGACACCATCCGCAGCGGCCGCCCGCGCTTCATCACGTCCCTCACCGCACTGGCCCGGCGATATCCGGCACTGGAACCGCACCTTGGCGAGCTCAAGTTCCGGGCAGCCGCTTATCTCCCCTTGGTCGCACAGGCCAGGTCGCTCGGCGGCCTCGCCCTCTTCTACCGGGAGCGCATGGTCTTCAACGCAGACGAGCGCATCCTGTGTCTGGGCCTCGCCGCCATCGTCGCCCAGTCGCTGCAACGGGCGATGCTCTTCGACGAGGAGCGGGAGTTCGCCACCCAACTCCAGTCCGCGATGCTTCCGTCCCGGATACAGGAGATCGAGGGCGGTGAGATCGCGGTGCGCTACCACGCCGCGTGGAGCGGCCGACAGGTCGGCGGCGACTGGTACGACGTGATCACCCTCCCCAACAACCGTTACGGCCTGGTGGTCGGCGACGTCCAGGGGCACGACACCCACGCGGCCGCGATCATGGGGCAGTTGCGCATCGCGCTCCGTGCGTACGCCGCAGAGGGGCACCCACCGACGACCGTGCTGGTACGAGCCTCCCGTTTCCTCGCCGAACTGGACACCGACCGCTTCGCGACCTGCACCTACGCCCAGGTCGACCTGGCGTCGGGTGCCACGAGAGTGGTCCGGGCCGGTCACCTCGGCCCGCTGATCCGCCACGCGGACGGCCGGGTCGGCAGCCCTCGGGTGCGCGGCGGGCTGCCGCTCGGGCTGTCAACGGATCTCCAGGACGAGACCTACCCGGAGACCCGGCTCGATCTGGTGCCCGGTGAGACGTTCGTTCTGTATACGGACGGCCTGGTCGAGGAGCCCGGGGCCGACCTCGACACCGGAGTGGAGGCGCTGCGCAGCGAGGTGAGCACCGGGCCGGCAGGGGCCGAGGCGCTGGCCGATCACCTGTCGGAACGTCTGTGGGAGCGGTGGGGGTCAGGGGACGACGTGGCACTCCTCGTCCTGCGCCGAAGCCCCGATGTGGGGTCGACGCACGCGCCACGGCTCCACCAGTACATCCATCAGGCGGACCCGGAGGGGCTCTCCGACGCCCGGTCGATCGTGCGCCAGGCCCTTGCGGACTGGGGGCTGGCCGCATTCGCCGACGACGCGGAGCTGGTCACGGGCGAGCTGCTGGGGAACGTGCTGCTGCACACCGAGGGCGGGGCGGTACTGACGTTGGAGGTACTGCCCGAGCCGGTGCGGCGGGTCCGGCTGTCGGTGCAGGACCGGTCGAGTACCTGGCCCAGGCGGCGAGCACCGGGCGAGACCTCGACCTCGGGCCGGGGGCTCCTCCTGCTCGACGCGGTCGCCACCCGCTGGGGTATCGAGCCCCGCGGGGAGGGCAAGGCCGTGTGGTGCGAGATAGGCCCGGCTCCCCCTACCGCCAGGGAACGGAGCGCCCCTGCGGACGGCTGCCGCTCGGACGAGGCGACTGCGCGGGATCACGGCACCAGCGGCGACGCAGCCGGTGCCTCCGGAACCGACCCCGGCCTGTCCCCCGGCCCTGGCCCTGACGGGGGGTGAGGGGTGTGCCGCACCGCCGAAACGATGCGACACACCCGGCCCCCCTGCGGGCTCGGTCGCTCGCGCGCTGCTCACGAACCTGCACCGCTCCGCCGGGGCCCGCCGAGGCCGCCCGGTCGACCGGGGGCGGACGGCCCACCGAATTCCGCACACCGGCGGCTCAGGACGCCCGGTGCCGGAAGGCGTGGACTCGCCACGCCCCCGCGGGCGGGGACGTCAGCTCTGGACGGTACGGCGCTTGCGTACGGCCCACAGAATGCCGCCACCGGCCAGCAGCACCGCCACGGCGGCACCGCCGATGACCGGCGTGGCCGACGACGAACCCGTCTCGGCCAGGTCCGGCGTGCTGGGGCTCGGGGCGGGCACAGCCGGCGCGGACTGCGAAGGCTTTTCGCTGGGCGTCGCACTGGGCTCGGGCGCTTCGGTCGCCGGAGGCTCCGACGGGGTCGGCTCGCCAGGTGTCGACACGCTCGGCGTGGGCGTGGGCGTGGGAGTCTCCTCCTCTTCGCACACCTCGGCCGTCCGGGTCTCCTCGATCGAGTGCTTGCCCCCGGCGCCGGCGTCCTTGACGACCAGGCGGACGGAGACCGGCTTGTCGTGCTCGGGAAGCGTCAGCTTCTTGTGGAACTCACGGTCGAACGTCTCGGTGGGGAGCAGGTCCTTGCCGTCCACCGAGACCGTCACCGTGTTGGGGACACCGCTCGTGTAGTCGGTGAGGTCGATACTCACCTCGGAGCAGGTCACGGCCCAGGTGGGGGTGTGAGCCGCGGCCGGGCCGGCGGCAATGACGCCTCCGGCCAGACCGACGACCGCAGCGGCCACGAGTGCTCCCGCGCCACGCCGCGATCTCCTGGGTATGGTCATGGATTGTTCCTCCAGATGAATCTCATCGCCCGAATGGCGGTGGGGCGCACAGTACTGCCCCCGCCTGACGGCGACGAAGTCACCCCGGGTCTCAGCCGGTCGGCCAACTCCGGTCATATCCCCGCCGCTTCCGACAAGGCGGGCGGATCGCCCCGTGCGTCGTTCGCCGTCTGTGGCTCAAATGAGAGGGTGGATCGTGCGTCCGTCCGCCGCCCGCGCACCCGAGCCTGGAGCCTGACCCGTCCCATGCGACTGCTGCTGATCCGCCACGGCCAGACACCGTCCAACGTCGGCCACTTCCTGGACACCGCTTGGCCCGGCCCCGGCCTGACCGAGCTGGGCCGACGCCAGGCGGCTGCCCTGCCGACGGCACTCGCGGGGGAGGACATCGGAGCGCTGTACGCCTCCACGTTGACGCGTACTCAGCTGACCGCCGCGCCCCTCGCCGACGAGCGCGGCCTGGAGGTCCGGATCAGGGACGGCATCCGGGAGCTCTCGGCCGGTGATCTGGAGATGCGAGCCGATGAGGAGGCGATCCGGGAGTACTTGACGACCGCCTTCGCGTGGTGCGCCGGGAACGCGTCGCGCCGGATGCCCGGCGGCGAGACCGGTGTGGAGGCCCTGTCGCGCTTCGACGCGGTAGTGGCCGAGGCGGCCCGGCTCGGGACGTCCGGAGCGTCCTCGACCGTGGCGCTCGTCAGCCACGGTGCCGCGATCCGTGTGTGGGCCGCCGCCCGCGCCCGTAACGTCACGGTGGAGTTCGCCGCCGAACACCGTTTGGACAACACGGGCGTGGTGGTCGTCGAAGGAATGCCCGACGCTGGATGGACAGCCCTCTCGTGGGCCGGAGCCGTCGTCCCGCCCGTCGCCGCGAGCGGTGCGGTGGACGCCGGCCCGGCAGGCCGCGCCCTGCCGGGGCCAAGCGTCTGACCGCCCACCACGGCGGCACCGGTCTGCCGTCACGTCCTCGTGCCCGGTGACCTCACTCGTGAGGTCATCACCTCAGAGGGGCTTGTGCATGATGTGCAGCCCCACATACCCCTCGACCGGGTGGTTGAAGCCCTCGGGAAGAGTGCCGACCACGTCGAACCCGATCGCCCGGTAGAGCTTGACGGCGCGGGTGTTGGTCTCGACCACCGCGTTGAACTGCATCGCCCGGAAACCCTCGCCACGAGCCCAGTCGACGGAGTACTCGCACAGCGCACGCCCGACCCCGCGACCGGACTGCTCAGGGTCCACGAGATACGTGGCGCTGGCGATATGGGACCCGTTGCCCATGTGGTTGCGGTTCATCTTCGCCGTGCCGAGCACTGTCCCGGCATCGTCGACAGCGACGACGACACGGCTCGGTGCGGCGACGTACCACCATCCCTCGGCGTCCTCCTTGCTGAGATCCAGCGGGTAGGTGAGCGTCTCGCCCGCGGCGACGATCACGTGGAAGAACGGCCAGATGTTCGGCCAGTCCTGCGGGGTTGCTTCCCTGATCAACATACGGACAGCATGGCTGATCCGGACAGCGGCCCGCGATGCCTTATCCGGCGCCCCGCCCACGCCACCGCCCCCACCTGGCCAGCAGCCCCTTCCTGGCCGACCCGCACTTCGAGGCAGCAGGCGACCTCCCCGTACAGGAGCGTCCTGCCGCCGGCTCACCGCCGGCCGCCCGCCCCTCGGCGGACACCACCTCCCCGGGGGGCAGGGGCGCGCCGAAGGGCTCAGGCCTTCCGGCGAACGCCGGCTCCCCACTCGGCGGAAGGAGCAGGGGCGACGGCTTCACCGAGGCGCGCGTGGCTCTCCGTACGGCTCCGGGAAGCGGTACCGGTGGGCGAGCGGGAACGGGCGCCGATGTCGAAGGCGACGCCTGCCGCATGCGCCCTCCGGCGCGTGCGGGCGATACCGGCGGCGCGGACGGCCCCGCGGTCACGAGCGAGATGCGCGCCCCCCGCGCCACGGAGCGCCCTCGGTCGTCTCCTGGCCGCGGCGCGGGCCGGTCCTCCCGGGCCAGGTCGAGCTCCAGGGCCAGACTGACGCGCCGCCAGAGGATCTCGTCGGGGTCGTCCGCCAACGTCAGCTCCCCCATGGTCTCTCTCGCGGCCGTGGAGGCCGGGCGCCCAAAGACCGGCTCAGGCCGGACCCGTGCGAGGTAGGCGCGCTCGTAGGGGTCGTCGACCACCTCCGCCAGTTGCACGGGATCGAGCCCCGACGCCTGAACCGCCGCCCGCGCCCACGGGTCCTGGGTGCGGTTCAGCGTCCGATCAACGCGCTGCGTACGCCAGTTGCGCGCTCGCCAGTCGGCACCGGACTCCAGCGTCGTCCGCATCTCCAGGGGAGTACGGCCGGCGAGCAGCCCGGGCTCCCGGGCCGCGAACGCGGCGAGTTCGTCCGCCAGGTAGAGCCACACCACCGCGCGATACCGGTTCAGGTAGAACGTGACCGGTGAGAAGCACCCGGCGCGCGCCAGCCTTGTGAAGCGTGCTGGAACGATATCGAGCAGCGCCGCCCCCTCCGCGGTGCCGACCGCACGGACCCGTTCCGCCAGTTCGTCGGGGAACCCCGGCTGCCGACGCAGGCGCACGATCTCCCCCTCGGGCACACGGGGCCTCCCACCGTCCGGCCCGGTGACGACCGCGACCAACCCCATGTGCACCGCAAGCTCGAAATCGGCCCGGCGCAGCCCCAGCTCCTGGGCAGCGCGCCCGGCGGCGACCGTGGCCGCCGGGGTGTCACGCGGTGCGCTCGCCCACTCGTCCTTCGTCGGCCCCACGGCACGCTCGACCGGCTCCGCGTGCCGTCGGCCGGCTGAACCGTCGGGCCCGCAGATCGCTCCCTTGATCATCATGAAGGTCCTCCCCCGTGCTCCTCGCCTACTTTCCGTGACCACGATAGCCGGAGGGAGTAACGAGGCGTCAGTCCTGTGGATAACTGTCCCGCAGAGCGAAAGGCGCAGGTCAGGGGGCAGATAGAAACTGCCCGGCATCGGAGAGGTCTCGTGTCCGGAGCCGAAGGCCCCGCCTCCCGAAGACGCCCGCGTCGGCACGCCCCTCGTTGGCGGTCCGCCGCGGAGGCCTTCCGCGCAGAAGGCCTGCCGTCAGAACTGCCCGACGTCTTCCGGTCCGCCCTGCCGCACGGAGACGCCGAGGTGTTCGCCGACCCGGTTGACGAGCAGGGTCATCTCGTAGGCGACCTGCCCGACATCGGCCTCGGCCGCGGTCAGCACGCACAGACAGCTGCCGTCGCCGGCCGCTGTCACGAAGAGCAGCGCCTCGTCGAACTCCACCATCGTCTGTCGCGGTCGTCCCGCCCGGAAGTGCCGCCCCGACCCGCGCGCCAGGCTGTGCAGGCCGGAGGAGACCGCGGCCAGGTGCTCGGCGTCCTCGCGGGCGAGTCCGGTGCTGGCCCCGGTCACCAAGCCGTCGTTCGACAGCACCAACGCGTGCCGTATGTGTTGCACCCTGCCGGTGAGATCGTCAAGGAGCCAGTCAAGTCCCCGGTCGAACGCCATCAGCTCTTCCTCCCCGTACTTCTGTTCCCGGTCCCCCCGCTATGCGCGTAAGCCTTGCGCACCGGTTCCGCAGGGGCAAGCACTCCTCACGCCCCGGGGCGCCGCTTCGCGCCACGTCGCCGTCGGGCTCAGGATGGACGCATGGCACACCACATGACCGACGAAGAATGGCGGGCTTTCCTTTCCGAGGGCACGCGCACCGCGAAGGTTTCGACGGTGCGCCCCGACGGCAGTCCCCACATCGCACCTGTCTGGTTTCTTCTCGACGGTGACACGGTGGTCTTCACCACGAGCAGGGAGAGCGTGAAGGGACGCAACCTGGCACGCGACGGACGGGCCGCCCTGTGCGTCGACGACGACCGGTCTCCTTATGCGTTCGCCGTGGTGCAGGGGCATGCCGAGTTGAGCGAGGAACCCAATGCACTGCTGCGGTGGGCCACGCGCATCGCGAGGCGCTACGTGGCGCCCGAGGCCGCCGAGGAGTTCGGCAGGCGCAACGGGGTGTCCGGCGAGCTGATCGTCCGCGTACGCATCGAGAAAGTGGTCGCGATGGCCGACATGATCGGCTGACCGGCGGCTCCGGACGTGCAGCCGTCAGCCGGCGAACCGGCATCGTATATGCGCCCGGCATACCGGACCGTACGGATCAGGACTTCTTTCCGGTCCGCGGTGACGGGCGTGGCGCGGCCCGGCCGGGTGGACCTCTCTGTCGCCACTGCGCGCTCTGGGCAGCGGCCGTCGCGCGTTCCTGGAGGCCAAGACCGGCCGGGCCGGGCCGGCGAGCACCTTCAGCCCGCGCCGTCCGGAGGCTCGTCCAACTCAGCTCTCGGTTCCGTTCTGGTGGGGAACATCGCACCGGCCGGTCGGCGCCGGTCGCGGTGATCACCGACGTAGCCCTGGCGAGAGCAGGGGTACGGTCCTTGTCTCAGCCCCCGCTGCGGCGCTCAGGAGCTTCTCCCGATATCGCCGCGCCCGTTTCGTTCGAGCGTCGGCTGCGTGATCATGGGCCCATGGCCGACGAGCGCACCACGCAGATCCTGGACTTCTTCACCCCGCGTGCAGCCGACTGGGACAGCCGGTTTCCGGACGACGGCCCGGCCTTCGCCACCGCTGCCGGGCTGCTCGGGCTGCACCCAGGCGACACCGTGCTCGACGCGGGCTGCGGCACGGGCCGTGCGCTGCCTGCCCTGCGGGCGGGGGTCGGGCCGAACGGCACGGTGCTGGGTGCGGACCTCACCCCCGCCATGCTGGAGGAGGCGGTACGGGCGGGGCACACGGACAGCGGCACGTTGCTCCGCGCGGACGTCGCCCGGCTGCCACTGCGCGACGGCGCCGTGGACGCTGTCTTCGGGGGCGGGCTGATCTCCCATCTGACCGACCCGGAAGCCGATATGACCGAGCTCGCACGAGTGGTCCGGCCCGGCGGCGTCCTGGCCCTCTTCCATCCGATCGGGCGTGCTGTCCTCGCCGCACGGCACGGGCGCAGCCTCACCGAAGACGATCTGCGCGCCGAGCCGAAGCTGCGCGACTTGCTGTCCGGCGCGGGCTGGCAGCTTCGCTCCTACACCGACGAGGACGATCTCTTTCTCGCCCTCGCCGTCCGCCGGGCCTGACCGACGGCCCCGGAGGATCGCCTCTTTCCTGGGCCCCGCGGCGGGGCTACTGGCAACGGTGGGCGGCGGAGGCGGACCGAGGTTCACTTCAGGAGGGCAAGGCTCTGGAGGAGACCCGGACGTCGGCCTCCCTCCGTCAGCTGCCCGGTACCCGGCATTCTCGGCGCAGGCAGGCGTCGTGCGACGGCGGCTGGCGTTCCGGGAAGCGCCCACGGGGCTTCTTCTGCGAGGGCATCGAGCTCTTGCACACCGGGGAGCATGGGGGCGCCACTCGCGCGGAGGCGTCCTCTGTCCTCGCTCGGGCTACCAGCGAAGCGGCTCCCGGGCGGCTGCGAGGGGGCAGCTGCGTTGGTGGCCCGGCTCTGTCCCGCCCGGGGGTCACTCGACCGGCGCCCCTGATGGCCGCCGATGCCCGGGAACAGGGCAACCGCGGACGCCTGGCGTGGGAAACGTACCGAGTGCGGCGATCTCGTATCCCTTTGGGTAGCTCTTGATCTCGGGGTTCTGACGCGCGTAATGAGGCTTTCGCCGGGGTGGCAGAAGCCGGACGGCACGGGACCGCAGGCGCAACGCACCACGGGTCAGCCCACGAGCCACCGGCCCCGGACGGCGATAGCGGAAGGCTTTGATCAGAGAGTCGTCCAGAAGTGCGAGGCTCGCGCCACGGACCAGCGGGGCGAGCGGGGCCGGGTACCAGGAGCACATCAGCGCCAGTGTGGCATCGGAAACCCGGCGGCCTCCTGCGTCCCAGCCGAAGTGCTCGTGCTCGTAGGCGTCGAGGGTGCGCTCGAAGCCCTCGAAGGTCCGGGGGATGTCCTTGATTCCCATCCGGGTACCGAGTGTGCGGTAGTAGGCGGCCAAGGCCCTCGTCTCGTGATCGCAGAGCCGCCGCCAGCCGAAGTCGTCCAGCCAGCGCTTCGGAATCACCACGAAGGTGCACAGGACGTAACGCATGTCGTCGTTGCTGATGTCGTAACTGCGGTGCATCTGGTTGATCCGGCGGACGGCCGTGCGGCCCTCCTCTGTGGCGAATCCGTGCTCCACCACCGTGTCCAGAAGCAGCGCGGTGTCGTCGTACCGCTTCTGTGAGCGCTCGGTCAGCTCGGCTGTCTCGTCGAGGAGCCGGCCGATGCTGGGCACGGCATAGGTGCGGTACAGGGCCAGTTCGAGGGCGCGGGTCATGTCCCAGGGGAACTCGTAGGAGGCGGTGATTCGGTAGATCTCCAGGAAGTCCCGCTCCGGGTCGAGACGCTGAATCTCCTTCAGTCGGTCGTACCGCTTCGCCATGTGTCGTCCCCCTCGTCTGGCCGGATGCTCAACCCTACGCGGAGCACCCCGCACACCCCAGCCCTGCGGGACCCGCCCACTCGAACGGGTGGGGGACGGTTCGCATCAACCGCGCCAGGGCCTCGACGGGAGGTTACCGACTGGTTAGGGTGCGCCGACAGAGCAGGGGACGCACGAACGAGCGATGGACAACCGACGATGAGAGATGGGGAGGGCACCGTGTCCGGTGCGAACGACGCGGCCGCGGACGACGCGCTGCTGGTGCTGACCGCGATGCTGCTGACGCCCACGCGGTTCCCGAGCGTGCTCGGTGACGACTACGTGGCCGCGTGTGAAGCCCTCGCCCTCGAACCGTACGAGGAGGGGTACGGGCTAATTCTCGGCCAGGACTGCGCCGGGGCCAGGTGGACGGTGGTCGTGGAGGACGTCTCGCAGGTGGCACTCGCCGTCGCCGCGTGGGACTGCGGTATGGAGCACGACCTCTCCCCCGACGGGGACTTCGTGGTGTGCGCGCTGCCGGGCTGGCCGCTCGACCTGGCCGTCGCCGCACCGGGCGTCCCCGATCCGCACGACCCGGAGACGGACGGCCGGGGCCCGGGCCCTCTGTCCCCACCGGCTTCGGATTCGTGGGGCCCGGCGCAGCGGCGGCTCGGGGCCGACGAGGTGGCCGCGCAGTGGCACCTGTGGCGGGAGCAGATAGACGACGCGGAATTCGTCCTGCCCGGCCCCGGACAGGAACGCGCGTCCGGCTCTGACGACCATGCGCCCGGCCGGTCCGGCGGACCCGGGGTAGCCGCCCTGGGGGACGGTGCGGTGGACTCCGCCCCTCTGAGGATGCCGCCGCGGGACGGAGACGACGTCGGGGCCGCCGACCTCCCCCGATGGGTTGCCGACGCCGATGCGGCCACCGGCCCGTCGCCTTCCCCTCGGCATCCTGGCGTCCAGCGAGCACTGTCGGAGGCCCTCGCCTACACGCAGGCCCCGCCGCCGCCAGGACGCATTCGCTCCACGTTCGCCTCAGCCGACGCCCGCACTCTGCGCGTCGACGGGCCGGGGTGGTCGATGGCCGCGCGCACCGACGACATCGCACTGATCCTGTTGGACGAGGAGCCGGGAAAGGTCCTGCCCGTGGGGCGGGGGCCGGCGCTGCCCGGGCTGCTCAACGCCTTGGACGAGCTGGCCCGGCGCCCGACCTGACTCCGGCGGGCCCGCGGCCCGGGCAGCGGCGCGGGCGATGTCCGACCCGGTGCGTCATCGCGCAGCCCACCCCGCGGGCGGGGCCCAGGCGGGCTCAGCGGCCGATCTCCTTGCGGTTGATCCGGCGGAGCCTGCGCCGCTGGGACGGGTCCAGCAGCAGATAGCCCGCCACGGGGACTCCGATCACGATCAACAGCGCCCACCAGAATCCGATCAGGGGCCACAGGACCGCCGCCGCGACGACTCCCCCGACAGCGACCTTCGCACCATTCGTCATGGTCCATGCCTCCTTCGCGGCCGATGCCGCTTCTGTTGTGTGAACGCCTTCGCGCGCCCTTCCGTTCCCCGATCCGTGCCCTCGTCCCAGCTGCTCCGCGGCACTCGGTTCTCGGTGTGGTCGGCCGGCGCTCGAGCCGGCCCCCTGGGCAGGGCCCGGGAGAAGACGTCAGCGCAGAGGCTCGCCGACCTTGTGCATGTGTGCCAGGGCCTGTCGATAGGACTCGATCAGGCCCGCCTCCGTGTAGGGCATGCCGATCTCCCGGCAGTGCGCCTTGACCAGTGGCTGGGCCAGCCGGAGGTGGGGGCGGGGCATGCTGGGAAACAGGTGGTGCTCGATCTGGTAGTTCAGACCGCCCAGGAACCAGTCGGTCATCACCGACCCTCGTACGTTGCGTGAGGTCAGGACCTGCCGCTGGAGGTGGCCCCAACGGTCCCCGTGGGGATCGGGCATCTCCATGCCCTTGTGGTTGGGGGCGAAGGCCATGCCCAGATAGACGCCGAACACCGCGTGCAGCACAAGCGCGAAGACGATCGCCCTGCCCGGGGAGAGCGTGCTCAGCAGCAACATCGCGTACAGCGCGATGTGCGCGGTCAGCAGGAAGGCCGAGACCGCTCGCTCCCGGACCGGTCGACGGCTCAGGAACTGGAATCCGTAGATTTTCAGCGCGATGCCTTCGAGCAGCAGCATGGGGAAGAAAAGCCGGGCCTGGTGACGGGTCAGCCACCGGGCGAACCCCTCGCGCTGCGCCGCCTGCCTCTGGGTCCAGACCAGGGCGCCGACACCGACGTCAGGATCTTTGTCGATGTGGTGGGGGTTGGCGTGGTGGCGTGTGTGCTTGTCGTTCCACCACGCTTCGTTCATGCCCAGAAGCAGATTGGCATGCACAAGGCCGATGATCCGGCTCGTCCTGCGGTCGGCGGATATCTGCGCATGCCCCGCGTCATGGGCGATGAAGGCCGTACGGGTCCACAGAACCGCCAGCGGCAGGGCCAGGAGGAGACTCCACCAGGTGTCGCCCAAGAGGACGAGACTTGTGATCACCAGGGACAGGGCCGTCATGTTGAGGACGGTTTCCAGGGCATACCGGCCGGTGCGGCGCTCCAGCAGCCCTTGCCCCCTGACGGCACGCAGCAGAAGCGTGAAGTCGCTCCCGGCCGGGGCCCCGCACGCTCCGGTCGGACGCGGGAGAAGCGGCACCACGCCAGGGCCCGCGATGGCCGCGGCACCGCCCGGGGGTCCAAGGCGATCATCGCCCGCGGGTTCGGCGGCAATCGCGGTCGCCTGTGGCACATTTTTCTCCGGTCTCTGGAACGTACGCGCTGTCCCGGTAGAACGTACGGGCCGAGGCCCAGGCGGAGCGATGACGCCACCCCCCTGGTTCCCCTGGGGCAAACCCCCCGGCCGTGCAGGGGGGGGTGCCCCCGCCGGCAGTGAGGGGAAGTGGCGTGCATCATCCAGGTGTGGGCCCCATGCCCCCGCGAGATGGAGTATCCTCGGCGACCGCGATCCACTAGTCAAATTTGAGGACCCTGGCATCGTTGTGCGCACCCACCCCGCGTCACCACCCCCGCAGACCGCTGAGCTCTCTCGTCGCTCCGCGGTCTTCCTGCCTGCAGATCCGGCCCGCGCGGGCCTGATCGCGTTCTGGAACCCGGACGGCGGCGTCCTTCCCGACGGCCGAGGGACCACGTCGGAGCTGACCGTCGCCGGAGCCGATCTGCGCCCCCGTGCCGTCGCGGCCCTGCGCCTCCCCGTCCGGGACGCACTGCCGGTGCTGACCCGGGCACGCGCCGATGTGCAGGCCTCTCCCTCCACTGCCTTCTGGGGCGCGGCCGCTCTGCTGGCCCTCCAGTTCATCGCGCGCGGGTTGATACTGCCGGGTCTCAGCCCCACCGACCACGATGCCTGGCGGGTCGGCCCCCTGAGCGCCGAGGACCTCGAACGGGTGCGGGAGCTGGCGGCGTCGATGCCGCCCGAGGCGCACGCGACTCCCCTTCCCAGCCGCGCCGGACAGTCGGCGAAGGACGGCCGTCCGTACAGCGCCACCGAGAGCAGCCAGGCGGTCGAACCTCTGCTCCTGCCCGAACCGGAACGGTTGCTGCGGGCCTTCCTCGACGCCGTGGCCGACACTCTGCCCCGCACACCCGCAGCCGCTCTCGCCGCCTCCGGCCCCGCGTTCGCGGCCGAGGAGCCCCGGCGTCTGCCCGAGGCGCGCGCCTGGGCCGCCGACGTGGCGGCCGGTCACGACGCGGGCGTACGGCTCTCGCTGCGCATCGAGGTCGGGGGCGTGACCCCGAGCGCGAGCCTCCCGGGCGCCATGCCGTTCGATGGCAGCGAAGACGGCAGGGACCCGGACGGCGACGGCGTTGACAGCAGGGGCACGGGGGGCGGCGGTGCCGAGCCGTCGTTCCGTGCCGTGCTCCAGATCCACAGCGTCAACGACCCCTCTCTGGTCGCCGACGCCGCCGATGTGTGGGCGGGCGGCTCGCGAGCCGCGGCCGCGTTCGGTCCGCGGGTCCGGCTGGACGCCCTCCTCGCTCTGCGGCGTGCCGCGCGTGCCTGGCCCCCGCTGGCGCCTCTGCTCTCCGCGGCGGTACCCGACTCGGTGGAGCCGGCCGACGAGGAGATCGCCGAACTGCTGGGGTCCGCCTCGCGTTCCCTGGCCGCCGTCGGAGTGCAGGTGCACTGGCCCAAGGAGCTGGCCAGGAAGCTCACCGCCCGCGCGGTGATCGGCCCGGCCTCCCCGGACGGCGAGGACGACGACCGGCAGGCCGGACGACGGGGCCGTACAGAGGCGGGCGCCCCGTCCTTCCTGTCGGCTGATGCGCTTGTCGCCTTCGACTGGCGGTTCACGCTGGGCAACGAGAAGCTGACGCGCCAGGAGCTGGACCGGCTCGCCGAGTCCAGCAGGCCCGTCGTCCGGCTGCGCGACCGCTGGGTGCTCGTCGATCCCGAAGAAGCACGCCGGGCCCGGGAGGCCCAGGACCACAAGGTCGCTCCGATCGACGCGTTGAGCGCCGCGCTGACAGGCTCCACGGAAGTGGGCGGCCGTCGCGTGGAGGTGGAGCCGGCCGGCTGGCTGCGACGGCTGCGGGACCGGCTGGCCGACCCGGAGGCCGCCGAGCAGCAGGAGACCGGGCAGCCAGAGGCGCTCACCGCGACGTTGCGCGACTATCAGTTGCGCGGTCTCAACTGGCTGCACACCATGACCTCGCTCGGCCTCGGGGCCTGCCTCGCCGACGACATGGGGCTGGGCAAGACGATCACGCTCATCGCTCTGCATCTGCGCCGCCAGAGCGAACAGGGGGCGGCCGGGCCGACGCTGGTGGTGTGCCCGACGTCGTTGATGGGCAACTGGCAACGGGAGATCGAGAAGTTCGCCCCCGGCACCCCCGTCCGCCGTTTCCACGGCGCGTCACGGTCCCTGGACGACGTGGCGGACGGAGAGTTCGTCCTGACGACGTACGGCACCATGCGGCTCGACGCGCCCCGGCTGGCCACGGTGGCCTGGGGCCTGGCCGTCACCGACGAGGCCCAGCACGTCAAGAACCCGCGCTCGGCGACGGCCAGGCAGCTGCGGACCATCGGCGCGCGGGCGCGCGTCGCCCTCACCGGCACCCCGGTCGAGAACAACCTCTCCGAGCTGTGGGCGATCCTGGACTGGACGACCCCCGGGCTGCTGGGGCGGCTCGGGGCCTTCCGTACCCGCTACGCAGCCGCGGTGGAGGGCGGCGACGACCCGGCCGCCGCCGAGCGCCTGGCCGCGCTGGTAGGGCCGTTCCTGCTGCGCCGCCGCAAGTCCGATCCCGGGATCGCACCCGAGCTGCCGCCGAAGACGGAGACCGACCGTGCGGTGTCGCTGACGGCGGAACAGGTAGGCCTGTACGAGGCGGTGGTCCGCGAGACCCTGGCGGAGATCTCCGCGGCGGACGGCTTCGAGCGGCGCGGCCTGGTGATGAAGCTGCTGACGGCGCTGAAGCAGATCTGCAACCATCCGGCGCAGTACCTCAAGGAGGAGCGGCCGCGGATCGCGGACCGGTCCGGAAAGGTCGAACTGCTGGACGAGCTCCTGGAGACGATCCTGGCCGAGCAGGGCTCGGTCCTGGTGTTCACCCAGTACGTGCGGATGGCCCGGCTCCTGGAGGAGCATCTGGCGGCGCGCGGAGTGCCTACGCAGTTCCTGCACGGGGGTACGCCCGTCGCCCGGCGCGAGGAGATGGTGAACCGCTTCCAGGCGGGGCACGTCCCCGTGTTCCTGCTGTCGCTCAAGGCCGCGGGGACCGGGCTCAACCTGACCCGGGCCGGCCATGTCGTGCACTTCGACCGCTGGTGGAATCCGGCGGTCGAGGCGCAGGCCACGGACCGGGCCTACCGGATCGGGCAGACCCAGCCGGTGCAGGTGCACCGGCTGATCGCCGAGGGGACGGTCGAGGACCGGATCGCGGAGATGCTGGCCCGTAAGCAGCAGCTGGCGGACGCCGTGCTCGGCTCCGGGGAGGCGGCGCTGACCGAACTGACCGATGCGGAACTGGCCGAACTGGTCGAGCTGCGAGGGGGCACACGGTGAACGACCGCTACGACGACTACGACGACGAGGCCGGCCAGGACACGGGCGGCTCGGGCCCGGGCGAACAGGACGAGGGAGGGGCGCCGCGGCGGGAACGTGGCGGACCGGAGCGTACGTTCGCGGCGCTGCCTCCCGCGGGGGGCAGGGGCTTCGCGGCGACCTGGTGGGGCCGGGCGTGGTTGAAGGCCCTGGAGGACACCGCTCTGGACGGTCAGCAGCTGAAGAAGGGACGGCAGCTGGCCAGGGCGGGCGGTGTCGGGGCGGTCTCCGTGCGTCCGGGGCGCGTCACGGCCGTGGTGCGGGACCGGGACGGCACGGCCCACCGCAGCGACGTGCTGCTCCAGCAGCTCGGCGCGGGCGCCTGGGAC
Organism: Streptomyces pratensis; assembly: GCF_037137275.1. Classification (GTDB taxonomy): domain Bacteria; phylum Actinomycetota; class Actinomycetes; order Streptomycetales; family Streptomycetaceae; genus Streptomyces; species Streptomyces pratensis_B. The sequence continues at coordinate 22,081 of NZ_JBBBEN010000058.1, read as the reverse complement.
CGGTTTCTGGACATGGCGGTGGACCGGGCCGGTCACATCGCGGCGCTGTTGGACCGGGAGATGCCTCCGCACCTGGTGGAGGACGCGGCGGGGGCCGGCGTCGACCTGCTGCCCGGCATCGGCGATCTGGAGCCGGAGTGCACCTGCGGGACGTGGGACCACTGCCCGCATTCGGGCGCGCTGTGCTACCAGGTGGCACGGCTGCTGGACGAAGATCCGTTCGTGCTGCTGCTGCTCCGGGGGCGCGACGAGCGGAGACTGCTGAACGAACTCCAGGTGCGCAGTACCGCCCGTGCGGTGCGGAGAGGCGGCGGGGCGCCCGAGGCAGCCGACGGCGACCGGCGCGGCGTCCCGGCCTCGGAGGCGTTCGCCGCCCGGGAGTTCCTGCCCCCGCTCCCCGCTCCCCCGTCGGCGCCCGCCGAACCCGGGCTCGGTCGGTCGCTGGACACAGAGACGGCTCCGGCGCCCGGGGTCGATCCGGTGGCGCTGGCGGTCCTGGCCGCGGACAGCGCGGTGCGGGCCCACCGCATGTTGCTGGACGCGCTGGCGCCGGGTCACGCGGAGCAGCCGGCGCCCGAGCGACTGTCGCCGCGGCAGGACGCGGTGCGGCTGGCCGCGGACGCACGGCCGGGGCCCGATGTCACCGCGCGGCTGGCCGCCGGGTCCGGTCGGCGGCGCGCCGAGCTGGATGCGGCGGTCCGCGCCTGGCGGTACGGCGGGGTCGCCGCGCTCAGGGTGCTGGAGGAGGAGTGGGAGCCGGACCCGGGCTCGCTGGCGCGGGCCCGCGCCCAGCTCGACACGGCGTGGGAGACGGGTGAGCGGCCTTCGCTGCGCGCCGGCGGACGTGCCCGCTGGACGGTGACGGGCGTCGACCTCCAGCTCAGGCTCGACCGGAACGGGCGGTGGTGGCCGTACCGCAGGGAACGGGGCCGCTGGCTGCCCGCCGGACCCGCGGACGACGACCCTGCGGGAGCGCTCGCGGGCGCCGAAGGCGCAGAACCGGACGAGGCGACCTGACGGCCCCAAGGAGCGGGGCGGGTCGGGGCCCGAGCCATCGCGCGGGGCGACGGGGGGCGAGCGGCTGGGGCCACGGGCGGCGGAAGGGGGCCGGCCGCGGAAGCGGGTGGGCTGGGGGACGCGGGCAGTGGGCGGTGTCGGCCCGCCGCCTGGGCCGGGCCGGGACGGCGGGCCTCGGGCGGTCCGCGGCCTCGCCGCCCCCCGCCGCGCCGCGGCGTTCGGCGCGGGGAACCGAACCTCTGGCAGGGCTCGTCCTCAGCGGGGGCGGGGTGTTCACCGCTCCAGTCCCGTCTCCGGTGGACTTCGGCTTCGTCCCACGAAAAGCCCGCTTCGCCCCGCCCACCCGGAACCGCCTCCAGGAGTGTCGTTGCACCGCAGAAGGATTTTTCAGTGTGCCGCCGTGACGGCGACGGCCGCCGTGCTGCCCGCGTCCGTCCGGGCCGTGGCGGCGCCGAAGGCGGTGACCGACTACGCCCCGGCTCTCTGGGCTCCGGCCCATTCCGCCAACTACACCGTCCCGTCCCGTCCTTCCGAGCGCGGGATCGACCGGGTGGTCATCCATGTCGCGCAGCAGTTGTTCACGCCGACCGCGGGCATCTTCCAGAATCCGGCCAAGCAGGTGTCGGCCCACTACGTGGTGCGCTCCGGCGACGGGTACGTCGCCCAGTGCGTGCGCGAGCGTGACATCGCCTGGCACGCGGGCAACTGGGACTGGAACACCCGGAGCATCGGTATCGAGCACGAGGGCTGGGTGGATCGGCCGGAGTTCTTCACGGACGTCATGTATCTGCGGTCGGCTCTGCTCACCGCGGACGTCTGTGAGCGGCACGGCATCCCCAAGGACCGGGAGCACGTGGTCGGCCACCACGAGGTCCCGGGCAGCGACCACACCGACCCGGGCGTGCACTGGGACTGGGACCGCTACATCCGGCTCGTCAACCTGGTATGAGCCGACTGCCCCGCCACGGGTCGAGGGCCCCGCACACAGGACATCGCAGAGGCCGGACGCGGGGGCGGCGGGGGGCGGCGATGTTCCCGTTCCCGGGAGGGCAGGTCCGCGTGACCAGTCCCCGGGGGCGGCTCAGCCCGTGACCGCCGACGCCGGTGAACGGAGCGGGACGCCGCGACGCGCCCACGACGCGTTCCGCTCGGCCGACGGCTGGGAGTTGTCGTCACATGTCACGCCCCCATCATGAGCGAGGCGAGGGCGACAACTCCCAGGCAGGTGCGTTCGCATCACTTCCGCTGGCCGAGGCTGTCGTTGATGATGTCCATGTGACTGACCGCATCAGTGCTCTGATCTCGACCTTCGGTGTTCTTGTCGGCGTGATGCTGCTCGTTCTTGCCGTTCGTGAGTACCGCTCCGGAGCCTCGGTTTTCTGGCTCGTGTTCGGGGCCATGGTCTTCCTCAGCGCGTCGTACGCACTCGTGCGAGACATGCGGCGGCTCCGCACGGGGCCGACCGACTGACAGCGCCGCCGCCGGCTCCGGGCGGGGCCCTCGGCGGGTTCAGCCTGTCCCGGCACGGGAACGCCAGTGACTGCCGGGCCGCGGGGCGACTTCCGGGGCGCTCCCTCTGATCTTCCACGTGGACCGCTGAGCGCTGGTCCCCGTCCCGGGTCGACCGGAGGGAAGGCCTTGGGGCGGGAGATCGGTGCCCAGAGGGGCGCTGGGGCCGCCTCTGGGTTCTCGTGCCCTTGGGCTGTGCCACTACGGCGGCGGCCCGGGTCCCCTTCCTCGATGACGCGGTCCCCCCAGGCCAGCACAGCCCCGTGCCGGTTCGCCGGTTCCGATGACCGCCGGCGCCCCGCCCGCCCAGCGCAGGGAAGCAGGAAGGGCATCGGGCGGCCCCGGCCAGGACGGCGACCGCACGATGTGTGAGACGGGAGCCAGCCGGCGCCTGACACCATGAGTCGATCTGTCGGTGGGTGATGAAGCAGCAGACGGGTCCGAGGAAGGCTTCGTGGATGTCGGCTCGGCGTTCCCGGCGGATGCGGGGGCGCCGAACGCGTGCCCGCGACGTTCGCCCACGCCGGCATCGGCGTCACCGCCGGCACCGTGTTCACCGGGGTGTGCGGGGGCGCCTGGCCGGACGCGCCTCCCTGATCGGCTGCGGAGCACTCCCCGCCCACGTCGGCGACCGGGAACCGTTCCGCGAACTGGTCACCGTCCTGGAAGCGGCCCAGCAACATGCGCAGAGCGGTCGATTCGCGCGCACCGTGGGACCCAGGAAGCCCGTGAACTGGCCCGTCCGTACCGTGAACGTCAGATCATCGACAGCGGTCCTGTCGCCGTAGCGCCTGGTGGCCGGTTGTTTCCATCACGAGAACTCCTTCGGGTTGCGAGGCGCACAAACTGAGCGCGCCATATCAACACTTACGTTATAGAGCGTGACGAACGAGACGATCGATAGCGACCTGGAGGCAGACGCCGACCTGAGCAGCACGACCAGCCCCGCCGAGAGATGCCGGCGGAGCTGGTCGGGCGACTTGAACCTGCCGGGCGGCTCACATGGTGAGCCCGGCCAGCCAGGATCAGGGCAGCTGGAAGACGTCGGCCAGCAACGTTGTCTGCACTTCGAGGAGACGGGCGGGGTCATGGCCCATGCCCGCGAACTGGCCCGCGACCTCCAGGCCCACGGTGCCGTGCATCTGCGGCCAGACCATCACCGCTCCAGTCAGCGCGACGACCGCCACAGGGTCACCGGCCGACACGTCCGCCCACCCGCCGACCCACGCCGCCACATCCGGCGCCTCGGCCAGCCACGTCCGCATCTGACCCAGCAAGGGGTCCACCGCGGCCAGCGGGCGCCCCTGGGCGAAAGCGGACAGGAAGGGCCCCAGGACGGACCGCGCCTGCAGCAGGGTTTCGGACGGTGCCGTGAACCCCGCCACGGGGGTGCCCTGAATGAGCAGGTACAGGTGCGGATGCGCCACCGCCCACCCACGGTAGGCCCTGGTCAGAGCATGGAGAGCCGCACGCCCCGACCCTGCGGTCTCCACCGCCTGAACGGCTTCAGCCGCCCCCCGGTAGGCATCGAGCACCATCTCCGCCAGCAGATCGTCCCGGCTGGCGAAGTACCGGTAGAGCGCCGGACCGGTCATCCCGATCTCCTTGGCGATCCGCAGAAGCGCCACGCTCTCGACACCACCGACAGCGAGCTGCCGGACTGCCGCCTCCTTGATCTCCGAGCGGGTCTGCTCCCGGTACCGCTCACGCGGGCTGCTCACGCGGGCTGCCATCCCCGCCTCCTGCCGACTCCTGCGGGTCACCTTCAACGGTTCCCCGGCCCCATCCGATCAGTCACAGTCTCACGAACACTTCACCTTATCGCTTCTGCTACACAACCGGCCTCCTCCCTGCTCTTGCCGGGAGGGGGCCGGGGACACGTGCGCGATCTGTGCAGAATGCCGTTCAGGCCTGCGGCTGGGCCGCGAGGAAGCCCCGGTACCACTCCAGGGTCTCCGACAAGGTCGCCTCGATCGGCGTGGGCCGGACACCGAACTTATGCTCGAAAGCGGTGGAGTCCACGACCTGAGGCTCCGTGTGCTGGTAGAACAGCTCGGCGTAGGCGTTCATGAACGTCTCATCGAACGGTCCGAAGGGCCGCGGCTCGTCCATGGCGACCGTCTTCAGCGGATGCCCCACGAGGTCCCCCAGCATGCCGAAGATCTCCCGCGTCGTGCGGGCCGGAGCGGTGGGAAGGTGCCAGACCCGGCCGTCGCCCTCAGGACTCTCGCCGAGCGTCGCCAGGCCCCGGGCCACATCAAGGATGCTGGTGTAGCTGTGCTCGAGGTCGGTGTCGCCCAGCGCCAGCACCTCGCCATCCGTGAGGGCGGCGGGGAAGACGGCCCCACCCAGAGTGGAGTTCAGCACGCGAGGCCCGACAAAGTCCGCCGAACGGCCAAGGGCCACCTTCGCGCGGCCTTCTTTGTGCGCGGTGAGGTAGTTCTCGTCCAGCGCGGCGCGCATCCTGCCCTTGGCACTGGCCGCCCGCCACGGAGTGCCCTCCGTCATGACCTCGCCATGGGTCTCGCCGTACGGGTAGAGCGTGTCCAGCACGACCAGACGGGCACCAGCGCGCTCCACCGCCCCCAGGACGGCCCTCTGGATGCCCGGCATCACGTCGACCTGCAGGTGGTAAGCGACGTTGACGCAGTGATAGACGACTTCAGCACCCTCGATCGCCGCCAGCGCCCCGGTCACCGTCCCGACGTCACCCGCGACCCGCTCGACGCCCTCCAGCGGCTCCCCGGAGCCGGACCGGTCCACGAGGCGAGCCGCGTGACCGCGCCGCGCCAGCTCCAGCGCGACGGAGGTACCAGCGGGGCCGGCCCCCAGAACAGTGTGCAGAGAACTCTGTACCGCAGCCATGACATAGCCCTTCCGAGACGGGTTGAGGAGAAGCGATCGCCGTTACGGCCACACACTTACGTTATATAGAGTAACTTTCCTTCTCTCGTATAACAAAGTAGGGAGACCTTCACGGCCTGCAGATTGCTGCCGCGGGACGTCGGCGAGGTCGTGGTCGGCGAGCTGGTTGCGGCGCTTGAGCTCGTCGGCGAGGCCGAGGAGGGCATCGTGGATGCCGGCGACGTCCCTGCGGTGGGCCGCCGTCGGCAGGGCCTCGGCCCACAGGTTGGAGACCCGCTTGAGGGACACCTTCGCTTCGACCGTAAGCAGGACGCGGGCGCCCATGCGCCGCAACGTCGCATCCGTCTTCCGCTCCCCGCCGCTGGGGCGGTCGGCCAAGAACCGGACGATGCCGAGCGGCACCGAGTCGGCGGCCTCTTCCACCTGCTTGCCGAACGTGCCCTGTGCCATGGCGGTGCCCCTTCGGTGCGCGACCGGGCGCCCCACACGCGTCGGCCCGCAGAGGGAGATGAGGCGTTCGGCGACGTGACCTTCGAGGCCGGCCGTACTGCTCGTCTCCAGTGCCTGCTGTCTGGCCGACGACCGCGACCGGGGTCGACCAGGCGGCCCCGGCCAGGCCCAGAGGTTCCAGGACGGCGCGGCGCCCGGAGGACGGGGCGCGGACCAGGCCGTGGGCGTCGAGGGCGACGATGCCGAACAGCAACAGGTGCGCGGGGATCTTCGGAGCCATGCGGGCCGCCCTGGCCCTGGGAGCCGGCCCCACCCGTCCGGGACTGCAGCCGCTCGAAGCGCCGCGCCCCTCGCCGTCCAGGGCGACGATCTCCCCGTCCAGCACCGCGGGCCGGGAGCCCAGCACTGTCCCCAGGCTTTGAAGTCCGGGGCAAGAAGGGGTGATGTCGGCGTCCGTGCGGGAGCACAGTTGGACCGTCCCGTCGCCGGGGAGACGGACGACGCATCGCTGTCCGTCCTGTTTCACCTCGTACGCGTACGCGTCGTCCACCGGCGCCGGAGCAGCTCGCCAGGCGTCGCGAGCATCGGGGCGATGGGGGGCAGCGGGGCCACGAGAGGAGCCCCCGGCCAGGAGGCGCTCCGCTTCCTCGCCGTGCGCTTGCTCCCGGCCGACGCCTTCTTCGCCGCGGCTGCCTTCTTCGCGCCGCTCTTCTGGGCGGTGGCCTTCTCGGGAGAGGCCGTCTTTTTCGGGCCGGCCTTTTTCCGGGGCCGTGACTCGCGGACGGTGGCCTTCCCTCCCCTCCCCCGCCTTCGCCTCGGCCCTCTTTGGCCACCGCGACCCACGCGTGCAACGCGGCCATCAGGTCCAGGGCCTGACCCTGCCCCCCACTCCCCGCCCTCGGACGGCTCCGGGGGCTCCTTGCCCTCCGGCTTCGCCGTGAGCAGCCCTCCACGGCATCCCGGTAGGTGTCGCGAAACCCGGCGATGCTGTCCAGGACCAGGGTGTCGGTCAGCTGCACCGCCCGCTCGAACTCGTCCTCACCCAGCTCCACCTGGCGGGGGCCCAGGCCTGAGGGCTGCGGAACTCGTCCGGCCAGCGCATCGGGTGCAGCAGGATCACCCCCTCCCCCACCCGCAACAGCCCAAGGCGCTCCTTGTTGCGCGCCTCGTCACTGCTTGAGGCGGTTGCAACACCGCTCCACGACGTTGCGGTGCTGGTAGTCCTCCTTGTCGAAAACCGGAGGGCGGCCGCCGAGGCTGCCCTTCCGGGCCCGATCGCGGACCTGGTCGGCCCACTCGGGGATCGTGCGGGCGATGCCCCGTCGGCGGAGCCAGGTGCGGATCGCCTTCGAGCTGTAGCCCTTGTCGCCCAGGACGTGATCAGGCCGGGTCCGGGCTCGACCCGGTCACGCCCTGCCGGTGTTCGCCCCTGTCGTCCTGGCCGCTCCCGGAGCCACCCCACTGAAGGCCGGCGCTGCCTCCCTGGTCGCGAGCTGGTGTGTCGGGTTTCTGCACCTCAGTGACCTTCCGGCGGAGCCGGCCCGGCAGAGCACGGCGGCCCGCCTGGCCCTCGGTTCCACCTTTGAGGCACCGGGTCTGTTCTGGTCCGCGGTCGGCGCGGCGACCAGCTGGCCCGCCCCAGGTCCGCTGCGCCGTGGCACCGGTGGACCACGGGCCGGAGCAGCGCCGTCGTCTCCGGGGAGTCGCCCGGTCGCCGGAAGGCGGAACGCAGGACGCGGCCGTCCGCGGGATCAGCGGGCGTCGCTGGATACGGGCGGCGGGCGGAAGCAGGCGATGACCGTCTTGCCGTCAGGGCAAGGGTGGGCCTCCCAGCTGTCGGCCAGCGCGTCGACGAGGAACATGCCCCGCCCGCCGAGGCGTTCGTCACTCGGGGGCCGCGCCCTCGGCAGGGCACTGGAGGCGTCGTGAACGGCGACGTGCAGGCAGCGGCCGTCCCAGGTCATCACCAGCTGAGCGCCGGACTCCGCGTGCACGTGCGCGTTCGTGACCAGCTCGGACACGGTGAGCAGCACGGCGTCCACCGTCTCGGGAGAGCCGGCCGTCCAGTCGAGGCTCTCAAGGTGCCTCCGCGCCCAGTCGCGTGCTGTCTTGGGAGGGGTCTGCATCGGCAACGACCGCGCCCACCCCACTGCTCGTAGCGACGAATCATCCACTGCGGTCCCCATCCCGACTCGATTCCACTGCGTCGCGATTACCCCCGGTGTGCAGATTGAAGCGGTGATTTCCACGGCCCGGTGCGGGGGCGCCCCCGGGCAGCCACTCTCCCGGAGGGCGCGGGCTCAGCGTTTCGGCTGGCAGGAGGCGCCTTGCTACCTCGTGCGGCCGCCCTTGCCGCAACGGATACGGAGGCCTCTTACCGTTTCGGCTCCCCGCCCGCGTGAGCGCCGGCGGTGTCGGTCCGCTCACCACTGACCGTGTCACGGCCGGGGACCGGGAGACCGAGGTCGGTGAAGAAGGAGATCGTTGCTTCGAGGTCACGAACGGTGATGCCGACGTTCTCACGTCTCACGACCATGCGGTGGGATGCCACCGAGCCGTGATCGGGGTGCTGCGCGGGTCGCGCGGACCGGCGCGGAAGGTGCTCAGGCGGGCCGGGCCGTGAGCTCGGCGAGTGCCCCGAGGAGCCGGGCCGCCGGGGCCGGGTCGACCAGCCACTTCAGGTGGCTGCCTTCGAGGGTTCGGACATCGTACGGATTGTCCGGCGTCAGCTCGTCGCCCTCGCGGATCAACCGGTCCTGCAAGGCGGTCGGCATACTCGCGTCGTCCGCCAGACGGACGTAGGTCTTCGGGACACGGCCCCAGGTCGCCGCCTGTGCCCGGTCGGCGGAGCTGCCGACGTCGAGGTTCTCGTCGGGCTGGAAGGTGTTCAGGAAGGTCAGGAACTCCGCCTCGGTGCCGTCGGCCAGGAAGGCGGCCTTGAGCGCCGCGAGGGCGGCACGGTCCGAGGTGCGGAAGTTGACGCGCAGCAGGCCCAGTTCCGCCGGGTCCCCGGCCATCGCCAGCCCGACCGAAGCGGCGTCGACCGAGGCCATCTCCGGTTCGGCGTAGTAGTCGCCCACGTCCAGGCGGACCGGGCACCAGGCGGCGACGTAGACGATGCGGTCGATGAGGTCCGGACGTGCGTTGGCCGCGGCGGTGGCCGTGATGCCGCCACGGCTGTGCGAGACCAGGATGACCGGCCCGTTCTCCTTGGCCCGCTCCAGGACGCCGACCAGGTGCGCGACGTTGTCGGCGAGTGTGACTCCCCTGATGGAGCCCGGCGCGGTGGCGAGGCCCTCGGCATCCTGAGGAGCCTGATAAGCGTGCAGGTAGGTCGCCGCGAAGCCGTGTCCGGGCAGGTCGACGGCCACGGAGCGGTGCCCGAGCAGACCCAGCTCGGCGTGAAGGGGCGAGTAGGAGAAGGAGTTGGCGAAGGCCCCGTGTACGAGGACGAACGTCGGCTGCACAGATCTGCCTTCTCTTCGGCCGGGGCGGCGAACATCTGCCCGATGGATCTATGGACCCTACGCAGCCGAAGATCACCGGTGCAACCGGTGCGCAGTCCTCCGTTTGTGCCTCTTGTCCCAGCCTCGGGCGGCGTGTGCGGCGCTGCCGACGGGCAGGCTCCGGGCCCCGCTGCTCAGCCTGCGGAAACTTCCGGGCTCGCCCGCCCCCGAGGAAGGCGGGATACCGCCCTTGCCCCGCCCCGTCCGGTCAGATTGTGTGTCGCGTCGCTGCCAGGCGGTGTTCGGGCCCAAGCGCCGGGACAGCCGACGAAGAGCGCAGGACGACCGGGGCGTGCGCGTACTCGGCCGGAGGCGGAACAAGGCGGCGGACGATGCACCGGCCCCGGGCCCCGCGGCAGCCGGCCGACCCCTTCCGGCACCTGGCGGTCCCGGCCCCGACAGCCCTCGGTACCTGCCTTTCGCGTGGTCACGGCCGCGGGAGGGGGCGCGGCGATGAGTTTCGGCGGCGTGCCGGGTCCCATAAGAGTGACGGCCACCGAAGCGCAAGCGGAGGGATCGCCCGTCTGTACGCACACAGACCAACCCGTAGCGGGGAGACGACGTGACCGCGACGTACACCTTCGACGTCTTTTCCAGCCTCGACGGCTACGGTGCCGCCGGAGCCGACTGGTCCGGCTACTGGGGCAGACAGGGCCCGGAGTTGTTCGACCACCGCCTCGCCCTTCACGGGGCGGAGCAGCGGATGGTCTTCGGGGCCAACACCTACCGGGCCTTCGCGCGGATGCCGGCCGAAAGCACAGAGGAGTCCGAGGTGCCGTTGCGCTCGCACGGCAGCCTGTCGTTGAACCGGGCGCTGATGGCCGCCGGCCTGGTCGACCGCGTGCAGGTCACGCTGTTCCCGGTCATCACCGGGCGGACCGGTCTGGACCCGGTCTTCCGAGGCGCGGCCGACTTCGACCTGGAACTGGTCGAGAGCCGGACGCTGGACGGCCACATGCAGGAGCTCGTCTACCGGCCCACCCTCCACTGACCCGCGGTCGCAAAGAAGGGAGGGGCGGCAGCCGTGTCCACATGCCCGCGCCGTGCGTGCGAAGGGGAGGGTGGTTGGGTTCCCCACCCGGAGGGCCCGGCCGGGCGGAGCACTTCCGGCCGGGCGGCGCCCGACGGGGCGGAGCACAGGGCCCGGCCGAGGTCCGCCGGCATGACGCGGCCCCGGTGCCGTACGGCATGGACGGAGCTCACCTCTTGACGTCTCGGCGACCCGCGGGCGGCTTGGCCGGGTGTGAGGTGCGTGGTGTCGACGACCTCGGCCTCGTCGTGCAGCCACGTGCGGGTGCCGATGCCAGTACCGGGCGCACGCGCATCTCGCCCGAGCGGGAATGACGCGAGGGCGACCGCCGCTCCGCGTTGACCCCGGCCGTGCCGGGGGCGGGGCTGGTCGCTGGGCCCGTCCCTTCCGCCGGAGTTCACAACCGCCGACCCTCTGCGACGCCCACGGCAGACTCCGGGGGTGGGGGACACGCGGCGGCCCGGGAGCCTTTGCGATGTGTACGCCGCCTGCGCGTCCTCGGGAGACCCGCGCGACCTCACGCGCTGCTCACGACCCCTCGCCCCCATGCTGTCGGGTGGTGCCCGGCGTGTCCCTGAGGCCTGCGGACGCCGCACACCTCAGGGACTGCCCGTGAGCGCCGGGCGACGGCTCCTGCCTTTCCTTGACCCTCAGAAACGTGATCGAGTTGGCGGGAAACGTGTAGGTGAAGGTGTTCGACACCTCGGCCAGGGTCGACTTCACCGGGGCGACTGGGGTGGCGGTCTCGCTGTTCACGGCGGTCGGTTCGGCCGCCAGGGTGGTCACTCGTGCCCGGGGCGCCACCCGGAGCCCGCCGAGGTCGATCCTGGTGGGCGCGTCGGCCGCCTGGGCGTTCACGACCTTGACGATCAGGTCACCGGTCGCCTGGTCCCGTGTGACGACCTGGCGGAACGGTTCGGCCACCTGGTCGTCGGTGAAGGAGCCCCACTCCTGGCCGTCCAGGTAGAGGGTCACCTGTCGTCCGCGGACCTTGACGTTGATGTCGTAGGCCCGTCCGGACTCGATGGTCCCGGGCTTGGTGACCAGCGTCGACTTGACGCCGTTGTCCGCGCGCTCCACCCCGTGCGCGGTGTTGCCCCAGCCGCCGAGGTTCCACCAGTAGTAGTTGCCGGTGTCCTTGACGCCGAAGGCGATCAGGAACCCTTCACTGCCCGCCTGCTTGGTGGCCCTCACGTGCAGGTCGTAATCGTGCCAGGCACGGTCGCCGGCGGTGACCGTGGTGTTCTCGGCGGCGACGTCGGTCTGGGCGTACTGCCCGTCCCGGACGGTCCAGCTGCCGCCGCCGGTGTGGGTCCACGCCGAGGGAGCGGCGGAGAAGTCGTCGGTCAGCAGGCTCCTGCCGTCCGCGGCGGTCACCTGGACGTCGTCGTACGAGGCGGCCGTCGCCCAGGTGGAGAGCCCGACGGCCCCGGCGATCGGGCCGCTGACGGTGGGTGTGGAGGTGGCCTCGGAGGGGACGACCCGGTCTCCCCTGTTGTTCATGAACAGCTTCTGGACCTCGTAGTTGGCCGAGCCCCAGCTCGATCGGTTGTTGAACCAGATCAGGTTGGGCCGCCACTGCACGTAGTCCTCGTTGGCGAGGACGGGCGCGTAGGAGGCGAGCTTGACGAGGTCCGCGTTGCGCTCCAGCCCGGTCATGAACGCGGCCTCGGCAAGGCCGTTTCCGAAGGTGTTGCCCCGGGAGGCGTACTCCCCGAGGAACACCTGGGGGCCGGAGCGGTCGTAGGCGTCGTAGCGCTTGTTGTTCTCCAGGAACCACTGGGGGCTGTTGTAGTAGTGCTCGTCGACCATGGCCACGCCGGCGTCCCGGTTGAGCTGCCAGAGGGTGTCGAAGGTGGCTCCGGAGGAAGCCGGGCCGGAGTTGGAGATCACCGTGATCCCGGGGTGCTTGGCCTCGATGGCCGCCCGGAACTGCGTGAAGCGCTCGAAGAACTCCCGCGGCAGGTTCTCCTCGTTGCCGACCTGGATGTGCGTGAGTCCGAACGGACTCGGGTGGCCCATGTCGGCGCGCTTACGGCCCCAGGTGGAGGTCACCGGTCCGTTGGCGAACTCGATGAGGTCCAGGGCGTCCTGGACATGACGCTTGAGCAGCACGTCGTCGACGACGGCCCGATTCTGGCCGCAGCCCGTGACCAGAGCGGGAACGACCGGAACGGGCATGGCTCCGACGTCCTCGGCGAAGCGGAAGTACTCGTAGTAACCGAGGCCGTAACTCTGGTTGTAACCCCAGAAGTTCGCGTTGGTGGCACGCTGCTCCACCGGCCCGATGGTGTCCTTCCACTGGTAGGAGCGCGCCCGTTGCCAGCCCGATTCCTCGTTGTAGCCTTCCATGGAGCCGGTGTTGACCAGGCAGCCGCCGGGGAAGCGGAGGAAGCCGGGCTTGAGCGCGGCGAGCTTCTGCGCGAGGTCCTTGCGCAGGCCGCCCGGCTGCCTCTTGTAGGTGTCACGAGGGAAGAGCGACACCTCGTCCAGAGCTGCGGCGCCGGACGAGGCGACGGCGAGTCGGCCGGTCGTGGTGTCGCGCGTCGCGGTGAACGTGGCGCGGTACTTCTTCCAGCCGCCCCTCACTGCCTTCTGCCTGGTGGTGGCCAGTGCGCCACCCGCGTCCTTGAGAGTGAGCGTGAGGGTGGTTCCGGCTTCGGCGCGGGCCCACACCGAGAAGTCGTACTTCGCTCCGCTCCTCAGCGACAGGCCGCTGTTGTAGCTGGAGTTGGTCAGCGTCGTCCCCGCCGCCACCCGGGCGTAGTTGCGGTTGTTCTCGTGGAGCCGCCCGTCGTCGTTCACGACCGTGGCGGAGCCGTCGACGTCCCAGGACGTCAACGGCGTGTAGGCGCGGTTGTCGGCGGTGGAGTACTCGAAGGATCTGTTCTGTACGAGTTCGGCGTACAGGCCTCCGTCGGCGGCCCGGTTGATGTCCTCCAGGAAGAGGCCGTACATCGTGTCGTCGATCGCGGCGCCCTGCGCCTGCGGGTCCACGGTGATGGCGTAGTCGGCGGCGGATGCCTCGCCGTGTGCGGGGGCCGGCACGACGGCCGCGGCGACCAGCACTGCGGCGGCCGTCACGCCCAGCCTGAGGCGTGGGCGGGTGAATCTGCGGGGCATGGGTCCTCCGTGTCGTGGCGCCGAGGTGCGCCGGTTGGAGTGGGCGTACGAGGTGCCGGTGGGGCGGACACGCGCCACCGGGCTGATGGTTCACGGGGGCTGCGGGGCCCGGGTGCGACGCTCACCGGGCCGGCTCCGGGTACCGCGGCCGGCTACGCCGGGACGTGCCGCGGTGAGCGGTGCTCGGTGTCCACCGCCGCGGGGAGGTGAGAGCTGCACCTGACCGGCGGTCCGCCCCGACGGAGAGACGAACGAGGCCCATGACGCGATGCGTGCACCGAAAGTCACGGGCAGTCGCCCCGCACTTCCGGCCTGCCACACTCGTGGCGTCATTTTCGGCCGGGGGGAGTCTTCCCACTGGCGGAGCGGACAGCCGAACGGCACCCGAGCAGCGCGCCCCGGTGGCCTTTCGCGGCTCTTGTCACTCACTCGGCTCCCACCACTTCCAGAATGAGGCGCCCCCGGCAGAGAAAGTCGGGCTGCCGGCTCGCACGCTGCCGACAGAGGCGTCGCACGACCCGATGTTCGCCATCGAATTGTGAGCGCTAACCCAATCCCAACTCAAGTCCTGCGCAACAGGTTTGGCGTAGCGACACGATTTTCGAGAGAGAACATGTGAGCGCAAACAGTCCTACCCTTCCCCAAATCCCTTCCGCGCGCCCCGGGCACCGCTCGGCGTGAGCACCCACCTGCTCCCGCCGAGCGGTTGAAGCGCTCGCCGGGAGCAGGCCGACGACGGCACGGGCCGGATGGCCGCGCCCTCACACCGGGGCCGCCGACCAGGGGCCGACCCAAGAAGGGCGACGAGAGGCGGTCAAGCCCTCGACACGGGTGCCGTTCGACCGCCGACGGGGCGGATCTGGGGGCGTACGCACGCCCCGCTTCACACCCCCTCAGGGCACTGGCCAGGCCTCAGGAGCGTTGTTATCGTTAACACACGTGGGCTGCCCTTGCCCGGCCCGTTGCGCTCGACCGAGCAGGGCCGTCTCGCCGACCACGGCGCCGCGGCTGTCGACAGACCTCTCAACCCCTACTACCGACGGAGATGGCGGCGCAGGTCAGTCCTCGCCCCCTCCGGCTACGTCCCGCTGTGGCTAAGGAGCCCCATGAACCCCTCCCCGCCCCCTTTCGCCGGCGGCCCTCCGGTCTGTCGCCCCGACCCGGCGGTCGGGGAACGCTGGACCTTCGGCTTTCCCGACGGGCTCACGGCTGAGGTACACACGCACGGCGCCCGCATCCACGGCCTGTGGGTTCCGGACCGGCACGGTGACGCGGCCGATGTCGTCCTCGCCCCCCGCGACCCGGCCGAGTCGACCGCCGCCGCGCGGTACTTCGGCGCCACGGTGGGACGGTACGCCAATCGCATCGCCCACGGCCGGTTCACCCTGGACGGCAAGCCGTACCAGCTGACCACCCAGGAGAACGGCCACTGCCTGCACGGCGGGAGGGACGGGTTCGACACCCGGATCTGGGAAGCGGAGAGCGTGCACACTCCGGAGCGGACCGGCGTGCTCCTGCACCTCCACAGCCCCGACGGCGATCAGGGATTCCCGGGGAACCTCGACGTCACCGTCAGCTGCCTCATAGGACGGAACGGCGAACTCACGCTCTCCTACGCGGCGGTCACCGATGCGGCCACCGTCGTCAACCTCACCAACCACGCCTACTTCAACCTTGAGGGCGAGGGCGCCGGCGACGTTCTCGGTCACGAGCTGACCGTCGACGCGTCCCACTACACACCGGTCGGCCACGACCTCATCCCCCAGGGGGAGCATCGCCCCGTCTCCGGCACGGCGTTCGACCTCCGCCGGCCGCTCAAGCTCGCAGAGGCGCCGGCCCGCACCGACCGTCGGCCCGGGGCAGGCGACGCGGGGTACGACCACAATTTCGTCCTGGCCCCGGACAGCGACGGCACACTGCGCCGGGCGGCCGCCCTCCACGCGCCGACCACGGGCCGGTGGATGGAGGTACTCACCACCGAGCCCGGCCTTCAGGTCTACACCGGCGGGCAGTTCGACGGAACCGTCGTCGGCAAGAGCGGAGCGCCCTACCGGGCCGGCGCGGGCATCGCGTTGGAGACCCAGCACTTCCCCGACTCTCCGAACCGCCCCGGCGACCCGTCCACGGTGCTGCGGCCCGGCGACGAGTACCGGTCGAGGACCGTCCTGCGTTTCGGTATCCGCGACTGACCGGACAGGGTATGCGAGGTGGCTGTGCCCGCCGGTCGGATCACCGGCGGGCACAGCCGCCTCTGGGGCGGTCAGACGCCCGCTCTGCGCCTGTTCCACACGTCGAAGCCGACCGCCGCGAGCAGGACGAGGCCCTTGATGACCTGCTGCCAGTCGGTGCCCACCCCGACCAGGTTCATGCCGTTGTTGAGCACGCCGAGGACCAGGCCGCCGATGATGGCGCCCGCCACGGTTCCCACACCACCGCTCATCGACGCCCCTCCGATGAACGCCGCGGCAATGGCCTCCAGCTCGAAGTTCACTCCCGCCTTGGGCGAGGCCGCGTTGAAGCGCGCCGCGAAGACGAGTCCGGCGAGCGCCGCGAGCATGCCCATGTTGAGGAAGACCGCGAAGGTCACCTTCTTGTCCTTGACCCCGGACAGTTTCGCGGCGGGCAGGTTCCCTCCCACCGCGTACACGTGGCGGCCGATCACCGCGTTGCGCATCACGTATCCGAAGCCGACCAGGAGCACCGCCAGTATCAGAAGGACGACGGGAGCGCCCTTGTAGCTGGCGAGCAGCAGGGTCGTGACCAGGACGGCGGCGGCCAGGGCCGTCACCTTCAGCGCGAAGAGACCTGTGGGGAGCGATTCCAGCGCGAACTCGCGCTGACGTCGACGGTCTCGCACCTCCTGGAACACGACGAAGGCGATCAGCCCCAGACCGAGGAGGAGGGTCGGGTTGTGGTAGTTCGTCTGCGGCCCCGCTTCCGGGAGGAAGCCGTTGGCGATCTTCTGCAGCCCCTCCGGGAACGGGCCGAGTGTCTGGCCCTGGAGGAAGATCTCCGTGAGCCCCCGGAAGAGGAGCATGCCGGCGAGGGTCACGATGAACGACGGTATGCCCACATACGCGATGAAGAACCCCTGGAGCGCTCCGGCGACGGCTCCCAGCAGGAGGGCGAGGATCACCGCGACGGGCCAGGAGACCCGGTGCTCGACCATGAGCACCGCCCCCACGCCGCCGACCAAGGCCATCAGCGAGCCTACTGACAGGTCGATGTGCCCGGAGATGATGACCATCATCATGCCGATGGCGAGGATGAGGATGTAGCTGTTCTGCAGCACCAGGTTGGACACGTTGCGCGGAAGCAGGAGGTCGCCTCCCGTCCAGACCTGGAACAGGAGGACGATCAGGCCGAGCGCGAGAAGCATCCCGTACTGGCGCATGTTCCGTCGGACGCCGGCCAGAAGCGCACGAGCCACGTGCGCCCCGGGGGGCGGGGCGGAGCCGCCCCCCGGGGGCGCCGGAGTGGTCGTGTTCGCAGGGGCGGGGGTGCTCATTCCTGGTGTCCTTCGCTGGGGATTGCGGTGCCTGCGCCGGCTGCCGACGGTGCGGGGAGTTCCTGCGTCATGTGCCGCATCAGCACTTCCTGGGTGGCGTTCTCGCGGGCGACCTCACCGGTCAGCCGGCCGGCGGCCATGGTGTAGACCCGGTCGCACATGCCGAGCAGTTCGGGCAGCTCGGAGGAGATGAGGAGGATCGCCTTGCCCTCTGCGGCGAGACGGTCGATCACGGTGTAGATCTCGAACTTGGCCCCCACGTCGACGCCACGCGTGGGCTCGTCGAGGATGAGCACGTCCGGTCCGGCGAGAATCCACTTGCTCAGAACGACCTTCTGCTGGTTGCCGCCGGAAAGACGGCCGACCGGTTCCAGGACGTTCGGAGTCTTGATGCCCATGGTCCGCCGGTACCGTTCGGCGACTCTGCGCTCCTCGTGGGCGTCGACGATGCCGCGCCGGGAGAGGGAGCCGAGGGACGCGAGCGAGATGTTCCGGCTCACGGAGTCCTCCAGGTTGAGGCCGTAGTGCTTGCGGTCCTCCGTGACGTACGCGATGCCGTTGGCAACCGCCTCTGGGACCGTGCGGGTGCGCACTGCTCGGCCGTCCTTGAGAACGGAGCCCTGCTCGTAGCGGCCGTAGGAGCGGCCGAAGACGCTCATCGCGAGCTCCGTCCGACCGGCGCCCATGAGTCCGGCCACGCCGACGATCTCCCCGCGGCGGACCTGGAGCGAGACCCGGTCGACGACCTTGCGGCTCTGGTCCAGGGGGTGGCGTACGGTCCAGTCCCGGATCTCCAGGACCGGGTCGCCGTCGGCCGGCCCCTCGTACGGTGTGCGGTCGGGAAACCGGCTGTCCAGGTTCCGCCCCACCATGCCTCGGATGATGCGGTCCTCGGTGGTGGCGGAGTCCCCGACGTCCAACGTCTCGACGGAACGCCCGTCGCGGAGGATGGTGACGGAGTCGGCGATCTGCGCGATCTCGTTGAGCTTGTGCGAGATGAGGATGGCAGTGATGCCCTGGTCCTTCAGCTCCCGCATCAGCCGCAACAGTTTCGCGCTGTCTTCGTCGTTCAGGGCGGCGGTGGGTTCATCGAGGATCAGCAAGCGGACGTCCTTCGCCAGCGCCTTCGCGATCTCCACAAGCTGCTGTTTGCCGACGCCGATGTCGGCCACCCGGGTCTCGGGGCGCTCATCGAGACCGACCCGCCGCAGCAGTTCCTTGGCGCGCCTCAGCGCTTCGTGCCAGTCGATGACTCCGCGTCGCGACGGTTCGTTCCCCAGGAAGATGTTCTCGGCGATGGACAGATGGGGAACGAGCGCGAGCTCCTGGTGGATGATGACGATCCCGCGCCGCTCACTGGCCCTGATGTCCTTGAAACGGCACGGTTCACCGTCGAAGAGGATCTCGCCCTCGTAGGTGCCGTGCGGATGCACGCCGGACAGGACCTTCATCAGCGTCGACTTGCCGGCGCCGTTCTCTCCGCACAGGGCGTGGACCTCACCGCGCTTCACGGACAGGGTCACGTCCGACAGAGCCCTGACCCCGGAGAAGGTCTTGACGATGGCCCGCATCTCCAGCACCGGGCCGGTCCGATCCCTGGGCGAAGAGGAGGGCGAGGCGGGCGCGGCGGAGCTCAACGGAGCTCCTCGGCCTTGATGTAGCCGGAGTCGACCAGGACTTTGCGGTAGTTCGACTTGTCGACGCTGATCGGGTCGAGCAGGTAGGCAGGAATGACCTTCTTGCCATTGTCGTAGGTCGTCTCGTCGTTGGTCTCGGGCTTCTTGCCGTCGAGGACGGCGGTCACCATGTTCGCGGCGACCTGCGCCAGTGCGCGCGTGTCCTTGTAGACGGTCTGGGTCTGCTGATTCGCGATGATCGACTTGACGGAGGCGAGCTCGGCGTCCTGGCCGGTGACGATCGGCAACGGCTTGGCCGGACTTCCGTAGTCGTCGGACTTGAGGGCGGACAGGATGCCGATCGAGATGCCGTCGTAGGGGGAGAGCACAGCGTCGATCCGGGCCGTGGAGTAGGAGGAGGTCAGCAGGTCGTCCATGCGCTTCTGCGCCGTGCCCCCGTCCCAGCGCAGCGTGGTGACCTGGGCGAGCTCGGTCTGCTGCGAGCGTACGACCAGCTGCTTCTTGTCGAGATAGGGCTTCAGCACCTCCATGGCCCCGTTGAAGAAGTACTTGGTGTTGTTGTCGTCGTTGGAGCCGGCGAACAGCTCGATGTTGAAGGGGCCCTTCTTCGCCCCGTCCTTCAACCCCAGCTTCTCGACGATGTAGGTGGCTTGGAGCTTGCCGACCTCCTTGTTGTCGAAGGAGGCGTAGTAGGCGACGTGGGGGGACCCCAGGATGAGTCGGTCGTAGGAGATCACCGGGATGTCGGCGTCGGCCGCCTGCTGCAACACATTGGACAGGGCCTCCCCGTTGATGGCCGCCACGACCAGGGCGTCCACGCCCTGGGTGATCATGTTCTCGATCTGGGCCACCTGCTGGTCGGGGTCGTCCTCCCCGTACTGCAGGTTGGTGAGGAAGCCGCTCTTCTTCAGGCTCGCGGTCATGTTGCCGCCGTCCGCGATCCACCTTTCGGAGGACTTGGTGGGCATGGAGATCCCGATGGTGAGGTCCTTCTTGTCCTTTGACTCCTGACTTCCTCCCTCGCTGTTCTGTCCGCAGGCTGTGAGGAGCAGGGCGCAGCTGGTGGTCGCGGCGAGGAGGATGGATGCGGCTCGAAAGTGCGTCATGGGCGTTACCTGGCAATCTCGTCGTTGAGGGTGCTTCTGTCCCGGAGTGGTTCGGCGGCAGCCGGTTTCCTCGCCACACCGGGGCGTCGTCCCGGAGGCGGTCGGGGTCCGACAGCCTCGGCCGAGCTTGATTGTTAGCGCTCGCATCACCGCAGTACAAGAGGAACCGGGCTTTTTCTCACGGTGACGCTCGGCCGTGGGCGCGAAGAAGGGGGCGAAAGTGGGGTATCCCGCAGAGCCCGCCTGCCGGGTCCACGGCCGACCCACCGACAGTCCGCCCCTGACGCATCGGACCGTCACCCGATGCGCCGCCGGCCGCACGCGTGCCGGTGACGCACTGCGAGAGGACGGCGGGCGGCGAGGTCGCACCACCGGCCCACCGCGGCCAGGCGTCGGCGTGCGGGCCGCCCGGACGCACGCGCCTCCGGCCGGAAGGGGGACGCCGCTTTCGGCGTCGAGCCGCGCGTCAGGGGCCACGCCGGTGAACCACGTCGGGGGCGCACGCCCGCCCCCGGACGTACAGGCGCTCGACGCTCCCGCGGCGCGCTCCCCCGCGGTCGGCACGGCGGGTCGCCGTCGAGCAGCTCCGCCGAGACCGACACGGAACACGTCCAGCCGCCCCCGAAAGCCAGGGACCCTCCCCCGCCCCACCGCATCCGCATCCGCATCCGCCTCCGCCTCCGTCGCCCAGTACGAGGGCGACACCGAGACACGGGGCACGCACACCGTCCAGCACCCCCTGGCGCCGATACCGAAGGCGGGCCCCTCTCCCCACGGACGCGCGGCCCGGGGGGCGAGGCCGGCCCGCGCGACCCCGCCCGCGTGCGGGTGTCACCTCGCGCGCGGATCGGGGCGGCCCGCAGGTCCGTACGCCGCCACTCTCACCCCACACGCGCCCCCGCCCGCCCCGTCCGCCGCCCGTCTGACGACCCGCGCCGTTCGCGCCATTCGACGCGTCGGCGCGAAGCGCCCGGGCCGACGGGCGGGCGCCGCGACCGTCGACCCGCCCCGCTGACCGCACCGGCAAAAGTGCGGGAGACTTTTGCCCAACTAGGTTGTGAGCGCTAACAATCATGGCATCATGGGCGCGACCGATGCCGAGCTGTTCCTGCGGCACGCGCCGCTACCGACTGCGGGCCCGACCAGCCGGCCCGGAGAGCTCGTGCGCGCTGACGCCGGTAGATACCACTAGGAGGAGATGCAACTCATGACAGACGCACTCAAGCGCCTCTCCGACGAGGGCGTGGCGATCTGGCTCGACGACCTGTCGCGCAAGCGGATCACCTCGGGCAACCTGGCCGAGCTGATCGATCAGAGTCATGTCGTCGGTGTCACCACCAACCCGTCGATCTTCCAGAAGGCGATCTCCTCGGGCGACGGGTACGAGCAGCAGCTCACCGACCTCGCCGCCCGCGGGGTCACCGTCGAGGAAGCCCTGCGGATGATCACGACGGCGGACGTCCGTGACGCCGCCGACATCCTGCGCCCGGTCTTCGAGGCGACCGGCGGCCAGGACGGCCGGGTCTCCATCGAGGTGGACCCGCGCCTGGCCCACAACACCCGCTCCACCGTCGCCGAGGCCAGGCAGCTGGCCTGGCTGGTCGACCGGCCCAACACCCTCATCAAGATCCCGGCCACCGAGGCGGGTCTCCCCGCGATCACCGAGACGATCGGCCGGGGCATCAGCGTCAACGTGACGCTGATCTTCTCCCTCGAGCGCTACCGCGCGGTCATGGACGCCTACCTCGCGGGCCTGGAGAAGGCGAAGGCCGCGGGCCTGGACCTCTCCGCCATCCACTCGGTGGCCTCCTTCTTCGTGTCCCGCGTGGACACCGAGATCGACAAGCGCCTGGACGCCATCGGCTCCCAGGAGGCCAAGGCCGCCAAGGGCAAGGCCGCCCTGGCCAACGCCCGCCTGGCCTACGAGGCCTACGAAGAGGTCTTCGCGGGCGACCGCTGGGCCGCCCTGGACAAGGCACAGGCCAACAAGCAGCGCCCGCTGTGGGCCTCCACCGGCGTCAAGGACCCCTCCCTCAAGGACACCCTGTACGTCGAGGACCTGGTCGCCCCCAACACGGTCAACACCATGCCGGAAGCGACCCTGGAAGCGGTCGCCGACCACGGCGAGATCACCGGCGACACCGTCGCCGGCGGCTACGACCAGGCCCGCACCGACCTCGACACCCTCAAGAACCTCGGCGTCTCCTACGACGAAGTCGTCCAGCTACTGGAAGACGAAGGCGTCGACAAGTTCGAAGCGGCCTGGAACGACCTGCTCAAGTCGACCCAGGCAGAGCTCCAGCGCCTCACCCCCTCGGAGGACTGACCAC
>NZ_JBBBEN010000057.1:0-5733 GCF_037137275.1 Streptomyces pratensis | reverse complement strand
GTCGGGGCCGATCTGGAGTGCTTCGCGTACTTCGTCGGGGGTGTAGGGCTGGTGTCCGTCGAAGCCGTTGAGGGCGATGACGAAGGGCAGGCCGCTGTTCTCGAAGTAGTCGACGGCGGGGAAGCAGTCGGCGAGGCGGCGGGTGTCGACGAGGACGACGGCGCCGATGGCGCCGCGGACCAGGTCGTCCCACATGAACCAGAAGCGGTCCTGGCCGGGGGTGCCGAAGAGGTACAGGATCAGGTCCTGGTCCAGGGTGATGCGTCCGAAGTCCATGGCCACCGTGGTGGTGGTCTTGTCCCCGGTGTGCGTCAGGTCGTCGATGCCCGCGGAGGCGGACGTCATCACGGCTTCGGTGCGCAGCGGATTGATCTCCGAGACGGCACCGACAAACGTGGTCTTACCCACGCCGAAGCCCCCTGCCACCACGATCTTCGCCGAGGTAGTGGAGCGGGCCGCTCCGCCGCTAGAGCTTGCGAAGTCCACTGAGCACCCTTTCGAGCAGTGTCACATCTGGCTGGCCGCCGGCGGCCTCGTCGCCGCCGGGCTGATGAATGGCGACGAGCCCGGCCTCGGCCAGGTCGGCCACGAGGATTCGGGCAACGCCGAGGGGGATCGAGAGGAGGGCCGAGATCTCGGCCACCGACTTGATCTCGACGCAGAGCCGGCAGATCCGCTGGTGCTCGGGCAACTGCCCTTGCAGCCGGGACGGATCGGCCGTGGTGCTGACCAGCGCCTCGATGGCGAGCTGGTAACGCGGTCGGGTCCGGCCGCCGGTCATGGCGTACGGACGGACCAGCGGGTTGTGCGCGGCGGGAGCGGAGGGCTGGGAGGCCCGCTGCTGCTGTGCCGGCTGAACGCGTGGCTGCCGGGGGGCGTCGTACTGCGGCTGCTGCTGCGGCCACGGCGATCCCGGCTGCCGCGGGGGCCACTCGGACCCCTGGGGGCCGTGACCGCCCGACTGCTGCTGCGGCTGGTGGGGCTGCTGATATGGCTGATAACCATGCCCCGAGCCCTGGCTCTGGCCTCCGGAAGAGGCAGGGAAGCCGAAACGGTTGTCACCGTGCTCACCCGAAACCCTCTGGTCACCCTCATAGGGATGCCCGCCTGTGGGTGCTGCCACGTCTCCTCCTCCGACTGCCGGTCGCCGATCCCAGTGGGGCCGCGCCACCGCACCTTATGGCGCGGTGGCGAGAAACGCACTGTCTGTCTACTAGTTAAGAAGACTTCCCTGCAGCTCGGCGCGGAGGTCCGGAGTCAGGACGCTGCCCGCGCGGTCGACCAGAAGGGCCATTTCGTACCCGACCAGACCGATATCGGCGTCCGGGTGGGCGAGAACGGCCAGCGACGAGCCGTCGGAGATGGACATGATGAAGAGGAAACCCCGCTCCATCTCCACAACGGTCTGGTTCACGGCGCCGCCCTCGAAGATCCGCGAGGCGCCGGCCGTCAGCGACGTCAGCCCGGAGGCCACGGCCGCCAGCTGGTCGGCGCGGTCGCGCGGGAATCCCTCGGACATCGCCAGCAGGAGTCCGTCGGCGGAGACCACCACCGTGTGCGACACCCCGGGGGTGTTGTCCACGAAGTTGGTGATCAACCAGTTGAGATTCTGCGCCGCCTGGCTCATCGGGCTCACACTAACGCTCCTGGTTGTAGGTGGTACTGGTGTCCGACCCCGCGCCGCGTCCCCGCTGGGTCCCCCGCCGCAGGTTGCTCAACCTGCCGCGGACGTCCTCGGGTGCGCGGGAGACCTGTGGGCCCCCCTGCCGGGTCTGCTCCGCCGCGCCCTCGATCAGGTTGGCCTTGGGCACGCGCCGGGGGAGACCGGAGGGAGTGATCCCGCCCGCCTTCGGCTCACGGAGCTTCTCGGCCCGCTCCCAGCGCTCGTCGTTGGCCGAGCGCCAGTCGTCGGGGCCTTCCCCGTCCGTCTGCTGGGCCTGCCGCTCTTCCTGCTGCGGCTGCCGCTGCCGATCCGGAGCGGGCTGGTCGTTCTCACGGACGTCGGGCTGCCAGTGCTGCTGACCGCCGCGGCGGGGCAGACCGGCTTCCGTCAGCCCGTGGCCGACGTTCGGGGCGGACCCCGGACGATCGAAGCCTACGTGGTCCGACGGCTCCGCGGGTGCGCTCGCGACAGATTCCGCGTCGGTCGCGACGGCCGGCTCGTACGTGTTCGAGAAACCGTTCTGAACAGGCCAGTCGTCCTGGGGGGACTGGCCGGGCGAGGGGGCGTACGGGTCGGCGTGCCGGTCCTGCCCCCCGTCCGGTGCGGCGTAGTCCGCTCCCGTGTAACCGTCCTGCGGGTACGGGTGCTCCTGGTGCTGCGGGTACCCCTCCCCGGTGCCGTACGGCTGCTGCTCGTACGAGGCCGGATACGCCTGCTGCGGCTGCTGCCCGAACGGGGCCTGCCCGTACTGCTCGTCGCCGTACTGCGCCGGGTGCGCCTGCGTGCCGTACGGGTCGTCGCCCGCGTACGACGGGGGAGCCTGCCGTTGCTCCTGGTGACCGTCCCCCAGCGCGCCCTCGCCGCCGCTCTCGGCCTCCAGCGCCGCCTTGCGGTCCTCACGCATCAACGAGCGCCCGACCGGGTTCAGCCGGCCCGGATCTGACGAGGCCTCGTAACGCGAGTCGTCGAAGCCGAGCTCCGCCGCCGTACGCATCGACGCCTGCTGCGGCGCCGGCTCGAAGGCCCGCTGCTGCTCGGGGATGATCGAGGAGACCGTGAAGTCGTCCTGCCCGTCCAGGGCTTCGCCACCGCCGCCGTGGGTGATGCCGTCCGGCAGCATGACCAGCGAGGTGGTCCCGGCCTGTTCGCCCGAGGGGCGCAGCTGGACCCGAATCCCGTGCCGGTCGGCCAGTCGGCCGACCACGAACAGGCCCATGCGCTGCGATACCGCGGCGTCCACGGTCGGCGGGTCGGCCAGCTTGTGGTTGATGTCGGCGAAGTCCTCCGCGGTGAGGCCGATCCCCTTGTCGTGGATCTCGATCATCACCCGGCCGTCGGGCAGCCGGGTCGCGGTGACCCGCACCTTGGTCTGCGGCGAGGAGAACGTGGTGGCGTTCTCCAGCAGCTCGGCCAGCAGGTGCACGAGGTCGGTGACGGCCCTGCCGTGGATCTCGGCCTCCGGCACGCCGGACAGCTCGACGCGCTCATAGGACTCCACCTCCGAGGAGGCGGCCCGCAACACGTCCACCAGCGGAACCGGCTGGTCCCAGCGGCGGCCGGGCTCCTCGCCCGAGAGGACGAGGAGGTTCTCGCCGTTACGGCGCATACGCGTCGCCAGATGGTCCAGCTTGAAGAGGGTCTCCAGCTGGTCAGGGTCGGCCTCGTTGTTCTCCAGCTCGGTGATGAGGGTCAGCTGGCCCTCGATGAGCGACTGGTTGCGGCGCGAGAGGTTCGTGAAGATCGCGTTGACGTTGCCCCGCAGCATGGCCTGCTCGGCGGCGAGCCGGACGGCCTCGCGGTGCACCTGGTCGAAGGCGCGGGCGACCTCGCCGATCTCGTCCTGCGAGGTGATCGGGATCGGCTGCACGCGGGTGTCCACCCGGCCCGGGTCGGTCCGCGAGAGCTGGTCGACGAGGGAGGGCAGCCGCTGCTCGGCGATGCCGAAGGCGGCCGTACGCAGCTGGCGCATCGAGCGGCTCATCTGGCGGGCCATGAGCCCGGCCAGGGCGAACGCGGCCAGCAGCGCGATGACGACGATCAGACCGTTGACGATGGCGTCGGTCTTGGCGTCGGAGGAGATCTTCCCGGCCTCGTCCACCGCCTTGGCCACCAGCTCGTCCTCGACGGTGGCGTACCCCTCGAACTTGGCGGTGGCGGCGGCCATCCAGGTCTCGGGCGTGATGCCCTTCGCCGCCAGCTCCTCGGGCTCCTGGCCCTTGCCGATCTCCCGGGCCATGCCGTCGAAGACCGACCCGTCGATGCTCGGCGGCTCCACGAAGGGCTCGCCCGCGGCCTCCGCCTGCTCCGCCGCGGCCTTGAGCTGCCGTGAGCCCTCGGCGGCCTTGCCCGCCATGACCTGCTTGAGGCGGTCCACATCCGCCTGGGTGCCACCGGAGTTGAACTCGCCGAGCGCGATCTGCTCCAGGTAGTTGTACGAGCCGAAGGCCTTGACCTGGTCGTTGTACGTCGAGGACTTGCCGCTCGGGCGCACCAGCAGGTGCATGCCGATCGAGCGCTGAAGCGATTCTGCGGCCTTGGCCAGCTCGATCGCGTAGACGGTACGGCCGTAACTGGTGATGTTGCCGGTGCCGAGGCCGAGCTCGTTGGAGAACTGCATCAGCGAGTGCTGGACCTGGGTGTAGCCCTCTTCGGTCTTCACCGGGTCCATGGCCTGCGAGTAGGCGGCCTTGCGCAGCTCGGGAAGCTGGGGCTCCTCGGCCTTGAAGAGCTTGAGGCGGCGCTCCAGGCCCGGCTTCGCGGGCATCTGCTCCACCGCTGCGTCGAACTTCAGGCGGGCCTCGTCCGTGGTGGCGCGCGTCTGCTCGACGACCTCGGCGTCCCCGTCGCCCGAGAGGAGCGGCTGGGCCGTGAGGTCCCGCTCGTTGAGGAGCGCCTGGCCGTAGTCGGAGGCGGCGCGCACGACGTTCGCGACCTTCTCGGCGTCCTGGGCCTCGCCCCAGGTGTCGATGGACCCCTTCACCTGGAAGCCGCCCATGACCAGGCCGACCAGGACCGGGATCAGGAGGATCGCGTTCAGCCGGGTGGCCACCCGCCAGTTGCGCGGGGACAGCCGGCCGTTGCCGGAGCCGGCCGACGCGTTCCCGGGCACGTCGGCAGGTGACGCCGCAGCGCGCGACGGTGGGGTGAAGTTGCCCCGTTCCGGCTGCGCCGCGGAGCCCTCGTTGCTTCGCCTCACTCGACCAACAACCTCTCGGCGTCGGCACCTACGTTGTGCCGGATTATTCGATCAGGCCCGTACTACTCGGGAGTTCGTCGCATTGCAGCACGGGGGGCGGCCCCCTTCCAAACAGTCGGAACCAGAGATTCCGAGTGGCCCAGACCTCAGATAAAACGGGCATAAAGAGCGAGCCCCGTCAAAAGGCGGGGCTCATGTGAGCGCAGTGGCACCGAATGGATGCGTCGGGTGGTTGCGCGGAGGCAATTCTCTGTCGAAACGTTATGAACGCGGGGGCGGATCGTGTCAAACGACACAGGCCGCCCCCCGCGTGACTACGGCAACTTCCGTATGCCGATCACCACTTATCTCTGGTGTCGGACTACTTCAGACGTGCCATCAGGGCGTGCTCGACCAGCGTGATCAGACCGCTCTTGGCATCCGCACGGTGCCGGGCGTCCGTCGTGATGATCGGAGCGTCGGGGCCGATCTGGAGTGCTTCGCGTACTTCGTCGGGGGTGTAGGGCTGGTGTCCGTCGAAGCCGTTGAGGGCGATGACGAAGGGCAGGCCGCTGTTCTCGAAGTAGTCGACGGCGGGGAAGCAGTCGGCGAGGCGGCGGGTGTCGACGAGGACGACGGCGCCGATGGCGCCGCGGACCAGGTCGTCCCACATGAACCAGAAGCGGTCCTGGCCGGGGGTGCCGAAGAGGTACAGGATCAGGTCCTGGTCCAGGGTGATGCGTCCGAAGTCCATGGCCA
Organism: Streptomyces pratensis; assembly: GCF_037137275.1. GTDB lineage: Bacteria > Actinomycetota > Actinomycetes > Streptomycetales > Streptomycetaceae > Streptomyces > Streptomyces pratensis_B. Next base: position 136 of record NZ_JBBBEN010000057.1, on the reverse strand, counting down.
CCGTGGTGGTGGTCTTGTCCCCGGTGTGCGTCAGGTCGTCGATGCCCGCGGAGGCGGACGTCATCACGGCTTCGGTGCGCAGCGGATTGATCTCCGAGACGGCACCGACAAACGTGGTCTTACCCACGCCGAAGCC
>NZ_JBBBEN010000056.1:0-4095 GCF_037137275.1 Streptomyces pratensis | reverse complement strand
GTCCCGAACCATCGAGCAGGAGGAAGTACCAGCATGACGGACACCACGGCACCGGCCGCGCATCTGCGGCCGGTCCCCGACCTGGACGACGACCACGAAACGACCGTGCCCGTCGCGGTCGACAACCCCGCCCTGCCGGAGCCGAAGGTGAGCGTGGAGAAGCGCAAGCCGGTCCTGGCCGGGTGGCTGACCGACCGGCGCGACTTCACCGCCACCGCCCGCCACGCCGGCGCGAACGCCGGATACAGCGCCCTCTTCCACGGCGTGCGGCTCCCGGTCTACGCCGGGCGTCTCGCGCTGATGTCGCCGCGGGGGGCCTGCCGGTTCATCGCCACCACCAACCGGTGGATCTGGGACCGCGAAGCCGCCCCCCTGCGGGCCGCCGCCGTCCGCGCCGAGGACGTCGAGGAGTACATGCGCCTGTCCCGGCTGCGGGCCGGACGGGTCCGGCTGCGCGGCCTGGTCACCCTGGTCGCCGCCGTGTTCGGCGTCGGCTTCGCCCTCTGGCTCTACGTCATGGCCCCCGCGCTGATGTACGCGTTCGCGGCCGGCGGTGTGCTGCTCCTCGGTATGGCCGGTCAGCAGCCCGACGCTCCGGTCATCGGCCCCGCCGTGTTGAAGACGGAGGTGCAGAAGCTCACCGGGTCGATCGTGCTGCGCGGTCTCGACTCCATCGGGAACAGCCGGATCAGCGCCGCCATCAAGAAGGGCGGCGACATGAACGGGCTGCGCTTCACCAGCGAGATCGTCCGCGACGGCCCCGGCTACCGCGCCGACCTCGATCTCCCGTACGGGGTGACGCCCGAGGACATCATGGAGGCCCGCAAGCCGCTGGCGTCCGGGCTGCGGCGCAAGGTCGGCTGCGTCTGGCCCTCCCCCGATCCGTCCGAGCATGAGGGGCGGTTGGTGCTGTGGGTGGGGGACAAGCCGATGAACGAGACCACCAAACCCGCCTGGCCCCTCCTCAAGACCGGGCAGGTGGACCTCTTCAAGCCGGTGGTGTTCGGCAACGACCAGCGCATGCGCGACGTGTCCGTGACGCTGATGTTCGCCGCCGTGGTCGTCGGCTCGATCCCCCGCATGGGCAAGACGTTCCTGATGCGGCTGTTCCTCCTCATCGCCGCACTCGACCCCCGCGCCGAGCTGCACGCGTTCGACTTCAAGGGCACCGGCGACTTCGGAGCCCTGGAACCCGTCTGCCACCGCTACCGGGCAGGCGAGGAGAACGACGACATCGAATACGTCCTGGACGCGCTGCGGGAGCTGAAGGAGGAGCTGCGCCGGCGGGCGAAGGTCATCAAGTCCCTGCCGCGCTCCCGCTGCCCGGAATCCAAGGTCACCCCGGAACTGGCCAGCGACAAGAGTCTGGGGCTGCACCCGATCGTGGCCGGGTTCGACGAGTGTCAGGTGCCGTTCGAGCACGAGGAGCACGGCAAGGAGATCGAAGCGATCTGCACCGACCTCGTCAAGCGAGGCCCGGCCCTCGGGATCGTGACCCTGTTCGGGACGCAGCGCCCGGACGCGAAGTCGCTGCCCACCGGGATCAGCGCGAACGCGGTGCTGCGCTTCTGCCTCAAGGTCATGGGACAGCCCGCCAACGACATGGTGCTCGGCACCTCGATGTACAAGGCCGGGTACCGGGCCACCATGTTCTCCCGCTCCGACCGGGGCATCTGCTGGATGGCCGGCGAAGGAGACGACCCGCGCATCGTGGCGTCCGCGTTCGTGGACGCGGTGGCCGCCGAGCAGATCGCCGCCCGCGCCCGCCAGGTCCGCGAGGAGTACGGCAACGTCACCGGCCACGCCATCGGCCACGGGCCCGAGAAGTCCGGGCAGTCCGATGTGCTGGCCGACGTCCTCGCCGTTATCGCGTCCGACGAGAAGTCCGTGTGGTGCGAGCGGATCGCTACCCGGCTCGCGGCGGCGCAGCCGGACGTCTACGGCGGGTGGAAGGGCGAGAACGTCACCGCCGCCCTCAAGCCCCACGGCATCAAGGCCGGGCAGGTCTGGGGCCAGACCGACACCGGCGAGGGCAAGAACCGGCGCGGCATCGACCGCGCCGACATCACCGCCGCCATCACCCGCCGTAACCAGAGCAAGGCCGCTGCCTGACCCCAGCAGGACTGCTAGACCTAGCACCCCCGGCTGCTAGGTCTAGCACCCCCGCTAGCACCCCACACCCGCCCTGAGCTGCGACCTAGCGTCTAGCAGCCCACCTGCGGAAACACCCGGAAACCCGCCTGACGAAGGGATGTGAGCCCCTCGTGGCGCTCGCTAGCCTCCTCATCCTCCTCACCACCGCCGGTTACGCAGTGTTGTGCGCGGTGAAGCCGTTCGCCCCGTGCCGGAAGTGCTCCGGCATCGGCGTCCGCACCCGCCGCCGGGCCGTCATCGTCTGCCGGCGCTGCCACGGCCACCGCTCCCGGCTCCGCGTCGGGCGACGGCTGCTCAACAACAGCCGCAGCATCCACGCGGCCGGCACCCGACCCCACGCCACCGACCGGAAGGCCACCCCGTGGCAGTGACCCTCTCCCTCGTCGCCCTCTTCGGGCTCGTCCTGTTCTTCCTGCTCCGGTCCCGCAGCCTCACGCCCGGCGGCGCGTTCACCGCCGCCGGGTTCGGGTTCTTCCTCGCTTCCACCGGGGCCGCCGACCCCATCAACGAGATGGCCACCGCCCTCGTCGACGCCATCCCCAGCATCTGAGGGAGCACCCCGTGCGACTGCGCATCCAGCTCACCGGCTGGGGCCGCCGGACCCTGACCCTGACCGACACCCCCCGCCCCGACTGCCCGCTCTGCGACGGGCACGGCGGGCTCGCCTACGACTACGGCGACCACAACGGGGAGTACGCCGGCACCGAGTGGGACCCGTGCCCCTGCTGGGACGAAACGCGCCGCTGGACTCTGCTCCGGCTCCCGCGCATCCCCCGTCGCCGCCGGGCCGACCGCGACCCGTGGAGCAACGAACCGCCCTTCTGACACGACCAAGGGCGGCCCCCGTCTCACGCCAATGATCCGGGGCCGCCCTTGTCCAGCAGCTCACTCACGAGAACTGGAGACACCCAGCATGACGCAACGCATCCTCATGAGGCGAGTGCCCGGCCACCGGCCACTGCTACTCGACCTGTTCTGCTGCGCCGGCGGCGCAGCCACCGGCTACCACCGGGCCGGGTTCGACGTCGTCGGCGTCGACATCGTGGACCGCCCGAACTACCCGTTCACGTTTGTCCGGGCGGATGCGCTCGAATCCCTCGCCGCCCTGATCGCGTCCGGGGAGATCGGCCGGTTCGCCGCCGTGCACACCTCCCCGCCGTGCCAGGCTGGCTGCGCGCTGACCATCGGCACCAACAAGGCGCGCGGCTGGGGGCGTAAGCACGTCCAGCTCATCCCCGCACTGCGCACCCTGCTGGACGCCACCGGCCTGCCCTACGTCATCGAGCAGCCCAACGGCACCGCCCCCGTCCGGCGGGACGTGTGGCTGTGCGGAGAGATGTTCCACCTCGGTGTCCTACGCCACCGCAACTTCGAGCTGGGCCGCTGGACCATGCCGCAGCCCGCCCACCCCCGCCACCGGGGATACGTGCGCGGCTACCGGCACGGCGTCTACCGGGACGGGCCCTACGTCGCCCCGTACGGGGCCGGCGGCGGCAAAGCCACCATCCCGGAAATGCAGGAAGCGATGGGCATCACGTGGACCGACGTGCGCGAGGAACTGACCGAGGCCATCCCGCCAGCGTTCTCCGAGCACATCGGTCGCGCTCTGCTCGCCGCTGTTCGTCCGGTGGGGGTGGCCGCGTGAACGCCCGCCTCCTGACCGTTGCCCTGGACGCGGCCGAGCGCGGGTGGCACGTCTTTCCACTCCGCCCCCGCGACAAACGGCCCGCCCTCCACGGAGAGGCCGCCTGCCCCGGCACCGGTGACTGCGCGGCCGGTCACCGGAAGTGGGAGCAGCGGGCCACCACCGACCCCGACCGCATCCGCAAGGCATGGTCGGCGGGGGCGTTCAACGTCGGTGTGGCCACGGGCCCGTCCGGGCTGGTCGTGGTGGACCTGGACCCGGTCAAGGCGAAGGACCCGAAAGGAACGCCTGACGGC
>NZ_JBBBEN010000055.1:0-30691 GCF_037137275.1 Streptomyces pratensis | reverse complement strand
TGGGAGCGGGAGAAGGTCTGGCCGTGGCGGTTGCATCAGGTCGCGGGCGGTGATGCCGGGGGTGATCTGGAGTGGTGGCGGATCGTGGGGCGGGACGCGGTCGTCTTTCCCGAGGTGGTGGCCGTGGCTGATGTGTTGCTTGATCCGGCTATGGCTCAGTTGGTGTGGGTGGACAGCGGTGCCGGGCGGCCGCGAGTGCTGCCCGTCGATGGGTTGTTCTGCCGTCGGCTCGGTGAGCGGGTGGGGCGGGGTTGGCTGGGGCCGCTGGTTGCGGCGGACCATGGCGGTCCGCTGATGGCGTGGATGGGCAGCGTGATCCGGTTGCGCCGTGGGGCCGGTGGGCCCCCCGGATATGACAACGATCCCTGGTGGCTGCGCCGGGAGCATCAGCCGGTGACGATGGCGGGGCAGTTGCGGGTGCTGGGCAAGGAGAAGCGGGCGCCGGGCTCGGGGACGATGTGGCGGGCGGTGGTGCCGGCCGAGCAGCGGATGCGGATCGGCAGTCTTATCGGCAGTGCCGAGGAGCAGTTGCTGCAGCTGCGCGGCGTGCAGAGCGGGCCGACCGCCGAGGTCGCCCGGCAGCTGCTGCAATGCCTCGGTCGCAGTGCCGGTCTGGTCGAGGCTGCCTGGAAGCGGACCGCGGTGGCGGCGGTGAACGGCGGGGTGCCGTTGGAGGAGGTGGCCCGGTGGGCGGATATGTCCCCCGGGACACTGAGGAGCATGCTGACGGCAGGCGGGCAGGAAGAGGACGGCTGAGATCAAGGCGGGCCCGGGCGCATCGCCTGTTAGCTGATACGGCACTCGTTTGTGGCAGAAACCCTGAAAACGACGATGCTTGTCGGCGGGAGCGGCTTGGCTGACGCGGGTGATCAGCACAGGAGAGGCCGCCCGGCCCGGGGGCCGGGCAGGGCGAGCGGCCGTGAATCGTCGGAGCGGGTTCGAGGCGGTGTTCCTCGATCCGGTGGGGCAGTCGGTTCAGCAGCGGTGGGCGGATGCCGCCATGACCGTGGGATTCGAGGAGTTGCCGCCGGTGTCGGCGTTCCCGGTGATCCCGGGGCGCCGCTGGGGGCCGGGGCTGTGGTGGTCGGCGACCACCGGGCAGCACGTGGCGGCCGGGTCGAACGCGATGCGCACCCAGCTGATGGTCCTGGACCGCGACCCGCACGTGACCGGGCTCGCGGGGCGTCCGGTACGCGTGTTGTGGCGCGAGGAGCGGGGCCGGGTGCGTTCCTGGGTGCCGCAGCTGTTCGCCCGGTACCGCGACGGCACGGGTCTGCTGGCCGACTGCCCCAGCCATCCGGAGGCCGGCGGCGACCGTGCGGTGAAGGCCGCCGAAGCGGTGAGCGCGGCGTGTGAGGAGATCGGCTGGGCCTACCGGCGTCTTGCGCCGCTCGACGACGTCCTGGCCGCCAATCTGAAATGGCTGGCCGGCTACCGCCACCCCCGCAACGCCGGCCGCCCCGGCCTGACACCTGCGGTGGTGGAGGCGTTCGCGCGGCCGCGGCCACTGATCGAAGGTGCCGAAGCGGTCGGTGACCCGATCGAGGTCCTGCCGGTGGTCTTCCACGCCCTGTGGCACGGCCGGGTGACGGCAGACATGGAGGCGCCGCTGCATGAACGTGTCCTGGTCGGTCCTGCGGGCTGGAGTGGCCCGGGTCCGGGCATGGCGGGAGGGGCTCGGTGACCGCGCGGCGCAACGCCCGGCCATCGGTGAAGGTCGGGGCGCAGGTCCGGTTCCGCGGTGTGAAGTGGCAGGTGGTCGCCCTGTCCGGGCAGACCATTCACCTCGTCGGCCCGGACGGCGGCGGCGAGGCGGTGCTCGCCGGGTACCTGTTCGCCGATCCCGGCTTCAGCGTCATCGGGGCCGACGTGCCGCAGGCGGCCCCGCAATGGGGGCTGTTCGAGACCGCCCCCGCCGCGGCGCGGGAGAAGGCCCTGGCCTGGCAGCGGCACGTGCGGGAAGTCGAATGCGGCCTTGCCGACGGGCCCGGCAGTACTGGAGCGGTGCGAGAGCAGTACGACCCAGAGCGGCACACGCTGGCCGAGCGGGAACAGGCCAAGGCCGAGGAGCTGACCGCGCTCGGCTTCGGCCGGGTGTCGCGCACCACGGTGCAGCGCATGCGGCTCGCTTATCGCAAGCAGGGACTGTGGGGGCTCTTGGACCACCGCACCACTCGTGCCTCCAGCCCTACCGGGCGGTCCGACGAACGGGTCGTCGCCGCCGTCCGTGAAGCGCTGCGCCGCCGGCGCGGGCGCTCCAAAGGCACCATCAACGGCCTGTTCCCGCTCATCAACCAGATCCTCGAAGATCAGCATGGCCCCGGTACGGTGCCCGTGCCGTCCCAGGCCACGCTGTACCGGCTCGTCACCACACTCGCCCGACCCGGCGAACTGCCCAGCGGTCCGGTGCGGCAGGTGCCCGCGAGTGTCGAGGGGCGAGCCTTCACCCCTGCCATGGCGCTGCGGCCGGGCGAGCAGGTCCAGATCGACACCACCCGCCTGGATGTCCTGGCCCTCTTCGACGACGGGCGCCTGGCCCGGCCCGAGCTGACCATCGCCGTCGACGTCGCCACCCGCGCCATCCTCGCCGCCGTACTGTGCCCCAGCGCGACCAAAGCCGTCGACGCGGCCCTGCTGCTCGCGGAGATGGCGGTCCCGCACCCGGCCCGCCCGACCTGGCCGGACATCCTGCGCATGGACCACGCCCGCACGCTCCCCCACCAACGGCTGGTCACGCTGGACGAACGTCTGGCCGGCGCGGCGGCCCGGCCGGTCGTCCTGCCCGAGACGATCGTCGTCGACCGCGGCAAAGTCTTCGTCTCCGCCGCGTTCACCGCCGCCTGCGAAAGCCTCGGCATCAGTGTCCAGCCCGCCCCGCCCCGCGCCCCCACCGCGAAGGGCATCGTCGAGCGCACCTTCGGCTCCATCAACGCCCTGTTCTGCCAGCACCTGCCCGGCTACACCGGATCCGACGTCACCCGCCGCGGCCCCGACACCGAGAAAGACGCCTGCTACAGCGTCACCCAGCTCCAGGACGTCCTCGATGAGTGGCTGGTGCACTACCACCACCGGCCCCACGAAGGGCTGCGCCACCCGATGATGCCCAGGAAGGCACTCACGCCGAACGAGATGTGGGCCGCGCTCGTCGCCATCGCCGGCTATGTGCCCGTCCCGTTGACCGGGCGCGACTACCTCGAACTGCTCCCCGTGCGCTGGCAGGCCATCACCCCCGCCGGCATCACCATCCACCACCGCACCTACGACGCCGACCTCCTCGCCCCCCACCGCGGCCAGCCCTCCCCCGTCGCCGGACGCGGCGGGAAATGGGAGATCCACTACAACCCCCACGATGTACGCCAGATCTGGATCCGCCTCCCCGACGGCGAACTCACCGAGATCCCGTGGATCCACCACGACCACGTCCACCGGCCCTTCGACGAACGCGCCTGGCAGCACATCCGCACCCAGGCCGTTGACGGCAACCACGGTGACGCCGAGCAGCACGAAGCCAGCCTCGCCGACGCCCTCGACCAGCTCATGCGCCGCGTCCACAGCGGCCACGCCACCACAACGGAGCAGGCCCTCATGGCCCGCACCGCTCACCTCCCGCTCCCCGAAGCCCGCGAGGGGGACCACGGCACCGAAGCACCCGCCGGCAGCCCGGCGCAGCAAGGCGACGAAGGCAACGACGACAGCATCGGCGACCTCGACAACCCGCCCGACGACGACCTCAGCCCCGCCCCGGCCACCGGATTCGGGCTCTACAACGCACACGAGGAAGCCCACAAGTGGTGAACCCGAGCCCGCCAAACGCGAGCAGCACACCAGGCGGTCCCGGCGACAGCGGCGGAGCCGAGTTGTCGTGGCCGCTGACCACCTGGCAGGGCTGGCACCGCTTCGCGACCACCGACCCCGTCGTCCCTCCCCGGCCAGGTGACCCGCCCCGCAGCACAGAGAAGCGCCTGGCCTACCACTCCAGCTTCGTCACTATCCGCACCCCCGCCATCCACGCCCTGGCCACCCAGGTCCGCACCCTGATGATCCTCGGCCGCCACCAGCAGACCACCGCACGGCCCTCCCTCATCGTCACCGGACCCGCCGCCACCGGGATCAGCACACGCCGCGGTACCCGTCGCGTATGTTCTGGTCCCGCCCGGCGCGACCGCGAAAACCCTCATCACCGAATTCGCCCGCTACCTCGGCATCCCCGTGGCCGCGCGCATGACCCAGACCCAGATCACCGAAGCCGTCTGCCACACCTACACCCAGGCCGGCATCCAGCTCGTGATGATCGACGAGATCCACCGCCTCAACCCCCGCACCACCACCGGCGCCCAAACCGCCGACCTCTTGAAAGACCTCAGCGAACGCCTTCCCGCGACATTCGTCTACGCCGGCATCAACGTCACCGACACCCCCCTGTTCACCGGCGTGAGAGGCGCCCAACTCGCCGGACGCGCCACCCTCGTCGACTGCGGCCCCCTCCCCGCCCGCCACGGCAAACGCGAACCCTTCCGCGAGGTCATCACCGACATCGAGAACGCCCTCGACCTCCAGCAGCACAAACCCGGCACCCTCCCCCGCCAAGCCCCCTACCTCCACCAGCGCACCGCAGGCCGCATCGGATCCCTCACCCGACTCATCCGCCAAGCCGCCATCACCGCCATCAGCGACGGCACCGAACGCATCACCAAAACCACCCTCGACACCATCCGCCTCGACCACCTCGCCGAAACCCACCACCGCCCCCACACCCGCACCCGAAGCCGCTAGCCCCGCCCGCCAGACAGGCAAAAGGCCCTGACCAGCACAAACACCAATCGGGCCTTTACACGCTAGAACTACCTACAACACACCCAGCTGCCCTCAGCGCAGAACACATAACTCCAGCTCAGATACCCCGCCCCAGCTACCAGGCCCGCCCATTCCACCTCTCAGCGAACCAGCAACACACCAGACCAGCCGCCTCACCGAACACCAACAAACCCCCCTCCCAGCGTTAGGAAGAACCTGGGCGCGGCCCGCGCCTACAAGGCCACGCACGGCAGCCTCGCCAGCCCGAGGAACGCGGTGATGGACGGGGTGGCGGTGGGTCAGTGGCTCGCGAATCTCCGCAAGCCCGGCGGGCTGGGGACCGACCCGGTGCGGGCAGCGCGTCGACGGGAAGCGCTGGAGGCGATCGACCCGGACTGGAACCCGCGGTGGCCCGTGGACTGGCAGCGCCACTACGCCGCCGCCCGTGTCCTCCTCGGTGAGGAGCAGGGCCGGACCGAGATCCTGCCCGGCGTCACCGTGAACGGGTGCGACGTCGGCACCTGGACCTACCGGCAGACCGACCCCGACGTCTGGAACAGCCTGTTGCCCGAGCAGCGCACACGCCTGGAAGCGCTCGGACTCGCGCCCCGGCCCGCACCGGCCGCCGAGCCCGCCAAGAAGGGCGCCGGGGCGTTCGAGCGGGGCATCACCGCGCTCACCCAGTACGCGACGAGGGAGGGCCACCTCCAGGTCCCACGCCAGCACACCGAATCCGTCGTCATCGACGGCCAGGAGCACAAAGTCAGGGCCGGGACCTTCCTGGCCAACCACAAGAGCCGGCGGGCGACGTTGAGCGCCGAAAAGCGGGCGGCCTTCGCCGCGCTCGGCATCGACTGGGCAACCGCGACCTGACACCGGCGCCTGGCCCGGGGACCGGTCCCGGCACCGGTGGCTGGTGGACTGGACCGGTGCCGGTGTCGGCGATGTTCGTGTAGATGCCGTAGGCGTAGTGGCTCACGACGATCCGGTCCAAGGTCACTCCCGTGGCCCTGTGGACGTTGATGCCGTTGGAGTAGACGGTGTCCGTGCCGGTGATCTCCGGGGTGGTGATGGTCGCGCCCGACCCGAGCCCAGCGCGTGCTCCTCCACCTTACTGGTGGTCACCGAGGAGTACGCCGGATGGGCTCACGACGATTCCGTGGGGACCCTCCGGTCCTTCTGAACGGGGTCAGGGGGGCGTGGGTGCACGCTCGCCGGGCCGACGGATCGATCGTACCGGTGCCTGGCGGAGGGGAGAAGCACCGTGTCGCCGTGCACATGGCGCGGGTGGACAGAGTCCGGGAGCTCTGGTGGGGTGAGGGAGTCCTGAGAACACGGAGGGGTGATCCTCGGTAGCCGACTTCCCTGCCTGCGGTGGCGCTTGCTGTCCTCTAGCTCGATTGTCGAGGCTGATCAATGACAACGACCCTCTTGAGCGTGGCCATCATGACTCATCCGGCCCGTTCCGCGATGGCGAGGGGTCTGGTTCGGTTACTCGGCGGCGACGTCAAGGTGGTTACGGATCCGGAGCCCGGTGGGGTGCCCAATCCGCTGCGTACGAGCGTCGAGGCGTGGGCGGCCTTCGGTGAGGGTGCGACTCATCATCTGGTGCTGCAGGACGACGTCGTGCCGTCGGACGAGCTGTTGTCCGTCGCGCGTGACGCGGCCGCGCGGTTCCCCCGTTCGGCCGTGGCGTTCTATACGAATTGGGACGGCCCCGACGGCGCGGCGGTCCGCGTGGGGGCGTTGGCCGGTGCCGGGTGGGTGTCGGCGATCGACGACATCTACACCCCCACTCTCGCCCTCATGCTGCCCGTGGATCACGCGGCCCGTTTCCCCGAAGAGGCGCGTCCCCTCGTGGCGAGGCGCCGCGAGGACGACGCGGTGATGCTGGACTATTTGGAGCGTCATCGTGTTCCCGTCCTTCTGTCTGTACCCAACCTGATAGAGCATCAGGGCACAGAGAGCATCGCCGGGAACTTCGGTGAGCGGTGGCGGTCGGCGTGCGTGTACCGCAGTGCCGATCGGCCTCGTACCGAGGTGCTCGGCGCGTTGACCGCCGTACCACACTATCGCGACGGCGCGGCCTATGTCCTTCTGTACGAGGGGGAATCAGCGGGCCGCCGCGTCTGGCGACGGGCACCCTGGCGCCAGGCGGCGGACGCGTTCGGAGTGGACGTCGGGCGGGTCGACTCCGGTTGGGACGAGTGGTCCGGCAGCGATCCCGCGGCACGGGCCGTCGGCGAGCTCATCGGCCGGTCCGAGACGCGTGAACTGTGGGCCATGGCCTGTCTGCTCGGCATCGCGAGCGAGCGGGTGCGTCCCGGTGAACGGGCCGCGGACGTTCGCCTCCGCTCGACAGCGCTGAACACGCTCGGAGTCGGCGGCCTCATTCCGGTCGTCACATGGCGCGAGCTGAACCGAGCCCGACCCCTGATGCACCGTCTGGCCATGGCCGGGGCGGAGCACGGTGCGGCTTCCGCGTTCGGGGGTGCCGCGTGTCGGCGTTGATCAGGGCGGAGGGACTGACCAAGTACTACCGGCGCCCGCGTCGCCACGACGGGGCGTTCGGCGGACTGCGGACCCTGGTCACCCGGCAGTACGACGAGGTGCGGGCCGTAGACGGCGTCGACTTCACCGTGTCGGCTGGCGAACTCGTCGGCTATCTCGGCCCGAACGGCGCAGGAAAGAGTACGACCATCAAGATGATGACCGGGGTCCTCGTCCCGACCGGCGGTCTCATCGAGGTGCACGGCACCGCCCCCTGGCGGAATCGGGAGAAGAACGCGATGCACATCGGCGTCGTGTTCGGGCAGCGCAGCCAGCTCTGGTGGGACCTGCCCCTCGTGGACTCCTTCACCCTGCTAGGAAAGATGTACCGCATGCCCGAGGCGGACTATCGCCGCAGGCTCGACGAGTTCGTCGACCTGCTCGACCTGGGTCCGTTCCTCGACCGGCCGGTCCGCCAGCTGAGCCTGGGCCAGCGCATGCGGGGCGACCTGGCCGCGGCCATGATCCACGAACCGTCCATCCTCTACTTGGACGAGCCGACCCTCGGTCTGGACGCCGTGGCGCGGGAACGGATGCGCGACTTCATCGCGGAAATGAACCGGGAGAGCGTCACCACCATCGTGCTCACCACACACGACCTCGTCGACGTCGAGGCCCTGTGCGAGCGGGTCGTCTTCATCGACCAGGGGCGGATCCTGTACGACGGGAGCGTCGCGGCGCTGAAGGCCGCGTACGCGCCCCACCGCACGCTGGTCGTGCAGCTCGCCTCCGGGCTGACGGCGGGCCGGGCCGCCGAGCTGCTCGGTCCCGACGTCCCGGGCGAAGTGACAGCGGAGGAGGGACCGACGCTGCGGATACGTTTCGAAGCGCACCGGATCTCGGCCCAGGAGGTCATCTCCGCGGTGACAAGCCGCTGTCCCGTGACCGACCTCTCTATCGTGGAGCCCGAGCTCGAGGACGTCATGCGCACCTTATACGGCAACTGCGAGATCACCGTATGAGCCTCAGCCGAGCCACCCGCTCCGAAGGCCCCCTCCGCAACCTCTCCGCCTACCTGCAGATCATCCGCGGCAGGCTGCGCATCGCCCTGACGTATCGTCAAAACGCGCTCTTCATGTTGGCCGTCCTCATCGTCCAGATCTTCATCCTCCGCAAGGTGTGGACCGCATTGTACGGCGACGCGGGAGTAGTGAAGGGGGTCGCGCTGGCCGACGTCCTCGTCTACCTGACGATCGCCAACCTCCAGAACTGGGCAATGCAGGACTCGGCCGTCGGCTCCTACCTCTACTCACTGGTACGGGAAGGACGCATCGCCTTCGACATCCTGCGGCCCGCCGGCTTCGTTCAGCAGATGCTCGCCCATCTGGTGGGGGGAACCCTGTCGATGGTGCTGTTCGCGGCGGCGGCGCTGCCGCTCGTCGCGCTCGTCGGCACGCTCGGGCCGCCCGCCTCCCTCACGGCCTTCGGGTACTGGCTGCCCAGCCTCCTCGTCGCGTTCGGCATCTCCATGCTGCTCAACCTCATCGTCAGCCTGGGCGCCTTCTGGACGACCGAGCTCGGGGCGTTCAGCATGCTCTACACCCTCGTCAGCCAGTTCCTGGCGGGAGTGCTCGTGCCGCTGTACTTCTTCCCGGACTGGCTGCGGGCGGTGGCCGAACTCCTCCCCTTCCAGGCGATGGCTTTCACCCCCGTGGCGATCTACGGAGGGCAACTGGCCGACGGCGAAGCGGTCCGGGCGATCGGCGTGCAGCTGCTCTGGGTCGCCCTCCTGGCAGGCACCGTACGGCTGATCTGGTCGCGGGCGCACCACCGCATCGTAGTGCAGGGAGGCTGACGGCAGTGGGAAGTATGCGCATGACGTTCCTGCTCTACCGGGCGGCGGTGCGGGGCGAGATGCAGTACCGGCTGAACTTCGTGATGCTGCTCGCGCTGGGGCTCGTCTACCAGGGCAGTGGCATCGCCTTCGTCTGGACCGTGCTCCGCACCTTCGACACCATCGCCGGCTGGTCCTTCGGTGAGCTGGCGTTTCTCTACTCGTTGCGGCTAATGGCGCACGCCGTCTGGGTCGTTCCCTTCAACCAGGTCGCAATCATGGACACCACGATCCGCGAGGGACGGTTCGACCGCTATCTGGTGCGGCCGCTGAACCCGTTCCTCCAGATCGTCACCAGCCGGTTCCGAATGAACGTGATCGGTGACGTAATGGCCGCGGTCATCCTGTTCACCATCGCCGTGAACTTGGTCGACATTGACTTCTCGCCGCTGAGCGTCGCGTACCTCGTGTTCGCGGTCGTCGGGGGCGCGCTGGCCGAGGGAGCGGCCGCGGTCCTCGTCTCGTCGCTGAGCTTCCGCTCCGTGCAGACCTGGGCGGCCAGCCAGCTCGTCGACAACATCTACTTGATGTTCGGTTCCTACCCGACGCGCGTCTTCGGTGGTGCATTGACATGGGGCCTCACCTGGGTGATGCCCGTGGCCGTCGTCGCCTACATCCCGTCGAGCGTCCTGCTGGACAAGACCGACTCCCTCCACCTCTCGGCCCCGGCGGCCGTCGCCGCGCCCCTGATCGGCCTGCTGTGGTTCGCCGCCGCCCTCGCATGGTGGCAGAGGCGGATGCGCGGCTACCAGAGCGTCGGGGCGTGAGCAAGGGACAGGGGCGGAGACTCCGGGCGTTCGGACACGTCCAGCCCGGATGCCCCGCGGCACCTACTCCGGATCTCGCGAATGATCACCCACCCCGGCGGAGCCCCGTCAGGTCTCGGCGGCGTCCACGCCGCGGTGGACCAGGCGCAGACTCCGGCTGCCGTCCGGCTCCGCGAACGCGATCAGGCTCGGGTCGTGCCGGCTCTCGTGGCCGGGAATGGCCTCGCCCTCGCTCCACTCGCCGGCCTGGTGGACAGCGTGGTGGAGCGAATCACCGTCCGGGGGCGAGTAGACGGCATGCAGCCTGCCGCCGTACGAGGCGAGGGACGCGCCGCGGCGGCTCGTGAGGCCGTCGAGGGCGACGGCCCTGCTCCACGTGTCGCCGTCGTAGATGGCGTGCCACAGGCGCTGGTCGTACTCCTTGCGGTAGAGCAGGTGGAGCAGGCCGTCGTGCTCGGTCAGGGCGTAGTTCCCCGGCGGGCGCATGCCGGCCGCCTCCGCCGCCTCCAGCCGCTCGGCGTTCACCACGGCGAGGGGTTCGCTGCCGCGCCCGTGCCGGACCGGCGTCCACGAGCCGTCCTCGGCAAGCGTCGCGTGCTGGACGGTCGCACCCTCCGGACCCTCGGGGCCCGTACCGGTTCCACTGACGGCGAAGATCAGGTGGAGCCGGCCCTGGTATACGGCCAGGCCCGGCCAGCGGCCCGGTCCGGTCCCGCGGGGCCCTTCGTGTCTCCACGCCGTCTGCCAGGGGCCGCCCGCCGGGCGGCGGGTCGTAGCGAGGCCGCCGCGGCCATCGTCCCAGAAGCGGTGGTACACGGCGTACACACTGCCCTCGTACGCAGCGAGGGCGGGGGAGTGGAAGGCGAAGTTGCCATTGCCGAGGTCGGCGTCGGGGGCCCACCGGTGGGGGCCCGGCCAGCCCCTGTCGTCCGCCGGCGTGTGGGAGGTCCAGCGCAGCGGGTTGTTCTCCGCCACTCCGTGACGGGCTCCCCGGTGGACGCAAAGCAGGGCGTCGCCGTTCTGGGCGAGAGCCGGTGCGGCCGCGCTCCGGTGGTCGAGGAGGATTCCGCCCTCGCTCCAGCCTTCGGCGGTGGTGTACGTGGAGTGCCAGAGGTGCTGTTCGTGCTCGTGGGCGATCGGGGCAGGCATGCGGACTCCTCGATGTGGACGCGTCAGTTCCCTGACTTCTCAAGCCTGTCGGCGAGCTCCTGCCACGCCGACGCGCACCTGCGGGCGACATCGGCCACCGCGCTGGCGGAGTGCGGGGGGATCGTTTCGATCACCCTCTCCCACGTGTCGGAGGTGAGGGCGTGCAGGCTCAGGCTGCGCAGCAGGAACCGTCCCGCCTCCGTCGACCTCAGTGAGGGGTCGCGCTTGAGCTTGAGCCAGCTCGGTCCGCGGGCATCAAGGGGAATCGATGACACGGCCGTCGGGAGGGAGCGTGAGGAGGACCTGTTCCCTAAGTCGGCCTCCACGAGTGAACCGGCCTTCTCGGCGGCCGGTTTGAGGAGAGGGGTCTGTCCTACGCGCAGGCTGTTCCGCACTCTCCTCGCGGTGTTCGGCGACACGCCCGCGGCCCGTGCGATCTCGCGTAGCGAGGCGTCCGGGCGGTCGGCGATGACCTGGCTCGCCCGGAGGCGCCCGGAGTTGACGTCCAGAGGGTGGGACCGACCGTCCTTTCCCACCCGGCGCCGCTGCTTCTCGGACCCTCCTAATTTCTGAACGCGCAGTTTGGCGACCGTCTTATCCGAGAGTCTAGTGATCTCGGAAATGGCTCGGTTCGACCATTCCGGATGGATGCCGAGTATGCGGAGGGCGGCATCTCTCCGGTCCGCGAGTTGCAAGGGAAGGCCGTGCGTGGTGTTAAGCTTCACCGCCATTAAGTAGGCTTGGTCGTCACTGCCACTGAAAAAGCGGGCCCGGATTTTCCGCTCCCCTTTGAGGATGGCCGCCTGTACTCGGTGGAGACCGTCGATCACCTTCATCGACTCGTGGTGCACGAGGATGGGAGGGAGCGTGGCGTCGGTTTCCGCGAGGATGTGAACGTGGGATACGCAGATTCCTTGCGAACGAGGCGATTCAGTGAGGACCAACTCAGCGACAGGAACTTCCACCACTGGTAGATCTTCATCGGGTAAAAACTGCCTCAGTACGGCTTCGACATCATGCTGGGTTATCTCAATTTCAGGCGTATTCATGAAGCGACTCCCCCCTGGTGCGTCCATCGATGATCATGCGTCATGCACCGAGATGAGGTCAATGGGGAGTCGGTGCGACACACCAGCCTTCCACTTCTCGAATATTTCAGAGTAGTTGCTTAAAGGTCGCACGAAAGCACGCCTGTTGACGTGTTCAGGTCCGGCATGGCCTATGTGTCGACGCAGCGGCTCTACCCGCACGGGCGCGCCCCAGCCGCCCCTGTCTCTGTGGTCCTGAGGCTTACCTGGGGTGGTGTCGCCGAAGCACTCGGACGTGACCCTTCGCGCGTTCACCGAATTCACCCGGGAAGGGCAGTTTCGGCCCGCTCTCACGGAAGCTTCACACCGTGTCGCGGGCGGTTGTGCAGTCGCGGAATTCCGCATCTGCACAGGGTGGGCCGGCGCGGCGGGTTCCCTCGCGGTCCCGGATGTCCAACTGTCGGCGCACGGAGGAGCAGCTCCGCTCCCGCAGCACCGGCGGGCCTTGCGATGGCACGACGGGGCGTGCTCAGATGGGGAACACGCCGAGGGCGAACCACATCGCCACCGCCGACCGTTCTCCTCGACGGAAAATACCGAGGAAAATTTCGTGGCAAAGGATATGGCGGAACGACAGAGCGGCGGCGAGGGCGATGTGCGTCCCTTTCTCGCGGCGGTTCCATACACCGCCTCCAAGGGGTTCACCGAGACGCGACGTCACCTTCCCCTTGCCGGTGCGTGCCATCTGTTCACGCTCGAATGTGAAACGCTGAAAATGAGAGGGCATCGGAGTGGAATCCACAACGAAGTCGCCGACAGCAACGATCGAGATACAGCTGCACGAAGCCGAAGAGCTTTGGCAGGGCATCGGCACGCTCGTGGGCAGCAGGGACCTCGAAACCCTCCCCCCCGACGAATTCGTCGATCTGGCGCTCGAAGCGAACGCGTTCCTGCCAGCCGCCGTGCGCCGCCACGTAACCGCCTACCGGCGCTACGCGCCGGAGGGGGACGTCATCCTCCTGCGCGGCCTCCTGCCGGACAGCGCCGAGCTTCCCGAGACGGCGGTGGCTCCGTACGCACCGCCGCTGCCCGGCCCGGCACAGCGCGCCTCGCTGCTGCTCACGGCGGTGACGGTCATGCTCGGCGAGCCCTTCAACTACGCGAGCCTGTACAAGGGGCGCATCGTCCAGAACATGGTGCCGGTGCGGAAGATGGAGTTCACCCAGACCAGCCAGAGCAGCACCGGTATGCTCGACTGGCACTGCGAGGACAGCTTCCGCGAGGACCGCTGCGACTACGCGGGCCTCCTCTGCCTCCGGGGCGACACCTCCGCGGCATCCAAGTACGCCCGCGTGAAGGACGTCGACCTCCCCGACGAGCAGATTGCGATCCTTCGGCAGCCGCGCTATCACGTGCGGCCGGACCCCGCCCACGTACTGCCCGACGACATGCCGAAGCGCCCCCTCGCAATCCTGACGGGATCGGAGGCGTCGCCGGAGATCGCCTACGACACCCACCACCTCGAAGTGGTCGACGAGGCCGACGTCGAGGCGGCGGCGGCCCTGCGGGACCTGGGCGTGGCGCTGGACAAGGCCGCCATCTCCCACGTGATGGAGGTGGGCGACCTCCTGATCTTCGACAACAAGCGGGTCGTCCACGCCCGTACGCCGTTCACCGCACGCTTCGACGGAAAGGACCGCTGGCTGATGCGCACGATGATCTGCGGCAGCGCGCTGACGTTCCGCCGCTGGGGCACTCGCATTCCGGAGTAGCAGAGCCAGAAGAACCGTAGAGGACAGAGGAGTACCCACACACATGACCGTGGTACCGGACACACAGTCCGCAGCAGACCTTGGCACCGACAGTGGGCCGCGACCGGAGTTCGGGGCGAAGGCGGTGAACTCCTGGGACGAGTTCAGCCCGCTACGGGAGATCGTCGTCGGCGACGCGACGGGCGCGGGCGTTCCGTCGCAGACCGACGTCTCGGCCTGGCTCAACGACTACCCCGAGCTCACCCTGTCCGAACGGGAGCAGGTCGGCGGCCAGTTCCCGAAGCGGGCCGTCGAGGAGACGAACGAGGACCTCGCCGACCTCGTGACGACCCTGCGCGAGATGGGCGTGGTGGTGCACCAGCCGCCCGCGTCCGATCACGAGCAGGAGTTCGGCGGCCCCGGCTGGAAGACCAAGGGCCGCCACTCGTACTGTCCCCGGGACCTCGCCCTGGTCATCGGTTCGACGATCATCGAGGCACCGAGCCCGTCACGCGGCCGGTACTTCGAGCTGTCCAACATGAGGGACCTCTTCCAGGACTACCTGCGGCGCGGCGCCCACTGGCTCGGCGCCCCCCGGCCGCAATTGCGGGACGAGCTGTTCCTCACCGACGAGGACGGCAACCCCACCTTGGGTGAGGCGGAGCCGGCCTTCGAGGCGGCCAACGTCCTGCGGCTCGGCCACGACGTCTTCTACCAGGTCTCCCGCAGCGGCAACGAGCTGGGCCTCCGCTGGCTGGAGTCGACTCTGGAGCTGCTGGGCAACATCCGCGTCCACCCGCTGCGCGGCCTCTACCGGGGCACGCACATCGACAGCACGATCACCTTCCTGCGGCCGGGCCTTGTTCTGCTCAACCCTGAGCGCGTCACCGAGGACACCATCCCGGAGCCGCTGAAGGGGTGGGATGTGATCTGGTGCCCGCCGATCAACGAGCCGGTGGCGCCCCTCCTCTCGCGGACGCTGAGCACCCCTTGGGTGGGGATGAACCTGCTCATGGTCAGCCCCGAACTGGCCATCGTCGACGGCAACCAGACCGAGCTGATCCGCGAGATGGAGAAGAAGGGCATCACGGTCGCGCCGCGGCGACTGCGCCACTCGCGCGTGCTTGGCGGCGGATTCCACTGCGTCACGTTGGACACCGTCCGCGAAGGCGGCCCCGAGCGCTACCTGGACTGACCGGCGCGGAGTCGTCCCTGGGGACGGAGTTCTCCGGTGATGTACCCCGCCCGGGGCGTGCTGCCGCGGCGGCACGAGGCGCGGCGGCGCCCTCGGGTGCGGCCCCTCTGGAAGAAGCAGAGCAAGCGGAGCAACAGGAGTAAGAGGAGCAAGTGGATACAATGACTGTGGGATTTCCGAACCGGCGGCCCCTGCTGAGCCTGGCGGACCTCAGCCCGGAAGAAATCACGGAGATCGGCGAGCTCGCGTTCCGCTACGGACAGGGCCCGGAATCCTTCGCGGGCCGGCTGGCCGGGACGAAGGTAGGCCTGGTGTTCACCGCACCGTCGACCAGGACCCGGACATCGTTCTGGAGCGCGGCCCGCACCCTAGGCTGCGATGTCCTGCACCTCTCCGAGGCCGACCTCCAGATCTCCACGGGGGAGACCTGGAGCGACACGGGCGCGATGCTCGCCCACTACCTCGACGTCGTCGTCGCCCGCACGAACGGCCCGCGGTGCCACCTGGCCGAGCTGGCGGAGCACGTACCGGCGACGATCGACGCCCTCACCTACGAGGAGCACCCCACCCAGGCGATCGCGGACCTCTGCGCGCTGCGAGGCCACTTCGGTGACGTCACCGGTCTGCGCCTGGCCTACCTGGGTGAGGTGAACAACACGGCTCGGGCGCTGGCGCTGCTCGTCTGCAAGCTGCCCTTCCGCGGCCTCGATGTCTACAGCCCGGCCGGCTCGGGGTTCTCCGCCGAGGAGATCGCGTTGCTGAACGCTATCCGGGGTGAGGAGGTCGTCCGCCAGCACCACACGGTGCCCAAGACGCCGGACTCGGTCGACGCGGTGTACACGACGCGCTGGCAGTCGATGAGCGCAGCCCGCCACGATCAGGCCTGGTTGGCGCGTTTCGAGGGGTTCGACGTCACCAAGGACCTGATGCGGAGCTTCAGCGGATCGACCGACGCCGTGTTCATGCACGACCTGCCCGCGGTCCGCGAACAGGAGGTGACGTCCGACGTCCTGGACGGCACCAGCGTGACCTCGCTTGTGCAGCCGCAGGCCCACCACAAGGCGTCCGCCGCCGCCGCGGCGCTGCTCTGGACGTCGGGTATGTCGTCGTGACCAGTACCGAGCGACTCGACTCGGAGGTGCGCAGCTACAGCCGACGGTGGCCAGTGGTCTTCGACCGGGCCGTGGGAAGTCGGCTCCACGGGGTGGACGGCAGGTCCTACCTGGACTTCTTCGCCGGGGCCGGCACGCTCAACTACGGCCACAACAACCCCGTACTTAAGCGGGCCCTCCTCGACTACGTCGAGAGCGACGGGATCACGCACGCCCTCGATATGTGGACGGTGGCCCGAGAGGGCCTGCTGGAGGCGCTGGAGGAGAGGATTTTCGCCCCGCGAGGGCTGGTGTACAAGGTCGTCTTTCCCGGTCCCGCCGGAGCGAACGCGGTGGAGGCGGCGCTCAAGCTGGCGCGGAAGGCCACCGGACGGAAGTGGGTCGCCCACTTCGGCGACGCCTTCCACGGCATGACCCTGGGCGCGCTCTCGGTGAATGGCAATCCGGCGATCCGCCGCAGCGCCGGGACGTCCCTCCTGGACCGCTTCCAACTGCCCTACGACGACGACCGGGCTGACGTCGCAGACGTCGAGGCCCTGCTGGCGGCCGGCGAGGGCGGCCTCACCGGCACGGCCGCCGTCATCGTGGAGACCATGCAGGGGGAGGGCGGGATCAACGTCGCCCGCTTCGCGTGGCTGCGGAAGCTCGCCGCCGTCTGCCGAAGCCATGGCATCCTCCTCATCATCGACGACATCCAGATGGGCTGCGGCCGCGTCGGGTCCTTCTTCAGCTTCGAGGACGCCGGGATAGAACCGGACATCGTCTGCCTGTCGAAGAGCATCAGCGGCTACGGGCTGCCGATGGCGCTCACGCTGGTCCGGCCCGAGCTGGACGTGTGGCGGTCGGCGGAGCACAACGGAACCTTCCGCGGCTTCAGCCTGGCCTTCGTGACCGCGGCCGAGGCGATGCGCCACTACTGGAGCGACGACGAGCTGGAGAGGTCAGCCAGGGACAAGGGAAAACACGTCCTCGGAGGCATCCGGCAGATCGCGGCTTCCTACCCTGGGGAGGGCCTGGCGGCCCGCGGGCGCGGCCTCGCCCTGGGCCTGGCCACCGCCGACGGCACCACGGCCGACCGGATCAGCGCGGCGGCGTTCAAACGCGGACTCCTGCTGGAGACGTGCGGCCCGGGCGGCGGGGTCGTGAAGCTCCTGCCGCCGCTCACCGTCTCCCACGGCGACCTCGACCTCGCGCTGGACATCCTCGACGCCTCCGTGAAGTCGGCCCTCGTCACGCACGTCTGAGCCCACCGCCACGCCTGGAGCGTGGGTGACACCGCAGGCACATCGGACTCAAGGAAGAGAAGGACCATGACGCAGTACGAGGAACGTGTAGTGGTCACGGGGGGCGGCGGCTTCGTGGGCTCGCACCTGTGCGAGCGGCTCCTGCGCGAAGGCTTCGCGGTCGTGTGCATTGACGACTTCAGTACGGGTTCGGTGTGCAACGTCGAGCCGCTGGACGGGCACTCCGGCTTCCAGCTGCTGGAGGCCGACGTGTCGACCGGCTTCGACATCAGGGGCGCGGTCGACGCGGTGCTCCACCTCGCCTCCCCCGCCTCCCCCGTGGACTACCTGAGGCGGCCCCTGGAGACGATGCGGGCGGGGTCCACCGGCACCCAGCACGCCCTGGACCTGGCCTGCCGCAAGGGCGCGCGCTTCCTGCTCGCGTCCACCAGTGAAGTCTACGGCGACCCCCAGGTCCATCCACAGCCGGAGAGCTACTGGGGCCATGTGAACCCGGTGGGCCCGCGCTCCGTTTACGACGAGGCCAAGCGGTTCAGCGAGGCGCTGACCGTCGCCCATCGGGACGCACGCGGCCTGGACGCCCGGATCGTGCGGATCTTCAACACGTTTGGGCCGCACATGCGCGCCGACGACGGCCGGATGATCCCCAACTTCATTCGCCAGGCCATCGCCGGAGAACCGCTGACGGTGGCCGGGGACGGCAGCCAGACGCGCTCGCTCTGCTACGTGAGCGACACCGTGGACGGCATCCTCCGGCTCCTGTGGGCGCCGGGCGAACAGGGGCCGGTGAACATCGGCGGGATACACGAGATGACGGTCCTCGCGACCGCCGAGATGATCCGCAGCCTCGTCGGCTCGTCCTCGTCCATCGAGTTCGTCGCCCGCCCCCAGGACGACCCGGGGCTGCGGCGGCCGGACATCAGCCGGGCCGAACGGTCCCTCGGCTGGCGGCCGGCGGTGAGCATCGAAGCCGGGATCAAGAGGACCATCGACTGGTTCCTTGAGAACAGCATCCTCCTCGGCTCCTGACGCGTCCTTACGGTTCACCGTGCCTCGTCGCACTCGGCGGCGCGGGCACAGGGAACCGTACGGGTCAGGGGCGTGGCGCACGCTGCCGGCACGTCAGCCCAGGGCGGCCATCAGGCCGGTGACGTAGGTGTCTAGACGCCGTTCCAAGACGCTCGTCGTGAGATCGGTCCGTCCCGCGGCCTGGTAGGCCTGCGCCCACAGGTCGACCTCCTCGGAGCACGACAGCGCGTCCCGCACCAGCCAGTACAGGCGCTCGCCCGGCTTCGCCGCCAGCGCCCCGCCCGCCTCCTCGTACGCCTCGGCGAATCGCAGCCCCCACGACGGGTCGTGGAGGAGCGCGAGGTTGGTGGAGCAGTGGGCGACATCGAGGTCCGCCGGGCCCCAGGAAGGCTGTGACCAGTCGACGACGCCGATGATCCGGGCCTCGTCCGGATGGGACGGCGGCACGTCGAACAGGACGTTACCCGGCTGGAAGTCGCGGTGCAGGAACCGGCCTTCGTACGACGGGGCGGGCTCGCGGATCACGTCGATCGCCGCGGCCCAGGCGGCCTCCTGGCCGGCCTTCGGCACGACGACCGACTCCGGCGTCGTCAACGTCGTGAACGTCTGGGGTCGCTCGACGGGCTGGAGCGCGTGAATGGCACCGAGTTGACGGGCCAGCAAGGGAGCTCGGGTCTCGACGCCCTCGTCGTCGAGGACCGAGCGGCCCTCCAGGTGCGTCATCAGCAGCGATGGGTACTCGCAGTGGGCGGCCGTCGGGTCGACGGCGACCAGATCCGGCGCGAGCACCCCGGTCCCACCGAGAAGTTCCAGGGCGCTGGCTTCCCTGGTCAGCCACTCCTCGGCATTCCGCAGGTAGAACGCGTCGACGAAACTGCGCAGCACGAGGTGACGGGTGACGGCGTCCTGGGTGCCGATGGTCAGCTTACGCATTTCGGCGGTCATGCCGCCATGCAAGGTGGCGGTTTTGACGACCCGTTCGCCGCTGTCTAGATGTCGGTTCACCCAGGCGAGAGTTTTCGGCCGCAGATTCATGTCGTCATGAAAGGTATCCACGGGGTCATGTGAACACACGGGCACCAGACGGCGCAAGAACGTTCAGCGCGCCCCAACTCGCTGGCTCTGAGGACGACTTCACCGCACCGGCGGCGGGCCCCGCTCTGTTATGGTTCCGTCGAAAAGACGAGGCCGACCGAAGAATTGCAACCCGCATCAGGGTGAACTGGACGGAGCTCTTCATGGCGCGTTGGAAGAATGTCTATATCGCGGCGACGGCGGTGGACCTGCCGCCCGTCGTCCCGGTATCCGAGGCTGTGGCGGACGGTAGTTATCCGGAGAAACTCGCGCGGCGCACACGACAGCGCACCGTCGCGGTCGCTCCGGCGGACGAGCCCCCGGCGGCTTTCGCCGCCCGCGCAGCGAAAGCGGCCCTGGCGGAGTCGGGGTACACCTTCGACGACGTCGGGCTGCTCGTCCACACGACGGTCCTGGACCCGTCGCCCCGGATGTCGAATTCCGTGATGTGGCTCGAGCGGGAGATCGGAGCGGGCGGCTTCCGGGATGTGGCGCAGCTGATGAACGGCTGCGACGGGGTGGTGAACGGCATGCGCTGGGCCGCCGCCCGTCTCACCTATGAGACCGAACACGGGGCCGCGCTGGTCACCGCCGCCGAGAGCTGGCAGCCGAAAGAGGTGATCGACCGGTGGACCGTCGACCCGGACACCCCGTTCGGAGACGGCGGAGCGGCGCTGGTCATGTCCAGAGACCACGGAATCGCCCGCCT
Organism: Streptomyces pratensis; assembly: GCF_037137275.1. Taxonomy (GTDB): domain Bacteria; phylum Actinomycetota; class Actinomycetes; order Streptomycetales; family Streptomycetaceae; genus Streptomyces; species Streptomyces pratensis_B. Next base: position 10,455 of record NZ_JBBBEN010000055.1, on the reverse strand, counting down.
TCTCGCGGCCGTCAGCCACACGCAGCCGCATCTCGAAGGGGTGCACCGAGGCCCCCGCGTGTTCGGCCAGGGCGTCAGCCTTCCGGTGGTCCTCTCGCAGCGTTCCCGCGCCTTTTACAAGACGTCCGACATCTCTCGCGAAGAAGCCTGGAAGATGCGCGGAGACGGAATTGGCGTCGTCATCGATAAAGTACTGGCCGATGCCGCCATCGCACGCGAACAAGTGGCCCGTGTGGTGCTGCCTTTCAGGGGTCGCCAGGTCCTCGAGGAAGAGTATTTCCCCTATCTCGGAGACCTCGAACCCGTGCGCTCCAGCGAGGAACGGGGACGCGAGATCGGGCATCTGGGCGGGGCGGATCCCATCGCTGCCCTCCACTACGCGATCGCGTCGGGTGAACTCTCCCCGGGGGACCACGCCGTCGTCTTCAGCGAGGGCGTGGGCATCGTGCAGTCGGCCGTACTCGTCGAGGTCGTCTGAATGGCCACGCAATTCGGATACGGGAACGTCCGCGTCGCCACGGTCACACGGACCGGCACCGCCACCCCCAGCGGAGACGCCGTCGCCGTCCACGTCCAAACCGACGGCACCACCGGCGCGGCCGTGGTCGACGGCATCGGCCACAGCCACCGCGTCGCGTCCGTGGCGGAGCTGCTCGCCACCGTGGTGGCACGGGTCGCGGCGCGCCGGGGAAGCCTCGCCGGCCTGCTCACCGGCACCGAGCTGGTGGCCGACAAGGGCGTGGGCGACGAACCGGAGCCGGACGCCGTCGCAGTGGTCGCCACGGTGACGGCTTCGGCGACGGCGTCCTGTTCGACCTCCGGGCCGACCTCCGCGTCGGCCGAAGAGGAGCGGATCCGCGTCGCATGGGTCGGCGACTGCCGCGCCTACGCCCTGGAGGGCGGACGGCTGCGGCCGCTGACCGCCGACCACAACCTCGCGGAGCACCTGGCCCTGTGCGGGTACACCGGCGAGATCCCGCGCCAAGCCGCCAAGTGGGTCCGCACGACCGTGCGGAGCGCCGCCGTCGCCACCGTGTCGGAGGCCTGGACCCGGTCCCCGCTGGTGGTGCTGATGTCGGACGGGGTCCACGACCAGGTGCCGCACGGAACGATGGAGGCGCTGGCCCTCCGGTACAAGGACGATCCGCAGGCTCTGTCGGAGGCCCTGGTGGCCGCCGCGACCGGGGCGGACGGAGTCAGAGACGACGCCACCGCCCTCGTGATCCGCCGCGGCTGAGGCGGTCGGGGGCACGGCAGCGCGCCGGCACGGCACCGCGGCGGCCGAACATCTCACTCGTGACCAGCGAGTCACAAGGCAATCCTCAGGGAGGGTACGTGTCGAGCAACGAGGGCATCGTCGTGCTGACCACCAGGGAGAAGGAGTGGTGGCTGAGCCTGCAGGAGATCATCCCGGCCATCGAACGTGTCTGGGACCGCATCGGCCGGTCCGAACGGCGGACCGTCAGCACGTTTTGCGTGCCGCTGCCACCCGCCATGGAGGAGCGCCTCCGCGCCCGTGCCGCGCGAGTGGAGCGCGTGGTCCTCACCACCGTGACGCCCGGGACGGTCAAGGCCGCGCTCTCCCTGCGGGCGGAGGTGGAGGAGCCCGCGCCGATGACCCTCTACGTCCACGGGGACGGCCCTGAAGGGTTCGAAGCCTTCGGGGCCCTCGCGGACGTGCTCACCGAGCGGGACACCTTCGTCGTGACGTGCGAGGCGGAGGCGGCGACGGTCCGGGCGTGTCTCCCGAAGGCCCGGATCGAGCAGATACCGTTCCCGCTGGTCGACCTGTTCAAGGTGAACAGCCGGAAGCGGCGGCCGGAGGGCGAGGTCACGCGACTGGCCTACGTCGGGCGCGTCTCGGAACAGAAGAACCTGCACACATTGCTGTTCGCCCTGTGGCTCATGCGGAACTCCGCCGCCGGGACGCCGCCGGTGACCCTGGACGTGTACGGCGGCGAGGACAACCTCGGCAGCCCCAACATGGGGCTCAAGAGCTCCAACTACGGCACGTTCCTGCGAGAGCTCGTCGAGACCCTGGGCCTGGCGGACGTGGTCACCTGGCACGGATCCCAGCCCCGCGACTGGGTCTTCTACGACGTCCACCAGGAACCGCACGTCCTGGTATCGCCCACGGTGCACTCCGACGAGAACTTCGGCTCGTCCGTCCTCGCTTCCCTGGTCAACGGCCATCAGGTGGTGTCGACGTCGTGGGGCGGCCACCGAGGCTTCCAGGAGTGGTTCCCCGAGCATCTGACGCTGGTCCCCGTCCACAGGTCCGCGCTGGGCCCGGTCGTGCACCCCGCCGCCCTGGCCGAAGCCCTCACGGCCGCGGTGCGCAGATCGACGACCGTCGTGGACGAAGCCACCCTCGACCGGGGCCGGGCCGCCTTCTCCGAGCACGCGGTGGCGGAGCGCATCCTGGACATGCTCGGCCGGCCCGACCGCGCTCCCGTGCCGCTGGAGAAGTCACCGGTCCAAGCAGACATCGACGAGCGCAGGGTCCGGTTCGGGGGCACCCGCAAGATCTACGCCGACTACGCGGACCCGGTCGCACGGATCTTTTTCGAGGCCTACGGCATGGACGAGCCGCTCCGCTTCGACGCGGGGGCCGACTACGCCCTGGCGCCCTGGGTCAGCTGCTCCGACGGCCTCGTCAGCGTCGCCGACCCGCACCGCGGACACCGGAGCTTTTCAGTCGCCGCTGACGCGTCCACGCCGTGCGACGTCCTGATGGTCCCGTCCCTGAAGACGCACCCCCTGCCGGAGGGCCTCGTGAGGGAACTGGGGGACCACGGCTACGCGTTTTCGACGCGGGCCATCAGTCGTTGAGTGGATCGACGGCGAGGACCCCGTGATGATCACGGCGGTGAGGAGCCTCAAGGTGAAGCTTTCCCTTGATCATGCGAAGGCCGCGGCCCCTGGGGTCACCCGGGCGGGCGAGAAGGTTCGCCGCAGGAACGCTTCCGGTGTCCGGTCACTCACCCGGACACCGGGATAGGGGCCGGTCACCTGCTGTCGACGCTGGAGTGGGGGTACGGGCTCCCCACCCCGCGTGAGGATCAGAAGTACGACGCAGCAGCCCCGGGCGCTTCGACCGGGCGTTACGCCAGACAAGGCCCCCGAACGGAAAACCCCCATGGCCCGGCAACGCGGAAAAGTTCGATGGCAGGCGCAATAGCCACCACATCCAAGCAAGGCCACGGACATCGTGCCCCCGAAAGAGCGTGCTACGACGCTGGCACGGCATATCCGGGGCCAGGCCCTGACTTGGCACCCCCTGCTACTCCGCACGGCCCGGAAGCCCTTGAGGCGGTTGATGGTGCGTTCGACGGTGTTGCGTTTCTTGTAGCGCTCGCTGTCGAAGCCGGTGGGGCGACCGCCTCGGGAGCCTCGGCTCTTGCGGTGTCTTTGCTGGTCAAGGCATTCGGGAATCGTGTGCGGGATACCGCGTCGTCGCAGGTAGCGGCGGTTTCTGCGCGACGTGTACGCCTTGTCCGCCAGGACACGGTCAGGCCGGGTTCGAGGCCGACCGACCCCGGATCGGGGCACCACTACCTGCTCCAGCACCCGTTCGAGCTGGGGTCCGTCACCGTAGTGTCCGGGTGTCAGGACGAACGCTAGCAGCTGGTGGCCGCTATGGCGGAGGGGCTTCCCTGCTGTGAGCGGGGGGTTTTCTCGCCTACGCGGTTGAGCTCGATGGTCCGGGGGTCGACGGCCTCTCCTGGGGCGCCCTGCCGGTAGACGCCTTCGGGGTCGGAGTCCCTGTCGTGGGGCAAAAGGAAGAAGACCCGGCGTCGGTAGAGGCCGCTGTCCGGGTCGGCTTCGGCGTCGGCGCTGAGCTCGATGTAGCCGATCATCCGGCCGTCGCGGGCGTAGCGGGGCTTGTTTTTGCGGCGTGGGGTCTTGTCCAGGGCCTGGCGGACGTAGTCGAGGTGTTCGGGGTCTTCGAGCCACACCACGTTCGCTTCGTGAGTGAGGTCGCTGTCGGTCAGTAGCGAGCTCATGGCCGCGGCCTCTCCTTCGTCGGCGTGCACCGGGTGTGCCGGTGCCTGCGTGGTGTATCTGTTCCCTGCGACAGGGCTGTGCAGTCGTGCTCGTGGCCTTGGGGCCTCCGGCTCCTGGGGGCGGGTTGGGGTTCGGTCCCGGATCGGAGGTGGTGGAGGGTCCACTCATCGTAGAGCGAGCGGGTGCCCGGTGGCAGTGGGCTGGGGGGCTGCAATGGCTGGTCAGTGTGCTGGTTGTTCATTCTTCGGCTGCCAGGGCGAGGTTGGGGTAGAACTTGCGGCCGTTGGATTTGATCATGTCGGCCGGTGAGGCTAGTCCGACTTCCTGGCGGACCCTGGTGGCGAAGGCGCGGGCTGTGCCGGGACGGATGCCTTCGCTGTTCGCGCACCAGCTGCTGTATGAGGCGTAGAGCAGGCCCTGCTCTACGCGGAGCTCGTTGTTCTCCGGGTCGTGGATGCAGCATTCGGTCAGGAAGCGGCCGATGTGGTCCTCGGTGTTCGCATAGGCGGTGGTCGCGATGCGGACGCGGTCCGGGCCGGCGAGGGTGTCGCGGGTGGCGAGGTAGCGGCGGGCTCCTTCGGTGAGCCAGTGCAGGATGCCGGGCCCTTCGTCCTCGACGAGTTCCACGGCGAGGTTGTCGATCTTCCGCTCGTCGGGGACGATCCGTTCGAAGGGCAGCAGGCGGATCCGGCGCCAGAACGCGAAGCCGCCGGTGGAGACCTCGGGGCGATGGTTGCCCAAAAGCCACAGCTTGTGGGTGGGGGTGAAGGAGAAGTAGTCCTGCCGCATCCGGCGGGCCTTAATCTTGTCCCCTCCGGTGAGAAGCCGAACGCGGGCTTCGTCGAAGCGGTCGTTCGGCTTGAGCTCGCTGCAGACGATCAGGCGTCGTCCATGGAGTTCGGTGAGCTCGGTGGAGTGCTCGGAGAACGCACCTCGGTCCATGAGGAAGCCGGGCGGGGCCGCGTCGGCGTAGTCGCCGAGGATCTGGATCATCACGTCGAGGAGGACGGACTTACCGTTCTTGCCCTGCCCGTGGAGGAAAGGCAGCACCTGGGCCCCGACATCGCCGGTGATGGAGTAGCCGAGCAGTAGGTGCAGGAAGTCGATCATCTCCCGGCCTTCGGCGTCCTCACCGAAGGTGTCGTCCAGGAAGCGGTGCCAGCGGGGGGTGGGCATGTCCTGGGGGGCGACGCTGGTGGCACGGGAGTGGAAGTCCCGGGTGGGATCCGGCTTCCGGATACGGCCGTTGCGGAGGTCGACGACGCCGTCCGGGGTGCACAGGGCGTAGGGGTCACCATCGAGGGTGTCGGGGTCTACCGAGAGGTCGGGGGACGCCTTGGCCTGGGTGAGGAGGGCCTTCATGCCGGTGGTCGACATGGTGCGCCTCTTGTGGTGATGGAGTTCCCTGTCGCTGAACAGCCCGCGGGGGTCGGTGTCGGGAATCTCCTCGGCCATCTCTCCGGCCGCCCACAGGGCAGCCTTCTCGCCCCCGGTGCGCTTCCACCGGTAGCCGTCCCAGGAGTACCAGCCCAGGCCCTCGACGTGACGGAACTGGTCGCGGTAGAGGCGGACGAACAGCTTCGCATTGCCTCGGTCAGTGAGCGTTCCCGGAAGCGCGCCGGGCGGGGGCCAGGCGACTGGGGCGGAGACCGCCTCGGACACGCTCTGGGCAGGGAAGGAGGGCGTCGCAGAGAGGGGTTCAGCGACGGCTTCGAGGGCGAGCATCTGCTGAGCGGCGGCAGTTGCGTCAAAGCGCGGGCCTTCGGCGCTGCTGCTCATGGGCGTCCTTTGAGATGGAGCGGTCGGGCGGCCCCTGCTGCGAGACCGTCGTGAATGATCTTCTCGTTGTGGGAGGTCTGCCGGGGGCGGGCCGCGTGTGCGGTGGCGGTCAGCAGATCACGTATGACCGATTCCTCCAGGTGTCCTGCAGCGGCAAGCCCGCCGGCCGTGAAGGCGGCTCTGTTTAGTTTTTCGGTGAAGGCGGCACCTTCCGAGACGGTTCCACACCGGGCGACTTCGTCGAGGAGGGGATCAAGAACTCGATGCGCTGTCTGCGCCCTTCGAGGGCCGTGGGGGCGCGGGGCGGCGGCTGGCGGCGTCGGCCGAGGCTTGAGGATGTGTCCGGTGCGGGCGAGTTCGTTCGCGAGCCAGGCGGGGAGAGGCGCGGGGAGACGAACGGTCCCCAGGGGGGCGTAGGTCCCCTGCCTGGTGCGGGTGGTCGGGGCGACGATGTAGCCGCCTTCGGCTCGCACATCGACCTGCCAGGCGAGCGCGACCTTGGAGCTGGAGCCGGCGGAAGACCTATAGCGGATTTTGGGGGTGGGAAGGCGGTACCAGACATGGAGGCCGCCTGAGGGGGTTCGCACCCGCAGGGTGGTGGTGTCCTGTGCGGGATCGGCTTGCTGCCGGTAGGCGGCCAGGAGTGCCATGGTGTCGAAGCCGGAAGCGAGGCCGTTGAGGTCAACCGCGTCGGGGATCGGGATTCCTGGGAGGAGACGGCTTCGGTCGGGGACGGGGGCGCTGTGTGCGTCGATGTCGATCACGATGAGATCAGCCGGTCCGCAGGCAACGCCGACTCCGGAGTCGGGGCTGGTGGTCCACCAACTGTCAATGACGTGCCGGTCAGTAGTGCCGGCGTGGAAGCCGTGGCAAGGGCGTCCAGCACGGGGGCACGGGCATGTCCGGGGGTCGTGGTGCTGCGTCTTGCAGTTGGGGCAGTTCCCTGGAGGCGTCTTTCTTCCCGGGGCCAGGGGGTGCACTGGCCAGCCGTTTCCTGCGCACCAGCGGGCCAGCGCAAGCGGGGGCACGACTCGGCCGGGAGGGCCGGAGGGGGGCGTCTCGCCGCGGCGCCGCACGTAGCTGTCCTCGTTCATCAGGTTGCAGACCTTCGGTCCCTGCTGCCCTCAAACGGGAAACGGCTGGTCAGCCGTCCCCCATGCCTACAGTAGGGACTGAAGGGACTGTCTTTCGGAATGAGTGTAGGGCTCGGTTCCATGTATTGGTGAGTCGACTCCCCCGCGCGCCGCGATCTGATTCCTCAGTCCCTTCAGTCCCTCCACAGACCCCTTCCTGGCCCGGAGGGGCGAGGGCACGTTTCAGCCCATCCCGAGCGGGGGGCCCAGCCTCAAGGGTCTCTAAGCAGGACACCGAGAGCTGGGCCCTGCATTCAGTCCCTCACTGTTTCCGCAGGTCAGAGGACGCCCACCCCCTCGATCAGGGACTGAAGGGACTGAACTTCGCAATTATCAGCCAGCACAGTAATGAGTAAGACAAGACCTACGCGTCCGCATACACGCGCATATGTACTCACGTGATAACCCCCAACTTGAGTCCCTTCAGTCCCTGATCGAGGGGCAACACAACCTCTGACCTGCTCTTTTAGTCAGGGACTGAATGCAGGGACTGGCGCTGGGGCGGTACCGGCCCGATCGCCGCCCGTACCGGAAAGTGGGTGTAGGCCAGAGCCGCAGTGCCGGCCCGGCAGTGTCTGTTGTGGCCGCGGGCAGCACCGGGCGAAGCCGTAGATGTGAGGACGGCGTGCCGTAGACCGCCCCTCTGCGAGGGGAGTCGGTGGGCGGCGAGGGCCTCGCGGTAGCCCTCCGGCGGATCCGGTCGCGGCATCGGTGCGGCGGTGCGGTCGGCTGCGGAGCCGGTGCGGCGGCCGCTGTGGTGGGGGCGGCCTTCACGGAGGCGGGTGCCAGGACGTACAGGGCGCGAACGACGCCCCGGGCGCCTTCTCGTTGGCTGCTGCGATCAGCCTTGACGCGCTCCAGCGCAGTTGCGTGCCAGCCGCCTGGGCGTCGTCCCCGACGCCCAGGCGGACCGGTGCTCGCGTCGAACGCCACGGTCTGGACACGCCCAGTGAGCTCGGGTTCCTCGCCGCCTCCCGGGCCTCGATCAGCGCCTGGCGCGCGAGGTCGACCCCGCTCAGCTCGGCACTCACGCGATCCCCTCCAGGGCCTCGTCGTCCAGCGGGCGGGCGGCGAGCTGGGGCAGGCGCTGGGCCCCCGAAGCGGACCGGCTCGGGGCGGGCCTGGGTGTGCAACTGCTCCAGCTGCACGGCGAGCAGGTGCTCAGCGGTGCGGGTCTGTGCCTTCGCAGCAGCCTCGGTCGCGGCTCGCATGGCGTCGTCGCTGTCGGTCAGGGCCTGGTGCCACGGCTTGGCGAGCTCGGTTGCGTCTGCCTTGCGGGCCTCTGCCTGGGCGTCCTCGCTGCGGCCGAGCCTCTCCAGGGCCTCGTGGGCCCGGGATCTTCGGGACCCTGGCCGGTCTCGGCCTCGACCCGGAGTCCGCCGGGCGGCACGCGCGGGACTCCCTTGTCGGCGGGAATCTGGGCGGGGTGGCGTTGCTGGACGTGCTGGCCCGGGCCATGGCCGGCCCCGCGGCCGCGGGGCCGGGCGTCGCGGTGGCCTACGGGCCGGGTTTCACCGCCGCGGCGCTGTACCTGCGTGGTGGTGCCCGGAGCCCGGCTTGAACCGGCTCCCCTGGGGGGCAGTGAGTTTTTAGCTCGCCGTGTTTGCGTTCCGCCATCCGGGCGTGCGGTCAGGAGAGCGGCGGGCCCAGGCGCAGTCGGATGAGGACGTGCCCGCGGGCGAGGCCGGGCATGGTCAGGGCCCACATGGCGCTGACCTGCTGGTGCAGGGCGTCGCGCTCGTCGAGGGCGAGGGCGAGGAGCTGCACGCCGCTGTAGCAGCCGACCAGGGTCCGGGATGCCTCTTCCGGAGTGACGTGGTCCTGGAGCTCGTCGGCTGCGCGGGCGGATTCGAGGACGTCGGTGACGGCCCCGAGCGGGGAGGCGTAGCTTTCGGCGGTCAGGTAGGGGCCCGGTTCGATGCTGAGGCGCACGGCGGCCCGCAGGACGGGGTCTTCCAGGATGCCAGCGGTGTAGAGGTGGCTGACGTCGATCAGCGCCTGGAGCCAGATTTTCGGGGCCGGGCCCGAGGCGGCCTGTTCGGAGATCTGCTGGAAGAACTGGTGCTGGCGGTCCAGGATCGCGTCGCCGAGTTGTTCTTTGCCCTCGAAGTGGTGGTAGAGGGCGCCGCGGGAGACTCCGGCCTGGCGCAGGATCTCCGGGGTCGACGCGCCGGCGTACCCGGCCCGGTCGATCACGACTCCGGCGGCCTCGACGAGCCGCCGGACCATCTGCTCGCGGCGGTCTCCGCTCTCCCCTTGTTCCTGCATCGCCGTGACGCCTCCCTCGGTCGCGTCCGACGCTACCCGGGGGCCTGGCAGCACGCTCCCGGTACGCAGCTCGTGCACGTGGCTGCTGCTCACCATGCAGTAGAGAGCGGAACCCTCTGCCCACTTCGAAACTGTGGGGTCATTGGAGCCGTCCTGCGAGAACGGCCGCCACCCGGTTGCTGATGTGGGCGGCGTGTGGAGGGGCGCTAGCCGCGACGTCCGGCAAAGACTCCTGCCAGTCCGCAGCAAGCCGCAACGATGAGAACTATCGCAAGCCAAGTCGGCCCGGCGATCATCGCGATGACCGCTCCGATCGTCATCAGAAGCGTCCCCAGCACGGCGATGATTTGCCCAGCCTTCACGCGCATGTCTCCATTCCCGAGGCGGCGCTCCCGGCGCCTGCTAGCAGTGTCCCGGTCGCACTCAGGGTCGTGCCTCCGCTTGCGGGTGCCGCGAGAACCGTTCCGGCGGCAGCCAGGCCGCCACCCATAGCGCCCAAGCAACCCCAGTTGATATCAAGATCGATACCAAAGAGCAGTCCGGTGGGGTCGATGCGGTTGACGGGGTCGCCTTCGGCGTAGAGGTAGGGGTTCTGTTCCTGGCCGGAGGGGTCGGGGGTGGTGAAGCGGCCGATGTTGGGGTCGTAGTAGCGGGCCGCGTAGTGGTAGAGGCCGGTGGGGTCCTGGTAGCCGCCGGCGAAGCGGTAGGGCTGGGGGACCGTCTCGGTGGTGGTGGGGCGCTCGACGCCGCGGGGGCTGTAGCCGTACGTGTTGACCTTGGTGCCGGTCTCGTCTGTCAGGGCGACGACGCTGCCGAGTGCGTCGGTCAGGTAGTAGTGGTTCTTGCCCCCGCGGGTCATGGAGTTCAGCGTGCCCCCGGGCTCGCGGTTGAATCCCGTGTCCACTCCGGCCGTTGAGGTGGCGGACAGGCCGAGGGGCCCGTTGTGGAAGAAGGTGTCGCCGAGCTTGATCCGCTCGGACTGGTCGGTGGAACCGTACTGCCCGGCGTAGGTCTTGCCGCCGGTGGTGATCGACGTCATCTGGGAGTAGTCGGTCCATTTGACGCCGGTGCGGGTGGACTCGGGGGTGGAGGCGCCGGCGGTCTCGTTGCCGATCTTGTCGTAGGACCAGCTCGTGCTGGAGCCGTCCTTCGCGGTGATCTGCTGGGCGTCGTTGACCGTGTAGGTGGTGCCGCGCGGGCAGCCCTTCTCCACGCCCTGCGAGGTGAGGTTCCCGGCGAGGTCGTAGCAGTACTGCCAGGAGGCGTT
>NZ_JBBBEN010000054.1:0-4816 GCF_037137275.1 Streptomyces pratensis | reverse complement strand
GCGATGATGTCCTCCAGCGCCTCACGGTACTCGTCGTGGAAACCGGACAGGTCCTCGATCGTCATCCGCTCGGCCAGCTGCAGAGCCTGCTCGATCTCCTCCTCGCCGACCTCGACCGCGCGCGGGGCCAGCTCCTGCGGGTTGCGGACCTCGACGGGCCACTTCATGGAGTGCAACACGATCGCGCCCTGGCGAATCCGCAGCAGGCCCAGGCGCTCACGGCCGTGCCACGCGAGCTTCGCCACAGCCACCTTCGAGGACCGCTCCAACGCCTTGCGCAACAGGGTGTACGGCTTCACGGCGACCTGCCCGTCGGCGGCCAGATAGTAGGAGTCGCTGATACGAACCGGGTCGACCGTCTCCGCGTCGACGAACGTGGCGATCTCGATCGCCTTCGCCGTCGGCAGCGGCATCTGCTCCAGTTCCTCGTCCGTCACCGTGACCGTCTGGTCCTTCGCGATCTCGTAGCCCTTGCCGATCTCCTCCTGGGAGAGGACCTCACCATCCAGCTCACACACCTTCCGCGTCCGCACCCGGCCCATGTCCTCCAGGTGCACCCGGTGGAAGTGGACATCGTGGTCCACGGTCGCGGACACGATCTTCACCGGGATCGTGACCAGCCCGAAACTGATCGCCCCTGCCCACAACGGTCGCGGCATCTCTTCCACCTCCAGAACTCCTGCGCCGCTGCGCGGCGAGGGAAAGGTCGGAGAAACGCCCGGTCGGAAGCGCCGGGCCCACTACGTCGTACTCCTGATCCTCACGCGGGGCAGGGCGGCCCGCATCTCCACCCCACCCCGAGCAGCAGGTGACCTGCCACGCCCCGGCGTCCCGGGCCGAGCGGCCGGACAGCGGAAGCGTTCCTGCGGTGCATCTTCTCGGCCACGCGGGTGACCCCGGTGGCCGTAGCCTTCGCCGCTGGTGGGTGGGGCCGGTACAGCGGTGGTGATCAAGAACATCGCGCGTGGACTGCGCACTTTCCCTCGTCCCCGCCCTCTTCTCCGCTCCCGCCGCGCAGGCCGCCCCGGCACCGGAAGTGATGACGCTGGCCGACGCGGTCGCCCTGGTGACGGTCGCGGAGGAGGACCGCACCGGATACACCCGCAGCAAGTTCAAGCACTGGAACGGCGGCGACGACGCAGGCGACGGGTGCAACACCCGCAACGAGGTGCTCCTGGCCGAAGCCGTTGTCGCGCCGACGGTGGAGCCCGGGTGCAAGCTGACCGGCGCCTGGATCAGTTACTACGACGGCCAGGAGGGTCACCAGCGCCGGTGCGCTGGACATCGGGTTGGCCGACTGACCTGGTCGGCCCCTCGCGCTGGAGGTGCCGGGAGAAGCGGCCGGTCCTGCTCCGCTCCCAGCGTGGACAGAGCCCGAGGCGGTGCGGGAAGCGAGGATCCTGTGAGCACCGCGAGGCTCAGATCGGTCAGCGCGAGGCGGGTGATTCGCGTGGTCGGGTTTCGGCCCGGTTCCTTTGGCGCCGAAACTGTTGCCATAGGGCAAGAGAGGGCGTGGTGGGTGACGCTTCGGGCGGAATCGGGCGCTCAAGTCAGCTTATTCTAGCACGTTTACGTTCTTCTGGTCAAGAACTTGTTCGTGTCGTGTGAGGGGTTCGTGGCAGCGTGTGGGCTTCCGGTGGCCCGGGGAGGCCACTGCGTCTTCATATCCCGTAAGGGGATCGCATGGTTTCGCGTGCTTCCGGCATGCCGTCTTGGCGTGCCCGTACATCTCGCCGAGGTGCTCTGATGGCGGCCTTGGTGGTGGCCGCGCTGGGTGCTTCCGCACTGCCGACGTGGGCCGCGCCGGGCGAGGTCCCGGCCCCGGGCTCGGCCTCGGTGTCGGTCTGGGACAAGAAGGCCGATCCGCAGTCCATACCGCCGGTCAAGGTCGGAGCCAACAGGCCGCTAGCCAACGTGGAGGAGTCCGCGCCATTGGCGGCGGCGGCCTCATGGCGGGCCGCGCAGGAGGAGCGGGCCAGGGCCGGTGGCAGCATCTCATCGCCCGCGGCGCGTTCGTCGGCTGGTGTGCGCAGTTGGGTGCCACGCGGGCAGGGGGCGGTGCCCTGGCATGAGATATCCGACTTCCGGATCACCGACTCACTGGTGGCCCGGGTCAACCACTCCAACGGCAATCCGATGCTGGCGGGGACGGACTTCGAGGTCGCGGGGGTGGGGCAGAAGCTGCGGCTGGCGCGTACGTACAACTCGCTGGACGCCCCGTGGGGCAAGGTGTCGCAGCGGTGGTGGCAGGAGTACGAGCGCTATCTCGACCTCTACGCGAGCGAAGTGGTGCTCTTCGGCGCCACCGGGGATGCGGCGTCCTTCACGGAGAACGCCGATGGCACCTTCACCACGCCGAAGGGGTACTCCAAGGACCTGAAGAAGAACGCGGACGGCACCTACACGCTGACCGACCGCAAGTCCGGCTCCAAGGACACCTACAACACCAACGGCACGCTGACGAAGGTCACCGACAAGAACAACGGCACCATCACCGTCACCCAGCACAACGAGGGCTCCGAGCACAAGGGTTTCAAGCTCACCGAGACCCGCTCCGGCCGCTGGGTGGAGCTGCTCAAGACCTACCCGAACCAGTGGCAGGCCAAGGACCACACCGGCCGCACCGCCGTCTTCGACCTCAACGCCGATGGCGACCTGGTGAAGACGACGGACACCGAGGGCAAGTCTACGGTGTTCGGTTACGACTCCTCGCGCCGCCTGACGAAGATCACCACCCCCGAGGGCCGGGTGACGGTCTTCACCTATGACGATGAGAACCGCGTCACGTCGATGCTCCGGGCCACCGAGTTCAACGGCTCCGGCCACACCGGCCCGACCTGGACCTACGCCTACTCCGCCGGCTCGCACGACGACGCCGGCACGACGACGGTCACCGATCCGGAGCAGCAGTCCACGAAGTACGAGCATGACGCGGACGGCCAGGTCGAGAAGGTCACCGACGCGCTGGAGCGGTCGCGCTCCAGGAAGTACGACGCGAACCGCAACGTGGAGGAGGCCACCGATGCCATGGGCACCGGTGGCGTGGACGGCAACGTCACCACCTACGGCTGGGACTCCCGCAACAACCCCACCGGCTCCACCCTCCCCACCGGAGCCACCGCGAGCGTGACGGGCTACCAGACGATCGCGGGCGCGGACCTGCCCGGGACGCTGACGACGGCGGACAACGAGGAGACGAACTACACCTACGACACGGCGGGCAACACCAAGTCCGTCGCCGTCGAGGGCACCGGCGGCAATCAGTCCTTCGACTACAACCCCGCCACCCCCACCTGTGGCGGCTTCGAGGGCCAGGTCTGCAAGGCCACCACGAAGCTGACGGCGTCCAAGTCGGTCTCCACCACCTTCACCTACGACGCCCAGGGCATTCTCAAGACGGTCAAGGCCCCGGCCCCGCTGGGCACGTCCACCTATACCTACGACGACCTGGGCCGGGTTTCGTCGGCGAAGGACGCCCGCGGCATCACCATCACCTACGCCTACGACCACCGCGACTGGGTCAAGAAGGTCGACTCCTCGAACTACCAGACGGTCACCTACGAGTACGACGGTGACGGCAACCTCACCCAGCGCTCCGACGGCACCGGCGTGATCAAGTACGCGTTCGACCCGCTCGCCCGCGAGACGGTCCGCACGCTGCAGAACGGCTCGCAGACGGTGCTGACCTATACCCCGGCGGGCAACGTCGACACCTACAAGGACCCGGCGGGTCTGACCGACTACACCTGGAACAAGGTCAACACACCGAACTGAAGGACCCCCAGGGCAAGATCACGAAGTACGCGTACAACGAGAACGACGTCCGCACCAAGACCACCTACCCCGGCAACACCGTCCACACGGTCACCCCGGACAAGTCCGGCCGCCCGGAGAAGATCACGGCGAGCAGCCCGAAGGGCACCCTGGTTGACCTGGCCTACACCTACGGCTACGGAACCGGTGGTGCGACCGACGGCAACAAGATCCGCACCACGACAGACGCGGTGGGCGGTACGAAGACGAGTTACGCGTACGACAGCGCGGGCCGCTTCTCGTACGCGGCGGAGAACAAGGGCACCTCTCTCAACGCCTCCTGGCAGTACTGCTACGACCTCGCCGGGAACCTCACCTCGCAGGGCGTGGAGAAGGGCTGCCCGCGCGGCACCACCTACACGGTCAACGACGCCCAGCAGATCACCGCGAAGGACGGCTCCAGCACGAGCTGGTCCTACGACAAGATCGGCAACGAGACCGCCGGCGCCTCCACCCCCGAGTCCACCCGCACCGGCGTCAAATGGACCGACTACTCCCAGATGACGTCGATCACCACCGGCGGCAAGACCTACGCCGGGCAGTACGGTTCCACCGACCAGTCCGAGCGGATCAAGCTCGGCGACACCTTCTTCCACAACGGGCCCCTCGGCCTGTCCGCCACCTCAACGGCCGGAGTGGACACGGGATTCAACCGCGAGCCCGGGGGCACGCTGAACTCCATGACCCGCGGGGGCAAGAACCACTACTACCTGACCGACGCACTCGGCAGCGTCGTCGCCCTGACAGACGAGACCGGCACCAAGGTCAACACGTACGGCTACAGCCCCCGCGGCGTCGAGCGCCCCACCACCACCGAGACGGTCCCCCAGCCCTACCGCTTCGCCGGCGGCTACCAGGACCCCACCGGCCTCTACCACTACGCGGCCCGCTACTACGACCCCAACATCGGCCGCTTCACCACCCCCGACCCCTCCGGCCAGGAACAGAACCCCTACCTCTACGCCGAAGGCGACCCCGTCAACCGCATCGACCCCACCGGACT
>NZ_JBBBEN010000053.1:0-8967 GCF_037137275.1 Streptomyces pratensis | reverse complement strand
AGGACTCGAACCTAGAATGACGGTACCAGAAACCGTAGTGTTGCCAATTACACCATAGCCCACTGAAATGCAACCCCTGGAGAGGGCTTCACTTCTGTCTGCGCTTCCCGGCCGGACTTTTTCGGCCCGCTCGGGCGGCGCAGAAAGAACATTACCCGAAGGTGTCCGACGCTCCAAAACGGGTATCGCCCGCCAGCAGGCCGGGAAGCTGGTCGAGCCCGGTGATCCGCACGAGATCGGGCCTCCCGCCCCGGCCCCGCCGGTCGAGCCAGATGCCCGTCAGCCCGGCGGCGACGGCCCCCCTCGCGTCGATGTCGGGCTCGTCGCCCACGTACGCCACCTCGTGGGGCTCCAGCGCGAGCGCTTCGCAGGCCGCGTGGAAGGCGCCGGCCTCCGGCTTGGCCGTCCCCAGCTCCGCGGCGCAGACCATCGACTCGAACCGGTCCCGCACGCCGAGCGCGGTCAGCTTGTGGTGCTGGTGGTGGGCGGCGGCGTTGGACAGGATGCCGTGCCGGTAGTCGGGCGCCAGCCGGTCGAGGGCCGTCAGCACGTCGGGGAAGAGCGCCCAGGCGGCCTCGTAGTGGGCGGCGCGCCGTCCGAACCACGCATCGGCCTCGGCGTCCGCCAGCTCCCGCGAGAGGAACTCCCGAACCCGGTCCCGGCGCTGCCCCGTGAAGTCCGTCTCCCCTGCGGTCATGCGCGCCCAGTGCCGGACGCTCAGCGCCCGCCAGGCGTCGAGGGCCGCGTCCACCGAGGCATACGCCCCGGGCAGCCCCTCGTGCTCCAGGTGGAGCCGCATGCCGGTGCGGTCGGCGGTCCCGTAGTCGAAGAGCGTGTCGTCGACGTCCCAGAGCACGGCTCGGATCGGCATGGGGCTCACGGTAGCCGCCCGCACGGCGAGCGCGCCGGTGAATGAGGAGAACGCGGAGGAGGGCCCGCGGCCTGTCGGCTGCGGGCCCTCCTCCGGCGGTGCGGGCGTCAGGGGGTGAGCTTCGCCAGGGCGGCGTCCACCCGGGCCAGGCTCCGCTCACGGCCCAGGATCTCCAGGGACTCGAAGAGCGGCAGACCGATGGTGCGGCCGGTCACGGCGACCCGGACCGGGGCCTGGGCCTTGCCGAGCTTGAGGCCATGGGCCTCGCCGGCGGTGAGGACCGCGTTCTTCAGGGCCTCCGCGTTCCAGTCGGCTGCGGCGAGGTTGGCGCGGGCGGTGGCGAGGAGGGCCGCGGAGCCCTCCTTCATCGCCTTGTTCCAGGACGCCTCGTCGTGCACCGGCTCGTCGAGGAAGAGGAAGTCGACGTTGTCGGTGATGTCGGAGAGCACCGTGACCCGGGTCTGGGCGTACGGGGCGATCTGCGCCCACTTGTCCGCGTCGAAGGCCTCCGGGGCCCAGGGTGCGAAGGGCGCCTTCAGCCAGGGGCCGCAGGCCTCTGTGAAGGCCTTCACGTCGAGCATGCGGATGTGCTCCGCGTTGATGTGCTCGCACTTCTTGAGGTCGAAGCGGGCCGGGTTGGCGTTGACGTCCGCGATGTCGAACGCCGCGACCAGCTCGTCCACCGAGAAGACGTCGCGGTCCTCCGCGATCGACCAGCCGAGCAGCGAGAGGTAGTTCAGCAGCCCCTCGGGGAGGAACCCGCGCTCGCGGTAGAGGTTGAGCGAGGCCTGCGGGTCGCGCTTGGACAGCTTCTTGTTGCCCTCGCCCATCACGTACGGCAGGTGGCCGAAGGCGGGGATCTCCTTGGCGACGCCCAGCTCGATGAGTGCCCGGTACAGCGCGATCTGGCGCGGGGTGGAGGAGAGCAGGTCCTCGCCGCGCAGGACGTGGGTGATCTCCATCAGCGCGTCGTCGACCGGGTTGACCAGGGTGTAGAGCGGGGCCCCGTTGGCGCGGACGATGCCGTAGTCCGGGACGTTCTCCGGCTGGACGGTGATCTCTCCGCGGACCAGGTCGGTGAAGGCAATGGCCTCGTCGGGCATCCGGAAGCGGACGATCGAGGTGCGGCCCTCGGCCTCGTACGCGGCGATCGACCCGGCCGTGAGGTCGCGGCAGTGGCCGTCGTAGCCGGACGGCTTCCCGGCGGCGCGGGCGGCGTCGCGGCGGGCGTCCAGCTCCTCCGTGGTGCAGTAGCACGGGTAGGCGTACCCGCCCGCGAGCAGCTTCTCCGCGACGTCCTTGTACAGGTCCATCCGCTGCGACTGGCGGTAGGGAAGGTGCGGGCCGCCGATCTCGGGGCCCTCGTCCCAGTCCAGACCCAGCCAGCGCATCGAGTCGAGCAGCTGGCGGTAGGAGTCCTCGGAGTCGCGCGCCGCGTCGGTGTCCTCGATCCGGAAGACCAGGGTGCCCTGGTGGTGCCGGGCGAAGGCCCAGTTGAAGAGGGCCGTGCGGACCAGGCCGACGTGGGGGTTGCCGGTCGGGGAGGGGCAGAAACGTACGCGAGGGGGTGTCGTCCCCTGCCCGTGGGGGGCCGAGAGCTGGGGGGACTGTGCGTTAACCACGCTTGATCACCTTGTTGGTGAGAGTGCCGATGCCTTCGATGGTGACGGCGACCTCGTCGCCGACGTGCAGGGGGCCGACCCCCGCGGGGGTTCCGGTGAGGATCACGTCGCCCGGAAGCAGCGTCATGGCCTCCGTGATGTGGACGACCAGGTCCTCGACGGAGCGGACCATGTCGCTCGTACGGCCGAGCTGGCGCTGTTCGCCGTTGACCGTCGCCTGGAGGGTGAGGTCGTGGGGGTCCACGTCGGTCTCCACCCAGGGGCCGAGCGGGCAGGAGGTGTCGAAGCCCTTGGCGCGGGCCCACTGCTGCTCGCGTCGCTGCACGTCCCTCGCGGTGACGTCGTTGGCGCAGGTGTAGCCGAAGACGACGTCCTTGACGCGTTCGCGCGGCACCTCGCGGCACATGCGGCCGATGACCACGGCCAGCTCGGCCTCGTGGTGCAGCTCGTTGGAGAAGGAGGGGTACTCGATGGCGTCGCCCGAGCCGATCACCGAGGTGGTGGGCTTGAAGAAGGCGACCGGCGCGTTGGGGACCTCGTGGCCGAGCTCGGCGGCGTGCTCCGCGTAGTTGCGACCGATGGCCACGACCTTGTTGGGGAGCACGGGGGGCAGCAGCCGGACCTTGTTCAGCGGGACCTTGGTGCCGGAGAGCTCGAAGTCGGCGTACGGAATGCCCTTGATGATGTCGAGGACGAGGTCACCGGATTCCACGGTGCCCTGTCCCTCGACGGCGCCGAAGGCGACATTGCCGTCGATGGAGAACCTGGCGATGCGCACGGGAAGCTGTCGCCCCTCACTTACTGGCTGGCTGAAGACTGACGCTCCAGGCTAGCGCTCTGCGGGGCCCGGCGCTCCGCGCGAGGGGCGCCGCGAGGCGGGGGTCGCCCCGCCCTTCACCGGGCGACGGTGACCGGGGTCTCCATGAGAATGGTGCGGCGGGGGTTGGCCGTCACGGCGGGCAGGTCGGCGGTGTGTTCCGGCCGCTGCGGCACGGACAGCCCCTCGGCGTTCTCCAGGTGCGCCAGCGTGGTGCGCCGGGGGTTGGCGATGTTGCGGAACGTCGTCGTCGTCTTCATCTGCCCTCAGGACCCTGTTCGGTGTGGGCGCCGCTCTCGGCGGCGCCGACTTGTCGGATGCGTCATCCCTGTAAAGCGCCAGGCTAAACATCCGATTCCCCGCCCAAGCCGGGATGAGTCGGCGATCATCGTGTGAGTTTGCTCACGAACTCGTCGACAATCACCTCAATACGGACAGTCGATCGCGACCGGAGAAACAGACATAGCGGTACTGAATCCATCATTCCGCTCCTGATCATCGCGACTGGGACACCCCCTGCCCCTAAGCGACTCCTCCCGAATGGTCCACTTTACTCACGATCACTCTCCACGGCTTGTCACACCCCCATCACAACGGGTCACCCAGGTCACAGCCCGGTACACGGCCCTTGTTGGAGATCCTCCACTGTGCTGGAATTCCACGCACCGCCGCGGGTTTCAGACCGGCGCGCAGGGGCGCAACGCAGCGCCGAGCGGCGGCGGTGAACAGGGGGAAGAACGCCGGTCGTTCAACGACCACCATGGGGCGCGTCCAGCGCCCCACGACGCCGACACCGTTCCGTCCGTGCACACGGGCGGGACGCCTGGTCCAGAGGTTGCGACGCTAGTGCAGGGACGTTTCAAGAGGGATGGCAGCGCTCCGGCGGAACAGGAGCCGCGCGGCGGGACCGACCGCGGTTCCTCGCCCCAGCACGCCCAGGACCCCGGGCCGGCCGGCGCCGGCGACACCAGCGACCGCCCGGGTCCGACGACGAGCGGCGACGCGGAGCCGAACGCGTCCGAGCCCTCCCGCGGCCCGGCCGACACGGGCTCGCGCATGGCGCTCCGCAACTGGCGCATCAGCACGCGTCTGGTCTCGCTCCTCGCCCTCCCCGTGGTCGCCGCGACCAGCCTGGGCGGTCTGCGGATCAACGAGTCCATGACCGACATGCAGCAGCTGGAGCACATGCAGCTGCTGACCAAGATGACCAAGCAGGCGACGTCGCTCGCCCAGGCCCTCCAGGTGGAGCGCGACCAGTCGGCCGGTCCGCTGTCGAACAAGTCCAAGCCGACCGACTACAAGGTCACCGAGCCCCGGAACAAGACCGACCGGGAGAAGGACGCCTTCCTCGACCAGACCGACTCGATCGGGGACTCCGAGGGCGACGAGGCGCTGGAGAGCATTCACGCGAGCATCTCGCAGATCGCCTCCCAGCTCGGCACCATCCGCACGATCCGCAAGACGGCGTACGAGGACGGCGCACCGAGCCTCAACACCATCGACCAGTACAGCCAGCTGATCACCTCGCTGCTGAGCCTCTCGCAGGACATGGCCCAGGCGACCAGCAACCCGGACATGATCAAGCGGACCCGGGCCCTGGCGGCGTTCTCCTCCGCCAAGGAGTACGCCTCGGTCCAGCGCGCGATCATCGCGGCGGCGCTGCCGGGCGGCCCGGTCAAGGAGCCGCACCTGAACCCGAACGACCGGCAGTTCGGCTCCAACGCGCTCGCGAAGGAGTCCCGCGCCCTCATCTCGTTCAAGGCGATCTACGGGACGACCGGCGAGAGCGCCGAAGAGCTCATGACGTCCCTGGACAACGGGAACCCGGAGATCAACGCCGGGAACATGTACGCCAAGCGCATCCTGAACACCACGAACGGGATCGAGGGCAAGCAGGTCCGCTCGTACCTGGACTGGTACGACCAGAGCACCATCAAGATCAAGGCCATGCAGACGATCGAGGCCACCCTCCTCAGCGACATGGAGGCCAAGGCCCGAGAGCTGCGCCAGGCCTCCCAGCGCGACGCGATCATCAACGGCGCGGTCATCCTCCTCGTGCTCGGCGTCTCGCTCGTCGGCGCCTTCGTGGTGGCCCGCTCCATGATCCGTTCGCTGCGACGCCTCCAGGACACCGCCACCCGGGTCGCCCAGGACCGGCTGCCCGAGCTGGTCAAGCAGCTCTCGGAGACCGACCCGCAGGACGTCGACACCTCCGTCGAGTCGGTCGGCGTGCACTCGCGGGACGAGATCGGCCAGGTGGCCGCGGCCTTCGACGACGTGCACCGCGAGGCCGTCCGCCTCGCCGCGGAACAGGCGCTGCTGCGAGGCAACGTCAACGCGATGTTCACCAACCTCTCGCGCCGGTCCCAGGGCCTCATCCAGCGCCAGCTCTCGCTCATCTCCGAGCTGGAGTCCCGCGAGGCCGACCCGGACCAGCTGTCCTCGCTCTTCAAGCTCGACCACCTCGCGACCCGTATGCGCCGTAACGGCGAGAACCTCCTCGTCCTCGCGGGCGAGGAGCCCGGCCGCCGGTGGACCCGCCCCGTCCCGCTGGTCGACGTGCTCCGCGCCGCCGCCTCGGAGGTGGAGCAGTACGAGCGCATCGAGCTGTCCGCGGTCCCCGCCACCGAGGTCGCCGGCCGGGTCGTCAACGACCTCGTGCACCTGCTCGCCGAGCTGCTGGAGAACGCGACGTCGTTCTCCTCGCCCCAGACGAAGGTCAAGGTCACCGGTCACGCGCTGCCCGACGGGCGGGTGCTGGTCGAGATCCACGACACCGGCATCGGCCTCTCCCCCGAGGACCTCGCCGCGATCAACGAGCGGCTCGCGCAGCCGCCGACGGTGGACGTCTCGGTCTCCCGCCGCATGGGCCTGTTCGTGGTCGGCCGGCTGTCGCTGCGTCACGGCATCCGCATCCAGCTGCGTCCCTCCGACTCCGGCGGCACGACCGCCCTGGTCATGCTTCCCGTGGACGTCGCGCACGGCGGCAAGCAGCCGCCGTCCAAGCAGGGCCCCGGACAGCCGCCCGGCGCCCCGGCGGGCGGGCTGCTCGCCGGCAACGGCGCGGGCAACGGCCAGCGTCCGGGCCCGGGCGGCGCGGAGGCCAAGGGCCTCGGCGCCGGGCCCGGCGGACAGCGCGGACAGGTCGGCGCGGGCTCTGGTCCGCGGGCGGCGCTGCCCGCGCGCGACAACGGGCCGGCCCGGCCGCAGGGCCCGCAGGGCGGCGGACAGCCGAACGACGGGGGCCGCGGGCAGGGCTTCCCGGGCCTGGGCCAGGAGCCCCAGCGCCAGGGCGGCGGTCTCTCCGGGGCCTTCGGCAACAGCGCACGGCTCGGCGCCCGCGGCCCTCAGGGCGAGGACCGGGGCCGCTCCGAGTCCGGGCAGACCAACCTCTTCGGCCACGGCGCTCCGGCCTCCCCCGGACGGGGCGGCCGTACGGACCAGTTCGCCCCGCAGAGCCAGCAGAGCCAGCAGCCGTCGGGGTGGCAGAACCAGCAGGGGCCCGGCGCGCAGTCCCCGCAGGAGCAGGGCGGGCCGTCCACGGACGCCTTCCAGCGGCCCGGCGGCCCCGGCCGCCAGCTGCCGCCGACCGGCGGCCCGCGCGCCGAACTGCCCGGCGGCGCCCCGTCGCCGCAGCGCCCGCAGGCCACGAGCTGGGGCGCCGACGCGCCGCGCGGCCATGACGAGCACGACGCGACCGGGCAGTTCGCCCGGCCGACGGGCCCCGGCCAGGGCCGGGGGTTCGACGACCCGCTGACCCAGCCGTCGCCGTTGGACGACCGTCAGGGCCCCGGTGCGACCTCCGAGTTCGGCCGGCCCGACTTCTCGGCCCCCCAGGCGCCGCAGGGCGGGTCGTACGGGCAGCAGGCCCCCCGGGGCCAGGACCCGGCGAGCACCGCGCAGTTCGCGCGGCCCGATTTCGGCGTACCGCTCCAGCCGAGCCAGGAGCAGCGGTACCAGGACCAGCAGTCGCTCGCGCCGCGTCAACGCGGCCCCGAGAGCGAGGACTTCGGAGCGCCGCGGCCCTCCGGTCCCCCGTCGGGCGAGGCTCCGCACCGTTCCGCGCTGCCGCTCCAGCCCCAGCAGCCGGAGGCACTGCCGCCGGCCGGGCCCGGGGACGGCCGTACTCCGCTGTACGACACCCTGGAGACGAACTGGTTCCACGGCCCGGGGCAGGGCGGGCAGCAGTCCGTCGAGCCGCAGGCCCACGGCCTCCAGGAGCCCACCGGCGTGCCGGTTCCGCCGCTGCCCCAGCGCGGTGCGGCCGACACCTCGGTCACCAGTTCCTGGCGGGCCTCGCCCAACGACGAACTCGTACGCCAGGCCGAGCGGGTCAAGAAGCCCGCCGCCGGCGGGGTCACCACTTCCGGGCTGCCCCGCCGCGTGCCCCGCGCCAATTTGGTTCCGGGGACCGCTCAGCAGCAGAATCACCAGTCCGGACCTCAGGTTTCGCGCGCGCCCGATGACGTGCGCGGGCGTCTGACCAATCTCCGCCGGGGCATCCAGCAGGGTCGGCAGGCCAACAACGGCCAGTCGACCGGCGGTGACCATCTCGGCCCCACTCACCAGCAGGAGCGTTAGTTGAGCCCCATGAGTCAGGCCGCGCAGAATCTGAACTGGCTGATCACCAACTTCGTGGACAACACCCCAGGGGTCTCCCACACGGTGGTGGTCTCCGCGGACGGCCTGCTGCTGGCGATGTCCGAGGGATTCCCGCGCGACCGCGCCGACCAGCTGGCGGCCGTGGCCTCCGGGCTGACGTCGCTGACGGCCGGCGCCTCGCGGATCTTCGAGGGCGGCGCCGTCAGCCAGACCGTTGTGGAGATGGAGCGGGGGTTCCTCTTCCTCATGTCCATCTCCGACGGCTCCTCACTCGCCGTTCTCGCCCACCCGGACGCCGACATCGGTCTCGTCGGCTACGAGATGGCCCTCCTGGTCGACCGTGCGGGCACCGTCCTCACG
Source organism: Streptomyces pratensis (assembly GCF_037137275.1). GTDB lineage: Bacteria > Actinomycetota > Actinomycetes > Streptomycetales > Streptomycetaceae > Streptomyces > Streptomyces pratensis_B. The sequence goes on along the minus strand of NZ_JBBBEN010000053.1, from coordinate 695 downwards.
CCAGACCTCCGCGCCGAGCTCCAAGGCAGTCTGCTTCACTAGGCGGCCACCCAGCGGATTCACGACACGATCCCCCCAGGTACCGCCCACAACCCTCACCCGTCAGGCCGCCCAGTCCCCTCACCGGCCCCTTCAGACGGCAAGCCGAGAACCTGCTGTCACGCCCGGAGGATTCATGACCCCGCCACCCGCCTCACCCGATCCGTACGGCGCACTGCACCACGCGTCGTACGACGGGGAAGGCGACCAGCCGCTGGTACGCCCCTATGCCATGACCGGCGGCCGGACCCGGCCGCGCTACCAGCTCGCGATAGAGGCACTGGTCAGCACGACGGCAGACCCCGCGCATCTGGGGACCCTGCTCCCCGAGCACCAGCGGATCTGCCACCTCTGCCGTGAGGTCAAGTCGGTGGCGGAGGTGTCGGCGCTGCTGTCGATGCCGCTCGGCGTCGCCCGAATCCTGGTGGCGGACCTGGCGGAAGCCGGCATGGTGGCCATCCACCAGCCGGGCAATGGAGAGGCCGGCGGCACGCCGGATGTGACACTGCTGGAAAGGGTGCTCAGTGGACTTCGCAAGCTCTAGCGGCGGCACGGGCCGCGCCACCACCTCGGCGAAGATCGTGGTGGCGGGCGGCTTCGGCGTGGGTAAGACCACGTTTGTCGGTGCCGTCTCGGAGATCAATCCGCTGCGCACC
>NZ_JBBBEN010000052.1:220360-232254 GCF_037137275.1 Streptomyces pratensis | reverse complement strand
GCGCGCTGACGCCGGTAGATACCACTAGGAGGAGATGCAACTCATGACAGACGCACTCAAGCGCCTCTCCGACGAGGGCGTGGCGATCTGGCTCGACGACCTGTCGCGCAAGCGGATCACCTCGGGCAACCTGGCCGAGCTGATCGATCAGAGTCATGTCGTCGGTGTCACCACCAACCCGTCGATCTTCCAGAAGGCGATCTCCTCGGGCGACGGGTACGAGCAGCAGCTCACCGACCTCGCCGCCCGCGGGGTCACCGTCGAGGAAGCCCTGCGGATGATCACGACGGCGGACGTCCGTGACGCCGCCGACATCCTGCGCCCGGTCTTCGAGGCGACCGGCGGCCAGGACGGCCGGGTCTCCATCGAGGTGGACCCGCGCCTGGCCCACAACACCCGCTCCACCGTCGCCGAGGCCAGGCAGCTGGCCTGGCTGGTCGACCGGCCCAACACCCTCATCAAGATCCCGGCCACCGAGGCGGGTCTCCCCGCGATCACCGAGACGATCGGCCGGGGCATCAGCGTCAACGTGACGCTGATCTTCTCCCTCGAGCGCTACCGCGCGGTCATGGACGCCTACCTCGCGGGCCTGGAGAAGGCGAAGGCCGCGGGCCTGGACCTCTCCGCCATCCACTCGGTGGCCTCCTTCTTCGTGTCCCGCGTGGACACCGAGATCGACAAGCGCCTGGACGCCATCGGCTCCCAGGAGGCCAAGGCCGCCAAGGGCAAGGCCGCCCTGGCCAACGCCCGCCTGGCCTACGAGGCCTACGAAGAGGTCTTCGCGGGCGACCGCTGGGCCGCCCTGGACAAGGCACAGGCCAACAAGCAGCGCCCGCTGTGGGCCTCCACCGGCGTCAAGGACCCCTCCCTCAAGGACACCCTGTACGTCGAGGACCTGGTCGCCCCCAACACGGTCAACACCATGCCGGAAGCGACCCTGGAAGCGGTCGCCGACCACGGCGAGATCACCGGCGACACCGTCGCCGGCGGCTACGACCAGGCCCGCACCGACCTCGACACCCTCAAGAACCTCGGCGTCTCCTACGACGAAGTCGTCCAGCTACTGGAAGACGAAGGCGTCGACAAGTTCGAAGCGGCCTGGAACGACCTGCTCAAGTCGACCCAGGCAGAGCTCCAGCGCCTCACCCCCTCGGAGGACTGACCACTTTGTCTGCTGTTCCCGGAGCCAACCCGCTCCGTGACGCACAGGATCGACGGCTCCCGCGCATCGCGGGGCCGTCGGGCCTGGTCATCTTCGGCGTCACGGGCGATTTGTCCCGCAAAAAGCTGATGCCTGCCGTCTACGACCTGGCCAACCGCGGCCTGCTGCCACCGGGCTTCTCGCTCATCGGCTTCGCGCGCCGCGACTGGGAGGACGAGGACTTCGCCCAGGTCGTGCACGACGCCGTCAAGGAGCACGCCCGTACGCCGTTCCGTGAGGAGGTCTGGCAGCAGCTCATCCAGGGGATGCGCTTCGTCCAGGGCAACTTCGACGACGACGAGGCGTTCGAGACGCTCAAGGCGACCATCGAGGAACTCGACAAGGCGCAGGGAACGGGCGGCAACTTCGCCTTCTACCTGTCCGTGCCGCCGAAGTTCTTCCCCAAGGTCGTCCAGCAGCTGAAGAAGCACGGGCTGGCCGACCAGAAGGAGGGTTCCTGGCGGCGCGCCGTCATCGAGAAGCCCTTCGGCCACGACCTGGCCAGCGCGCAGGAGCTCAACCAGCTCGTGCACGCCGTCTTCCCGCCCAACGAGGTCTTCAGGATCGACCACTACCTGGGCAAGGAGACGGTCCAGAACATCCTGGCGCTGCGGTTCGCCAACACGATGTTCGAGCCCATCTGGAACCGGTCCTACGTCGACCACGTACAGATCACGATGGCCGAGGACATCGGCATCGGGGGCCGGGCCGGCTATTACGACGGCATCGGCGCGGCCCGTGACGTCATCCAGAACCACCTGCTCCAGCTGCTGGCGCTCACCGCGATGGAGGAGCCCGGCTCCTTCCACCCGAAGGCCCTGGTCGCGGAGAAGCTCAAGGTGCTCACGGCCGTCGAGCTCCCGGAGGACCTCGGCAAGCACACCGTGCGCGCCCAGTACGAGCACGCCTGGCAGGGCGGTCAGGAGGTCCTCGGCTACTGCGAGGAGGAGGGCATCGACCCCAAGTCGACGACCGACACCTACGCGGCGATCAAGCTGACGGTCAACAACCGCCGCTGGGCGGGCGTGCCGTTCTACCTCCGGACCGGCAAGCGCCTCGGACGCCGGGTCACGGAGATCGCGGTCGTCTTCAAGCGCGCCCCGTACCTGCCGTTCGAGTCCGGCGCCACCGAGGAGCTGGGCGGCAACGCCCTGGTCATCCGGGTCCAGCCGGACGAGGGCGTCACCGTGCGCTTCGGTTCCAAGGTCCCCGGCACCTCGATGGAGGTCCGGGACGTCACGATGGACTTCGCGTACGGCGAGTCCTTCACGGAGTCCAGCCCGGAGGCGTACGAACGGCTCCTCCTGGACGTCCTGCTCGGCGACGCCAACCTCTTCCCCCGCCACCAGGAGGTCGAGCTGTCCTGGAACATCCTCGACCCGATCGAGGAGTACTGGGGCAAGCACGGCAAGCCCGCGAAGTACGCGGCCGGCACCTGGGGTCCGGCCGAGGCGGACGAGATGCTCGCACGCGACGGACGGAGCTGGAGGCGGCCATGAAGATCGATCTCACGGAGACCACATCCAGCAAGATCAACCAGGCGTTGGTGTCGGCCCGCCGGGCCATCGGCACCCCCGCGATCGGCATGGTGCTCACGCTGGTCATCGTCACCGACGAGGAGAACGCGTACGACGCGCTCAAGTCGGCCGGTGACGCCTCGCGCGAGCACCCCTCGCGGATCATCGCGGTGATCAAGCGGGTCAGCCGCTCGCCGCGGGCCCGCCGGGACGCACGGCTCGACGCCGAGGTCCGGGTCGGTTCCGACGCGGGCACCGGGGAGACCGTCGTCCTGCGCCTCCACGGCGAGCTGGCCCACCACGCCCAGTCGGTGGTGCTCCCGCTGCTGCTGCCGGACGCCCCGGTCGTGGTGTGGTGGCCCCAGGACTCGCCGTCCGACCCGGCGAAGGACCCGCTCGGAGCCCTCGCCCAGCGCCGGATCACCGACGCCTACTCGGCCGAGCATCCGATCGACGAGCTCGCGGGGCGGGCGACGACGTACAGTCCGGGCGACACCGACCTGGCCTGGACGCGGATCACGCCGTGGCGTTCGATGCTGGCCGCGGCGCTGGACCAGCAGCCCGCCGAGGTGCTCGGCGCGACCGTCGAGGGCGAGAGCGACAACCCGAGTTGCGAGCTGCTCGCCATGTGGCTCGCGGACCGGCTCGACGTTCCGGTGGAGCGCACGGCCTCCGAGGGGCCCGGTCTGACCGCGGTCCGGATGGAGACGAAGAACGGCGTGATCGTGCTCGACCGGGCCGACGGCACGCTGGCCACGCTCTCCATGCACAATCAGCCGGACCGCGGGGTGGCGCTCAAACGGCGCGACACCGCCGAACTGCTGGCGGAGGAGCTGCGACGGCTGGACCCGGACAACACCTACGAGTCCGCGGTCAAGTTCGGCGTCGACAGGCTGCACGCGGGCGGCGAGACCACGCCGGCTCCGCTGGCGGAGCGGGACGAGAGGGCCCCGAAGCCCGGTGACGAGCCGAAGGCTCCCGCCGCGAAGAAGGGCGCGACGAAGAAGGCGGCCGCCAAGTGACGCCTCCTCAGCTGGTCGTGCACTCCGACAAGCAGGTGATGGCCGAGGCCGCGGCGGCCCGGCTGATCACGACGATCGTGGACGCCCAGGCCGCCCGGGGCCACGCCTCTGTGGTCCTGACGGGTGGGCGCAACGGCAACGCCCTGCTGGCCGCGCTCGCCGCCGCGCCCGCCCGGGACGCCGTCGACTGGGCGCGCCTGGACGTGTGGTGGGGCGACGAGCGGTTCCTGCCGGAGGACGACCCTGAGCGCAACTTCACCCAGGCCCGCGAGGCGCTGCTCGACGCGGTGGCGCTGAACCCCGCCCGGGTGCACGCGATGCCCGCCTCCGACGGCCCGCACGGCTCGGACGTGGACGAGGCGGCGGCGGCGTACGCGGCCGAACTCGCCGCCGCGGCGGGGCCGAAGGACCAGGGGCCGGTGCCCACGTTCGACGTGCTGATGCTGGGTGTCGGACCGGACACCCATGTGGCCTCGCTCTTTCCCGAACTGTCCGCGGTACGGGAGTCGGAGCGCATGGTCGTCGGGGTGCACGGAGCTCCCAAGCCGCCGCCGGTCCGCGTCTCCCTCACCCTGCCCGCGATCCGTGCGGCGCGCGAGGTGTGGCTGCTGGCGGCGGGCGAGGACAAGGCACAGGCCGTGGCCACCGTGCTGTCCGGGGCCGGGGAGATCCAGGCGCCGGCGGCCGGGGCGTACGGGCGCGACAGGACGCTGTGGCTGCTGGACACCGCCGCGGCCTCGCGGCTCCCGCAGGAGCTCCGTTCGCCCGTCTCCGCCTGACGTTCCCTCCGCGCAGGCCCGGCCCGCTCTCTCCGAGCGGTCCGGGCCTGCGGCGTGAAAGGGTCGGCCCCATGGTGCATATCGGAACCGTGGTGATGGGCGCGTCGGACGTGCGGCGGGCCGCCGCCTTCTGGAAGGCGGCGCTGGAGTACACCGAGCGCGAGCCGGGAACGGAGGACTGGGCAGTGCTGGTCCCGGCCCGGGGCCCCGGCGTGGGGGTGGCGCTGGGGCGCAGCTCCTCCCCCGTCCAGGACGTGCCCCGCGTCCACCTCGACCTCTACTCCGACACCCAGGAGGCGGAGGTGGAGCGGCTGATCGGGCTGGGCGCGACCCGGGTGGCGTGGGACCTCTACCCCTCGGACCCGGACTTCGTGGTGCTCGCCGACCCCGAGGGCAACCGCTTCTGTGTCATCGACACGGCGCGCGGCGGCTGACCGACCGCCGCCCGGAGGGGGTGGGTCCGCCCGCCCTGCTCAGGGGCCGCGTCGGGGTCCGGAGCGCTCCAGGAAGGGCTCCAGCAGCCCCGGCACGGCCTCGGCGGCGAACGTCAGGCCCTCGTCCACGTCGGTGTCGTACGCCGTGTACGCGCCGCCTCCGGCGGCCGTGGTGGCCGTGACGTTCAGCAGTCCGGCCCGCCGCTGGAAGACCGACTGCCTGACCGTCCAGCCGATCACTCCGGCGCGCTCCAGTGCGGCGGTGGAGCGGCGGACCGTGCCCGAGCGGGTGACCAGATAGCGGCCGGAGAGCGCGTGTCCCAGCCCCCGGTAGGCGTCCAGCGCGAGGACGACGGCGAGTGGTGCGCCGACCGCGGCGCAGCCGAGTGCGATCCAGAGCAGCACGGGGGTGAGCAGGGCGCCCAGGACCGCCAGTGCCAGCACCGGGGTCAGGGCCGTGGCGAGCGCCCAGCGCAGTCTGCGGCCCCGGGCTGCGCGCGGGTGGCGGACCAGCGCGGCCCCGGTCGGGGTGACGGCCTCGCGCAGCACGTCGGCGGCGAGGGCGTCGGCCCGTGCCCGGGGCGCGGGCGGGAGCAGGGTGTTGTGGTCGGCGTTCCTGCCCTCGTGGTCCTTGGCGAGCCCGGTGGTGATGGCGTCGAGGCGGGCGGCGCCGAGCAGCCGGACGCCGAGCGGCTCGACCAGGTCGACGCCGCGCAGCCGGGCCTCCTCGACGGAGATCGACCGTGAGGTGAAGAGTCCTCGCCGCACCCGCAGCGTGCCGCCCGCCTCGCGTTCCAGGCGGTAGTTCCACCACATCTCGATCCAGAGGCCGAGCGCTCCGACGACGCCCGCCACCAGGGCGGTGACGAGCAGGATCACGATCGTCCACAGGACCGGGGTCTCACGGAAGCGGTCACCGACCCAGGCGATGACGTCGCCCTGGGCCCCGACCCAGTCGCTGATCTGCATGACCGCTCCGGCCGCGGCCCCGCCGAGCATGGGGGCGACGAAGGAGACCGGGGCGTAGCGGAGCCAGCGCGGGTCGAGGACGGCGAGCTCGCCCTCACGGTGACCGCCGGAGGGCGTGGCCGCGGCACGTTCCAGCAGGAGGCGGCGGAGCCGCTCGCCCTCGGCGCGGGTGACCGGGTCCAGTTCGAGCGTCGAGTCGTTGCCCTGTTCGCCGGTGCCGATCTTGACGGTGACCAGGCCGAGGAGGCGCAGCAGCAGGCTGGCGGTGAGATCGACGGTGCGGATGCGCTCGCGGGCCAGCGAGCGGCGCTTGACGAGGAGGAGGCCGGTGTGGAGGTCGACGCGCTCCTGACCGATGCGGTAGCGGGTGCGGCGCCAGCGGACGCGGTCGGCGCCCGCCGCGGCCCCGACCACCAGGAGCGCCACGGCCGGCACCCAGAGCGCGGCCGCCGGGAGGCCGAGCCAGCGGGAGAGCCCGAGGGTGGCCGGCAGGGCGGCGCCCGCGACGACGCCCGCCACGACGAGGGCGGTGACCAGGACCGTACGGGGGTCGAGGCGTCGCCAGTCGTCGCGGGCGGGGCCCCCGTCGCCCGGCGGGCTCATGTGGCGTCGCCGGGGGTGTTGCGGGTGATGTGGGTGAGCCGCTGCGCCAGCTCCGCGGCCACCACGTGGTCCAGCCCCTCGATCCGCACCGCGCCCTTGGAGGACGCGGTGGTGACGGTGACGGTGGCGAGCCGGTAGAGCTGCTCCAGCGGGCCCCGTACGGTGTCGACCGTCTGGATACGGGACATGGGGGCGATCCGCCACTCCTGCCAGAAGAACCCGGTGCGGACGTACACCGCGTCCTCGGTCACCTCCCAGCGGTGCGTGCGGAACCACCACAGGGGGAGGAGGAGGGCGGTCGCCACGCCCGCCGCGGCGAGGGCCGCGGCGGGCAGCAGCAGCCAGGGACGGGCGGGCGCGATCAGCGTGCCCAGCACCGCGAGCGGCACGACGGGCGCGGCGGTCAGCAGCAGCCACTGCGCGCGCCACCAGCCGACGGCCCGCTCGTCGAGCGTGTTGCGCGGCGGGCGCAGCCGAACCTCCGCCTCCCCCTGCGGCATCGGCTCAGCGCCCCCGCAGCGTGCGGTAGGCCGAGACCAGGGCGGCGGTGGAGCTGTCGAGCCGCTCGGCTTCCGTGCCCTCGTCCCCGGTCAGCAGCGGTTCGATCCGCTTGGCGAGGACCTTGCCGAGTTCGACGCCCCACTGGTCGAAGGAGTCGATGTTCCAGATGGCGCCCTGGACGAAGACCTTGTGCTCGTACAGCGCGATGAGCTGGCCGAGGACCGAGGGGGTGAGCCGGTCCGCGAGGATCGTCGTCGTCGGGTGGTTGCCCGGGAACGTCTTGTGCGGCACCAGCTCCTCGGGCACGCCCTCCGCGCGGACCTCGTCGGGCGTCCTGCCGAAGGCGAGGGCCTGGGTCTGGGCGAAGAAGTTGGCCATCAACAGGTCGTGCTGGGCGATCAGTCCGGGCAGCAGGTCGTGGACCGGGGCGGCGAAGCCGATGAAGTCCGCCGGGATCATCTTGGTGCCCTGGTGGATCAACTGGTAGTACGCGTGCTGCCCGTTGGTGCCGGGTGTGCCCCAGACCACCGGGCCGGTCTGCCACTCCACCGGGTCGCCGTCGCGGTCCACGGACTTGCCGTTGGACTCCATGTCGAGCTGCTGGAGGTAGGCGGGGAACTTGGAGAGGTAGTGGCTGTAGGGCAGCACCGCGTGCGACTGGGCGTCGAAGAAGTTCCCGTACCAGACGCCGAGCAGACCGAGGAGGAGCGGCACGTTCTCCTCTGCGGGGGCGGTGCGGAAGTGCTCGTCGACGAGGTGGAAGCCGTCGAGCATCTCGCGGAAGCGGTCCGGGCCGACGGCGATCATCAGCGAGAGGCCGATCGCGGAGTCGTAGGAGTAGCGGCCGCCGACCCAGTCCCAGAACTCGAACATGTTGGCCGTGTCGATGCCGAACTCCTCGACCTTCTCGGCGTTGGTCGACAGCGCCACGAAGTGCTTGGCGACGGCCTCCTGACCGGCCTTCAGCTCGGTGAGCAGCCAGTCGCGGGCGGAGGTGGCGTTGGTGATGGTCTCGATCGTGGTGAACGTCTTCGAGGCGATGACGAACAGCGTCTCGGCCGGGTCGAGGTCGCGGACCGCCTCGTGCAGGTCGGCGCCGTCGACGTTGGAGACGAAGCGCAGGGTGAGCGAGCGGTCCGTGCAGGACCGCAGCACCTCGTACGCCATGGCGGGTCCGAGGTCGGAGCCGCCGATGCCGATGTTGACGATGTTCTTGACGGGGCGGCCGGTGTGGCCGGTCCACTCGCCCGCCCTGACCTGCTCGCAGAAGGCGGTCATCTTGTCCAGGACGGCGTGGACGCCGGGCACCACGTTCTCGCCGTCGACCTCGATCACCGCGTCGCGCGGGGCGCGCAGCGCGGTGTGCAGGACCGCCCGGTCCTCGGTGGTGTTGATCTTCTCGCCGCGGAACATGGCGTCGCGCAGCTCGGCGACCCCTGTCGCGGCGGCCAGCTCGCGCAGCAGCCGCAGCGTCCGGTCGGTCACCAGGTTTTTGGAGTAGTCGACGGTCAGCTCGCCCACCCTGAGGGTGCAGGCGGCGCCGCGGTCCGGCTGCTGAGCGAACAGCTCGCGCAGATGCGTCCCGTCGAGCTCCTCGCGGTGCTTGGCGAGAGCCGCCCACTCGGGCGTCTGGTTCAGCTTGGTTCGGCTTGCTGCGTTCATCCGGGATATCAGCCCACTTCTTCTCGTACCTACGCATCCCCGCTGCCCCTCCAACCTAATTGATCGAGGGGGCGTGCGGCGCGGACGCGGGCGCGGCGGGGCCGGAACGCGGTCCGGCCGGACACCCGTGGGTGTCCGGCCGGTGAACGGCTGTGTGGTGGGGGGTGCGGCCGCGAGGGCTCCGGCCGAGGCCTAGATCTCGCCGCGGAGCTTGGCCAGGGCCTCGGCGAGGATCGCTTCGCCGTCCGCGTCGCTGCGCCGCTCGCGTACGTACGCCAGGTGCGTCTTGTACGGCTCGTTGCGGGGCGGGGCGGGCGGGCTGTCCTTGTCCTGACCGGCGGGGAAGCCGCAGCGCGGGCAGTCCCACGTGTCCGGCACCTGCGCGTCATGGGCGAAGCTCGGCTGCGTCTCATGCCCGTTCGAGCACCAGAAGGAGATGCGCAGACGCGGCGCGGACTCGCCGCGCTCGGCCTCGCCCATCGGCCCCGCTCCGACCCGGCTCCCCCGGATCGCGTTGCCACTTGCCACGGTCGTAACTCCCTGCGTGATGGTGCTCGAGGATGCCCCAGTCTACGTAAGGCCCAACGCGCGTCCAGTGAAAGGAGTTACACCGTCACCGGGAATCGCGGACGGCGGATCAACCGTCCAGCTTGATGAGGAGACCGAGCACGACGATGCACGCGAACCAGACCAGACCGACCACGACGGTGATCCGGTCGAGGTTGCGCTCGGCCACCGAGGAGCCGCCGACGGAGGACTGCATTCCGCCGCCGAACATGTCGGAGAGGCCGCCGCCCTTGCCCTTGTGCATGAGCACCAGCAGCATCAGCAGCAGGCTGAAGACGATCAGAGCGATCTGGAACGCCAAAACCACGGCTGGTCCCTACTTTCCGGAATTCTTGACTACTGCGTGCATGTACACGGGGGCCGAAGGGCGGTAACCCCTTCGGCCCCCGCAAGGGTACGCCGATTCCGCGCTACCGCATACTCACTGGTCGCGGAAGCGGACGATCTTGACGAACTCGTCGGCGTCCAGTGCGGCGCCGCCGATCAGGGCGCCGTCCACGTCGGGCTTGGCCATGATGGCCGCGACGTTGCCGGACTTCACCGAGCCGCCGTACTGGATGCGGACGGCGTCGGCCAGCTCCTGGGAGTACAGCTCGGCCAGCCGGCGGCGGATGGCACCGCAGACCTCCTGGGCGTCCTCCGGGGTGGCGACCTCGCCGGTCCCGATGGCCCAGACCGGCTCGTAGGCGATCACGATCGTCCCGGCCTGCTCGGCCGGGACGTCCTTGAGCGCGCCGTCGAGCTGCGCGAGCGTGTAGGAGACCTGGTCGCCGGCCTTGCGGACGTCCAGGCCCTCGCCGACGCAGAGGATCGGGGTCAGGCCGTGCTTGTAGGCGGCCTTCACCTTGGCGTTGCAGACCTCGTCGCTCTCGCCGTGGTACTGGCGGCGCTCGCTGTGGCCGACGGCCACGTAGGTGCAGCGCAGCTTGGCGAGCATGGGGCCGGAGACCTCACCGGTGTACGCGCCGGAGTCGTGCGCCGAGATGTCCTGGGCACCGTACTTGATCTTGAGCTTGTCGCCGTCGACCAGGGTCTGCACGGAACGCAGGTCGGTGAACGGCGGCAGGACGGCGACCTCGACGTCCTCGTAGTCCTTGTCGGCCAGGGCGAAGGAGAGCTTCTGGACGTGGGCGATGGCCTCCAGGTGGTTGAGGTTCATCTTCCAGTTGCCCGCCATCAGCGGGGTGCGGGTGGTCATGAAAGGTCAGTCCTCCAGTGCGGCGAGCCCGGGAAGCGTCTTGCCCTCGAGGTATTCGAGGCTCGCGCCGCCACCGGTCGAAATGTGTCCGAAAGCATTCTCGTCGAAGCCCAGGATGCGGACGGCCGCGGCGGAGTCGCCGCCGCCGACGACGCTGAAGGCCGGGGAGTCGACGAGCGCCTGGGCGACCGCGCGGGTGCCGTCGGCGTAGTCGGGGTGCTCGAAGACGCCCATCGGGCCGTTCCAGAAGACGGTGGCCGCGTCGGCGAGCTTCGAGGCGTAGAGCGTGCTGGACTCCGGGCCGATGTCCAGCCCCATCCGGCCGGCCGGAATGGCGTCGGCGGCGACCGTGTCGGGGTGGGCCGGGGCCTTCGTCGTGAGGTCCGGGAACTTCTCCGCGACCAGGACGTCGACGGGGAGCACGAACTCCACCCCGCGCTCCGCGGCCCGCTTGAGGTACTCCTGGACGGCCGGGACCTGGTCCTCCTGGAGCAGCGAGGAGCCGACGTCGTGTCCCTGGGCCTTGAGGAAGGTGTAGGCCATGCCGCCGCCGATCAGGATGCGGTCGGCCTTCTCCAGCAGGTGGTCGATGACTCCGAGCTTGTCGGAGACCTTGGCGCCGCCGAGGACGACGGCGTACGGCCGCTTGACGTCGGTGGTGAGCTTCTTGAGGACGCCGACCTCGGTGGCGATGAGGAAGCCCGCGTAGTGCGGCAGCCGGGCGGGGAGGTCGAAGACCGAGGCGTGCTTGCGGTGCACCGCGCCGAAGCCGTCGCCCACGTAGGCGTCGGCGAGCTGGGCCAGCTGGTCGGCGAAGGCCCCGCGCTCGGCGTCGTCCTTGGAGGTCTCACCGGCGTTGAAGCGGAGGTTCTCGATGACGGCGACGCGGCCGTCACCGAGGGCGGCGACCGTGGCACGGGCGGACTCGCCGACCGTGTCGGTCGCGAAGGCGACCTCCGCGCCGAGGAGTTCGCCCAGGCGCGCGGCGGCGGGCGCCAGCGAGAAGGCCGGGTCCGGGGCGCCCTTGGGGCGGCCGAGGTGCGAGGCGACGACGACGCGCGCGCCGGCCTCGGCGAGCTTGGCGACCGTCGGGACGACGGCGCGGATACGGCCGTCGTCGGTGATGGCGGTGCCGTCCAGCGGCACGTTGAGGTCGGCGCGGACGAATACCCGCTTGCCCGCGACCCCTTCGGCGAGAAGTTCGTCGATCGTCTTCATCTGGTCTTCCGTTACTCCTTGCAAGGACGGATGAGCGTGCTAGGTCGTGCCCGGCCCTGATCCGCCGGGCACGACCTCGGCCGCGGCGGCGGACCACCGGAGGCCGGGCCGCGCGGGCCGCCCTCGCACAGGCCGCGGCCGGGCGGCTCGGGCGACGCCGCGGGCGCACCGGCCCGCCGGACGTCGCGCGGCGGACGGCTGCCCGTCGGCACGGGCCAGGGGC
>NZ_JBBBEN010000052.1:155135-220327 GCF_037137275.1 Streptomyces pratensis | reverse complement strand
ACCGGCGCCGCGCTGCGCCGGTCGAGCCCCTTACTCACGACGTGTTGCCCGCGATCCGAGGATTCAGAGCTGCTCGCCGACGAAGACCGTGAGGTCGACGAGGCGGTTGGAGTAGCCCCACTCGTTGTCGTACCAGCCGAGGATCTTCACCGAGTTGCCCTCCTGAACCATCGTCAGGGAGGCGTCGAAGGTGCAGGACGACGGGTCGCCGACGATGTCCGAGGAGACGATCGGGTCCTCGGTGTACGTCAGGAAGCCCTTGAGGTCGCCGTCGTCGGACGCCTTCTTGAACGCGGCGTTGACCTCGTCCTTGGTGACCTCGCGGGACAGCGTCACGACCAGGTCGGTGGCGGAGCCGGTCGGGACCGGGACGCGCATCGCGATGCCGTCGAGCTTGTCCTTGAGCTGCGGGAGGACCAGGGCCGTGGCCTTGGCGGCGCCCGTGGTGGTGGGGATGATGTTCTCGGCGGCGGCGCGGGCGCGACGCAGGTCCGAGTGCGGGAAGTCCAGAATCCGCTGGTCGTTGGTGTACGCGTGGACCGTCGTCATCAGACCCTTGACGATGCCGAAGTTCTCGTCGAGGACCTTGGCCATCGGCGCCACGCAGTTGGTGGTGCAGGAGGCGTTGGAGATGACGTGGTGGCTGGCCGCGTCGTACTTGTCCTGGTTGACGCCCATCACGATGGTGATGTCCTCGCCCTTGGCCGGAGCCGAGATGAGGACCTTCTTGGCGCCGCCGGTGATGTGCTTCTCGGCGTCGGCCTTCTTGGTGAAGATGCCGGTCGACTCGATGACGATGTCGACGCCCAGCTCACCCCAGGGGATGTCGGCCGGGTTGCGCTCGGAGAGCACCTTGACCGTGTGACCATCGACGGTGATGGTGTCGGCGGTGTGGCTGACCTCTGCCTTGAGACGACCCATGACGGTGTCGTACTTCAGCAGGTGGGCCGTGGTCGCAGTGTCACCCAGGTCGTTGACAGCCACGATCTCGATGTCCGCACCCTGCTCCAGCAGCGCGCGGAAGTAGTTGCGGCCGATGCGGCCGAAGCCGTTGATGCCTACGCGGATCGTCACGAACCGATCTCCTCGTTAGGTACGCCGGTTTTCGACGCCGGCGAGATGTATAGGGATGTCCCCGACCGCTTCCGACCCTACCTCTCCGAGGGCGCTGAGGTGACATCGAGAGGGCCCGTACACGCCACCGGAATACGCCGCGAGGCCCGTACTCGCCAGTAGGAGTACGGGCCTCCGCTCCGCCCGGCGGGTACGCGGTCCCACCGCTGTCGGACGAGGGTCCCGGCGGCAGGGGGCCAACGCCCCACGCGTGCCGCCGAGTCAGCCGACCAGGCCGTCGGCGAGCTCCTCGCTGAGGGTCGACTCCGTCCCCGGGATGCCCATGTCCTGGGCCCTCTTGTCGGCCATCGCCAGCAGGCGGCGGATTCGGCCCGCGACCGCGTCCTTGGTCAGCGGCGGGTCGGCGAGGGCGCCCAGCTCCTCCAGCGAGGCCTGCTTGTGCTCCATGCGCAGCCGGCCGGCGGCGGCGAGGTGCTCGGGCACCTCCTCGCCGAGGATCTCCAGTGCGCGCCCCACCCGGGCCCCGGCGGCGACCGCCGCGCGGGCCGAGCGGCGCAGGTTCGCGTCGTCGAAGTTGGCGAGCCGGTTGGCCGTGGCGCGGACCTCGCGCCGCATCCGCCGCTCCTCCCAGGCGAGCACCGCGTCGTGGGCGCCGAGGCGGGTCAGCAGGGCACCGATCGCGTCACCGTCCCGGACGACGACCCGGTCCACCCCCCGCACCTCACGGGCCTTGGCCGCGATGGAGAGCCGGCGCGCCGCGCCGACGAGGGCGAGCGCGGCCTCCGGCCCGGGGCAGGTGACCTCCAGCGAGGAGGAGCGGCCGGGCTCGGTGAGCGAGCCGTGAGCGAGGAACGCTCCGCGCCAGGCCGCCTCCGCGTCGCAGGTGGCCCCCGAGACCACCTGCGGGGGCAGTCCGCGGATGGGGCGGCCGCGGCCGTCCACCAGACCGGTCTGGCGGGCCAGCTGGTCGCCGCCCGCCACCACGCGTACGACGAAGCGCGAGCCCCGGCGCAGCCCGCCCGGGGCCATCACGATCAGCTCCGAGCTGTGCCCGAAGATCTCCAGGATGTCGCGCTTGAGGCGGCGGGCCGCGTTGCCGGTGTCCAGCTCGGCCTCGATCACGATCCGGCCGCTCACCAGGTGCAGCCCGCCCGCGAACCGAAGAATCGCCGAGACCTCTGCTTTCCTGCAGCAGGTCCGAGTGACGGGAAGCCGAGAGATTTCGTCCTTCACCGCTGGCGTCATCGCCATGGGCCGATCCTTCCATGCATCCGAAAAATACGGTCGTACGCGGCGGCCAACAGCTCCTGATCATGGACCGGAACGCCGTCGGGCGATGCCACCGGCGCCAGCTCGACCGCGGCTCCGAGCCGCCTGGCGGCATCGACGAGGGACTCGCGGTCGGGCACGGCGGCCTCATCGGCCAGCACCACGTCCAAGGCGAGTTTAGGTGCGTGTCGTCCCAAAACCTCCACATGACGCTGCGGTGAGAAGCCTTCTGTTTCCCCGGGCTGCGGGGCGAGGTTCAGCGAGAGGACCTTACGGGCCTTCGTGGTGACCAGGGCGTCGAGCAGATCCGGGACGAGCAGGTGCGGGATCACGGAGGAGAACCAGGAGCCGGGCCCGAGCACCACCCAGTCGGCGTCCAGGACCGCCTCGACGGCTTCCGGGACGGCCGGCGGGTCGGGCGGCACGACGTGCACGGACTGCACCTCGCCCGGGGTGAGCGCCACCGTGGCCTGCCCGCGCACGGTGACGATCGCGTCGGGCAGCTCGGGGTCGTGGCCCCGCACCAGCGCCTGGAGCTCCAGCGGGACGGCCGACATCGGCAGTACCCGCCCGTGCGCGCCGAGCAGCTTGCCGACCAGGTCGAGGGCCTGGACGTGGTCGCCCAGCTGCTCCCAGAGCGCCACGATCAGCAGATTGCCGACCGCGTGTTCGTGCAGGTCGCCCTTGGACTCGAACCGGTGCTGGATGACCCGGGACCAGGTGCGGCCCCAGTCGTCGTCGCCGCACAGCGCGGCGAGCGCCTTGCGCAGGTCGCCGGGCGGCAGGACGCCCAGCTCCTCGCGCAGCCGGCCGCTGGAGCCGCCGTCGTCGGCGACGGTGACCACGGCCGTGAGGTCGCCGGTGATCCGGCGCAGCGCCGTCAGGGACGCCGAGAGGCCCATGCCGCCGCCGAGGGCGACGACCTTGGGCTGAGCACCGCGCTTGCGGCCGGAGAGCGCCGAGGTGGCGCGGCTCAGGCGCCGCATCCGCAGATTGCGTCCGGTCACTCGCGCCCCATGTCCCGGTGGACGAGGACGGTCTCGACGCCCTCGCCGGCGAGCCGGGCCGAGAGCTTCTCCGACATGGCGACCGAGCGGTGCTTGCCGCCCGTGCAGCCGACCGCGATGGTGACGTACCGCTTGCCCTCGCGGCGGTATCCGGCGGCGATCAGCTGGAGCAGCTCCGTGTACTGGTTGAGGAACTCCTTGGCGCCCGGCTGGTCGAAGACGTAGTCCGACACCTCCTCGTTCAGGCCGGTGAAGGGGCGCAGCTCGGGGACCCAGTGGGGGTTGGGCAGGAAGCGGCAGTCGACGACGAGGTCGGCGTCGACGGGCAGGCCGTACTTGTAGCCGAAGGACATCACCGTGGCGCGCAGCTCCGGCTCCGACTCGCCCGCGAACTGGGCGTCCATCTTGGCCCGCAGCTCGTGCACGTTGAGGCTGGAGGTGTCGATGACCAGGTCGGCGTCGCCGCGCAGCTCGCGCAGGAGATCGCGCTCGGCCGCGATGCCGTCGACGATGCGGCCGTCGCCCTGGAGCGGGTGCGGGCGGCGGACGGACTCGAAGCGGCGCACCAGGGCGTCGTCGGAGGACT
The DNA here is from genome assembly GCF_037137275.1 of Streptomyces pratensis. Lineage (GTDB taxonomy): Bacteria > Actinomycetota > Actinomycetes > Streptomycetales > Streptomycetaceae > Streptomyces > Streptomyces pratensis_B. The sequence goes on along the minus strand of NZ_JBBBEN010000052.1, from coordinate 216,391 downwards.
CCAGGAAGACGATCCGCCGGGTGACGTGCTTGGCCTCCAGGTCGGCCAGGGATTCACGGAGGTTGTCGAAGAAGCGCCGGCCGCGCACGTCGACGACGACGGCGATCCGGGCCACGTTGCCCTGGGAGCGGGCGCCGAGCTCCACCATGGTGGGGATGAGCGCGGGAGGCAGGTTGTCCACGACGAACCAGCCCAGGTCCTCCAGGCACTTGGCGGCGGTGCTGCGCCCGGCGCCGGACATGCCGGAGATGATCACCAGCTCGGGGATCGCCGCCTCACCCGTCTCGATGGGGGTGTTCGTCATCACGTCTGCTGCTCCGTCTGCTCGGTCGGTGCGGGGGTGGTTCCGGTCGTTCTCGGCCGTCGTGCCGTGCGCCCCGGCTCCGGTGTCGTCGGGGCCCGGTGCGCTGTCGTGGGCCTTCTCGGTCATGAGGCGCCCCCGTCGTCTTCCTCATCTTCGATGATCTCTCCTGTGGCCGTGTTCACGGCCGGTGCCGCGGGAGCGGTGGAGACGAGGGCCGCGGCCACCGACTCCGCCGTCCTGCGCCCTATTCCGGGGACCTCGCAGAGCTCGTCGAGGGTCGCCTGCCGGAGCTTCTTCACGGAACCGAAGTGCTTGATCAGCGCCTGCTTGCGGGTCTCGCCGAGTCCGGCCACGTCGTCCAGCGGGCTGCGGCGGAGCCGCTTGGCCCGCTTGGCGCGCTGGTAGGCGATGGCGAAGCGGTGGGCCTCGTCCCGCACGCGCTGGAGGAGGTAGAGGCCCTCGCTCGTACGGGGCAGGACGACCGGGTCGTCGTCCTCGGGGAGCCAGACCTCTTCCAGCCTCTTGGCCAGGCCGCAGACGGCGATGTCGTCGATCCCCAGCTCGTCCAGGGCGCGCTTCGCGGCGGCTACCTGAGGCTGCCCGCCGTCGACCACGACGAGCTGCGGAGGGTAGGCGAACCGTTTGGGCCGGCCGTCGTCCTCGCGGGGCTCGCCCGCCTCGCCCGGAGCGCCCGCCGCGGGGAGCGGGGCGGGCACGGGGCCGGTGGGCGCGGGGGCCGAGGGGCGCCCGGGAGCGTCCGGGGACGGGCCGGGGGCCTCCCCCCACTCCCCCGTGCGCTCCTTGTCCTGGAGGTAGCGCTTGAACCGGCGGCCGATCACCTCGTGCATCGAGCGGACGTCGTCCTGGCCCTCGAAGCCCTTGATCTGGAAGCGGCGGTACTCGCTCTTGCGGGCGAGGCCGTCCTCGAAGACCACCATGGAGGCCACCACGTCGTCGCCCTGGAGGTGCGAGACGTCGTAGCACTCGATGCGCAGCGGGACGCTGTCCAGACCCAGCGCCACGGCGATCTCCTCCAGCGCGCGGGAGCGGGTGGTCAGGTCGGAGGCGCGCTTGGTCTTGTGCAGTCCGAGCGCCTGCTGGGCGTTGCGCTGGACCGTGGCCATGAGGTCCTTCTTGTCGCCGCGCTGCGGGATGCGCAGGCTGACCTGCGAGCCGCGGCGCTCGGCGAGCCACTGGGAGACCGCGTCGGTGTCCTCCGGGAGGGCCGGGACCAGGACCTCCTTGGGCACGGCGTCGCCGCGCTCCTCGCCGTACAGCTGCTGGAGGGCGTGCTCGACGAGGCCGGAGGTGTCGACGGCCTCGACCTTGTCGGTGACCCAGCCGCGCTGGCCCCGGACCCGGCCGCCGCGCACGTGGAAGATCTGGAGTGCGGCCTCCAGCTCGTCCTCCGCGACGGCGATCAGGTCGGCGTCGGTGGCGTCCGCGAGGACGACGGCGCTCTTCTCCATGGCCCGCTTGAGGGCCTCGGCGTCGTCGCGGAGACGGGCGGCCCGCTCGTACTCCATCTCCTCGGCAGCCCGCGTCATGTCCTTCTCCAGGCGGCGGATGTAGGCGCCGGTGCGCCCGGCCATGAAGTCGCAGAAGTCCTCGGCCAGCTCCCGGTGCTCCTCCGGGTCGACCCGGCCCACGCAGGGGGCCGAGCACTTGCCGATGTAGCCGAGGAGGCAGGGGCGGCCGGTGCGCTCGGCGTTCTTGAAGACGCCGGCGGAGCAGGTGCGGACGGGGAAGACGCGCAGCATCAGGTCGACCGTCTCGCGGATCGCCCAGGCGTGGCCGTACGGGCCGAAGTAGCGCACGCCCTTCTTCTTGGCCCCGCGCATGACCTGGACGCGGGGGAACTCCTCGTTCAGCGTCACCGCGAGGTAGGGGTAGCTCTTGTCGTCGCGGTACTTGACGTTGAACCGGGGGTCGAACTCCTTGATCCAGGAGTACTCCAGCTGGAGCGCCTCGACCTCGGTGGAGACGACCGTCCACTCGACGGAGGCGGCGGTCGTGACCATCGTGCGCGTACGCGGGTGGAGCCCGGCGAGGTCCTGGAAATAGCTGGCCAGGCGCTGGCGGAGGTTCTTGGCCTTGCCGACGTAGATCACCCGGCGGTGCTCGTCACGGAACTTGTAGACCCCCGGGGAGTCGGGGATCTGTCCCGGCCTGGGGCGGTAGCTGGAGGGGTCTGCCATGTCTCACACCCTACTTGCGGGCAGTGACAGCACGTCGTCCTCCGCCGGTGCCGCGCTCCGGGGAGCGGTGGGGTGTTCCGCGCCCCGGAGCACGGGCGGCAGGGCCCGCTCCGACCTCCCCGGCAGGGTCCTCGCCCCTGCGGCGGGCCCGGCGGCGTGCGGCGGCGGCGCCGCACAGGTCCGGGGCGAGCACTGCTCCGGCTTCGGCGTCCGCGGGCGACGGGGCCCGGGGCAGCGGGTTGTCAGGCGTCGGAGCCCGCGACCAGCTTTCCGCCTTCGGCGGTGAGCGGGACGGCGGGCAGCGGCACGGTGGCCGGGCCCTTCACCGGCTTGCCGGTGGTCATGTCGAAGCGGCTGCCGTGGCACGGGCAGTGACCCTCGGTGCCCTCGACCTTGTCCAGGACGCAGCCGCCGTGGGTGCACTGGGCGCTGAAGGCCTTGTACTCGCCCGCGGCCGGACAGACGACGACGAGGCGCTGCTCCCGGTAGAGCTTGGCTCCGCCGACGGGCACCTCCGCCGCGGCTCCGAGGTCCACGGGCGCGGTCGGAAGGGGGCTCTTGGCATGACCGAGCTTGGACTCGGTCGAGCAGGCGGCCGCTCCCAGCCCGGCGGCGCCGGCGAGCGCGGCACCCTTCAGCACGGTACGTCGGGCGGCGGGCAGGCCGGGCATGCGGACTCCACGGGTCGTCGTTCGGGGCGGGCCGGGGCCGCCGGACAGACCGGGCGGCCGTACGGGCCGGTGACAGAAGCGACGATACCGGCGGGGAACGGAGGGCCTGCGGCCGGGCCGGGCCCTGGCCCGGCCGCAGGAGCCGCGTGCCGCCCCCTCACGGCGGGGGCCCTGACCGCGGGGCCCCCGCCGTGAGGGAGCTGGGCACTCGGCCCGTCGGCGGGGCGCCCGGACCGTGAGGCGCCGGGCGTCCCGCTCTCAGCTCCTGCGGGCGCGGGTGGCCTTCTTCGCGGCGACCGTCCTGGCGGAACCGGTCTCCGCCTTGGTCGCCGCCTCCTTCGTGGCCGCGGCCTTCGTGGCGGTGGCCTCCGTCGCCGTCGCCTTCTTCGCCGCTGTCTTCTTCGCCACCGCCTTCTTCGCCGGGGCTGTCCGGCGCGCGGCCGTCTTGCGGCCCGCCCCCCGTCCCGAGGGCACGGCGGCCTCGCTGATCCGGTCCGCGTCCAGGATGGACTGGAGGAACTTGCCGGTGTGGCTGGCGGGGACCGAGGCGACCTGCTCCGGGGTCCCCTCCGCGACGACCAGACCGCCGCCGCTGCCCCCCTCGGGGCCCATGTCGACGACCCAGTCAGCGGTCTTGATGACATCCAGGTTGTGCTCGATGACGATCACCGAGTTCCCCTTGTCGACCAGGCCGGAGAGCACGGTGATCAGCTTGCTGATGTCCTCGAAGTGCAGACCGGTGGTCGGTTCGTCCAGGACGTAGACCGTGCGGCCGGTGGAGCGCTTCTGGAGCTCGCTCGCCAGCTTGACGCGCTGCGCCTCACCGCCGGAGAGGGTCGGCGCGGACTGCCCGAGCCGCACGTACCCCAGGCCCACCTCGTTGAGCGTCCGGAGGTGGCGGGCGATCGTCGGGACGGCCTCGAAGAACTCCAGGCCCTCCTCGATCGGCATGTCCAGCACCTCGGCGATGGACTTGCCCTTGTAGTGGACCTCCAGCGTCTCCCGGTTGTAGCGCGCTCCGTGGCAGACCTCGCACGGGACGTACACGTCGGGCAGGAAGTTCATCTCGATCTTGATCGTGCCGTCGCCGGAGCAGTTCTCGCAACGACCGCCCTTGACGTTGAAGGAGAAGCGGCCCGGCAGGTAGCCGCGCACCTTCGCCTCCATCGTCTCGGCGAACAGCCGGCGGACATGGTCGAAGACCCCGGTGTACGTGGCCGGGTTCGACCGGGGCGTACGGCCGATCGGCGACTGGTCGACGTGGACCACCTTGTCGACGAGGTCGTCCCCGTCGACCCGGGTGTGCCGGCCGGGGACCGACTTGGCGCCGTTCAGCTCGCGGGCCAGGTGGGTGTAGAGGATGTCGTTGACCAGGGTCGACTTGCCGGAGCCCGAGACGCCCGTGACGGCGGTGAGGACGCCGAGCGGGAAGGAGACGTCGATGTCCTGGAGGTTGTTCTCCCGGGCGCCGTGCACGGTGAGGCTGCGGGCCGGGTCGACCGGGCGCCGGGCGTCGGGGGTCGGGATCGCCCGCTTGCCCGAGAGGTACTGGCCGGTGATCGACTCCTTGTTGGCCAGCAGCTCCTTGAGCGAGCCGGAGTGGACGACCTCGCCACCGTGCTCGCCGGCGCCGGGGCCGATGTCGACGACCCAGTCGGCGACCTTGATGGTGTCCTCGTCGTGCTCGACGACGATGAGCGTGTTGCCCATGTCGCGGAGCCTGACCAGGGTCTCGATGAGGCGGTGGTTGTCGCGCTGGTGCAGACCGATGGACGGCTCGTCCAGGACGTACAGCACGCCGACGAGACCGGAGCCGATCTGTGTCGCCAGCCGGATGCGCTGGGCTTCGCCGCCGGACAGGGTGCCGGCCGCGCGGTTCAACGAGAGGTAGTCCAGACCGACGTCGACGAGGAACCTCAGCCGCTCGTTGACCTCCTTGAGGACCCGCTCGGCGATCTTCTTGTCGCGGGCGTTCAGCGTGAGCCGGCCCAGGAACTCGGCGCACTCGCTGATCGACATCGCGGAGACCTCGGCGATGGACTTCTCCATCACCGTCACCGCGAGCACGATCGGCTTGAGCCGGGTGCCCTCACAGGTCGGGCAGGGCACCTCGCGCATGTAGCCCTCGAAGCGCTCCCGGCTGGAGTCGCTCTCGGCCTCGGTGTGGCGCCGCTTCACGAACTGGACCGCGCCCTCGAACGCGGGGGTGGTGTAGGCGCGCTCCCGCCCGTACCGGTTGCGGTAGCGCACCTCGGTCTGGATCTTGTGGCCGAAGAGCAGAGCCTTCCTGGCCCGCTGCGGCAGACCGGCCCAGGGGATGTCCGTGCGGAAGCCGAGCGCTTCGGAGAGCGCCCCGATCAACCGCCCGAAGTACTCCTTGGTGTGGCCGTGCGACCAGGGGTGGATCGCGCCCTCGTCGAGGGACTTCTCCTCGTCCGGAACGATCAGCTCCGGGTCGACCTCCATGCGCGTCCCGATGCCCGTGCAGTCGGGGCAGGCGCCGAAGGGCGAGTTGAAGGAGAAGGAGCGCGGTTCCAGCTCCTCGAAGGAGAGGTCGTCGTACGGGCAGTAGAGGTGCTCGGAGAACATCCGCTCGCGCTCGGGGTCGTCCTCGGGGAGGTCGACGAAGTCGAGTACGACCATGCCGCCGGAGAGACCGAGCGCCGTCTCGACCGAGTCGGTCAGCCGGCGCTTGGCGCTGTCCTTGACGGTGAGGCGGTCGACGACCACCTCGATGGTGTGCTTCTCCTGCTTCTTGAGCGCGGGGGGCTCGGAGAGCTGGGCAGTGACGCCGTCGACCCTGGCCCGGCTGTACCCCTTGGTCTGGAGGTCGGCGAAGAGGTCGACGAACTCGCCCTTGCGCTCGCGCACCAGCGGCGAGAGGACCTGGAAACGGCTGCCCTCGGGGAGACCGAGGACCCGGTCGACGATGGCCTGCGGCGACTGGCGGGAGATGGGGCGCCGGCACTCGGGGCAGTGCGGCTTTCCGATCCGGGCGAAGAGCAGCCTGAGGTAGTCGTAGACCTCCGTGATGGTGCCGACCGTCGAGCGCGGGTTGCGCGAGGTCGACTTCTGGTCGATGGAGACCGCGGGGGAGAGCCCCTCGATGAAGTCCACGTCCGGCTTGTCCATCTGGCCGAGGAACTGCCGGGCGTACGAGGAGAGCGACTCCACGTAGCGGCGCTGCCCCTCGGCGAAGATCGTGTCGAACGCGAGGGACGACTTGCCCGACCCGGAGAGCCCGGTGAAGACGATGAGGGAGTCGCGGGGCAGGTCGAGCGAGACGTTCTTCAGGTTGTGCTCGCGCGCGCCACGGACGATGAGACGGTCGGCCACGCCGGTCCGCACCTTTCTAGAGAGAGCGGGGGAACTGAGCCCCCGTCCCAGGGTATGGGGGGTGCCACAGCGATGTAGAAGGCTTTCGACTCCGAGCGTATAGCACGCACATTCGATTTCCGGCCGCCCTGGGACTCCTTCACCCGAATGGGTGGCGAAGCTAGGCTCAGCCGCATGATGGATCACGCGCACGACCTGGAAGCTGTACGCGATGCGACCGAACGACTGCTCGACGCAGCCGCCGAACTGGACAACGCCGCGGTCCTCGAACCGTCACGGCTGCCCGGATGGAGCCGGGGCCACATCATGGCCCACCTGTCACGTAACGCCGAAGCGCTCGAAAATGTTCTCCGAGGGCTCCCGATGTACGCGAACAGCGAAAGCCGGGAGGACGACATCGCCCGGGGCAGCGCGCGACCGCTGGACGAGCACCTCGCCGACCTGCGGGACAGCACGGGTCGCTTCCTCTCGACCGCCGCGGAGCCGGCCGACTGGTCCCGTACCGTCGCCCTGCGCAACGGGGTGACAGACTCCGCCTCCCGGGTCCCCTTCCGCCGCCTGGTCGAGGTGGAGCTGCACCACGTCGATCTCGACGTGGGCTACGAGCTGGAGGATCTGCCCGGGTCATTCGTGCCCCGGGAGATCGACTTCCTCGCCGAGCGTTTCACCGGGCATCCGGACGTGCCCGCCACCGCGCTGACCGACGAGGACGGCCGCACCTGGAGCACGGGCGGCGGCCCGCCGAGCGCCCTGGTGACGGTGCAGGGGACGGCCGCCGATCTGCTCGGCTGGCTCGCCGGCCGCCGTGACGGCTCCGCTCTGACGGCCGCCGGAGGCCCGCTCCCCGCCCTGCCGCCGCTATAGGCTGGGCCACATGACGTACAGCGGAGCGGTGAAGGCAGGCGGACCGGCGAGCGTGCACGAGCTGACGGACCTGATGATCTCCAAGGTCGCCGTCGGCGGGACGGACAACAACGCCTACCTGCTGCGGTGCCGGGCCACCGGCGAGCAGCTGCTGATCGACGCGGCCGCCGAGCCCGAGACCCTGCTCGCGCTGATCGGTGACGACGGCATCGCCTCCGTCGTCACCACCCACCGGCACGGGGACCACTGGCAGGCGCTGGGAGAGGTGGTCGCGGCCACCGGAGCCCGGACGTACGCCGGCCGGTACGACGCCGAGGGCATCCCGGTCCCCACCGACGTCCCCGTCGAGGACGGCGACACCATCACGGTGGGCCGGGTCGAGCTGACCGCGCGCCGTCTGACCGGCCACACCCCGGGCTCCATCGCCCTGGTCTACGACGACCCGCACGGCGCCCCGCACGTGTTCACCGGGGACTGCCTCTTCCCCGGCGGCGTGGGGAACACCTGGCAGGACCCCGAGGCCTTCGCGAGCCTCCTGCACGACGTCGAGACGAAGCTGTTCGACCGGCTGCCCGACGAGACCTGGGTCTACCCGGGCCACGGGAATGACACGACGCTCGGCGCCGAGCGGCCCCGTCTGCCGGAGTGGCGCGCCCGCGGCTGGTAGCCGCCGCGGGCGGAACACGCGGCGGGCGGGGGCCGGGCGGTCGCCGTCCCCGGCCGGGGCGGCCCTCGGACGCCCCTGGCCTCCTTAGCGCCGTGTCCCCCACTCGCCGTCCGGACCGTGCACAACGGCCGGGGCGGGCGGCTTTCGCCGATCCCACCCCGGCCGTTGCCGGTATCGCCCTGCGCCGCCCCTGGCGGCCGGGGGTCAGCCGCTGATGCTCTTGCTCTCCTCGTCGGCCGAGCCCGCCGTCTTCGTCTCCCCGGCCTCGGCCGCCGCCTGCTTCTTGCTGGCGATGAGGCTGGTGACCGTCGTGATCACCAGGACGCCGCAGATGACGGAGAGGGAGAACGGAATGGAGATCTCGGGCACGTGCACCCCGGACTCGTGCAGGGCGTGCAGCACCAGCTTGACGCCGATGAAGCCGAGGATCACGGACAGGCCGTAGCTGAGGTGGACCAGCTTCTTCAGCAGACCGCCGATGAGGAAGTACAGCTGGCGCAGACCCATCAACGCGAACGCGTTGGCCGTGAAGACGATGTACGGGTCCTGGGTCAGGCCGAAGATCGCCGGGATCGAGTCCAGCGCGAACAGCACGTCGGTGGTGCCGATGGCGAGCATGACCACCATGAGCGGGGTCAGGACGCGCTTGCCGTTGTTCTGGATGAAGAGCTTCGTGCCGTGGTACTTGTCCGCGACGCCGAAGCGGTGCTCGATCGACTTGAGGAGGCGGTTCTCCTCGAACTCCTCTTCCTCCTCGTCGGCCCGCGCCTCCTGGATGAGCTTCCAGGCGGTGTAGATCAGGAACGCGCCGAAGATGTAGAACACCCAGGAGAAGTTCGCGATCACGGCGGCGCCGGCGGCGATGAAGATCGCCCGGAGAACCAGGGCGATGAGCACGCCGATGAGCAGCACTCGCTGCTGGAGGTGGGAGGGCACCGAGAACTTCGCCATGATCAGAACGAAGACGAAGAGGTTGTCGACGCTCAGTGACTTCTCGGTGATGAAACCGGCGAAGAACTCGCCGGAGGCCTTGGTCTCGCCGAAGACCAGCAGGCCGATGCCGAAGATGACCGCCAGCGCGATCCAGACGACCGTCCAGATCCCGGCTTCCTTGGTCGACACGTCATGGGGCTTGCGCCCGATGAAGAAGTCGACGGCGATCAGGGCTGACAGACCGAGAATGGTCAGCACCCAAAGGGTCCATGAAACGTCCACTGCGCCTCCGGCAGTTCGCTACGGCTACTGATCAGCGTCGTCGCTGCCGGAGGTCTCTTCCACCCATGCACATGTACATGCCTGGGCCGACGCCCCGGGACCGGTGAAGGTCCGTATTGACGGGACGTCGCGTAAGGAGTACTCCCCTCCGTTGCACGAACACTACAGGCATTACCAAGAAAAGGTAAAGAGTCGAGTAAAGCGCGCACCAAATCCCCAGGTGGGCGCGGTCGGGGGCGGTCCGGCCGTCAACGGCCCCCGGCCCGGCGGGCAGCGGCCACCTGGGCGAGCACCCGCTCCAGCACACCGCTGCCCGGGGGGACCGTCAGCGGCTCGTACGTCCAGGCGTGCCCGACCCAGGGGTCCGCGAGGTGGCTGTCGGCGACCGGGGTGAGCCGCAGCAGCGAACGCCACAGGGGGTCGAGCACCGGCCCGTACGCACGCGCGTCGTCCCGGTCCGCGACCATCAGGAGGTGGACCCCGGCCGCGGGCCCCTCGTCGGCGAGATAACGCAGCTGGGTGACGGCCCGGTCGTCGAAGCCGTGCGGGAAGTCGTTGACCACGAGGAGCTGCTCGCCGGTGTCCAGGTCCGGCGGGAGCGAGTCGGCCGCCCCGGCCCGGGCCGCCATCTGCACCAGGTCCACCCGCCGGGTGAGGCGGGCCAGGACCGAGGCCACTCCCCCGGGCCCGGCAGCCGGTGGGGCGGCCAGGACGCCCGCGCCGACGAGCGGGGCGAGCGACGCGGCCGCCGCGCCCGCCGCGTCGATGACGTGCACCGCGAACTCACCCGGCGGATACACCGCGAGCAGCCGGGCGGCATGGGCGACCGCGCTCTCCACGGCCAGTCGGCGCAACCGGTCCGGGTCCGTCACAGCGGCGGCCTCCAGCCCCGTCCGGCCGCTGTCCACCCAGATCCCGCGTTCCAGCGGCAGCCGGACCAGCAAGGGGACCCGCAGGTCGGCGCGCTCGGGCAGGTGGAGGTCGCCGAGACGCAGGGCCATCGGCCCCTCCAGCGGTGTCCGGTGGGCGTGCCAGACGGCGTTGTCCCAGCCCGCGTACGCGGCGGGGAGCGCCGGCTCGACGACGGCCGCTTCGGCGGCCAGGCGGCCGAGGTCGCGGTCGAGGACCTCCCGGGCGCGGGACGTCAGTTCGTCGCGCCGGGCGCGGGCCTCCTCGCGGGCACGGTCGCCAGCGCTCCCCATCCGGTCGCGCGGATCGGACAGGGCCCGGTCGAGCTCCCGGCTCATCCGGGACTCGGCGAAGTCCGCCGCGCTGCGGTAGGCCGCGACGGCCCGTGCCAGGTCCTCGAACATGCCCCGGACCTGGTTGTAGAGGCGCTCGTCCATCGTCCAGCCCGTGGCGTCCCCGGCCACCGGCGGGGCGGCCTCTTCGGATCGGGCGACCCGGGCGGTGGGTGCGGCGGGCGGGGGCGCAGGGGGCGTGCGCCGCCGGAGCGGATGTGCGTAGTCGACGGGCCCGCCGACGGGGCCGGGGGCCGGGCCGGCGGAGCCGGGGGTGGAGGGCGCTCGGCCGTCGTCCGCCGGTCCCGCCCCGGCGGGCGACGCCGGGGGTGGAAGCGGCACGGACGCCGGCGCCGGAGACGGGGCGGGGGCCGGGCAGTCCCTGGGAGCCGGGCCGCCCGGGGGGCCGGCGGCGGGTGCCCGATGGCCCGGGGCACGCCGTACGCGGTCGTCCTCCGGGGTCCGGGGCCGCGGTGGAGACGCGACGACGGAGCGCACCCCGCCACGGGCGAGGGCCTCGTGGACGGCCCCGGCCAGGGCGGCGGCTTCGGCCAGGCCCTGGTCGGCGAGCATCTCGGCCAGCCCCGCCGCGTACCCCTGGCCGACGGCGCGGACCTTCCAGCCGCCCTGGCGGCGGTAGAGCTCCAGGGCGCTGACCGCGGACTCGACGTCGAGACCGGTCAGGGTGAAGGTGGCGATCTCGTCGCCGTCGAGCCCGGTGACGGCGACGAAGGGCGCGGGGACGGCTCCGAACCGGGCCGGGCCGCCGATCCCCGGCAGCAGGGCGAACAGCACGGTGACCCGGTGCGCTCCGGCGGGCAGGGCCTCCAGGTCCACGGCGATCCGGTGGTCGGCCGCGGCCTGCTGGGAGACCTTGAGTCCGGGAAGCCGGGGGCAGCCGGGGTGGGCGACCCACTCGACGCCCCGCACCCTGCCGTGCTCGTCACCGAGGGTGGCCCCGGCCATGACGGGCGTGCCCGCGGAGACCCGGATCTCCAGTCGGGTCAGGGGCAAGGCGTGGTTCTGCCCCCGGACCAGTTCGGCCGTCATTGCCGTGCCCTCCCCCTCGACGATGGCCCGCGCCTGCGGGCGTGGGCCGTGCGGCGCCCCACGGCGCCGCGTGCGCGCGGTGCCGCGCCCGGTGTGTTCGCCGCGGTGCGTCCGTACCGCGGCGAAGTGCTGGCCGGCCTCGGCACCCGTGCGGCCGCGGTGCCCCGTGCACCCGGGGCGGCCCACCGCCGCGCTCCCCCGGGACCCGCTCTTCCCGGCACCGGGACCGAGCCGGCGCCGGGGCCGGTCCGGGCGGGCCCCGGCCAGGGGCAGGCCGGACGGGCCCGGCTGCCGGCGGCGGCCGACTCCGCCTACAGGTGCGGGAGGATGGACGGCATCAGGTCCTGGAAGGTGCGCCCGTTGGCCGGGTTCCCGAGGGCCGTCATCTGCCATCCGCCGCCCGCGCGGTGCACCTTCGCCATGATCTGGGCCGTGTACTGGCCGCCGCCGTCCAGCGTGTACCGGGCGAGCTCCTGGCCGTTGGACTCGTCCACGATGCGGCAGAAGGCGTGGCGCACCTCCTGGAACGTCTGACCGGTGAAGGAGTTCACCGTGAAGACGATCTGGTCGATGTGGACCGGCACGCGCTGGAGGTCGACGAGGATCGCCTCGTCGTCCCCACCGGAGCCGGCACCGCCGACCAGGTTGTCGCCGGTGTGCTTGACCGAGCCGTCGTCGCTGACGAGATGGCGGAAGAACACGACGTCGACCGGCTGCTTGTCGGCGAAGAGCACCGCCGAGGCGTCCAGGTCGATCTCCCGGGTGCGCGAGCCGAAAAGGCCGCGGCGCGGCGCCGCCTGCCAGCCGAGCCCCATCCGTACCGCGGTCAGGGTCCCCCCGTCGCTCTTCTGCAGGCTGATGGCCTGACCCTTGGTCATGTTGACCGTCACGCGCTGTCCCCTCTCGGCATTGCCCCGCAACCGTCCGTGTGCGGATTCCCCGCACCCTATGCACGCGCCTCGGGGCGGCAGCAGGCCCGGCCCCCTTTTGTGTCGGTCTTGCAACACACCTCCGGCGCGCCGCCACCGGTGGGTCGGAGCCGTCCCCCCGCCCCCGGCGGCGGGGTCAGGCGAGGCCCGCCTCCTTCATCTGGCGCAGCTCCTTCTTCAGTTCGCCGACCTCGTCGCGCAACCGCGCGGCCACCTCGAACTGCAGGTCGGCGGCGGCGGCCCGCATCCGCTCGGTCATCTCCTCGATGATCCCGGCCAGCTCGGTCGCGGGCCGGTCGCTCACGACGGCGCCGGGCGAGGCGGCCCGGCCCTTGGCCCCGCCCTTCGCCGCGCTGCCGCCGAGGGCGGGGACGGGGGTCTTGGCCTCCTTGCCCTGGCGGAAGCCGGTGCCGAGAAGCTGCTCGGTGTCGACCTCCTCGCGGGCGATGGTCGCGACGATGTCGTTGATCTTCTTGCGCAGCGGCTGCGGGTCGATGCCGCGCTCGGTGTTGTACGCGATCTGCTTCTCGCGGCGACGGTTCGTCTCGTCGATCGCCTGCGCCATGGCGGGCGTGATCTTGTCGGCGTACATGTGGACCTGGCCCGACACGTTTCGGGCGGCGCGGCCGATGGTCTGGATGAGAGAGGTGCCGGAGCGCAGGAAGCCCTGCTTGTCGGCGTCGAGGATGGCCACCAGGGAGACCTCGGGGAGGTCCAGACCCTCGCGCAGGAGGTTGATGCCGACCAGCACGTCGTACTCGCCGGAGCGCAGCTCGCGCAGCAGCTCGATGCGGCGCAGGGTGTCGACGTCGCTGTGCAGATAGCGGACCTGGATGCCGAGCTCCAGGAAGTAGTCGGTGAGGTCCTCCGACATCTTCTTGGTGAGGGTGGTGACCAGGACGCGCTCGTCGCGCTCGGTGCGCTTGCGGATCTCGTGCACCAGATCGTCGATCTGGCCCTCGGTGGGCTTGACCACGACCTCGGGGTCGACCAGGCCGGTGGGGCGGATGATCTGTTCCACGAAGCCGTCGCCGCGCGAGAGCTCGTACTTCCCCGGGGTCGCGGAGAGGTAGACCGTCTGGTCGATCCGCTTCAGGAACTCCTCCCACTTCAGCGGCCGGTTGTCCATGGCGGAGGGCAGCCGGAAGCCGTGGTCGACGAGGGTCCGCTTGCGGGAGGCGTCGCCCTCGTACATCGCCCCGATCTGCGGAACGGTGACGTGGGACTCGTCCAGGACGAGCAGGAAGTCCTCCGGGAAGTAGTCGAGGAGGGTGTTGGGCGCGGTGCCGGGGGCGCGGTCGTCGAAGTGCATCGAGTAGTTCTCCACACCGGAGCAGGTGCCGATCTGGTGGAGCATCTCGATGTCGTACGTCGTGCGCATGCGCAGCCGCTGCGCCTCCAGCATCTTGCCCTGCTTCTCCAGCTCTGCCAGCCGCTGTTCCAGCTCCCGCTCGATCCCGCCGACGGCCTTCTGCAGGCGCTCGGGGCCGGCGACGTAGTGGCTGGCGGGGAAGACGTAGAGGCTCTCGTCCTCGCTGATGACCTCGCCGGTCAGCGGGTGGAGCGTGGACAGGGCCTCGATCTCGTCGCCGAACATCTCGATGCGGACGGCGAGCTCCTCGTAGACCGGGAAGATCTCGATGGTGTCGCCGCGGACCCGGAAGGTGCCCCGGGTGAACGCGAGGTCGTTGCGGGCGTACTGCATCTCGACGAAGCGGCGCAGCAGCTGGTCCCGGTCGACCTCGTCGCCGACCTTGAGCTGGACCATGCGGTCCACGTACTCCTGGGGCGTGCCGAGGCCGTAGATGCAGGAGACCGAGGCGACCACGACGACGTCGCGCCGGGTGAGCAGGGAATTCGTCGCGGAGTGGCGCAGCCTCTCGACCTCCTCGTTGATGGAGGAGTCCTTCTCGATGTAGGTGTCCGACTGCGGGACATACGCCTCGGGCTGGTAGTAGTCGTAGTACGAGACGAAATACTCGACGGCGTTGTTCGGGAGGAGCTCGCGGAACTCGTTGGCGAGCTGGGCGGCGAGCGTCTTGTTCGGCGCCATGACCAGGGTGGGGCGCTGCAACTTCTCGATCATCCAGGCCGTGGTCGCCGACTTGCCCGTGCCGGTGGCGCCGAGCAGGACGACGTCCTTCTCATCGGCGCGAATACGCCGCTCCAGCTCGGCGATGGCCGCGGGCTGGTCGCCGCTGGGCTGGTAGGGACTGACGACCTCGAAGGGCGCCACCGAACGTTCGATCTTGGAAACGGGCCGCATGCATCCACCGTACGGCTCCCCACTGACAACGGCCTCGGATCAGGGGCACCGGCAGGTCCCGGCGCTCCCGCGGACCGCCTTTCGTCCCTTCTCGCGCCCGTTGCGGTCCGGTACGCCGCGGGGGCCAGGCCGCGGCCGGGCGGCGCTCAGGGCCGCCGGCCGTCCGCCCAGGCCTGCCGGCCGTCCGTCCGGAGCCGTCGGCCATCCGCCCGGTCGTGCTCCCGGTGGCGCGGGCCCGCTGCGCCCGTCCCGGTTCCTCGGCGGATCAGGACCGCCACGGCGGCCAGCAGCAGGAAGCAGGCGGGCCCGATCAGCATCGGCACGATCGGGGCGACCGAGCCGGCGCCCTCCGCGAAGGTGTGGCCGCCGCCCACCCCGCCATGGCCGCCGTCGACGACGGTGGACGCGGCGGGGTGGAGGTGCACGTTCAGGGCGTCCATGCCGGTGTAGTGCATCCCGGTCACCGCGACGGCCATCACGACGCTCGCGCCGAGGCTGGCGAGAAGGCCGCGGACGGCGACGGCGGCCCACAGGGCGACCGTGGCGGCGATCGCGGGGACCAGCGCGGAGAGGACCACGCCGAGGAGGTCGTACGTGAAATACCCCTGCATGCGCATGCCCGCCATGCCGAGGTAGTGCATCGAGGCGACACCCAGGCCGGTGACGGAGCCCCCGGTGATCAGTGCCATGCGGGTCGGGCCCCGGTAGCCGACAATGAAGACGCCGATGCCGACCATGCCGACGGCCATGACGAGGCCGGCGAAGGTGAGAGGCATGTCGTAGGCGAACGGCGCCTCCGCGACGGTGAAGCCCGTCATGGCCACGAAGTGCACGGTCCAGACGCCGAAGCCGATGGACAGTGCGCCGAGTGCCAGCCAGACAGCCTTGAAGGAGCGTGGCGTGGACAGGGACCTGGTGATGCAGCGAAGTCCGAGGGCGGCCCCCAGGCAGGCCATGAGAAAAGCGGCGACCGGGGTCACCAGACCGTAGGTGAATCCGTCGACTGTTCCCTGCATGCTGGCACTCCCTTCCCAGAGCCCGGGGCAGAGGGAGTCCCTCGTGGGGCGGGTCCCGGCAGGCAGATTGCGGAAGTGCATTTTATCGGCACGGTCCCCGCCCCGGCCTCCTGGTGTGCTCCGGCGCGCTCCGACGGCGTGCGCCGGGGCCCGCCGAGGGGTGCGCTCCGGTGGGGCTCCGGCCCGGACGTTCCGTTCATGCCACGGCCACCGCCTCCCCGCCCGGCGTTGGCCGGCCGCTGCCAGTCTCGGCGTGTCCGCACACTCCGATGCGAGGAGTCTCCGTGTTCGTACGCACCGCAACCACCTCCACCGCCGCCGCCCTGCTCGGCGCCGGCGCCCTGTTGCTGCCCGCCGCCCAGCCCCAGGCGTCCGACCAGCGGGAGAGCCCGGCCGTCGTGGCCCACCGCGGGGCGTCGGGCTACGCGCCGGAGAACACGCTCGCCGCCGTCGACGCGGCGGACGCGCTCGGCGTCGAGTGGGTGGAGAACGACGTCCAGCGCACCCGCGACGGTGTACTCGTCGTGCTGCACGACACGGGTCTGAAGCGCACCACGGACGTCGAGCAGGTCTTTCCCGACCGCGCGCCGTGGGCGGTCAAGGACTTCACCGCGGCGGAGCTGGCGCGACTGGACGCGGGCAGTTGGTTCGGAAAGCAGTTCGCCGGCGCGCGGGTGCCGACGCTCGCCCAGTTCCTGGACCGCCTGGAGCGCAACCGGCAGAAGCTGCTCCTGGAGATCAAGAGTCCCAAGACCTACCCGGGCATCGAGCGGGACATCGTCGGCGTGCTGCGCGAGAAGGGGTGGCTGGACCGCTCCCACGTGCGGAGCCGGCTGGTCGTCCAGAGCTTCGGCGCCGACAGCCTGAAGACGATCCACGCCCTGCGCCCCGACATCACGACCGGCTACCTGGGCACTCCCGCGGTGGCCGACCTGCCCGCGTACGCCGCGTTCACCGATCAGATCAACCCCTCGTACGCGACGATCGGCGCCGACTACGTGGCGGCCGTGCAGCGGCTCAAGGGGCCGCACGGCAAGCGCCTGCGCGTCAACACCTGGACCGTCAACGACGCGGCGAAGGCGGCGAAGGCCCAGGCGTACGGGGTCGACGGCATCATCACCGACTACCCCGACGTGGTGCGCGACGCGACCAGCTGAGCGGGCACGCCTCGAAGGACGCGGACCGGGCGGCGCCCGCCTCGGGACAGGGGCGAGGCCGCGCGTCGTCATGGCCCCTCACCCCGGCGACCGGTTCCGGCCGATCCGAGGCCAGGACCGGCCGGAGGGCCTTGGCCCGTGGTTTGCTTCCGCCCGGCCCGCGACAGGGATGAGGCATGCCACAGAACCCACCGGAACAGCGCCCTGCGGACCGGGACGCCACCGAGCCCCGCGCCATGGCCGGGAGTACCACGAGCGGCCCGGCCGCCGGGCCTGCTGACAGCCCCGGGGCCGGGACGGCCGACGAAGCGCCGAACGGCACGGCGGAGCGCGGCTGTGGCGGGCCGGTGCTCTCGGCGGAGGTACGCGCCGCCCTCGACGCCCGGCTGCCCGTCGTGGCGCTGGAGTCGACGATCATCGCGCACGGTCTGCCGCGCCCCCGGAACCTCGCCGTCGCCCTGGAGCTGGAGGGGATCGTCCGCTCCCTCGGCGCCGTACCGGCCACCGTCGCCGTCCTCGACGGGCGGGCCCGGGTCGGTCTGGACGGGGCACAGGTGCGGCGGATCGCCGAGGACCGGGGGGTACGGAAACTGGGCCACCGCGATCTCGCTCCCGCGCTCGCCGCCGGTGCGAGCGGGGCGACGACGGTCTCCGCGACGGCCTTCCTGGCCGCACGGGCGGGGCTGCGCGTCTTCGCCACGGGCGGGCTCGGCGGCGTCCACCGGGAGTGGGTCCACGACCAGGACGAATCGGCCGACCTGCGGCTGCTCGCCCAGACCGGGATCACGGTGGTCTGCGCGGGCGTGAAGTCGATCCTCGACGTCCCGGCGACCCTTCAGCGGCTGGAGACCCTCGGCGTCGGCATCGTCGGCTACCGCACCGCGCACTTCCCCGGCTTCTATCTGCACAGCTCCGGCGAACCGGTCGACTGGACGGTGAACAGCCCGGAGGAGGTGGCGGCGGTGATGCGGGCGAAGGACGCGCTGGGCGGCCCCCAGGCGGCGCTGATCGTCGCCAACCCCGTCCCGGAACAGGAGCAGTTGAATCCCGCGCTGCACGACCGGGTGCTCGCCGAGGCGCTCGGCGCGTGCCGGGAGCGCGGCGTCTTCGGGCAGGACGTCACGCCGTTCCTGCTGGACCGGCTGGCACAGCGGACCGCGGGCGCGTCGCTGGAGGCGAACCTCGCGGCCGTACGCGCGAACGTACGCCTCGCGGCCCGGATCGCCGTCGCGGCGGCCGTACGGTGAGCCGCCCTGGCTCGGGCGGCGGGTTGCTGGTCCTGGGGGACGTGGTCACCGACGTGGTGGCACGGCACGCCTCAGCGCTCGCCCACGGGACGGACACCGCGGCACGGATTCGGACCCTGCCGGGCGGTGCGGGGGCCAATGTCGCGTGCTGGGCGGCGCTGTGCGGGTGCGCGGACGTGCGGCTGCTCGCCCGGGCCGGGGCGGAGTCCGCCGAGTGGCACCGGGAGGCGTTGGAGCGTGCGGGGGTGCGGGCCCTCCTGGCGGTGGACCGGGACGTGCCGACGGCGACCGTCATCGCCCTGGTGGACGCGGCCGCCGAGCGGACGTTCCTCACCGACAGCGGGGCGGCGCCGCGGCTCGCCGTCGAGGACTTCTCGCCCTCGATGCTCGACGGCGTCGGGCGGCTGCACATCTCCGGGTACCTCCTGTTCGCCGCGACGAGCCGCGCCACGGCTCTCCGAGCCCTGCGCACCGCCGTGGAAAGGGGTGTTCCGGTGAGCGTGGACCCGGCGTCGGCCGGGTTCCTCGCCGAGCTGGGCCCTGGGCGGTTCCTGGACTTCGTCGGGGGCGCGGAGCTGCTGCTGCCGAACCAGGACGAGGCGCGGCTGCTCACCGGGTTGTCCGAACCGGAGGCCGCGGCCGCCGCGTTGAGCCGGCGCTTCCCGCGGGTCGCCGTGACGGCCGGGGCGCGGGGGGCTGTGCTGGCCGCCGGGGGCTCTGTGACCTGCCGCGTCCCCGCCCTGCCGGTCACCGAGCCGGTCGACTCGACGGGCGCGGGCGACGCGTTCACCGGCGGGCTGCTCGCCGCCCTGCTCGCCGGGGCCGACCACGCGACCGCCGCGGCCCTGGGCTGCCGGGCGGCGGCGACGGCCGTGACCACGGTGGGCGGCCGGCCTCCGCCCGGCAGCCTCCCGCCGCCGGCCCCCGGACCGACACGTGAGCCCCGGCCCGAGCCGCCGCGCCCGACACGCGAACGTCGACCGCCCCCGGCAGGCACGGCCCGCGCTCCTTGGCGGCCGCGCACCTGCCCCGGAGCCCCCGACGCCGGCCACCCGGCCTGACCCCCACTCCTCGGCCGCCGGCACCGGCCTCACCGGCGACGCCTCCGCCGAGCGGGAGCACGCCCAGACAGCCGCCGCCTCCCCCGCGGCCGGCCGTCACGGTCTGCGGGGACCGCCCGCCCCCGGCAGCCCCGACCAGGCGGGGCGTGACGGGTCGTCCGCCCGTACGACCACGTCCGCCCGGTCGGCGGGCGCCACCTCGTCCTCGTACCGGGCGAACGCGGGCAGGGTCCACTGCTCCGCCTCCTCCGTACGTCGCCGCAACGCCCCCGGCGACAGGCTGAGATGGACGCTCAGCGCCAACGGGAACCAGTGCCCCAGCAGGAACGGGCCGTGCACGATGACGACCCCGCCCTCCGGCAGCGGGTGGTACGGCGTGCGGGTGGCCCGGTCGGTCGCGGGGTCCCAGAGGTCGGGCAGCACCCGGCCGGAACCGCCCGCCTCCAGCGGTCCGAACACCTCACGCCAGAGCGCCCCGGTGTCGAACCAGCTGTCGGCGTACGCGTCCGGATCGCGCTTGCCGTATTCGAACCGCAGGCTCGCCGGGCGCAGGAAGCCCTCCGTGGACACCACGAGCACCGCCCGGCCGCGCACTCTCAGCTCCTGGGCCAGGCGCTCGGCGAGTTCACCGGTGCGGGCGGCCGGAGCGCCGTCGATGCCGAGCGCGAGCCGGAGTCCGCCGTCGGCGGCGGACAGCCCGTCGCCGTGCCGGGCGAGTTCACCGGCCAGCCGCTCCCAGGTGATCGCTTCGAGTCGCACCCCTCCATCATCCATCCCCGCAGCGGCGTGGGGCGCTCCCGCCCGGCGGGGCGGGGCGGGAGCGGAGCCGTCGGACGGTGGGGGCCGCGTCGTCAAAGGCCTCGCAGCCCGGTGGCGAGCGGGCTCTCGCCGGACACCTGGACCCGACCGTCCTCCACCGCTTCCGTGAGCGTCACCGTCCCCCGCGCCAGCTCCAGGCACAGTGCGGCGTCCAGGGTGATGCGGGCATCGGGGCAGGCGGCCGGCCCGTACCCGTACACATCGGGGGACGGCGGCCCGTCCGCCTCGGCGCTCCGCGTGGCGGGCCCGCCCGTGCGCACGTGGAACTCGCCTTCGTCGAGTCGGACTTCCAGGACGCCCTCCTGGGTGAGCCCCGACAGGGCGCGCAGCAGCGGCAGGGCGAACCAGTGGGCCCGCACCGCGTCGGTGGGGCGCCGTTCGGCCAGGGCGGGGACGCCCCAGTCGGCGAGGACGGTCAGGACGGGCAGGAGCCCGCGGCCGCGCTCGGTCAGCTCGTACACCGATGCCGCGGCCGGGGGCGGAAGCCTGCGGCGCACGGCCAGCCCCGCCTGTTCCATGTCCCTCAGGCGGGAGGCCAGCACATCGGTGCTGACACCGGGCAGGTCGGCGTGCAGGTCCGTGTACCGGCGTGGCCCGCCCAGCAGTTCACGGACGATAAGCAGGGTCCACCGGTCGCCGACGGAGTCGAGGGCGCGGGCGGTGGCGCAGAACTGGTCGTAGCTCCGGCGGCGGGCGGGGCGTGCTGCTGGCTGCTGCTGACGTGGCATGCGACGCAGTCTAGACATGTTGTTGGACATTCCAAGTCCAAGCTTGGTAAAACCAAGTACCGCAATCGGCTCGGGAGGCACCGCATGGAGTTCCGGCAGTCCAGCAAGCTCAACGAGGTCTGTTACGAGATCCGGGGCCCGGTCATCGAGCAGGCCAACGCCCTGGAGGAGGCGGGCCACAGCGTGCTCCGGCTCAACACCGGCAATCCGGCGCTCTTCGGTTTCGAGGCGCCGGAGGAGATCGTCCAGGACATGATCCGGATGCTGCCGCGGGCGCACGGCTACACCGACTCGCGCGGCATCCTCACAGCCCGGCGGGCGGTGGCCCAGCGCTACCAGGCCATGGGGCTGACCGAGGTCGGGGTGGACGACGTCTTCCTCGGCAACGGGGTCTCCGAGCTGATCTCCATGGCCGTGCAGGCCCTGTTGGAGGACGGCGACGAGGTGCTGATCCCGGCCCCGGACTTCCCCCTGTGGACAGCCGTCACCACCCTCGCGGGCGGCCGGGCCGTGCACTACGTCTGCGACGAGGCCTCGGAGTGGAACCCGGACCTCGCCGACATGGCGGCGAAGATCACCGACCGGACCAGGGCCGTGGTGATCATCAACCCCAACAACCCCACCGGCGCGGTCTATCCGCGCGAGGTCCTCGAAGGCATCCTCGACCTGGCCCGCAGGCACGGGCTGATGGTGTTCGCCGACGAGATCTACGACCAGATCCTGTACGACGGCGCCGAGCACCACAGTGCGGCCGTCCTCGCCCCGGACCTGGTCTGCCTGACGTTCAGCGGGTTGTCGAAGACGTACCGGGTGGCCGGGTTCCGCTCCGGCTGGATGGTGGTGTCCGGCCCGCAGCAGCACGCCCGCAGCTATCTGGAGGGCCTCACCATGCTGGCCTCCATGCGGCTGTGCCCCAACGCCCCCGCCCAGTACGCCATCCAGGCCGCGCTGGGCGGGCGGCAGACCATCCGCGAGCTGGTCGCGCCGGGCGGACGGCTGCACGAGCAGCGCGACCGGGCGTGGGAGCGGCTGAACGAGATTCCCGGGGTCTCGTGCGTGAAGCCGAAGGGGGCGCTGTACGCGTTCCCGCGCATCGACCTCAAGGCGCACCCGATCGTCGACGACGAGAGGTTCGTGCTGGACCTGTTGCTGCGGGAGAAGATCCAGGTGGTCCAGGGCACCGGCTTCAGCTGGCCCCGCCCGGACCACTTCCGCATCCTCACGCTTCCGCACGCGGACGACCTCGACGCGGCGATCAGCCGCATCGGCCGCTTCCTGAGCGGGTACCGCCAGTGACCCGCACCGCACGGCCCCGGCCTCGGGAGCGGGCCCCCGGCGTGGCCCCTCGACCCCTTGGCGGCGGCCGGACGCCCGCAGTGCCCACCACCTTGCTGCCGCAGGTTCACCGAGCGTCCACGGGGCGCCGGGGGGCCGGTCCCGGGCGCCCGGCGGCGTCCTGAGGCCTACCTGACGTAGGGAGGGTCCGGGCAGGTCGCGGACGCGGCGGCGTCCTGGGCCAGCAGCGCTTCGAGGACGGCCACCGGGTCGGGGTCCGGCGCGGCGCGCGGCCACCAGTCGTCGGCTCCGCGGTCGGACTCGTAGCCGTACCACCGGCCGTCGTGGCCGAAGCGGAGCTGGAGTGAACCGGTCGGATGGGTGAGCCGGTTGTGCCCGGGCGTGAAGCGCGGGAAGCCCGCGGCGGCCAGTGCGGGCCGGGCCCGGTCGAAGGGGCCGGCGGGCGGCTCCCACGGGGTCTCCAGCACCGCGAGCCCCGCGGCGCCGCCCTGACGCCAGGCGGCGACGGCGCGGGCGAGGTCGGTGGTGGTGCGGCCGGTGGCGTAGGCCAGCTCCCGGTAGAGCGCGCGGGTGGTGGCGGTGAGCCCGGCGGTCGGGCGCGAGGCGGCGAGCCGGACCGCGTCCTGCCACGCGGTGAGCCCGGCCAGCGGGTCCCGGCCCGTGGTCAGCAGGGCGTGGGCGCGGGCGGCCGCGTCGGTGGCGAGGTGGTCCAGGCCCAGCGGGTCGCGGGCACCGGGCAGATCCGGGTACGACGGCGGCTGGCCGGGGTGCGGCGGTACGGGCAGGGGCGGCGGCAGCGGGGGCAGGAAGCGCCGGGCGTAGGCGTCGTCGGCCGCGACCGACGGGGCCGCGGGGGCGGCGGGGCGCTCCAGGGCGGAGAGCTCGGCGTTGCGCCGGCCCAGCTCGTCCAGCAGCTCGCGCTCGCCCCTGCCGCGCATGAGGAGCAGGACGAAAGGGTCGCTGTCGAGCAGCCGGGCGGCTTGGAAGCAGAGGGCGGCGACGTGTTTGCAGGGCCGCCCGTGGTCGGGGCAGGAGCAGCTGGGGTCGAGATCGCCCGCGGCGGGGAGCAGCCGGGCGCCGACCTGCTCCGCGGTCGCCGCCAGCGAGTGCGGCATCTCCTTCGCCAGCAGCGCGGAGAGGTGGCCGGGCCGGGCGGCCACCGCGTCGAGCAGGGCGTCCCAGCCGGCGTCGGTGAGCGGGCGCAGACGGAGTTCGGCGCGGTAGGGGCGGGCGCGGCTGCCGTGCACATAGGCGACGACACGGCCGGGGGTGACGGTGACCGCGGCGACATGGCCGCCGTCCGCGTACGCGCGGCCCCGGGCCAGCCGCGCCTCGTCCGCAGAGAGCGACTCCAGGGCGCCCACCCAGGCCCGGCCCCACCAGCTGTCCGCGAAGGGCTCCCCCTCGGCCGACGTGCGGGCGGGCACCGCTTCGAAGGTACGCCGCAGGTCGTCGGGGCCCGGCCGCGGGCGTGGGGCCGGACGGGGCGCGGTGCGCGGACTCATGCGGGCCTCCGCAGGGAGACGAGGTCGGCGAGGTCACGGTCGCTGAGCTCGGTCAGGGCGCTCTCCCCGCCGCCCAGCACCGCGTCCGCCAGGGCCCGCTTGGACTCCAGCAGCTCGGCGATCCGGTCCTCGACCGTGCCCTCCGCGACGATCCGGTGGACCTGCACGGGCTGGGTCTGGCCGATCCGGTAGGCGCGGTCGGTGGCCTGCTCCTCGACGGCCGGGTTCCACCAGCGGTCGTAGTGGATGACGTGGGCGGCACGGGTCAGGTTCAGCCCGGTGCCCGCCGCCTTGAGGGAGAGCAGGAAGACGGGGACCTCGGCGGACTGGAAGCGGTCCACCATCCGCTCCCGCTCGGGTACCGGCGTACCGCCGTGCAGGAGCTGGGAGGGGATCGCGCGGGAGGTGAGGTGGGCGGAGAGAAGCTTCGCCATCGTCACGTACTGGGTGAAGATCAGGACGGAACCGTCCTCCGACAGGATCGTGTCGAGGAGCTCGTCCAGCAGGGCGAGCTTGCCGGAGCGGCCCGTGAGCCGGGTGGGCTCCTCCTTCAGATACTGGGCGGGGTGGTTGCAGATCTGCTTGAGGGAGGACAGCAGCTTCATCACCAGCCCCCGGCGGGCGATGCCCTCCGCCTCCTCGATCCGCGCCATCGTCTCGCGGACGGCGGCCTCGTACAGCGTGGCCTGCTCGCGGGTGAGGGCGACGGGGTGGTCGGTCTCCGTCTTGGGCGGCAGCTCGGGGGCGATGCCGGGGTCGGACTTCTTGCGCCGCAGGAGGAACGGGCGGACCAGCCGGGCCAGCCGCAGCGCCGCTTCCTCGTTGCCCAGGCCCGCGGCCGTGCCGGTGTTCTCCACGACCCGGGCGTGCCGCGCCCGGAACGCCTTGAGCGGGCCGAGCAGTCCGGGCGTGGTCCAGTCGAGCAGCGCCCACAGCTCGGAGAGGTTGTTCTCGACCGGGGTGCCTGTGAGGGCGACCCGGGCCGGGGAGGGCAGGGTGCGCAGCGCCTTCGCCGTGGAGGAGTACGGGTTCTTGACGTGCTGGGCCTCGTCCGCGACGACCAGGCCCCAGCTCTGCTCCGCGAGCTGGGCGGCGCTGGAGCGCATCGTGCCGTACGTCGTCAGGACGAAGCCTGCGTCGAGGTCGCTCAGGGTCCGGTCCGTGCCGTGGAAGCGGCGCACCGGGACGCCGGGGGCGAAGCGGTTGATCTCGCGGTGCCAGTTGCCGAGGAGGGACGCGGGGCAGACCACCAGGGTCGGCGAGGGGTGCGCACGGTGCAGATGGAGGGCGATGAGGGTGATGGTCTTGCCGAGGCCCATGTCGTCGGCGAGGCATCCGCCGAGGCCGAGGGAGGTCATCCGGTCCAGCCAGGCCAGGCCGCGCAGTTGGTAGTCGCGCAGGGTCGCGGCGAGTCCGGGCGGCGGCGCGATGGTCGTGTCGTCGGCGAGGACGCGTGTCCGAAGGGCGGCGAGGGCCCCGGCCGGGACGGCGTCCACCTGCTCGCCGTCCACCTCGGCGGTGCCGGTGAGGGCCACGGCCAGCGCGTCCACCGGATCGAGGAGCCCCAGCTCCCGCTTGCGTGCCTTGCGCACGAGGTCGGGGTCGACGACGACCCACTGGTCGCGCAGCCGTACCACCGGCCGGTGGGCCTCGGCCAGGACGTCCATCTCGGCCTCGGTCAGCCGCTCCTCCCCCAGGGACAGCTGCCAGTCGAAGGTGAAGAGCTGCTCGGCGTCGAAGAACGAGGTGCCGTCGGTGGCCGATCCGGGGGCGGGCCGCACGACGGCGGCGGCGGTGAGCGAACGGGCCAGCTCCCGCGGCCAGTGCACACCGACGCCGGCGGCGGCCAGCCGGGCTCCGGCGTCGCTCAGCAGCTCGTACAGCTCGTCCTCCGTGATCGCGAGCACGTCGGGGACCGGCTGTTCCAGCAGCCGCTCCAGCGGGGCCCAGAGGCGGGCGGCGCGGCGCAGCGCCAGCACGGCGTCGACCCGGGCGCGCGGGCCGAAGGGCTCGCCGGCCCCGCCGCTCCACAGCGCGGCGGCGTCCACCACATACGTCGGGTCGGCGAGGCTGTGCACCTGCACGACGGCCGCGGCGGCATGGCGGACCGCCGGGTCGTCCGGACGCCCCGCCGGCTCCGAAGCGCCGGACGCCCGGGGAGCCCCGGCGCCAGGCGCGTCCGCGCGGGCCGCCGTGACGGCGTAGGTGTCGGCGGTGTCGAACAGCTCGTACGCCGAGAGGTCCAGGCGCAACGAGATCCGCACGCCCGCGTCCAGCCCGGAGGCCACCTCGACGGCCCAGGCGGCGGCGTGCGGCAGGTGCTGGACCTCTTGGGCGGCGAACGGCCTGCCCATCGCGAAGCCGGCGGCGGGGGTGCGCGGCAGGGCGTCGGCGACGGCGTCCAGGAAGGCGCCGACGAGGGCCTCAGGATCGGGAAGCCTCGGCGGGTCGGAGGCCGGGACGGGGACCGCGTGGCCCTCGGGCGGCAGGGCGGCGGCGACGGCGCGCAGATGGGCGACGTCCTCGGCGTCCCGCGGGCCCGCCCGCCAGGCGTCGTGTCCCTCCGCCGTGAGTCCGGGCAGCAGCCTGCCGCGGGCGACGAGGTGGAGGGCGTGGGCCGCGGCCGCACCCCACGCGCGGGCGGCGGGGTGGGCGGACGCCTGGTGGCGTGCTCTGAGGAGCACGGGCAGCGCGTCGGCCACGGGCACCAGCATGGCCGGCGTCATCGTGCCGCGGACGCCCCGCGGGCCCCCCGCCGCGTCCGGCCGGACGACCGTGAGCTCGGTGGCGGTGCAGGACACGGTGTCGGGCTGCCCGGAGGTGTCGGCGTAGACGAAGGAACTGCCCTCCCGCCCCGGCGCGTCGCCTCGTGGCCGGTCGCCGTCCGCATGCGGGTCCCAGAAGGCGACGTGCCCCTCCCGGGGCACCCGTCCGGGCAGGAAGAGGGCCGCGCACCGCAGCAGACGGCCGATGTCCGCATGCCGCCCGCCGGCGTCGGGCGCTCGGCCCACCGGCTGCTCGGTGTCCGGGGCCGGCGTCCCACGCACCGGCTCCTGGCCCTGCCGCGGGCCTGCTGTCATGTCCGCCACCCCCTTCCGCCCGACGGGTCGAGTCCTCCAGCACGGAATGTGCTGGCCCGGTGAGTCTAGGCGGGAGGTCTGACAACGCCCGCGGCGGCAGCGTCGCCCCAGCTCAGGGCCGGGCGAGACGCCGCTGTCGCCGGGGAGAGGGCACATGACGGGTAACCCGCCACCACGCTCAGTGACGGGCGAACGGTGGTGACGCGGATTGGTCCTCCGAGACCCGCGTCCGCGAAGCCCCTGTCCGCGGAGGCCGCTGCTCGGCGGGTCGCGCGTCCCCGGGGGGCGGCTCCGCCGCAGGCCGACCGTCGGCAGCCGCCGCGCCGGGGGCTCGCCCTACCGGGCCCGGCGCCTGCGGGGCCGGCTCGTCGGGAGACGTCTGTCCTCCGGCGATCTCCGGCGGGGTCCCCCGGGGAGTCGGCCCCGCTCCGGCGTCGTCCGCCGGCGGCGGCTGCCGGACCCGGCCCGTCGCCGCCTCCCGGTCCGCCGGCTGCTGCGCCCGTTCCAGGAACCGGAGCAGCTCCACGGGGAAGGGCAGGACCAGAGTGGAGTTCTTCTCCGCCGCGACGGCGACCACGGTCTGCAACAGCCGCAGTTGGAGCGCCGAGGGCTGCGCGGACATCTCGCCCGCCGCCTGGGCCAGCTTCTTGGAAGCCTGGAGCTCGGCGTCGGCGTTGATCACCCTGGCGCGCCGTTCCCGGTCGGCCTCCGCCTGGCGGGCCATGGAACGTTTCATCGTCTCCGGAAGCGAGACGTCCTTGATCTCCACCCGGTCGATCTGCACGCCCCAGCTGACCGCCGGGCTGTCGATCATCACCTCCAGCCCCTGGTTCAGCTTCTCGCGGTTGGACAGCAGGTCGTCGAGGTCGCTCTTGCCGATGATCGACCGGAGCGAGGTCTGGGCCATCTGCGACACGGCGAACCGGTAGTCCTCCACCGCGATGACGGCGCTGGTCGGGTCGACCACCTTGAAGTAGATGACCGCGTCGACCCGCACCGTGACGTTGTCGCGGGTGATGCCGTCCTGGGCGGGCACCGGCATGGTGACGATCTGCATGTTGACCTTGTGCAATCGGTCCACCGCCGGAACGACCAGGGTGAAGCCCGGACGGCGGATCTCGTCCCGCAGTCTGCCCAGTCGCAGCACGACGCCTCGCTCGTACTGCCGGATCACGCGTGCCGCCGCGGCCAGGTACACCCCTCCGAGGCAGGCCACCACGATCGCTGCGGTCACTAGCTCCTGAACCATCACAGCCCCCTGACAGGAGTGGGAGCGGAAAACAGATGAGCACTCTAGGCACCTTTAATAGGTTATGCCCCGTTTGGCGGTAGGGTGAACCTTCTGCGGCTCGGGCCCTCGCCCGGTCGGCCGCGCAGGGAATGCCGGTACGGACCCGAGCGGGCAGGGTGGCCAGCGCCAGCACGTCTCCCCGACGTACCGATGAGCCGGACGAGCAGACGAGGACCCCGCCCATGTCCGTGACCGCGACCGTTCACCGCCGACGACGACGTCTGGGCACCGCCGCCGGAGCTTCGCTCCTCGCCCTCGCCGTCGCGGGCTGCTCCGGGCTCGGCCGCACGGCGGTCGGGCCGGTGACGTACACGACGGAGCAGGAGGCGGAGACGACGGTGCACAGCCCGTCGGTGCGCGGCTGCCACCAGCTGGCGCCGGCCGGGGCCCACGAGATCGAGAACGGGACGCTCGTCGACATCGTCCTGTACCCCACACGCGACTGCAGCGGCGGCGGTACGACGTACGTCGCGACCTCGTTCAGCGATGTGGTGCCCGAGAGCGGCGAGCCGTGGCGCAGTTACCGCTTCGTGCACTGAGCGGCGTGCGCGACTCACGCCGGACAGCCGGGCGACTTGCGCGGCGTCGACCCGGCAACACGGCGAGCGACCGGCCCGACGAGCGGTCGGTGGCCGGACGGTCGGGCTGCCACGGGGCCGGCGCCCAGGCGCCGCCGCCGGTGGGGACGCGGTCCGCCGACATCCCGGCCGCCACGAGACGCGGGGCGAACTTTGCCGCCGCGCGGGCCCCGCCCGCGGGGGCTCCGACGGGTCGCGTGCGGGAGGGCCGCCGCGGACCGCGTTCCACGGCCTCAGGACGCCGGGCTGCCGCCCCGCCGGACGCCTCTGCGGAGGGCCGCCATGACGTGCGCGGCACATTCTCCTGCCAGGAGCAGGCCGACCAGCGCGAGGCAGACACGCGCGGCCCCCCAGGACCCGGCAGCCGCGGCGTACGCGTACGAAGCCACCCGGGGGCCCGCGCTTCCGAGATCCCACAGCGGAGGCCGCGGCGCGTCGGCGCCGACCAGCTCGCCCAGGCACCAGCTCGCCGCGGCGAGCGTCGTCAGACAGAGCGCCGCGATCACGAGCCTGCCCCGTACAGGCCGTCGCTTCAGAAACCCGCCCATGCCACCCCCCTCTTCAGCGCCCGAGCCACTACAGGACCGTCGCTCCCCGGGCCGGCCGGCCGAGGGCCGCGGGTGCCGGAGCCTCAGCCGTCCTCGTCGAATCTCGCCGCCCGGAGGTAGTCCGGCTTCGGGTCGAGCGCCGCCGCGAGGCGGAAGTGCCGGATCGCCTGCGCCGGGCGTCCGGCCCGCTCGAAGGTGCGGGCCAGCGCGAAGTGGGCGAACGCGTTGTCCGGCTCACGCTCCAGCACCAGCTCGAACTCCAGCTCGGCCGGGCGGAGTTGGGCGGCAGCGAAAAAGGCGCGGGCGCGCAGCAGCCGGGCCGCGGTGTTCTCGGGATGGGCGGCGATCACCGAGTCGAGCAGCTTGACCGCGCCCTGCGGGTCCCGGGCGTCGAGCAGTTGCTCGGCCGCGCGGAAATCGATGACATGGGTTTCGGGGTTGTTCTCGGGCACAGCAGCGTCCTTCCTTCGCTCACGCGCGCCTTTCCCCTGCTCACGCGTGTCCCTCTCCTGTCCACGCGCGCCCTTTCCTCGCCGGCGCGCCTCCTGCCCTCGCTCGCGTGTGTCCAACATCCGTGCCGGGCCCTGGTATTCCGCCGCTCGCCCCGTCCCCCGGCGTCCACGGCAGGGACGGACGGCGCGGCGACGCCGTCGGCGTCCGGCAGCGGGCGGTGCCGGTCAGCGGCGAACGCGGCGAGACGGCCGGCGACGGCGGTTCAGTCGGTGGCGGCCCTGCGGACCAGTTCCCGCCAGACCTCGCGGACCTGGGGTTCCAGCGCCTCCAGCGGCCCGTCGTTGTCCACGATCAGATCCGCCACCGCCCGGCGCTGTTCTCGCGTCGCCTGGGCCGCCATCCTGGCGCGGGCGTCGGACCCGGTCATTCCGCGCAGCCGTACGAGCCGGTCGAGCTGGGTCTCGGCGGAGGCGTCCACGACCACGACCACGTCGTACAGCGGTGCGAGCCCGTTCTCGGTGAGGAGCGGGACGTCGTGGACGACGACGGCGTCCGGCGACGCGGCCCGCTCCCGCTCGGCCGCGCGGGCTCCGACCAGGGGGTGCACGATCGCGTTGAGCGCGGCCAGACGGTCCGCGTCGGCGAAGACGAGCGCGCCGAGCGCCGGGCGGTCCAGGGCGCCCTCGGGGGTCAGGACGCCCGGTCCGAACTCCTCGACGACGGCTGCGAGTCCGGGCGTCCCCGGCTCGACGACCTCGCGGGCGATCCGATCGGAGTCGATCAGCACGGCGCCGTACTCCACGAGCATCCGCGACACTTCGCTTTTGCCGGCGCCGATCCCGCCGGTCAGGCCCACCTTCAGCATGGCCGCAGCCTACGGGCTGGGGCCGGGCCGCCCCACTCCCGCCCGCGCCCGCCCACCGCGTGATGTCCGGCACACGCGCTCTCCGCGTCGCCGAGAGGCGTCCGAGGCCCGTCCCCGGTGTGCGATCGACGCGCACCGGACCTCGCGCGGCACGGCCCACGGTTCAGCCGTCGCCCTCCCGCTCCGCGAGAAAGCGTTCGAACTCCTGGCCGATCTCGTCGGCGGACGGCAGGTCGACGGATTCCGCCACGAGATTCCCCCGCGTCTCGGAGCCGGCGACCGCGTCGTACTGGTGCTCCAGGCCCTCGACGAGAGAGACCAGCTCCTCGTCGCCCTGACCGATCTGGCGGTCGATCTCGGTCTGGGTGCGGTGGGCCTCGGTCCGCAGGGCGTGCGCCAGGGCGGGCAGCACGAGACCGGTCGCCGCGGTGATCGCCTCCAGCGCGGTCAGCGCCGCGTCAGGGTAGGACGACCGGGCGACATAGTGCGGCACGTGGGCGGCGACCCCGAGGACGTCGTGACCGGACTCCATCAGCCGGTACTCGATGAGCGCCTCGGCCGAACCCGGCACCTGCGCCTCCTCGAACGGGCTGCGGTGACCCGGCATCAGGTCCGTGCGGTTGCCGTGCGGCGTGATGCCGACGGGGCGGGTGTGCGGGACACCCATCGGGATGCCGTGGAAGTTGACCGCGAGGCGGACGCCGAGACGCTCGACGATCTGCTCGACGGCCGCGGCGAACCGCTCCCACTCCACATCCGGCTCCGGGCCCGACAGCAGCAGGAACGGCGCCCCGGTGGCGTCCTGGACGACCCGGACCTCCAGCGTCGGCGCCTCGAAGGAGGCCCAGCGGTCCCGTCGGAAGGTCAGCAGCGGACGCCGTGCGCGGTAGTCGACGAGCCGGTCGTGGTCGAAGCGGGCGACGACCTGGTGGGGCAGGGTTTCGAGCAGGCCGTCGACGATCTGCTCGCCGGTCTCGCCCGCGTCGATGTACCCCTCGAAGTGGTAGAGCATGACCAGGCCGGCCGACTCCTGGGCCAACGCCATGTCGACGACCGCCAGGCCCTTGGGCTCCCATTCGTACAAACTCTGCGGATCAGGCACGGTTACCGCTCCTCCTCGTGTTCCTAGGGAAGAACGTCCCTGGCCGCACGGGCATTCCCCCGCCCGCACTTTCCCGGCGCGGCGGTTTCACGGCACGTCAGGCCTCCGCACCCCCGCCCCGTGTCTCTCCGTACGGCGCCCGCTCCGTCTCTCCTGCCGCGCTCCCCGCCGCCCGGCCGTCCTGGTTTGGACCTTGACGCGTCTCCCGGCCGTCCCTACCGTCACTGGGCGACCCACGCAGGGACACCCTCCGTATGCGGATACGGGACCCCTCGCCCCTCTCGACGGGAAGGCACCCCCCATGCGCCCCCGCACTCCTCTCACCGCCCTGCTCGCCGCCGCGCTCGCCACAGGAGGCCTGACCCTGGCAGGCGCCGGGCCCGCGAACGCGGCGGCCGTCATCGACGTGCGCACCGCGTCCCAGCTGAAGTCGGCGCTCGCCGCCGCCTCCCCCGGCGATACGATCCGGCTCGCCGACGGCACGTACGGCGGGAACTTCAAGGCCACCAGGCCCGGCACGGCCGAAGCCCGGATCACGCTCACCGGCTCCAGCGGGGCCGTGCTGACCGCGGGCGGCGGCTACGGGCTGCACCTCAACGGGGCTTCGTACTGGACGGTCCGGGGCGTCACGGTCACGGGCGGCCAGAAGGGCATCATGACCGACGCGGCGGACGGCGTGGTCATCGACTCCGTGACCGTGCACGGTCTGGACATGGAGGGCGTCCACTTCCGCGGGTCCAGCCGGAACGGGGTGCTGAAGAACTCCCGCATCCACGACACGGGGCGCAACGGGCGCGGGATGGGCGAGGGGGTGTACGTCGGGTCGGCCGGCGACCTCTCCGACCGGAGCGACAACGCCCTGATCATCGGCAACACCATCGGGCCCGGGGTCGGCGGAGAGAACATCGACATCAAGGAGGGCACCACCGGCGCCCGTGTCATCGGCAACACGTTCGACGGCAGCGGGCTCACCGGGGCCAACTACGACGACTCCTGGGTCGATGTGAAGGGCAACGACGTCCTGGTCGAGGGCAACAAAGGCTCCCGCACCACCGCCAACGGCTACGAGACCCACACCCAGCAGCGCGGGTGGGGCTGCGGGACCGTCTTCCGTGACAACGCCTCGGACCTGTCCGGTGCCACCGGCGGCAAACAACTCGCCATCAACGTCACCAACGACAGCCCCGACTGCCGCACCACGGTTTACGCGAGCAACACGGTCACCGGCGGCAAGGGGCTGACCAACATCGCCGTCACCCCCTGACCGGCCGCGACCACGCATGAGGCCCGCCCCCCGAAGGGGACGGGCCTCATGTCAACGCTCCACAACTACCGCAGCCGAGGAGCCGCCGGGGTCAGAGCCTCAGCTCTGGCCGCCCGCGAGCTTCTCACGCAGCGCGGCCAGGGCCTCGTCCGACGCCAGGGCGCCGGAGTTGTCCGCCGACTCCGAGGAGTACGAGCCGCCACCGCCACCGCCACCGCTGGAGCCGGAGGCGGCCGGAGCAGCGCCGGCCGGGGCGGCAGCGCCCTCGGCAGCAGCAGCCTCGTCGGCCTCGCGGGACTTGATGACCTGGGCCTGGTGCTGCTCGAAGCGCTGCTGCGCCTCGGCGTACTGGGTCTCCCAGACCTCGCGCTGTGCCTCGTAGCCCTCGAGCCAGTCGTTGGTCTCGGGGTCGAAGCCCTCGGGGTAGATGTAGTTGCCCTGGTCGTCGTACGACGCGGCCATGCCGTACAGCGTCGGGTCGAACTCGACCGCGGCCGGGTCGCCACCGAAGGACTCGTTGGCCTGCTTCAGCGAGAGGCTGATGCGACGGCGCTCGAGGTCGATGTCGATGACCTTGACGAAGATCTCGTCGTTGACCTGGACGACCTGCTCCGGAATCTCCACGTGGCGCTCGGCCAGCTCGGAGATGTGGACCAGACCCTCGATGCCCTCGTCGACGCGGACGAACGCACCGAACGGAACGAGCTTGGTGACCTTACCCGGGACGACCTGACCGATCTGGTGCGTCCGGGCGAACTGCTGCCACGGGTCTTCCTGCGTCGCCTTGAGCGACAGGGAGACGCGCTCGCGGTCCATGTCGACGTCGAGGACCTCGACGGTGACTTCCTGACCGACCTCGACGACCTCGGAGGGGTGGTCGATGTGCTTCCAGGACAGCTCGGAGACGTGCACGAGACCGTCGACGCCGCCCAGATCCACGAAGGCGCCGAAGTTGACGATCGAGGAGACGACGCCGGAGCGGACCTGACCCTTCTGCAGGGTGGTGAGGAACGTCTGGCGCACCTCGGACTGGGTCTGCTCGAGCCAGGCGCGGCGGGACAGGACCACGTTGTTGCGGTTCTTGTCCAGCTCGATGATCTTCGCCTCGAGCTCCTTGCCCACGTAGGGCTGGAGGTCGCGGACACGACGCATCTCGACGAGCGACGCCGGGAGGAAGCCGCGGAGGCCGATGTCGAGGATGAGACCACCCTTGACGACCTCGATGACGGTACCGGTGACGATGCCGTCTTCTTCCTTGATCTTCTCGATGGTGCCCCAGGCACGCTCGTACTGAGCGCGCTTCTTCGAGAGGATCAGGCGGCCTTCCTTGTCCTCCTTCTGGAGAACCAGGGCCTCGATCTCGTCGCCGACCTTGACGACCTCGTTCGGGTCGACGTCGTGCTTGATCGAGAGCTCGCGGCTCGGGATGACGCCTTCGGTCTTGTAACCGATGTCGAGGAGAACCTCGTCCCGGTCAACCTTGACGATGACACCGTCAACGATGTCGCCGTCGTTGAAGTACTTGATCGTCTCGTCGATCGCCGCGAGGAACGCGTCCGCGTCGCCGATGTCGTTGACCGCAACCTGCGGAGTGGTGGCGGTGGTCTCGGTGCTGCTCGTCATGTGGGAAAGGGCTCCGGTACGGACAGAGAGTCGTAGGTACTGCTACGCCGAAAGCCCGTATCGCCTCTGCAGAAGCCGGACAGCCTGGAAAACGCCCCGCCCGGATCTCCGGGAGAACGCCTCGACAACCGAGGGGACATGCAACAGACGCGAGCGCGGCCTGCTAGGTCTGAGGCGCGCAGGCTCGCAGCGCAACTTGTAGCATACGGGGGCAGCCGGACAGGGTCAATGCGCGAACGCGCCCACCCAGGGCACACCGCCCCGAACCCGGCGCAACTCACGCTCACCGAGGGCCTGTCGGCCCGAATACGATACGGCAAGGCGTCGCGGACACGCGTCCGCACCCCCGCGGCACGTCCCCTTGGTACGTACCGCGTGCGGCGAGTGAAGGCAAACTACAACGGCGGGCACGATGAGCCAAGAGATCAGCGGGACCGACCCCTTCGACCCCGGGGCCGAGCCAGAGGCCACCCGCCGCACGGCGGACGACGCGGAGAGCAGCCGGGCCAGCCGCGGCTGGTGGGACCGGAACGCCGACGCCTACCAGCTCGACCACGGCGGCTTCCTCGGGGACGACCGCTTCGTCTGGGGCCCCGAGGGTCTGGACGAGGAGGAGGCCGCCCTGCTGGGACCGGCCTGCTCCCTCGTGGGCCGTGACGTCCTGGAGATCGGCGCCGGGGCAGCCCAGTGCTCGCGGTGGCTGGCCGCGCGGGGGGCCCGTCCGGTGGCGCTCGACCTCTCCCACCGCCAGCTCCAGCACGCGCTGCGCATCGGCGGGGGAATCCCGCTCGTCGAGGCCGACGCCGGGCGGCTCCCGTTCCGGGACGGGGCCTTCGACCTCGCCTGCTCCGCGTACGGCGCGGTGCCGTTCGTCGCCGAGCCCGTGCGGGTCTTCCGCGAGGTGCACCGGGTGCTGCGGCCCGGTGGGCGCTGGGTCTTCTCCGTGACGCATCCGATCCGCTGGGCCTTCCCGGACGAGCCGGGGCCGGAGGGCCTGTCCGTCGCCGCCTCCTACTTCGACCGCGTCCCCTACGTCGAGCAGGACGAGCGGGGCGACGCCGTCTACGTGGAGCACCACCGCACCCTCGGGGACCGGGTGCGGGACGTGGTGGCGGGTGGTTTCCGGCTGGTCGACCTGGTGGAGCCGGAGTGGCCCGCCTGGAACGACCAGGAGTGGGGAGGCTGGTCCCCGCTGCGCGGCAACCTGATCCCGGGCACGGCGATCTTCGTGTGCGAGCGGGACTGAGCCGGCCCCGCCGCGCTCGTGGGGCCGGGCCGCGCCGGACCCGTACGACACTGGGGGCGTGATCCGCACCGAAGACCTGGACCGACTGCCCGTCCGCACCGCCGTGCCCGCTCTGCGTCGTGCTCTCGACGACCGGGGCGTCGCCGTCCTGTGCGCCCCTCCCGGCACCGGCAAGACGACTCTCGTCCCGCTGGTCCTGGCCGGGCTGACCGGCCAGGGCCCGATGCGCCGCGTCGTGGTCGCGGAGCCGCGCCGGATCGCCGCACGGGCGGCGGCCCGGCGGATGGCCTGGCTGCTGGGCGAGCGGCCGGGCGGCCGGGTCGGCTTCACCGTGCGCGGCGAACGCCTGGTGGGCCGGGACACGGTGGTGGAGGTCGTGACCACCGGGGTGCTGCTCCAACGGCTCCAGCGGGACCAGGAACTGGCCGGGGTGGACGCCGTGATCATCGACGAGTGCCACGAGCGGCACCTGGACGCGGACACGGTCGCTGCCTTCCTCCTGGACGTACGGGAGACGATCCGGCCCGACCTGCGGCTGGTGGCGGCGTCGGCGACGACGGACGCGGAGGGTTGGGCGCGGCTGCTCGGGGACGCCCCGGTGGTCGAGGCCGAGGGGGTGTCCCATCCGGTGGAGGTGGTCTGGGCGCCGCCCGCGCGGCCGGTCGCCCCGCCGCACGGGATGCGCGTCGACCCCGCGCTGCTGACGCATGTGGCGGCCACGGTGCGGCGGGCGCTCGCGGAACGGGAGGGCGATGTGCTGTGCTTCCTTCCCGGCGTCGGGGAGATCGCGCGGGTGGCGGGGCAGCTCTCGGGGATCGCCGCCGAAGTGCTCCAGGCGCACGGGCGGGCCCCGGCCGCCGTGCAGGACGCGGTGCTGGCCGGCTCCTCGGGGGAGCGCCGGGTGGTGCTGGCGACCTCGGTGGCGGAGTCGTCGCTGACGGTGCCGGGCGTGCGGGTCGTCGTCGACGCGGGCCTCGCCAGGGAGCCCCGTACCGACCACGCCCGGGGCCTGAGCGCCCTGACGACGGTACGGGCCTCCCGAGCGTCCGGCCGGCAGCGCGCCGGGCGGGCGGGGCGGGAGGGGCCGGGGACCGTGTACCGGTGCTGGGAGCAGGCGGAGGACGGACGGCTCGCGCGCTTCCCGGCCCCGGAGATCAAGGTCGCCGACCTGGCGGCGTTCGCGCTCCAGGCAGCGTGCTGGGGCGACCCGGATGCCTCCTCGCTCGCTCTGCTGGACCCGCCGCCCGCCGGTGCGATGGGCGCGGCCCGCGAGGTGCTGACGGCGATCGGTGCCGTCGGCGGTGACGGGCGGGTCACCGACCGGGGCGTACGCATGGCGCGGCTCGGGCTGCACCCCCGGCTGGCGCGGGCGCTCCTGGACGGCGCCCGGGAGGCCGGGGCGCGGCGGGCCGCGGAGGCGGTGGCGTTGCTGAGCGAGGAACCTCCGAGGGAGTACGGGGACGACCTGGCCGCGGCGCTGCGCACCGCCCGCCGGGGCCAGGACGGGTACGCGGGCCGCTGGCGGCAGGAGGTGCGGCGGCTGTCGTCCGCGGTGGAGGGCGGGGGTCGCGCCGCCGGCGGGGCGGGCACGGACGATGCCGTCGTCGGCCTGGTCGCCGCGCTGGCGTTCCCGGAGCGGGTGGCACGGGCGCGGGGCGACGGTGCGTTCCTGATGGTGTCGGGGACGGGCGCGGAGCTGCGGGGCGGGTCGCGGCTGCGCAGTGCGCCGTGGCTGGCCGTGGCGGTCGCGGACCGGCCGGCGCACTCCGCCTCCGCGCGGGTGCGATGGGCGGCGGTGATCGACGAGGACACGGCGCGGCTGGCCGCCGGGCATCTGCGGGTGCGGGGCGAGGAGGTCCGCTGGGCGGACGGCGAGGTGGCGGCCCGGTCGGTGGACCGGCTCGGGGCGGTGGAGCTGGCGGTGCGGCCGTTGAGGCAGCCGGACGCGGAGCTGGTGCGCGGGGCCCTGGTGGAAGGGCTCCGGCGCGACGGGCTCGGGCTGCTGCGCTGGACCCGCGACGGTGAGCAGACGCGGTTGCGGCTGGCGTTCTTGCACCGGGTGCTGGGGCCGCCGTGGCCGGACGTGTCAGAACAGGCGCTGGCAGCGGAGCCGGAGGCCTGGCTGGAGCCGGAGCTGTCCCGGGCCCGGCGGCGGTCGGACCTGGGCCGGATCGACGCGGGCCAAGCGCTGCGGCGGCTGCTGCCGTGGGCGACGGGTGAGGCCGCGCGCCTGGACGAGCTTGCGCCGGAGCGGATCGAGGTGCCGAGCGGTTCGCGTGTCCGGGTGGAGTACGGCGGGGAGCAGCCCGTGCTGGCGGTGAAACTCCAGGAGCTGTTCGGGCTGCGGGAGACGCCCCGGGTGGCCGGGGTGCCGGTCCTGGTGCACCTGCTCTCCCCCGCCGGGCGGCCCGCGGCGGTCACCGCCGATCTGGCGTCGTTCTGGCAGGAGGGCTACCGCGCCGTGCGGGCGGAGCTGCGCGGCCGGTACCCGAAGCACCCCTGGCCCGAGGACCCGACGAGCGTGGCGGCGACACGGTTCACCTCGGCGCGGCTCAAGCGGGACGGCGGTTGAGAGGCGCCCGGCGACAGGGACGCGGAGCGGCCCGGGCGGGCGCGAGGCGGAGCCGACGCGGTCAGCCCCCGCGCCGGCCGGTCGCGGGGGCTGTCGGAACGCGTACGGATCAGGCCGCGGAGGCCCCGGTCTCCTTGGGTGCCGCGGTCGCCTCAGGAGCACCGGTCTTCCCCGGGGCCGGCGCCGAGGACTCGTTTCCTTCCGGGGTACCGGTCGCCTCAGGGCTCTGCGGCTTCTGGGGGGACTCCGTCTCCTCCGGGCGCTCGGTCTCCTCGGGAGGTTCGGTCTCTTCCGGGGCCGGCGCCTGAACGGTGAGTTCGATGAGGAGGGTGGCGCCGCCCATGGTGGTGAGGAGCAGCTTGTACGTGCCCTCCGTGTCGTCGGCGAAGATCGCCGGGAGCCGGAGCAGGCCGTCGTCGTCCGTCGTCAGGTCCGTGAGCGTGCGGACGGGCTGGCCTGCCGCGTCCTTCTTGAAGTACGGGCCCTTCTGGTTCTCGGCGGGCTTCGGGTCGTCGGTGACCATGGTGGCGGTGACCGCCACTCCGGCCGCGGCGGCGTCTTCGTACGTCGCCCTGACCGTGACGGCGTCCGCGAACCGGGTGCCGGGCGCGGCGACGAGCGCCTGGGGGTCGGTCCGGACGATCGCGTCGGCCCGGCGGGCGGTGACAGTCGCCGCGTAGGTCAGGGTGCGGGGCCTGACGGCGCCCGCGACGGCGGTCACCGTGAACTCGCCGGCCCTCTCGCCCGCCCGGAGTTCCGGCGCCGTGGCGGTGCCGCCTGCTCCGGTGGTGACCGTGACGGTCTTCCCGCCGCCCGCGAAGCGGGTCCCGGTGTCGCCGGTGACGGTGAAGGTCACGGGCACACCGGCGAGCGGGGAGCCGAGGGCGTTGCGGGCCCGGACGGCGATCCGCTCGTCGAACGTCTCGCCCGCGGTGGCCCGCAGCGGGCCGGTGCCCGCGTTCTCCAGGGAGCCGAAGGTCTCGGAGGGCTTCGGCTTCGTGGGCGGGGTCGGCTTGGTGGGCGGGGTCGGCTTCGTGGGCGGGGTCGTGGAGCCGTCGCCGGGCTCGGTGGGGCCGGGGCTCGGCTTCGTGCCGCCCGGCTTGGCCGGGGACGGCTTCGGGCGGGGCGTCGGTTCGGTGCTCGGGCCGGGGTTCGGGCTCGGCGAGGGGCCGGACGGGATGCTCGGGGCCGTGGGCAGGACACCTGTGCCGTCGGGCACCTCGTGCGTACCGCGCTGGTAGAAGGAGAGCCAGGAGCGGACCGTCCGCAGGTACTCCGTCGACCGGTTGTAGCTCAGCACGGCCCGGTCGAGGTCGGCCGCCACCGCCAGGTCGCGGTCGTTGGCGCAGAGGTAGCGTCCGGCGGCGAGCGCGGCGTCGTGGATGTTGTTGGGGTCCTTGCGGCCGTCGGCGTTCGCGTCCTGGCCCCAGGCCGCCCAGGTCGACGGGATGAACTGCATCGGGCCGACCGCGCGGTCGTGGACCGCGTCCTGGTCGTACGCCCCGCCGTCGGTGTCCTTGATCAGTGCGAAGCCCTGGCCGTTGAGGGCCGGGCCGAGGATCGGGGAGAGGGTGGTGCCGTTCGCGTCGACGCGCCCGCCGCGGGCCTGGCCGGACTCCACCTTGCCGATCGCCGCGAGGAGCTGCCAGGGCAGCCGGCAGGCGGGGTCGGTGCCCGCGACGGTCTGCTCGGCCTGCTTGTACGCGGCCAGGATCGACGCCGGTATGCCGGCTTCCGCCCCGCCGGTCATCGGCAGATTGCTGGAGGAGCCGGGCTTGTCGGGCGTGACCAGGGGCGGCAGATCGGTGTAGTACGGCGAGTTGCCGGTCGCGGCGCTGCCGTCGGAGCCGGTCCCGTCACCGGCCGCCTGCTGGTCGCCGCCGCCCGCGGACGTCTCGGTCAGGGGCGACGCCGGGGCCTGCGAGGCCGCGAGCGCCGCCACGGCGGCCGCCGCCACGGCAGTGGTCGTGGCCCCCTTGCGCAGACGTCGACGAATGTGCGCTGTCATGCGTTGCGGTCCCTCCCCCTCGAAGGCTGCTCGCGCTCCCCAGCGCAAGGACTCCCGCGACCCTACGGCGCCCTGTGACCTTCGAACACCGGCCCCTGACCGCTTCTTACTGTTTTCTCACATTGCCGGGGACGAGGTGTCCGGTCGGTCGCGGAACAGTGCCCGAACGGTCCCGCATACTTGCCGCCATGCCGTTCACGCTCAGTCATGCCGCCGCTGTGCTCCCGGCGATCCGCCGCGACGGGACCGCCCGCCTGCCGCTGTACCCCTCGGCGCTCGTCGCAGGTTCGTTCGCACCCGACATCACCTACTTCGCGGACACGGCGATCCCCGGGGCGATGGAGTTCGGCTCCTTCACCCACACCTTTCTCGGCGTGGTCACCGTGAACGTACTGATCACCGCGGCGCTGGTGGCGGTGTGGGCACTGCTGCGCGAGCCGCTGACGGCGTTGCTGCCGCTCCGTGCCCAGGGCCGGGCCCACGCCTTCGTGCGGGGCCGGCGATGGACCCGCGCCTCGTTCGGGCCGTCCGCCTGGCTGTGCTTCGCCGTCTCGGCGGCGCTCGGCGCGGCCACCCACGTGGTGTGGGACGCGTTCACCCATCACAGCCGGTGGGGCACGGAGCTGGTGCCGGTGCTCAGCCGGAGCGTCGGCGGCTTCCCGCTGTTCCAGCTGGTCCAGTACGGCAGTTCGGCACTCGCCCTCGGGGTCATCGGCTGGTTCCTCGTCACCGGGCTGCGGCGGGCCGGGGCAGCCGCGCCGCCGCAGGCGGTCCCGGCCCTCGGGCGCCGGGAGCGGCGGGGCGCGGTCGGCCTGCTCACCCTGTGCGTGCTGCTCGGCATCGGCCACCGGTGCGCCCGCTGGTACGCCCACTTCGGGCGCATCGACACCCCCCTCGACATCATCCCCACCGCCTGCTTCGGCGCCGGCGCCGGACTGGCGGCGGGGCTGCTGCTGTACGGGGTGTGGGTGCGGCTGCTCCGGGGCGGGCGCGGGACGCCTGAGCGGCCCACGCCTCCGCGGGAGAAGGCGCGGGCCGAAGCGCCCGCCGACCGGAGGTAGGGAAGCACCCGCCGACCCGGGACCAGAAGGGGCGCGCCCGCCCGCCCGGAGAAGGACGGGGGCACCCGCCCGGAGGGGGACGGGAGGCCGCCTACGCCGGCGGTTCGTGGCGCGGGGCCGCCCTCTCACGGGCTCGCCCTCGGTGGCGGCCCGCCCGTGACTCGCCCCGCGCCCCCGCCCCCGTCCTGGACCTGCCGCGCCTTCCCGCCTGCGGGGCCGGTGACGTGCCGCGGGGCCCGCCCGTGGCCCGTGCGCGGGCAGGCCGCGCCCGGCTCCGGCCTCCTCCCCCGTGACTCAGTGCGCGGCCGACTCCCAGTCCGGGCCGACACCGACCGACACGTCCAGCGGGGCGCGCAGCTCGACCGCGTGCGCCATCTCGTGGCGCAGGATCTCCTCCACGCGCTGCCGCTCCCCCCGAGCGATCTCCAGGACGATTTCGTCATGGACCTGGAGCAGCATCCGCGACGTCAGCTCCGCCTCTGTCAGCGCCCGGTCCACCCGCAGCATCGCCACCTTCACGATGTCCGCGGCCGTGCCCTGGATCGGCGCGTTGAGCGCCATCCGCTCCGCCGCCTCGCGGCGCTGGCGGTTGTCGCTGTTCAGGTCGGGGAGATAGCGGCGGCGGCCCAGGATCGTCTCGGTGTACCCCGTGGCCCTGGCCTCCTCGACGACCCGGTGGAGATAGTCCCGCACCCCGCCGAACCGCTCGAAGTAGGTGTCCATCAGCACCCGGGCCTCGGCCGGGTCGATGTTCAGCTGCTGGGAGAGCCCGAACGCCGACAACCCGTACGCCAGGCCGTACGACATGGCCTTGATCTTGCGGCGCATCTCCGCGTCGACGGCCGACTTCCCCACGCCGAAGACCTGCGAGGCGACCGTGGTGTGCAGGTCCTCACCCGAGGTGAACGCCTGGATCAGCCCGGCGTCCTCGGAGAGGTGCGCCATCACCCGCAGCTCGATCTGGCTGTAGTCCGCCGTCATCAGCGACTCGAAGCCCTCGCCGACCACGAAGCCCCGGCGGATCGCCCGTCCCTCGTCCGTGCGGACGGGGATGTTCTGCAGGTTCGGCTCGGTGGAGGAGAGCCGGCCGGTCGCCGCCACCGTCTGGTTGAACGTGGTGTGGATACGGCCGTCGGCGGCGATCGTCTTGACCAGACCCTCGACGGTGACCCGCAGCTTCGCCTGCTCACGGTGGCGCAGCATCAGGACCGGCAACTCGTGCTCGGTCTGCGCGGCCAGCCACGCCAACGCGTCCGCGTCCGTCGTGTATCCCGTCTTGGTCTTCTTCGTCTTCGGCAGGCCCAGCTCGCCGAAGAGGATCTCCTGGAGCTGCTTGGGCGAACCGAGGTTGAACTCACGGCCCACCGCGGCATGCGCCTCCTTGACCGCCTGCTGGACGGTCCCGGCGAACTGCTGCTCCATACCCTCCAGATGCGCCCGGTCCGCGGCGATCCCGTGCCGCTCCAGACGGGCCAGGAGGATCGAGGTCGGCAGCTCCATGTCATGCAGCAGCTCCGCCGCGCCCACCTCCTTCAGCCGGGTCGTGAACGCCTCCCCCAGGTCGAGCACGGCGCGGGCCTGCGCCATCAGCGCGTCCGCCTCGGCCCGGTCGTCCGCACCGAAGGCCAGCTGGCCGTCGGAGGCGGCGGCAGGCGCCAGCTCCCGGCCCAGATACTCCACGGCCAGCGCGTCCAGGGCGAACGAACGACGCCCCGGCTTCACCAGATACGCGGCGAGCCCGGTGTCCATCGTGACGCCTTCGAGCCGCCAGCCCATCTCGGGGAAGACCCGCATCACGTTCTTGGCGTTGTGCAGGACCTTCGGCCGCCGCGGGTCCGCGGCCCAGGCGGCGAACGCCTGCTCGTCTGCCTCGTCGAGCTGGGTCGGGTCCAGCCAGGCGGCCGCGCCGTCGGCGGCGGCGAGCGCGACCTCGGTGACCGTGCCGCTCCCCAGCGCCCAGGTGTCCACCGTCATCACTCCGAGCGGCTGCGCACCGCGCGCCTCCAGCCACGGGGCGACCTGCCCGGAGGCGAGGACGACGCCGTCGAGCTCGATGCCCGCCGCGGGCGCGGGCGCCTCGGACTCGGCCGCCCCCGGGTCGACGGCCAGCAGCCGCTCCCGCAGGCTCGGGTTGCGGATCTCCAGGACGTCCAGGACACCCGTGACCGCCGTGCGGTCGTACGGGGCGCGCGCCAGCTCGGCCGGGGCCTTCGGCAGCTCCACGTCGCGGACCATCTCGGTCAGCACGCGGTTCATCTTCACCGCCTCCAGATGGTCCCGGAAGTTCTGTCCGGCCTTGCCCTTGACCTCCTCGGCCCGCTCGACCAGCTCCGCGAACGAACCGAACTGGTTGATCCACTTCGCGGCCGTCTTCTCACCGACCCCCGGGATGCCCGGAAGATTGTCCGACGGGTCGCCGCGCAGCGCCGCGAAGTCCGGATACTGCTGGGGCGTGAGCCCGTACTTCTCCACGACCTTCTCCGGGGTGAACCGGGTCAGCTCGGAGACCCCCTTGGTCGGATAGAGCACCGTCACGTTCTCCGTGATCAGCTGGAAGGAGTCCCGGTCGCCGGTGACGATCAGCACCTCGAAACCCGCCGCCTCCGCCTGGGTCGCCAACGTCGCGATGACGTCGTCCGCCTCGAACCCGTCGACGGCGAACCGGTCCGCGTGCATCGCGTCGAGCAGCTCGCCGATCAGCTCGACCTGCCCCTTGAACTCGTCGGGGGTCTTGGAGCGGTTCGCCTTGTACTCCGGGAACTCCCGCGCACGCCACGTCTTGCG
Source organism: Streptomyces pratensis (assembly GCF_037137275.1). GTDB lineage: Bacteria > Actinomycetota > Actinomycetes > Streptomycetales > Streptomycetaceae > Streptomyces > Streptomyces pratensis_B. The sequence continues at coordinate 172,346 of NZ_JBBBEN010000052.1, read as the reverse complement.
CGACACGTCGAACGCCACCGCGAAATGTGTCGGCGCCTCGTCACGCAGCGTGTTCGCCAGCATCGACATGAAGCCGTACACGGCATTCGTCGGCTGTCCCGCGCCGGTCGTGAAATTCTCCGCGGGCAGGGCGAAGAACGCCCGGTACGCCAGGGAGTGCCCATCCATGAGGAGCAGGCGCGGTCGGTTGTCTGCCGTCTTCTTCGATGCCGTCTCAGCCACGCCCCCGATCCTGCCACGGACCACTGACAATCCGGACCGGCGCAGCCCGGCACGGCCGTCGGCCCCGCGCGGCACGCGCCCGGCCGGGTGGAACGCCGGGGGCGCGTGGCAGGATCGACCGCACGGCGATCGGCGGCACGGCAGGGACGACAGGAACTCCACCACGCCTGCACGATCAGCGAACGCAGCGCTCGAAGGGGAGCAGCACCATGGCCACCAAGCCTCCGGCCGAAGACCCGGCCCAGGACGCCCCGCAGGTCCGGGCGGCTCCGCACGCCGCCGCCGGGCTGCCCGCCGTCGCCCACTCCCTGCGCGTCGCCCAGCAGCAGATGGGCCTGCGCCGCACCGCGCGGACCCTCCTCAAGGTCAACCAGAAGGACGGCTTCGACTGCCCCGGCTGCGCCTGGCCGGAAGGCGACGAACGGCACACCGCCGAGTTCTGCGAGAACGGGGCGAAGGCCGTCGCGGAGGAGGCGACCCTGCGCCGGGTCACGCCCGGCTTCTTCGCCGCCCACCCCCTGGCGGACCTCGCGGAGCGCAGCGGCTACTGGCTGGGCCAGCAGGGCCGGATCACCCAGCCGGTGTACCTCCCCGAAGGCGGCGACCGGTACGAGGCCGTGACCTGGGAGCGGGCCTTCGCCATCATCGCAGAGGAGCTGACCGCCCTCTCCTCCCCCGACGAAGCCCTCTTCTACACCTCGGGTCGCACCAGCAACGAGGCGGCGTTCCTGCTCCAGCTGTTCGCCCGCGAGTTCGGCACCAACAACCTGCCGGACTGCTCCAACATGTGCCACGAGTCGTCCGGGTCGGCACTCACCGAGACCATCGGCGTCGGCAAGGGCAGCGTCTCCCTGGAGGACCTGCACCAGGCCGACCTGATCATCGTCGCCGGACAGAACCCCGGCACCAACCATCCCCGGATGCTCTCCGCCCTGGAGAAGGCCAAGTCCGCCGGAGCGAAGATCATCTCGGTGAACCCGCTGCCCGAAGCAGGCATGGAGCGCTTCAAGAACCCCCAGACGGCCCACGGCATGATCAAGGGCACCGCGCTCAACGACCTCTTCCTCCAGATCCGCATCGGCGGCGACCAAGCCCTCTTCCGCCTGCTGAACAAGCTGATCCTCGCCGCCGACGACGCCGTCGACCACGACTTCGTCACCGAACACACCCACGGCTACGAGGAGTTCGCCCAGGCCGCCGAAGCCGCCGACTGGGACACCACCCTCGCGGCCACCGGCCTCACCCGGCCCGAGATCCAAGAGGCCCTCGCCCTGATCCTCGCCTCCCGGCGCACCATCGTCTGCTGGGCCATGGGACTCACCCAGCACAAGCACTCCGTGCCCACCATCCGCGAAGTCGTCAACTTCCTCCTGCTGCGCGGAAACATCGGCCGCCCCGGCGCCGGAGTCTGCCCCGTGCGCGGCCACTCCAACGTCCAGGGCGACCGCACCATGGGCATCTTCGAGCGGCCCGCCCCGGCCTTCCTCGACGCCCTCGACAAGGAGTTCGGCATCACCTCGCCCCGGCGCCACGGCTACGACGTGGTGCGCTCCATCCAGGCGCTGCGCGACGGCGACGCCAAGGTCTTCTTCGCCATGGGCGGCAACTTCGTCGCCGCCACACCCGACACCGCCGTGACCGAAGCCGCCATGCGCCGCGCCCGCCTCACCGTCCATGTGTCGACCAAGCTCAACCGCTCCCACGCCGTCACGGGTGCCCGGGCCCTGATCCTGCCGACGCTCGGCCGCACCGACAAGGACGTCCAAGCGAGCGGAAAGCAGTTCGTCACCGTCGAGGACTCCATGGGCATGGTCCACGCCTCACGCGGCAACCTCACCCCCGCGAGCCCCCACCTCCTCTCCGAGCCGGCCATCGTCGCACGCCTCGCACGCGCCGTCCTCGGCCCCGCCTCCCGCACCGACTGGGAGGCCTGCGAACGGGACTACGCCACGATCCGCGACCACATCTCGCGCGTGGTCCCCGGCTTCGAGGACTTCAACGCCCGCATCGCCCGCCCCGGCGGCTTCGCCCTCCCCCACGCCCCCCGAGACGAACGCCGGTTCCCCACCGCCACCGGCCGCGCCAACTTCACCGCCGCCCCCGTGGAGTTCCCCGCGCTCCCCGAAGGCAGGCTCCTGTTGCAGACCCTGCGCTCCCACGACCAGTACAACACCACCGTCTACGGCCTCGACGACCGCTACCGGGGCATCAAGAACGGCCGCCGCATCGTCATGGTCAACCCCCAGGACGCCGCCGCCCTCGGCCTCCCCGACGGCGCGTACACCGACCTCGTCAGCGAGTGGAAGGACGACGTCGAACGCCGGGCGGACGGCTTCCGCGTCGTCCACTACCCCACCGCCCGCGGCTGCGCCGCCGCCTACTACCCGGAGACCAACGTCCTGGTCCCCCTGGACTCCACAGCGGACACCAGCAACACCCCCGCCAGCAAGTCCGTCGTCGTACGCTTCGAGAACACCCGCTGACACGCCCCGGCCCCCCGCCCCGACAAGACCGCGCAACCCCCCGCCCCCTCCGCCGACCGACCGCAGACGAGCGGCCCCGGCCCCGGTACCGGCAATCCCCTAAGCGTTCGCTCAGCCGTCTGATAAGAACAGTGCAGACAGCGACGAACCAGCGCAGACGATCGGAGCCGGACCCCATGGGCGAGCACACCGCACCCACGTTCCCGAAGGAAGTCATCGACGAGTACGCCGCACTCGGCGTCGACCTCCCCGCCCTCTTCTCCGCCGGCGACCTCGGCTCACGCATGGGCGTGACCATCGTCGAGGCCCGGGCGGACCGCGTGGTCGGCACCATGCCCGTCGAAGGCAACACCCAGCCCTACGGCCTCCTGCACGGCGGCGCCTCCGCCGTACTCGCCGAGACCCTCGGCTCCATCGGCTCCATGCTCCACGGAGGCGCCACCAAGGTCTCCGTGGGCGTCGACCTCAACTGCACCCACCACCGCGGCGTCCGCAGCGGCCTCGTCACCGGCGTCGCCACCCCCGTATACCTCGGCCGCACCGCAGCCACCTACGAGATCGTCATCACCGACGAACGGGACAAGCGGGTCTGCACCGCGCGCCTCACCTGCATGCTGCGCAACGCCCCCCGCCCCGACGCCGGCTGACACGCCGCCAGCTGACCGCCGCCCCCGCCGGGGCGCACCCGCACACCCCCTGCCCGGCTGGAAACCGCACCTCGCGTTCCGGCCGGGCAGCGCCATATCCCCACCCTGACACCGACGTTGAGCAACACACTCGGTCAACTCCCTTGACCCGCCAGCGCCATTCGTGAGCCACTCAGCAGCCACACAAGCCCCACCCCGCCCTGCGGACCCCCCCCACCGAAGTAACGCAGAGTAATAAGCGAACCGGTGCGGATTTTCAGCCGCCCACCCCGGCCCCACACCACCGCGGCACCTCGGCGCGCCCTCCACGCCCCCCACCCGCGCCCCCCGCCGCGTCAGCACCAAGATCACCCCAAGCCCCTTAGCAGAGCTGCGCGTTCTCACCATGTGGTCACAGCGCAGCCCGGCCTAAAACCACACATGTCCTCACAGGAACCTCAAGCCTTGCTCAAGGGCATAACAAGAGAGTCACATCCGTCGCCGACCCATCCCGGACGCCCCCAGCTGCGCTTAGAGTCACCGCCAGTCACCGCGCCGCCGGGCGCGTCTGCTGCACGGCCCTGTACCACCCCAGTACGGCCCGGCGATCGCCACGGCACCTCAAGCAGAGGAGGCCGCGCCAGGGAAAGGACTTTTCGTGCGACACCGTTCTTTGCTCATACTCACCGCAGTGCTCACCACCGGAGCACTCACACTCACCGCCTGCGGATCGCGTGACGACAGCAAGGGCAGCAGCGGCGGCGGCGAGGGCAACCAGACGGTCGTCATCGGCCTCGACGCCCCCCTGACCGGCGACCTCTCCGCCCTCGGCCTCGGCATCAAGAACTCCGCCGACCTCGCCGTCAACACGGCGAACAAGGACAAGACGGTCCCCGGCGTCACCTTCGAACTCCAGGCCCTCGACGACCAGGCCCAGCCCTCCGTCGGCCAGCAGAACGCCGCCAAGCTCATAGGCGACAAGGAAGTCCTCGGTGTCGTCGGCCCGCTGAACTCCGGCGTCGCCCAGTCGATGCAGAAGCCCCTCAACGACGCCAAACTGACCCAGGTCTCCCCGGCCAACACCGGCACCGAACTGACCCAGGGCAACAACTGGAAGACCGGCGACAAGAAGCGCCCGTACGCCTCCTACTTCCGCACCTCCACCACGGACCAGATCCAGGGCGCGTTCGCGGCGAACTACCTCTTCAAGACGGCCAAGATCAAGGACGTCTACCTCATCGACGACCAGAAGCCCTACGGCGCCGGCCTCGCCGCCTCCTTCAAGGCGACCTTCACCGAACTCGGCGGCAAGATCGTCGGCACCGACCACGTGAACCCCGACGACCGCGACTTCAACTCCGTCGTCACCAAGGTCAAGGGCACCAAGGCCAAGGCCGTCTACTACGGCGGCGAATACCCCGCCGGCGCCCCCCTGAGCCAGCAGCTCAAGGACAGCGTCAACATCCCCCTCATGGGCGGCGACGGCATGTACAGCGCCGACTTCATCGCCCTCAACAAGAAGGCCGAAGGCGACATCTCCACCTCCGTCGGCAAGCCCGTCGAAGAACTCGAATCCGCCAAGAAGTTCATCGCGGACTACAAGACCGCCGGATACAAGGACGCCTACGAGGCCTACGGCGGCGGCACCTACGACGCCACCTGGTCCATCATCGAGGCCGTCAAGATCGTCGTCTCCGAGAACGACGGCAAGCTCCCCGACGACGCCCGCGCCAAGGTCCTCGAAGCCATGTCCAAGGTCCAGTTCGACGGCGTCACCGGCCCCGTCTCCTTCGACGAATACGGCGACACCACCAACACCCTCATGACCGCCTACCAGGTCACCGACGGCAAGTGGGTCTCCAAGGTCAGCGAAGCCGTCAAGTAACACCCGGCCCGGCCCACGGCCGACCGCCACACACAGCCACCAGACCGCGCGGGAGCGCTACGAGCCCTCCCGCGCGGTGCCATATCCGAACCACTCCACGGAGGCCCTGCGGTGAACGAACTGCCGCAACAGCTGGCCAACGGACTCATCCTCGGCGCGATGTACGGTCTCATCGCGATCGGCTACACGATGGTCTACGGAATCATCCAGCTCATCAACTTCGCACACGGCGAGATCTTCATGATCGGAGGCTTCGGAGCCCTCACGGTCTACCTCGGGCTTCCGTCCGGACTCTCCCTCATCGCCGCGATACCCCTCATGATCGTCGGCGGCATCATCGCCGCCGTCGCCATCAGCATGGCCGCCGAACGCTTCGCCTACCGGCCCCTGCGCGGCGGACCACGACTCGCCCCCCTCATCACCGCCATCGGCCTCTCCCTCGCACTCCAGCAAGCCGTCTGGATGTGGTACCCCGACGCCACCAAGGACCGCTCCTTCCCCCAGTTCGAAGGCGAAGCCCTCACCGTCCTCGGCGCCGACATCCAACGAGGCGACCTCTTCGTCCTCCTCGTCGCCCCCCTCTGCATGCTCGCCCTCGGCCTCTTCGTCTCCAAAACCCGCGCCGGCCGCGGCATGCAAGCCACCTCACAAGACCCCGACACAGCCAAGCTCATGGGCATCAACACCGACCGCATCATCGTCATGGCCTTCGCCATCGGCGCCGCGTTCGCCGCCGTCGCCGCCGTCGCCTACGGGCTCAAAAACGGCCAGATCGGCTTCCGCATGGGCTTCATCATGGGCCTCAAAGCCTTCACCGCAGCCGTCCTCGGCGGCATCGGCAACATCTACGGCGCCATGCTCGGCGGCATCGTCCTCGGCGTCGCCGAAGCACTCGCCACCGGCTACATGAGCGAAGTCCCCGGCATGGAACTCTTCGGCGGCGGCGCCTGGAAGGACGTATGGGCCTTCGCCCTCCTCATCATCGTCCTCCTCGTACGCCCCCAAGGCCTACTCGGCGAACGCGTCGCGGATCGGGCGTGATACGGATGACCACCAACACCACACCCACCAACACCGCCCTCCTCCCCCTGCCCACCCCCGCGGCCCGCGCCGCCACCGCCACCGGCGCCGCCATCGCCCTCGCCGGCACCTTCCTCGCCTGGACCTGGACCGCCGAATTCCCCGGCAACCTCACCGTCACCGGCTACCCCGGCGGCCTCCAGGTCCTCACCCTCATCAGCGCCGCCCTCACCCTCCTCCTCACCCTCTCCGGATACGGAATCAAGGGCCTCCACTGGCTCACCCCCGGCGGCGCCAACAGCCCCGTACGACTCGCCTCACTCGGCACCCTCGGCACCACCGGCTTCACCATCGGCGCCATCTCCGCCAAACTCGGCGGCATCGTCAACCTCGAACCCGGAGCCTGGATCAGCGCAACCGGCGCACTCATCGCCGTCACCGCCTCCCTCGGCCTCCCCCACGACCAAGAACTCCCCCACACCACCCGACCCACCCCACTCAACCGATTCCTCAACAGCCTCCGCGCCCCCACACCCCAACGCGCCAAGGAACTCCCCTCCTGGGCCGAAATCCTCATCATCGCCGCAGCCTTCGGCGTCGCCCTCCACGTCTTCACCTACGGCATCGACACCGAATACGCCGAACTGTTCATCGGCTACATCATCTGCGTCGCCTTCGCCTTCACCGCCCTCACCCGCGCAGGCCTCATCGCCCGCATCACCCACCTCACCGCCAAACACCGCAACGTCACCCTCGCCGCCGCGCTCATCGCCGCCTTCTGCTTCCCCTTCACCCAGCAGAACGAGGAATACGCCCTCATCGGGGCCAACATCCTCATCTTCGCGACCGTCGCACTCGGCCTCAACGTCGTCGTCGGCCTCGCCGGCCTCCTCGACCTCGGATACGTCGCCTTCCTCGGCGTCGGCGCCTACGCCGCCGCCCTCGTATCCGGCTCCCCCCTCTCCCCCGTCGGCGTCCAATTCCCCTTCTGGGCCGCCGTCCTCACCGGCGCCGCAGCATCACTCGTCTTCGGCGTCGTCATCGGAGCCCCCACACTCCGACTCCGCGGCGACTACCTCGCCATCGTCACCCTCGGATTCGGCGAGATCTTCCGCCTCACCGTCAACGCCCTCAACGGCGTCAGCGGCCCCGACCTCACCAACGGCTCCCAGGGCATCCCCAGCATCCCCGACCTCAACCTCTTCGGCTTCGACTTCGGCATCAGCCACGACATCGCCGGATTCACCCTCGGCAGGTCCGCCAACTACTACCTGCTGATGCTCGTCTTCACCGCCGCCGTCGTCCTGGTCTTCCGCCGCTCCGGAGAATCCCGCATCGGCCGCGCCTGGGTCGCCATCCGCGAAGACGAAACCGCGGCCACCGCCATGGGCATCAACGCCTTCCGGCTCAAGCTGCTCGCCTTCGCCCTCGGCGCCACCCTCGCCGGACTCGCCGGCACCGTCCAGGCCCACGTCTCCTACACCGTGACGCCCGAGCAGTACCAGTTCGCCGGCTCCGTCCCCCCCAACTCCGCCTTCCTCCTCGCCGCCGTCATCCTCGGCGGCATGGGAACCCTCAGCGGACCCCTCGTCGGCGCGGCCCTGCTCTACCTCATCCCGGCCAAACTCCAGTTCATGCAGGACTACCAGCTCTTCCTCTTCGGACTCGCGCTCATGCTCCTGATGCGCTTCCGCCCCGAAGGCCTCGTCGCCGACCGCAGGAAGCAGCTCGAATTCCACGAGAACGACCAGCTCGACGTCCCGGCCGAGGACACCCCACCCACCCGGAAGACCGCCGGCACCACGAAGGCGGGGGCCTGACCACATGACCACCACCAAGACCACCACAGTCCTCGACGCCAGCGGCGTCACCATGCGCTTCGGCGGACTCACCGCCGTCAAAGGCGTCGACCTCACCGTCAACAGCGGCGAGATCGTCGGACTCATCGGCCCCAACGGCGCCGGCAAGACCACCTTCTTCAACTGCCTCACCGGCCTCTACATCCCCACCGAAGGCAAGGTCAGCTACCAAGGCACCGTCCTGCCGCCCAAACCCCACCTCGTCACCAAGGCCGGCATCGCCCGCACCTTCCAGAACATCCGGCTCTTCGCCAACATGACCGTCCTCGAAAACGTCCTCGTCGGACGCCACACCCGGACCAAAGAAGGCCTCTGGTCAGCCCTCCTGCGCCTCCCCGGCTACCACAAGGCAGAACACGCCAGCCGCGAACGCGCCATGGAACTCCTGACGTTCATCGGACTCCAGGACAAGGCCGACCACCTCGCGCGCAACCTCCCCTACGGAGACCAGCGCAAACTGGAGATCGCCCGCGCACTCGCCAGCGACCCCGGCCTCCTCCTCCTGGACGAGCCCACCGCCGGCATGAACCCCCAGGAAACCCGCGTCACCGAAGAACTCATCTTCGCCATCCGCGACCAAGGCATCGCCGTACTCGTCATCGAGCACGACATGCGCTTCATCTTCAACCTCTGCGACCGCGTCGCCTGCCTCGTCCAAGGCGAAAAACTCGTCGAAGGCACCCCCGGAGACGTCCAAGCCGACGAACGCGTCGTCGCCGCCTACCTCGGCACCCCCTTCGAAGGCGCCCCCGGCGCCGAAGAAGCCGCCGAAGTCGAAGCCGCCGAAGCACACGCCCCCACCCCCCACACCCGCCCCGACCGGACCCCAGACACGGACGCCACACCCGACACACCCAGCACCGACGAGGAGGGCACCCGATGACCGCGCTGCTGGAAGTCGAGGACCTCCGCGTCGCCTACGGCAAGATCGAAGCCGTCAAAGGCATCTCCTTCACCGTCGAAGCCGGCCAGGTCGTCACCCTCATCGGCACCAACGGCGCCGGCAAGACGACCACCCTGCGCACCCTCTCCGGACTGCTCAAACCACTCGGCGGCCACATCCTCTTCGAAGGCAAGCCCCTCACCGGCATCCCCGCCCACAAGATCGTCTCCCTGGGCATCGCCCACTCCCCCGAGGGACGCCACATCTTCCCCCGGCTGACGATCGCGGAGAACCTCCTCCTCGGCGCCTACCTCCGCACCGACAAAGCAGGCATCGAAAAAGACGTCCAACGCGCCTACGACCTCTTCCCCATCCTCGGGGAACGCCGAAAGCAAGCAGCGGGCACCCTCTCCGGCGGCGAACAGCAGATGCTCGCCATGGGACGCGCCCTGATGTCCCAGCCCAAACTGCTCATGCTCGACGAACCCTCCATGGGCCTCTCCCCGATCATGATGCAGAAGATCATGGAAACCATCGTCGAGCTCAAGGCCGCGGGCACCACCATCCTGCTCGTCGAGCAGAACGCCCAGGCCGCCCTCTCCCTCGCCGACCAGGGCCACGTCATGGAGGTCGGCAAGATCGTCCTCTCCGGCCCAGGAGAAGACCTGCTCCACGACGAATCGGTCCGCAAGGCCTACCTCGGCGAGGACTGACCCACCGCCCGCACGACGTGCAGGAGGCCCGCGCCCCGGTCACCCCGGGGCACGGGCCTCCTCCGCGTACACCGCCCACAGCGGTACGCGGCTACTCCGCCTTCTTCTTCTCCTCGGCGTCCGCGATCAGCGCCTCCGCCAACTGCTGCATCGACATCCGGCGATCCATCGACGTCTTCTGAATCCACCGGAACGCGGCCGGCTCGGAGAGCCCGTAATCCGTCTGAAGGATGCTCTTCGCCCGGTCCACCAGCTTCCGCGTCTCCAGCCGCTGCGAAAGATCCGCGATCTCGCTCTCCAGCGCCTTCAGCTCCGCGAAGCGCGACACCGCCATCTCGATGGCCGGCACCACGTCGCTCTTGCTGAACGGCTTCACCAGATACGCCATCGCCCCGGCGTCCCTGGCCCGCTCCACCAGGTCGCGCTGCGAGAACGCGGTGAGCATCAGAACCGGCGCGATGGACTCCTCCGCGATCTTCTCGGCGGCGGAGATCCCGTCGAGGACCGGCATCTTCACATCGAGGATGACGAGGTCCGGCCGGTGCTCCCGGGCCAGCTCGACGGCCTGCTGCCCGTCGCCCGCCTCACCGACGACGGAGTAGCCCTCCTCCTCCAGCATCTCCTTGAGGTCGAGGCGGATGAGGGCCTCGTCCTCGGCGATGACGACACGGGTCGTCAGCGGCGGGACGTGCGACTTGTCGTCGTCGACGGCGTCTACGGGCTGGGGCGACTCGGGGGTGGTCACGGGGCTCCTCGGTATGGGCAGATGCTGCTCCCACGAGCCTACCTAGCTCCTGTAAGGTAGTGACGCGCAGGGCAGCAATGGCCCTTCCTTTCTAAGGCCCCAGTACTCCAACTGGTTAGAGAGGCCGCTCTCAAACAGCGGACAGTGTGGGTTCGAATCCCACCTGGGGCACTTTTCCTTGGATTCCAAGGCGTAAGGCCAGTCGGTGAACTTCACTTGATCTGAGTACCGGGGGGCTTATCCCACTCCGGACAGTCGCCTGAGCAGCAAACTCGACGACATGTATGACAGGGGGACCCGTCGGCAAGCGCTGGCTCTGGTCGCACAGGGGCGCAGTCTCAATTCCGTGAGCAAGCAGATCGGCATATCTCGTGCCGCGATCCGATCCTGGCAGACACGCCTCGAACCTCTGGAGCTGAATCGGGGCAAGCCATGCCCGAAGTGCGCCGACACACCCACAGCGATCAAGGACCCCTCCGCGTACGCCTACTTGCTGGGGCTCTACCTCGGGGACGGCTGCATCAGCGCGACCAAGCAAGGCGTGTACTCCCTCCGCATCGCGTGCGCCGACGCCTGGCCGGGGCTCATCGATGCCTGCGTCGAAGCCGTACACATCGCACGCCCCGAGAACAGGATCAGCCGGGTGAAGAGTGCTGGCTGCCAGTACGTCACCTGCTTCAGCAAACACTGGCCCTGCCTCTTCCCCCAGCACGGCCCCGGCAAGAAGCACGACCGGAAGATCTCCCTCGAAGCGTGGCAGCAGGAGATCGTGGACGCCTGCCCTTGGGAATTCATCCGCGGCCTCATCCACTCGGACGGCTGCCGGGTCATCAACTGGACCACGCGCCTCGTCCGGGGCGAGCGCAAGCGCTACGAGTACCCCCGGTATTTCTTCAGCAACAAGTCCGACGACATTCGCAAGCTCTTCAGCGACACGCTTACCGCCGTGGGGGTCGAGTGGACGACCTTGGCCCGTGGCAGCGACCCGTTCAACATCTCCGTAGCCCGACGGGCATCCGTCGCGCTCATGGATGCTCACGTCGGGCCGAAATACTGAGCCGCCCTACTTCGGGCTGTCGTCCTCACCGATGTGGTGGACGCGGACCAGGTTCGTGGAGCCCGCGACGCCGGGTGGGGAGCCGGCGGTGATGACCACGATGTCCCCCTTCTCGCAGCGACCGAGGCGCAGCAGTTCCTCGTCGACCTGGGCGACCATCGCGTCCGTGGAGTCGACGTGCGGGCCGAGGAAGGTTTCGACGCCCCAGGTGAGGTTGAGCTGGGCGCGGGTGGCTTTGTCGGGGGTGAAGGCGAGGAGGGGGATGGGTGAGCGGTAGCGGGAGAGGCGTTTGACGGTGTCGCCGCTCTGGGTGAAGGCGACGAGGAATTTGGCGCCGAGGAAGTCGCCCATCTCGGCGGCGGCGCGTGCGACGGCGCCGCCCTGGGTGCGGGGTTTGCTGCGTTCGGTGAGGGGTGGGAGGCCCTTGGCGAGGAGGGCTTCTTCGGCGGCTTCGGCGATGCGGGACATGGTGCGTACGGTCTCGATCGGGTATTTGCCGATGCTTGTCTCGCCGGAGAGCATGACGGCGTCGGTGCCGTCGATGATCGCGTTGGCGACGTCGGAGGCCTCGGCGCGGGTGGGGCGGGAGTTGTCGATCATCGAGTCGAGCATCTGGGTGGCGACGATGACGGGTTTGGCGTTGCGTTTGGCGAGCTTGATGGCTCGTTTCTGGACGAGGGGGACTTGTTCGAGGGGCATTTCGACGCCGAGGTCGCCGCGGGCGACCATGATGCCGTCGAAGGCGGCGACGATGTCGTCGATGTTGTCGACGGCTTGGGGTTTCTCCACTTTGGCGATGACGGGGAGGCGGTGTCCTTCCTCGTCCATGATGCGGTGGACGTCGTGGATGTCGTGTCCGGTGCGGACGAAGGAGAGGGCGATGACGTCGGCGCCGGTGCGCAGGGCCCAGCGGAGGTCGTCGATGTCCTTGTCGGAGAGTGCGGGGACGGAGACGGCGACGCCGGGGAGGTTGAGTCCCTTGTGGTCGGAGACCATGCCGCCTTCGATGACGGTGGTGTGGACGCGTGGGCCGTCGACGTCGGTGACTTCGAGGGTGACGCGGCCGTCGTCGATGAGGATGCGTTCGCCGGTGGTGACGTCGGCGGCGAGGCCGTCGTAGGTGGTGCCGCAGATGTGGTCGTCGCCTTCGAGGGGTTCGACGGTGATGGTGAAGGTTTCGCCGCGTTCAAGGAGTACGGGGCCTTCGCGGAAGCGTCCGAGGCGGATCTTCGGGCCTTGAAGGTCGGCGAGGACGCCGACGCTGCGGCCGGCTTCTTCGGAGGCCCTGCGCACGTGGTGGTAGCGCGCTTCGTGTTCGGCGTAGGTGCCGTGGCTGAGGTTGAGGCGGGCGATGTCCATTCCCGCTTCGACCAGGGCTTTGATCTGGTCGTATGTATCGGTCGCGGGTCCCAGGGTGCAGACGATTTTTGCTCGGCGCATGGTTCGAGCGTAAACCTTACCAACGGGTAGGTATTCGGCTTGGTGTGACACCTCAACGGCCTTTGGGTGAAGGGCTGTTGACAAGTGTTGAATGTGTGCGGCTGGGTGCTCCGATGAGCGTTCAGCCGAGGTCCGGGGGGGCCAGGGTGAAGGAGGCCTCGACCTGGGCGTCGACGGTCTGTCGTACGGGTTCGAGGTCGATGGGGGCGGCTTCGGTGCCGGCGGCTCCGATGGGCATGGCGTGGGCGGCGAACGCCGAGCGGCCGAGGTGGGGTCCGGTGTCGACGCCGGTGTCGTTGAGTTCGAGGAGGGCGTCGAGGCGGGTGTTGAGGGCTTCGGCGTAGGTGCGGGCGCGTTGCAGGGCTTCGTGGACGGCTTGGCGGCGGGCGGCGGTGTGGACGGGCGAGGTGGGGCGCAGGGCCCACCAGGGGCCGTCGACGCGGGTGAGGTCGTGGTCGGCGAGGCGGGCGGTGAGTTCGCCGAGGGCCGTGAAGTCGTTGATTGTGGCGGTGAGTTGGATGGTTCCGTGGTAGGCGCGGATGCGTTCGGTGCGGCCGTGGCGGGTGAGTTGGGGGTGGATGGCGAGGGCGCCGGTTTCGAGTTTTTCGATGGTGTCGCCGTAGGTCTTGAGGAGGTCGAGGGTGGTGGTGTTGCGGCGGGTGAGGTCGTCGAGTGTGGTGCGGCGGTCGGTGCCGCGGGCGGTGAGGGTGATGGTGATGTGGGCGATTTCCGGGTCGGCTTCGAGGTGGGCTTCGCCGCGGACGGTGAGGTGGGGGGTGGTGGGGGTGCCGTAGGGCTGGTGCGTGGGGGTGGGGGTCATGTGTTCACTGTGGCACGGCGGGGGGCCGGTGGGGGTGGCGTCGGGCGCTGGTTGTTTCTCGGGGGTCAGGGGGCGGGGGTGGGTGGGGTGGGTCGGGCGGGGGCGCTGCGGTGGTGTGGTGGGGCCCGGGTTTCTGGGGTGTCCCGGGCCGCTGGGGGTCGGTGGGCGGGGCGGGTGGGTCAGCGGGAGCGGCTGAGGGGGGCTTGGGCTTGGGCGGGGACTCGTTGTGGTTGGGGGGTGAGGCCGAAGGTGGTGAAGGCGGTGCGTTCGGGGAGGGGGTAGGGGGTGGCGCGGGTGAGGTTGTTGAGGATGGTGGCGCTGCGCCAGGCGGCGAGGCCGAGGTCGGGGGCGCCGACTCCGTGGGTGTGGCGTTCGGCGTTCTGTACGTAGACGTGTCCGGTGACGGTGGGGTCGAGGACGAGGCGGTATTGGTCGTCGATGCGGGGGCGTCGGGAGGTGTCGCGGCTCAGGTAGGGGTCGAGGCCGCTGAGGATGGCGTCGAGGGGGCGTTCGCGGTAGCCGGTGGCGAGGACGACGGCGTCGGTGGTGAGGCGGGAGCGGGTGCTTTGTTGGGTGTGTTCGAGGTGGAGTTCGACGCGGGTGCCGGTGAGGCGGCCTGCGGTGCGGACGCGGACGCCGGGGGTGAGGACGGCGTCGGGCCAGCCGCCGTGGAGGGTGCGGCGGTAGAGCTCGTCGTGGATGGCGGCGATGGTGTCGGCGTCGATGCCTTTGTGGAGTTGCCATTGGCGGGGGACGAGTTCGTCGCGGGCGGTTTCGGGGAGGGCGTGGAAGTAGCGGCTGTAGTCGGGGGTGAAGTGTTCCAGGCCGAGTTTGGAGTACTCCATGGGGGCGAAGGCCTGGGTGCGGGCGAGCCAGTGGATCTTTTCGGTTCCTTCGGGGCGGGCGCGCAGGAGGTCGAGGAAGACTTCGGCGCCGGACTGGCCTGAGCCGATGACGGTGATGTGGTGTGCGGCGAGGAGTCGTTCGCGGTGGTTGAGGTAGTCGGCGGAGTGGATGACGGGGACGGTCGGGTCGTCGGCGAGGGGTTTGAGGGGTTCGGGGACGAAGGGTTCGGTGCCGATGCCGAGGGCGATGTGGTGGGTGTGGGTGCGGCCGAGGGCTTGGGCTTCGCCGTCGGGGTCGAGTTGGGTGAAGTCGACTTCGAAGAGGGCGCGGTCGGTGTTCCAGCGGACGGCGTCGACCTGGTGGCCGAAGTGGAGGCCGGGGAGTTGTTCGCTGACCCAGCGGCAGTAGGCGTCGTATTCGGCTCGTTGGATGTGGAAGCGCTCGGCGAAGTAGAAGGGGAAGAGCCGGTCGCGGGTGCGGAGGTAGTTGAGGAAGCTCCAGGGGTTGCCGGGGTCGGCGAGGGTGACGAGGTCGGCGAGGAAGGGGACTTGGAGGCTGGCGCCGTCGAGGAGGAGGCCGGGGTGCCAGTGGAAGGCGGGGCGTTGTTCGTAGAAGGCGGCGGCGAGGGGGCGGGGGTCGTCGGGGGCGGCGGGGATGTTGTGGGCGAGGGCGGCGAGGGAGAGGTTGAAGGGGCCGATGCCGATGCCGACGAGGTCGTGGGGCTGGTCGGGTTCGGGGGTGGGCCGGGCGGTCATCGCGGTGTGTCGCCTTCTGTGGGGTGGGTGAGCAGGCTGGTGGTGGTGCGGGTGACGAGGTCGATGAGGGCGTGGAGGTCTTCGGGGGTGGTGTGGGGGTTGAGGAGAGTGGCTTTGAGCCAGAGGCGGTTTTCGGCGTGGGCGCGGCCGAGGACGGCGTGGCCGCGGTGGAGGAGGGTGCGGCGGATGGTGGCGACGGTGTGGTCGTCGGCGTGGGTGGGGCGGAAGAGGACGGTGCTGATGGTGGGGCGGTCGTAGAGGGCGAGGGTGGGGTGTTGGGTGATGAGGTCGGCGAGGTGGTGGGCGGTGGCGATGGTGCGGTCGATGAGGTCGGCGAGTCCGGTGCGGCCGAGTGCTTGGAGGGTGACGGCGATTTTGAGTGCGTCGGGGCGGCGGGTGGTGCGGAGGGAGCGGCCGAGGAGGTCGGGGAGGCCGGCTTCGGTGTCGTCGTCGGCGTTGAGGTAGGGGGCGTGGTGGTGGAGGGGGGTGAGGTGGTGGTGTTCGGGGACGGCGAGGATGCCTGCGGATGCGGGTTGCCAGCCGAGTTTGTGGAGGTCGAGGGTGACGCTGTGGGCGCGGTCGAGGCCGTGGAGGCGGGTGCGGTGGGTGGGGCTGAAGAGGAGGGGGCCGCCGTAGGCGGCGTCGATGTGGAGTTCGGCTCCGTGGGTGGCGCAGAGGTCGGCGATGGCGTCGAGGGGGTCGATTTCGCCGGTGTCGGTGGTGCCGGCGGTGGCGACGACGAGGTGGGGGCGGTGGAGTTCGGTGAGGGCTTCGTCGAGGGCTGCGAGGTCCATGACGCCGGTGGGGGCGGGGATGGCGACGGGTTCGGGGAGGCCGAGGAGCCAGGTGGCGCGGGCGATGCTGTGGTGGGTGTTGGTGGCGCAGATGGTCTGGATGGGTCCGTGGCGTTCGCGGGCGAGGAGCAGGGCGAGTTGGTTGGCTTCGGTGCCGCCGGTGGTGATGACGGCGTCGGGTGAGGGGGTGTGGGGGTAGATCTCGGTGGCGAGTGCGGTGGTGAGGTCGGCTTCGAGGGTGGAGGCGGCGGGGGCTTGGTCCCAGGAGTCCATGGAGGGGTTGAGGGCGCTGGCGGCGAGGTCGGCTGCTGCGGCGAGGGCGAGGGGCGGGGTGTGGAGGTGGGCGGCGCAGTGGGGGTGGGCGGGGTCTGCGGCGCCTTCGGCGAGGGCGGTGACGAGGTTGCGGAGGGCTTGGTGGGGGCCGGTGCCGTGGTCGGGGATGAGGGGGTGGGTGGCGCTGCGGGTGCGGGGGGTGACGGTGTCGGGTCCGCCGGCCGGGAGGGGGCCGCCGCGGCGGGCCGCGCCGTCGTGGAGGGCGGTGAGGACGGTGTCGAGGAGGGGGCGCAGTGCGGTGGGGCCTGCGGTGCCTCCGGCGAGGGGCGGGGTGGGCATGGGCGGGTCCTTTGGGTGCGCGGGGGTGGACATGCCAGCTTGTCCCGGGTTTCGGGTGGGGCGGCCGAAGAGCCCAACGATTCGAACTCGAAAGGGGTACTGGCGTCCGGTGTGGCCCGGTGGGGAGGGGCGGAGATGGTATGGGTGTGCGGTTGTCGGTGGGGTGTACGGGGCGTGGGGTCGGGTGTCGTCGTGGCGGCGGGCGTGTGCCGGTGGGCTGGGGGCGCGGCTTCGCGTGGGAGCGGCGGGTGCGGGTGGTGGAACGTACGGGCGTGGGGAGGCGCGGGCCCCGGGGCAGGGAGCGGCGGGGGCCTGCCGTACGGCTGTGGGCGGCGGCCTGCTGTCCGTGCGGTGGCGGGCTGGTGGGGGCCGGTCGGGTCCGTGCCCGGGGCGCGGCCGTTGCGCGGCCGGGGGCGATGCCGCTGTGAGCTGGTGGCCGGGTCTCGCCGCT
>NZ_JBBBEN010000052.1:144882-155093 GCF_037137275.1 Streptomyces pratensis | reverse complement strand
CGGCTTCCGCATGTCGCGTCCCTGGCGGCGGGGGCGGGGGTTTCGACGCCTGAGGCAAGGCTGTCCGGAGGGGCTCCCGCTGGGGGTGCGCGGTGTGTCCTGCGCGCGGTGCCCCGGGGGTCCGGTGCGGGCGGCCTGGTCGGGTCGGTCCCGGGGCCCGTCTTCCCGGGGCGAGGGCGCGGGAGGACGGGTCCGGGGGGGGAAGCGTTCTGGTCAGGTGCGGTGCGGCTGGGGCCGGTCGCGTGGTGCGGGGCCCCGCCGGTGGGGGCGGCGGGGCCCGGGGGGCCGGCCCGCCGCCCGGGGTGGGTCAGCCGGTGGTGGCGGCCGTGCGGACGGCCAGGGCGCGGCGGAGGTCGTCGAGCTGGTCGACGAGCTTGCGGCGCAGGGCGGGGGTGAGGTCCGGGTCCTCCAGTGCGTGGGCTCCCGTGGCGAGGCTCTGGGCGTCGACGGCGTACGCGGGGAAGGCGTGGCGGCCGGCGGCCTCGGCGATGGCGGGGCCTCGGCGGGCGGCGAGTGCGGCGGCTTCCGGGTAGAAGCGGGGCACGTAGGGGCTGAGGAGGTCTTCCTGGCCGGGCTGCCAGAAGCCTTGGGCGGTGGCGGTGAAGAGGTAGTTGGACAGGGTGTCGTCGGTGAACAGGGCGTCCCAGGCGGCGGTCTTGGCCTCGGGGGTGGGCAGGGCGGCCCGGCAGCGGGCGGCTCCTTCGCGGCCGGTGGCGCTGGGGTCGGCGGCGAGTGCGGTGGCGATCGCGGTCTCGTCGGTGGCGCCGAGGGCGGCGAGGCGGGTGAGGATGCGCCAGCGCAGTTCGGGGTCGAGTTCGGGTCCGCCGTGGACGGTGCCGTCGTCGAGCCAGCTGCGAAGGGTGTCGGGCTGGGTGGCGGCGTCGATGAAGTGGCGTACGGCGGTGAGGCGGAGGCCGGGGTGGGAGCCGTCCTCGGTGCGGCGGATGAGGTCGCGGCAGAGGTCGGTGATGGCGGCGAGTGCCGCCGGGCGGGCCTCCGGGGTGACGTAACGGGCGGTGATCTGTCCGGCGGCGAAGGAGAGGACGCCCTCGACGAGGGCGAGGTCGCGTTCGTGCGGGAGGTGGGTGCGGGCGGCGGCGAGGTAGTCGGTGGGGTGGAGGTCGCCGTCGCGGACCATGTCGCGGGCGGTGTTCCAGACGACGGCTCGGGTGAGGGCGTCGGGGATGCCGGAGAGGCTGGTCAGGACGGTGTTCCAGGAGGCGGTGTCGAGGCGGACCTTGGCGTAGGCGAGGTCGCCGTCGTTGAGGACGACGAGGGCGGGGCGGCGGCCGGGGCGGACGGTGGGGTCGCCGTCGCCGGGTACGTCGATCTCGAAGCGGTCGCGCGGGGCGAGGTGGCCGGGGCCCGCCTGGGTGTTGAGGGCGTGGTCGTAGGCGCCGACGGTGATGCGGTGGGGGCGGTCGCCGTCGCGGGTGACGGTGAGGGCCCAGGACTGTCCGGTTCCGGCGGGTTCGGTGATGTCGGCGGTGAGGGTGTCGACGCCGGTGGTGCGCAGCCACCGCTCGGCCCAGGCGTGGACGTCGCGGTCGGTGGCGGTGGCGAGGTTGTCGATGAAGTCGGCGAGGGTGGCGTTGGCGAACTTGTGCCGGGCGAAGTGGGTGTTGATTCCGGCGAGGAAGTCCTTCTCACCGAGCCAGGCGACGAGTTGGCGCAGGGCGGAGGCGCCCTTGGCGTAGCTGATGCCGTCGAAGTTGAGGAGGGCGGATGCGGTGTCGGGGACGGCGTCGGGGTCGGGGGCGACGGGGTGGGTGGAGGGGCGTTGGTCGGCGTCGTAGCCCCAGCCCTTGCGGGCGACGCCGAAGTCGACCCAGGTGTCGGTGAAGCGGGTGGCTTCGGTGAGGGTCTGGTAGCCCATGTACTCGGCGAAGGACTCGTTCAGCCAGATGTCGTCCCACCAGGTGAGGGTGACGAGGTCGCCGAACCACATGTGGGCCATCTCGTGGGCGATGGTGACGGCGCGGGTCTGGCGCTCGGTGTCGGTGACGGCGGAGCGGAAGACGTATTCGTCGCGGAAGGTGACGAGTCCGGGGTTCTCCATGGCGCCGGCGTTGAACTCGGGGACGAAGGCCTGGTCGTAGGAGTCGAAGGGGTAGGGCTCGTCGAACTTCTCGTGGTAGCGGTCGTAGCAGGCGCGGGTGATGTCGAGGATCTCCTCGGCGTCCGCGTCGAGGTGGGGGGCGAGGGAGCGGCGGCAGTGGATGCCGAAGGGCAGTCCGGCGTGCTGGGTGGTGATGGAGTGCCAGGGGCCTGCGGCGACGGCGACGAGGTAGGTGGAGATGAGGGGGGTGGGGGCGATGGTCCAGTGGCCGTCGCCGGTGTGGTCGGCGATGCCGTTGCCGAGGACGGTCCAGCCTCGGGGGGCGGTGACGTCGATGGCGAAGACGGACTTGAGGTCGGGCTGGTCGAAGGCGGCGAAGACGCGCTGGACGTCCTCCAGGAACAGTTGGGTGTAGAGGTAGGTCTCGCCGTCGGTGGGGTCGGTGAAGCGGTGCATGCCCTCGCCGGTGCGCGAGTAGTTCATGGCGGCGTCGACGTGCAGTTCGTGGCTGCCGGGGGTGAGGCCGGTGAGGGGGTAGCGGTTGCCGTCGAGGAGGGCGGGGTCCAGGGGTCGTCCGTCGAGGCTGACCGAGCGCAGGGTGGCGGGCTTGACCTCGACGAAGGTGTCTCCGGCCGTGTGGGCGGTGAACCGGATGGCGGTGCGGGAGTCGAAGGTCTCCTCGCCGGTGGTGAGGTCGAGGGCGATCGTGTACCGCTCCACGTCGATGATCTGGGCTCGGGTCTGCGCTTCGTCGCGCGTCAGTACGGACATGGCCCCATGCTGCCGTACGGGGTGCGGCGCGCCCAGGGGGGTTCTCCCTGGGCGGACGGGCGGGCGCGGGGCGGGCGGCGCACGGTGGGCGCGGGGCTTCGCAGCGGCGGGCGTTTGCCGGCGGTACAGGGCTTCGGAGTCGGGCCGGAGGGCGGTTTCCGGGGGCTGCGGCGCGCTCGGTACCGGCCTCAGCGGCCTCCGGCGTCCTCGGCTTCGGCTTCGGCTTCGGCTTCGGCTTCGGCTTCGGTGGCCCGCGTCTCCCCCGGTATCGGCGTCGGTGGCCTCCGACGTCGTCGGCGGGGCCTTCGGGGGTGGTGGGTCCGGGGGGCGGTCAGGACCCCGGCCCGGCCGCGTCGCCGCCGTCCGCCTCTTCGGCGATGCGCTCGTGGTGGCGGATGACCTCGGCGATGATGAAGTTCAGGAGCTTCTCCGCGAACGCCGGGTCCAGGTTCGCGCTCTGCGCCAGTTGCCGGAGCCGGGCGATCTGGCGGGTCTCGCGGGCGGGGTCGGCGGGGGGCAGCCGGTGGTCGGCCTTGAGGCGGCCGACCTGCTGGGTGGCCTTGAAGCGCTCGGCCAGCATGTGGACGACGGCGGCGTCGATGTTGTCGATGCTCTCGCGCAGCCGGTGCAGTTCGGTCTGTACGGAGGCGTCGATTTCGCTCGTGCTCATGGAGAGCGAGCTTAGACGCATCCCGCTCCGCCCCTGTGATCGGTGGGGAGCGTGCCCGGCCACATCGCGGGGCCGAGGGGAGGCGCGGTCCGGCCTCGTCAGGGTGGTGGGCGGGAGAGCCGGCCGGGTCCCGTCACGGTGGCGGGCGGGCGGGGGGTTCGGTCACGTCGCGATGGTCGGCGGGTGGTCCGGGTCGGGCGCCCGGTCGCTCCAGCCGCCCGGCACGCTGCGGCGTTGCTGTTCGCGGAAGCGGACGGGGGCGGTGCCGACGCGGCGGGCGAAGAGGCGGGAGAAGTAGGCGGGGTCGTCGTAGCCGACGCGGCGGCCTACGGCGGCGATGGGCAGGTCGGTGGCGGCGAGGAGCTCTTTGGCGCGGCCGAGGCGGATGCCGAGCAGGTAGTCCTTGGGGCTGCATCCGGCTCCGCGGCGTACGGCGGTGCGCAGTTCCGCGGGGGTCATGGCGTGCCGGGCGGCGTGTTCGGCGACGGTGAGCGGCTGGAACGCGTCGCGGGCCAGCGCGTGGAGCACGGGGTCTCCGTCGGGTCCGGTGCCGGCGCGGGCTCGGCGCAGGGAGACGAGGAGTTCGTGGACGGCGGCTCCGGTCTCCACTTCCAGGAGGGGGTTGCCGCGTCGGGCGGCGCGGACGATGCGGCCGACGGCCGCGCGGGGGGCGGCGGTGTCGGAGAGCGGGACGAGGGGGCGGCCGGGTTCGATGTAGCCGAGTTCGGTGTAGGCGGTGGTGGCGGGGCCGGTGAAGTCGACGAAGCTCTCGTCCCAGCCGGTGCCGGGGTCGGCTCCGTAGTGGTGGGGGGTCCCGGGCGTCAGCCAGATGAGGGTGGGGCCGGTGACGGGGGTGCGGCGCCCGTCGGCGCCCTGGAACCATCCGCTGCCGGAGTCGACGATCACGGCGACGTGGTGGTCCAGGGTGCGGGGGCCGACGGTGGGCAGGGCGCCGTGCTGGAGGCCGACGCCGAGGCAGGCCAGGCCCAGGCGGTGGTGGAGCGGGCTGGGGGTGAAGAAGCGCATCCAGGTGCGGTAGGCCGGCGGGTGGTGCATCGGCGCTCTCCCTTCCTCCCGTTCCGGCCGTTGCGTCCTATCGGCAGCGATCTTTGTCCATGGACGGGCCCGGCGCCAGGGGCCAGGCTGGTCCGACCGCGGGCCCGCGGCCCGGCGGGCCCACGGTGGGCCGGACAGCGCAGGAGAGGACGAGCGGCATGAGCGACTTCACCGTGGAGGACGACTGTTTCCGGCTCGACGGGGAGCCGGTGCGGCTGTTGTCGGGTGCGCTGCACTACTTCCGGGTGCACGAGGAGCAGTGGGAGCACCGTCTGTCGATGCTGGCGGCGATGGGTCTGAACTGCGTCGAGACGTATGTGCCGTGGAATCTGCACGAGCCGCGTGCGGGTGAGTACCGGGACGTCGCGGCGCTCGGCCGGTTTCTGGACGCGGTGCGGCGGGCCGGGCTGCTGGCGATCGTGCGGCCGGGTCCGTACATCTGCGCCGAGTGGGAGAACGGCGGGCTGCCGGTCTGGGTGACGGGCCGGTTCGGGCGGCGGGTGCGGACGCGGGACGCGGAGTACCGGGCGGCGGTGGAGCGGTGGTTTCTGGCACTGCTGCCGCAGGTGGCGCGGCGTCAGGTCTCCCGGGGTGGTCCGGTGGTTCTGGTGCAGGTGGAGAACGAGTACGGAAGTTATGGCAGTGACGCGGTGTATCTGGAGTGGCTGGCGGGGTTGCTGCGGCAGTGCGGGGTGACGGTTCCGCTGTTCACGTCGGACGGGCCCGAGGACCACATGCTGACCGGCGGTTCGGTGCCGGGGCTCCTGGCGACGGCCAATTTCGGGTCGGGTGCGGCGGCGGGGTTCCAGGTGCTGCGCCGCCATCGGCCAGGGGGCCCGCTGATGTGCATGGAGTTCTGGTGCGGCTGGTTCGACCACTGGGGGGCGGAGCCGGTGCTGCGTGACCCGGCGCAGGCGGCGGGGGCGTTGCGGGAGGTCCTGGAGTGCGGAGGGTCGGTGAACGTCTACATGGCGCACGGCGGGACGAACTTCGGGGGCTGGGCGGGGGCGAACCGGTCGGGTCCGGTGCAGGACGGGGAGCTCCGGCCGACGGTGACGTCGTACGACTACGACGCGCCCGTCGACGAGTACGGGCGGCCGACGGAGAAGTTCCGGCTGTTCCGGGAGGTTCTGCGGGAGTACGCGCGAGGGCCGTTGCCTGCGTTGCCCCCGGAGCCGGTCGGGCTCGGGGTGCGGGTGCGGGCGGAGCTGGTGGAGTGGGCGCCGCTCGGGGAGGTGCTGGAGGCGCTGGGTGATCCTCAGGCGCCGGTGTCGGGGGCGCCGCCGACGTTCGAGGAGCTGGGGGTGGACCGGGGGCTGGTGTGTTACCGGGTGGCGGTGCCGGGGCCGCGCCAGGCGTATCCGCTGGGGGTCTCGGGGTTGCGCGACCGGGCGGTGGTGTACGTGGACGGGGTCAGGGCGGGGGTGCTGACCGAGGCGAGCGGCCCGTTGCCGGAGCCGGTGGCGGGTCCGGCGGAGGTCGAGCTGTGGGTGGAGTCGCTGGGCCGGGTCAACTACGGACCGCGTCTCGGTGAGCCGAAGGGCATCACGGGCGGGGTGCTGCACGAGCGGCAGTATCTGCACGGGGTGCGGGCGCGGGCGTTGCGGTTGGAGGCCTTCGAGGTGGCGGGCGCGGTGGCGGCGGTTCCGTTCCGTACGGTGCCGGCGGTGGCCGACGGGTCTGCGGGAGCGGGCCGTACGGGGCTGTTCCGGGGGTGGTTCACGATCGGGGGCGCGGCGGACGCGGATCACGCGGGCCTCGCGCTGCCGGGCTGGACGCGGGGGTTCGTGTGGGTGAACGGTTTCTGTCTGGGCCGGTACTGGTCGGTGGGCCCGCAGCGGGTGCTGTATGTGCCGGGCCCGGTGCTCCGTGAGGGGGCCAACGAGGTGTGGGTGCTGGAGCTGGAGGGTGCGGGCGGTCCGTGGGTGGAGCTGGGTCCGGGGGCGCCCGTGCGGGCGGGCGCCCCCGGGGTGGTGGAGCCGTGACCGCGGCCCGGGAGGGGCGATGGCCGGGGGGCGGGCCCCGGCAGGGTCAGAGTGAGGCGGCCGCGGAGGCGATGGCGGACGCGAAGGTCGAGACCTCGGTGTAGACGCCCGGGTAGCCGGGCCGGGCGCAGCCGCGGCCCCAGCTGACGATGCCGACCTGGGTCCATTCGCCGGCGTTGTCCTTGCGGAACATGGGGCCGCCGGAGTCGCCCTGGCAGGTGTCGATGCCGCCGGTGTCGGGGTAGCCGGCGCACAGTTCCTCTGAGGGGACGAGGCTGCTGCCGTAGGCGGCCCGGCAGGCGGTGTCGGAGACGTACGGGACGTTGGCCTTGAGCAGGTAGCGCTGCTGGCTGCCGCCTTCGCGGTCGGCGCCCCAGCCGGCGACGGTGAAGACGCCCTGGTTGTAGGCGGTGGTGGTGGCGATCTTGAGGGTGGGCTGGTCGATCGGCTGGGCGAGCTTGATCAGGGCCCAGTCCTTGCCGGCGCCGTTGTAGCCGGGGGCCTGGAGGACCTTGGTGGACCTGACCTTGACGGCGCTCGGGGAACGGAGGTCGACGACGCCCGCGGTAGCGGTGATCGAGGTGGTGTTGCCCGATCCGTTCACGCAGTGGGCGGCGGTGAGGACGATGTCTCGGGCGTAGAGCGCGCCGCCGCAGCCCATGGAGAGCCGGACCATGAAGGGGAACTCGCCCTGCGCGGCCCGGGTGCCGCCGACGACGGGGTTGGGGGCCGCGGAGGCGGTGGCGGGCTGGAGGCTGACGGTCGCGAGGGCGACCGCGGCGAGGACGACGGAGCATCTTTTCAGCGCACGCAGGAGCTGCTTCACGGGCTGCCTTCTTTCGTGGGGGCTGGCGTGGGGGGCTTGCGTGGGGGTGCTGGGGGCGCGCGTGGGGGACGGTGTGTGTCCCGGGCGGCGTGATGACAGCCGGCACCACAGCCGGTTTGGTCATGCACCCGACAAGAACCATCCGATTATCGGTAGCTGGTCACCGCCCCCACAAGGCGCACTTTCCGGCCAAGGCCGCCGGCTTCCGCCGCGGGCCTCGGCCCCCGGCCCGGCATACAGTGGGCATCCGTCGGACGTCGCGGATGGGGGACATGACGTGTCGAACAGCCCTCCGGGCGCACCGGTCGTCCATGGCTTTCCGCACCTGGACACGGTCCGCTCCGCCATCACCGCGCTCTACCGGCGACTCTCCGCGGACGGCGTCCACGCCTACGCCACCAGCCTCCCGCCGGCCGACGCCGCCTTCGGGGACGAGGAGGACCTGCACCTGGGCGCCCAACGGGTGGCGCGCTCCCTGGTCCACCACCTCCACCTGCCCGACGCCCGCGTGATCGTGGGCTTCCGCGCCATGGAGCACGCCGCGAGCGTCGAACTCACCGCCGGCCCGGAGTACTTCATCGAGCTGAACGACCGCTTTCGCACCCACCGCCGGGACATCGGCGCGGCCCTCGCGCACGAGGTCACCCATGTGCTGCTGCACCGGCTCGGCCTGGAGTTCCCCGGCACCCGCGCCAACGAGATCCTGACCGACACGACCACGGCCTATCTCGGCACGGGCTGGCTGCTGCTGGACGCCTTCCGCGAGGACGCCACGTCCCGGCAGAAGCTCGGCTATCTGACTCCCGAGGAATTCGGATACGTCCTGGCGAAGCGGGCGTTCGCCTTCGGCGAGGACCCCTCCCCGTGGTTCACCAGCCCGCAGGCCTACACGGCGTACACCGAGGGGCGGGCGCGGGCCCTGCACGATCTGCGCCGGCCCCCGCTGGCCGCCGCCGGCTGGGCGAGCCGCCGCCGGTACGCCAAGGACCGGCGGAACGCCCGGAACCACCCCGGCGCCGGCACGGACCCGGGCCTCCCGTACGCCTTCGAGACCGGCGGCCCCGAGCCGCGCGTCTCCTTCCCCTGCCCCGCCTGCCACCAGCGCCTCCGGGTCCCCGTCCGGGGCCGGTTCACCGCGCGCTGCGGGCTGTGCCGCACGGCCCTGGAGTGCGACACCTGAGCCGCGCCGGGACCACCGTAGGGTCGAAGCATGACGAACGAGCCGATCAGGGACGAACCCAGCCTGTTCGACGCGCTGTACGAGGACGAGAACGCGGTCGTGCGGGCCCTGCGCGCGGGTGCGCGGGCCGAGGCGAGCGACGAGGAAGGCACGACCGCGCTCTACCTGGCGTCGGTCCAGGACCGTCCGGGGGCGGTACGGCTGCTCCTCGCGGCCGGGGCGGACCCCGACCGGGCGAGCGGGCCGGGGGCGAGCGACCTGCCCCTGTGCGGGGCGGCCTGCGGCGGCCACACCGAGGTGGTGGAGGCGCTGCTGTCCGCGGGGGCGCGGCCGGACCTGCGGGAGGAGTACGGCTTCACGGCGCTGCGCTGGGCGGTCGGCCTCGGCCACGCCCCCACGGTGGAGCTGCTGCTCCGGTGGGGCGCCGACCCCTCGCTGCCCGGCCCGCAGGGGGAGGCGATGCTGGTCCTGGCCGCCCGGCGCGGCTCGCTGCGGACCGTCCGGGCGCTGCTCACGCACGGTGCGGGGGCGGCGGGGCAGGAGGCGGCGGTGGCCGACGCGCTGCGGGAGGCGCGGCAGATGGCCGGGATCGACCCCGAGCGGGAGCTGCTGCGGCAGCTGGAGGAGACGTACGGCCCCGGAATCGACGCGGTCACCAGGCGTGAACGGGCGAACGGCGAGGAGACCGTGACGGTGGAGCTGCTCCGCGACGGCGTGCCGTCGGCGGGGACCGATCTGCACACCGGGCACCGGGAGATCGCGGCGCTGCTGGAGGGGCGCGGCTGATCCGTTCGGAGGGCCCCGGCGGCCGCCGGCTCACCGGGCGCGCTCCCAGGCCTTTCGGGTGAGCACGTAGGCGACCTCGCCGTGTTCGGAGCCCTCGATGGTCTCCGGCCAGTCCTCGGTGTAGGCCCGCAGGAAGGTGAGGCCCGCCTTCTCCATCACCCGGCGGGACGCGACGTTGACCGCCATGGTGTTCGCGGTGACCTGTTCGACCCCGAGGTCGGTGAAGGCCTTGTTCACCAGGGCCCGTGCGCCCTCGGTGGCGTATCCGCGGCCCCAGGCGGACCGGTGCAGCCGGTAGCCGAGTTCGGCCACGGCGGGGTCGTGGTCGTTCAGGGGGCGGAGTTCGAACCATCCCAGGAAGGTCCCGGTGTCCTTCCGCAGCGCTGCCCAGTAGCCGCGGGCCCCGGTGCACGGGTGGTCGTGGAGGAGCCTGGGCAGGGTCCGGCCCCGGATGTCCTGCTCGCTCGTCGGCCGGCCGCCGTTGATGTAGCGCATGACGTCGGGGTCGTTGTCGAGGGCGAGCAGGTCAGGAACGTCGGCGTCCGTGAAGGGGCGCAGCACGAGTCGGTCGGTCTCCAGGAAGGCACGCATGCGGTGATCTTCGCCGCCGGGGCCCGGGCCGCGCCACCGATATGTGCGGGGCTCCCCGGACGGCACGGTGGTGGAGCCCCGCCCCGCGTCCGCGTCCGGCCCGTGGTGGCTGATGCGGACGGGGGGGCACGGCGGTGTCGCACCGGGCCACCGTGGCGTGACGACCCTCGTGTCGTACAAGTTCCTGGGGCCCCGACCGGGTGACAGCGGGAGCGGCACCGCCGGACGACGCGGCGTCCCGCACGGGAGGGACGCCGGACTGCGGGGCCCGGGGCGGCGGCCCGGAA
>NZ_JBBBEN010000052.1:130826-144806 GCF_037137275.1 Streptomyces pratensis | reverse complement strand
GGCGGCGGCCGCGGCCGCCGCCCAACGCGCTCAGGCGGCCCGACGCCCCCGCGTCCCCGCGCCCGCTCCACCGCGGCCCGCGCCGGAGCGGCCCGCGCCCCGGGGCTCGCCGCCCGAGCGCCCGGCGCCGCCGCGCGCCGAGCCGCCGGACCGGCCCGTACCCCGCGCCTCGCCGCCGCTCTGGGCAAAACCGCCGGAAGCACCCGTACCGCTCCCGCCGCGCCGCCCGCGACCCCGGCTGCCGGAGCGGACGGTGCCGCCGTTGCCCGCGCCGGAGGCGGCGCCGCCCGACCGGGTCCGCTGCTTCGGCGGGGTCGGCTGGGGCGCCTCGATGACGATCGCTACGCCCGACGGCTCGCGCGCCCCCGTGATGCGGGACAGCTCCGCGTCGCTGGAGGTGACCCGCGTGGTGCGCGGCGCGATGCCCGCGTCCTGCATCAGCCGGGTCATCTCCCGCTTCTCCTCCGGCAGCACCAGCGTGACGACGCTGCCGGACTCCCCCGCGCGCGCGGTGCGCCCGCCGCGGTGCAGGTAGTCCTTGTGGTCGGTGGGCGGGTCCACGTTGACGACCAGGTCGAGGTCGTCGACATGGATGCCGCGCGCCGCGACGTTCGTCGCGACGAGCGCGGTGACCTCACCGGTCTTGAACTGGTCCAGGGTCCGGTTGCGCTGCGGCTGGGAGCGCCCGCCGTGCAGGGCGGCCGCCCGTACACCGCTGGCGAGCAGCCGCTTGGCGAAGCGGTCGGCGGCGCGCTTGGTGTCGACGAACATGATCACCCGGCCCTCACGGGCGGCGATCTTCGTGGCGACGGCCTTCTTGTCGGTCTCGTCCAGGACGTGGAGCACGTGGTGCTCCATCGTGGTGACCGCACCGGCGGACGGGTCGACGGAGTGCACGACCGGGTCGGTGAGGAACATCTTGACGAGCCGGTCGATGTTCTTGTCCAGGGTCGCCGAGAACAGCATCCGCTGACCGTCCGCCTCGACCTGCTTGAGCAGCGCGACGACCTGCGGCATGAAGCCCATGTCGGCCATCTGGTCGGCCTCGTCGAGGACGGTGATGGCGACCTCGTCGAGCCGGCAGTCGCCGCGCTCGATGAGGTCCTTGAGCCGGCCCGGGGTGGCGACGAGAACTTCGGCGCCGCGCCGCAGGGCAGCGGACTGCCTGGTGATCGACATGCCGCCGACGACGGTGGCGAGCCGCAGGTTCACGGAGGTCGCGTACGGGGTGAGCGCGTCGGTGACCTGCTGGGCCAGTTCACGGGTCGGGACGAGGACGAGGGCGAGCGGTGCGCGTGGCTCGCTGCGGCGTCCGGCGGTGCGGGCCAGCAGGGCCAGACCGAAGGCGAGCGTCTTGCCGGAGCCGGTGCGGCCGCGGCCGAGGATGTCCCGGCCGGCCAGCGAGTTCGGCAGGGTCGCGCCCTGGATCGGGAACGGTTCGGTGACGCCCTGCGCGGTGAGGGTCTTCAGCAGCGCGGCGGGCATGTCGAGGTCGGCGAAGGCCGCCACGGCCGGAAGCGCCGGGGTCTTGGTCTCCGGTACGGCGAACTCGCCCTGCGGCGGGAGAGCACGGCGGCGGGCCGGGGCCTTGCCGCGAGGGGCGCCCCTGCCGTTCGACGGGGCCTGGGCCGCGCCCTGGCCGCGGCCTCGGGCCGGACGGGAGCGGGGGTTGCGGTCCTGGTGTTCGGAGCGGGTCATGGGGAATTGCCCTCCTGGGGGGATTCCTGGGCAACTGCCGAATGGGACATACGATGTGCCGCCCGGCCGTCTGTGGTGCGCCCCCAGGACGTGCGCACGAAACGGGCTGTTGCTCGGACAGCACAAACCGGGGCCCGCACCTTGACGGTGCGGGCCCCGGTCAGCGAGGTACGCGTCCGGCGATCAGGCCGGGACGATGTTCTCCGCCTGCGGGCCCTTCTGGCCCTGCGTGACGTCGAAGGAGACCTTCTGGCCCTCCTGGAGCTCACGGAAGCCCGAGGTGGCGATGTTGGAGTAGTGGGCGAAGACGTCGGCGCCGCCGCCGTCCTGCTCGATGAAGCCAAAGCCCTTTTCCGAGTTGAACCACTTCACGGTTCCAGTAGCCATGTCATTCTCCTAAAAGAGGTGCAGTGCCGGAAATCCGCACTTTACGGATTCCAAGTCGCCGCATTGAGCCCCATCCGGAGAAAGCCGGAAAACAATAATGCGCCTGAGGAAGCATTCCCGTCAGGCGCACATAAAGTTCATGGGTACCAAAACTGCAACGGGAACACCGTAGCACGTCCTCCCCCGGAGCGGTGGATCGCTCCGTGCTTCCCGAGGGGAAGGTCGGCTGCCCAGAGGGGGTACGGCCGGTGTACGGGCGGTTCTCAGAGCCGCTCGTGCGGTGGCGCGGCCCGCACGGCGATCCCGTCGAGCACCATCGAGAGGTACTGGCGGGTGATCTGCTCGGGGCTGTGGGGGCCGCCGGGCCGGTACCAGGAGGCCGCGGCCCAGACGGTGTCCCGGACGAAGCGGTAGGCGAGCGCGGTGTCGAGGTCGTCGCGGAAGGCCTTCTCCGCGACACCGCGCTCCAGGGCGCCGAGCCAGGCCCTCTCGAACTTCGCCTGCGCCTCCAGGAGGTAGGCGAAGCGCGGCTGGGAGGCGAGGTGCTGGGCCTCCTTCTGGTAGATGGCGACGGCGGGGCGGTGCCGGTCGATCTCCCGGAAGGACTCGGCGACCAGGGCCTCGACGGTCTCGCGGGGGCCGAGGCCGGCCCGCAGGACCGTGTCGTAGCCCTGCCCCAGCTCGTCGACGAAGGCAGCGAGGATCTCGTCGACCATCGCCTCCTTGGAGTCGAAGTGGTAGTAGAGGCTGCCCGCGAGCATCCCCGCCTCGTCCGCGATCCGGCGGACGGTGGTGGCGTTGTATCCCCGGGCGGCGAAGACCTCGGCGGCGACGGCCAGGAGTTCACGCCTCCGCTCGGGGGTGGGGGTCGCCTGGGGCTTCTTCTTGGTAGGCACCCGCCCATTGTCCGTCCTGCGGCCGGACTGCCACCGGCGTGGAGGCGGCCGCGGTGTCGCGGGNNNCCCGGCCGGGCCCGCGAGCCCGCACGGCGGTTCAGCCCACCTCGGTCGGCGGGGCGGCGTCGCCGGTACGGCGCACGGTGCGCAACGGGCGCCCGGGACGCCAGGACTGGATGACCAGCGCCTCACCGTCGAGCCCGGTGCGGACCACTTCGGTCACCTCCGCCCGGAAGAGGTGGAACGGCTCCGGAGGGCTCGCCTCCTCGACGAACCGGGCGAGGGTCGCCGGGTCCGTGATCTCCACGGCCCGGCCGCTGACGCGGACGTCGCCATCGGCCATCTCGGCGTCGGGGCCGGGGTTGGCCTGGAGCGCGAAGCGTGCGTCGCGCCCCAGGTCCTGGGCCTTGCGGGAGTTCGGCATCATGCCCAGCAGCAGCTCCCCGAAACGGAAGTCGGTCTCCAGGCCGGTGACCCGGGGCGAGCCGTCCTTCCGGAGGGTGGCCAGGACGTGGTGCCGGTAGAGCTGGAAGCGCCGGCGCACGGTGTCGGCGAACGCGGGCTCCGCGGCGGCGAAACCGTCCCAGGAGACGGCGGAGAGCGCGGAGGGGGGTTCGGGGGCGAAAGACGTCATGCGCGTCATCGAACACCGGATACCCGACACCTTCTGTCCGGATGGAGCGGGGGCTCACCCGTCCGGGAAAGTGATCACCACCGCCTGGCCCATCGTCCGCAGCACGCCCGGCGACTCCCCCGCCGCCAGCACCGCGTCGTAGCGCTCCAGGCGGATGTCCGCGTCCTCCAGCACCGCCCCGTCGTCCAGGGAGACGGCCAGGACCGTGCCGCCCGGGGGCGGCAGGAGCCGCACGGTGCCGCAGACGACGGCGGTCTCCGCCCGCGCGCGGTCCCGGCGGCGCATGACGTTGAGGTTGACGACGGGCCCGCCGAGCAGGAAGCCGTCGGTCGGCAGGTCGCCGGGGAAGTCGTGCGGCCACAGCGGCTCGTCGACGATGTGGTGCTCGCCGCCGACGACGAGGTCCATCCCCGCGCCCTCGACCACGGTCAGGGTGCGGTCCACGCCCGGGAAGGAGGAGAACGGGCCGTCGGCCGTGACGTCCGCGAGGCTCACCCGCCAGTCGAACCCGTCCGCCCCGGCGCCCTCGGGGAAGGCGGCGATCTCCCGGGTGAGCCCGCCGCCGTTCCGCCAGGGCTTCGGCGGGCGGTCGGCAGCGCGCAGGACCCGTACCGTCATCGGACGATCCCCCGGGCCCGCGCGGCGGCCAGCCACTGCGGGAACTCGGCGAGCAGCCGGTCGTACAGCTCGGCGTCCGGGACCGTGCGGGGGTCGGTTCCGGCGTGGAAGTAGCCCGCGTTGTCGACGGGCCGTGCGGCGGGGACGGCGAGTTCGTCGAGCTTGCGCAGGAAGTCGAACTGGTTGCTTCGGGTGTTGCCGAAGCCGACGAACTGCCAGAAGAGCGGCAGCTCGGCCGCCTTGCAGAGGTAGCGTTCCGCGGCGTGCTTGCTGACCGGACCGCCGTCCGTCTGGAAGACGACCAGGGCGGGCTCGGTGGAGCCGCTGTCGAGGTAGTGGTCGATGACCGCGTCCATGGCCACGTGGTAGCTGGTCCGCCCCATGTGCCCGAGACCCGCCACGATGGCGTCGATCCGGCCGCGGTGATCGTCCAGGGCGATCTCGGCGACGGCGTCGATGTCGGTGGAGAAGAGGACGACGGGCACCCGGCCGTCGTCGTCGAGGTGGGCCGACAGGCCCAGGACCTGATCGGCCAGTGCCTGGACGCTGCCGTCCTTGTAATAGCTCCTCATCGAGCCGGAGCGGTCGAGGACGAGGTAGACGGCTGCCCGCAGGCCGCTGAGGCCGCGTCGCTCCAGTGAGGCCCCGGCGTTCTTGTACAGGCTGACCAGGCCCGGGGCACGCTCCCGCACCTTGCTCAGGCTGATGGCCCCTCGCCCCTCGGCCACGTGCGCACCGTGCATGGCGGCCCCCCGTTTAGCGGTCTGCGGACTTCGAGCTTAGGGCCTATCGTCCGCGCCGGGTCCCGGGGCGCCGCGAGACCCCGGGCCGGGCCGTCCTCGCGGGGTTCGCTATCTTGAGCGCCGCCGCCCCCACCGGCCCCGTGACGCACTGGAGTGAAGGAGCCGGCCATGGAGGCCGCCGCCACCGCGTGTTACCGCCACCCGTCCTGCGAGGCGTATGTGCGCTGCACCCGCTGCGACCGCTACATCTGCCCCGACTGCATGCGGGAGGCCGCTGTCGGCCATCACTGCGTGGAGTGCGTGGCGGAGGGCCGGCGGTCGGTGCGGCAGGCCCGCACGGTCTTCGGCGGGGCGGCGGGCGGGGCGACCGCCCCGGTGGTGACCTACGTGCTGATGGCGCTCAACGCCCTGGCCTACGTCGGCGAGGTGCTGCGGCCCGGGCTGGTGGACCGGTTCGCGGTGCTGGGGGCCGCGCTCACCGGGCCGGACGGCGAGCAGTACTACTACCGGGGCGACACGTTCGCCGGGTACGAGCTGACGGGCATCGCGGACGGTGAGTGGTACCGGCTGGTGACGGGGGCCTTCCTGCATCTGCCGCCGGACACCTCGTTCGGCGTGATGCACCTGGTCTTCAACATGTTCGCGCTGTGGAACATCGGCCGGGCGGTGGAGGGGCGGCTCGGCCGGGCCCGCTACCTGGCGCTGTACCTGCTGGCCGCGGTGGGCGGTTCGGTCCTGGTGTATCTGCTGGCCCCGGACACCTCGACGGTCGGCGCGTCCGGCGCGGTCTTCGGGCTCGCCGCGGCGTACTGGGTGATCAGCCGGCGCCTGGGCCACGACATGGCGGCGGTCAACCGGTTCATGGCCGGGTTCCTGCTCTGGATGGTGCTCTCGGCCCTGTTCGCCTCGTGGCAGGGGCATCTGGGCGGGCTGCTGACCGGGGCGCTGGTGACGTACGGGCTCGCCTACACGCCGGCGCGGCTGCGGGTCTGGCCGGCGCAGCTCGCGGCCGGGCTGCTGCTGGTGGGGCTGTTCGCCGTCGCGGTGGTGCTGAAGACCTCGGCTCTGACGGGCGGGTGAGGCGGCGGGCGGAGCCCTGGGGGACACGGCCCGGCGCGGGTCTCGGCGCACGCCCGGCGCGGGCGGCAGGGGCCTTCCGGCTCCGGACGCGCCACGGCGCCCACCGGGTCCGGTCGGGGACAGGCGGGCGCCGCGTTCAGTTCCGTACGCCGTTGTACGGGACGTGTGGTGGGGGACGCGCCCCGGGCCGCGCGGCCCGGGGGGGGTCCCGGGGGGGGTCAGACCAGCAGGGAACGGTCCGTCGGCCGGATGGGCGCCGGCAGGGCGCTGCTCCCGGTCAGGTAGCGGTCCACTCCGCGGGCGGCGGAGCGGCCCTCGGCGATCGCCCAGACGATCAGCGACTGGCCGCGTCCCGCGTCACCGGCGACGAAGACGCCGTCGACGTTGGTCGCGTAGTGCTCGTCGCGGGCGACGTTGCCGCGCTGGTCGAGCTCCAGGCCGAACTGCTGGACCAGGCCGTTGGACTGGTCGGTACCGGTGAAGCCCATGGCGAGGGTGACGAGCTGCGCGGGGATGCGCCGCTCCGTGCCGGGCTTCTGCTCCAGCTTACCGTCCTTGAACTCGACCTCGACCAGGTGGAGGGCCGCGACGTTGCCGTCCTCGTCGCCCTCGAAGTGGGTGGTGGAGACGGAGTAGACCCGCTCGCCGCCCTCCTCGTGCGCGGAGGTGACCTTGTAGAGCATCGGGAAGGTGGGCCACGGCTGGCCCGGGGCCCGCTCCTCGCCCGGCTTCGGCATGATCTCCAGCTGGGTGACGGAGGCCGCGCCCTGGCGGTGGGCGGTGCCGACGCAGTCCGCCCCGGTGTCGCCGCCGCCGATGACGACGACGTGCTTGCCCTGGGCGGTGATCGGGGAGACCGTCAGGTCCCCCTCCTGCACCTTGTTGGCGAGCGGCAGGTACTCCATCGCGAAGTGGATGCCGCCCAGCTCGCGGCCGGTCACCGGCAGGTCGCGGGAGACGGTGGCGCCGGCCGCGACGACCACCGCGTCGTAGCGGCGGCGGAGCTTGGCGGCGTCGATGTCCTTGCCGATCTCCACCTCCGTACGGAACTTGGTGCCCTCCAGGCGCATCTGCTCGATGCGGCGGTTGATGTGCGACTTCTCCATCTTGAACTCGGGGATGCCGTACCGCAGGAGTCCGCCGATGCGGTCCGCGCGCTCGTAGACGGCGACCGTGTGGCCGGCCCGGGTCAGCTGCTGGGCGGCGGCGAGTCCCGCCGGGCCGGAGCCGATGACCGCGACGGTCTTGCCGGAGAGCCGCTCGGGCGGCTGCGGGGTGACGTCGCCGCTGTCCCAGGCCTTGTCGATGATGGAGACTTCGACGTTCTTGATGGTGACGGCGGGCTGGTTGATGCCGAGTACGCACGCCGACTCGCAGGGGGCCGGGCACAGCCGCCCGGTGAACTCCGGGAAGTTGTTCGTGGCGTGCAGCCGCTCGGAGGCGGCGGTCCAGTCCTCGCGGTAGGCGTAGTCGTTCCACTCGGGGATGAGGTTTCCGAGCGGGCAGCCGTTGTGGCAGAACGGGATGCCGCAGTCCATGCAGCGGCCGGCCTGCTTGCTGATGATGGGGAGCAGCGAGCCCGGAACGTAGACCTCGTTCCAGTCCTTGACGCGTTCGGCCACGGGGCGGGTCTGCGCGACCTCGCGTCCGGTGGTCAGAAAGCCCTTGGGGTCAGCCATGGGTCGCCGCCTCCATCATCTTCTCGGTGGTCTCCTGCTCGGAGAGACCGGCGAGCTCAGCGGCGTCCTTGGCGGCGAGCACTGCCTTGTACGTGGACGGGATGATCTTGCTGAAGCGGGTGACGCCGCCGTCGGCGCTGTCCCACTCGGCGAGGAGCTTCTCGGCGACGGTGGAGCCGGTCTCCTCCTGGTGGCGGCGCACGACGTCGTGCAGCCACTGCTGGTCGGCTTCGGTCAGCTCCTCGATCGCGCCGAGGTTGCCGACGTTGACGTTGTCGCGGTCCAGGTCGATGACGTAGGCGACACCGCCCGACATGCCGGCGGCGAAGTTGCGGCCGGTCTCGCCGAGGACGACGGCGTGGCCGCCGGTCATGTACTCGCAGCCGTGGTCGCCCACGCCCTCGGAGACGACCAACGCGCCGGAGTTGCGGACGCAGAAGCGCTCGCCGGTGCGGCCCCGCAGGAAGATCTCTCCGCCGGTGGCTCCGTAGCCGATGGTGTTGCCGGCGATGGTGGAGTACTCGGCGAGGTGGTCGGCGCCCCGGTCCGGGCGGACGATCACCCGGCCGCCGGAGAGGCCCTTGCCGACGTAGTCGTTGGCGTCGCCCTCCAGGCGCAGCGTCACACCGTGCGGCACGAAAGCGCCGAAGGACTGGCCGGCCGAGCCGGTGAAGGTGATGTCGACGGTGTTCTCGGGCAGGCCCGCGCCGCCGAACTTCTTGGTCACCTCGTGGCCGAGCATGGTGCCGACGGTCCGGTTGATGTTGCGGATCGCCACCTGGGCGCGGACCGGCTGGGCGGCTTCGGCGCTCTCGGCGCCCAGCGCGTCGGCGGCCAGCTTGATCAGCTGGTTGTCGAGCGCCTTCGTCAGGCCGTGGTCCTGCTCGACGGCGCGGTGCCGGACCGCGCCCTCGGGCAGTTCGGGCACGTGGAAGAGCGGGGCGAGGTCGAGGCCCTGCGCCTTCCAGTGGGTGACGGCCCGGTCCGTGTCTAGCAGCTCCGCGTGGCCGACGGCCTCCTCGATGGTGCGGAAGCCCAGCTCGGCGAGGATCTCGCGGACCTCCTCCGCGATGAACTGGAAGAAGTTGACGATGTACTCGGCCTTGCCGGAGAACCGGTCCCGCAGGACCGGGTTCTGGGTGGCGATGCCGACCGGGCAGGTGTCCAGGTGGCAGACGCGCATCATGACGCAGCCGGAGACGACGAGCGGCGCGGTCGCGAAACCGAACTCCTCCGCACCCAGCAGTGCGGCGATGACGACGTCGCGGCCGGTCTTGAGCTGGCCGTCGGTCTGCACGACGATGCGGTCGCGCAGGCCGTTGAGCAGCAGCGTCTGCTGGGTCTCTGCGAGGCCGAGCTCCCAGGGGCCGCCCGCGTGCTTGAGCGAGGTGAGCGGGGAGGCGCCCGTTCCGCCGTCGTGGCCGGAGATGAGGACGACGTCCGCGTGTGCCTTGGAGACACCGGCGGCGACCGTGCCGACGCCGACCTCGGAGACCAGCTTCACGTGAATCCGTGCCTGCGGATTCGCGTTCTTCAGGTCGTGGATCAGCTGGGCGAGGTCCTCGATGGAGTAGATGTCGTGGTGCGGCGGCGGCGAGATGAGGCCGACGCCGGGCGTCGAGTGACGCGTCTTGGCGACCCACGGGTAGACCTTGTGGCCGGGCAGCTGGCCGCCCTCGCCCGGCTTGGCGCCCTGGGCCATCTTGATCTGGATGTCGTCCGCGTTGACCAGGTATTCGCTGGTCACGCCGAAGCGGCCGGAGGCGACCTGCTTGATGGAGGAGCGGCGCGCCGGGTCGTACAGGCGGTCCGGGTCCTCGCCGCCCTCTCCGGTGTTGGACTTGCCGCCGAGCTGGTTCATCGCGATGGCGAGCGTCTCGTGCGCCTCGCGGGAGATCGAGCCGTAGGACATGGCGCCGGTGGAGAAGCGCTTGACGATCTCGGAGGCGGGCTCGACCTCGTCGATGGAGATCGGGGTGCGGTCGGAGGTGAAGCCGAAGAGGCCGCGGAGCGTCATCAGGCGCTCGGACTGCTCGTTCACGCGGTCCGTGTACTGCTTGAAGACGTCGTAGCGCCGGTTGCGGGTGGAGTGCTGGAGGCGGAAGACCGTCTCCGGGTCGAACAGGTGCGGTTCGCCCTCGCGCCGCCACTGGTACTCGCCGCCGATCTCCAGCGCGCGGTGCGAGGCCGCGATGCCGGAGGCGGGGTAGGCCTTGGTGTGCCGGGCGGCGACCTCCTGGGCGATGACGTCCAGGCCGGCGCCGCCGATCTTGGTGGCGGTGCCGTTGAAGTACTTGGCGACGAAGGCCTCGTCGAGGCCGACGGCCTCGAAGACCTGGGCGCCGCGGTAGGAGGCGACGGTGGAGATGCCCATCTTGGACATGACCTTCAGGACGCCCTTGCCCAGCGCGTAGATCAGGTTGCGGATGGCCTGCTCGGCCTCGACGTCCTCGATGAACGTGCCCGCGCGGACCAGGTCCTCGACGGACTCCATGGCGAGGTACGGGTTGACCGCGGCGGCGCCGTAGCCGATCAGCAGGGCGACGTGGTGGACCTCGCGGACGTCGCCGGCCTCGACGAGCAGGCCCACCTGGGTGCGCTGCTTGGTGCGGATGAGGTGGTGGTGGACGGCGGAGGTGAGCAGCAGCGAGGGGATCGGCGCGTGCTCGGCGTCGGAGTGCCGGTCGGAGAGGACGACGAGGCGGGCGCCGTCCTCGATGGCGGCGTCGACCTCGGCGCAGATCTCCTCGATCCGTGCGGCCAGGGCTTCGCCGCCGCCGCTGACCCGGTAGAGGCCGGCGAGGGTGGCGGCCTTCATGCCCGGCATGTCGCCGTCGGCGTTGATGTGTATCAGCTTGGCGAGCTCGTCGTTGTCGATCACCGGGAAGGGCAGCGTGACGCTGCGGCAGGCCGCGGCGGTCGGCTCCAGGATGTTGCCCTGGGGGCCGAGCGAGGAGCGCAGCGAGGTGACGAGCTCCTCGCGGATGGCGTCCAGCGGCGGGTTGGTGACCTGGGCGAAGAGCTGGGTGAAGTAGTCGAACAGCAGCCGGGGTCGCTCGGAGAGCGCGGCGATCGGCGAGTCCGTGCCCATGGAGCCGAGGGGCTCGCCGGCGGTGCGGGCCATCGGCGCGAGGATGACGCGCAGCTCTTCCTCGGTGTAGCCGAAGGTCTGCTGGCGGCGGGTGACCGAGGCGTGGGTGTGCACGATGTGCTCGCGCTCCGGCAGGTCGCCGAGGCCGATCACGCCGGTTTCCAGCCACTCCTGGTAGGGCTGCTCCGCGGCGAGCGACGCCTTGATCTCGTCGTCCTCGATGATGCGGTGCTCGGCGGTGTCGACGAGGAACATCCGGCCGGGCTGGAGGCGGCCCTTGCGGACGACCTTCGCGGGGTCGATGTCCAGGACGCCGACCTCGGAGGAGAGCACGACGAGGCCGTCGTCGGTGACCCAGTAACGCCCGGGGCGCAGGCCGTTGCGGTCGAGGACCGCGCCGACCTGGACGCCGTCGGTGAAGGTCACGCAGGCCGGGCCGTCCCAGGGCTCCATCATCGTGGCGTGGTACTGGTAGAACGCGCGCCGGGCCGGGTCCATGGAGTCGTGGTTCTCCCACGCCTCCGGGACCATCATCAGCACCGAGTGGGGCAGCGAGCGTCCGCCGAGGTGGAGCAGCTCCAGGACCTCGTCGAAGGAGGCCGAGTCGGAGGCGTCCGGGGTGCAGACGGGGAAGATCCGGTCGAGCTGCTCGCTGCCGAAGAGGCTGGAGGCGAGCTGCGACTCGCGGGCCTTCATCCAGTTGCGGTTGCCCTTGACCGTGTTGATCTCGCCGTTGTGCGCGACGAAGCGGTAGGGGTGGGCCAGCGGCCAGCTGGGGAAGGTGTTGGTGGAGAAGCGGGAGTGGACCAGAGCGACCGTGGTGGCGAAGCGGCGGTCGGAGAGGTCCGGGAAGAACGGCTCCAGCTGCCCGGTGGTCAGCATGCCCTTGTAGACGATGGTGCGGGCGGAGAGCGAGGGGAAGTACACCCCGGCCTCACGCTCGGCGCGCTTGCGCAGGACGAAGGCCTTGCGGTCCAGGACGACGCCGGCGCTCTCGCCGTCGGCGACGAAGATCTGGCGGAACGCGGGCATCGTGGCGCGGGCGCCGTTGCCGAGGAGCTCTGGGGCGACGGGGACGTCGCGCCAGCCGAGGACCTTCAGGCCCTCCTGGGTGGCGATCGTCTCGATTCGGCGGACCGCCTCGCTGGAGCCCTCGGCGGGGAGGAAGGCGATGCCGACGGCGTAGGAGCCGGCGGCGGGAAGTTCGAAAGGGGTCTCGGCGCGGAGAAAGGCGTCCGGGACCTGGCAGAGAATGCCGGCGCCGTCGCCGGAGTCGGGCTCGGAGCCGGTGGCGCCGCGGTGTTCGAGGTTGCGCAGTACGGTCAGCGCCTGCTCGACCAGCTCGTGGCTGGCCACACCGGTCAGAGTGGCCACGAACCCGACGCCACAGGCGTCGTGCTCGTTACGGGGGTCGTACATCCCCTGCTGGGCGGGGCGACCGTCCATGGGCGACCAGGCGTCGATACGCATCGGCTCTCCCGTCGTCGTCGTGGCATGTGCAGTGCCGAGGGACGACGTTGGCCCTCTGCGAAATTTCGTGCAGGTTACATGA
Organism: Streptomyces pratensis; assembly: GCF_037137275.1. Classification (GTDB taxonomy): domain Bacteria; phylum Actinomycetota; class Actinomycetes; order Streptomycetales; family Streptomycetaceae; genus Streptomyces; species Streptomyces pratensis_B. Next base: position 132,428 of record NZ_JBBBEN010000052.1, on the reverse strand, counting down.
TGAGGCGCTTCTCAAGAAGCGGAAGGCTGATTCCAACATGCGGACACCATGGTGACCGGATGTGACCGGATGACCAAGGGGTGGGCCGCAGCCGGAGAGCCGGCGCCCGGGATTCCGCAGAGAGCAGGCGTCGTTGCCTGCGGTGCCTACGGCTCATGCCCGGTGTCACAGGAATCGAAACCACCGAGTAACGGCTACTTATGTGCAGCCCTGCATAGGGCGCCATTTTAGGTCCGGCGGGCCCGGCCCGCCCAGGGGCCGCCGCCAAGACGTATGTCACACGGGTTTCCGCGCCGTTGAGCCGTTCGGGCGGCGGGGCCGCCCCTGCCGCCCGCCTTCGGCGTCATCCCACGGCCACGCCGAACAGGGTCCCCAGGCCGTACGTCATCGCCGCGGCGGTACCGCCCAGGACGAGCTGGCGCAGTCCGCTGAACCACCAGCTGCGGGCCGTCACCCGGGCCACGACCGCGCCGCAGGCGAACAGGCCGGCCAGCGCGAGCAGCACCGCGGGCCACAGGGCGCTCGCGCCGAGGAGGTACGGCAGGACGGGCAGCAGCGCGCCCAGCGCGAACGCGCCGAACGACGAACCGGCGGCCACGAGCGGCGAGGGCAGGTCGCCCGGGTCGATGCCCAGCTCCTCCCGGGCGTGGATCTCCAGGGCCTGTTCCGGGTCGCGCGACAGCTGCCGGGCGACCTCGACGGCCAGCGCGGGGTCGACCCCGCGGGACTCGTAGAGCGCGGCCAGCTCCGTCATCTCGTCCTGGGGGTGCTTGCGCAGCTCCCGGCGCTCGACGGCGAGCTCCGCCTCGACCAGTTCGCGCTGCGAGGCGACCGAGGTGTACTCGCCGGCCGCCATGGAGAACGCGCCGGCCGCGAGGCCCGCCAGGCCGGTGATCACGATGGTCTGCTGGGAGACCGCGCCGCCCGCCACGCCGGTCATCAGGGCGAGGTTGGAGACCAGGCCGTCCATCGCGCCGAAGACGGCGGGACGCAGCCAGCCGCCGTTCACGTCCCGGTGGGTGTGGTTGTCCCGATGCGCCTCGTGCAGAACGGCGTCGGTCTCGATGATGGCCACGACTCGGCTCTCCCCATTGTCCCCGGCGGGCCGTCACCCCGCCGCACCTTGCTGAGTACAACTTTCGACACAGTCCAAAGTACGCCGGGCAAACACCCCTCGCCAGCAAGCAAGGCCTGGCTTACCACCCCATCTGACCTGCAGAGACAGGCCAGGCTCAGCTTCCTCGCCACCCCGTCGAGCAGCCCTTCGCTCCTCGTCGGTGGGCCCTGGACTCGTCCGCGGGACTCGGACGCCTAGACGTGGCTCAGCAGGCGCCCGGGCCCGCACCGGGCTCCCCGGACCGGCGACTGGCGGGGCGGCGGAGAGGGCGGCCGACGGCGGTTCCCGGCGTGCGGAAGCCCGCCGCTTCGGGGCGCGCGCCCGCCAGAGCGGGACCGAGGCCTCGGGGCGGGGAAGGCTTGAGCGGACGCGGCGGCCGCATCCGACCTGGCGGCGAGGCTCTCGCGCCGGGGACGGGGCTCGCGGGGCACCGGGCTCGCGGACGCGGCGGTGGCGATGGCCGCCGGACGCGCACGGTCGCGGGG
>NZ_JBBBEN010000052.1:81047-130806 GCF_037137275.1 Streptomyces pratensis | reverse complement strand
TCCCCGCGACCGGGGTCATGCGGGTGCGTGCGAGGGGCGGGGCGCGGCGGCCCCGCCGGTCAGCTCTTCTCGGCGGTTCCCGCCGCCTCCGAGGCTTCCGCCGTCCCGGCGGCGGGCTCGCCGCCCGCCTCCGGCGCGTCCTTCGTCAGCGGGTCCTTCGCCGGGGCGTCCTGGGTCGAGGCGTCCTTCTCCGTGCCGTCCTCCGTCCCGGTCCCCCCAGCGCCCTCGGCGTCCCGGTCGGGCTCGACGATCTCCTCGCGCCCCGGGCGGATCTTCGCGGAGATCACGATGTAGACGACGGCCAGGACGAAGACGACGATCGCGGTCCACACGTTCAGCCGCAGGCCGAGGACGTGGTGGGCCTCGTCGACGCGCATGTACTCGATCCAGCCGCGCCCCGCGCAGTAGGCCGCGACGTACAGCGCGAACGCCCGCCCGTGGCCGAGCCGGAACCGGCGGTCGGCCCAGACGACCAGCAGAGCGACGCCGACGCACCACAGCGACTCGTAGAGGAAGGTCGGGTGGTAGGTGCCGGCGACCCGGTTCGGCCCTTCGCTGATCTCCAGTGCCCAGGGAAGGTCGGTGGGCTTGCCGTACAGCTCCTGGTTGAACCAGTTGCCCCAGCGGCCGATGGCCTGGGCGAGGGCGAGGCCGGGGGCCAGCGCGTCCGCCCAGGCGGGCAGCGGGATGCCCCGGCGGCGGCAGGCGATCCAGGCGCCCACCGCGCCGAGCGCGACGGCGCCCCAGATGCCGAGTCCGCCCTCCCAGATCTTGAAGGCGTCGACCCAGTTCTCACCGTCGCTGAAGTACAGCTGGTAGTCGGTGATCACGTGGTAGAGCCGGCCGCCGACGAGCCCGAAGGGCACCGCCCAGACGGCGACGTCGGCGACGGTGCCGGCTTTGCCGCCCCGGGCGATCCAGCGCTTGTTGCCGAACCAGACGGCGACGAAGACACCGATGATGATGCAGAACGCGTAGCCGCGGAGCGGGATCGGGCCGAGATCGATCACGCCGGTCGACGGGCTGGGAATGGAGGCAAGGTTCATGACGAGGTCGACGCTACCCTGCCGGACCGTGGGTACGGCAAGCCACCCGGCAACGTATGGGTAACGAGGGCCGCGCCACGGGCGGTGGTCAGGGGGCGGCCGCGGACGACGTGGCGACCGGAGCGGCGGGCCCCCCGCCCGGGGCGGACGGCGTGGCGGTGCCCGGCTCCTTGCCCTTGTTGGCCTCGGCGACCCACTTCTTCAGATTCTCCGGGGAGATCTGCTCGTCGCCCTTGCTCGGGAAGACGGACTCCCCGTTGAGCAGCACGGTCGGCGTCCCCTGGAAGCCGCCCTCGCGGAACGCGGCGTCGGACTTCTTCACCCAGCTGTCGTGCTCGCCGTCCTCCACACAGCTGCGGAAGCCCGGCGTGTCGAGCCCCTCGACCTGTCCGGCCAGCTCGATGAGCCGGCTGTTCTCGGCGAAGGCGTCGTCCGGCTCGGGAGGCTGGTTCCGGAAGAGGACCTCGTGGTACGGGGCGAACTTGCCGACGTCCTGCGCGCAGGCGGCGGCGTTGGCGGCGCGGAGCGACCCGGTGCCGCCGAGGTTGCCGTCGATGATGGTGGCGAGGTGGTACTCCACCTTGATCCGCCCCTGGTCCACCAGTTCCTCGACGGTGTCCTGGAAGGCGGTCTCGAACTGGGCGCAGACCGGGCAGCGGAAGTCCTCCCAGATCGTGAGCGTGGACGGCGCGTCGGACGCGCCGACCGGCAGGGTCAGGGCGTCCTCGCCGCTCGCGCCCGAGGGGGCGATGGCGGGGCCCGACGCGCGGGCGCCCTCGTCGTCCTTGCCGGCGTTGGCCGCGATCAGGCCGACCACGGCGGCCAGCGCGAGCACCCCGACCACCGCGGAGGAGACGATCAGTGTCCGGCGGCGCTTCTCACGCCCCTTCTCCCGCTCGCGCTGCTGGGCCAGGCGCTCACGCGCACTTCGGTTTCCCTCAGGGATCTTGTCGCTCACACCCGCAGCAACGAACCGGGGAGGCGCCAGCGCGCCTCCCCGGTCCACAATCCACCCGTTCGGGTGGTCTGGGCGTCAGCGCTTTCGAACACCCTCTGCCAGCTCGCCCGCGAGCGAACGGACGGCTTCGATGCCGGCGGCCTCGTCGGGGGCATCCAGCATCGCCTTGACGAACGCCGATCCGACGATCACTCCGTCGGCGAATCCGGCGACCTCCGCGGCCTGCTCCGCGTTGGAGACGCCGAGGCCGACGCAGACCGGCAGCTCGGTGGTGGCGCGCGTGCGTCGCACCAGGTCCTGCGCCTGGGCGCCGACGGTGACACGGGTGCCGGTGACGCCCATCAGGGACGCGGCGTAGACGAAGCCGCTCCCGGCCGCCGTGATGGTGGCGAGGCGGGCGTCCCGGCTGCTGGGGGCGACGACGAACACGGTGGCCAGACCGTGCTTGTCGGCGTGCTCGCGCCACAGCGCGGACTCCTGGACGGGCAGGTCGGGCAGGATGCACCCGGCCCCGCCCGCCTCGGCCAGTTCCGCGGTGAAGCGCTCGACGCCGTACCGGTCGATGGGGTTCCAGTACGTCATCACCAGGATCGGGACGCCGGTGGCCCGGTGTGCCTCGCGGACCGTGCGCATGACGTCGGCGATCCGGACGCCACCGCGCAGGGCGATGTCGTCGGCGGTCTGGATGACCGGCCCGTCGAGGACCGGGTCGCTGTGCGGGAGCCCGACCTCGACGACGTCCGCGCCGCCCGCGACGACGGCCTTGACCGCTTCGATGCCGCCGTCGACGGTCGGGAAGCCCGCAGGGAGGTAGGCGATGAGCGCCGCCCGGTCCTCGGCCCTGGCGGCGGCCAGGGCCGTGTTCAACAGCTCGATGTTGCCGTTCACTTCGCGTCCCCCTCGATCTCGGCGCGGTCGCTGTCGGCGTCCGCCTCTACGGCGGCGTCGGTGTCGTACAGATCGAAGTAGCGGGCGGCCGTGTCCATGTCCTTGTCACCGCGGCCGGACAGGTTGACGAGGATCAGCCCGTCCTTGCCGAGCTCCTTGCCGAGCTCCAGCGCACCGGCGAGCGCGTGGGCGCTCTCGATGGCCGGGATGATCCCCTCGGTGCGCGACAGGAGGCGCAGGGCCTGCATGGCCGCGTCGTCGGTGACGGCGCGGTACTCACCGCGGCCGGAGTCCTTGAGATAGGCGTGCTCCGGGCCGATGCCCGGGTAGTCGAGGCCCGCCGAGATGGAGTACGGCTCGGTGATCTGGCCCTCGTCGTCCTGGAGGACGTAGGAGCGCGAGCCGTGCAGGATGCCCGGCTCCCCCGCGGTCAGGGTCGCCGCGTGCTCGCCGGTCTCCACGCCGTGCCCGGCGGGCTCGCAGCCCACCAGGCGGACCGCGGCGTCGGGGATGAAGGCGTGGAAGAGCCCGATGGCGTTGGAGCCGCCGCCGACGCAGGCGACCGCGGCGTCCGGAAGGCGCCCGGCGCGCTCCAGGAGCTGGCGGCGGGCCTCGACGCCGATGACCCGGTGGAAGTCGCGGACCATCGCCGGGAAGGGGTGCGGTCCGGCGACCGTGCCGAAGAGGTAGTGGGTGCGGTCCACGTTGGCGACCCAGTCGCGGAACGCCTCGTTGATGGCGTCCTTCAGGGTGCGTGAGCCGGACTTCACGGCGACGACCTCGGCGCCCAGCATCCGCATCCGGGCGACGTTCAGTGCCTGGCGCTGGGTGTCGATCTCGCCCATGTAGATGGTGCAGTCGAGGCCGAACAGGGCGCAGGCGGTCGCGGTGGCGACACCGTGCTGGCCGGCGCCGGTCTCGGCGATGACGCGGGTCTTGCCCATGCGCCGGGTGAGGAGCGCCTGGCCCAGCACGTTGTTGATCTTGTGGGAGCCGGTGTGGTTGAGGTCCTCGCGCTTGAGGAAGATGCGGGCCCCGCCCGCGTGCCCGGCGAAGCGCGGGACTTCGGTCAGCGCGCTGGGCCGCCCCGTGTAGTGGGCCATGAGCTCGTCGAGCTCGGCGGCGAAGGCCGGGTCGGCCTTGGCCTTGGCGTACTCGACGGCGACCTCGTCCACGGCGGCGACGAGCGCCTCCGGGATGAACGTGCCGCCGTACGCGCCGAAGTAGCCCTCGGCGCTGGGAACCAGACCCTCGGGGTCCGGGAGGAAGAAGTCGGACGACATGCGACGTGCTCCTTGGCATGGCAACGGATGGCTTCACCGTATGCGCCGGGGCAAAGCGCCACCGCGACCGGCGGGCGGTCGGGGCGTGGGTCCGTACGAGGGCAGGGAAGGCCGCGGTGTCGACGGGCGGGCGCCCTCTCCGGCACGTCAGCGGTGGCTGCGGCAGGCGGGGGCCCGCTCCGGTACGTCAGCGGGTGCTGCGGTTCCGTGGCGGGGACTGCGGTACGTCGGACGGGGCTCGCTCAGGGCGCGGACCCCGGGCGCCATCGCATGCCGTTCACCTGGCCGGGCTCGTCGCCGATCACGTACCGCACCCGCCGTCCGTGCACCCGGCGGGCCGGGGCGCGGCAGCCGCGCGGCCTGCACCCGCGGGCCAGCGGGGCGTGCGGGTCCCGGGCCGCGGCCCCGGCGGGGCACGGGCCCGGCCGGGTGCGGGGCGCGGGACGGCCGGTCACGGCGGGGTTCAGCCCCGTCCGTGGCGCAGGGCGGGGTGGGCGCCCGCGGCGACCAGGTCGGCCACCGCGGCGCGCGGGTCGCGGCCGGTGACCAGGGACTCGCCGACCAGGACCGCGTCGGCGCCGGCGTTGGCGTACGCGATCAGGTCGTGCGGGCCGCGGACGCCGGACTCGGCGACCTTGACGATGTGGTCGGGGATCTCGGGGGCGACGCGCTCGAAGGTGGAGCGGTCGACCTTGAGGTCCTTCAGGTTGCGCGCGTTGACACCGATGATCTTGGCTCCGGCGTCCACGGCGCGCTCCGCCTCCTCCTCGTCGTGCGCTTCGACGAGCGGGGTGAGCCCGATCGACTCGGCCCGCTCGATCAGCGAGACCAGGGCCTCCTGGTCGAGGGCGGCGACGATCAGCAGGATGACGTCGGCGCCGTAGGCGCGGGCCTCCCACAGCTGGTAGGAGGTGACGATGAAGTCCTTGCGCAGGACCGGGACGTCGACCTTGGCGCGGACGGCCTCCAGGTCGGCGAGCGAGCCGCCGAAGCGGCGCTCCTCCGTGAGGACCGAGATGACGGACGCGCCGCCCGCCTCGTAGTCCGCGGCGAGCGCGGCCGGGTCGGCGATGGCGGCGAGGGCCCCCTTGGAGGGGGAGGAGCGCTTGACCTCGCAGATGACGGTCACGCCCTCGCCGCGCAGGGCGGCGACTCCGTCCTTGGCCTGGGGGGCGCGGGCAGCGCGCTCCTTCAGCTCGTCGAGGCTGACGCGCGCCTGCCGCTCCGCGAGGTCGGCGCGAACGCCGTCGATGATCTCGTCGAGCACACTCACGCGAGCGGCCCCCTTCCGGAACGGTGTTGAGGGAACAGGATCAGCCAGACCGATGGTATCCGCAGGAGGCCTCAGGGCTCGCATCCGGCCACGCCGCATCCCACTACCTGGGCGTTCAGGGGGCGAGCGCCGAGCCGAAGGGCAGATTCCGGACCACGGTGAAGACCAGCAAAAGGGCTCCCGCCCCCCACCGGTAGACGGGCGCGAGCGTGATCCGCAGGGGCTGTCCGCGCCAGGCCCTCACCAGCCACAGGACCCATAGCGCGGCGAAGAGGAAGTAGCCGGCGACGGCGACCGCGTTGGCCCCGAAGGCCGTTCCGAGGTCGCCGCCGACGAAGGCGTGGGCGCTGCGCAGCCCGCCGCACCCGGGGCAGAGCACCCCGGTGAGCTCCAGCAGCGGGCAGGGCGGGTAGTGGCCCGGCTCGTTGGGGTCGACGGAGCCGACGTAGGCGAAGGCGCCCGCCACGGCGGCCAGGATGCCCGCCGGGGTGGCCATGCGGCGCATCCGCGAGGCGGGCGCCGGGGCCCGTGCGAAGGCGGGCGGGGCTCCTGAGGCCGGGGCTGCGGCCCGGGAGCCCGGCGGCCGGGCGGCCGGACCGGAGGCGGGGGGCGGGGGTGCGGCGGGGGGAGGTGAGGCGTCCACCCGGTGATTGTCCCCGCCCGGACGCGAAGGCGCAGCCCCGGCGGGGGCCGCGCCTCTTGCGTGTCGCTCGCCGGGGCGGGCCGGCGGCAGGCTCAGTGGGAGGTCTGGGCGCGCCCGGCGCTCGCGCGGGCCTCCGCCATCTCGGCGGACTCCTTCGGCATGCCGAGACCGGCGGCCTTCATGGCGAAGCCCACGATCCCGCCGAGGAAGATGACGGCGATGCCGGCCCAGAAGCCGAGCGGGTTGGCCGCGACCATGAAGACGCCTGCGACGCAGAAGCCGATGAAGGAGATGATGACACCGGTCCAGGCGGCCGGGGTGTGTCCGTGGCTGCTGCCCGCCATGAGTTGCTCCTCGTTGGTGTTGCGCTGTGGGTGTCGCTGTGACTGGGGCCGCCGCCCGGGGGACGGCTCACGCCCATTGTCCCGTACGGGCCGGACGGAGGTGAGCGTGGGGGGTCACCCCTCGCGCGTCGGGTCCTCCCCGCGGTCCAGGGCCTTCCACAGCTCCTCGGGCCGCTCCGGGTCGGGCGCGGTCCGCGGGGCCCGGCGGGGGCGCGGGGAGCCGTCGCGTTCGTACTTTCCGGACATGGCAGGCCAGCGGCTGCCGTAGCGCAGGGCGAGGAGCCCGGCGAGCAGGATCAGCAGCCCGCCCGCGGCCGTGACGTAGGGCCAGGCGGTGTGGGTGAGGGCCTCGATGGCGGCCGACGCGTCGCCGGTGGTGCGGGCGGCCTCCTCGTCGAGCGCCGCGCGGTCGACGGCGCCGGCCCAGGCGCCGATCCCCGCTCCGAGGCCGCTGAGGGCGAGCAGGGCGGCGACGATCCGGCGGCCCGCGCCGCGTACGGCGAAGAGGGCGACGAGAGCGGCGAGGGAGACGACGGCGAGGGCGGCGGGCAGGCCGGTGACGTCACGGCCTTCGGCGGTCAGCGGCAGGGCCCCGCCGCCGGTCGCCGCCTCGCCGCTCGCCCACGTCTGCCCGGAGGCGAGGAGGACGACGGTCGCGCCGGCCGATCCGAGGAGCAGGGCCGCCGCGAGACTGCGGCGGCTCCCGGCGGAGTCGGGCGCGCCACCGGGGGCGGGGCCGGCGGTGCGGGCACGGGGCTGGGGTACGGGGGCAGCGCTCACGCCCTCCACTATCCCCTACCGGTTCAGCGTTCGTGGAGCCGGTTGGCCGTATCGACGGCACGGAGCACGGCGGCCGCCTTGTTGCGGCATTCGGTGTCCTCCGCGACCGGGTCGGAGTCGGCGACGACCCCCGCCCCGGCCTGCACGTACGCGGTGCCGTCGCGGAGCAGGGCGGTGCGGATGGCGATGGCGGTGTCGGAGTCCCCGGCGAAGTCGAGGTAGCCGACGCAGCCCCCGTACAGGCCCCGGCGGCTCGGCTCCAGCTCCTCGATGATCTGCATGGCGCGGGGCTTGGGGGCGCCGGAGAGGGTGCCCGCGGGGAAGCAGGCGGTCAGGACGTCGAAGGCGGTGCGGTCCTCTGCGACCCGGCCGGTGACGGTGGAGACGATGTGCATGACGTGGGAGTAGCGCTCGATCGACATGAAGTCGACGACCTCCACGCTGCCGGGCTCGCAGACCCGGCCGAGGTCGTTGCGGCCGAGGTCGACGAGCATCAGGTGCTCGGCGCGTTCCTTGGGGTCGGCCAGCAGTTCGTCGGCGAGGGCCTGGTCCTCCTGCGGGGTCTCGCCGCGGTGCCGGGTGCCGGCGATCGGGTGGACCATGGCCCGTCCGTCCTCGACCTTGACGAGGGCCTCCGGGCTGGAGCCGACGACGTCGAACCCGTCGAACCGGAAGAGGTACATGTACGGGGACGGGTTGGTGGCCCGCAGGACCCGGTAGACGTCCAGGGCGCTCGCGGCGCAGGGGGTCTCGAAGCGCTGGGAGGGGACGACCTGGAAGGCCTCACCGGCGTGGATGCGCTCCTTGATGTCCGTCACGGCGTCCTGGTACGCCCCTTGGCCCCACAGCGCGGTGTACGGCGGCAGCTCGGACGGGGGCAGCACGGCGGGGGCGCTCTCGACGGGGCGGCGCAGGTCCTGCTCCATGGCGTCGAGGCGGGCGACGGCGTCCGTGTAGGCCTCGTCGACGCCGGTGGCCAGGTCGTTGTGGTTGATCGCGTTGGCGATCAGCAGGACGGTGCCGTCGCGGTGGTCGAGGACGGCGAGGTCAGAGGTGAGGAGCATGGTCAGCTCGGGCAGTTCCAGGTCGTCGCCGCCGTGCTCGCCGATCTTCTCCAGGCGGCGCACGACGTCGTAGCCGAGATAGCCGACCATGCCGCCGGTGAACGGCGGCAGCCCCGCGTCGCCGACCAGGTCGCGCGGGGTGTGCAGGGTTTCGACGGTGGCGCGCAGGGCGACGAGCGGGTCGCCGTCCACCGGGACGCCGACGGGCGGGGTCCCGAGCCAGTGGGCCCGGCCGTCGCGGGTGGTGAGGGCAGCGGCGCTGCGGACGCCGACGAACGAGTAGCGCGACCAGGTCCGGCCGTTCTCCGCGGACTCCAGGAGGAAGGTGCCGGGGCGTTCGCCGGCGAGCTTGCGGTAGAGGCCGACCGGGGTGTCGCCGTCCGCGAGGAGCCGGCGGCTGACGGGGACGACGCGCCGGTCGACGGCCAGTTTGCGGAAGGTGTCGAGGTCCATGGCCGGTGACCTTACTGGGCGGGAGGGAGGACGACGTCGGCGTCGAAGCAGGTGCGGTCGCCCGTGTGGCAGGCCGCGCCCGTCTGGTCGACCCTGACCAGGACGGTGTCGGCGTCGCAGTCCAGGGCCACGGACCTGACCTGCTGGACGTGTCCGGACGTGTCGCCCTTGACCCAGTACTCCTGGCGGCTGCGTGACCAGTAGGTGCAGCGGCCCGTGGTGAGCGTGCGGTGCAGCGCCTCGTCGTCCATCCACCCGAGCATCAGCACCTCGCCGGTGTCGTACTGCTGGGCGATGGCCGGGACCAGGCCGTCGGCGCCGCGCTTGAGGCGGGCGGCGATGGCGGGGTCGAGGCTGCTGGCGGGGGGCGTGGGGCCGGGCGTGCTGGTCATGGGCCCATTGTGCCGTGGCAGCGGGGCTCTCCCGGGCCGCGTCCACTGGGCGGACCGCCTCCTCCGGCCGTACGCTGGCGGGCATGTCGACCCATGCCAAGCGTGAACGTCTTCTGCTCGCCGATCTGTTGGAGGCGGCCGGACCCGAGGCCCCGACCCTGTGCGAGGGCTGGAGAACCCGCGATCTGGCCGCCCACGTGGTGGTCCGCGAACGCCGCGCGGACGCGGCGGGCGGGCTGGTGATCAGCGCTCTGAAGAGCCGGTTGGAGCGGGTGCAGGCGGAGTTCGCGGCAAAGCCGTACGAGGAGCTGATCCAGCTGATCCGCACCGGCCCGCCCCGGTTCTCCCCCATGTCCCTCAAGCAGGTCGACGAGGCGGCGAACACCGTCGAGTTCTTCGTCCACGCGGAGGACGTGCGCCGGGCCCAGCCCGACTGGTCGCGCCGCGAACTCGACCCGGTCTTCGCGGACCTCCTGTGGGCGCGCGTCGAGAGGACGGCCCGTCTGCTGGGCCGCGGCTCCCCGGTGGGCCTGGTGCTGCGCCGCCCGGACGGCCGGACGGCGGTCGCCCACAAGGGCGCCCCGGTGGTGACCGTGACCGGGGAGCCCGCCGAGCTGCTGCTGTTCGCGTTCGGCCGGCAGCGGGCGGCCGACGTCGAGACGGAGGGCGACAAGGAGGCGGTGGAGCGGCTGAGCACGGCGGAGCTGGGGATGTAGGGCTCTCCCCCGGCCGCGGCGGGGCGCGGGGTCAGCGGGGCAGTTCGGCGCGGCGGAGGCCGGCGAAGGCCAGCCCCGCCGCGCCGCCCGCCGCGCACACGGCGGCGCCGGCCGCGAAGACCGGTCCGGTGCCCCAGAGGGCGACGGCGGCCCCGGTGACCGGGTAGCTGAGCGGGGCGACGGCGTAGGTGAAGAGCGTCGAGACGGAGGTGACCCGGCCCAGGTACGCCGGGTCCGCCGAGGTCTGGACGAGCGCTCCGCACAGGGCCCCGCCGAGGCCGACGAACAGGCCGACCAGGACGGCGATCGCGGCGGCCGGGGCCACGGAGGGCACGTGGGCCAGCGCCGCGATGCCCGCAGCGCCGAGGAACACGGTCAGGCACATCACGAGCCCGGCGCGCGGCGCCCGGCCCCGGACGGCGAGGACCAGGGCGGCCGAGGCCGCGCCGGCGGCGAACCCGGCGACGATCCAGCCCATTCCGGCCGCGCCCCAGCCGCGCTCCTTTGCGAGCAGGATCAGTCCGAGGTTGAGCGGTCCGATGAAGCCGAGCTCGCTGACGGCGATGACGAGCATGAGCGGGCCGAGCAGCGGGTGGCGGCGGATGTGGCGCAGTCCGTCGACGAGGTCGTGCCAGACGGTCGACGGCTGTCCGGCTGACGGGGCGCGGGCCCCCGTGTCGTGGGGCAGCCGCTCGGCAGGGACCGCCGGCTCCGGCAGCGGTCCGATCCGCACCCGCAGAAGCAGGGGGAGGGAGAGGGCGAAGAGCAGCCCGGCCGCGGCGAAGGCCAGTGCGGGCCCGCCGGCGGCCACGGCGACGCCTCCCAGCGGCGCGCCGACGATGCCGGCGCCGCGGGCGGCCAGGCCGCGCAGGCCCTGAATCCTGGCGAGCTGGCCGGTGGTGGTGATCCGCGGCGGCAGCGCCCCCACCGCGGGCAGGAACAGGGCGTCCACCGCGCCGAAGACCAGGGCGACGGCCACCAGGGTCCCCACGGTGGGCGTGGTGAGAACCAGCGCTCCGGCGAGGCAGAGGACGACGAGCGCTCGGGCCGTGTCGCTGCCGATGACGACGCGGCGGGGGCCCCAGCGGTCGGCGAGCACTCCCCCGCCGAGCAGCAGGAGAGCCCGGGGTATCGAGCCGGCGGCGAGGACCAGACCGGTGCCGGCGGCGCTGCCGGTCCGGGCGGCGGCCCAGGCAAGGGCCATGAAGTAGACGCTGTCGCCGATCATCGAGGCGGTGTACGCCCCGAGCCAGCGCAGGACGTTCGGGTCGCGGTGGGCGAGGCGCTCGGGGGCTTCGGGTGCGTCGGCGACGGCGGCGGTCATGGGGTCCTTACGGGGCGGCGGCCTGGGGGCGTCGAGCGGGGTGGGGCGGGGCGCCTCAGGGCCGGAACGGGAACCCGTACAGGTGGAGGGCGACGTTCTCGCGTCCCTCGGTCTCACCGGACTCCTCCCGGCCGCGGCCCAGGTCCTCGTACCGGCGGACGAGTTCGTGCATCTCGCGGCTGAGGCCGGCCAGTTCCTCCGCGGTGAGCCGGGCCAGGCACTCGGAGCGGAAGGCGGCGCCGCGCCACTGCGCGGGCCAGGTCCGGTGGGCGTCGAGGAAGCTCCGGTACAGCTCGGTGTGCTGGTCGAAGGAGACCCGGCCCACCGCGGCGTACGCGGCGGCCTCCTCCGGGGCGTCGTCGAAGTCCTCGTCCCGGAAGCTGAATCCCTGGGAGGAGGGTTGCCACCATCGCTCCCGGCCGTCCCCGCTGTCGCTCTCGGCCGGTTCGATCAGTTGGTGGTCGGCGAGTCTGCGGAGGTGGTAACTGACCAGCGAGACAGCCTCGTCGACCTGTTCGGCCAGTTGGGAGGCGGTGGCCCGGCGGGCGATGAACAGCGCCCGGTAGAGCTTCATGCGCAGTGGATGGCCGAACACCTTGAGCGTGGCGAGATCGGAGACGCGGCGGGTTTCCTTGCTTGGCATGACCGCCATTCTAGGTGTGCAGTTTTTCTTGCGCAATATTTGTTGCGCAAAGAAAGCTGTGCGTCTGGGCTCCCGCGCCGCTCCTCACTCTCCGAGCAGCCGGCGTCCCGCCAGGGCGAGGGAGACCTCGACGGCGTCCCGGGGCCGGGACAGGCAGCGGCCCGTGAGCTGTTCGAAGCGGCGCAGCCGGTTGAGGACGGTGTTGCGGTGGCAGTAGAGCCGCGCGCCCGCCCGCTGCGCCGAGCCGTCCGCGTCCAGCCAGGCCGTCAGGGTCTCCACGATGACCTCCCGGTCCCCGGGGTCCAGCCGGTCCAGCGGGCCGAGCACCCGGGCGGCGAGCGCGGACCCGAGGGACGGCGAGGAGACGACGAGGGCGTCGGGAAGGTGCTCGTCGAGCAGGACCGTGCCCCCGGAGGCGGGGCAGGCGCGCAGCGCGGTCTCCGCCAGCCGCCGGGCGTCCCCGAGCGCGGCCAGGCCCTCGACGGCGGAGCCGATTCCGGCCCGGGTCCCGGCGGGGGCGTCCAGGCCGGCGGAGAGCGCGTGCAGTTCGCCGGGCTCGCCGGTGAGCGGGAGGACCGCGAAGTCCGCCTCGGGTCCGGTGTGCCAGAGGGGGGCCGCGGCCCCAGGAGGGGCCGGCAGCGTCAGCGGGGGCCGGGCGGGCCCCGGCCGCTGGGGCCCGCCCGGTGCGGAAGCGACCGCGAGCACCGCGTACCGGCCCTGTTCCGGCAGGCCCAGCACCGTCCCCGCCTCGCAGAGGTCCGCGATTCTGGCCGTGCCGTCGAGCAGCGCGGCGATCATCAGCCGCTGCCTGTTCTCGCGCCGCCAGGACAGCCGCCGCTCGGCCTGCCGGTAGGCGTCCGTGACGATCCCGCAGTGCTCGTCGACGAAGTTCCACACATCGGCGGCGACATGGACGAGCAGCCGTACGGCATCGGGGTCCTGGCGGGCGGTCTCGTCCACCAGGTCCTGCCAGACCATCGCGCCGCCCATCCGGAAGGCGTGCAGGACGGCGTCGAGCGGGACGCCCTGGCCGGCGCGGATCTCGCCGATCAGGCGGGAGGTGCGGTGCGCGGCCCCGCGGAACTCCCGGGGCTGGATCAGCGAGCCGACGTTGTGCCGCAGCGAGTGGTGGACCTCCTGCCAGACCTCGGCCCGGTCGGAGTCGATCGCCGCCCGGTAGCCGGGTTCCTGCTCGTACAGGGACGCGACGAGCCGGTCGGTGAGCGCCGGGAGCGAGGCCACGAGGACCCGGGCGGCCCGGTGCAGCACCTCCACGGCCTCGCGGTCGGCGAGAGAACGGAAGCGCTGGGGCGACGGCGCCGCCGAAGGCGTGCCGTGCGGCACCGCGATCCGCGAACGTACGACCTGGGGCATGGCGGCCTCCACCGGGAATCGGCCGGCTGCGCGATGGGCCGGCCCGGAGCGCCCGGCCCGGCAGGGCACGAGCGCAGCCGAATGATCCTGACGCCCGCAGAATGACATACCGCCCGGTCGGTACCTAGGGGTCTGCGCGGAACTTGTCATCACGGTCCTGCAACCCGGGCCGCCGATCGAGCGGCTCACGGGCCCAGGAGGCGGGCCAGTTCGGTGCGGGAGCGGATGCCGAGGGCGGCGAAGACGTTGCGCAGATGGTGGTCGACCGTGCGCGGGCTGAGCGAGAGCCGGAGCGCCACCTCGCGGTTGGTGGCCCCTTCTGCGACGCAGCGGGCGATGCGCTGCTGCTGCGGGGTGAGGGCGGCGAGCGCCCCGTCCGCCGCGGGCCGCACCGAGCGGACCGGCTCCCCCGCCGCCCGCAGCTCGCCGCCCGCCCGTTCGGCCCAGGCGCGGGCCGAGCAGCGCTGGAAGGCGATCAGGGCGTCGCGCAGCGGGGTGCGCGCCGCGCGGGTGCGCCGACGACGGCGCAGCCACTGCCCGTAGAGGAGCTGGGTCCGGGCGCGCTCGAAATCGCCGCCCGCCCGGTCGTGGTGGGCGAGGGCCTGGGCGTACCGGGCGTCGGCCTCCTCCGTCGGCGCCAGCAGGGCGCGGCAGCGGGCCAGTTGAGCGGGGGCCTGCGGATCGGCGGTCCGGGCGGCCCATCCGGCGAACTCGGTCACGGCGGTGCGCAGCTCGCCGGCCTCCTCCGCGGCCCGGCCGCCGAGCACGACGGCCTCGACATAGCAGGGGACGGCGAGCATCCGGGCGGCGACGTGGCCCTGGCGGGGTCCCGGCCGCACCAGCGGACCGAGCCGGGCGGCCGCCTCCTCCGACCGCCCCGCCGCCAGGTCGGCCCGCCCCCGGGCCCAGATCGCGAGGGTCGCGGGCAGGGCGAGCCCGTGCGGCACCGCACCGGCCAGCGCGGCGTCGCAGTGGGCGGCGCAGGCCTCGGCGGGGCCTTCCACGGAGGCCGCGAGGGCCAGGGCCGCGTGGAGGTGGACGGAGCTGTTCGGCTGCCCGGTACGGCGGGCGGCGTGCAGCCCCTCCAGGGCGTGGGCGCGGGCCCCGGCGTGCCGTCCGGCCCGTAGCTCCGCGTAGGCGAGGCGCTCCAGGGCCTGCGGCAGCAGGGCGTCGGGCCCCCGGGTCCGTACGGCGGCGAGCGCCCGGGCCCCGGTCCGGCAGGCGGTGGCGACCTCCCCGAGGACGAGGGCGGCGGCCCCGGCGCGGAGGAGGGCGACGGGGTCGGGGAGGGGCGGCCCGGGGTCCCGGCCGGCCGCTCGGCTCCCGGCGCGGTCCGACGGCTCCAGACACTGCCGCAGGAGGGCGTGCCCCTCGGCCGTGCGTCCGGCGAGCACCGCGCACATCCCCGCCCGGTAGGAGGCGAACTGGCGGTCGTGCGGAGCGGGGTCGATGCGGCCCATGGCCTTCAGATAGCCGGGGATGTCGCCCACCACCCAGGCCGCTTCGGCTGCCCCCACGAGGGCGTCGAGGGCGCGCCGGGGGTCGTCGGGGCCGATGAGCGCGGCGGCCGCGAGAAGCGCTTCGTGGGCGTCGGCGGCGGGCCCGGAGCGCAGGGCGAGCAGGCCGTGGACGTAGGGGACGAGGCCGCGGTCGGGCGCGGGGCCCCGGTCCGCCGCGGCGCCGGCCTCCGTGCCGGGAGCGGCCCCGGGCGCAGGGTCGACGGCCGGCTCCCCCGCCGCCCCCGCCGAGGAGTCGGTCCGGGCAAGGAGGGCGCGGGCCCGGGACGGGTCGCCGGCGAGGGCCGCCTGTTCGGCCGCCGCGGCGAAGCGGGCCTGGCGCGGGGCCGCCGCCGCGGTGAGCGCGGCGGCGCGGGCCAGGGCGGAGGAGCGCTCCGCGTGCGGGTACGGGGCCTTCGCCGCGGCCTCCAGCCGGGCGGCGAGCGCGGCGTCGGGGCCCGGCGCGGCGCAGGCCCGCTGGACGAGGGAGGCGAGCGGCGCGAGGCCGTCGCCGGGGCGCGCCAGCGGAGCGGCCGGCGGGGCGAGGCGGTCGCCGGCCTCCGCCAGCAGGGCGGCGAGCAGTTCGTGGGCGGCGCGGCGGCAGGCGGGCGCAGCGTGGTGCAGGACCGCGCGGGCGAGCAGCGGATGGCTGAAGTGGACCCGGCTGCCGGCCCGTTGGAGGAGGCCCTCGGTCCCGGCGGAGCCGAACAGCACGCCGTCGAGGAAGTCCCGGGGCAGCCCGGTCCGGGTGCCCGCGCGCAGCAGGAGCAGCGCGTCCGCCCCGGTGCCGGCCGGCTCGTGCTCCTGAGCGGCGGCGGCCAGCAGGAGCAGCGCACGGGTGTGCGCGGGGAGCCCGGCGAGGCGGTCCGCGTGGGCGGCCAGCACGCTCTCGGCCCCGGGCAGCAAGGAGGGCAGCGGGGCGCGTCCGGTGAGCTGGTCGGGGGTGAGGCGGCCGGCGAGCCCGGCGAGCAGGCGGGGGTTGCCGGCCGCCTCGCGGAGGAGCTCGGCGCGGACCACCGGGTCGAGGCCCTCCGTGCCGCTGGTGAGCCGGTCCAGGAGTGCGGCGGCCGCGTCCGCGTCCAGCGGGCCGAGCCGGAGTGCGGGCAGTCCCGCGAAGTCGGGTCCGTCGTCGGCGGCGATCAGGACGGCGACCCGGCTGCCCGCACCGAGCCTGCGGGCGGCGAAGCCGAGGGTGGTCCGGGAAGCCCGGTCCCAGGCGTGCGCGTCGTCGGCGCAGACCAGCAACGGCCGCTCTTCGCCGAGCTGCCGCAACCGGGTGAGCAGTGCGTCCGGCGTGAGCCCGACGGGGTGGCGCGGCCCGGCCGTCGCCCCCGCCGCCGGGGCCGATCCGAGCAGCGCGCGCAGGCCGCTGTGGGGCAGTCCGCGTTCGGAGGATGAGGCGGTGGAGTAGAGCACCGGGCCCCTGGGACGGTGGGCGGCGGCGGCCTCGCGCAGCAGCGCCGTACGGCCGAGGCCGGGCGGCGCCGCCAGCACGAGGGCGCCGCCGTCGCCTTTGCGCAGCCGGGCCAGGATGCCGTCCAGGACGGCCAGTTCGCCGCCGCGGCCGTACAGCCGGAGCGGACGGTGCACGGTCGTCGATGAGGTCACATCGGCACGTTACGTTCGCGTGGGCGGCGGCGGAAGGCACGCGTCCGGTGGCCCGACGGAGCGTTGCGGGCTCCCAGCCGGACGGCTCCGGCGCTGTGCGCGGGCACAGTGCCGAAGCCGCCGGGGAGCCGGTTCTACGAGGAGTGCGGGCAGGTGCCCCGGTACTCCGCGATGGTCAGGCTCGGCCGCGGGATCGGGCAGAGGAACTGCTCGTAGCGGGTGTCGTCGTCGATGAAGCGCTTCAGCCACGAGATGCTGTACTTGGCGATCGTGGTGTCGGACGTGTTGGGCGTGAAGTGCGAGGCGCCGCGCAGCTCCAGGTAGGCCTTGTCCAGCGAGCGGGGCAGCGACTCGTAGAACGGCTCGGAGTGCGAGGAGACGGGAGCCACCGTGTCGCCGTCCGCTCCCACCAGGAGCGTGGGCGTGCGCAGTTCGGGCCAGGTCTTGTCGAGGTTCCAGCCGGTCAGCGGGATGGCCGCCTTCAGCGACGTACGGCTCTTGGCGGCCTCCAGGGACCCTCCGCCGCCCATCGAGTGGCCCATCACGCCGAGCCGGGCGGCGTCGACCCGGTTCCTCACCGAGCTGCGCTCGGTCAGGTAGTCCAGGGCGGCGAGCAGCTGGCGGCCCCGGCTCGCGGGCTGGTCGACCGTGGTGAGGGTGTCGATGGTGAAGACGACGAAGCCCTGCGACGCCAGGCGCGGTCCGAGCCAGGCGATGGAGGACTCGTAGGCGGTGAAGCCGGGCGAGACGACGACCGCGCCGAAGGTGCCGTCCGCGGTGGACGTCGGGTAGTGGATGGTGCCGCCCCCGAATCCGCTCGCGACGAGCGAGGAGACGGAGGTCCGGGAGGTGGCGTACGGGCCGCGGCTCGCCTCGATGCTGGCTTCGGTGGGGGCCGGGCCGCGCTCGTAGGGGTTGTCGGCGGCCTGCGCGCCCGGGGCCAGGGCGGTCATCAGGAGGCCGGCGGTGGCCGCGGCGGCGGTCAGCAGGCTGGTGAACGTGCGGGGGCGGCTCTGGCGCGGGGGGTGCTGGCGTGAGAAGAGGTGCTGCACGGGGGGGTCCTCTCTGCGATGGCGGAACCACACCACGCGTGGCCCACGAGCCCGTCGTCCGGGGGCTTCGGGGGCGCCGCGTGGCTGCCGTCGTCGTTCGTCGGCGACCGCCACTCTCGCGGTGCGCCCCGTGCGCACGCATCGGCGGGATCACCGGTCTCGACGAGCCGGTGATCCCGCACCGTTCAGCGGACCGGGTGTCCGGCTTCCCGCAGGGACTCCTTGACCTCAAAGATCCGCAGGTCGCCGAAGTGGAAGACGGACGCGGCGAGCACCGCGTCGGCGCCCGCGTCGACGGCCGGGGCGAAGTCCGCGAGCCGGCCCGCGCCGCCGGAGGCGATGACGGGGACGGTGACGTGCTTCCGCACCGCCTCGATCATCTCGGTGTCGTAGCCGTCCTTGGTGCCGTCCGCGTCCATCGAGTTGAGCAGGATCTCGCCCGCGCCCAGCTCGGCGGCCTGGTGCGCCCATGCGACCGCGTCCATGCCGGTGCCCTTGCGGCCGCCGTGCGTGGTGACCTCGAAGCCGCCCTGCGGGGTGCGGCGGGCGTCGACGGAGAGCACGAGGACCTGGCGGCCGAAGCGTTCGGCGATCTCGCGGATGAGGTCGGGACGGCCGATGGCCGCTGTGTTGACGCCGACCTTGTCGGCCCCGGCGCGCAGCAGCTTGTCGACGTCGTCCAGGGTGCGGACGCCGCCGCCGACGGTGAGCGGGATGAAGACCTGCTCGGCGGTGCGGCGGACCACGTCGTACGTCGTCTCGCGGTCGCCGCTGGAGGCGGTGATGTCGAGGAAGGTCAGCTCGTCGGCGCCTTCGGCGTCGTACAGCTTGGCCATCTCGACGGGGTCGCCCGCGTCGCGCAGGTTCTGGAAGTTGACGCCCTTGACGACCCGGCCGCCGTCGACGTCCAGGCAGGGGATGACGCGTACGGCGAGGCTCACTTCGCGCCTCCCCGGTAGGCCTCGACCTCGACCTCGACGACCAGGCTCGGGTCCACGAACCCGGACACGATGATCATGGAGGAGGCGGGGCGCACGGCGTCGAACAGCTCCTTGTGGGCGCGGCCGATGTCGTCCACGTCCCGGGCGTGCGTGAGGTACATCCGGGTGCGGACGACGTCCTCACGGCCCAGGCCCACCTGCTCCAGCGCCGCGAAGGCGACGTCGAAGGCGGTGATCGCCTGCTCGTAGGGGGAGCCGGCGGAGATCTGGCCGTTCACCACGGAGGTGCAGCCGGCCACCAGGACGAGGCCGTTCGGGAGCTCGACGGCACGGGAGTAGCCGAACCTCTCCTCCCACGGGGCGCCGGTGGCGATGCGGCGTACGGCGTCGGTCATGCGGCGACCGCCTTGAGCGCCTCTTCCAGCGTGAAGGCCTTCGCGTACAGCGCCTTGCCGACGATCGCGCCCTCGACGCCCTCGGGGGCGAGGAGGGAGATCGCCCGCAGGTCGTCGAGCGAGGAGACCCCGCCGGAGGCGACGACCGGGCGGTCGGTGACGGCGCAGACGTCGCGCAGCAGGCCCAGGTTGGGGCCCTGGAGGGTGCCGTCCTTGGCGATGTCGGTGACGACGTAGCGCGCGCAGCCCTCTGAGTCGAGGCGCTCCAGCGTCTCGTAGAGGTCGCCGCCGTCGCGGGTCCAGCCGCGGCCGCGCAGGGTGGTGCCGCGGACGTCGAGGCCGACGGCGATCCGGTCGCCGTGCTCGGCGATGACCTTGGCGACCCATTCGGGGGTCTCCAGGGCGGCCGTGCCGAGGTTGACGCGGCGGCATCCGGTGGCCAGGGCCGCGGCGAGCGAGGCGTCGTCGCGGATGCCGCCGGACAGCTCGACCTTGATGTCCATGGCACCGGCGACCTCGGCGATCAGGGCACGGTTGTCACCGGTGCCGAAGGCGGCGTCCAGGTCGACGAGGTGCAGCCACTCGGCGCCGGCGCTCTGCCAGGCGAGGGCGGCCTCCAGCGGGGAGCCGTAGGAGGTCTCGGAGCCGGACTCGCCGTGCACGAGGCGGACGGCCTGGCCGTCGCGGACGTCGACGGCGGGGAGCAGTTCAAGCTTCGGCATTACAGCGTCTCGATCCAGTTGGTCAGCAGCTGGGCGCCGGCATCGCCGGACTTCTCGGGGTGGAACTGGGTGGCCCACAGCGCGCCGTTCTCCACGGCGGCCACGAACCGCTCGCCGTGCGTGGCCCAGGTGACCCTGGGGGCACGGATCTTGGCGTTGGTCACTTCGAGGGACCAGTCGTGCGCCGCGTAGGAGTGCACGAAGTAGTAGCGCGCGTCGGCGTCCAGGCCCGCGAAGAGCCGGGAGTCCTCGGGGGCCTCGACGGTGTTCCAGCCCATGTGCGGGACGACGTCGGCCTGGAGCGGCCCGACCGTGCCCGGCCACTCGTCCAGGCCCTCGGTCTCCACGCCGTGCTCGATGCCGCGCTCGAACAGGATCTGCATCCCGACGCAGATGCCCATCACCGGGCGGCCGCCGGAGAGCCTGCGACCCACGATCCAGTCGCCGCGGGCCTGCTTCAGCCCGTCCATGCAGGCGGAGAACGCGCCGACGCCGGGGACGAGCAGCCCTTCAGCGTTCATCGCGCGGTCGTAGTCGCGGGTGATCTCGACGTCCGCGCCGACGTGGGCGAGGGCCCGCTCGGCGGAGCGGACGTTGCCGAAGCCGTAGTCGAAGACGACGACCTTCTTCTTGTCAGTCATGGCGTGCCCCTCAGTCCCACAGTCCCTGGATGCGCATGACGCCCGCCACCAGGCACATCGCCGAGGCGAGCAAGAGCAGCACGACGACGCCCTTGGGCATGCCCTGCTTCGCGAAGGAGTAGACCCCGCCTGCCAGGAAGAGGCCGACGACGATCAGGATGGTGTTGAGGCCGGTCACAGGGCGCCCTTGGTGGAGGGCAGGATGCCGGCGGCGCGCGGGTCGTGCTCGCTGGCGTACCGCAGGGCGCGGGCGAGGGCCTTGAACTGGCACTCCACGATGTGGTGGGCGTTGCGCCCGTACGGCACGTGGACGTGCAGGGCGATCTGCGCCTGGGCGACGAAGGACTCCAGGATGTGCCGGGTCATCGTCGTGTCGTACTCGCCGATCATCGGGGCCATCTTCTCGGGCTCCGTGTGCACGAGGTAGGGGCGGCCGGAGAGGTCGACGGTGACCTGCGCCAGCGACTCGTCCAGCGGGACGGTGCAGTTGCCGAAGCGGTAGATGCCGACCTTGTCGCCGAGGGCCTGCCGGAAGGCCGCGCCGAGCGCGAGGGCGGTGTCCTCGATGGTGTGGTGGCTGTCGATGTGCAGGTCGCCCTCGGTCTTGACCGTGAGGTCGAAGAGGCCGTGGCGGCCGAGCTGGTCGAGCATGTGGTCGTAGAAGCCGACCCCGGTGGCGACATCGACCTTTCCGGTGCCGTCGAGGTTGATCTCGACCAGCACGGACGTTTCCTTCGTGGTGCGTTCCACGCGGCCTACGCGGGGGCTCATGCGTCGTGCTCCTTCTTGAGTTCGCGTACCGCATCGAGGAACGCGTCGTTCTCTGCCGGGGTTCCCGCGGTGACCCGCAGCCATCCCGGTACGCCGTTGTCCCGGACCAGGACGCCCCGGTCGAGGATCTGCTGCCAGACGGCGTGGCTGTCGGCGAAGCGGCCGAACTGGACGAAGTTGGCGTCCGATTCGGTGACCTCGTAGCCGGTGGCGCGCAGCTCGGCCACCAGCCGGTCGCGCTCGCTCTTGAGCTGCGCGACGTATCCCAGCAGCGTATCGGTGTGCTCCAGGGCCGCGAGCGCGGTGGCCTGGGTGACGGAGGAGAGGTGGTACGGCAGCCGCACCAGCTGCACCGCGTCGACCACGGCCGGGTCGGCGGCGAGGTAGCCCAGGCGCAGCCCGGCGGCGCCGAACGCCTTGGACATGGTCCGGGAGACGATCAGGTTGCGGCGGCCCTCGATCAGCGGGAGCAGCGAGGGGTGGTGGCTGAACTCGCCGTACGCCTCGTCCACGACGACCACCGAAGGTCCGGCGGCCTGGGCGGCGTCGTACAGGGCGAGGACGGTGTCGGCGTCCACGGCGGTGCCGGTGGGGTTGTTGGGCGAGGTGATGAAGACGACCTCGGGCCGGTGTCCGGCGATGGCGGCGCGGGCGGCGTCCACGTCGATGGTGAAGTCCTCGCCGCGCGGCCCGGAGATCCAGCCGGTGCCCGTGCCCCGCGCGATGAGGGCGTGCATGGAGTACGAGGGTTCGAAGCCGAGCGCGGTGCGTCCCGGGCCGCCGAAGGTCTGTAGCAGCTGCTGGAGGACCTCGTTGGAGCCGTTGGCGGCCCATACGTGGGCCGCCGTCACCTCCTGTCCGGCGGTGCGGGTGAGGTAGCGGGCCAGTTCGGTGCGCAGCTCGACGGCGTCCCGGTCGGGGTAGCGGTTGAGGTCGCGGGCGGCCTCGCGGACTCGCTCCGCGATCCGGTCGACCAGGGCTTCGGGCAGCGGGTAGGGGTTCTCGTTGGTGTTGAGCCGGACGGGGACGTCGAGCTGGGGCGCTCCGTACGGGGACTGGCCGCGCAGTTCGTCGCGGATGGGGAGCTCGTCCCAGGCGTTGCGGGGCGGCGGGCCGCTCCCGGCGTCGGGCGTGGTGCTTTCGTGCGTCACCGCTGCGGAACCTTCCAGCCGAACCGTGCCTTGAGGGCGGCGCCGTGGGCGGGGAGGTCCTCCGCCTCTGCGAGGGTCACGACGTGGTGGGCGACCTCGGCGAGCGCGTCGCGGGTGTAGTCGACGATGTGGATGCCGCGCAGGAACGACTGCACGGACAGGCCGGAGGAGTGGCAGGCGCAGCCGCCGGTGGGCAGGACGTGGTTGGACCCTGCGCAGTAGTCGCCCAGGGAGACCGGGGACCAGGGACCGACGAAGACGGCTCCGGCGTTGCGGACCCGGTCGGCGACGGCGGCGGCGTCGGCGGTCTGGATCTCCAGGTGCTCGGCCCCGTACGCGTCGACGACCTTCAGGCCGTCCTCGACGGAGGAGACCAGGACGATGGCGGACTGGCGGCCGGCGAGGGCGGGCTCGATGCGGTCCTCGACGTGCTTGGTGGCGGCGACCTGCGGGCCCAGCTCGGCCTCTGTGGCGGCGGCCAGCTCCGCGGAGTCGGTGACCAGGACGGCGGCGGCCATCGGGTCGTGCTCGGCCTGGCTGATCAGGTCGGCGGCGATGTGCACCGGGTCGGCGGTGGCGTCGGCGAGGATGGCGATCTCGGTGGGCCCGGCCTCCGCGTCGATGCCGATCCGGCCCTTGAGCAGGCGCTTGGCGGCGGCGACGAAGATGTTGCCGGGGCCGGTGACCAGGTTGACCGGGAGGCAGTCCTCGGTGCCGTACGCGAACATCGCGACGGCCTGGGCGCCGCCGGCCGCGTACACCTCGTCGACGCCGAGCAGCGCGCAGGCGGCGAGGATCGTGGGGTGCGGCAGCCCGCCGAAGTCCTTCTGCGGCGGGGAGGCGACGGCGATGCCCTCGACCCCGGCCTCCTGGGCGGGGACGACGTTCATCACGACGGAGGAGGGGTAGACCGAGCGGCCGCCGGGGACGTAGAGCCCGACGCGCTCGACCGGCACCCACTTCTCGGTGACGGCGCCGCCGGGGACGACCTGGGTGGTGTGGGTGGTGCGGCGCTGCTCGCGGTGGACGAGCCGGGCGCGGCGGGTCGACTCCTCCAGCGCGGCGCGGACGGCCGGGTCGAGCTCCTCCAGCGCGCGGGCGAGCGCGGCGGCCGGAACCCGGACCGACTCGATCCGGACACCGTCGAGCTTCTCCCCCCACTCGATCACTGCCGCGGAGCCGCGATGGCGTACGTCGTCACAGATCGGCCGCACCGTCTCCAGGGCGGCTTCCACGTCGAACTCGGCACGGGGCAGCAGGTCGCGCAGGGCGGCGCCCTCGGGGAGGGCGTCACCGCGCAGATCGATTCGAGAGATCACCCCGCAATTCTCGCAGACCCGCGCGGGCCGTCGGTCTCCCGTATCACTGGCTGATACATGTCCCAGCCATGCACGGCCGTCCCTGCTGACCAGGTGCGTTCACGCCGTCACACAGAGGGGAAGAACAGCTGTAAGCAGTGGGCACGGAGGGAGCGGCAGTGACCGAGCCGCACGATGGCGACATTCCGGACGGCCTCAGCGCAGCGGAGCTGGGCATGTGGCAGTCCTTCCGCAACGGAACCACCTACGACTTACGCACCTACGACATGGTTCGCAACGACCCGTTCGCCCAGCACGCCTGGGGGCCGGAGCGGAGCGTCGGCGCGCGCACGGTGGCGCGGCTGCTGCTGAGCGGCCCGCCCGCCCGCCCCGGCCGGGTGGCGGCGCTGAAGCTCCGCGGGGTGCGGATCACCGGAAAGCTGGATCTGGCGGGCGGCCGGGTCTCTCCGTACGTGGAGCTGACCGGCTGCCGCTTCGAGCAGGAGGTGGTGCTCCCGGAGTGCCACTTCACGACGCTGCGCCTGGTGGGCTGCGCCCTGCCCCGGCTGGAGGCGGCGCGGCTGCACACGGAAGGGGATCTGCATCTGCCGCGCTGCCGGGTCGACCGGGGCATCCGGCTCACCGACGCCCAGATCGGCACGGACCTGCTGATCAACCAGCTCAGCGTGGGCCCCGACCGCCATGGGCGGGCGGTCGTCGGGGACGGCATGTCGGTCGCCCAGGACCTGCAGGCCGAGATGGTCGAGACGCACGGCGAGCTGAGCCTGCGCGGCGCGAAGGTGGGCGGCTCGCTGAGCCTGCGGGGCAGCCGGCTGCGTGCCGGGGCGGACCGCCGTGCGCTGAACGCTCCGCAGCTGACGGTGGAGCGCACGCTGTACATGTCCGAGGCATGGGTGAGCGTCGACACGGGGAACCAGGGCGCCACTCCCCCGTACGGCGTGGTCTACGCGCCGACGCCGGCGCGCGGCACCCGGTCGCAGATCTTCGAGTGCAAGGGCGGGGTACGGCTGGACGACGGGCGGTTCGGGGACGCGGTGGACCTGCACAAGGCCCGGTTCACGATGACGCGGCAGGAGGAGCTGTCGCTGCGCCGGATCGTCACGCCGGAGCTGCGGTTCAACGCGGAGCGTCCGGAGGAGGGCCGGGTCGTCCTGAACGGGGCGAAGGTGGTGACGCTGATCGACCTGTCGACCAGCTGGCCGGGGCCCGGCGGACTGGCGATGGGCGGGTTCGTCTACGAGAACCTCGTGCCGTACGGCCACTTCCCGCTCTCCCGGCGGCTGGAGTGGGTGCAGGCGGCGACCCCGGAGTACGTCCCCGAGCCCTACGAGCGGCTCGCGACGGTGATGCGCAGCTGCGGCGAGGACGCCGACGCCCGCGAGGTCCTGCTGGCCAAGCAGCGCCGCCGTCGCGAGACGCTGCCGCCCGCGGCGAAGGCCTGGGGGTACCTCCAGGACTGGGCGGTGGCGTACGGCTACCGGCCCGGACGGGCGGCGGTGTGGATGGCAGTGCTGTGGGCGGCGGGCGCGACGGCCTTCTCACGGTACGACCCCGAGTCGATCAAGGGGGACGAGCACCCGACCTGGAATCCGGCGCTGTACGCGCTGGATCTGCTGATCCCGGTGATCAACCTCGGCCAGGACGGCTACTGGCGGACGGAGGGCAGTTGGCAGTGGGCCGCCGCCGGCCTGGTGCTGGTGGGGTGGATTCTGGCCACCACGGTGGCGGCGGGGGCGTCCCGGACGCTCCGCAGAGGGTGACCCGGACGCCCCTTCGTTCCGGCCGGGGCGTCCGGCGCCGGGCGTCCCGCGGCCCCCGGGCGGGACTCTCCGGCACGGCCGGAAAGACGACCGGAAGGGAGTGTTCCAGCCAACCGGGCCCCTTTCCTTTGCCCTTTCTTGACTTGGCGCGATACAACCCCTCCACTCGGCACAGAAGCTTCACAGCACACCTCTGGCGCGGCCCTCACCAGCGCTTTTCAATGGGCCGCACCATGGCCTTCCTCCGCGCTCTGCTCAGGACCGCGCGCATGGCCCGGCACAGCTCCCCGCTGTCCGCCGGGCTGTCCGCCGACGACGCGGTGCTGCTCGACGCCCCCGACGAGCGGCTCTCCCCCGCGCTGGTCGCCGCCGCCCTGGGCGACTACGAACCGGCGGCCAAGCTGCTGGCCGTGACCCGGGACGCCGCCGAGTGGGAGGACCGCGACCGCTATCTGGGCCGGCTCGTCGCCTTCGCCCGCAACCGGGACGGCTGGCTCGTCGACTGGCTCGCCGCCTCCCCCCGCGACCCGGACGCGCTGCTCGTGAAGGCGGAGCTGGCCGTCCGCCGGGCCTGGGAGTCGCCCGCCCGCGTGGAACGGCTCCGGGACGTCGGCCCGCTGATCGCCGCCGCCGCAGAGGCCGACCCGCGCGACCCGGTGCCGTGGCGGCTCGCCCTGGACCACGCCCGCGGCGCCCACGCCACGCACACCGCCTTCGAGGCGCTGTGGGAACAGGCGGTGCGCCGCTGCGCGCACCACTACGGCTGCCACGTGGCGGCGCTGCGCTACCTCTCGGCCGCCTGGTACGGCTCGCACCGCGAGTGCTTCGACTTCGCCGAACGGGCCGCGGAGGACACCGCGCCCGACTCCCTGGTGCAGGCCCTGCCGGCCAGGGCCGCCTTCGCGCTGCTCCTGGACTCCCAGGCGGCGGGCCGGACCACCTCCGTGCTGGAGGACCGGATCGACGCGGCGGCCGACCTGGCGATCAGGTTCTCCGCCGCGCACCGGCCCGGCGACCTGTGGCCGGCCGAGGCCCGCAACCTCCTCGCGTACGTCCTGCTCGCCCGGGGCCGCTGGACCGAGGCGCTGGAACAGTTCGCCATGATCGGCCGGTACGCCACCTCGTTCCCGTGGTCGTCGGTGTCCGAGGACGCGCTCGGCCGCTTCCTCGACGCGCGGGACGGCGCACGCCTGCGGGTGGCCTCCCTGACGCCCTTGCGCGACCGGGCCGGTAGCGGCCCGGCCCGCGGCCATTACGCTTGAGCGTTGTGACCACCGCCCGTCTTCCCCTTTTCCCGCTCAACGCGGTGCTGTTCCCCGGCCTCGTGCTGCCGCTCAACGTCTTCGAGGAGCGCTATCGGGCCCTGATGCGGGAGCTGCTGAAGAGCGACGAGGACACCCCTCGCCGCTTCGTCGTGGTCGCGATCCGCGACGGCCGCGAGACCGCCCCGACAGCCACCGGCATGCCGGACACCGTGGCGGCCGCCCCGCCCGCGGAACGCTCCCCGGCGGACGGCTTCGGACCCGACCCCCTCCAGACCTTCCACCGGGTCGGCTGCGTCGCCGACGCGGCGACCATCCGCGAGCGCGCCGACGGCAGCTTCGAGGTCCTGGCCACCGGCACCACCCGGGTCAGACTGCTCAGCGTCGACGCCGAGGGGCCGTATCTGAGCGCCGAGGTGGAGGAGATCGACGAAGAGTCGCCCGCGCCCGACGGGAGCGACGAGGCGGGGGCCCTCGCCGAGGGCGTCCTGCGCGCCTTCCGCTCCTACCAGAAGCGCCTGGCCGGGGCCAGCGAGCGTTCGCTCGCCACCGGGGCGGAGCTGCCCGACGACCCGTCCGTCGTCTCCTACCTGGTCGCCGCGGCCACGGTCCTGGACGTCCCGACCAAGCAGCGCCTGCTCCAGGCCCCGGACACCGCGACCCGGCTGCGCGAGGAGCTGACACTGCTGCGCAAGGAGACCGCGGTCATCCGGCATCTGCCCTCGCTGCCCGCGGCCGACCTGACCCGCGCCCCCACCCACCCCAACTGAACGAGGACCCCCTGACGGTGCCGAAGAAGCCGAAGAAGCAGTCGGGCGGCACGCCCGCCACGGTCGCTCTGACCGCGGCGGGCGCCGTTTTCACGGTCCACGCGTACGAACACGACCCGGCCTCCCCCTCCTACGGCGAGGAGGCGGCAGAGGCCCTCGGCGTCTCCCCCGACCGGGTCTTCAAGACCCTGGTCGCCGACGTGGACGGCGAGCTGACGGTGGCGGTGGTGCCGGTCGCCGGCTCCCTGGACCTCAAGGCACTGGCCGCGGCGGTGGGCGGCAAGCGCGCCGCCATGGCGGACCCGGCCGCCGCGGAGCGCACCACGGGCTACGTCCGCGGGGGCATCTCCCCGCTTGGCCAGCGCAAGCGCCTGCGCACGGTGCTGGACGCGTCGGCGCGGACCCACCCGACGGTCTGCGTCTCCGCGGGCCGGCGAGGCCTGGAGGTTGAGCTGGCGGCCGCGGACCTGGCGGCGCTGACCGGGGCCGTCTTCGCGCCCATCGCCAGGACCGCCTGAGGGGACGCCGCCCCGGAGCGGGCCCGGCCGGCGGGCCGGAGCGCGGTCTCGACCCGACCGTACGGGGCGGGCGGGGACCGCCGCACTCAGGCCCCGGGCCCCCGCCCGTCGCCCGGCGGGGTCGAGCCGGAGGGCGGCGCCTGCGGGGACGACGGCGCGCCCGGGGCCTGCTCCGGCCCGGGCCCGGCCCACGGCTGCCGCGGCGTCCCCTCGAAGGACCCCGGCCAGTCGGGGTGGGGCTCCTGCCCTCGCGGCTCGTCCTCCCGGGGGCCGAGCGCCGCGGTCAGCAGCAGGTGGACCGCCATCGCCGCGAACGGCCAGGCCAGCGCCGCCGCCCACACCGCGTGCAGTTCCAGCGGCGCGTCGAACGTCACGCCCGCGCCGGCCTCCCGGGCCCGGCCCACCACGTCGGACGAGGGCCCCAGCCAGCTCCCGACCCGCCACGCCAGCAGCGACCCGAGCAGCGCGCCCAGCGCCAGGCCCACGACCACGAGGACGCCGCCACGGCGCAGCCGCCAGAAGACGGCGGCCGCCGTCAGCGCGCCGAAGGCGAGCGCCAGCAGGACGAAGACGCCGTCCGCCCCGACGGCCTCCTCGCCCTCGCTGTTCCGCAGGAAGACGGCCGTGTCGTCGGAGACCAGCAAAACCCTCGGCGCGAGCCAGATCCACAGGAGGCCGAGCCCGA
This sequence comes from Streptomyces pratensis, assembly GCF_037137275.1. Classification (GTDB taxonomy): domain Bacteria; phylum Actinomycetota; class Actinomycetes; order Streptomycetales; family Streptomycetaceae; genus Streptomyces; species Streptomyces pratensis_B. The sequence continues at coordinate 102,534 of NZ_JBBBEN010000052.1, read as the reverse complement.
TGCCGGTGAGCGCGACCAGCACGGCGACCACGGCGGCCTGACGCAGCTCCGTCGCGGTGTCCGGATCGTCCGGCGCGCCCGACGCGACGGAGGGATGGGAGCCCGAGGGCGGGGCCTGCCACGGGTCGTCGGGGTTCGGCTGGTGAGGCGGCGTCAGCGGTGCGGTCACCGTGCCATCGTGCCAGGCCATCCCGTGCGGCGCCGCACCGGCTGCCGCAGCCGGGCCCACGGCCCGCTCCGGCGCCGCGCACGGCCGGCCGGGGACCGGCGGGCGGCCCGGCGCCGGGCCGCTCCGGAGGTCCTACCGTACGGCCGCCCGCCGGTACGCCCAGGTCGCGACCGCCAGCGAGAGGACGCCCACGGCCGCGCAGACGGCGAGGAAGAAGCCGATCACGCCCCAGTCCGGACGGGCGTCGAAGGAGCGGGCCAGTGCCTCGACCCCGTACGTGGAGGGGAGCAGGTCGCGCGCCCACTCCACCGGCTGCGGCAGCCGCTCGGCCGGCAGGACCCCGAGCAGCAGGGCGGCGGACATCCCCAGCTGCCCCAGCAGCGTCGCCAGCTCCTGGCGCGGGGCGAGCAGGCCCAGGGCCGCCCCCAGCCCGGCCAGCGCCGCCCCGGAGAGCGGGATCACCGCGGCCAGGACCCACAGGTGGGTCATCGGCAGCTGGAACAGCACGCTCCCGGCGATCGCCGTGAAGACCGTGCCGGGCACGGTGAACGAGGCGTACGCGGCGGCCGCCCCGAGCACCACGGCGGCGGGCGGCACGGGCAGGGTGGCGTAGTGGTCGAGCCCGCCGCCCGCCCGCAGATGGCCGAAGTACTGGGCGAGCAGGTTGAGTGCGACGAACGCGACGACCAGGACGCTGGAGCCGGCGACCACCGCGCGGGCCTCCGATCCGCCGTCCACGACCCCCCGCATGAGGACCATGATCCCCACGGACTGGAAGGTCGCCACGAAGAGCAGCGGGATGCGGGCGACCCTCGCCCGGGAGAGCTGGGCGCGGTAGACGGCTGCCAGCGAGGGCAGCAGCCGGGCGCGGGGCGCGAGCGGCCCGGGAACCGTACGGGCGGGGGGCGGGCCGGATGCGGGCCGGACGCGCGACGGCGCGGTCCTGGCCGGAATGATGCTCGTCACCTGAGGCCGCTCCCCTTAGACACGTTGGTCGTCCTCCGCGGGTTCGGCACGTCTGGCCGGCCGGGCACGCTCTCCACGTCCGCCTGGTCTCTCACGCCTTCACCAGCCCCTTGGTCGCATTGGCCGCGTCTCCCCCGAGGGCGAGATAGACATCTTCCAGGCTGGGCGTGGCCAGGGTGAAATCGTCGAGCGCGGAGAAGGCCGCGCCGCCCGTCACCGCGGCGACCGCGGCCCGCGCCTCGTCGGGGCCGAGCCGCAGCGTCCAGCGCCGTCCCGACTCCTGGGCGGACGGGCGCAGGGCGGCCACCTCCGGTACGTCCAGCGGGGCCCGCTCGCGCCACACCAGCTCGACGCGGACCTCCCCGGCCACCTGCTCCTTGAGCCCGGCGGGGGTGTCGCAGGCGATGACCCGGCCGCGTTCGAGCACGGCGACCCGGTCGAGGACGGTCTCGGCCTCGATCACGTTGTGGGTGACCAGGAGCACCGTGGCCCCGCGTTCGGCCCGGCGCCGGTCGACGGCGGCCCACACGGCGCGTCGGGCGACCGGGTCCATGCCGGTGGTCGGCTCGTCCAGGACCAGGACGGGCCGGTCGCCGACCAGGGCGGCGGCGAAGCAGGCGAGCCGGCGCTGACCGCCGGAGAGCTTCTTCAGGGGGCGTCCGGCGAGCGGGGTGAGGCCCAGCTCCTCCAGGACGGCGTCGCGCTCGGCCCGGGCGTCGCGCACGGCGAGGCCGCGCAGCCGCCCGGTGGTCTCGGCGGCCAGGGAGACCGTCAGCTCGTCGAGGGCGGTGGACTCCTGGCCGAGGTAGCCGATCAGGCGCGAGGCCCGCTCGGGGTGGCGCACGAGGTCGTGGCCGAGCATCTCCACGCTGCCGGAGTCGGGCCGCATCAGGCCGGTGAGCTGGCGGACGAGGGTGGACTTGCCGGCGCCGTTGGGGCCGAGCAGTCCGAAGATCTCACCGCGCTCGACGTCCAGGCTGACCCCGTCGGTGGCCCGGATCTCGGGGGAGGCGGGCGCGCCCCGGCGGCCCCTGACGGCGGCATAGGTCTTCACCAGGTCCCGCACCGCGCACACGGTGTCGGTGGCCCTTCGCGCCTGTGCTGTGCCCGTACTCACGAGGTACGAGGGTACGGGGTCGCGTGTCCCGATCCGCGCCCGGGGCCGGACCGCGTCGCCGGCCGGTGGAGGGCGCTACTCGGCCGCCGGCACGTGCTCGGCGGCGGCGCGCACGTCGATCTCCCGCCAGAAGCCCGCCCGGATCGCGTAGCGGTCGTGCTCGTCGATCTGGTCGTCCTTGTGGGCCAGCAGCCCGAAGCGGGCGGCGTACCGCAGCAGCTCCCCGTCGATGCGGTGCGGGATGCGCGGGTACATGGTGGACAGCTTCTGGAGGTGGACGGTCTCCGGGAGACGCTCCATCCAGCGGCGGGCGAAGACCTGGCCCACCTCGAAGGGGTCGCCGCCGACGGTGGTGATGTCCTCCTCACGGTCCGCCCAGCGCTGTTCGGCGCTGGTGACCTGGGCGAGGGTGGGCAGGGACGCGGTCTCCGCCGGTTCGCCGAGGGGGCCGCCCCGCTCCACCCAGCCCCGGTCGGAGGACCAGCGCAGGGTCGCGCCGCCGGGGTGGGCCGGGTGGGGCCGCTCGGGGTGGGCGGCGGGAGCGCGCAGCGCGGCCAGGTCCTTGGGGGTGGGCACGCCCTTGTGGCCGGGTGCGGACGGCGTGTCGGAGGGCGCGGGCGAGGAGTCGGCGTCGCTCTCGGCGGGGGCGGCGGGGCCGTTGCGGGCGGCGGCCGCCTGGGCTTCGGAGGCCCGTTCGGCGGAGGCGGCGAGGGCGGCCTCCGGCAGCGGCGCGGAGAGGATCGCGGCGATCTCGGGGCGGGGGGCGGAGGCTGGGGCGCAGACGCCTGGCGCGTCCTTGGCGCGTACGGCCTTGGTGATCCAGGCCCGGTCCAGGACCCGGCGTTCGTCGGCCTCCGCGACCAGGTCCTCCGACTGGTTGTAGTCGCCGTCGGCGGCCTGGACGGCCCACAGGTGAACGGCGACGCCGTGTTCCTTGGCGGACATCAGGCCGGGCAGCAGATCGCCGTCGCCGGTCACCAGGACCACGTCGGAGCAGGCCCGGTTCCTGGCCAGCTCGGTCAGCTCGGCGTGCATGGCGGCGTCCACGCCCTTCTGGGCCCAGCGTCCGTCGCTGCGGGTCAGGGCCCCCAGCCGGACCGTCACGCGCGGCATCACCCGCAGCCGCCGGTGCTCGGGCTGGGGCACCCGGTCCGGCGCGCCGTCGAACCAGTAGATGCGCAGCAGCGGCTGCTGGGTGTCGGCCTCGGCGCGCTCGCGCAGCCCGAGGATCAGGGCCGCGTGGTCGACGGTGATACGGGAACGGGCGGGCTCTCCGGCCAGCAGACTCGCGGCTGCGCCCAGCAAGTAGCCGGCGTCCACCAGGACGACGCAACGGTCCACGCGTTCCACCCTCTTCCAGAATTCGGGAACGGTTCAGCGGCCCGCTCCTCGATGACCGGGTCCGCTTACCCAGGGTTTCCTTCGAGTCTGCCCGACGGCGCAAGGGTTGACTGCCGGAACTGGATCATCGGCGTGGCGGATTCGGAAAGGATCACGAAAAGGCCGGGGAGCGACCCCAGGGGGCTGGATGGGGGCGGTCGCGGGGCGATGGCGATCGCCGCTACGCCCCGTAATGATCCAACATGCGGCGTTTGCGGTGCCATGTGAATCTGACATCGGTCCTGGCCCACCAGGATTCCCCACAGGAGGCGTTCACCATGGCCAAGAACAAGAACCGCAAGCAGGGCAGCCGGTCCGACCGCGCGTCCGCGGCGGAGCGCGGTGCGGAACAGGCGAAGTCGACGGCGTACGAGACGCAGGCACAGCCGCGGGCTCAGGCGCAGGGCAGCCCCGCCGACGTCGCGCGCAAGCATCAGAGGCGCTTCGGCCACAACTGACGCGCCGGCCGCGTGCGTCAGGACGTGCGCCGGAGAACTGCCAGGGGCGTCCCGCCGGTGCGGGACGCCCCTGGCGTCGTGGTGGCGGCGGCCGTCAGCCGGCCAGGCAGGACGGGCCGAGCAACACCTTCAGGTCGCCGAAGAGGGCCGGGTCGGGCTTGACGCGGTGCCGGTCGAGCCGGAGCACCGTGGTCTTGCGGGGGCCCTGGAGCCTGATGCGCACCTCGGTGTCGCCGCGGTGGTGGCTGAGCACCTCGCCGAGCCGGGTCACCATCGGCGGGGTGATCTTCACGGTGGGGATGGTGAGGACGACGGGCGCGTTGGTCCCGGCGTTGGAGATGTCGGGGACCTGCATCTCCATGGCGACCAGCCGGGGCACGTCCTCGCGCTTGTCCAGGCGTCCCTTGACGAAGACGACGGTGTCCTCGACGAGCTGGGTGGAGACCAGCTGGTAGGTGGCGGGGAAGAACATGCACTCGATGGAGCCCGCCAGGTCCTCCACCGTGGCGATGGCCCAGGCGTTGCCCTGCTTGGTCATCTTGCGCTGGAGGCCGGAGATGATGCCGCCGACGGTGACGACGGAGCCGTCCGCGTAGTCCCCGCCGGTGAGCTGGGAGATCGAGGCGTCGGCCTTGTCCGACAGCACGTGCTCCAGACCGAAGAGCGGGTGGTCGGAGACGTACAGGCCGAGCATCTCCCGCTCCTGGGCGAGCAGGTAGGCCTTCTCCCACTCGACGTCGGAGAACTCCACGTCGAGCCCGAAGCCCGGCTCGTCGCTCTCCTCCTCGCCCATGCCGCCGAAGAGGTCGAACTGCCCCTCGGCCTCCTTCCGCTTGACCTGCACCACGTTGTCGATCATCGGTTCGTGGTGGGCGACGAGGCCCTTGCGGGTGTGCCCCATCTCGTCGAAGGCACCGGCCTTGATGAGCGATTCGACGGTGCGCTTGTTGCAGACGATCGCCTCGACCTTGTCCAGGAAGTCGGGGAAGCTGCTGAACTTCCCCTTCGCCTTCCGGGACCGGATGATCGAGTCGACGACGTTCTGCCCGACGTTGCGGACGGCGGTCAGGCCGAAGAGGATCACGTCGTCGCCCTGGGCGGCGAAGTTGGACAGCGACTCGTTGACGTTGGGCGGCAGCACCTTGATGCCCATGCGGCGGCACTCGTTGAGGTAGACCGCGGACTTGTCCTTGTCGTCCTTGACCGAGGTCAGCAGGGCGGCCATGTACTCGGCGGGGTAGTTCGCCTTGAGGTACGCCGTCCAGTAGGTGACCAGCCCGTACGCAGAGGAGTGCGCCTTGTTGAAGGCGTAGCCGGCGAACGGCACGAGGACGTCCCACAGCGCCTTGATCGCCGCGTCGGAGAAGCCCTTCTCCTTGGCGCCCTTCTCGAAGAGGACGAAGTTCTTCGCCAGCTCCTCGGGCTTCTTCTTGCCCATCACACGGCGCAGGATGTCGGCCTCGCCGAGCGAGTAGCCGGCGACGATCTGGGCGGCCTTCTGGACCTGCTCCTGGTAGACGATCAGGCCGTAGGTGAGGCCGAGGACCTCCTTGAGGGGCTCCTCCAGCTCCGGGTGGATCGGAGTGATCTCCTGGCGGCCGTTCTTGCGCTCCGCGTAGTTCGTGTGCGAGTTCATGCCCATCGGGCCCGGCCGGTAGAGGGCCGAGACGGCGGAGATGTCCTCGAAGTTGTCGGGCTGCATCTGGCGCAGCAGGGAGCGCATCGGCCCGCCGTCGAACTGGAAGACGCCGAGCGTGTCGCCGCGGCAGAGGAGCTCGTAGGTCTTGGGGTCGTCCAGCGGCAGGGAGAGCATCTCCAGGTCGATGCCCTTGTTGGACTTCACCATCTTGATGGCGTCGTCCATGATCGTCAGGTTGCGCAGGCCGAGGAAGTCCATCTTGAGCAGGCCGAGCGACTCGCACTGCGGGTAGTCCCACTGCGTGATGGTGACGCCGTCGGTGTGCCGCGTCCAGAGCGGCGCGTGGTCGACGATCGGCTCGCTGGACATGATGACGCCGGCGGCGTGCACGCCCATCTGCCGCACCAGGCCCTCGACGCCCTTGGCGGTGTCGATGACCTTCTTGACGTCCGGCTCGCTCTCGTACATGCCCCGGATCTCGCCCGCCTCGCTGTAGCGCGGGTGCTTGGGGTCGGTGATGCCGTTGAGGTCGATGCCCTTGCCGAGGACGTCGGCGGGCATGGCCTTGGTGAGCCGGTCGCCCATCGCGTACGGGTAGCCCAGCACGCGGGCGGAGTCCTTGATCGCGTTCTTGGCCTTGATCTTGCCGTAGGTGCCGATCATGGCGACCTTGTCGGCGCCGTACTTCTCGGTCACGTACCGGATCACCTCGACGCGCCGGCGCTCGTCGAAGTCGATGTCGACGTCGGGCATGGAGACGCGCTCGGGGTTGAGGAACCGCTCGAAGATCAGCCCGTGCTCGATCGGGTCGAGGTCGGTGATGCCCATGGCGTACGCCACGATCGAACCGGCGGCGGAGCCACGCCCGGGGCCCACCGCGATGCCGTTGTTCTTGGCCCACATGATGAAGTCGGCGACGACCAGGAAGTACCCGGGGAACCCCATCTGGATGATGATGTCCATCTCGTACTCGACCTGCTTCTGCCGGTCGTCGGGCACGCCGTTCGGGAAGCGGCGCTGCATGCCGGCCCGGACTTCCTCCTGGAACCAGGTGATCTCCGTGAAGCCCTCGGGGATCTCGAACTTCGGCATGAGGTTCTTGGCCTCGAACATGCCGGCGGTGTCGATCTGCTGGGCGACCAGGAGGGTGTTGGCGCATCCCTGCTGCCAGGCGTCGGAGGAGTCGATGGCGTACATCTCGTCCGTCGTCTTGAGGTAGTAGCCGGTGCCGTCGAAGCGGAAGCGGTCCGGGTCGGAGAGGTTCTTGCCGGTCTGGATGCAGAGCAGGGCGTCGTGGGCGGTGGCCTCGTGGGCGTACGTGTAGTGGGAGTCGTTCGTCACCAGCGGCGGGATGTCCAGCTTCCTGCCGATTTCGAGCAGCCCGTCACGGACCCGGCGCTCGATCTCGATGCCGTGGTCCATCAGCTCCAGGAAGTACCTGTCCGCGCCGAAGATGTCCTTGTAGTCGGAGGCCGCCTGGACCGCCTCGTCGAACTGGCCGAGCCGCAGCCGGGTCTGCACCTCGCCCGAGGGGCAGCCGGTGGACGCGATCAGGCCCTCGGACCACTGGGAGATGGTCTCCTTGTCCATCCGCGGCCACTTCTGGAGCCAGCCCTCGGCGTACGCGTCGGAGGAGAGCCGGAAGAGGTTGTGCAGCCCCGTCTTGTCGGCCGCCCAGATCGTCTTGTGGGTGTAACCGCCGGAGCCGGACACGTCGTCGCGCTTCTGGTGCGGCTGTCCCCACTGCACCTTGCGCTTGTGCTTGCGCGACTCCGGAGCGACGTACGCCTCGATGCCGATGATCGGCGTGACGCCCGCCTTCTGCGCGGAGTGGAAGAAGTCGTAGGCCCCGTGGAGGTTGCCGTGGTCGGTCATCGCGATGTGCGACATGCCCATCTCGTTGGCCGCTTCGAACATGTCCTTGAGCCGCGCCGCACCGTCCAGCAGCGAGTACTGGGTGTGCACGTGCAGGTGCGTGAAGGGCGGCTTGGTCACGGCGTCGGGCCTCCGGGAAGTCGGGCGATGACGGACGGGGGGAGTGCGGGGAAGTCTACGGCGTGAGCGACCCGGCCGACGGGCACTACCCGCCTCCGCCGAGCGTTGGACAGGGCGGGACAGGCGTCCGTTTTGTCATGCACTCGGTCACGCACCCCTTCCATACGCCAGGTACCAGGAGGCAGCACGACATGTCGGAAACGCAGACCGGCGCAGCGCGGCGCGGGGAGCAGATTCTCGCTGTCTTCGACACCGCCTTCGGGGAGCTGCTGGCCGCCGATCCGGCGGCCTTCCGGGTCAAGTTCCGCAAGATGGCGGGCTCGGCCTTCGCCTTCTACCGGGGCACGGCCTGCCTGTTCTACGGCGACCTGGAGCGGGAGCGGCACGGCGGCCCGTTCCTGGACGAGCGCACCGGCCGGGTGTGGATTCATGGCGACCTGCACGCGGAGAACTTCGGCACCTACATGGACGCCAACGGCCGCCTCGTCTTCAACGTCAACGACTTCGACGAGGCGTACGTCGGCCCCTTCACCTGGGACCTGAAGCGCTTCGCCGCCTCCGTGGCGCTGATCGGTTACGCGAAGGCGCTGTCCGACGAGCAGATCACCGAGCTGGTCAAGATCTTCGCCGAGGCCTACCGGCAGCGGATTCACGCGCTGGCCACGGGCGCGAAGAACGACGAGGTGCCGCCCTTCACCCTGGACACGGCGGACGGGCCGCTGCTGGGCGCGCTGCGCGCCGCCCGCTCGCGCACCCGTTTCGAGCTGCTGGACTCGATGACCCAGATCCGCGAGTTCGAGCGCCGGTTCGCCGACGCCGGCGGGGCGATCGACCTGGACGCGGCGACCCGCTACAAGGTGCTGGCGGCGTTCGACGGCTATCTGGAGACGCTGCCCGAGTCGAGCCTGGCCCGGCCCGACTCCTACCGGGTGAAGGACGTGGTGGGCCGCCGGGGCATCGGCATCGGCTCCGCCGGGCTCCCCTCGTACAACATCCTGCTGGAGGGCAACAGCGACGCCCTGGAGAACGACGTGGTGATCTACCTCAAGCAGGCGCAGACCCCGGCGGTCTCCCGGCACCTCCCGGACGCCGCCGTGCGGGAGTACTTCCAGCACGAGGGGCACCGCACCGTGATCTCGCAGCGCGCCCTCCAGGCGCACGCGGACCCGTGGCTGGGCTGGACCGAGCTGGACGGCTCCGGGCAGCTGGTCGCCGAGGTCTCGCCGTACGCGGTGGACCTGGACTGGTCCGACATCGACGAGATGGACGAGATCGCGGCGGTCGTCGCCGACCTGGGCCGGGCGACCGCCACGATGCACTCGGCGGCCGACGACGAGAGCGGTCACTCGCTGGTGCCCTTCTCCACGGAACGCGCGATCGACGCGGCCATCGCGGCCGACGAGGAGGGTTTCGCGCCGCTCCTGGTCGATTTCGCCCACAGCTACGGCGCCAGGGCCCGCGCGGACCACCAGATCTTCGTGGACCTCTTCCGCAACGGCCGCATCCCCGGCCTGTAGGCGCCTCCCTCCGCCGCGGCCGGGGCTCCCAGCCTCCTTAAGGTCCTCCTACCTCGGCGCATGACACACTTTCTCGTGATGGACATCTCGGGGACGCAGCTCAGGGCGGCGCGCGCGGCACTCTTCACCGCGCTCGTCGTCACCCTGTCCATCGCCTCGCACGTACTGCTCTCCCGGGTCCCGCTGCCGCTGAGCGCGGTCGCGCTGCTGGCCGCCGCGGTCTTCGCCGTGGCGTACGCCCTGGCCGGCCGGGAGCGCGGCTTCGGGGCGATCGCGGGTCTGCTGGTGCCGCTGGAGCTGGCCGCCGACACGTTCCTCACCACCGGCCAGCACCTCTGTTACGGGGCGGCCGGCGGCCCGGTCACGGGTCCGCTGCGCGCGGTGGGGTTCGACGTCCTGTGCGGCGGCGGCGAGGTCGGTGCGGGCGGGGCCCGGATCGCGGGCGTCGGCGCGATGGGCGTCCCGCTCGCCGGGGTGGCCGGTGCGGGCGACCGCGCGGCGGCCCTGCTGGCCCAGCCCGGACCGGCCGTGCCGTGGCTGCTCCTCGCCGCCCACCTGGCCGTCGGGCTGCTGGCAGCCCTCTGGCTGCGGCGCGGCGAGGCGGCTCTGGGCCGGCTGTTGGGCGCGGCGGCCCTGACGGCGTTCCGGCCGTTGCTGGTCGCGGTGGCCGTGGCGGGAGCGGGCCCCGGCCCCACGGCTCTCCGCCCCCGCCCCGCCACCCGCCCGCGCCCGCTCGCGAGCGCCCGTTTCCTCGTGCACTGCGTGGGGCGCAGGGGCCCGCCGCTCGCGACGTACGCCGCTGCCTGAGGGCACGGCGACGCAACGGAGCAGCGCACCGCCCACTCCCCACACACCTTCACGGAGAACGATCATGAGCAACCGCAACAGCCAGGCCAACAAGGCGGCCGCCCGCGAGCGGCTGCGCGCCGAGCGCGAGCGCCAGGCGAAGAAGGACCGGACCCGCAAGCAGCTCGTCGTCGCGGTCTCGGTCGTCGCCGCCCTGGCCGTGGTCGGCGGCATCAGCTACGGCGTGACGCAGCTGAACAAGCCGGACGCCTGGGAGGCGGCCGCCGACGCGAAGAACGTCACCGCGCCGAAGAACACCTCGGGCGACGAGGGCACCACCGTCGTGATCGGCGAGCCGGGCGCCAAGAAGACCCTGGAGCTGTACGAGGACTCCCGCTGCCCGGTCTGCGCCACGTTCGAGCAGGGCGTGGGCGAGACCATCGCGAAGGACGTCGAGGCCGGTAAGTACAAGATCGAGTACGTCGGCGCGACCTTCATCGACAACGTCGACAACGGCTCGGGCTCCAAGAACGCCCTGAGCGCGCTCGGTGCGGCGCTGGACGTGAGCCCCGAGGCGTTCATGGAGTACAAGGCCGCGCTGTACTCCGCGGAGTTCCACCCGGCGGAGAGCGAAGACAAGTTCGCAGAGGACAGCTACCTCATCGAGGTCGCCGACTCGGTCGACGCCCTGAAGAACAACAAGGCCTTCCAGAAGGACGTCGAGGACGGCACCTACGACGCCTGGGCGATGAAGATGTCCGAGAAGTTCGACAAGAGCGGGGTCCAGGGCACTCCGACGCTGAAGATGGACGGCGAGAAGGTCACGAGCGAGGGCAGCGACAACGCCCCGATGACGCCGGCCGAGTTCACGGCGGCCGTCGACAAGGCGCTGAAGGGCTGAGGGCCCGCCAGGCCCCGGCCCGCGCGCACCGCTCGGGGCCGCCCGCGCGTCGTGGCGGACTCCTCCCGGGCCGCCGGGCGCCGACGGCCCTTCGGCCGCACGGGAAGGCCCGCCGGCCGCTCGGCCGACCGGCGGGCCACCGACCGGCGACCGTTTTCCGACAGGCGGGCGAACTTTCCCTGTTCGCCCGCCTGTTCGCCCTACGCGGCCGTAGGGTGATCGGCCGTGACCAGTCGACACCTTCCCTCGCCGAGCCGCCGCACGGTCGTCCGGGCCGCCGCCGCGAGCGCCGCCGCAGTCCCCGTCCTCGCCACCGCCTCCGCCACTTCCGCCGCGCCCGCCCGCACGGCGGCGACCCCTTCCTTCGCGCACGGGGTCGCCTCTGGCGACCCGCTGCCCGACGGCGTCCTGTTGTGGACGCGCGTCACCCCGGAGCCCGGCGCGACGCCCGGTTCGGGTCTGGGGCAGGAGACCCCCGTCCGCTGGGAGATCGCGGAGGACCGCGCGTTCGAGCGGATAGCCGCGAGCGGCGCCGTCGTGGCGTCGGCCGTGTCCGACCACACCGTGAAGGCCGACGTCCGCGGGCTGCGGCCGGCCACCGCGTACTTCTACCGTTTCACGGCGGGCGGGGGCACAGCGGGGAGCGTGGTCTCCCCCGTGGGCCGCACCCGCACCGCGCCCGCGACCGACGCCGCCATGGACCGGCTCCGCTTCGGCGTGGTCTCCTGCGCCAACTGGGAGGCGGGCTGGTTCTCCGCCTACCGCCATCTCGCCGCCAGGCCCGACCTGGACGCGGTCCTGCACCTGGGCGACTACCTCTACGAGTACGGCGCCGGCCAGTACCCGGCGGCCGACGCGCCCCTGCGCGGGCACCGGCCGGCGCACGAGATCCTGACGCGGGCCGACTACCGCGTCCGGCACGGGAACTACAAGACCGACCCGGACCTCCAGGCCCTGCACGCCGCCCACGCGGTGATCGCCATCTGGGACGACCACGAGTTCGCCAACGACGCGTGGTCGGGCGGCGCGGAGAACCACACGCCGGGCGCGGAGGGGGCCTGGCAGCAGCGGGTGGCGGCGGCGAAGCAGGCGTACTTCGAGTGGATGCCCGTCCGCGCCTCCACCGAGGGCACCGTCCACCGGCGGCTGCGCTTCGGCAAGCTCGCCGACCTCCACCTGCTCGACCTGCGCAGCTTCCGCTCCCGGCAGGCGTTTGTCGGCAGCGGGAGCGTGGACGACCCGGAGCGCACGATCACCGGCCGGGCGCAGCTGGACTGGCTGAAGGCGGGACTGGCCGGGTCGGACGCGGCCTGGAAGCTGGTCGGCACCTCGGTGATGATCTCCCCGGTCGCCTTCGGCGCGCTCCCCGCCCATCTGCTGGAGCCGCTGGCCGGACTGCTGGGTCTCCCGAAGGAGGGGCTCGCCGTCAGCGTCGACCAGTGGGACGGCTACACAGACGACCGCAAGGAGCTGATCGGGCATCTGCGGACACGGGGGATCACCGACACGGTGTTCCTGACCGGCGACATCCACATGGCCTGGGCCAACGACGTGCCGGTGCGGGCGGCCACGTACCCGCTGTCGGCTTCGGCCGCGACGGAGTTCGTGGTCACCTCCGTGACCTCGGACAACCTCGACGACATCCTGCGGGTCGCCCCGCAGACCGCGTCGCTGGTCGCGACGGCGGCCGTGCGGGCGGCCAACCGCCATGTGAAGTGGATCGACATGGACTCCCACGGCTACGGAGTGCTCGACGTCACCGCCGAGCGGGCGCAGATGGACTACTACGTGATCTCCGACCGGACGCGGCACGACGCCACCTCCGCCTGGACCCGCTCCTACCGCACCCGCAGAGGCACCCAGCGCGTCGAGCGGGCCGACCGTCCGGTGCGCTGAGCCCGGCGCGCGGCCGCCGGGCGGCTCCTAGAGGGTCGCCAGGAAGCCGAGCGCCACCTTCCAGGTCTGCTCGGCGGCCGCCTGGTCGAAGTCGTGCAGGTCGGGGTCGGTGAACAGGTGCCCGGCCCCGGGGTAGCGGTAGACCTCCACGTCCGCACCGGTACGCTGCATCTGGAGGTACCAGCTGTTCAGCCAGTCGTGCGACTCGAAAGGATCGGGGTCCGCGACATGCAGCTGGACGGGGAGCTCGTCCACCACGGCGTTCTCAGCGATGTCCGAGGTGCCGTGGAACAGCAGCAGCCCTCGCGCCTTCTCGTCGCCGAGAGCGAGGGTCTGCGCGGTCGCCGCTCCGAAGGAGAAGCCGGCGTAGACGAGGCCCTGGTCGGAGTAGGGCGCGGCGGCCAGCACGGCACGCCGGAGCAGCTCTCCCTTACCGACCTCCTCCTTGTGAGCCATGCCCTCTTCCACGGTGTCGAAGGTGTGCCCTTCGAACAGATCGGGCACGCGCACCTCGTGGCCGGCGTCCCTGAGGCGGGCTGCCGCCGCGTGCACGGCGGGCCGAAGCCCGTAGGTCGAGTGGAAAAGCATGATGTTCATGAGGCCCATGGTGCCATTTGTGCCCTAACAGCTTGGAGGACGAGGCAATGGAGAACGTGCTGCGCCCGCTGATCGTCGTCGGCGGTTCCGTAGTGATCACCCTGCTGGTCGGCTGGTTGGTCGACCTGCTGCTGCGGAGGGCGGACAGCCGTCACCACGAGACGCCTCTGTGGGGCCTGCTGCGGCGGTGCCGTCCTCCGTTGCAGGTGGTGCTCATCACAGCGCTGCTGCGGGGCACCTATCGCCAGACCCGGATCGAACTGGTCACCGCGCACCGGACGGAGATCGGCCAGGTGCTCAGCCTGGTGCTGATCGGGGCCTCCGCGTGGCTGGTGGTGCGGATCGCGGCGACGGTCGTGGAGGCCAGTTACGCCCGGTACGCCACGACGACCCGCGATCCCGCGCGGGTGCGCCGGGTCCGGACGCAGGTGACGCTGATCCAGCGGGTGGTCATAGCCGTCGTGACGGTCGTGGCCATCGCGGCGATGCTGCTCACGTTCCCCGCGATGCGAGCGGTCGGCACCTCGATGCTGGCCTCGGCCGGTGTGCTCGGCATCGTCGCCGGCGTCGCCGCCCAGTCGACCCTGGGCAACCTCTTCGCCGGGTTGCAGATCGCCTTCGGCGACATGGTCCGGATCGGCGACACCGTGGTGGTGGAAGGCGAGTGGGGCGCCGTCGAGGAGATCACCCTGACGTTCCTGACCGTACGGACCTGGGACGAGCGGCGGATCACCATGCCGGTGTCGTACTTCACCGCCAAGCCGTTCGAGAACTGGTCGCGCGGCGGCGCCCAGATGACCGGCACGGTCTTCTTCCACCTGGACCACTCCACGCCGGTGGCCGCGATGCGGGAGAAGCTGCGGGACCTCCTGGGCGACATCGCCACCTGGGACGGCCGGAGCTGGTCGCTGACCGTCACCGACACGACGCCCACCACGATCGAGGTGCGGGCCGTGGTCACCGCGAAGGACGCCGACGACATCTGGACGCTGCGGTGCGCGGTGCGCGAGCAGTTGATCGGCTGGCTGCGCGACAACCACCCGTACGCGCTGCCGCGGGTGACCACCGCGCCCGCCACGCTGCCACCCGGCGAGCAGTGGGCGGAGCTGACCGGCGCGCCGAACGGCCTCGGCCTGGACAAGAAGGTCTTCCCCGCCGGCCGGAGCGCTCCCGGGGGCCCCGGGGCCGAGCGCGCCTGAGACCGTGCCCGTGCGTCGGGGTCCCGGCGGGGCGAGCCCCGCGCCGCCGGGTCCTCAGCGCGGCGAGCGGGCGTCCAGGGAGCACAGGGCCCGGGCCCCGGCCTCCGGGTCGGGCCCGGCCTCGCCGCGGGCGGACAGGACCGCCCGGCGGGCGGGGCGTCCTCCCCGTCCCGGGCGGGTCAGGCCGGGCGGACGACCCGTCGCATCGCCCGGTGCGGGATGCCCGCGTCGGGGAACTCGGGGCCGTACACGACGTACCCGAGCCGCTCGTAGAAGCCGAGGGCGTGCGTCTGGGCGTGCAGGTCGACGGCGGTCAGGCCCAGCGTCCGCGCCTCGTCCTCCAGGGCCCGCACCAGGGCGGCGCCGACCCCCAGGCCGCGGGCCTCCCGGGCCACCGCGAGCCGGCCGAGCGAGCCGACGGCCGGATCGCCGCCGGTCTTCCCGGCCGCGTCCGCCCCGTGCAGCAGCCGGCCCGTGCCGAGCGCCGTACCGTCCGCCGCGACGGCGAGCACGTGCACCGCCGTCGCGTCATGGGCGTCGTACTCGATGTCCTCGGGCACCTGCTGCTCACCGACGAAGACGTCCTTGCGGATCTGGAAGCAGGCCTGGAGGTCGCTCTCCTCCACGGCCCTGCGGACGCTGTACGCGAGGGGGCGCGGGTTCACTGGCTCTCCGCGGAGATGGTGTCCAGCGCCTTGTGCAGGTCCGCCGGGTAGTCGCTGGAGAACTCCACCCAGCGGCCGTCGCCCGGGTGCTCGAAGCCCAGCCGCACGGCGTGCAGCCACTGCCGGGTCAGCCCGAGGCGCTTGGCCAGGGTCGGGTCCGCGCCGTACGTCAGGTCGCCGACGCAGGGGTGGCGGTGGGCGGACATGTGGACCCGGATCTGGTGGGTGCGGCCGGTCTCCAGCTTGATGTCCAGGAGGCTGGCGGCACGATAGGCCTCGATGAGGTCGTAGTGGGTCACCGACGGCTTGCCCTCCGCGGTGACCGCCCACTTGTAGTCGTGGTTGGGGTGGCGCCCGATGGGGGCGTCGATGGTGCCGCTCATCGGGTCCGGGTGGCCCTGGACGAGGGCGTGGTACTTCTTCTCGACGACCCGGTCGCGGAACTGGGCCTTGAGCAGGGTGTAGGCGCGCTCGGACTTGGCGACGACCATCAGGCCGGAGGTGCCGACGTCGAGGCGGTGCACGATGCCCTGGCGCTCGGCGGCGCCGGAGGTCGAGATCCGGTATCCGGCGGCGGCGAGGCCGCCGATGACGGTGGTGCCGGTCCAGCCGGGGCTGGGGTGGGCGGCGACGCCGACCGGCTTCATGATGACGACGATGTCCTCGTCGTCGTGGACGATCTCCATGCCCTCGACGGGCTCGGCGACGATCTGGACGGGAGCCGCCGCCTGCGGCATCTCCACCTCCAGCCAGGCGCCTCCGTGGACCCGCTCGGACTTCCCGGCCACCGAACCGTCCACCTGGACCTTCCCGGCTGCGGCCAGCTCGGCGGCCTTGGTGCGGGAGAAACCGAACATCCTGGAGATGGCGGCGTCGACACGCTCGCCTTCCAGGCCGTCCGGTACGGGCAGGGTGCGGATCTCGGGGTGCGTACTCACCTGTCGAGTATGCCTTGCGCGTACTAGTCCTTGTGCACGGTGCCGTCGGGGTCCAGGCCCTTGAAGGAGAGGATCACGATGAGGATGCCGCCGCAGACGATCGCGGAGTCGGCGAGATTGAAGACGGCGAAGTGCTTGGGGGCGATGAAGTCCACCACCGCGCCCTCGAACACGCCGGGCGCGCGGAAGAGGCGGTCGGTGAGGTTCCCGAGCGCTCCGCCCAGCAGCAGTCCGAGGGCGACGGCCCACGGCAGGCTGTAGAGCTTGCGGGCGAGACGGACGATGACCACGATCACCCCGGCCGCGATGATGGTGAAGATCACGGTGAACGCCTCGCCGAACCCGAACGCGGCGCCCGCGTTCCGGATGGCGCGGAACTGGAGCCAGTCGCCGATGACGTCGATCGGCGGCTGGTGCTCCAGCTTCGCGACCACGATCATCTTGCTGACCAGGTCGAGCAGGTAGGCCACGACGGCCACCCCGACGAGCATGAGGATCTTCCGCTCACCCCGGCCGGCGCCCACGGCCGCCTCGGCGCTCGCGCCCTCCTCCCCCGTGCCCTCGGCCTCGGGATTATCCGGCGTACCGATGATGCGCTCCGCCTCTGCCACGTGAGTCCCTCAACCTAGGTGCCTGACTGAGGACGAGGGTACGACACCCCCGGGCGGATCAGCCGCGCCGCTCCTGCTTCTGCTTGTCCTCGACGCACAGGGTCGCCCGGGGGAACGCCTGCATCCGCGCCTTGCCGATCGGTTTGCCGCAGACCTCGCAGAGCCCGTACGTCCCCGCCTCCAGCCGGGCGAGCGCCCGTTCGGTCTGCTCCAGCGTCTCCTGGGCGTGGGCGGCCAGCGACAGCTCGTGCTCGCGGGTGATGTTCTTGGTCCCGGTGTCGGCCTCGTCGTCGCCCGCGCCGTCGCCGGAGTCCCGCATCAGTCCGGCGAGCGCCGCCCCCGAGGCCTCCAGCTCTCTGCGCAGCCGCAGCGTCTCGCTCGTCAGGAGGGTCCGCGCCTCTGTGACCTCCTCCGACGTCCAGGGGTCCTCTCCGGGCCGTACCGCCAGTTCGTCGGGGGCGGCGGCGCGGGCCGGCGGCACCGGGGCCGCCGTCCGCGCGTCTGCTGCGGGACGACTCGCACTCTTCTTGGCTACCACCGTGTGGTCTCCCGTCTGCTCGGCGGCCAGTGCCGCCTCCGTGGCCGTCGCGACGGCCGTTCTCGAAGCCTTCTCCGCCGCGCTCGGGTGCGCGGCGCCCTGCTCGTCGGCGGGCGTCCTCCCCGCCTCCGTCCTCCCGGCAGCCCTCTTCTTGGCCACCGCCTTCTTGGCCACCGCCTTTTTGGCCGCGGTCTTCTTGGCCGCGGTCTTTTTCGCCACCGTCTTCTTCGCCGCAGCTTTCTCAGCCGCCGCCTTCTTGGCCGTTCTCTTCCCGGGCCCGGCGGCCGGACCCGGCCGTGGCTCCTGGACGCCGTCCTGCTCGGCCGCGGCCTCTTCCGCCGTCTTCCTCGCCACCATGGCCGCGACCCCTCCACATAGGGTGATCTTGCTCGCGAATCGTGCTGGGACGATAAATCGACCCCAGCCCCGCGGCAACGGGGCACGCCGCCGTTCCGCCCCTCCCCCATGTCCGCTCGTGGCTCGTCTGCATCCGTTGTTCCCAGCTCCCCGCCGGGTAATCCGGCCCGCTGGGCCCGCCGGGAAGTCCACGCGCTCCGTCTGCCCATTCGGGTGGAGCGCGTCCTGCCGGAAAACCGGTCGGCCGTCGCCCGTCCGGGCCCGTACACTGGGCCCAGCGAGAGGCGTGGATGGGACGAGTAGCGTCGTACGCAGCCAGCAGCGACCCGGGGACGGTGGGAGCCCGGGGGTGAGCGCGTCGTGAAGATCACCCCGGAGCCGCCGGAAGAACGCCTCTGCCCGTGGGCCTTGCCCGCAGGCACGAGGCCAGTAGACCCGGCATCGCGAACCCAATGAGGGGGCCGCGGGCGCACGCCCGGAGCCAAGGAGGGTGGTACCGCGGGAGCGCACCGGCTCTCGTCCCTCCGACGGAAGTGGAAGACATCCGCCGGAGGAAGCCCGCACATGACATCGCCGCAGTACCACCAGGTACCCGCCCAGGTCGACCTGCCCGCGCTGGAGCACGCCGTGCTCGACTTCTGGCGCGAGAGCAAGATCTTCGCCCAGAGCCTCGAACAGTCCGAGGGCCGCCCCGAGTGGGTCTTCTACGAGGGCCCTCCCACCGCCAACGGCATGCCGGGCGCCCACCACATCGAGGCCCGCGTCTTCAAGGACGTCTTCCCCCGCTTCCGCACGATGCAGGGCTACCACGTCGGCCGCAAGGCCGGCTGGGACTGCCACGGCCTGCCGGTCGAGCTGGCGGTCGAGAAGGAGCTGGGCTTCAACGGCAAGAAGGACATCGAGGCGTTCGGCATCGCCGAGTTCAACGCCAAGTGCCGTGAGTCGGTGACCCGGCACACCGACGCGTTCGCCGAGCTGACGACCCGCATGGGGTACTGGGTCGACCTGGACGACGCGTACCGCACGATGGACCCGGAGTACGTGGACTCCGTGTGGTGGTCGCTCAAGGAGATCTTCGACAAGGACCTGCTGGTCCAGGACCACCGGGTCGCCCCGTGGTGCCCGCGCTGCGGGACCGGCCTGTCCGACCACGAGCTGGCCCAGGGCTACGAGACCGTGGTCGACCCCTCGGTCTTCGTCCGCTTCCCGCTCACCTCCGGCCCGCTGGCCGGCGAGGCGGCCCTCCTGGTCTGGACGACCACCCCCTGGACGCTCGTCTCCAACACGGCCGTCGCCGCGCACCCCGAGGTGCGCTACGTCGTCGCGACCGACGGCGAGGAGAAGCTCGTCGTCGCCGAGCCCCTCCTGGAGAAGGCCCTCGGCGAGGGCTGGGAGGCCACCGGCCAGTCGTTCACCGGCGCCGAGATGGAGCGCTGGACCTACGAGCGCCCGTTCGCCCTCGTGGAGTTCCCGGCCGAGGCCCACTACGTCGTCAACGCCGAGTACGTCACGACCGAGGACGGTACGGGCCTGGTCCACCAGTCCCCCGCGTTCGGCGCCGACGACCTCGTGGTCTGCCGCTCCTACGGCCTGCCCGTGGTGAACCCGGTCCGCCCCGACGGCACCTTCGAGGAAGAGCTGCCGCTGGTGGGGGGCGTCTTCTTCAAGAAGGCCGACGAAGCGCTCACCGCCGATCTGGACGCGCGCGGCAAGCTCTTCCGCCACGTCCCCTACGAGCACAGCTACCCGCACTGCTGGCGCTGCCACACCGCGCTGCTCTACTACGCGCAGCCCTCCTGGTACATCCGCACGACGGCGATCAAGGACCGGCTCCTTGAGGAGAACGAGAAGACCAACTGGTTCCCCGACTCGGTCAAGACCGGCCGCTTCGGCGACTGGCTGAACAACAACGTCGACTGGGCGCTCTCCCGCAACCGCTACTGGGGCACGCCGCTGCCGATCTGGCGCTGTGAGGACAACCACCTCACCTGCGTGGGCTCGCGCGCCGAACTGACGGACCTCACGGGTACCGACCAGTCCTCGCTCGACCCCCACCGCCCGTTCATCGACGCGATCACCTTCACCTGCTCGCACGAGAACTGCCAGCTGGAGGCGTACCGCGTCCCGGAGGTCATCGACGCCTGGTACGACTCCGGTTCGATGCCGTTCGCGCAGTGGGGCTACCCGTACAAGAACAAGGAGATCTTCGAGAGCCGCTACCCGGCGCAGTTCATCTCGGAGGCCATCGACCAGACCCGCGGCTGGTTCTACACGCTGATGGCGGTCGGCACCCTGGTCTTCGACAAGTCGAGTTACGAGAACGTCGTCTGCCTCGGCCACATCCTCGCGGAGGACGGCCGCAAGATGTCCAAGCACCTGGGCAACATCCTCCAGCCGATCCCGCTGATGGACCAGCACGGCGCCGACGCCGTCCGCTGGTTCATGGCCGCGGGCGGCTCCCCGTGGGCGGCCCGCCGGGTGGGCCACGGCACGATCCAGGAGGTCGTCCGCAAGACGCTCCTAACCTACTGGAACACGGTCGCCTTCCAGGCCCTGTACGCCCGTACGTCGGGCTGGGCCCCGTCCGAGGCCGACCCGGCCCCGGCGGACCGCACGGTCCTGGACCGCTGGCTGCTCAGCGAGCTGAACGCGCTCGTCGACCAGATGACCGTGGCGATGGACGGCTATGACACCCAGCGCGCCGGCAAGCTGCTCTCGGCATTCGTCGACGACCTCTCCAACTGGTACGTCCGCCGCTCGCGCCGCCGGTTCTGGCAGGGCGACAAGGCTGCGCTGCGCACCCTGCACGAGGTCATCGAGACGGTCACCCGGCTGATGGCCCCGCTGACCCCGTTCATCACCGAGCGGGTCTGGCAGGACCTGGTCGTCCCGGTCACTGCCGACGCCCCGGCCTCCGTCCACCTCTCCTCGTGGCCGCAGGCGGACCCGACCGCGATCGACCCGGATCTCTCCTCCCACATGGCGCTGGTGCGCCGCCTGGTGGAGCTGGGCCGGGCCACCCGCGCCGAGTCGGGCGTCAAGACCCGGCAGCCCCTGTCCCGTGCCCTGGTCGCGGCGTCCGGCTTCGAGGCGCTCTCCCCCGAACTGCGCGCGCAGATCACGGAGGAGCTGAACGTCTCCTCGCTCGCCTCGCTCTTTGAGGTCGGCGGCTCGCTGGTCGACACCACGGCGAAGGCCAACTTCCGGGCCCTGGGCAAGCGCTTCGGCAAGGGCGTCCAAGCCGTGGCCAAGGCGGTCGCGGACGCGGACGCGGCCGCGCTCTCCCTGGCGCTGCGCGCGGGCACGGCGTCGGTCGAGGTCGACGGCGAGCAGGTCGCCCTCGCCCCCGACGAGGTCATCATCACCGAGACCCCGCGCGAGGGCTGGTCGGTGGCCTCCGACTCCGGCGCGACGGTCGCCCTGGATCTGGAGATCACCCCGGAGCTGCGCCGCGCGGGCCTGGCCCGTGACGCGATCCGCCTGGTCCAGGAGGCCCGCAAGAACAGCGGCCTGGACGTCGCGGACCGGATCTCCGTGCGCTGGAGCTCCACGTCCCCGGCGACGGTGGAGGCCCTCACCGAGCACGCGCCTCTGATCGCGGACGAGGTGCTGGCGCCGGACTACGCGCAGGGCGAGGCGGACGACACGTACGGCGCGCCGTTCGAGGACGAGGGCCTGGCCCTGACGTTCCGCCTCCGCAAGACGGAGCACTGACCCGCACCACCTCGAAGGGCCCGGCCGGAGAAGCTCCGGCCGGG
>NZ_JBBBEN010000052.1:61832-80995 GCF_037137275.1 Streptomyces pratensis | reverse complement strand
GTCCCCGGGGCCCGGCCCTCTGCCTGCCGACGGCTACGCGCTCAGCGAGCGCGCACCGCTCAGTTGTCGTCCTCGTCGATCAGGAACCCGCGCATCGGCGAAGGGGCCTGCTGCTGCATCGGCTGCGGGGCCTGCGGCCGCACCGGCGCCATGGGCTGCGTCATCGCGGGCGCCATCTGCTGCTGACCGCCGTAGGACGGGGCGCCGCCCATCGACTGGCTGCCGCCCATCTGCTGGCCGCCGTGGTTGGAGCTGCCCATGGAGTGGCCCATCGCTCCCGCACCGGCCGGGGCCAGCGAGGGGGACGGCGGCAGCGAGGCTGCCGCAGGAGTCCGCGGCGGGGCGAGCGAGTCGTCCGACTGGGTCTCCAGCTGACGCAGCTGGCTCTCCAGGTAGGACTTCAGCCGCGTGCGGTACTCGCGCTCGAAGCCGCGCAGGTCCTCGACCTTGCGCTCCAGCGTCGCGCGGGCCGACTCCAGCGAGCCCATCGCCACGCGGTGCTTCTCCTGCGCGTCCCGCTCCAGGGCGTCGGCCTTGGCACGGGCGTCGCGCTCCAGGCCCTCGGCCCGGCTGCGCGCCTCGCCGACGATCTTGTTTGCCTCGGAACGGGCCTCCGCGATCGCCTGGTCGGCGGTCTGCTGCGCGAGCGAGAGGACACGGGCGGCGCTGTCGCCGCCGGGGCCCTGCCCCTGCTGCTGCATCTGCTGCTGCATCTGGGGCGGCTGCATCTGCTGCTGTTGCTGCGGGTTGTGCCCCATCGGGCCGCCCATGGGGCCGCCGAGGGGTCCTCCCTGCATCGGGCCGGGGCCGTGCTGGCCCTGCGGACCGGGGCCATGGCCGCCCTGGGGACCGTGACCGCTGGGACCTGCGGGCAGCTGCGGCGCTCCACCGGGCAGTTGGGGCGGACCCATCTGCGGGGGCTGCTGCTGCTGCGGCGGTCCAGATATGGCGGCGGGCACGGGAGCACCCGGGCGTTCCTGCTGCTCCGGAGGCTTCCGCATACCCTGCTGCTGCTGTTGCTGTTGTTGCTGCTGCTGTTGCTGGTTCTGCGCGGCGGCGCGCGTCGCGGCGGCCAGCTTGGCGCGCAGGTCCTCGTTCTCACGGAGCAGACGGGTCAGCTCCGATTCGACCTCGTCGAGAAAGGCATCGACCTCGTCCTCGTCATAGCCTTCTCGGAGGCGGACGGTCGTGAACTGCTTGTTCCGCACGTCCTCGGGGGTCAACGGCATCTCTTCTTCACCTCTACGTAGTCGTCGGCAGTCGGCAGGACCGTATCGCTCACAACCTGACCACAACGCTGATCAGGATGTAGACGATGATCATCAGAACGAAGAAGGACAGGTCGAGTGCCACGCCCCCGAGACGCAGCGGCGGAATGAACCGCCGCAGAAGCTTGAGCGGTGGATCGGTGACAGTGTAAGTGGCCTCCAGTACGACCACCATCGCCTTGCCGGGTTGCCATGAACGTGCGAACTGGAAGACGTAGTCCATGACCAGCCGGAAGATCAGCACGATGAGGAAACACATCAGCGCGATATAGACCACATCCAGTGCGACGCCCATGTCCCGCGCTTCCCTCTCCCCTGGCTCTCGTAGCTCCGGCCTTCCGGCCGGCACCGGCCTCGCGGCCGGGTCGTTCCCGATGTTGTTCTCAGCTCTGGTTGAAGAATCCGCCCTCTGCGATGCGGGCCTTGTCCTCCGCCGTGACATCGACGTTAGCAGGCGACAACAGGAACACCTTCTGCGTCACGCGCTCAATGCTGCCATGGAGACCGAAGACGAGTCCTGCAGCAAAGTCGACAAGTCGCTTCGCGTCCGTGTCGTCCATCTCCGTGAGATTCATGATCACCGGAGTGCCCTCACGGAAGTGTTCCCCGATGGTACGGGCCTCGTTGTAGGTCCGGGGGTGCAGCGTGGTGATGCGGTACGGCTCCCGCTCCGACACGACCTTGGGCATGATCACCGGTGCGTTCTTCTCCATGTTCGGACGTTCAGGTGTGATGGATGCCACGGGGGCGATCCGGGCGGGTCGCCCGCTTTCCGCGGGGAGCTGAACCGGCTCCCGCTGAGCGGGCGGCTGTACCGCTCGTACCGGTTCGTCCCTTTCGCGCTCGCGCTCGCGTTCCCGGTCGACCTGGTGCGGGGGCTGATGCCGTCGCCGGTCGCGCTCGGGCTCCGGCTCAGGTTCGAATTCGTCGTCGGGGTCGAACCCCGGACCGTCGTACCCATCGTCCTCCACGAGGCCGAGGTAGACCGCCATCTTGCGCATCGCGCCGGCCATGCTCCGAGTCCTCCGCTCTGTGGTGGATCGGCATTCGTCACCAAGTGCCCGCGATCCACGGTGGTCTGCCCGCTGTGGCTGGGAATGACCATATTTTCTGCTGTGGTCCGACTTGCTTCGCGACGTTACCCGAGCCGGGGTCGGTCTCCGAGCACCGCCGTACCGACGCGGACATGTGTCGCTCCCGCCGCCACCGCGTCCTCCAGATCCCCGCTCATTCCGGCGGAGACCATGTTCGCAGCCGGACGCTCGGCGCGCAGGCGGGACGCGTATTCCATCAGCCGGTCGAAGGCGGCCCGTTGCCGTCCGGCAAACGGTCCGGACAGCGGCGCCACGGTCATCAGACCGTCGAGCCGGAGGCCGGGGGCCGCGTCCACCGCGGCCGCCAACTCCTCGATCCCGTCCGGCGCGACGCCCCCGCGCTCGCCCCGCTCGCCGCTCTCCGCGTCCAGGGCGACCTGGATGAGGCAGCCGGTCTCCCGCTCCGCCCGCACCGCGGCGGCAGAAAGGGCGGTGACCAGCTTGGCGCGGTCCACCGACTGCACGACATCGGCATAACTCGTCACAGAACGAACCTTGTTCGTCTGCAACTGTCCGACAAAGTGCCATGTCAGGGAAAGATCCGCACAAGCGGTGGCTTTCGGCGCCGCGTCCTGGTCACGATTCTCCGCGACATGACGCACACCGAGTTCATGCAGAATGCGCACATCGCTCGCCGGGTAGGTCTTGGTTACCACGACCAGGGTCACGTCCTCGCGACCGCGGCCGGCCGCGGCGCAGGCGGAGGAGATCCTTTCCTCCACCTGTGCCAGGTTCGCCGCGAGTTGATCCTTACGATCCGTCATGCCCTATCAGTCCAACCAGACATATCCGGCGAGCCGCCCGGTGGTGCGGTCGCGGCGGTACGAGAAGTGGTCGCCCGATTCCCGGGTGCAGACGGGCGAACGGTGCCGGTCGCGCACACCGAGCGCGGCGAGCTGGGCGTGCACCCCGCCGGTGACGTCCACCGCCGGAGTACCCCAACTCGTCTCGGCCCATGTTCCGGGAACGCTCTCGGCGACCTCGGCCCGCATCTCGTGCGGGACCTCGTAGCACCGTCCGCAGACGGCCGGCCCGGTGTGCGCGGTGATCCGGGAGGGGCGTGCGCCCAGCGCGACCATCGCCTCGACCGCAGCCGGAACGACTCCGGCGACCAGCCCCGGCCGCCCGGCGTGCGCCGCTGCGACCACTCCCGCGTCCGGGTCGGCGAGCAGAACGGGGGTGCAGTCGGCGGTCAGCACCGCGAGCGGCAGCCGGCGTCGGGCGGTCACCACCGCGTCCACTGCCAAAACCTCCTCTTCCGCGCCCCAGGGCCCTTCCACGACCGCCGCGTCCCGGCCGTGCACCTGGTTCATCCAGACGACACGGGCCGGGTCGAGACCGAAATGGCGGGCGGCGCGTCCGCGGTTCTCGCGAACGGCGGCGGGGTCGTCACCGACCGCTCCGCCGAGGTTCAGCTCGTCGTACGGAGCAGCGCTCACCCCGCCCCACCGGTCGGTGAAGGCGAAATGAGCGCTGCCCGTGGCGAGTGCCGTCGCGTGCTGGCCTATCACTTCAAGAAGTCCGGGACATCCAGCTCTTCGGCCTGGGCGTCCTGGTAGGGACGGGCCGGCGGGACGTGCGGCGGGGAGACCGGCGGAAGCGCGCTCTCGGTCGACGCCGGCGCCGGGGCGGGCTCGGCCGGGGCCGGGCTCTCCTCTCGCGGGGGCACGGAACCGAGACCGCCCGACGGGCGGACCGGCTCTGCGGCGGCCCTGGCCGGGGCGGCCGGCTCCTCCCGCTTGTTCGTGTTCGCGCCGAGGACGTTCTCCCGGCGGGCCGGCGGCTGTCCGCCGTCGAAGCCCGCGGCGATCACCGTGACCCGTACCTCGTCGCCCAGGGCGTCGTCGATGACGGCGCCGAAGATGATGTTGGCCTCGGGGTGAGCCGCCTCGCTCACCAGCTGGGCCGCTTCGTTGATCTCGAAGAGACCGAGGTCGCTGCCGCCGGAGATGGAGAGCAGGACGCCCCGGGCGCCGTCGATGGACGCCTCCAGGAGCGGCGAGGAGATCGCCATCTCGGCCGCCGCCACCGCGCGGTCGTCGCCGCGTGCCGAGCCGATGCCCATGAGCGCCGATCCGGCCTCGGACATGACCGACTTCACGTCGGCGAAGTCGAGGTTGATCAGCCCGGGGGTGGTGATGAGGTCGGTGATGCCCTGGACGCCCGAGAGCAGTACCTGGTCGGCCGACTTGAAGGCGTCGAGCACGCTGACCTGACGGTCCGAGATGGACAGCAGGCGGTCGTTGGGGATGACGATGAGAGTGTCGACCTCTTCGCGGAGCTCGGCGATGCCGTCCTCCGCCTGGTTCGCGCGCCGGCGGCCCTCGAAGGTGAACGGCCGGGTGACCACACCGATCGTCAGCGCGCCCAGGGAGCGCGCGATGTTGGCGACGACGGGTGCGCCGCCGGTGCCGGTGCCGCCGCCCTCTCCGGCGGTGACGAAGACCATGTCGGCCCCCTTGAGGACCTCCTCGATCTCCTCACGGTGGTCCTCTGCCGCCTTGCGACCGACGGCCGGATTGGCCCCGGCGCCGAGGCCCCGGGTCAGTTCGCGGCCGACGTCGAGCTTGACGTCGGCGTCGCTCATCAACAGCGCTTGCGCGTCGGTGTTGATCGCGATGAACTCAACGCCCTTGAGGCCGACCTCGATCATCCGGTTGATGGCATTGACACCACCGCCGCCGACACCGATGACCTTGATGACTGCGAGGTAGTTCTGCGGTGCTGCCACGTCGAAGGCCTCTCGCCTCGAGTTACGTGTCGTCGCTCTGCGGTGGCCCCGCGGCGACGACTGATGTCGATGGGGACGGTCCGAACGCCGACCCAAACCCTAACGTTGAAGTTTAGGGTTACCAGTGTGTCTGCTTCTTGGACTCTTCCGAACAGGACACTAAGTCGACAAGTGGCGCACGTTCAACGAACACGCCGAACCTCCCGTTTTTCTTTTCACCCTATGTGATCACCCGTAGCGCTGACCAACCAGGGTGCTGGCCAGCACAAACGCCCGTCAACTCGCCGAAACCGCAGGGGCGGTGGGGGCGCTTACGTCGAAGTGTCCCGCTTTGGGAGCGGCTTTCATGAGCGCGGCGAGAACACGTGCCTTCACCGGCCCGTCCTCACTACTGCCCCAGATGACCACACGATCCCGGGTGAGCCGCAAGGAAATCGCGTCGTACGACGAAACCCGTACGGCTTCCGTGTCCTTGGCGAGGCCCGCCGGAAGACCGCCGGCGACCTGGACGGCCTCCTGGGCCAGGCGGTCGGCGCCGAACCGGCGAAGGCTCGCCGAGGGCTCGGGGGTCAGCTCCAGCAGGGGCACCCCCTCCGGGGCCTCGTCCACGGTGGCGAAGCGCACACCGTCGGCGTCCACTTCCACGAAGCCCGACCCCTTCTTCACCAGCAGGACCGGCTTCCGCTCCGTCACCTTAAGGCCGATGCCGTGCGGCCAGGACCGCACGACATCCACCGTGTCGATACGAGGCAACTTCTGGCGCAGTCTGCGCTCCATGCCGTCGGTGTCCACGGAGACCAGCGGCGCGCCGACCGGAGCGGCGGCAACCGCTTCCACTTCTTCGCGGGTGAGCACCTCGACACCGGTCGTGCTGACCCGCTCGACGCGGAACCAGGAGGAGCCGTAGAGCGCCCACAGCACGAACGCGGCGAGCAGGGCGGCGGCCACGGCGGCCAGGACCAGCCGCGCACGGCGGCTGATCCGGCGCTCCTCCGGGCCGGTCCGCTGGGGCCGGGGGGCGGCTTCCGCCCGCCCTCGTGCGCCGCGCTGTGCGGTCGTCGGTCCGGCCACGCTCGCTCCTTCGCCGGACCCGGGGCGCCCGCCCCGGGTCCGCGCCGCCTCGCGCCGCACGCCTAACGGCGCGAGGCGATCGCTTCGTACACCATGCCGACGAGCAGGTCGTCGGCGTCACGCCGACCGAACTCCGCGGCCGCACGGGACATCTCGTACAGCCGGTGGGGGTCCGAGAGCACCGGCAGGACGTTGGCCTGCACCCATTCCGGGGTGAGCGCCGCGTCGTCCACCAGCAGGCCGCCTCCGGCGTTGACCACCGGCTGGGCGTTGAGCCGCTGTTCGCCGTTGCCGATGGGCAGCGGGACGTAGGCGGCGGGGAGCCCGACGGCGGAGAGTTCGGCGACGGTCATCGCGCCCGCCCGGCAGAGCATCATGTCGGCCGCGGCGTACGCGAGGTCCATCCGGTCCACGTACGGTACCGGGATGTAGGGCGGCATTCCGGGCATGTTGTCGACCCGCGGCAATTCGTTCTTCGGACCGACCACGTGGAGGATCTGGATGCCCGAGCGCTGGAGCAGCGGCGCGACCCGCTGGACCACCTCGTTGAGGTGGCGGGCGCCCTGGGAGCCGCCGGAGACGAGCAGCGTGGGCAGGTTGGGGTCGAGGCCGAAGGAGGCGCGCGCCTCCGGACGGGCCTGGGCGCGGTCCAGGGTGGCGATCGTGCGGCGCAGCGGGATGCCGATGTAGCGGGCGTCGCGGAGCTTGCTGTCCGGGGTGGAGACGGCGACCCCGTGGGCGTACCGGGAGCCGATCTTGTTGGCGAGCCCCGGGCGGGCGTTGGCCTCGTGGACGACGATCGGCACCCCGGCGCGCTTGGCGGCGAGGTAGCCGGGCAGCGCGACGTAGCCGCCGAAGCCGACCACGCAGTCCGCCCCGGTGCGCTCCAGGACCTGCTCGGCGGCCTTGATGGTGCCGCGCAGCCGCCCGGGCACGGTGATCAGCTCAGGAGTGGGCTTGCGGGGCAGCGGGACGGCCGGAATGAGGGCCAACTCGTACCCCCGCTCGGGCACGAGCCTGGTCTCCAGTCCGCGTTCCGTGCCGAGGGCAGTGATTCCCACGGTCGGGTCCTGCCTGCGCAGGGCGTCTGCGAGGGCCAGCGCCGGCTCGATGTGCCCAGCGGTCCCCCCGCCGGCGAGTACGACATGCACCGAAATTCACCGCTCTCCGGACGGACGCTTCTTGACGCGCCGTCTCATCGTCTTCCATCTCACCCCGGGCCTCCGCATGGCCAGGGCCGCCTTCGCGGCGGGGTCCTCCCGCGCGAAGGCGATCATCAGTCCGACCGCGAACATCGTCGGCAGCAGGGCGGACCCTCCGTAGGAGAACAGCGGGAGCGGGACACCGGCGATCGGCAACAGGCCGAGCACCGCACCGATGTTGATCACGGCCTGGGCCGTGATCCAGGTGGTCACGCCTCCCGCGGCATACCTGACGAAGGGGTCCTCCGTGCGTCCGGCCACGCGGATACCCGCATAGCCTAGAGCCGCGAAGAGGGCGAGCACGGACAGCGTCCCCGCCAGACCCAGTTCCTCACCGGTGATGGCGAAGATGAAGTCGGTGTGGGGTTCGGGGAGTTGCCCCCATTTTTCCACACTCGCACCCAACCCGGAACCGAACCATCCGCCGGAGGCCAGGGCGTAGATCCCGTGTGCGGCCTGCCAGCAACCGCCCTCCGGATCGGGTTCGCTGACGCCCATGCAGGCGAGCCGGGACATCCGGTTGGGGCTGGTCCTGATCAGGAGGAACGCGAGGAGGGCGGCGAAGCCGAGCACTCCGGCGAACAGCCGGGTGGGCGCTCCGGCCAGCCAGAGCAGACCGAACAGGATCGCCGTGAGAATGATCGCTGTTCCCATGTCGCCGCCGAGCATGATCAGTCCGAGCAGCAGGAAGGCGACCGGCACGAGCGGCACGAGCATGTGCTTCCACTGGGTCAGCAACCGCTTGCCCTGCTTGCGGGCGAGCAGGTCCGCCCCCCACAGGACCAGGGCGAGCTTGCCGAACTCGCTGGGCTGGAGCTGGAAGGGCCCGCCCAGGTAGATCCAGTTCTGGTTGCCGTTGACCGACTTCCCTATCCCCGGCACCTGGACCAGGATCATCAGGAAGACGGTGACCGTCAGCATCGGGTAGGCCAGGGCCCGGTGGAGCTTCACCGGCATCCGGGCGGCGATCAGCATGAGCGCGCCCCCGATGACGGCGGCGACGAACTGCTTGCCGAAGAAGTACGTCGAGGGCTTGCTGATGTCCAGCGCCTTGATCATCGAGGCGGAGTAGACCATCACCAGGCCCAGCACGGTGATCAGGAGGCTGGAGCCGAGGATCACGTAGTAGGCCGTCAGGGGCCGGTCCCAGGCCCGTCGCGCCCGCTCGTAGCTCCGGCGCACGCCGCCGCGGCGCGGGCCGCGAGGGCCGAAGCCGCCCCGGCCCGAGCCGCCGCGCCCGGGGCTGCGGGGCGGGGCGGGCCGCCGGGAGCCGGTGGTCAGGCGTCCGCGCGGGGCGGGCCCGGCGGGCAGCGGCACACCGGCGGGGGCCGGCCGCGCGGCGAAGGGGCGGGGGACCCGGGTCCGGCGGGACGCCGGTGCGCGGTCCGGTCGCCGTACGGCGGGCCTCTCGTCGGCCGGCATGGTCGCTGTCCCCTCCACTGCTCGTACCCGGGACCCGCGGGCCCCGGGCGCGGAGCCCGGTCGGTCAGGCGCTCTCGTCGGCGCGTGCGCGGACCGCCTCCGCGAAGGCCTCGCCCCGCTTGTTGTAGTTGACGAACATGTCCATCGAGGCGCAGGCCGGGGCCAGCAGTACCGTATCGCCCGGCCCGGCCAGCTCGGCGGCGCGCGCGACCGCTTCGGACATCGCCCCAGTGTCGGTCCGGTCGAGGTCGACCACCGGGACCTTCGGGGCGTGTCGCTCCAGGGCTTCGCGGATCAGCGCCCGGTCGGCGCCCATCAGCACGACCCCGCGCAGCCGTTCCGCCGCTCCGGCCACCAGGGCGTCGAACGTGGCACCCTTGGCCAGGCCGCCGGCGATCCAGACGATGGAGTCGTAGGCGGCGAGGGACGCCTCGGCGGCGTGGGTGTTGGTGGCCTTGGAGTCGTCGACGTACGCGACGGAGTCGAGGTCCGCGACGTGTTCGATGCGGTGGGCGTCCTGGCGGAAGGCCCGCAGCCCGTCGCGTACGGCGGCCGGCGCCACGCCGAAGGCGCGGGCCAGGGCCGCGGCGGCCAGCGCGTTGGCGATGTTGTGCGGGGCCGGCGGGTTGACGTCGGCGACCTCGGCCAGCTCCTGGGCCTGCTTCTGCCGGTCGGGGACGAACGCCCGGTCCACGAGGATGTCGTCGACGACGCCGAGCTGCGAGGGGCCCGGGGCGCCCAGGGTGAAACCGATGGCCCGGCAGCCCTCCACGACGTCGGCCCCGCGGACCAGGTCCTCCGTGGCCGGGTCTGCCGCGTTGTAGACGCAGGCGACCGTGTTGCCCTCGTAGACGCGACCCTTGTCGGCGGCGTACGCCTCCATCGAGCCGTGCCAGTCGAGGTGGTCCGGGGCCAGGTTGAGGACGGCGGCGGAGTGGGCCCGCAGGGACGGCGCCCAGTGCAGCTGGTAGCTGGAGAGCTCCACGGCGAGGACGTCGTACCCCTCCTCGTCGAGCACCGCGTCCAGCAGCGAGACGCCGATGTTGCCGACGGCCGCGGTCCGCAGGCCCGCCGCCTCCAGGATCGAGGCGAGCATCCGTACGGTGGTGGTCTTGCCGTTCGTGCCGGTGACCGCGAGCCAGGGAGCGGCGGGCCTGCCGTCCGTTCCGCGCAGCCGCCAGGCGAGTTCGACGTCGCCCCAGACGGGGACGCCCGCCTCGGCGGCAGCCAGGAAGAGCGGCTTGTCCGGCTGCCAGCCGGGAGCGGTGACGACGAGTTCCGTGGACGGCGGCAGGGTGGCGCCGTCGCCGAGGCGCACCGTGATGCCGTGCGCCTCCAGTTCGGCCGCCTGCGCGCGGGAGCGGTCGTCGTCGCCGTCGTTGACGACGGTGACGACCGCTCCGCGCCGGTGCAGGGCGCGGGCCGCCGGGATGCCGCTGACGCCGAGTCCGGCGACGGTGACGTGCTTGCCCTGCCAGTCCACGGTGCTCACTTCTTGGCTGCCCATCCCGCGTAGAAGAGGCCGAGGCCGACGATCACGCACATGCCCTGGATGATCCAGAAGCGGACCACGACAAGGACTTCGGACCACCCCTTGAGTTCGAAGTGGTGCTGGAGCGGCGCCATCCGGAACACCCGCTTGCCGGTCATCTTGAACGAGCCGACCTGGATGACCACGGACATGGTGATCATCACGAAGAGGCCGCCGAGGATGGCGAGCAGGAACTCGGTGCGGGAACAGATCGCGAGGCCCGCGAGCGCGCCGCCGAGGGCGAGGGAGCCGGTGTCGCCCATGAAGATCTTGGCGGGCGAGGTGTTCCACCACAGGAAGCCGAAACAGGCGCCCATCAGGGCGGAGGCGACGACGGCGAGGTCGAGGGGATCGCGTACCTCGAAGCAGGCGCTGGGGTTGGTCAGGGTGTCCGCGTTGGCGCAGGACTCCTGGAACTGCCAGAGGCCGATGAAGGTGTAGGCGCCGAAGACCATCACCGACGCGCCGGTGGCCAGGCCGTCCAGGCCGTCCGTGAGGTTCACGCCGTTGGACATGGCGAGGATCATGAACAGCGCCCAGACGCAGAAGAGCACCGGGCCGATCGACCAGCCGAAGTCCTCGACGAACGAGAGCCGGGTGGAGGCCGGGGTGTTGCCGCTGGAGTCGGCGAACTGGAGCGAGAGCACCGCGAAGGCGATGCCGACGATCAGCTGGCCGGCCATCTTCGCCTTGGCCCGCAGACCGAGCGAGCGCTGCTTGACGATCTTGATGTAGTCGTCCAGGAACCCGACGAGGCCCATGCCCGCCATCAGGAACAGGACGAGGATGCCGGAGAAGCGCATCTCCTCACCCGTGATGACCTTCGCGAGGATGTACGCGATGATCGTCGCCAGGATGAAGGCGATGCCGCCCATCGTGGGCGTGCCCTTCTTGCTGCCGTGCGTGCGCGGGCCGTCGTCCCGGATGAACTGCCCGTATCCCTTGCGGGCCAGCAGTTTGATCAGCAGCGGAGTACCGACCAGGGTCAGAAAGAGCCCGATGGCCCCCGCGAAGAGGATCTGCCTCATCGGCCGGCGACCTCGCCCTCGGTCGAGCTCTCCAGCAGTGCCAGGGCGACCCTTTCCAGGCCGACCGACCGGGACGCCTTCACCAGCACGACGTCTCCCGGGCGCAGTTCACTGCGCAACAGGTCGACGGCCGCCTGTGCGTCGGACACGTGCACCGACTCCTCACCCCACGAACCCTCGTTATATGCGCCCAGTTGCAGCCAGGAGGCTTCTCTCCCCCCGACAGCGACGAGCTTGCTGACGTTGAGCCGGACGGCGAGCCGTCCGACCGCGTCGTGCTCGGCGAGCGACGCGTCACCGAGCTCGGCCATCTGACCGAGCACCGCCCAGGTGCGCCCCCCGTCGCCCTGACGGGCCTGGCCCATGGCGGCCAGCGCACGCAGTGCGGCTCGCATGGATTCGGGGTTCGCGTTGTAGGCGTCGTTGACGACCGTCACACCGTCCGGACGCTCGGTGACCTCCATGCGCCAGCGGGAGAGGGAGCCCGCCTCCGAGAGCCCTTCGGCGATCTCGGTCACGGACATGCCCAACTCATGGGCGACGGCGGCCGCGGCGAGCGCGTTCGACACGTGGTGCTCACCGTACAGGCGCAAGGTCACGTCGCTGCACCCGGTGGGTGTGTGGAGCTCGAAGGCCGGGCGCCCGTCGGCGGTCATCCTGACCTTCTCGCCCCGTACGTCCGCTTCCGGGGCCTCTCCGAAGAGCAGGACCCGGGCTTTCGTGCGCGCGGCCATCGCGCGGACGAGGGGGTCGTCGGCGTTGAGCACGGCACAGCCGTCCTCGGGGAGGACCTCGACCAGTTCGCCCTTGGCCTGGGCGATGGCCTCCCGGCTGCCGAACTCGCCGAGGTGGGCGCTGCCGACGTTGAGGACCAGACCGATGCGGGGCGGGGTGAGGCCGGCCAGGTACTGGATGTGGCCGATGCCGCGGGCGCCCATCTCCAGGACCAGGTGCCGGGTCTCCGAGGTGGCGCGCAGCGCCGTGATCGGCAGGCCGATCTCGTTGTTGAGGGAGCCGGGCGTCCAGACGGTCGGGGCCTTGTGCTGGAGGAGCTGGGCGATCAGGTCCTTGGTGGACGTCTTGCCGGCGGACCCGGTGAGTCCGACGACCGCGGTGCCGAGGCGTTCCACGACGGCGCGGGCCAGCGCGCCGAGCGCTCCGACGACGTCGTCCACGACGATCGCCGGAACACCGACGGGACGGGCGGCCAGGACGGCTGCCGCGCCCGCCTCCACGGCGCGCTGCGCGTAGTCGTGGCCGTCGACCCGTTCGCCGGCGAACGCGGCGAAGAGGCTGCCGGGCGCGACCTCGCGGGAGTCGATGACGACGGGTCCGGTCACCGTGACTGCCGGGTCCGGTATGTCGCAGGACCGCCCGCCGACGATTTCGGCGATCTCTGCGAGGGAAAGGGTGATCACTTGGTCATCCCTGACTGTTGTTCTCGGGGTGAGGGGCACGGTCCGCGGCGCCGGTGCGCCCCAGGGACCGCTCGATGGCTGCGTGCAGGACCTCGCGGTCGTCGAAGGTGCGTACCACCCCGTGGATGTCCTGGCCCTGCTCGTGCCCCTTGCCCGCCACCAGGACGGTGTCGCCCTCTTCCGCGCGGGCGACGGCCGCGGCGATCGCCGAGGCGCGGTCGGCGTCGACCAGCACGTCTCCGCGCTCGTGGACGGGCACCTCCGCGGCTCCGGAGAGCATGGCGGCGAGGATGGCGAGGGGGTCCTCGGAACGGGGGTTGTCCGAGGTCAGTACGGCGGTGTCGGCGAGGCGGGCGGCCGCGGCGCCCATCGGGCCGCGTTTGGTGGTGTCGCGGTCGCCGCCGCAGCCGAGGACGATGTGCACCCGGCCCTCTGTGACCTTGCGCAGGGAGCGCAGCACCGACTCGACGGCGTCGGTCTTGTGCGCGTAGTCGACGACGGCGAGATACGGCTGTCCCGCGTCCACCCGCTCCAGGCGGCCGGGGACGCCGGGGACGGCAGCGATGCCGTCGGCGGCGGTCTGCGGGTCGACGCCCGCGACGGCCAGCGTGACGATCGCGGAGAGGGCGTTGGCGACGTTGAACGGACCCGGCAGCGGGGCGCGGGCGGCGATCCGCTCGCCCTGGGGCCCGACGGCGGTGAAGGTGCTGTCCCGCGGCCCGACCTCGACGTCCTCCGCGTGCCAGTCGGCGTCCGGGTGGCCCTCGGCGGAGAAGCTGGTGACCGGGACGCCGGACTCGGTCAGCAGCCTGCGTCCGTACTCGTCGTCGAAGTTCACGACGCCGCGGTGGGCGCGCTGCGGGGTGAACAGCTGGGCCTTGGCCTGGAAGTAGTCCTCCATGCCGGAGTGGAACTCCATGTGCTCCGGGCTGAGGTTGTTGAACACCGCGACGTCGAAGACGCAGGCGTCGACCCGGCCGAGCACGAGGGCGTGGCTGGAGACCTCCATCGCGACGGCCTCGACGCCGCGTTCGCGCATGACGGCGAACAGGGCCTGGAGGTCGGTGGCCTCGGGGGTGGTGCGCTCGGACTTGATGCGCTCGTCGCCGATCCGCATCTCGACGGTGCCGATCAGCCCCGTGGGGCGTCCGGCGGCGCGCAGTCCGCCCTCGACCAGATATGCGGTGGTGGTCTTGCCGGAGGTTCCGGTGATGCCGATCTGGAGCAGGCCGATGCCGGGCCGCCCGTAGATGTCGGCGGCCAGTTCGCCCATGACGGCTCGCGGGTCCTCCGTGACCAGGACCGGCAGGCCGGTTCCGGCGGCGCGTTCGGCGCCTGTGGGGTCGGTGAGGACGGCGGCGGCGCCCAGGCCCGCCGCCTGGGCCGCGAAGTCGGCGCCGTGGAAGCGGGCGCCGGGGAGGGCCGCGTACACGTCGCCGGGTCGCACGGCCCGTGAGTCGTGGGTGATGCCGGTGGCCTCACCCCGCGGCGGTGCTTCGATGCCGAGCCGGTCGGCGAGCTCGGCGAGGGGGGTGGGCCGGAGCCGGTCCGGTCGGGGCGCTCCCGGGTAGGTCACAGGCGCGTCCTTCTGGGTGGTTTGGGACTGATCAGCGTGGGGCACGGCGGTGAGCGTACCGGGCTGGGGCCGGGTCTCGCGAAGCGAGGCGTCCTGGTTCCGGGGGTTCTCGTTCCGGTTGCCGGGATCGGGGGTGATGGTTGTCACTGAGGGTTCCCTTGAGGGGATGCTCGCGCATCCCCGTGTTCACTCGCCGGGTTTGAAGGACACCGGCAGCCGGGGCGGCTCGCTGCCGGACGGGGGGGTCTGGAGCGTCTTGAGCGCGAACTCCATGACCTGCTTGTAGATCGGGCCGCAGATCTGGCCGCCGAAGTAGCTCCCCTTGGTGGGGTTCTGGATCGCGCAGTACACGGTGATCTGCGGATCGTCGGCGGGGGCGAATCCCGCGAAGGAGGCGGTGTAGCCCTTGTAGACGCCGCGGACCGGGTCGACCCGGTTGGCGGTGCCGGTCTTGCCCGCGACCCGGTAGCCGGGGATCGCGGCCTTGGTTCCGGTGCCTTCCTCATCGTCGACGACCGACTCCAGCATCGCCGCGAGGGTCTTGGCGGTCTTCTCGCTGACCACCCGGTTCTCCTTGGCTGCCGGGGCGGCGGAGAACCGTCCGTCGGCGCCCTTGGCGCCGCGGACGAGGGTGGGGGCGATCCGGACGCCGCCGTTGGCGATGGTGGAGTAGACCGAAGCGGCCTGGACGGCGTTGAGCGAGAGGCCCTGGCCGAAGGGGATCGTGTACTGCTGCGAGGTCGACCAGTCCTCCGGCGGGGCGAGCAGACCCGGCGACTCGCCGGGGTAACCCAGTCCCGTCTTGCTGCCGAGCCCGAATTTACGCAGGTAGGAGTAGAGGATCTCGTTGGACTCGGCCTGGGACCCGCCCAGCTGACCGGTCGCCAGGATGGTGCCGATGTTGCTGGACTTCGCGAGGACCCCGTTGAGCGTGAGATACCAGGTGGGGTGGTCGACGTCGTCCTTGAAGAGCCGGTCGCCCCGGTGCAGCCGGTTGGGGACGGTGACGTGGGTGCTGGGGGTGGCTGCCTTCTCCTCCAGCACGGCGGCCATGGACATCACCTTGCTGGTGGAGCCCGGCTCGTACACGTCCTGGAGGGCGGCGTTGCCCAGGGAGGCGGAGGTGGCCTGGGAGAGGTCGTTGGGGTCGTAGCCCGGGGCGTTGGCCATGGCCAGCAGTTCGCCGGTCCTGGTGTTCTGCACGATGACGTAGCCGCGGTCGGCCTGGGACTTCTCGACCTGGTCGGCGATGGCCCGCTGGGCGGCCCACTGGATGTCCCGGTCGATCGTCAGCTCGATGTCGGAGCCGGGGACGGCCGGGATCTCGCGGGTTCCCGCGGTGGGGACGCGGCGGCCGCCGGCGTGGGCGTAGCGGATCTTGCCGTCCTCGCCGGCGAGCTGCTCGTCCAGCTGCGCTTCGAGGCCGCCGCCCCCCTTGCCGTCGGCGTTGACGAATCCCAGTATCCCGGCGGCGAGGTCCCCGTTGGGGTAGACCCGCTTGGTGGTCGGCTCCTGGAGGACCCCCGCCAGGACGTCGGCCCCCGGGCCGCCGTTCCGCCGGTCCTCCGCGGCCTTCTCGGCGAAGACGGCCTTGAGGTCCTTGATCTGCTTCCAGACCTGGGGGGTCTGCCGACGGGCCAGGACGGTCCAGCGGCGCTTGGGCGCGGAGAGCTTCTCGGCCAGCTCGTCGGCGTCCTTGCCGAGGATCGGGGCGAGCAGCGCCGCCGCCTGCTGGGGAGCGTCGGGGACCTTGCTCTCCTTGGGGGTGAACAGCTTGGGGTCGGCGGTGATGTCGTGCGCGTCGACGCTGGTGGCGAGCGCGACGCCCTTGCGGTCGGTGATCTCGCCGCGCTCGGCGGCGACCGTGTACTCCAGGTAGCGGTTCTTGTCGGCCTTGGCCGAGTACGCGGCGGCGTCGACGGCCTGGACCTGGAACAGCCGGGCCACGAAGGCCAGCATGACCAGCGTCAGGCCGAGGCCGACCAGCCGCAGCCGGGGGCGCGGGCTGCCCAGGCGCAGGGAGCGCGGCGTCCGGCCGCGCGCGGAGGCGCCGGCGCGCCCGGTCGCGGGGCGCGAACGCCGGGCGCCCGGGCGGGCGGGGCCGCCGGCCGTCCTGCGGGGGCGGGGCGGGGCGGGCACGCGGCGGCGCGGCGGTTCCTTGGGCGGCACTGCGTCACCTGCCGGGGCTCGTCGGGGGCGGGGTGCTCTCCGCCTCGGGGACGGGGACGCTCGGGGGGCCGGGCTCCGGGGCGGCCGCCGCGGGGCCGGCGGGGAGCCGGAGGGCGGCCCCCGACATGCCGGAGGGCGAGGTCGGGGGCGTGCCGGAGGCGGAGGGCGAGGGGGAGCCTGAGGGGCCGGGGCCGGCCGGGTCGCCGCTGGCGGTGGCGCCGGGCTCCGGTGAGTCCGTGGCGTCGGCACTCGGGGTGGGGCTCGGCGGCGGGGCGGTGGCCTGGGTGGGGACGCCGCGGACCGTGCCGTCGGGGTCGAGGAAGGCGGGGCTGCCGCCGGGGACCATGCCCAGTTCCCGGGCGCGGCGCTCCAGGGCGTCCGGCTGGGAGCGGCTGTCGACGTCGCGCTGGAGGGCCTGCTGCTCGTCGGTGCGCTCGGTGGTCTCCCGCTTCAGTTCGCTGAGCCTGAACGATCCTTCGTTGAGCGCGGAGTTCAGCAGGAGCAGGGTGATGAGCCCGCCGCCCAGAAGAAGGACGACCAGCAGGACGAAGGGCGTACGGGCCGCCGTGCTGGGCCCCGTGGACGGCAGCAGCCGGGCGAGCCGGCCGGCCCGCCCCTTCAGCGATGCGGCCGTCCTGCTCACCGCTCGGCCCCCGTGGTGCTCATCGCTCCTCCTCGCGGATGCGCTCGGCGCCGCGCAGCCGGGCGGGGGCGGCGCGCCGGTTCTCGGCGACCTCCTCATCCGTTGGCAGCTCCGCACCCCGGGTGAGCAGCTTCAGCCGGGGCTGGTAGCGCTCGGGGACGACGGGCAGGCCGGGGGGCGCGGTGTTGGCGGCGCCCGCCGCGAACACCTGTTTGACCAGCCGGTCCTCCAGCGACTGGTAGGACAGGACGGCGATCCGGCCGCCGGCGGCGAGGCTGCCGACGGCTCCCGGGATGGCCTGTTCCAGGACGCTGAGCTCACCGTTGACCTCGATGCGCAGGGCCTGGAAGGTCCGCTTGGCGGGGTTGCCGCCGGTGCGCTTGGCGGCCTGCGGCAGCGCGTCCCGGATCAGCTCGACGAGCCGGGCGCTGTTGCTGAACGGCTCCCTCTCA
Organism: Streptomyces pratensis; assembly: GCF_037137275.1. Classification (GTDB taxonomy): domain Bacteria; phylum Actinomycetota; class Actinomycetes; order Streptomycetales; family Streptomycetaceae; genus Streptomyces; species Streptomyces pratensis_B. The sequence goes on along the minus strand of NZ_JBBBEN010000052.1, from coordinate 63,390 downwards.
CGCTCGCGCACGATGGCGGAGACGATCCGCTTGGCCTGCTTCTCCTCGCCGTACTGCCGCAGGACGCGGACCAGCTCGCCGGGCGGGTAGGTGTTGAGCACCTCGGCCGCGCCGATGCCGGTCGTCTGGTCCATGCGCATGTCGAGCGGGGCGTCCTGGGCGTACGCGAATCCGCGGTCGGCCTCGTCCAGTTGCATGGAGGAGACCCCGAGGTCGAACAGCACGCCCTGGACCCTGGGGACTCGGAGCCGCGCGAGGACCTCGGGCAGCTCGTCGTAGACGGCGTGGACGAGGGTGGCCCGCTCGCCGTAGGGGGCGAGCCGCTCGCCGGAGAGGCGCAGCGCCTCCTTGTCGCGGTCCAGGGCGATCAGCCGGGCGGTGGGGAAGGCGGCGAGCAGGGCCTCGCTGTGACCGCCGAGGCCCAGGGTGCAGTCGACGACCACGGGTTCCGGGTGGGCCGGGTCCTGAAGAGCCGGGGCCAGCAGGTCCAGACACCTCTGGAGCATCACCGGGACGTGTCGGGTCTGGCTCAATGCGCCCTCTCAGGCTCTGTCCCGCGCGGACGGCACGTACGTCCTGGTCCCCGCCCGCTCTGAAGGGGAGGTCCGCCGGCGCCGGGGAAGGGGCGTCGGCCGACCCAGAGCGGGAGAGGGCCGGGCCGCACGTACGCCGCACATCACGGGGGAAAAACGGAATGTGCAGGGGGTGCGGGGTGTGCAATGGGAGCGTCGGGCGGGGGGCGGATGGTGACTTCGCGTTACTTTAGTCCACCCTGCCATTCGATCGATGCGCGATCAACGAACCGGGCAGCGCGTCGTCCCACCCGTCCGGATGCGGAGAACTCACCCGAACGGGCGCACCTCGTCAGGGGTTGTGGGTTAGCTCACACCAGGGTGTGTTGACGTTCTTTGTCCGCTCTCACAGCACGATCCCCCACACGGGAAGGCTAACGTCATATCCATGTCGACTTCCGCTCACTCCCCCGCCGAGTCCGTGACGCCCTCCGCCGCAGCGGTCCGCGAGGGCGGTCAGGTCATCGACCAGCTGGTCGGTGCGAACGCCCGGTACGCGAAGGGCTTCCGCGATCCGGGCATGGACGCCCGCCCGGTCCTCCAGGTCGCCGTGGTGGCCTGCATGGACGCCCGGCTCGACCTGCACGCGGCGCTGGGCCTGGAGCTCGGCGACTGCCACACCATCCGCAACGCGGGCGGCGTCGTCACCGACGACGTGATCCGCTCACTGACCATCAGCCAGCGGGCCCTCGGCACCCGCAGCGTCATCCTGATCCACCACACCAACTGCGGCCTCGAATCCCTCACGGAGGACTTCCGGCAGGAGCTGGAGCGCGAGGTGGGCCAGCGCCCCGTGTGGGCGGTGGAGGCCTACTCGGACGCCGATCAGGACGTACGCCAGTCGATGCAGCGCGTACGGACCTCTCCGTTCCTGCTGCACACCGACGACGTGCGCGGCTTCGTCTTCGACGTCACCACCGGCCTGCTGCGCGAGATCGACTCGGCTTCCTGATCCCACCCGCCCGATTTCCCGCTCTCTGTCGTGT
>NZ_JBBBEN010000052.1:9860-61825 GCF_037137275.1 Streptomyces pratensis | reverse complement strand
GAGACACGACAGAGGCTGACTTTTCACACCCGTTTATCCACAGGCGAGTGACACGAAGCGGCAAGGACGACGAGAATGCGGGGGCGACCTCCCCGGGTCTTCCGGAGGAGCGTCACGAATACCGGGGCGGGCCGCGCGAGAGACGCGGGTCGGCCTCTTGTGCGAAGGGCCGAGGAGGGCCGGGTGACGACCTATGACGATCGAGCGAGCCTCACAGATCTGACGACCACAGCGGAGCGGGTGCGCAGGTCGGTCGAGGGTGTGATCGAGGGCAAGCCCGAGGTCGTACGGCTTTCGCTGACCGTGCTGCTCGCGGAGGGGCATCTCCTGATCGAGGACGTCCCCGGGGTCGGCAAGACCATGCTGGCCAAGGCGCTGGCCCGGTCCATCGACTGTTCGGTACGGCGGATTCAGTTCACCCCGGACCTGCTGCCCTCGGACATCACCGGCGTGTCGATCTACGACCAGCAGCGGCGCGAGTTCGAGTTCAAGCCGGGCGCGATCTTCGCGCAGATCGTGATCGGCGACGAGATCAACCGCGCCTCGCCGAAGACGCAGTCAGCGCTGCTGGAGTCGATGGAGGAGCGGCAGGTCACCATCGACGGGCACACCTACGCGCTGCCCGACCCGTTCATGGTCGTGGCCACGCAGAACCCGGTCGAGATGGAGGGCACCTACCCCCTGCCCGAGGCCCAGCGCGACCGCTTCATGGCCCGCGTGTCCATCGGTTACCCGAGCCCGCAGGCCGAGCTCCAGATGCTCGACGTGCACGGCGGGCTCTCGCCGCTGGACGATCTCCAGCCGGTGGCCCACGCCCACGACATCGTGAAGCTGATCGACGCCGTCCGCACGGTGCACGTCGCCGACGCCGTGCGGCGGTACGCCGTGGAGCTGGTCGGAGCCACCCGCAGCCATCCCGACCTGCGGCTCGGGGCCTCGCCGCGCGCCACCCTGCACCTGCTGCGCGCCGCGAAGGCCGCGGCGGCTCTCGCCGGACGGGAGTACGCCCTCCCGGACGACGTCCAGTCACTGGCCGCCCCGGTCCTCGCGCACCGGCTGCTGCCCACCGCTCAGGCCCAGTTGAACCGCCGTACGGCGGAGCAGGTGGTGCTGGAGATCATCCAGCGCACCCCGGTCCCCGCCTCGGCCGGAGGCGCCGTGCCCCCTGCTCCGGGCGGGCACGAGCCGGGCCGCCCGCTCTACCACCAGCAGCCCGGGGCACGGCGGCTGTGATGGCCGCCGGCGAGCCCGGCGCCGTGGAGGACGGCGACAGGAGGGGCGGTCTGCGGGCGGCTCTGGGCGGGCTCACCACCCGGGGGCGCTCGTTCCTGGCCGCCGGGGTGGCCGCCGCCGTCTGCGCCTACGTCCTGGGCCAGGCCGACCTGCTCCGCGTCGGGCTGCTGCTGGCCGTGCTGCCCCTGATCTGCGTGACCGTGCTCTACCGCACCCGCTACCGGGTCACCGGGACCCGGCGTCTGTCACCTTCGCGGGTGCCGGCGGGCACGGAGGCCCGGGTGCACCTGCGCATGGAGAACGTGTCCCGGCTCCCCACCGGTCTGCTGATGCTCCAGGACCGTGTGCCGTACGTGCTGGGGCCGCGCCCCCGCTTCGTGCTGGACCGGGTGGAGGCGGGCGGCCGTCGTGAGGTGTCCTACCGGGTCCGCTCCGATCTGCGCGGCCGCTATCCGCTGGGCCCCTTGCAGCTGCGGCTCAGCGACCCGTTCGGCATGTGCGAGCTGACCCGCTCGTTCAGCGCGTTCGACACCCTCGTGGTCATCCCGCGCACGGTGCCGCTGCCCGTCCTGCGGCTGGCGGGCGAGGCCTCCGGCTACGGCGACGGACGGCAGCGCTCGCTCGCACTCGCCGGCGAGGACGACATCATTCCGCGCGGCTACCGGCACGGCGACGATCTGCGCCGGGTCCACTGGCGCTCCACGGCACGCCACGGCGAGCTGATGGTGCGCCGTGAGGAACAGCCGCAGCGTGCCCGGTGCACGGTCCTGCTGGACACCCGGCGGATCGGCTACGACGGGGCCGGCCCGGACTCGGCCTTCGAGTGGGCGGTGTCCGGGGCGGCCTCCGCGCTCGTGCACATGCTGGAGCGCGGCTTCGCCGTACGGCTGCTCACCGACGACGGCGACGCGGTGCCCGGCGAGGGCGCCGGCGGGTTCGCCGGCTCGACCCAGGAGTCCGCGGACTCGGCGGGACTGATGCTCGACACCCTCGCGGTCGTCGGCCACTCCGAGGGCGGGGGCCTCTCCCGCGCCCATGACGTGCTGCGCGGCGGCAGCGAAGGCCTGCTCGTCGCCTTCTTCGGCGATCTCGACGAGGAACAGACCGCGGTCGCCGCCCGGATGCGGCAGCGCGCCGGTGCGGCGGTCGCCTTCGTCCTGGACGGAGCCGCCTGGGCCGGCGGGCCGCCCGGAGCGGAGTACGCCGAGGAGCGGTTGCGGCGGCTGCGGGAGTCCGGCTGGGTCACCGTGCCGGTGCCGCCGGGGGCCGAGCTGGACGCGCTGTGGCAGTCGGCGGGCCGGATGGGCGCGGACACCCAGTCCGCCGGGGGCGGCGGTTCCACAGGCTTCGCGGGGGGATGGTCATGAGCGGGCAGGCCCGACCGACGCTGTGCGCCTATGCGGCGACGTTGCTGTCCGCGGGGGCGCTGATCCCGCTGCTGGACGGCGTGGGCTGGCTGGTGCAGGCGGCGGTGCTGCTCGGCGCCCAGAGCGGGGTGGGGGCGCTCGTGCGCCGGGTCCCGGCGGCGCGGTCGCTGACCGTGGCCTGCCAATTCCTGGTCACCCTGCTGCTGCTGACTCTCGTGTTCGCCCGGGACCACGCCCTGATCGGGGTCCTGCCCGGACCGCAGGCCGTGATGCGGCTCGGCGAACTGCTGGTGGCGGGCGGGGACGACGTCGGCACGTACACCACCCCGGCGCCGCTGACGGACGGCATCCAGCTGCTGGTGATCGGCGGGGTGCTGCTGATCGGGCTCGCGGTCGACGCCCTGGCGGTGACCTTCCGCAGCGCGGCCCCGGCCGGGCTGCCGCTGCTCGCCCTCTACTCGGTCGCGGCCGGTCTCTCCGACGGCGGTACGAGCTGGGTGTGGTTCCTGTGCGCCGCCTCGGGCTACCTGCTGCTCCTGCTGGCAGAGGGCCGCGACCGGCTCTCCCAGTGGGGCCGCGTCTTCAGCGGGGAGTCGCGCTCCTCCGGCGGTCTGGCGGACGGGCTGGCCGGTTCGAGCGGCCGGAGCTCCCCGGTGCGCACCGGGCGGCGGATCGGCGTGCTGGCGCTCGGCGTCGCCCTGGTCGTCCCGCTGGCCCTGCCCACCCTGGACAGCGGCCTGCTGGGCGGCGGCGGCCCGGGGAGCGGCAAGGGCAGCGGGGGCGGCACCATCTCGGCGGTCAATCCTCTCGTGTCGTTGCAGAACAACCTCAACCAGCCGGAGAACCGGGAGGTGATGACGTACCGCAGCAATATCGAGGACCCGCAGAGCCTGTATCTCCGGATTCTGGCGCTGGACGAGTTCAACGGCAGCGAGTGGCGTTCCTCCACCCGCCGGCTGACGGACGTTCCCGACCGGCTGCCGCAGCCGCCGGGACTGAGCGGGGACGTCTCCGTGACGGAGGTCAGGACGAACATCTCCGCCTCGGGTTCTTACCAGCAGACCTATCTGCCGCTCCCCTACCCGGCGAGCGAGGTCCGCATCGACGGCCGCTGGCGGTACGAGCCCGAGGGCCGCACCCTCGTCGGCGACGGCCGGCAGACCACGCGCGGCGCGCGGTACGAGGTCGGGAGCCTGGTCGTCGAGCCGACGCCGGAGCAGCTGGCGGCCGCCGGGCCGCCGCCGCAGGCCCTGGCGCGCGAATACACCCGGGTCCCCGGCTCGCTGCCTGACGTGGTCGCCGAGACCGCCGTGGAGATCACCCGGGGTGCGGTCAACGCCTACGAGCGGGCCGTGAAGCTTCAGGACTGGTTCGCCTCGGAGGGCGGCTTCACCTACGACACGACCGTCACCTCGGGGACGGGCTCGTCCGCCATCGCCCGGTTCCTCCGCGACAAGGAGGGCTTCTGCGTCCACTTCTCGTTCTCGATGGCCGCGATGGCCCGGACTCTGGGCATCCCGGCCCGGGTCGCGGTGGGTTTCACCCCGGGCACGGTCAAGGCGGACGGCGCGACCTCCGTGGGGCTGCGTGACGCGCACGCCTGGCCCGAGCTGTACTTCGAGGGGGTGGGCTGGACCCGGTTCGAGCCCACGCCGAGCCGGGGCAGCACGCCGGCGTACACCCGGGCCGAGGCCCCGGCGGACGACACGAGCGACCCGGCGGAACCCTCGGCCGAGGCCCCGGAGGAGCCGTCCGCCATGCCGTCCGCAGAGGACGACTGCCCGCCGCAGATGCGCCGGCAGGGCGAGTGCGGCGCCTCGCAGGAGCCGGGGGCGGCGCTGCCGTCCGACCGGGGGACCCCGGCCGGTCTGGTGGTGCTGATGGTGCTCGCCGGGGCCCTGCTCCTGGTGCTGCCGCTGGCGCCGCTGCTCTGGCGGGCCCGGGCGAGGAGGCGGCGGCTGGGTTCCGGCGGCCGGACGCCCGCGGACGCCGTCGGCCGGACACTGGCGGTCTGGCAGGAGACCACCGACGCGGCCTGGGACCACGGCGTCGCGCCGGACGGGTCGCTGACGCCCCGGAAGGCGGCGGCCCGCATCGTACGGCTGGGCCGGCTCGACGCGGCCGCGGCCGAGGCCGTGCACCGGATCGCGGGCTCGGTGGAGCAGGTGCTGTACGCCCCGGAGCCGCGCCCCGCCGTCGGCCTGGCGAAGGACGCGCTGAGAGTGGAAGCGGGCCTGCGGGCGGCGGCCGGCCGAGGCGCACGCCTGCGGGCTTCGCTGCTGCCCCGTTCATCCGTTCGGGTGATGTGGGCCGTCGCGGACCGCCGGGCGGCGCTCGCGGAGCGGTGGGCGGACCGCCCGGGTCGCGGTCGCTGGACGGCCCGGCTTCGCCGTCTCGCGCGCCAGCCGGGCTGACCGCCGTCCCTGACCGGGCACACGGCGGCCGAGCACACGCCGAGTACCCTCGGCCCGGCCTGACGAGGCCCCGCGCCGGGGGCGCTCGCCGCTACCGGCCCGGGGGCTTCGCCTGGACGGCGGCGCGGCTGCCGGTGGGCGGCACGGTTGCGTGACTCGACGCGGCCAGGACATTGGGGGCCGAAACGCGCGACCGGGCAGGGAGCACACGGCGGCCCGGGGCCGGCGCGGCCCCGGGCCGTTCCTCGTCTCCGCCCGCCCGCCACCCGGAGCACCGCTCGGCGCACCCGGCTCGACGGGCACACACGGCTCGTGTGCGCGCGACCGAGGCGCGGCACCGACCGCGCTTCCACAGCACGCCAGCGGGTGCTCGCCACAGCGGACGACCTGGTCACCGCCGCCGGAACCACCCTCGCCGGGTGGACGACGGATCGCGGCGCGACGGGGCCTGCCCGGTGCAGGCGCCTGTACTCCTCCCGCTCGCGCCTGCGACTCGCGCAAGTCTCGGCGCCTCTTCATCCTCAGGGGCGGCGAGCGGCCGGGGCTGTCAGATGAGCAGCAGCGCGTAGACGAGGAAGAAGGCGGCTACCAGTGCCGCGACGGTGAGGATGGCGATCAGTGGGCCTTTGGCCCACCCTCTGGGCGGTGCGTGGCGGGGTCCTGCCTCCGAGGTGCTGCCCTCGGCCGGGGGCGTCTCCCCGGCAGGGGCGCCGCCTCCGGGCTCCAGACCAGGAGTGTCGCGCGGATCAGGGTCAGGGTTTCCGATGCTCATGCCCCCCGAGTACCCAGTAGGGCGACGACACACCGAAGGGAACGCCTCCCAGACCGCGCCGCCGGACGATCTGGTCACCCACCGCCGGAACCACACTCCCCGCCCAGGCCCCGCCTGGCGCGGGAGGACGCTCACTCCATGAGTCCGCCGCTGGTGGGTGCTGTGGGGCCTGGGGTGCGGCAGAAGTGAGGGGCGGGCGCAGAAACGCGACCGCCCCTCACCCATCAGTGTCATACGTCGTACTGTCGGCACAGCCCGGTGCCGGAAGCAGGGCCGTGAACCGTGTTACTGGCCCTGCTCGTCGCGGCGGCGCTGCCACCGTTGCTCGATGCGGCCCATCATCGTCCGGCGCTGTCTCGGTCGGCGGCGTGCACCGCTGTCCCCGCCGTCCGCGGCGGTCGGCTGTTGCTCACCGGGCTTGGGCGCTTTGCGCCATCCGGTGACCGCGAGCACGGCACAGCCCAGCATGACGAGAAACCCCACCACGCTGATCCAGATCTGCTGGGCGACCATTCCGGACATGAGGAGCGCAATACCCACCAGGAAGCCGGCGACCGCCTGGTAGACCCTTCGTCGGGTGTGCGTACGCAGCCCGCTTCCCTCGAGCGCTGTCGCGAACTTGGGATCTTCGGCGTACAGCGCTCGCTCCATCTGCTCGAGCATGCGCTGCTCGTGCTCCGAGAGCGGCACGGTATCCTCCTCGTCGTCGGCCGCGGGGGCGACCGGTATGCGGCCCTTCCAGGATAGGCAGGGATTCGCCCCCGTGAAACCCGCCCTCTAGCGTTCAGCCAGTCCGGACCGCTGTGTCGGCTCGGCTGTTGAGGCGTAGATTCCCCGACGGCCGACCCGCCATGCCGGATGGTGTCACCCGATCATACGGGGCGTACGCCCGGTGCGGGGGTCCTGAGTCCGACTGCGTCCGGAGCTGCGTTGCTGATCAGCACCGCTCCGCAGGTCCTGCGGCGCCGCGCGGCGCGTGCCCGGGCCGCCCGGTCAGCGCAGCTTCGCGCCCAGGACGTGCAGCTGGGTGGCGACGGAGTGGAACGCGGGCTGCTCGGCGGCGGCCGCCTCCAGCTTGAGGAGCGCCTCCATCGCGCCGGGCTCGGTGTCCACCAGCGCACCCGGCACGAGGTCGGCGAAGACCCGGACGCCGTGCACCGCCCCGACCTCCAGGCCCGCCCCGGAGACCAGACCGGAGAGCTGCTCCGCGGTGAACCGGCGGGGCACCGGGTCGCCCTCCCCCCAGCGGCCCGCCGGGTCGGCGAGCGCTTGGCGGGCCTCGGTGAAGTGGCCGGCGAGCGCGCGGGACAGGACGGCTCCGCCCATACCGGCGGCGAGCAGGCTGAGCGCACCGGAGGGGCGCAGCGCCTCGGCCGCGTTGCGGACACCCTCCGCGGGCTCGTCGACGTACTCCAGGACGCCGTGGCAGAGCACCGCGTCGAAGCCACCGCGCTCCACGACGTCGAACAGTCCGAGGATGTCGCCCTGCACCCCCTGCACACGGTCGGCGACCCCGGCCTCCGCGGCGCGCCGCTCCAGCGCGAAGAGCGCGTTGGGGCTGGGGTCGACGACGGTGACGCGGTGGCCGAGCCGGGCCGCGGGCACGGCGAAGTTACCGGTGCCGCCGCCGGTGTCCAGTACGTCCAGGGCGTCCCTGCCCGTCGCCCCGACCTGACGGTCCAGAGCGGCCTTGAGGACCTCCCAGACCACGGCGGTACGAAGGGAGGCGCGGGGGCGCAGCTGGTCCGACACGGCAGATGACTCCTCGGCACGGCACCGCCGGGGACGGCGGAGTGTGAACAGTGCTGGTGGTGATGTGAGCGGTCACCACCTTATTGCCTCGCGCCGCCGTCCAGGTCACCCGCCGCCCGGCCGCCGCGGCCCGGGGCGCGGAAGCACCGGCTGGAGCGCGAGCAGCCGCTCGACCAGGCGCAGGAACACGGCCGCGTCGCGCAGCAGGTCGTCGGCGTCGCGGCTGTCGGCCGCGCCGGGCACACCCGCCTCCGCCCGTGCCCGGCGTGCGGCCCCGGAGGCGAAGAGGCCGCTCCACTCGGTCAGCTCGGGGGCCGCCTCCGGAAGGACCTCCCAGGCGCTGCGGATGCGCTCCCGGCGGCGCTTGCCCGTCTCGGGACGGCCGCGGGCGGCCAGCACGGCCGCCGCCGTGCGCAGGGCGGCGAGGTGGGCGGTGGCATACCGCTCGTTGGGGTCGTGGAGGACGGCGGCCTCGTCCAGGCCCGAGCGGGCCTTGGCGAGCAGGTCGAGAGCGGCGGGCGGCGCCGTGGAGCGGCGCGGAACGGGGTGGACGTCGTCCGGGGGCGCCGGGCGCCCCCGGGCCGGGCCGGTCAGTGAGGGGGCAGGGCTGCCTGCGCGGCGCCGCGGGGCGGCGGCCGCGGACGAGCTGGCCATGACGAACCTCCTGTCGTCGTGTGACGGCTCCGTGGCCGTCTGTGTCCATGGTGGCGGCCGCCACTGACAATCGGACCCGGACCCTGCCTGACCTGCCGTTTTGCGTCGAGTGCGCGTTCGGACTATTTTTTGTACTGACCGGTCAGTTCAAAGGTGTGCGCGGAGCGACCGCGGACGAGCACCGGACGAGATCAAGGGGAGGGTCTGTGGAGAGCCCGCACGGCGCAGCGGTACGCGCCGAGGACTTCGGACTCAAGGGGCCGCGCGGCTGGGCCTTTCGGCACGTGGGGTTCAGCGCCGAACCAGGCACGCTGGTGGCGGTCGAGGGCGCCTCGGGTTCGGGCCGCACCTGCCTGTTGCTCGCCCTGACCGGCCGCATGCGCACCACGGAGGGCCACGCGGAGGTCGGCGGGCTGCGGCTGCCCCAGCAGGCCGCCGCCGTGCGCCGGATCGCCTCGCTGGGCCCGGTCCCGGCCGTGAGCGAGCTGGACCCCGCCTTCACCGTGGCCGAGCACCTCTCCGAGCGCGCCCTGCTCCAGGGACGCTACGGAGCTCCGCTGCGCAGCCTGCTGCGCCCGCGCGCCGAGCGCCGGGCCGCCGCAAAGGCCCGGGTGGACGAGGCCCTGGCGGCCGCGGGCCTGGACCCGGCCGCCCTGCCCAAGTCCGGGCGGACCTCCGTGCGCGATCTGAAACGGCTGGAGGCGCTGCGGCTGTCCGTCGCCCTGGCGCTGATCGGCCGGCCCCGCCTGCTGGCCGTCGACGACACCGACCTCAAGCTCTCCGACACCGAGCGCGTCGAGGCCTGGGCGCTGCTGCGCTCCGTGGCCGACGCCGGCACCACCGTGCTCGCCGTGTGCAGCGAGGCCCCCGAGAACGCCCACGTCGTGCGCACCGCACCCACCACCGATGAGGAGACGGCCGATGCGCGTTCCTGAACTCGCCGCGCTCGAACTGAAGCGGTTCGGCCGGGGGAAGCTGCCGGCCGCCGCGCTGGTCGCCCTGCTGCTCCTGCCGCTGCTCTACGGCGCCTTGTATCTGTGCTCCTTCTGGGACCCGTACGGGAATCTCGACAAGCTGCCCGTCGCCCTGGTCAACGAGGACGAGGGGGCTGCCGGCGACGGAGAACGCATCGCCGCCGGGGACGAGATCAGCGACAGGCTGCTCGACTCCGAGGTCTTCGCCTGGCACGAGGTGAGCGCCGCCGAGGCCCACGAGGGCCTCGAGGACGGGACGTACTACCTCTCGCTGACGATGCCGTCCGACTTCAGCGAGAAGATCGCGTCCAGCGGCGGGGACTCACCCGAGACGGGCGCGCTCCAGGTCCGGACGAACGACGCCAACAACTACATCGTCGGGCAGATCGCCAAGACGGTCTTCGGCGAGGTGCGCGACGCCGCCTCCACCAACGCCTCCCGCGGCTTCCTCGACCGCATCTTCGTCGACTTCTCCGATCTGCACGACAAGACCGCAGACGCGGCCAAGGGCGCCGACGAGCTCAAGGGCGGCATCTCCAAGGCCAAGCAGGGGTCCAAGGACCTCGCGGACGGGCTCAAGGACTCCAAGGCGGGCAGTGAGCGGCTCTCCGACGGGATCGCCAAGCTGAACCGGGGCTCGCGCGACCTCGCGACGGGCTCCGCCCAGGTCGCCGACGGGACCCGGACGCTGGCAGACGAGGTCAACAGGGTCTCCGGCGATCTGCGCCCGTTCCTCAAGGACAACGCAAAGACCATCGGCGACACGGCCCGACTGGCCGCCGACGCCTCGCAGGGGGTGCGGCACAACCTCGATCTGCTCGTGCAGAGCGCCCCCACCGCGGCCACCGACGCCGAGAAGGCCGCCGACGAGCTGACCGAGATCCACCGCACCCGGTGCGAGGAGGCCCAGGAGCCCGACACCGCGGTCTGTCCGGCGCTGGAGCGCGCCAAGGTCACGGCCGCCGACGTCTCGAAGGTCGCCGCCGACGTGAACACCCTGGTCACGAACCAGAACGGCGAACTGAAGAAGCTGAGCAGCCGGCTCGCCGCTTTCGAGAAGCAGGCCGGGGCGCTCGCCGAGAACGCGCCGACGCTGGACGACGACCTGAAGGCGGCCGTCAGCAAGGTCAACCAGCTCAACACCGGCGCCCAGAAGGTCGCCAAGGGCGCACAGGCGCTGCACACCGGACTCGGCAACGCCCAGACCGGCTCCAGCGACCTGGACACCGGGGTCGGCAAGCTGAAGACCGGCGCGGAGAACCTGGACGGCGGGCTCTTCCGGCTCGGCGACGGTTCCGCCTCGCTCGCCGAGGGCCTCAACGACGGCGTGGACCAGATCCCGGACTACGACAAGAAGGACCGGGACGCGCGGACCGACGTCATGGCCGATCCGGTGCAGCTGGCATCCAAGTCGCTGCACGCCGCCCCCAACTACGGCACCGGCTTCGCCCCGTACTTCATCCCGCTGTCCCTGTGGGTCGGCGCGATGGTGGCGTACATGCTGATCCAGCCGCTCAACCGGCGTGCGCTGGCCGCCGGAGCGTCCGCCTGGCGGATCGCCCTCGCCGGATGGCTTCCGGTCGCCGCCGTCGGAGCCCTCCAGGTCGGCGCGCTGATGGCCGTGCTGCACTGGGGCCTCGGTCTCCAGATGGAACGAGCAGCCGGAACCATCGGCTTCCTGGCCCTGGTGACCTGCTGTTTCGCCGCGATCGTGCAGTGGCTGAACGCCTGTTTCGGGGCAGCCGGCCGGATCTTGGTGCTGGTCGTACTGATGCTCCAGCTGACGTCGGCCGGGGGCACGTACCCCGTACAGACCAGCCCCGGCTTCTTCGGCGCGATCCACCCGTACCTCCCGATGACCTACGTCGTCGAGGGGCTGCGCAGACTGATCACCGGCGGCCCTCTCGGCCAGGTCTGGCTGGGCTGCGCGGTGCTGGCGGCCTTCACCGCCGGCGCCCTCGCCCTCACCGCGTTCACCGCGCGCCGCAAGCAGGTGTGGAGCCTGAGCAGGCTGCACCCGGAGCTGAGCCTGTGAGCACGGCGGGACCTGGGAGAATCAGCCCCATGGAAAGCAGTGGCACCACGCGCCGCCAGGCCACCCGGCAGAAGCTCTACGAGGCGGCGGTGACCCTCATCGCCGAGAAGGGCTTCTCCGCGACCACCGTCGACGAGATCGCCGAGCGGGCGGGGGTCGCCAAGGGCACGGTCTATTACAACTTCAAGAGCAAGACCGAGCTGTTCGAGGAGCTGCTCCGGCACGGCGTCGGACTGCTCACCGCCTCGCTGAGGTCGGCTGCCGAGGAGTCCGGGGAGCGCGGCGGCACCAGGGTCGAGGCGCTGGACGCGATGATCCGCGCCGGGCTCGCCTTCATCGACCGCTACCCGGCCTTCACCCAGCTGTACGTCGCCGAGCTGTGGCGCACCAACCGCGCCTGGCAGTCCACGCTGCTGGTAGTGCGTCAGGAGGCCGTCGCGGTCGTCGAGGACGTCCTGCGGGAGGCGGTGCGCACAGGCGAGCTGAGCGAGGAGATCGACATCCCCCTGACGGCCGCCGCGCTGGTGGGGATGGTGCTGGTGGCCGCCCTGGACTGGCAGGCGTTCCAGCCGGAGCGTTCGATCGACGAGGTCCACTCGGCGCTGTCCCTGCTGCTGCACGGGCGGGTCAGCGGGCACTGACGCGCGTCGGCGGCCCGCGGCGCCGTACGGGGAGAGCCGAAGACGCCGGCCGGTGGAGTCCGCATCCCCCGCGAACCCACCCAACCGGCGTCTTGCGTGCTGCCGGAGACCCGTCCCCCGTGGCCCCGTCGTCCCCCGCGGCCCCTGGGTCTCCGTCGTGCGCCCCCGTCGCGTCGGGGGAGCCCTGGCCGTTCCGCCGCCCCGTGCCGGCGGTCCGGGCCGGGCGCCCCTTCCGTGGCCCCCACTCTCCCGTCCGCGCGGGCCGGGGCCCATCCGCTCAGCTACTCATCTGTGCTCCTGAGTAGGGGTACTCAGGAGCGTGCTCCGAACCCCGCTCCCCCGCCGCGCCGGGTCGATACGATCATCTGCGTGTCTGTCATCCCCTTGGTGTTCACCAGCGGCTGGGCGAGCGGGATCAACGCCTATGCGGTGGTCCTCCTGCTCGGCCTCTTCGGTGCGACCGGGGTCTCCGACGCAGTGCCCGCCGCGCTCCAGCGCACCGACGTCCTGATCGTGGCCGGAGTGCTGTTCCTCTGTGAGGCGGTGGCGGACAAGATCCCGTATGCGGACTCGGTCTGGGACACGGCGCACACCGTGGTCCGGCCGGTGGCCGGGGCGGTGGTGGCCGCGCTGCTGGCCGGGGAGAGCGGTTCGCTGCCGGAGCTGGCGGCGGGGGCGATCGGCGGGTCCACCGCGCTGATGAGCCATCTGGTGAAGGCGGGCACGCGGATGGCTGTCAACACCTCCCCGGAGCCCTTCAGCAACGTCGCCGTGAGCGTCGTGGAGGACCTAGGCGTCGCCGGAGTCGTCACCCTCGCCCTGTTCAACCCGGTGGCGGCCGCCGTGACCGCCGCGGTGCTGCTGGTGCTCGGGATCGTGGCGGTGCTCTTCCTCGCCTCCCGCATCCGCCGCTTCCTGCGCCGCAGGGCCCAGCGCCGTCGGGACGGCCGCCCGGCGGCGGCAAGAGAGCCCCGGCCTCCCGGGCGGGGCGCCGGCACCGGTCGATAAGGTCGGCGGCATGGCACGTATTGCGGTGATCGGCGCCGGGACCGGCGCGATGGCGGCGGCCGCCCGGCTGGCCGTGGCGGGCGACAAGGTGACGGTGTACGAGCGGTCGGCCTCCTACGGCGGCTCGCTCGGCCGGCACGCGCACGAGGGGTTCGTCTTCGACACCGGCCCCGGTGTGCTGCACCTGCCCGCAGTCCAGCGCGACCTCTTCGTGAAGACCGGCAAGGAGTCGTTGGAGCAGTCGGTCACCCTGACCCAGGTCGACCCGGCCAGCCGGCACCTGTTCGCGGACGGCACGGCGGTGTCCCTGCCCAACGCCTCCCGTGCCGGGGTGGCCGCCGCCCTGGACGACGCGCTCGGCTCCGGGGCCGGGGCGCGCTGGAGCGGTTTCATGGACCGGGCGCGGGACGCCTGGGACCGTTCGCGGCGGCCGCTGCTGGAGGAGCCGCTGCGCGCCGACCGCCAGGCCCTCGGGCGCGACCCCTATCCGGCCCTGCGCCGGCGGCGGCTGCTGCGCGGTCCCCGGCAGGCCGGCACGGTGGCGGAGATCGGCGCCTGGGAGCTGGCGGACCCGCGCCTCGCGGCCCTGCTCGACGGCTGTGCTCTGGCGTACGGACTCGACCCGCGCAGCGCTCCCGCGAGCGCGGCGCTGCTGCCCTACATGGAGCAGACCTTCGGCAGTTGGTATGTGATGGGCGGGCTGCGGGAACTGGCTCGGGCGGTGTACGAGCGGTGTCTGGCCCGGCGGGTGCGGTTCGTCTTCGGGGCGGAGGCGGTCCGGGTCGTCGAGAAGGACGGCCGCGCGGCGGGCGTGGAGCTGGCCGGCGGCGAGGTGGCCGAGGCCGACCGGGTGGTGCTCGGGGTCCGGCCGCGCCCCGGGCTGGCGCCCGGTCAGCGGGCGGACGGCGACGGGGCGGCGGAGGCGTCTGGGCGGTTCACGGTGCTGCTGTCCCTGCGCGGGGGCCGCGAGGAGGGGGCGGCGCACCGGACCGTGGTGCACAGCGCCGACGGGGCGGCGGAGCAGGCCGCGGTGTTCGGGGGCCGGGTCGCCGGGCACCCCACGGTGACGGTGCTGCGCCCCGACGACCCGGCGACCCGCCCGGACGCGGCGCACGAAGCGGTGACCCTCACGGCGACGGTGGCCCCGCAGGGGCCGGTGGACTGGACCGACGCGGGGGTGCGGCAGCGGTTCGCCGACGCTCTGGTGGAGCGGGCTGCCGCGGCCGTGCCCGGGCTGCGGGAGCGCATCCTGCGCACCGAGGTCCGCACGCCCGCGGAGACCGAGGCGGAGACGGGGGCCGCGGGCGGTGCGGTGCCGCCGCCCGCGTTGGCCGGCGCGGGGGGCGCGTATCTGCGCCCCGGCAATCTCACCGGCCTGCCGGGGCTCTATCTGGCGGGCGGCTGGGCGCACCCGGGCGGCGGGCTCGCGCACGCGGGGATGTCGGGGGCACTGGTGGCCGGGCTCGTCGTGGAGGGCGACGACTTCCGCGGCTCCCGCTGAGCCGGGGGCGCCGACGCCCGGCCGGGCCTGCCCGCGGGGTCACGGCGAAGCTCCGTGCCTGATCGCGTACGGCGGCCGCGTCCCGGGACC
The DNA here is from genome assembly GCF_037137275.1 of Streptomyces pratensis. Lineage (GTDB taxonomy): Bacteria > Actinomycetota > Actinomycetes > Streptomycetales > Streptomycetaceae > Streptomyces > Streptomyces pratensis_B. The sequence goes on along the minus strand of NZ_JBBBEN010000052.1, from coordinate 47,384 downwards.
GGCCGCCGCAGCGGTGTCCGTACCCCCGGCCGTCAGTAGCGGTACTGCTCGTTCGGCCCGGTGTCGTGGCCGTTGCCGTAGGGGGCGGGCTGTTCCGGCGGCATCGGCGGCATCGGCGGGGGGTAGTTCTCGAAGTCGCGCTGGAGCGGGACCCAGACGCCCCCCGGCGGGGTGTCGGTGCTGTACGCCTCCGTGCCGTAGCTCTGGGCGTAGAGGTCGACGTGCTGCCGGCCGCCGTCCTGGTTGTCGTACGTCTCTGCGTAGCCGTCGTAACCGCCGTAGGCGGGGGTCCCGTTGGTGGTGCCGATGTAGGGGTCGGAGTAGGCGGCGTAGCTCTGCGGTTCCGTGCCGTAGTCGTAGGCGCCCGCGTACGCGTCCTGGGCCGCCTGCTGGCCGAAGCCGGCGGAGGAGTCGTACGCGGCGTAGTGCGGTTCGAGGCGTTGGCCCTCCTCCGCTTCCTCCCCGGCGGCCTGGCCGGCGAGGCCGTACTGGCCGGATTCCTCGTGCTGCGGCCCCGGCTCGTGGCCGGGCTCCGCGGGGCGGCCGGTCGCGGGGCCGCCGTGCTCGTGGTCGGCGATCTCCAGGTCCGAGACCTCCAGCGTGGGCTCCTTGACCGCGGCGCTCCGGCCGCGCTTGCGGCGGCGGCTCTCGCCGGGGCTGCCGCCGATGGCCCAGCCGGTGGAGAAGCCGCGCCGGAAGGAGAGCGTCACGAAGGTCTGGCCGGTGGCGAAGGTGAGCGTCCCGAGGACGATGACCGCCTGCGAGGAGAGCAGGACCCCGACGACCACGCCGAGGAAGCCGGCGAAGGCGAGGAGCCGCCAGCGCAGCCGCGCCTTGTACTGCAACAGCACTTCGCCCAGCAGCCACAGGGCCACCAGGCCGAATGCGATGTAGAGGACCGTCCAGCCCACGTCCGCCCCCTCCTGCGGCCATAGCCGCACTGGGGGCGGGTAGGGCCGGTCACGACTGCTGGTGCAGTCCGAGTCTTTCGTAGATCTCGAGCGTAGCCGTCGAGTTGTTGAGCGTGATGAAGTGCAGTCCGGGCACACCTTCGGACAGCAACTTCGCGCAGAACTCCGTTGCGAACTCGATGCCAATGGAGCGTACAGCGGCCGGATCGTCCTTGGCCGCGAGGATGCGCTCTTTCAACGACGCGGGCACGGTCGCGTTGCTCAGCTGCGGAAACTTTTCCAGTTGTTTCACACTCGTCAGCGGCATGACCTCGGGGATCACGGGAGTTTCACAACCCGCAGCGACCACTCGGTCACGCATACGGAGATAGTCCTCCGGCCGGAAGAACATCTGGGTGATCGCATAATCCGCACCGGCCCGGCACTTGGCCACGAAATGGCCGACGTCCGTCTCCCAGTCGGTCGAGCGCGGGTGCATTTCGGGGAATGCGGCGACGCCGACGCAGAAGTCGCCCGACTCCTTGATGAGACGCACCAGGTCGGCGGCGTACTTCACGCCGCGGGGGTGCTCGACCCACTCGCCCATGGGGTCGCCGGGCGGGTCGCCGCGGACCGCGAGGATGTTCCTGATCCCGGCGTCGGCATACTGCCCGATCATGTTGCGCAGCTCGGCCACCGAGTGGTTCACGGCGGTGAGATGGGCGACCGGGGTGAGGGTGGAGTCCGCGGCGATCTGCTGGGTGGCTCTGACCGTGCCGGCGCGCGTGGAGCCGCCGGCGCCGTACGTCACCGAGACGAAGCTCGGGCGGACCGCCTCGACCCGGCGCAGGGCGTTCCAGAGGTTCCGCTCGCCCTTCTCCGTCTTGGGCGCCCAGAACTCGAAGGAGTACGAGGTCTTGCCGGTCGCAAGCAGGTCACGCACGGTACGCGCGTGATCCGTCCTGGTGGATGGTGTGCCAAGGGCCATAGGGGGAGGTTATCCAGGGCTCGACGCTCCCCCAACCAGAGCAGTGGAATTTGTCTGGTTTTGCCGGACTGTTGTCCACCCTTCGGACAACGGCCCGGACGGCCTCCCGGGCCCGGAGGGCTTCAACCCGCGTACGCCCGCACGCGCCCCGCCAGATCAGCGGTGGCCGCGGCCGGGTCGTCCGCCTCTGTGATCGCCCGGACGACGACGATCCGGCGGGCCCCGGCGTCCAGCACCTCGTCCAGGTTGGCCGCGTCGATCCCGCCGATGGCGAACCAGGGGCGCGGCTGGTCCAGGGACGCGGCGTGGCGCACCAGGTCGAGGCCGGGGGCGTGGCGTCCCGGCTTGGTCGGGGTCGGCCAGCAGGGGCCGGTGCAGAAGTAGTCCACCCCCTCCTGGGCAGCGGCGGCGTCGACCTCCGACGCGGCGTGCGTGGAGCGGCCGATCAGCCGGTCCCGGCCGATGAGGGCGCGGGCGGCGGGGACCGGCAGGTCGCCCTGGCCCAGGTGCAGGACGTCGGCGCCGATGGCGTGGGCCACGTCCGCGCGGTCGTTCACCGCGAGCAGCCGGCCGTGCCGACGGCAGGCGTCGGCGAAGACCGCGAGGTGTTCGAGCTCCTCGGCGGCCTCCATGCCCTTGTCCCGGAGCTGGACGATGTCCACCCCGGCGGCGAGCACGGCGTCCAGGAACGCGGGGAGGTCGCCCTGCCGCTTACGGGCGTCCGTGCACAGATAGAGCCGGGCGTCGGACAGCTGCTCGCGAGGCGTGGACATGGTGGCGCTCCCCCGGGGTCGTGGCGGTGNCGCGGGCCGCTCCGGGCGGCCCGCGCACCGTTTCCTGATCGTGTCGGTCAGACGGCGAGCGCCTGGGCCCGGCGCTTCACCTCCGTACCGCGATTCTCACTCAGCGCCTGCGCGGGGGTGCCGGGCAGGGTCGGGTCGGGGGTGAAGAGCCACTCCAGCATCTCTTCGTCGGAGTAGCCGTCGTCCCTCAGGAGGGTCAGGGTGCCGGAGAGGCCCTTGACCACCTTGTCGCCGTCGATGAAAGCGGCAGGCACCTGAAGCGTCCGGTTCTCACCACGGCGTACGGCGATGAGCTGGCCATCCTTGACCAGCTGCCGTACACGCGTCACCTCGACATCGAGCATTTCCGCGATGTCGGGAAGGTGGAGCCAGGCGGGGACGAGAGCATCGGTCTTTGCGTCAATCTCGGTCACGAGGACAAGCGTGCCATCTGGGACCGACAGCCGGTAGCCGGGCCGACCGTACGGGGGCCGGAGCCGGTCCTCACAGGGCGGCGGACTTCAGCGGCAGGGCGGGGTCGGCCACCCGCTCCGGGTCGAGGGCGGCCCCCGAGCCGATGAGCTTGCGGCCCTGGGCGAGGTCGCGCGGGCGGTCCACGGCGAGCACGGCCACCAGCGCCCCGTCGCGCAGCCAGCACACCGACCAGGCGGCGTCCGCGCCGTCGCCGCGCCACAGCAGGGTGTCGGCGTGCGCGTGGTGGCCTGCGTACTGCACGAAGCGGCCGAACTGCTCGGACCAGAAGTACGGGACGGGGTCGTAGACGGGCGGCTGCTCCCGCTTCTCCGCGGCCATGATGGCGGCGGCCACGGTGCGGGGGCCCTGGAGGGCGTTGTCCCAGTGGTGGACCAGCAGGCGTGTCCCGTAGCGGGCGGAGGGAAAGGAGGCGCAGTCCCCGACCGCGTACACGTCCGGCAGGGAGGTGCGCAGGGCGCTGTCGGCGGTGACCGAGCCGTCGGGGCCGAGCGTGATGCCGGAGCCGGCGAGCCACTCGGTGGCGGGGCGGGCGCCGATCCCGACGACCACGGCCCCGGACGGCAGGGTGCGGCCGTCCGCGAGGAGCACGGCCCCCTCCTCGATGCTCTCGACCCGGGCCCCGGTGAGGAGTTCGGCGCCGCTCCCGGCGTACCAGTCGGCCATCGGGGCGGCCACCTCCGCGGGCAGGGTCCCCGCGAGCGGGCGGGCGGCGGCCTCGACGACGGTGACCGCGCATCCGGCGGCGCGGGCGGCGGTGGCGAACTCCGCGCCGATCCAGCCCGCGCCGACGACGACCACGTCGCACTGCCGGTCCAGGACGGGCCGCAGCCGGGCGGCGTCGTCGAGGGTGCGCAGCAGGTGGACGCCGGGCGTCGACTCGCTGCCGGGCAGGGTGACGGGCTCGGCGCCGGTCGCCAGGACGAGGACGTCGTAGCGCACCGGCCCGTCGGCCGTGTCCAGGGCGTGGTCGGCGGTGCGCAGGCCGGTGGCGTCCAGGCCGAGGCGCAGGGTGATGTCCAGCGCCTCGAAGTCGACGTCGAAGGCCGGGTGCTCGGCGCTGCCGAGGAGGACCGCCTTGGACAGGGGCGGGCGGTCGTAGGGCTGGTGGCGCTCGCCGCCGATCACCGTGACGGGACCGGTGAATCCGGCTTCCCGCAGGGCCACGGCGCTCTGCACGCCCGCCAGGCCCGCGCCGACGACCACGACGTGCCGCGGCCGCTGCTCCCTCTGCTCGCTCATCCGCCCACCATAATCATCTGATCGGCCGTCAGGTGCGCGGTTCCTCCACCACGCTCGTCCCGCTGCCCTCCTGGGACTCCCACTCCCACCGTTCCTCCAGCCGCAACCGGCCGTCCGCCAGCTCGACGACGGTGGAGAGGCAGTGCCCGGACGAGGTCGTCCCGTCCTGCTTGAGCTGCACGTAGCGGAAGTCGAGCGCGTCCCCGTCCCGGGTGCCGACGAGCCGGCCGTGCACCACGTCGCCGCCCGTGTACTCGGCCCAGACCCGGCCCTCGCGCTCGTGGTACGTGAAGCGGGTGCGGGTGCCGACCTGGCCGGGGGCCTGGTCGGCGACCGGCGCGAGGACGAGTCCGTCGAGCGAACGGGCCATGGCGGGCGCTCCCTTATCCGCGGCGGGCGAGTGGGTTTAGGCTGGCCCACGGTAGAACACTCGCGGGAGCCCGGACGCACCGGGCTGAGAGGGAGGCTGGACGGCCTCCGACCGTACGAACCTGATCCGGGTCATGCCGGCGAAGGGAGGGGCTGGACACCCATGCGCGTCCCGGGGAGAACCTCCGCATCCGACGTCCTCGTCATCGGGGGCGGCATCATCGGCCTGGTCGTCGCGTGGCGGGCCGCCCAGAGAGGGCTGCGCGTCACCGTCGCGGACCCCGATCCGGGCGGCGGCGCCGCGCAGGTCGCGGCGGGCATGCTGGCCGCCGTCACCGAGCTGCACTACGGCGAGGAGACGCTGCTCGGGCTCAACCTCGCCTCCGCCGCCCGCTACCCGGCGTTCGTGGCCGAGCTGGAGGAGGCGAGCGGCCGCGGGACGGGCTTTCGCGCCTGCGGCACGCTCGCCGTCGCGCTGGACTCCGACGACCGCGCCCACCTTCGGGAGCTGCACGCCCTCCAGGAGCGCTCGGGCCTGGAGTCGACCTGGCTCAGCGGCCGCGAGTGCCGCCGCCTGGAGCCGATGCTGGCTCCGGGCGTCCGGGGCGGCCTGCGGGTCGACGGCGACCACCAGGTGGACCCGCGCCGCCTCGCCGCGGCGCTGCGGGAGGCCTGCGGGCGGGCCGGCGTCGAGGTGCGCCGGACGACGGCCGAGCGGCTCACCGTCACCGGCGGCCGGGCGGCCGGGGCGCTGCTCGGCGACGGCTCTCGGTTCCGGGCGGATCAGGTGGTGCTCGCCGGGGGCAGCCTCAGCGGGCGGCTCGCGGGGCTGCCGCCCCAGGTCGTGCCGCCCGTCCGCCCGGTCAAGGGCCAGGTGCTCCGGCTGACGGTTCCCCCGGCGTACGCCCCCTTCCTCAGCCGCACCGTGCGCGCCGTGGTCCGGGGCGGCCACCTCTATCTCGTGCCGCGCGAGAACGGCGAGCTGGTCGTGGGCGCGACCAGCGAGGAGATGGGCTGGGACACCACGGTCACCGCGGGCGGGGTCTACGAGCTGCTGCGCGACGCCCACGAGCTGGTGCCCGGCATCACGGAACTGCCCCTCACCGAGACCCGGGCCGGTCTGCGCCCCGCCTCCCCCGACAACGCGCCACTGCTCGGCCCCACCGCCCTGCCCGGCCTCCTGCTCGCCACCGGTCACCACCGCAACGGCGTCCTGCTGACCCCCCTCACCGGCGACGCGATGGCCGAGGCCCTGACCACCGGCGAGCTGCCCGACGTGGCCCGCCCGTTCCACCCGGGCCGTTTCGCGCCCGTCTCCGCCGCCCGCGCACCCCAGGAGCAGCCCGTATGACCCAGCAGCCCGCGACCCCGCCGCCCGCGACCGCCGCCGCGCCGCCCTCCCCGCCGGTGTCCCTCTCCGTGAACGGAGAGGTCCGCTCCGTCCCCGCCGGGACGGCCCTGGACGCCCTCGTCGCCACGCTGACCCCGGCCTCCTCCGGGGTCGCCGCCGCCGTCAACGAGAGCGTCGTCCCGCGCGGCCGGTGGGCGTCCACCCCGCTGCGCGAGGGCGACCGCGTCGAGGTGCTCACCGCCGTGCAGGGAGGCTGAACCATGTCGGACGACCTCTTCGCCCTCGGGCCCGCGGCCTTCGGCTCCCGGCTCATCATGGGCACCGGCGGGGCGCCCAGCCTGGAGGTGCTGGAGCGCTCGCTGATCGCCTCCGGGACCGAGCTGACCACGGTCGCGATGCGCCGGCTCGACCCGACCGTGCAGGGTTCTGTGCTCTCGGTGCTGGAGCGGCTCGCCATCCAGGTGCTGCCGAACACCGCTGGCTGCTTCACCGCGGGCGAGGCGGTGCTCACCGCCCGGCTGGCCCGCGAGGCGCTCGGCACCGACTGGGTCAAGCTGGAGGTGGTGGCCGACGAGCGGACCCTGCTGCCGGACCCGATCGAGCTGCTCGACGCGGCGGAGGTCCTGGTCGACGACGGGTTCACCGTGCTGCCCTACACCAACGACGATCCGGTCCTCGCCCGGAAGCTGGAGGACGTGGGGTGCGCGGCGATCATGCCGCTCGGCTCGCCCATCGGCTCCGGGCTCGGCATCCGCAACCCGCACAACTTCGAGTTGATCGTCGAGCGGGCGGGCGTTCCGGTCATCCTGGACGCCGGCGCCGGCACGGCCTCGGACGCGGCGCAGGCGATGGAGCTGGGGTGCGCCGCTGTGATGCTCGCCTCAGCGGTGACCCGCGCGCAGGAGCCGGAGCTGATGGCCGCCGCGATGCGCCATGCGGTGGAGGGCGGGCGGCTCGCGTACCGGGCGGGACGCATTCCGCGCCGCCACTTCGCCGAGGCCTCGTCCCCGGTGGCGGGGCGGGCGGCGCTCGATCCGGAGCGCCCGGCGTTCTGAAGGGGCGCCGCGCCGCCGTCGGCCGCTCGGGGCGGGCTCCGGTCACGGATCGGCTGGAGAACGGCCCCGGAGCGGTCCGGCCCGTCCGGGTCGTCGGCGGCGGCTCGTAGACTCTCCGGGTGGACACGACCCTCCAGGACCCTCTCGTCGGGCAGCTGCTCGACGGCCGGTATCGCATTGAGGCGCGCATCGCCGTCGGCGGGATGGCCACGGTCTACCGGGCCGTGGACACCCGCCTGGACCGGGTGCTCGCCCTCAAGGTGATGCACCCGGCGCTGGCCTCCGACGCCTCGTTCGTCGAGCGCTTCATCCGTGAGGCGAAGTCGGTGGCCCGGCTCGCGCACCCCAACGTCGTCGCGGTCTTCGACCAGGGCGCCCAGGGCGCGTACGTCTACCTCGCGATGGAGTACGTGGCGGGATGCACCCTGCGCGACGTGCTGCGCGAGCGCGGGGCCCTCCAGCCCCGGGCGGCCCTGGACATCCTGGAGCCGGTGCTCGCCGCCCTCGGCGCCGCACACCGCGCCGGGTTCGTGCACCGGGACATGAAGCCGGAGAACGTCCTGATCGGGGACGACGGCCGGGTCAAGGTCGCCGACTTCGGCCTGGTCCGCGCGGTCGGCACGGCCACCGACACCACCGGCTCCCTGCTGGGCACGGTGTCGTATCTGGCGCCCGAGCAGATCGAGGACGGCACGGCGGACACCCGCAGCGACGTGTACGCCTGCGGCGTCGTGCTGTACGAGATGCTGACCGGCTCCAAGCCGCACACCGGCGACACCGCCGCCCAGGTCATCTACCAGCACCTCAACGAGGACGTTCCGGCCCCGTCCGCGGCCGTGCCGGGGCTGTCGGCCGCGCTGGACGGCCTGGTGGCCGACGCCGCCGCCCGCGACCCCGAGGCGCGCCCGCACGACGCGGTCCTGCTGCTCGCCGCGGCCCGTGATGCCCGCGCCGCGCTGACCGACGCGGAGCTGGACGCCGTACCGCCGCAGGCGCTGTCCGACGCGCACGACGGCTCTCACGACCGTACGAGCGTGATCCCGCGGGCCGTGTCGGACGGCGACGGCGCTGCCGTGCACCGCACCAGCCGCCTGGAGACGCCGCCGGAGGCCGGCGCGGCGCCGCAGCGCCTTCCAGGCCGGCGCGGACCGTTCGGCGGGCCGCACCGCGGGCTGCTCGCCGTCCTCGCAGCCGTCCTGCTGACGCTGGGCGTCGGAGCGGGCGTCTGGTACGTCAACACCGGGCAGTTCACCCAGGTCCCCTCGCTGCTCGGGCAGACCCAGAAGACCGCGGAGCAGCGACTCTCGGACAGCGGGCTCGGGCTGAAGGGCGTGGACCGGGTCTTCAGCGACACGGTCGAGCGGGGGCTGGTGGTCGACAGCGACCCGGCCTCCGGAGAGCGGATTCGCGGCAACGGCTCGGTGAAGCTCGTCGTGTCGCGCGGCCCGGAGATCGTGCGGGTGCCCGAGGTGGCGGGCAGCTCCCTCGCGGACGCCCGGCGCGCGCTGAAGAAGGTGGGCCTGCTGCCCGGCATGACCACCCGGGAGTTCAGCGAGGACGTCGCCCGCGGGAAGGTGATCCGCACGGACCCCGGCGCCGGGAGGGACCGCCGTCCCGACACCGCCGTCGCGCTGGTCGTCAGCAAGGGCAGCCCGGTCGACGTCCCGGACGTCACCGGGCTCTCGGTGCGGGACGCCACCGCGGAGCTGGAGGGCGAGGGGCTCAAGGCCGAGGTGCTGCCCGGCCGGATCAACTCCTCCGAGGCGGCCGGGGACGTCGCGGAGCAGTCCCCGGGCGAGGGCGCGGAGGCCGCGGAGGGCGACACCGTCCAGCTGACCGTCTCCAAGGGCCCCCGCATGCTGGACGTCCCGGACGTCACCGGCCGGGACGTCGACGAGGCGAGACAGACGCTGGAGGAGGCGGGCTTCGAGGTGAAGGTCGACCGGCCGTTCCTCTCCTTCAGCGACACGATCGCGAGCCAGTCCGTGGAGGGCGGCGAGCGGGCCCCCGAGGGCTCCACCATCACCATCGAGACCAAGGGACTGTAGCCATATGCGCAATCCGGTGGGCGGCCATGTCCCGGTGGCCGGCGGCCTCGCCAAGGTCGGCCTGGAGTACGCCCGTGAGCTGGCGGCGGAGGCCGTGCAGGTCTTCGTGGCCAACCCCCGCGGCTGGGCGACGCCTGCGGGGAACCCGGCGCAGGACGAGCTGTTCCGCGCCGGGTGCGCGGCGGCGTCGATCCCGGCGTACGTCCACGCGCCGTATCTGATCAACTTCGGCTCGCACACCGGGGCGACGGTCGAGAAGTCGGTGGACTCCCTGCGCCACTCGCTGCGCCGGGCTCGGGAGATCGGTGCGCTGGGTGTGGTGGTGCACACCGGCTCGGCCACCGGCGGGCGGCCGCGCGCCGAGGCGCTGGCGCAGGTGCGGACGTGTCTGCGGCCGCTGCTGGACGAGCTGACCCACGACGACGACCCGGATCTGCTCCTGGAGTCGACCGCCGGCCAGGGCTCCTCCCTCTGCTCGCGGACCTGGGACTTCGGGCCGTACTTCGAGGCGCTGGACTGCCACCCGAAGCTGGGGGTGTGCCTGGACACCTGCCATGTCTACGCGGCGGGGCACGATCTCGCGGGCCCCTCGGGGATGCGGCAGACGCTGGACCTGCTGGTGGACACGGTCGGTGAGGGCCGGATCAAGCTGATCCACGCCAACGACTCCAAGGACGTCGTGGGCGCCCACAAGGACCGCCACGAGAACATCGGCGCCGGCCACATCGGGGCGGAGCCGTTCCGGGAGCTGTTCGCCCATCCGGCGACCGAGGGCGTGCCGCTGGTCATCGAGACCCCCGGCGGCAAGGAGGGGCACGCGGCGGACGTGGCCCGGCTGAAGGGGCTGCGCGACTCGCCCGCCGGCTGAGGGCGGCCCGCCCGCCTGCCGAGCACGACGTGCTCAGAGTTCGGGGCCGTCCCCCGGCTCCTCCTGGTAGGAGTAGCGCTGCTCGCGCCACGGGTCGCCGATGTTGTGGTAGCCCCGCTCCTCCCAGAACCCGCGCCGGTCGGCCCTCATGTACTCGACGCCCCTGACCCACTTCGGGCCCTTCCAGGCGTACCGGTGCGGGACGACGAGGCGAAGCGGGAAGCCGTGCTCGGCGGTCAGCAGCTCGCCGTCCTTGTGGGTGGCGAAGACGGTGCGCTCCGAGGCGAAGTCCTCCAGGCGCAGGTTGGAGGAGAAGCCGTATTCGGCCCACACCATCACGTGGGTGACGTCGGGCGCGGGCGGCGCCAGGTCCAGGACCGTACGGGCGAGGACCCCGCCCCACTCGGCGCCGAGCATGCTGAACTTCGTCACGCAGTGCAGGTCGGCGACGACGGAGGAGAACGGCAGGGCCGAGAAGTCCTGGTGGTTCCAGCAGTGCTTGTCGCCGTCGGCGGTGGCCCCGAAGACCCGGAACTCCCAGCGGTCGGGTTTGAACTTGGGTACGGGCCCGTAGTGGGTGACCGGCCAGCCGCGCTGCAGTCGCTGACCCGGCGGAAGCTCGGACTGCCCTGATTCGCGGTATTCCCGGCTTTCCGGCTGACCCATGCCTCCATGGTGACAGACAGCCAGGGGTGGTCGGGACCAGGGCAGAGCCATCCGGGGCAACTCGCACTAAGCATGCACTTACTGGACGGCCGCTGACCGCGGTGCGAGGATGCGGCCACTTGCCGATCACGCCTGGAAGGAGCCTCAGCGATGCAGGGCGACCCCGAGGTCCTTGAGTTCCTCAACGAACAGCTGACCGCCGAACTGACCGCCATCAACCAGTACTTCCTGCACGCCAAGATGCAGGAGAACTTCGGCTGGACCAAGCTCGCCAAGTACACCCGGGCCGAGTCCTTCGACGAGATGAAGCACGCCGAGGTCCTCACGGACCGGATTCTGTTCCTCGACGGGCTGCCGAACTACCAGCGGCTCTTCCATGTGCGGGTGGGCCAGACGGTCACGGAGATGTTCCAGGCGGACCGCCAGGTCGAGGTGGAGGCGATCGACCGCCTCAAGCGCGGCATCGAGGTGATGCGCGCCAAGGGCGACATCACCTCCGCGAACATCTTCGAGTCGATCCTGGAGGACGAGGAGCACCACATCGACTACCTCGACACGCAGCTGGAGCTGGTCGAGAAGCTCGGTGAGCCGCTCTACATCGCCCAGCTGATCGAGCAGCCCGAGAGCTGATCCGGCGCCCCCGGAGGACCGGCCTCCGGATGCCCCGGTCCGCGCGCACCCGGGGGCCGGGGTCAGGCCGCGTCGGAGAGGCGGGCGACGGCTGCCGTCCCGGCGGAGGCCGCTGCCGCCGTCGGGCTCACGGCGGACCGGGCGGCCGGGCGCGCCAGGGAGGCGGCCGCGGGCTCCTGCCGCTGGTCGAGCAGTTCGCGGCGCGAGCAGTCGCCCCGCCCGAGCAGTGCCTGGATACGGCGCACACAACCGCCGCAGTCGGTTCCGGCCTTGCAGGCGGACGCAATCTGGCGAGGCGTGCAGGCACCGGCCTCAGCGTGCCGCTTGACCTGCTGTTCCGTGACGCCGAAACAGGAGCAGACGTACATGCGGCTCACCTCCCTGCGGGTCGGTCGCTGGCGCCGTCCCCGTCTTCGTCGGTGAGGCTAACCTAACCTTACCCGTCGCTCAAGCCGCGGGAAAGTCCCGGAACGGCCTGTGGGGCACGGATCACACAGATCCGTGCCCCACAGGTTCAAGCGCCCAGACGTCCTACTGGGCGCGGTACATCTCGGCGACGAGGAAGGCCAGGTCGAGGGACTGGCTGCGGTTGAGCCGCGGGTCGCAGGCCGTCTCGTAGCGCTGGTGCAGGTCGTCCACGAAGATCTCGTGGCCGCCGCCCACGCACTCGGTGACGTCGTCGCCGGTCAGCTCCACGTGGATGCCGCCCGGGTGGGTGCCCAGCTCCTTGTGGACCTCGAAGAAGCCCTTGACCTCGTCCAGGACGTCGTCGAAGCGGCGCGTCTTGTGGCCGGACGCGGCCTCGAAGGTGTTGCCGTGCATCGGGTCGGTCACCCACGCCACGGTGGCCCCGGAGGCGGTGACCTTCTCCACCAGCTCGGGGAGCTTGTCGCGGACCTTGTCCGCGCCCATCCGGACGATGAAGGTCAGCCGGCCCGGCTCGCGCTCGGGGTCGAGGCGGTCGACGTAGCCGAGCGCCTCGTCGACGGTGGTCGTCGGGCCGAGCTTGATGCCGATGGGGTTGCGGATCTTCGAGGCGAACTCGATGTGCGCGCCGTCCATCTGCCGGGTGCGCTCACCGATCCAGACCATGTGGCCGGAGGTGTCGTACAGCTCGCCGGTGCGCGAGTCCGTACGGGTCAGCGCGGACTCGTAGTCCAGCAGCAGCCCCTCGTGCGAGGAGAAGAACTCGACCGCCTTGAACTCGGCCGGGTCGGTGCCGCAGGCCTTCATGAAGTTCAGCGCGTTGTCGATCTCGCGGGCGAGGGCCTCGTAGCGCTGGCCGGCGGGGGACGACTTCACGAAGTCCTGGTTCCAGGCGTGGACCTGGCGCAGGTCGGCGTAGCCGCCGGTGGTGAAGGCGCGGACCAGGTTCAGCGTGGAGGCGGACGCGTGGTACATCTGCTTCAGCCGCTGCGGGTCCGGGATGCGGGCTTCCTCTGTGAAGGGGAAGCCGTTGACGGAGTCGCCGCGGTAGGTCGGCAGGGTCACGCCGTCACGGGTCTCGGTGGGCTTGGAGCGCGGCTTCGAGTACTGTCCGGCGATCCGGCCGACCTTCACGACGGGCACGGAGGCCGCGTAGGTCAGGACGGCGCTCATCTGGAGCAGCGTCTTCAGCTTGGCCCGGATGTGCTCGGCCGACACCGCGTCGAAGGCCTCGGCGCAGTCGCCGCCCTGCAGCAGGAACGCCTCGCCCTTGGCGACGGCTCCCATGCGGGCGCGCAGCTGGTCGCACTCGCCGGCGAAGACGAGCGGAGGATACGACGCGAGGTCCGCGAGTACATCGCGCAGGGCCTCGGAGTCGGGGTACTCGGGCTGCTGCGCCGCGGGAAGGTCTCGCCAGGTGTTGCCACCGGCGACGGAGGTATTGGCGTTCACGGTCACGTACACAACATTACGGGGTCGCGCGGTTCGGCCATTCGAACGCTCAGTAAATGAGACGGGAACCTCACACGCCGTGACGTCCGCTAGAGTTCGGCGCATGTCGACGCGACAAAACCGTATCTCGATCCGGAACTGGTGGTGGACCGCTCCACGGGCGGCCCGCTGACTCATCGCGCTGACATTTCTCGCGAAGGCCGCCCGAGGGGCGGCCTTTCCGCGTTGCGGAGCCGTTCCTCCCCCGCTTCGGAAGGAACCCCCGCCATGCCCCGTCCCACCGCCGCCCCCCGCCCGCCCGGCAGCGCCCACGCCCTCGTGGAGCGGCTGCTCGCGGACGACGCCCCGCCGTTCGCCCTGCTGCTCCGCCGTACGCCCGGCCGCGACCACGACCGCGTCGAGGTGCTGGTCGGCGGCGTGCGGGAGGTGGACCGGCTGGCGGAGCTGCCCGTGGGCGAGCGCCCGGTGCTCGCCCTGGTGCCGTTCCGGCAGATCGCCGAGCGCGGGTTCGACGTGCGCGACGACGGGACCCCGCTGAGCGCGCTGGTCGCCGACGAGACGCACGAGCTGGACCTCGCGGAGCTGCGGGAGGCGCTGCCCGCCCATGACGTGCGGGTCCAGGACCGGGGCTTCGACGTGCCGGACGCGGCGTACGCGGACATCGTCCGGCGGGTGATCCAGGACGAGATCGGGCAGGGCGAGGGCGCGAACTTCGTGATCCGGCGGACGTTCCGGGGCGAGATCGCCGGCTTCGGGAGGGCTGACGCGCTGGCGCTGTTCCGGCGGCTGCTGACGGGCGAGCGGGGGGCGTACTGGACGTTCGTGGTGCACATCGGGGGCAGCGGGACCGAGGGGGTCCGGACGCGGACGCTGGTCGGGGCGAGCCCGGAGGTCCATGTGCGGATGTCCGGCGGGACGGTCGTGATGAACCCGATCAGCGGGACGTACCGCTACCCGGCCGGGGGGCCGACCCCCGAGAGCCTGCTGGCGTTCCTCGGAGACCGCAAGGAGACCGAGGAGCTGTCCATGGTGGTCGACGAGGAACTGAAGATGATGTGCACGGTGGGCGACATGGGCGGGGTGGTGGTCGGCCCCCGGCTCAAGGAGATGGCGCACCTGGCGCACACCGAGTACGAGCTGCGCGGCCGGTCCTCGCTGGACGTGCGGGAGGTGCTGCGCGAGACCATGTTCGCGGCGACCGTCACCGGCTCCCCGGTGCAGAACGCCTGCCGGGTCATCGAGCGGTACGAGTCCGGCGGCCGCGGCTACTACGCCGGGGCGCTGGCGCTGCTGGGAATCGACGAGAACGGGGCGCAGACCCTGGACTCGCCGATCCTCATCCGTACCGCCGACATCGCCCCTGACGGCAGCCTCGCCGTGCCCGTCGGAGCGACGCTCGTACGCCATTCCGACCCGGAGAGCGAGGTCGCGGAGACGCACGCCAAGGCGGCCGGGGTGCTGGCCGCGCTGGGCGTGCGGCCGGCCGCGCCCGGCGAGGAGGCGACCCGCCCGCGGCTGGCGGCCGATCCCCGGGTGCAGGCGGCGCTGGCCGACCGGCGCGGTTCCCTGGCCCCGTTCTGGCTGCGGATGCAGGAGCGCGTCCAGGACCTCACGGGCCACGCGCTGATGGTCGACGGCGAGGACACGTTCACCGCGATGCTGGCCCATCTGCTGCGCGCCTTGGGCCTGGAGGTGTCGGTGCGCAGGTACGACGAGCCGGGGCTGGCCGAGGCGGTGCGCGCGCACCGGGGGCCCGTGGTGCTGGGCCCCGGTCCGGGGAACCCGGGCGATCTGACCGACCCGAAGATGCGGCTGCTGCGCGGCCTCACCGCCGAGCTGGTGCGCGACCACCGGCACGGGCTGCTGGGGGTCTGCCTCGGGCACGAGCTGATCGCGGCGGAGCTGGGCCTGGAGATCGTGCGCAAGGCCGTGCCGTACCAGGGGGCGCAGACCCGGATCGAGTTCTTCGGGCGGCCGGAGACGGTGGGCTTCTACAACAGCTTCACCGCCAGGTGCGACGGTCCGGCCGCCGCGGAGCTGGCCGCCCACGGGATCGAGGCGAGCCGTGACGAGGACGGCGGGGAGCTGCACGCGCTGCGCGGGCCGGGGTTCGCCTCGGTGCAGTTCCACCCGGAGTCCGTGCTGACCGTGCGGGGCTCGGTGATCGTGACGGAGCTGCTGGCGGGGCTGCCGGTGGCGGGATGACGGGATGACGGGCGGGGAGGCGTCCGGCGGGTCGGGGCCGGACACCTCCTAGGGGCTGGGCGGCGGCGGGACGAGGACGTTCTCGCTGTGGCGGTGAGCCAGGTAGTCGGCGACGTTCCCGACGGTCGCGTCGATGATCTGGCCCACCGCGTCCCGCGTGTAATAGGCCTGGTGGGAGGTGACGATGACGTGCGGAAAGGTCACCAGCCGGGCCAGGGTGTCGTCGTCGATGCCCTCCAGGGACTTGTCCATGAAGAACAGCCCGGCCTCCGCCTCGTACACGTCGAGTCCGACGCCCGCGAAGCGTCCGGCGCGCAGCTCGGTGACCAGCGCGGTGGTGTCGATGAGGCCGCCCCTGCTGGAGTTGACGAGGATCGCGTCGTCCTTCATCGCCCTGAGCGCGGACTCGTCGACGATGTGCCGGGTGGTGGGCAGCAGCGGGACGTGCAGGCTGACCAGGTCGGCCTCGGCGAACAGCCGCTCCTTGGCCACGTACTCCATGCCCAGCCCGACGCAGGCCGGGTTCTCCACCACGTCCCAGCCGAGCAGCTTCATCCCGAAGCCGTGGGCGATCCGGGTGAACGCCTCCCCGATCTTGCCGGTGCCGAGCACCCCGACGGTCCGGCCGTGCATGTCCCGGCCGAGGAGCCCGTCGAGGCGGAAGTCGAAGTCCCGGGTGCGGCTCGCGGCGCGGATGACGCGCCGGTTCACGGCCATGGCCAGGGTCCAGGCGAATTCGGCGACCGAGTACGGCGAGTAGGACGAGACCCGGGCGACGTGCAGGGCGAGGCGCTCTGCGACCCCCAGGTCGATGTTGTTGAAGCCGGTGGAGCGCTGGGCGATCATCTGCGTGCCGCCGGCGGCGAGCGTCTGGAGCACCCTGCCGCCGAGGTCGGCGTTGACGCTGGTGGAGATGATCTCGTATCCGGCCGCGATGGGGGCGGTGTCCCGGTTCAGGAAGACGTCCAGGCAGCGGACCTCGTGCAGTGGCGCGAAGGCCTTCTCGATCAGGGGCTTCTCATCGGACTGCACACCGAAGGCCAGGATCTCCACGGGTTCTCCGATCTCTACGCGAGGCAGGGGCGGCGCCCTGCGGCGCGGCCTCGCCGGACAGCGCGAATATACGGCCCCGCCCGCCGTCCCGCCGTCCCGCCATCCCGGGCGACGGGACGGGAGGGCCGGATCAGGCGTCGTCGAGACCGCGCTCGATGGCGTACCGCACCAGCTCCACCCGGTTGTGCAGCTGGAGCTTGCCCAGGGTGTTCTGCACATGGTTCTGCACCGTGCGGTGCGAGATGACCAGGCGCTCGGCGATCTGCTTGTACGAGAGCCCCTTGGCGACCAGCCGCAGCACCTCGGTCTCCCGGTCGGTGAGGTGGGGGACCTTGGGGTCGTCGGGGGCCTCCGGGGCGGGGTCGGAGGCGAGCCTGCGGTACTCGCCGAGGACCAGTCCGGCCAGGCCGGGGGTGAACACCGGGTCGCCGGCCGCGGTGGAGCGGACGGCGTCGGTCAGCTGCTGGGTGCTGGCGGACTTCAGCAGGTAGCCGGTGGCCCCGGACTTCACCGCCTCCAGCACGTCGGCGTGCTCCCCGCTCGCGGAGAGGACCAGCACGCGCAGCGCCGGGTGCGAGCCGACCAGCTCCTTGCAGACCTGGACACCGGGCATGCCGGGCAGGTTCAGGTCCAGGACCAGGACGTCCGGGACGGCGGCCCTGGCCCGGCGGACCGCCTGCGGGCCGTCCCCGGCGGTCGCGACGACGTCGAAACCGGACTCGGCGAGATCGCGGGCGACCGCGTCGCGCCACATGGGGTGGTCGTCGACGACCATGACCCGGATGGGCCGGTCGGCGGTCTCCGCCCCCTGCCGCTCGCTCGGCTGTGCGGTGCGCGGTGCGTCCTGCGGTGCGTTGTGCGTGGTCATCGGGCCGATCCTGCCTTCCCCCGGGAAACCTTCGGTGCTTTGGGAACCTTCAACTCGACTTCGGTGCCCTGGCCGGGGACCGAGATCAGCTCTGCCGTGCCGCCCAGTTCGCTCAGCCGGCCGCGGATGGACAGCGCGACGCCGAGCCGCCCCTCCCCCTCCGCCTGGGCGAGCCGCCCCTCCGGGATGCCGGGCCCGTCGTCCCGGACGGTGACGATCACCTCGCCGGGCTCGTCCTCGACCAGAATCCACGCCCGGGCCCCGGGGCCCGCGTGCACCCGGACGTTGTCCAGGGCGGCGCTGACGGCGGCGGCCAGCTCGCGGGCCACCGCCGCGGGGAGCGGCACCGGGGCCCCCGGCTCCGCGAAGCTCGTCCGGGCCCCCGCGTGCGGGGCGAGCAGGGCCCGCAGATCGCACGTGCCCCCGCCGTCGGGGCCGTGCTCCTCGTCCACCTCGACCGTGCGGACGACCGCTCCGTCGGCGGCGTCCTCCGAGACCCGGGTGGGCGGCACCAGGCCGCTGGAGACCAGGGTGCGCAGGGCGACCTCCTGCTCGCCGGCCAGCCGGCCCAGCTCGGCCGCCTCGCCGCCGATCGCCGTGCCGCGGCGCTGCACCATCGCGAGGACCTGGAGCACGCTGTCGTGGATGTCGCGCGCCAGGCGTTCGCGTTCGCGGGTCGCCGCCTCGATCTCCAGGGCGCGGGCCAGGGTGCGCTCACTGGCGCGGGCGACCTCGACGACGTATCCGATGGCGATGGCGGCGACCCACACCAGCAGGACGTTGTGGAAGGTGTCCCGGCTGGGGTCGCCGCGCTGGATGATGTTGGCGGCGGCGACCAACGTGGAGGCGAAGGCGGCCCAGCGCCAGCCGCCCTTGAGGGCGAAGGCGAGGACCGAGCCGGCCGTCCAGATCGAGGGCAGTGTCGGGCCGTCGAACGTCTGGGAGTCGAGGTCGGCGAGCGGGGTGAGCAGAATCCCGCTCAGCGCGACGGTGAGGTCCGCGCCGAGGAACCGCTTGGTGCAGCTCGCCGCCGAGCGGACCTTGGGCAGGGTGGCCAGCGTCCACACGAAGAGGAACGCCAGGAACGCGGCGGCCACCCAGAGCCGCTCGAACTCGTCGCGCCCGAACGCGGTGAGCAGCACCGCGTAGAGCATGGTCAGGACGCGGTACCCGGTCAGCGCCCGCCACAGCGGCTGCTCGACCGACATCCGTACGACCCGTTCACGCCTGGCCATGGCCCCCACCCCCCCGGGACGGTGAACGACGCGGCTACGCGCCGGACCGTTCCGTCTCGTTCTCGTCTCCCGCCGCCCGCCGCTGCGCGCGCTTGGACTCCTGGGCCTCGGCCTTCGCGGCGTCGGCGATCTGCCGCTTGGCGGCGGTGGCGTAGACGTCCACGTACTCCTGGCCGGAGAGCTTCATGATCTCGTACATGACCTGGTCGGTCACCGAGCGCAGGATGAAGCGGTCGCCGTCCATGCCCTGGTAGCGGCTGAAGTCCAGCGGCCTGCCGATCCTGATGCCGGGCCGCAGCAGCTTGGGCACCACCTGGCCGGGGGGCTGGATCTTCTCGGTGTCGATCATCGCGACCGGGATGACGGGGGCGCCGGTGGCCAGGGCCACCCGGGCGAGGCCGCCGGGCTTGCCCCGGTAGAGGCGGCCGTCGGGCGATCGGGTGCCCTCGGGGTAGATGCCGAAGAGACCGCCGCTCTCGATGACCCGGATGCCCGCCCGGATCGCCGCCTCGCCCGCGCCGCGGGCTCCGGAGCGGTCGACGGGGAGCTGGCCGACGCCCTTGAAGAAGGCGGCGGTGAGCCTGCCCTTCACGCCGGGCGCGGTGAAGTACTCGGCCTTGGCGATGAAGGTGACCTTGCGTTCCAGCACGGCCGGGAGGAAGAACGAGTCGGAGAAGGACAGGTGGTTGCTCGCGAGGATCGCCGGCCCCCGCTCGGGGATGTTCTCCAGGCCCTCCACCCACGGCCGGAAGGCGAGCTTCAGGGGCCCGCCGATGGAGAACTTCATTGCGCCGTAGATCAACTCTGGTGCCTCCTGTGTGCTGTCGTCAGACCTTAACCCGTGAGGTCGCCGCGGCCTCTGCCCGGCTGGGGAGGAGCGGCGGCGGACACCCGGCACGGGGAGCGGCGGCCGGGCCGGGCGGGGCGGTGACGGCCCTGGTCGGTGTCGGTCCGGTCGCGTACGGTGAAGTCATCCGTCAAGCGCTCCCCCGGGTGCGCCCCAGCCCCCAGGCCGTCCCACGAACAGGAGATCCTGGTGCCGCTCCTCCCCGGAGCCGAGCCGTTCCGCCACGAGGGCGGAGAGGTCGGCGTGCTCCTCTGTCATGGCTTCACCGGATCGCCGCAGTCGCTGCGCCCGTGGGCCGACCACCTCGCCGAGCGCGGGCTGACCGTCTCGCTGCCGCTGCTGCCCGGCCACGGCACCCGCTGGGAGGACATGGCGGTCACCGGCTGGCAGGACTGGTACGCGGAGGTGGACCGGGAGCTGCGCGCCCTCGGCGAGAGGTGCGAGCGGGTCTTCGTCTTCGGACTGTCCATGGGCGGCGCCCTGAGTCTGCGGCTGGCGGCCAGACACGGCGACGCGGTCAGCGGTCTGGTGCTGGTCAACCCGGCGAACAAGGTGCACGGACTGTCCGCGTACGCGCTGCCGGTCGCCCGCCACCTGGTCCGGACGACCGCGGGCGTGGCCGACGACATCGCGCTCGCGGGCGCGCACGAGGTCGGCTACGACCGGGTGCCGCTGCACGCCGCGCACTCCCTGCGGCAGTTCTTCCGGCTGGTCGACGGCGAGCTGCCGCAGGTGACCCAGCCGCTCCTCGTGCTGCGCAGCCCGCAGGACCATGTCGTGCCGCCCGCGGACAGCGCCCGCATCCTGAGCCGGGTCTCCTCCACGGACGTCACGGAGATCCTGCTGGAACAGAGCTACCACGTGGCGACGTTGGACCACGATGCGGAGCGGATCTTCGATGAGAGCTACCGGTTCATCGGCCGTCTCGCACCGAGCGTCGGGAAGAAGGGGAGCACGTCCGGTGGCTGAGCACGATGCACAACGCCCAGGCGGCGAAGAGGAGCGTGATCCGCGGCCCACGGAGCCCGCGGCCGTCCCGGAGGGGACGAAGCCGGCGGGCCCGGAGGGGACAGAGCCCGCCGCCCCGGAGGGGACGGAACCGGAGCGGGTGATCGACGAGGAGGCGGCGTGGGCCGCGATCGTCGAGGGGTACGGGGAGGAGCCGCCGGACCCGCCGGGCGCCAAGCCGTTCAAGTCAGTCGAGGACCTGGCCCTGCTGGAGGACGACCAGCGCAATGTGGTGGGCCCGGCGGACGGCTCCGCCGGCGACCCCGCGGACAAGGGGTCCGGCAAGAAACCCCCGAAGCCGCCGGAGAAGAAGACGCTCGGCAGCTCCGTGGTCTTCGCGCCCGGTGTCGCAGGCCCCCGTGACTACGAGCTGCCCGAGCCCAAGGACGACGGCCTCGGCGAGCCGGACGAGGACGGCGAGGGCCACTTCGTGCCTCCGGAGCCGCCTCCGCTGCCGGAGGCCGACGTCACGGCCAAGTTCGCGTGGCTCTCGGTGATCGGCGGGCCGGTCCTGATGCTGCTCGCGGTGATGCTCCGGTGGGAGATGACGTGGTGGCTCACCACCCTGTGCATCGGCGGCTTCCTCGGCGGCTTCGCGACCCTGGTGGCCCGGATGCCGCACGACGACGATGAGGACCCGCACGGAGACCCGGGACGCGGCGCGGTGGTGTGAGCCCCGCCGTCAGGGCGTGGCGGCGGGGACTCTGAGGGCGGCCAGCACCGGCAGATGGTCGGTGGCCGCTCTCAGGTCCGCGGCGCTCACACCGGCCGCCCCGTCCGGGACGCCGCAGCCGAGCACCTCGATGCCCGGCGTCGCGAACACCGCGTCGATGCGGCGGCGCGGGTCCTTCGGGGTGAAGGTCGGCCCGCCGCCCCAGGGGGCGACCGCCCGGCAGTCCTGGAGCCGTCCGGCCAGCCGCGCGAACGCCTCCCCGGTCGGTACGTCGTTGATGTCGCCGCCCGCCACGGCGTGCGCCACGTCCATCGCGTCCAGCCGCTCCAGCAACAGGTCCGCCTGGGCGAGGCGTTCGTCGCGCCGCAGGCTCAGATGGCAGCTCAGCACGCCCAGCCGCGCCCCGGCGATCGTGACCACGGCGGTGGCGAAGCCCCGGCGGTGCAGTCCCGGGGTGAGCGGCAGCAGCACGTCCTTCGCGCTCTCCACGATCACCCGCGGCGAGCACAGCAGCAGCGGGCCGGCCGCGCCCGCCCCGCCGCCGAGCACCACGAGACCGCTGTTCCGGGCGAGCCGGGCCGCCGCCGCACGCCAGCCGAAGAAGCGCGGGGCCTCCTGGACGAGGAGGAGGTCGGGCGCGCAGGCGCCCACGACCCGGGCGAGGGCCGCGGTGTCGTCGTGCAGCGAGCGGACGTTGTAGCTCAGCACTCTGATGACGGCTGAACCGTCCGGCTCGGCACGGGAGTCGGGCAGCGGCGGCAGGACCATGCCGGTCACGATACGGCGGACGCCCGCCGTCGCCCCGGAGGGCGGCGGCGGGCGTCCGTGCGTCGTACGGGGGCCGGCCGGTCAGCCCTGACGGGCCAGGTCCGCCGCGCCCACGAGCCCCGCCTTGCCGCCGAGTTGGGCGGCGAGCACCTGGGCGTGCGGACGCCACTCGCCGCCGATCAGCCAGCGCCGGAACGACTTGCGGATCGGGCCGAGGACCAGTTCGCCCTCGTCCGACACGCCGCCGCCGACGATGAACGCGGAGGGGTCGAACAGGGAGGCCAGGTCGGCCAGTCCGGCGCCGGCCCAGCGGGCCAGCTCGCGGAACGAGTCGACGGCCACCGGGTCGCCCAGCCGGGCGGCCTCGCTGATGTGCTTGCCCTGGACGCCCTCCACCGTGCCGTCGCCGAGGCCGAGCAGTATGGCGGCGTTCTCGGGGGTGGCGTTGGCGCGCTGCCTGGCGTACCGGACGAGGGCGCGGCCGGAGGCGTACTGCTCCCAGCAGCCCTGGCTGCCGCAGCCGCACAGCAGGCCGTCCGGGACGACCCTGATGTGGCCGAACTCCGCGGCCACCCCGAAGCGTCCACGGCGCAGCTTGTTGCCGATGATGATGCCGCCGCCGAGGCCGGTGCCGAGCGTGATGCAGATGACGTCGTCGTGGCCTTGGCCCGCGCCGAAGCGGTATTCGCCCCAGGCCGCCGCGTTGGCGTCGTTCTCCACGACGACGGGGAGGCCGACGCGCTGCTCGACCTTGTCCTTGAGCGGCTCGTGACGCCAGTCGATGTTCGGTGCGAACAGGACGGTGGCGCGCTTGTCGTCGACGTATCCCGCGGCGCCGATGCCGACGGCCTCCACGTCGTGCCCCTCGCTCGCCCCGGCGACCGCCGCGGAGATCGCGTCGACGATGCCTTCGGCCGTCGGCGGGGTCGCCACCTTGAACGTCGAGAGGATACGGCCCTCTTCGTCGACCACTCCAGCCGCGATCTTCGTGCCGCCGATGTCGACGCCGATGGTGAGTCCCATGAATCCCTCAGTTTCGGTCGAGCCCCGCTGGGGCCAACCGTACCCGAGGCCGGGCGCGGCACCGGCCGGGACCGGTCAGTCCAGGTCGATGCGCTCGGTGCCGGGGGGGCCTTCGTCCCGCGGGCCGGCCGGGTTCTCCGCCGCCTTCTCAGCGGGGCCGGCGCCGCCGCCGGAAGCGCCCTCCGTGGTGCGGGTCCAGCGGCTCTCCTGGCCTTCGACGGCGGAGCGGTAGGCGGCCAGCAGCTCACCGCCCGCGGCGGCGAGGTGGTCGAAGAACTGCGGGTTGCGCTCGATGACCGGCTCGACGGCGGACTTCGCCTGCGAGATGACCTGCTGCACCGCGCCCTGGGCGGCGACGCCGAGCAGGGGCGTCTGGAGCGAGGAGACCTTGTCGGCGACCGCGTCGACCAGCCTGCGCAGCTCTTCCGCGGCCGATCCGGGCTGCGGTCCGTACTGGGCGCGGCGGCGGGCCTTCTCCGCCGCGAGGTCCTCTGCGCAGGCGTCGGCCCACGCGTCGCCGTCTGCGGGACGGTCGGTGGCTTCACTCATGGCGGGGCTCCTGCGGCGCGGGGCGGCCGGTTCACGGCCGTGCGGGGACACGTACTACCGACGTTACCCGAACGGCCGCGGGCGGTTCAGTCGGTGCGGGGCCACAGCCCCGGGTCCGGGGTGAACCGGACGCGCAGCACCCCGTCGGCGAGGGCCGCGCCGGAGACGGTGCAGCGGCGCAGCGCGGAGGCGAGCCGCACGACGCGGTGGAACGGGCCGACGGTCAGGAGCAGTTCGTCGCCCCGGCGGACCAGACGCAGTTCCTCCTTGGCCGCGCCGGGCAGCGGCAGGCACCAGGCGAGGGCCGCGGGGCCGTCCTCCGCGCCCGGCGCCTCCTCCTCGATCCACCAGGGGTCGGCGGCCCTGCCGGGCGTCCGCGCGTCCGGTGCGGGGACCTTGAGCGCGGCCAGCTCCTGCGGGGTGCGGGGGTCGTGGCCCAGGTGGGCGGCCTCGTGCACGGGCACGCCGGGGGCCCACTGGGCGTGCCAGTGGCCGAGGCACTTCTCCTGCTGGGCGGCGAGCGCGGCGAACCACGGGTCGCCGGAGTGCCGGGGCAGCACGCGGGAGGCGACCAGCAGATCGGCGCTCAGCCCGTGCAGAGCGAGGCCGGTGCGGGCGGTGCGCAGGGCGTCGGCGGCGGCGGGGCCCGGCTCCGCGACCAGGCGGAGCGTGGTGGCGCCGTCCTCGATCAGGGCCTGGACGGCGGCCAGCTCGGCGTCCTTGCGGGCGGCGGCCTCGTACAGCCACTGCGCGGGCATGGGGACCCCGGCGAGCTGGGCGAGGACGGGGCGCAGGGCGCGGGCGGCCTGGCGTTCCGCGGGCAGCAGCCGGCGCAGGTAGCGGCGCAGCTGACCGGGCAGGGCGAGCAGGGCGATGGCTTCGGCCGTCGGCGGGAGGTCGACGACGAGGACGTCGTAGCCGCCGTTCGCCGACCAGTCGCCCTCGGCGGCGCGGCGCAGCGTGTGCAGGAGCGCCAGCTGGGGGGCGCCGGGGAGTTCGGTCAGCTCCTCGCCGTCGAGCCGTCCCGCGCCGAGCAGGTCCAGGACGCCGGAGGCGCGCTCCTGGAGCTCGGTGAGTTCGGCGCGGAAGTGCGCGCCGGAGTCGACGCGGGCGTGGTCGAGACGGTCGGTGACCTCGGTGGGCTCCGTGCCGGAGGGGAAGCCGGGCGGGGCCGTCGCGGAGACCAGGAGGGTGCGCTCGCCGCTCGCGGCGGCGGCCAGTGCCGTGGCCGCGGCGACGGTGGTGCGGCCCGCGCCGCCGGGGCCGGTGACCAGGACCGTACGCACGGCTCTCAGCCCTGCGGTACGGATTCGACGCGCTTCTTCAGCCCGGCGAGGGCCCGGTCGATGATGACCTTCTCCGCCTTGCGCTTGATCATGCCGAGCAGCGGGATCTTGACGTCGACGGCGAGCCGGTAGGTGACCTCTGTGCGCTCTCCGCCGCCGAGCGGGGTGAGCGCGTACGTGCCGTCCAGGGAGCGGAGCATCTGGGACTTGACGAGGGTCCAGCTGACCTCCCGCTCGCCGGTCCAGGTGTACGCCAGGACGTGGTCGTCCTTGATCGCTCCGGCGTCCAGGACGAGGCGGACCTGCTCGGCGCGGCCCCGGTCGTCGGTGGAGAGGACCTCGGCCTCCTTGACCTCGCCGGTCCACTGCGGGTAGCGGGCGAAGTCGGCGATGACGCCCATGACGTCGGCCGGCGCCGCCTCGATCGTGATGCTCGAGCTGGTGTGTTCAGCCATCGCCGTGGCCCTCCAGTGCGGTGTAACCGGTCGCGTTCGGCAGAGTCCTGCCGTCGTGCAGGCTATCGCGTGCTCCGGCTGGCCCGGTCACCAGCTCAGTGCCCAGGGCCTGCCGGTGGAGGCGAAGTGGCCGACGTTGACGCACTCGGTGGCCCCGATCCGCATCCGGCGGACCAACGGCTGGTGAACATGGCCGAAAAGCGCGTACCGGGGACGGGTGGTGCGGATCGCCTCCAGCAGGGCGCGGCTGCCGCGCTCGAAGCGGCGGGCGACGGTGTCGTACGTCAGCTCGGGCACGTCGGGCGGGATGTGCGAGCAGAGCACGTCGACCGGGCCGAGCGCGGCGACCTTGGCGGCGTACTCCTCGTCGCTGATCTCGTACGGGGTGTGCATCGGGGTCCGCAGTCCGCCGCCGACGAAGCCGAAGACGCGGCCGCCGATCTCCACCCGCTCGCCGTCGAGCACGGTGGTGCCGGGACGGGCGTACTCGGGCCATAGACGCGGAACGTCGACATTGCCGTAGGTGGCGTACGTCGGAGTGGGGAAGGCCGCGAAGAGTTCGGCGTACTGTCTGCGCACCGCGCCGATGATCTCGGTGTCGCGGTCGCGGCCGGCCCACAGCGCACGGCCGAAGGCGCGGGCCTCCTCGAAGCGGCGGGCGGTGCGCAGCGCGACGATGCGGCCGGCGTTCTCCGCGCCGAACAGGTCGGGGAAGATGCCGCGCGAGTGGTCGGCGTAGTCGAGGAAGAGCACCAGGTCACCGAGGCAGATCAGGGCGTCGGCGCCGTCCCCGGCGCGGGCCAGGGCCTCGGTGTTGCCGTGCACGTCGCTGACCACGTGGACCCGGGTGGAGTGCCGTGCGGCTGGGTTCCTGCTGTCCGGTTCGCTGCCTCGCATGCGATCACCCTAGAGGGGGCGCCTGGTGCGGAACAGGTCGGCCGGACCTGCGGTTACTTCCGAGTGGCCGAAGGGGTGGGCTACTGTGCGCGAAGGGCCACCCCTATGTGTGATGCATAAGACATCTGGCCGGAACCCCCTATCGGGAACCGAGTACTGGTGGGTAACGTCCGGGCAGTCCAGTCGTGCTCACCCCCGCTGAGCACCCGCCACTCTTGGACCGCAGCCGGTGCGTCACACAGAGCCGTGGCACCGGAGCCCGATGAGGAGCAGCAGTCTTGCGCGAGTTCAGCCTTCCGGCCCTGTACGAGGTCCCGACGGACGGCAACCTGACGGATCTCATCCGCCGCAATGCCGCTCAGCATCCCGATCTGGCGGTGATGAGCCGCAAAGTGGAGGGCGTCTGGACGGACGTCAGCGCCGTCCGGTTCCTGGCCGAGGTCAGGGCCGTCGCCAAGGGCCTGATCGCCTCGGGGGTGCAGCCGGGCGAGCGGATCGCCCTGATGTCCCGCACCCGTTACGAGTGGGTGCTGCTGGACTTCGCGATCTGGAGCGCGGGCGCGGTGACCGTACCCGTGTACGAGACCAGCTCCGCCGAGCAGACGCAGTGGATTCTCGGCGACTCCGGCGCGGTGGCGGTCTTCGTGGAGACCGACGCCCACGCGGCGACCGTGGAGTCCGTGCGGGGGGCCCTGCCGGACCTGACCCGGGTCTGGCAGATCGACGCGGGCGCGGTCGAGGCCCTGGGCGAGGCGGGCTCCGAGGTCCCGGACGAGACGATGGACCGGCGGATGGTCAGCGCCAAGGCGGACGACCCCGCGACCATCGTCTACACCTCGGGCACCACGGGACGCCCCAAGGGGTGCGTGCTGACCCACCGCAGCTTCTTCGCGGAGTGCGGCAACGTGGTGGAGCGGCTGAAGCCCCTCTTCCGCACGGACGACTGCGCGATCCTGCTGTTCCTGCCCGCCGCCCACGTCTTCGGCCGACTGGTCGAGGTGGCGTCGGTGATGGCCCCGATCAAGCTCGGCTGCCTGCCGGACATCAAGAACCTCACCGACGAGCTGGCGGCGTACCGCCCCACGCTGGTCCTGGGCGTGCCGCGGGTCTTCGAGAAGGTCTACAACGGTGCCCGCGCCAAGGCGCAGGCGGACGGCAAGGGCAAGATCTTCGACCGGGCGGCCGACACGGCGATCGCCTACAGCCGGGCGCTGAGCACCCCGCAGGGCCCCTCGCTGGGGCTGCGGCTCAAGCACAGGATCTTCGACAAGCTGGTCTTCTCCAAGCTGCGCGCGGTGCTCGGCGGCCGGGGCGAGCACGCGATCTCCGGCGGCGCTCCGCTGGGCGAGCGGCTGGGCCACTTCTTCCGGGGCATCGGCTTCACGGTCCTGGAGGGCTACGGCCTGACCGAGAGCTGTGCGGCGACCGCGTTCAACCCGTGGGACCGGCAGAAGATCGGCACGGTCGGCCAGCCGCTGCCCGGTTCCGTGGTGCGCATCGCGGACGACGGCGAGGTGCTGCTGCACGGCGAGCACCTGTTCACCGGTTACTGGAACAACGAGACGGCGTCCGTCGAGGCGCTGGCCGACGGCTGGTTCCACACCGGGGACCTCGGCACGCTGGACGAGGACGGCTACCTCTCGATCACCGGCCGCAAGAAGGAGATCATCGTCACGGCGGGCGGCAAGAACGTCGCGCCGGCCGTGATCGAGGACCGCATCCGCTCGCACGCCCTGATCGCGGAGTGCATGGTCGTCGGCGACGGGCGCCCGTTCGTCGGCGCGCTGGTCACCCTGGACGAGGACTTCCTCAGCCGCTGGGCTCAGGAGCACGGCAAGCCGGCCGGTTCGACGGCGCTCTCGCTACGCGAGGACGCCGAGCTGCTGGCCGAGGTGCAGCGGGCCGTGGACGACGGCAACGCGGCGGTCTCCAAGGCCGAGTCCGTGCGCAGGTTCCGTGTCCTGCCCGCGCAGTTCACCGAGGAGGCCGGGCACATCACGCCGTCGCTGAAGCTGAAGCGCAACGTGGTGGCCAAGGACTTCGCGGACGAGGTGGAGTCGCTCTACCGCAGCTGATCCGCCGCACGCCCGCGTGCGCGCACGCGAGGGGCCCGCGCCGTCCGGCGCGGGCCCCTCGCGTCGTTCACAGCAACGTCCTGAGCTTCTCCGCGAGCAGGTCCCAGCGCCACTTCTCCTCGACCCAGGCCCGGCCCCGCTCCCCCATCCGCCGCCGCAGCTCCGCGTCGCCGAGCAGCGTCACGATCCGCTCCGCCGACTCCTCCGCGCTGCCGCCGCGCACCACCCAGCCGCTCTCGCCGTCGAGCACCGCGTCCGGAGCGCCTCCCGAGTCGCCGGCCACCACGGGCAGCCCGGTCGCGGACGCCTCCAGGTAGACGATGCCGAGGCCCTCCACGTCGAGGCCCCCGCGCCGGGTCCGGCAGGGCATCGCGAAGACGTCCCCGGCCCCGTAGTGCGCGGGCAGTTCGGCCCACGGGACCGGCCCGGTGAAGCGCACCGAGTCCCCCACCCCGGTCTGCGCCGCGAGGCGGGCGAGGTCCTCGGCGTACGGGCCGCCGCCGACGATCAGCAAGACCGCGTCCGGGACCTGCGCGAGGATCGCGGGCATGGCCAGGATCAGCGTGTCCTGGCCCTTGCGGGGCACCAGGCGCGAGACGCACACGACGACCGGGCGGTCCGACAGGCCGAGGCGGGCGCGGACCCGGTCGCCGCCGGACGCCGGGTGGAAGGTCTTCTCGTCGACGCCGGGCGGCAGCTGCACCATGCGGGCGGCCGCGTCCGGGGTGAGGGCGGCGGCGATCCGGGAACGGGTGTACTCGCCGAGATAGGTGACCGTGTCCGTGCCCTCCCCGATCCGGCGCAGCAGTCGCCGGGAGGCGGGCAGCTGGGCCCATCCCGCCTCGTGCCCGTGGGTCGTGGCGACCAGCCGCCGCGCGCCCGCACGCCGCAGGGCCGGGGCCATCAGGCCCAGCGGAGCGGCCGCGCCGAACCAGACCGAGGTGCAGCCGTGTTCGCGCAGCAGTCCGGCGGCGCGCCGGGTGACGCGCGGGGTCGGCAGCAGCATCGTCGTCCGGTCGCGCACGACGGGGAACGGCTGCTCGGCGTCGAAGGCCGCGGTGGCCTCCGCGCCCTCGGCGCTCCGCTTCCAGGTGGAGGCGTAGACGACGATCCTGCCGGGGTCCAGGCGGAGCGCCATGTTGTGCAGGAACGCCTGGATGCCGCCCGGGCGCGGCGGGAAGTCGTTGGTCACGATCAAGGTCTTGTCCATCGTCGCCGACAGTACCCAACGGCCGCGCTTCACCGCTCCCCGCCTCCGGCCCCGGCATCATGGGCCGCCCGGCCCCCGGGCAGAGGACCACGATGAGGGCGGCGATGACAGAGCGAGCACCCATGAAGGCCGCACCGCTGCCGTACGCGGTGTGGGCGGTGTCCCGGGCGTGGCTGCTGCTGTGCGTGTTCAAGGTGGTCACGGTGCCCGGCCCCGACGTCACGGTGGACGTGTCGGTGATCTACCGGGGCTGGTACGAGGTGCTGCTCTCCGGGACGTATCCGCTGGACGACGTCACCTGGCAGTACCCGCCCGCCGCGGCCCTGGCGGTCCTGTCCCCGGCGCTGCTGCCGTTCTGGGAGTACGCGAGCGCGTTCTTCGTCCTGGTGCTGCTGTGCGACGCGCTGGTGCTGGGGCTGCTGCTGTACGCGGGACGGCGGCCGGGGATGCGGCGGGCGGGCGCCTGGGTGTGGATCGCGGGGGTGCCGCTGGTGGGGCCGACCGGTTACGCCCGCTACGACCTGATGGTGACGGCGGTCGCGGTGGCGGCGCTGCTGGCCGGGGCGCGGCGGCCTGGGGTGCTGGGGGCGCTGGCCGCCTTCGGGGCCCTGCTGAAGGGGTGGCCCGCGCTGCTGCTCGTGGGGGTGCGGCCCGGGCGTGCCGCGCGGCGGGCCTGGACGTCGGCGGCGCTGACGGCGGCCGCCCTCGCGGCCGGGTTCGCCCTGTGGATGCCGGGGGCGTTCGCGTTCCTGGCCTTCCAGCGGGACCGGGGCACCGAGATCGAGTCGCTGGGGGCGCTGGTCCTCCACATCGCGCGGCAGTTCGGCTGGCAGGGGCGGGTGGAGCTGCGCTACGGCTCGATGGAGTTCATCGGCCCGTATGTGGAGCTGGTCTCCACCCTGGCCCTGGGGCTCGCCGTGGCGGCGATGGGATGGCTGGTCGTGTGGCGGCTGCGGGCCCGTACGTTCGCGGCGCACACGCCGGCCGACGCGGCCTTCACCGCGGTGCTGCTGTTCACCGTCACCAGCCGGGTGATCAGCCCGCAGTACGTGGTGTGGGCGGTGGGCCTGGCGGCCGTGTGCCTGGCCTTCCGGGCCACCTCGATGACGCTGCCCGCCGTGCTGGTCCTGGTGGCGGCCGGGGTGACGCTGCTGGAGTTCCCGGTCGGCTTCGGCCATGTGGTGGCGAGCGACGCGTGGGGGGTGACGCTGCTGGTCGTCCGCAACGGCCTGCTGGCGGCCGCCTCGCTGGTCGCCGCCCGGCGGCTGTGGCGTGCGACGGCGCCGAGGACGCGCGGCGGGGGCGCGGCGGTGCCGGCGGACGGGGTGCGCCCGGCCCGCGGCGGTCAGCCGAGCCGGGCGCCGAGGTAGTCGCGCCAGTCGGCGGTGAACTGTTCCAGGGTGGTGCCGAGCACCGCGTCCATCGCCTGCTCCACCGCCCCCTCGCGGCGGGGGTGCGCGCCGACGGACTCGTAGAAGGCGACGAGCTTCTCCCGGCCCCATCGTTCCGCGATCAGCGCGCAGGCCAGCCAGCCGCCCTCGTAGGCGCGGCCGAGCTTCGCGGGGTCGCCGTCGAAGCCGAAGTCCCGGTCGCCGGGGAGCTCGGCGGGGACTTCGCCGGTGCGGAGCGCGGCGGCGAGTTCGGGGGCGATCGACGCGGCGGAACGGTCCTCGCCCCGGTAGGCGGCCCAGTCGGCGAAGCCCTCCGACAGCCAGACGGGGGTGGCCGTCGACGTGCTGGTCCGGGTGGCGACATGGGTCGTCTCGTGGGTCAGGACGACGCGCTGCCCGAAACCGCCGAGGTCGGCGTATGCCTGCGGGTTGACGATGACCCGGTCGGCGAGGGCCGGGCGCCTGCCGGTGCCGCCGACCTCGCCGGTGGTGACGGCGGCTATGCCCCGGTAGCCGGCCTCCGGCGCGCCCAGCAGGGCCGCCATGTCCCGCACGGAGCCCGGGACGAGCACCACCACCCGGCGCGTCCAGGGCCGGGGCCAGGCGTCCGAGACGGCGGGCACGGCGAGGTCCACGGCATCGGCCACCTGGCGCAGCTCCCCCGCGGGCCGTTCGACGCCCAGCACGATGCTGTGGGCGCCCTCGACCACCTCGACGTCCCCCTGCTGCCACAGCTGCCCGGCGGCGCCCTCCGCGGCCCGGTCCGCGGTGATGTGCCAGCGCCCGCCGTCCCGGGTCAGCTCCAGGGTCCGGCGGGCGGCGGCCGGGGCGGTGTCGTAGCCCGCGATGCGGTAGCGCAGCTCCACGTCGGCGGTGGCCCGTCCCCCGTCCCTCTCGGTGACGCCCTTGAGCTCGTACGTCCAGGACTTCAGCGGGACGTCGGCGAGGTTGGCCAGCTCGCCGCGCTGGGCGGTCCGCAGCTCTGTCGCGCCGGGGTCGAGAGCGGCGAGGTAGCCGGCCGCGTCGTGCTCCAGGACGGCGGCGGCCCGGTCCTCCAGGACGGCGGCGATCTCCCGTGCGGTGGGGGTGGCGGCCGGGTCGGCGGGGGCCGTGCAGGCGGACGCGGTCAGCAGGGCGGCGAGGACCGCCCCCGCCGCACGCCGCCGCACGCGGGGGCCTCCCCGCCGCGCGTCACGTCTTCGTACGGCCACCCTGCCGATCGTACGGTCAGATCCGGGTGACCGAGGAGACGGGCATCATGCCGACCGGGTCGTAGCGGACGGCGGCCCCCGGGTAGGGGGCGTGGATGACCTGGCCGTTCCCCACGTACATGCCGATGTGGCTGGCGTCGGACCGGTAGGCGACCAGGTCGCCGGGGAGTGCCTGGGAGAGCGGCACCATGCGGCCCGCGTACCGCTGGGCCTGCGAGGTGCGGGGCAGACTCACCCCGGCCTGGGCGTAGGCCCACTGCATCAGCCCGGAGCAGTCGAACCCCGACGGGCCCTCCGCGCCCCACACGTACGGTGCGCCGAGCGCCCGGTGGGCGGCGGCCACGGCGGCCATCGCGCGGGGCGAGCCGGGGGCCGTGCCGGAGAGGTCGGGCAGGCCGCCTCCCGAGCGCGAGGCCCGGTCGACGGTGGCGCGCTCCCGGGCCGGCAGCGAGTCGAGCAGCTCCCGGGCCCGGCGGAGCTTGGACTCGACGGTGCGCTTGTAGCGGGTGACGACGACCCGGTTGCGCTCCAGCTCTGCCAGGGCCCGGATGGCCTCGGCGCGGGTCTGGGCGACCTTGCGCTGGGCGTGCAGGAGCTTGTCCAGGGCCGTCGCCCGGCGGGCGCCGATCCGGTCGAGGGCGGCGGCCCGCTCCAGATAGGTGTCGGGGTCGGCGGACAGGAGCAGCGCGAGCGCCGGGTCGACCCCTGCGGAGCGGTACTGCGCGCCCGCCATCGCGCCGAGCGCGTCCCGCATCCGGTTGACGCGCTCCTGGCCGCGGGCCGTGGCGTCCTGGGCGCGGTCCGCCTCGCCGCGCAGCCGGTCCGCCCGCTCCGTGGCCTCGTTGTACCGCTCGGTGGCCTGCTCTGCCTCCCCGCGGAGCCGGTCGACGGCGGCCCGCGCGCTCTCCCTCGCGGCCTGTGGGTCGGCGCTCGCCGGCGCCCCGGTCAGCGTCGCCGCCGCGGTGGCGGCGGCCGCCGTGACGACCGTGAGGCGGGCGCCCCGTTGGAGGCCCGACGGTGTGGAACGGCGATGGGACACCACAGTTGGCCGCACTCCCTTCCGCTGACGCGGTCCAGCGCAGCCCCTGCCGCCCGGGGCGGGCGGACCGACGACCGGGAGCTGCGCAGCAGACAGACAGTAATCGGCCGACTACGCGGAGGCCAAGGACCGCGCCGGGGTCGGGAGGGCGGTATGACGACGCCGCCCCGCCGGTGACCTCGGGTCTCCGGCGGGGCGGGGCGTCAGTGTGCGGTGCGGCGATTCCCTCGTTCGGGCGCGCCGCGCGGCGTCAGCCGATGCGGACGCCGAACTGGAAGGTGCCCATGTAGTCCATCGACTCGTAGCGGACCACGGTGCCCGGCTTCGGGGCGTGCAGGATCTGGTTGTTGCCGGCGTAGAAGCCGACGTGCGACAGGCCGTTGAAGAAGACCAGGTCGCCCGGCTTGAGCTGGCTGCGGCCGATCTTCGTGCCGTCGTTCTGCTGGGTGTACGTGGTCCGGGTGATGTCCACACCGGCCTGGCGGTAGGCCCACTGGGTCAGCCCGGAGCAGTCGTAGGAGCCGGGGCCGGTGCCGCCGGGGTAGTACGGCTTGCCGACCTGGGTGGCCGCGGCGCTGAGGGCGGCGGAGCCGAGCTGCGAGGCGGGGACCTCGTTGCCGAGCTCGACCCGCTTGGTGGAGTCGCGGCTGGCGCGGTTCTCCTCCTGCTTGATCTTCTCGCGCTCGGCCTCGGTCAGGCTGTTGAGCAGTCGCTGCGCCTCTGCCAGCTTGCCCTGGTACTTCTTCTTGTTCTCGCCGAGCGCCTTGCGGACGTCGGCGAGGTCGCCGAGCTTGTCCTGGGCCTCCTTGCGCTGCTGGGCGAGGGTGCGCTGCTTGGCCTGGATCTTCTGCAACGACTCCGTCTGCTGGACCGTCAGCTGGTCGAGCGCGGAGGCCTGGTCGAGGAAGCTGTCCGGGTCAGAGGCGAGGAAGAGGGCGACCGAGGGGTCGACGCCGCCGGAGCGGTACTGCGCGGTGGCGATCGAACCCAGCTCGCCTCGCAGGGTGTTGAGCTCGTCCTGACCGCGGGCGACCTTGTCCTGGAGCGCGTCGACCTGCTCTTCGAGCTTCTCCTGCTGCTCCTTGGCGCCGTTGTACTTCTCGGTGGCGGCCTCGGACTCGTGGTAGAGCTTGTCGACCTTCGCCTTGACTTCGCTCTTGCTCGGCTTGGGGTCGGCTTGGGCGGCCTGAGAGGTCAGGGCCACGGCCGCAGCGGCCGTCGCGGTGATCACGGTCACGCGAGTGCGGCTCGGCTGCTTGGGACGACGGTGGGACGCCACGGAGGCGAGCTCCTTCTTCCTGAGCCGCCTACCGGGCTGTGGGGAGAAGATCCCCGGCTCCGTGCACTCACGGACTCGGCGGTTCCTTCGCTGCCGCCCCGGATGGACGGTCAACCGTGCGAAGGTTCGAGGCCTGACCCTAGTGACCAACTTGTGATCAGTTCAAATCCTCACAGGAATTTTCTCGTCACACCTGGCACTTCTTTACTCTCGCCGCACCGCGTGTAGCAGCGACTTGACGGTACGTTCCCAGAAATCCGGCATGCCACACATCTGTCTCTAGACGCGTGAAAGGCGCTTCAGGAGCAAGACGGACGCCACCGGCCTGGCCCCGGCCTTCGCCACGCCGTCCGCCACCTCCCGGTCGGTGGACACGACCACCACGGGCCGCCCCGGCGGTTCCGCGCGGGCCAGTTGACGGATCAGCTCGTCCGCCGTGACCCCGGCCTTGCTGAACAGCACCCGCACCCCGCGCGGCGGGGCCAGCAGCACCGGCGCGGCCAGCTCCGCGCCGTCGAAGACGCACGTCATCTCCGCGCCGGTCTGCGCGGCGAGCACCGAGAGACCGCCCAGCAGCCGCAACCGCTGCTTCTCCAGCGGCATCTGGGGATACCCGGTCTTCGTGACGTTGTAACCGTCCACGATGAGGTGTGCCTGCGGCAGCGCCAGCAGCTGGTCGAGCAGCGCCGGGTCGGTCTCGGAAAGAGCCCTGGCGGCGATGTCCTTGGGGGACATCCGACCCGGTTCCACGGCGTCCACGCTGTCGGCCGGGCGGCTGGTCAGCGGCGGCAGGGCCAGTTCGCGCCGCAGCCCGGAGGCGGCGTCCAACACCGTGTCCAGCAGCAGCCGCAGCCGCATGTCCTCCACGGAGCGGCCCTCGCGGGCGGCCCGGCGGCTCGCCTCCAGCGCGGCTTCGGCCTCCCCCAGCCGCCCCTTGAGCCGACGCGACTCGCTCTCGGCGGCGGAGACCCGGGCGGCCGCCTCCGCCCGTACGGCGTCGCTTTCGGCGATGCCGCGCCGCAGGGCGGCCTCGCCTCGCTTGACCTCGCTCAGGGCACTGCGCAGCTTGCGGTGGAGCGACTCGGCCTCCTTGCGGGCCGCGTCCAGCTCGGCGCGCAGCCGCTCGGTCTCGCCGCGGGCCTGGGCGCGCGACCGCTCCAGCTCCTCGCGCAGCCGCTCCAGTTCGCGGCGGCTCTCCTCGTCCGCCCGTTCCGCGTCGGCTCGCTGGACCTCCTCGCCGGCCGCCTCGACGAGCTTGACCCAGCCGGCCGGGCGCAGCACGTACGCGGCGGCTGCCACATCGACGGGGTCGGCGGCGGCGGGCGGCGCGCCCGCCTTCAACGCGTCGGCCAGCTCCGGCTGGGACTGGCCCAGCCGTTCACCGATCCGCCGCCGGAAGAGGGCGTCGCTCTCCAGGGCGGCGGCCATCGCGTTCCCGGCGAACTTGGCCCGCCGGGACGGGGTGAAACGGGCATACTGCCGCAGCTGGGCGGGGAGTTCGGTGACGGTCAGCCCTCCGAAGGCGTCCGAGACCAGGGCGACGACCCGTCGTCGCACCCCCTCGGGCAGCGGACGGCCGAGCACCTCCGCGGCGCCGTCGGCCCCCTCGGCCGGTCCGGCGCCGCTGGTCGGCTGATCCACCGTCCGTCACCCCATAGATCTGTCCGTGGGCGCACTCCCTCAGGAAGCGGCACCCGGCCTGTCCACCAGTTCGATCTGGTCCACCGCGTTGCACCACCGACAGCGGACCGACTCGATGGTCTCACTGACCACGTCCCGCTCCTCGACACTCGGCTCACCGGCCAGGTCGAGATGGACGTACTCCACGACCTTGGAGGAGCGGGTCACGTCGAAGCGCGTGAGGTTGCCGCACAGCGTGCAGCGCCAGCGGGTCCCGTCCGTCGGCAGGGGAACCGTCGTCATCGTTGCGTCCTCTTTCGTCGTCGCGGAAGAGCACGCCGGGCGCCCCGGCGCGTCTCTTCCTGTCCTACGTCAAGGATCTCGCGGTGCGCCGTCGAACTGCGGAATTCCTGGCGTAACCCTACGGCCTCGCATACGGGCGCCGGCACGGCGAGGCGCTCCGTCCCGTTCTCGACCGGTACGTCATGCTCTGTACATGATCGACTGGCGGCAGATCGACTGGCGGACCACGGCCGGAAGGATCAGGGGCACGGCCGCGGCGAACGGCGCCCCGGTCACGTACGGACTGATCGCCCTGTGCTGCGCGATCTTCCTCGTCAGCCCGCTCTCCGGGGCCGGCGCCGCGCACGGGAGCCAGGACGTGCTGCTCGCCGCGCAGGCCCGGTACTTCGAGCGGTGGGGGGTCGTCCCGGCCGAGCTGTGGGACGGCTCCACGCACGCGCTGATCACGCCGTTCACCGCGCTGTTCGTGCACGGCAGCTGGCTGCACCTGCTGGGGAACCTGCTCTTCCTCCACGTCTTCGGCGCGATGGCGGAGGAGCGCATGGGCCGGGTGCGGTTCCTCTGCCTCTACGTGGGCTGCGGGTACGTCGCCCTCGTCTGCTACGCGGCGGCGCACGCGGACTCCGAGCAGACGCTGGTCGGCGCTTCCGGGGCGATCTCCGCGGTGCTCGGGGCGTTCCTGTACCTCTTCCCCAAGGCCCGGGTGACCAGCCTGTTCCCGTTCCTGTTCTTCCTGCCGCTGCGCTTCCCCGCCTGGATGGTGCTGGTCTTCTGGTTCGCCCTCCAGTGGGCGGCAGCGCAGGGGGCGGGCAGCGGTCCGGGGGTGGCCTACCTGGCGCATGTCGCCGGATTCGCCGCCGGGTTCCTCTGCGCCTGGGCGCGGTACGGGCGCGGGGGCAGGGGCCTTCGCCCGGCGCACCCCGAAGGGAAGGCTCTAGAGTGAGGGTTCCAGCCACGGCCACCGAGGGAGAAAGCCAGCCGTGATCACCGCGATCGTGCTCATCAAGACCAGCGTGGACCGGATTCCGGAGATCGCTGAGGCCATCGCCGCGCTGGACAGCGTCAGCGAGGTCTTCTCCGTCACCGGCACCTACGACCTGATCGCCATGGTCCGGGTCGCCCGCCACGACGACCTCGCCGATGTCATCCCCGGCCGGATCAGCAAGATCCCGGGCGTGGAGGGCACTGACACCCACGTGGCGTTCCGTACGTACTCCCAGCACGACCTGGAAGCCGCCTTCGCCATCGGCCTCGACGCCTAGCGGGTCGG
>NZ_JBBBEN010000052.1:0-9832 GCF_037137275.1 Streptomyces pratensis | reverse complement strand
CCCACCGACCCGTCAGACCTGGGCCGCGCCCCGGTCCGGGACGCAGCGGCCGTCCTCGGTGCGGTAGGTCCACCGGGCGCCGCCTCGGACCAGCTCGCCGACCGCGCGCAGGAACCGCTCGATGTGCTCGTCGGGCGTCCCCGCGCCGAAGCTCACCCGGATGGCGTTCAGGGGCCTCTCGCCCGGCCCGCTCTCCGGGGCGCCGCACTCCCCCGCCTCCTGCGGGTCGCCGCCGAGGAGGGTGCGCACCAGCGGGTGGGCGCAGAAGAGGCCGTCGCGCACGCCGATGCCGTACTCGGCGGAGAGGGCGGCGGCGAAGTGTGAGCTGTTCCAGCCGCGCACCACGAAGGAGAGGACGCCGACCCGCGGCGCGTCGTCGCCGAACAGCGACAGCACCCGCACCTCGGGCACCTCGGCGAGCCCCACGCGGACCCGGCTCACCAGCTCCTGCTCCCGGGCGACCAGACGGTCGAAGCCCGCCTCCGTCAGGGCCTTGCAGGCGGAGGCGATGGAGTGGACGCCGATGACGTTGGGCGACCCGGCCTCGTGGCGGGCGGCCGTGGTGTGCCAGTCCACGTCCACCCCTCCGTCGGCCCGACGGGCGACCGTGCGGGAGGCGCCGCCGCCCGCGAGGTAGGGCTCGGCGGCCCTGAGCCAGTCGGCGCGGCCGGCGAGGACACCCGAGCCGAAGGGCGCGTACAGCTTGTGACCGGAGAACGCGACCCAGTCGACGTCCAGTTCGGTGATGTCCACCGGGTGGTGCGGGGCGAGCTGGGCGGCGTCCAGGACGATCCGGGCGCCGTGCGCGTGGGCGGCGGCGGCCAGCTCCTTCACCGGCCACAGCTCGCCGGTCACGTTGGAGGCGCCGGTGACGCAGACCAGGGCCGGCCCGTGGGGGTCGCGGTCGGCGAGGGCCCGCTCCAGGATCTCCACGGCCCGCGCCGGGGTGCGCGGCGCGTCGAGGTAGGCGACCTGGGCGTCGCGCCAGGGCAGCAGGGACGCGTGGTGCTCGGTCTCGTAGACGAACACCTGGCAGTCGGCCGGGAGCGCCGCGGCCAGCAGGTTGAGGGAGTCGGTCGTCGAGCGGGTGAAGACCACCTGGTCGTCCGCGCGGCAGCCGAGGAACGCGGCGATGGTGCGGCGGCTGCTCTCGAAGAGGTCGGTGGAGAGCTGCGAGAGGTATCCGGCGCCGCGGTGGACGCTGCCGTAGTACGGGGCGTAGGCGGCCACGTCGTCCCAGACCCGCTGGAGGGCCGGGGCGCTGGCGGCGTAGTCGAGGGCGGCGTAGGCGACCTCCCCGCCGGTGACGAGCGGAACGGACACGTCACGGCCCAGGACGGGCAGCGGGGCGTCGGCCGGCGGGGCGAGGGCGGCGGGGGTGGCAGCGGTGGAGACGGACATGACGAACTCCCGTGACAGGCAGGCGAGATCCGTGCGCCGGCGGGTACGCGGCAGCGCAGGGGTGAAGGAGGAAAGGGCGCGGAAGAAGGGCGACAGCCCTAGCGCATTCGCTTGCTCACAAGAGGCTCCCTAGGGACCAGGACCCCGGGGGCTGGCGTCCACTGGACGCCGAGGGGCCCGCGCTTGCCGCAGACCTCGCTGCCTGCGGCCTGGTCTTCACCCGGGGCACCCCGCCACGGACGGAGGGTTGCCGGACAGCGGGCCGGGGCCGTAGTCGCTGTCACTCATGACCTGCGCAGCATCCTGCCATATGCGGGCGCACACGCAAGGGCGCAGTCCGGATACCGGACTGCGCCCTTCCTCACATCGTGTGCGCCGAGGGGCGCTTCAGGCGTTGCTGGCCGCCACCCAGCGCTCCAGGGTCCGCTTGGCCGCGCCGGAGTCGACGGCCTCCGCCGCCACGAGCATCTTCGCCGCGATCTGCTCGGCCAGCGTGCCGGGAGCGGGGTCCAGGGCGACCAGCGCCGCCGCCGAGTTGAGCAGCACCGCCTCGCGGACCGCACCGCCCTCGCCGTCCAGCAGCCGCCGTGCGACGTCGGCGTTGTACGAGGCGTCGGCGCCCCGCAGCGCTTCGACCGGGACGATGGGCAGCCCGACCTCGCGCGGGTCGAACGGCTCCTCGCGGACCGTGCCGTCGCGGACCACCCAGACCCGCGAGGTCGCGGTGGTGGTCAGCTCGTCGAGCCCGTCGTCGCCGCGGAAGACCAGCGCGGAGTTGCCCCGGTCGGCGAGGACGCCCGCGACGATCGGCGCCATCCGGGCGTCGGCCACACCGACGGCCTGGGCACGCACCTGAGCCGGGTTGGTGAGGGGGCCCAGGATGTTGAACGTGGTCTGCGCCCCCAGCTCCTTGCGGGCCTTGGCGGCGTAACGGAGGGCGGGGTGGAACCTCACGGCGAAGCAGAAGGTGATGCCCGCACGCTCCGCGACCTCGACGACCCGCTGCGGGGTCAGCTCCAGGTTGACCCCGAGCTTCTCCAGCACGTCGGAGGAGCCGCTCGCGGAGGAGGCGGCGCGGTTGCCGTGCTTGACCACCTTGGCGCCGGTGCCGGCGATGACGATCGCGGACATGGTCGAGATGTTGACG
Organism: Streptomyces pratensis; assembly: GCF_037137275.1. GTDB lineage: Bacteria > Actinomycetota > Actinomycetes > Streptomycetales > Streptomycetaceae > Streptomyces > Streptomyces pratensis_B. The sequence goes on along the minus strand of NZ_JBBBEN010000052.1, from coordinate 7,284 downwards.
GTCTTGGCGAGGTCGCCGCCCGTACCGACGATGTCGACGGTACGGCCCGGCACATGGATGGTGTTGGCGTGCGCGTACATCGCGCGCACGAGTCCGGTCACCTCGTCGACGGTCTCGCCCTTGGCCCGCAGCGCGACGGCGAACCCGGCGATCTGCGCGTCGGTGGCCTCGCCGCGCATGATGCGGTCCATGGCCCAGGCCGTCGCGTCGGAGGTGAGGTCCTCGCCGCGCAGCAGGGGGTTCAGCAGGCCGGGCCAGGAGTGGTCCGCCACGCTGTCGCCGCCGTTCGGGGTCACAACGTTCATGGTCCGCTCCAGGGGTCCACAGGCCGGTCTCGGGATGGGCTCCACCCTATCCAGCCGCGGGGACCGCGAAGAGCCCCGTCCAGCGAATGGACGGGGCTCTCACGGTGGCGATCAGTTCGGATGACCGGTTCGGACGGTCAGTGGTGGCCGTCGCCCTCGGTGATCTCCTTGTACTCCTGTGCGGTGGGCTTGGCGATCTGGTTGCCCTCGCCGTAGTACCCCTTGCTGAGCTTGGCGCGGAGCTTCTGCACGGGGGAGATCTTGCGCTTGACGCCGTTCTCGTCGACCGCGGGGCCGAGTTCGAGCGGCTTGTACTGCTCGTGCGCGGTGAGCGTGTGCAGCTTCTCCGGGGAGAGCGGCTCGTGGACCTCCACGAACTCACCGTGCGGCAGGCGCTTGATGATGCCGGTCTCCCGACCGTGCAGCACCTTCTCCCGGTCGCGGCGCTGGAGGCCGAGGCAGATCCGCTTCGTCACGATGAACACGACGACCGGTCCGGCGAAGAAGGCGATCCGGACGAACCACGAGATGGCGTTCAGCGACAGGTGGAAGTGCGTGGCCCACAGGTCGTTGCCGCCGCCGACGAGGCCGACGAAGTACACCGTGATCCAGGCGGCGCCCAGGCCCGTGCGGGTCGGGGCGTTGCGCGGGCGGTCCAGGATGTGGTGCTCGCGCTTGTCCCCGGTGATCCAGGCCTCGATGAACGGGTAGACCGCGATGGCGCCGAGCACTCCGCCGAAGGCGACCAGCGGGATGAACACGCCCAGGTTGAGCGTGTGACCCCAGAAGACGATCTCCCAGCCGGGCATCACACGGACGAGGCCCTCGGCGAAGCCCATGTACCAGTCGGGCTGGGCGCCGGTGGACACCTGGTCCGGGCGGTACGGGCCGAGCGCCCAGATCGGGTTGATCGTGGCGATGGCCGAGATGATCGCGATGATGCCGAAGACCAGGAAGAAGAACCCGCCGGCCTTCGCCATGTAGACCGGCATCAGCGGCATGCCGACGACGTTCTTGTTGGTGCGGCCGGGGCCCGCGAACTGCGTGTGCTTGTGGTAGAAGACCAGGATCAGGTGGGCCACCAGCAGACCGAGCATGATGCCCGGCAGCAGCAGGATGTGGATCGAGTAGAACCGGGCCACGAAGTCGTGGCCGGGGAACTCGCCGCCGAACAGGAACATCGAGATGTACGTGCCGACGATCGGCACCGACAGGATCGCACCCTGGGTGAAGCGGACACCCGTACCGGAGAGCAGGTCGTCCGGGAGGGAGTAGCCGGTGAATCCGGTGAACATGCCGAGCACGAACAGCAGGAAGCCGAACAGCCAGTTGATCTCGCGCGGCTTGCGGTAGGCGCCCGTGAAGAAGACGCGCATCATGTGCACGAACATGCCGGCCAGGAAGATCAGCGCGGCCCAGTGGTGGATCTGCCGGACGAGCAGACCGCCGCGGACCTCGAAGCTGATCTCCAGGGTGGAGGCGTAGGCCTCCGACATCTTGATGCCCTGCATGGGCTCGTACGGACCGTGGTAGACGATCTCGTTCATGCTCGGCTGGAAGAACAGCGTCAGATACACACCCGTGAGGATGATGATGATGAAGCTGTAGAGCGCGACCTCACCGAGCATGAAGGACCAGTGGTCCGGGAAGATCTTGCGCATGTTGGCCTTGGCCAGGCCGTAGATGCCGAGTCGGCCGTCCGCCCAGTCGGCGACCCGCTCGCCCGCGGGCGCCTTGCGCTGGCCCGCCTGGTCGGCGGGCGGGGTCGTTGTCGCAGTACTCATCCGCGCTCCCAGAAGGAAGGGCCGACGGGCTCGTCGAAGTCACCGAGCGCCTCGAGGTTGCCCTCGCTGTTCACGCCGATCCGCAGCTGCGGAAGGGGGTGGCCGGCCGGACCGAAGATGACGCGGGCGCCGTCGGAGAGGTCGAAGGTGGACTGGTGGCACGGGCAGAGCACGTGGTGTGTCTGCTGCTCGTACAGGCTGATCGGGCAGCCGACGTGGGTGCAGATCTTGGAGAAGGCCACGATGCCCTCGTAGGCCCACTCCCGCTCCTGCTTGTCCTTGATGTCGTCCGGCTCGATGCGGACGATCATCAGGGCGGCCTTGGCGATCTGCGACTGGAAGTCGTGCGCTTCCTGGGTCAGACCCTCGGGCATGGCGAAGGTCAGCGAGCCGACCGTCACGTGCTCCGGGCGCAGCGGCTCCATCGTGTTCATGTTGACGAGCAGCTTGCCCTTGGCCCACAGGGTGGAGCGCAGCTTCTTCTCCGGCAGCGGACCGAGGTCGCGCAGCAGGACCACACCGGAGAGCGGCACCAGCGCCAGCGCACCGAACATGGTGTTGCGGATCAGCTTGCGCCGGCCGAGCGCGGACTCCTGGGCGCCGGCCGCGAAGTCGGCGAGCACCTGGGCCTTGACCTCGGGCGTGGCCTCGATCGCGTGGCGGTCGTCGGCCACCTCGACGTCGGACATCAGGGTGCGCGCCCAGTGGACGGCGCCCGCGCCGATGAAGAAGAGCGCGAAGCCCAGGGTGAGCCCGAGGGAGAAGTTGAGCGGGCTCACATGGCCGAAGGGCCAGATGTAGACGATCTTGTCCACCGGGAAGATGACGTAGGAGGCGATGAAGCCCACTGTCGCCAGCATCGAGAGGATGAACATGAACGCGACGGCCCGCTCCGAGCGGTTCGCGGCGCGTTCGTCGAGGTCCTGGATGCGCGGCTTGTGGGCCGGCAGTCCCGGGTCGGCGAACGGGTCGTCCTTGACCCCCACCGCGCCGTGCGCGGTCTCCTGCTCTGCGGGCAGGTTGTCTTCTGAATTCTGTTGGCTACTCATGACTTCTTGGCCTTAGCGGTGTGGGCCGCGACCCAGACGGCAACGGCGACGAGCGCGCCGAGCCCGAAGATCCACGCGAACAGACCTTCGCTGACCGGGCCGAGTCCGCCGAGGGACAGACCGCCGGGGCTCGCCGACTCCTCGCCGTTGACGGCCTGGATGTACGCGATGATGTCCTTCTTCTCCTGCTCCGGCATGATCGTGTCGGGGAAGGAGGGCATGCTCTGCGGGCCGGTCTGCATGGCCTCGTAGATGTGCTTGGGGCTCACGCCTTCGAGGTCCGGTGCGTACTTGCCGTCGGTCAGCGCGCCGCCCTTGCCGGTGAAGTTGTGGCACTGGGCGCAGTTGTTGCGGAACAGTGCCCCACCGTTGGCCGTGTCGGCGCCGGCGGGGTCGACCTGCTTGGCGCTCGGGATGGCCGGGCCGGCGCCGAGCGACGCGACGTACGCCGCCAGCTGGTCGATCTCCGCCTGGCTGTAGACGACCGGCTTCTTCGGCGCCTGGGCGCCACGCTGCTGCGCGGGCATTCGGCCCGTACCGACCTGGAAGTCGACGGCGGCAGCGCCCACGCCCACGAGGGACGGCCCGTCAGTGGTGCCTGCACCGCCGGGTCCGTGGCAGCTGGCGCAGCCTACGGCGTAGAGCTTCTTGCCCTCGTCGATCGCGAGGGACTGGGCGGTTTCGTCGGCCTGCGCCTTGCCCGCAGGCGCAAACGCTGCGTACAGCCCCCCGGTAGCCGCCAGCGCGAGGAGTAGTACGACGACCGCCGCCAGCGGATGGCGTCGTCGTGCGGAGAGCTTTTTCACGGATTACCCCGGTGTCAGGATCTTCTGCGTCGATGGTGGGCGGGCGCGAGCCCGGTTACTTGATCATGTAGATCGTGGCGAACAGACCGATCCACACGACATCGACGAAGTGCCAGTAATAGGACACGACGATGGCGGCGGTGGCCTGCTCGTGGGTGAACCTCTTGGCCGCGTATGTCCTGCCGAGAACCAGCAGGAAGGCGATGAGACCGCCGGTCACATGCAGACCGTGGAAGCCGGTGGTCAGGTAGAACACCGAGCCGTACGGGTCGGACGACAGGGAGAGCCCCGCGTCCTTGACCAGCTCGGTGTACTCCAGCACCTGGCCGCCGATGAAGATCGCACCCATCACGAAGGTGATGATGAACCAGGTGCGGAGCTTCTTCACATCGCCCCGCTCGGCGGCGAAGACGCCGAGCTGGCAGGTGAGTGAGGAGAGCACCAGGATCGTGGTGTTCGTCGCCGAGAACGGGAAGTTCAGATGGCCGGCCATCTCCTTCCAGTACTCGGGTCCCGTCACCGATCGCAGGGTGAAGTACATCGCGAAGAGGGCCGCGAAGAACATCAGCTCGGAACTCAACCAGATGATGGTCCCGACGCTGGTGAGGTTCGGCCGATTGACCGACGGGTGCGCGTGCCCGGTTTCTACTGTCGTTGCTGTCGCCACGACCGACATTATGTCGGTCGCTTATCCCGCCCTCACTCCGGGGGGTGCCGTTCGGTGTGTCCGCGCCGTCTGCCGGGGTTCCGCGCTGCGCCGAACGGCCCATCGAATCGTGGTCATCACCGGTGCTGACAGCCAGTCGGGCGGAGTACGATCCGCGCATCGGTTCATGCCCCGAGAGCCCCGACGACGTCGATGTCACGGAGGAACAATGCAGGCGACCGCCACGGTCCTGGTCTACAGCGACGACGCCAACATCCGCGAGCAGGTGCGGCTGGCAGCCGGCCGCAGGCCCGCCGAGGACGTTCCACCGGTCGAGTTCCTGGAGTGCGCGACGCTCCCGGCCGTCCTGGCGGCGCTGGAGGGGGGAGGCGTCGACGTCTGCGTCCTGGACGGCGAGACGGCCCCCATCGGCGGCATGGGCGTCTGCCGGCAGATCAAGGACGAGATCTTCGCGTGCCCGCCGGTGCTGCTGCTGATCGGCCGCCCGCAGGACGCCTGGCTGGCCACCTGGAGCCGCGCCGAGGCCGCTGTGACGCTCCCGGTGGACCCGGTGGAGTTCCCCGACGCGCTGGCGGCACTGTTGCGCCGCCGGCTCGCCGTGGAGGCCTGAGGGGCCCCTGGGGCCCTCTGAGGGGCGTTCCCCGTCCTGAGAGGCGCCCGCCCGCGGCCGGGTCAGACCTGGGGGCGCAGCCGGGCGGCCTGGAGCGTCTGCGGGCTGTCCGGCGCCCCCTGGTGCAGGGCGCTGCCCTTCTGCCACTTCTCCCATGACAGGTTCCAGTCGCCGAGCCCGTTGTCGAACGGGGTCATGGTCTCCCCCATACTGCCGACGACCTTGACGATGTCGCCCTGGCGGACGGTGTCGAAGAACCACTCGGCGTTGCCGGTGCTCATGCCGATGCAGCCGTGGCTGACGTTGGCGTAGCCGTGGGAGCCGGTGGACCAGGGCGCGGCGTGGACGTATTCGCCGCTCCACGTCACCCGGGTGGCGTAGTAGACCGGCAGGTCGTACGACTCGGAGGAACCGGCCGCGATGCCGATGCTCTCCCCGCGCATCCGTACGTAGTACTCCTTGGCCAGCACCACCTTGACGCCGTTGCGGGTGGAGAAGCCGGGTTTGCCGGCGGTCACCGGAATGGTCTTGATCACTTCTCCGTTGCGCAGGACCCTCATGGTGTGGTCCGAGGCGTCGGTGACGGCCTCGATCCGGTCCCCGGTGGTGATCTTCAGGGGCTTGGCCTCGGCCCCGTAGAGGGCGTTCGTCACCTTGATGCCCGCGAGGTTGGACCGGACCTCGACGGTGGCGTCGGCGGGCCAGTACTCCTTCGGGCGGTAGTGCAGGTTCTTGTCGTCGACCCAGTACCAGGAGCCGGTCACCGCCGGGGTGGAGCGGACCTTCAGCGCCCGCTCGACGGTGGCTCTGGCGGCCTTGTCGGCGATCGGGACGCTCAGCTCCGCCGTGATGGGCTGTCCGACGCCGTAGGTGCCCGCCTGCGGGCCGAACGCCACCTTCAGCAGCTTCTTGGGCGAGGAGGTGTCGAAGGAGAGCGTACGGACGCCGGGAGCGCCGTCGGCGTTCTCCGTGGCGACCCTGACGGTGTATCCGGTCCCGGCCGCGAGCGGGGCGGTGGAGCGCCAGCGCCTGCCGTCGGCGGAGAGCTCGCCCGCGAGATGCCGGCCCGCGGTGTCCACGGCGTTCACGTCGGTGATTCGGCCGTCGTCGCCCTTGACGGTGACTTCCAGGGGCTTGTCGGGGTCGGCCTTCTCCTCCTCCGCGGGGCCGTTGAAGGAGATCTGGTCGCTCGCGTCGTACGGCTTCGTGGAGAGCGGGTGGTCCTCGGGCGAGCCACAGGCGGTCGCACCCGCGGCGAGGGTCACGACCAGCAGGGTGCAGCTCACTACGGTGCGGATGCGCGGCGTGTGGTTCATGCCGTCCACGCTAGGAAGGTTCGTCCGTTCCAGCGCGTTCAGCGACGGCAAACGGGCGAAGGGCCCGCGTCGCTGTCTGCGTCGCGGGCCCTTCGTGGTGTAGCGCGTGTCACCGGTGGTGCGGGGTCACTGGGTGCGGTCCTCGCCCCGGTAGTACTCGAAGACCCAGCCGAAGAGGCCGATCAGGAGCAGGGGGGCGGAGAAGTAGAGAAGCCACCAGCCGAAGACGACGCCCATGAAGGCGAAGGCTCCGCCGACCGCCAGGGAGAGCGGCTGCCAGCTGTGCGGGGAGAAGAACCCCAGCTCGCCCGCCTCGTCGGCGACGTCCGCTTCCTTGTTGTCCTGGGCCATGGCGTCGACCCGGTTGGCCGTGAAGGCCAGGTAGAAGCCGATCATGATGGACAGCCCGAAGGCGAGGAAGAGGGCGGTGGTACCGACCGGCTCCTTGGACCACACGCCGTACGTGACCGCCACGGCGAGGATGAAGACGCTCAGCCAGATGAACATCTGTCCCTGGATCTTCACTTGCCTGCCTCCTTGCCGCCGGCGAGGGCCTTGTCCGACTCGGAGTGGTACTCAAGCTGTTCGAGCGCGGCGATCTCCGGGTGGTGCAGGTCGAACGCCGGGGATTCGGAACGGATGCGCGGCAGCGTGATGAAGTTGTGCCGCGGCGGCGGGCAGGAGGTCGCCCACTCCAGCGAACGGCCGTAGCCCCAGGGGTCGTCGACCTCGATCTTCTTGCCGTAC
>NZ_JBBBEN010000051.1:0-5725 GCF_037137275.1 Streptomyces pratensis | reverse complement strand
GGCCGGCAGCCTGGCATCCTCCCGCCCCCAGGACGGCAACGCCCGCGCCAGCACACCCTCCTCCACGCCGCACAGGCCTGCCAGGAGCTGCCGCCCCGCCGTGTTCAACAGCACCTCGGCATCTGCCCGCGCGCCCCCGCCAGCGTGCCGAGGCTGGTGGCTGCGCCACTGCCAGCAGGACCGCAACACCGTCGCTTCGAGCCCGTAGCGGCCGGCGATGCGGCAGATCAGCGACGACGTCGTTTCCCTGCTGAGAGGGGCAACACGAAAGACACCCCCAGCAGCGACCGTCACCGGGCGGGTTTGGAGCATCGAACACCCACTCAACCTTCCTACGCAGGGCGTGCAGAGGCTCAGGCCGAGCCGCCTGCCAACGGGCTACTACATACTCGCGTCTGTTCCTCAGGCATTGGCTGCCTGGTGCAGCACCATGTGATGTGGGTGTTATCGGCGAGCGCCATGCGCGGCCCCTTCAACGCTCACGATGTCCGCCGCACCGGTCTCATCCACTACCAACTCAGGGCTTTCGGTCACCCAGAAGATCTTCAGGCAAGCCTCATAGCGCTGGTGCTCGGCATTAGAGGTTTCCAGAACAACCTCATCTCCGGCCGTGACCCACCGTGCGATGCGCTGGGAGCCTGCAGACGATGCCGCCTCATCAACCGCCCGAGGTTCAGACCCGAGCCGCATGACTCCATAGGTGAGCACTACATCAATGCCGCCGAATGAGCTTCCCTCAGACGCAAGACGCCTCAATCCACTGTGGAAGACGGCCGGCGACAAGTGTGAAAGGAGGTTTGGACGCGTCGCTACTAGAGGGTGTTGACGCAGCCACCCAGCGGTGCAGGCCTCGACGCCGGAGCGCTCCAGCAGGTGATCCCTCACCTGGCTGTAACCCTCGACAAGGGGACGCAGCCAAGCCCACCAAGTACTGACGTCGTTGGCATCGGTGCAGGTTGGCAATCCAAACCTCGATGGCGTGCCTAGGTCCCTGTCGACGGAGGTCACTACCGTGCGCACTGCCCCATCCGCCTTCACCGGCAGTGCGGGGTACTGCCGCTGCTCACTCAGGAGGCCATCGGGCAGGCAGTTCACGACAGTGATCGCCCGAGCATTCTTGAGTGCCTGCGCGAATGACGGCTCACCGATGACCAGCTGAGTCGCCCGGAGCGCCTCCTGCACCAGCAACCTGGCGTCTTGCTGCAACCGCTCGGCCTCGTCCAGAAGTTCCGCGCTCACGCGACGTTCTGCGGCCACACTGTCCCTCGTATCCGCCCACGCACGGTCAGCTTCCTCACGCGCCCTATCGACCAGCTCGTCCGCTGTGCGACGAGCCTGCGCGATGATCTCCTGGGCTTCTGCCTGGGCAGCGTTCATTGCCAGCTTGACCTCCGTCCAGTTCTGCAGAAGCCGGGTCCACTTCTCGAACTTGTGGGTGCCATCCTGCGGCGCGCCGATCGGGCATGGAGCCGCATCGGCCATAACGTCGACAGCGATCGGCTGGGCCAGGCCGTCCGCGAGCCCCGCTTCGATCTCTTCGAGGGCCTGCTCTGCGCCAGGAACGCTGTGCTCGGCAGCCACGCGCAGCCACCGCTTCGCGGAGATGTAGTTGCCACGCTGAAGGTTGTCCTGGCCCAGCGCGTACGCCTCGTGGCCGAGGATTGCGGCATCGGCCTGCGCTCGCAGCTGGGCACGCTCCTGCTCGTTGCGGCTCTTCAGCCGCTTCATAACCGCAGCGAAGCCGTCTGCCTTCTTAGCCGGGCTCACGGAGGGGGCCTCGAGCCGTTCATCGTCCCGGCGCTGGGTGGGGTTCACTGATGGGCCTCCTTCGCCGTCGTGATGATCTGGTAGCCCTCCATGCAGGGTGACTGTCGCAGCTTGTTCAACGCCGTCTTGAGAATCTTCTTCATGTTGTCGATGCCGACTTCCATGACCTCAGCGCAGTCCTTAACGGGCAGGTCGGCCACGTACCGTAGCTCCAAGGACTGCCGTTCACGCTCGCTCAGCCCCCGCAGTGCCATGTCGAGGTCGACACGGCGGACGACGTCGGCGAGCTCATCGTGATCTCCGGCGGCCGCAGCTGTGGTGAGGTCATCAGCCTCCAGAGTCTCAACGCGCCCCAAGCGTCGCAGGTAGTCGTTGAGGCGGCAGCGAGCGATGCGGTACAGCGTCGCCACGGGCTTGGGGTGCGCTGGATGGTCCGGCCACCAGGCAAAGAACTCCTCGAAGACCTGACTGAGGATTTCCCCACCATCGTCTTGGCCGGCCCTACGAGCCAAGAACCTGAACAGCTGCTCTACGTGCGTCTCGTAGAAAGTGGCCAGCGCCGCTTCGTCGACCACCTGCACGCCAGCGAACCGCCCGTCGGCCTCGACCTGGTCGAGGCCGCGCACCATTCCTGAGTGGTTCGGCACGGTCACCGGCGCCGCCCCGCCGAAACCGTACGGCTGCCCGCTGCCGCCTCGCGTCCGGCCGGGACTTTCCACTCGGCTGTCGGACCGCTGCTCATCAGCGACCACGCGCCAGCGTTTCCATCGTGGCGGACCCGGACATCCCGGCTGCCGCCGGAAACGTCGGACACCATCTCGGCCAGCAGTTCCTGCTCACGTACGCGGCGCTTCTCACGGGCCGTCTGCACCCGCCTCCACTCTCGTGCTCCGGCAACGACCATCGCGGCCATGAGCGCGATTACCCCCTCAGGCCCCAGCATCTCCTGCACCTTCTCCACCGCCCCGTTCCTCGACCGACTCGCCCTGTCCCCCTGTTCATCGCGCGAGCACCCCCCGACGGGTACTGGTGGGGCCCAAGATCCTCGAATCGAGCAGTACATCCCCTGCCTTGACCGCCTCGACTAGACCGCGCGGGCACCACCGTCAGCGGCGACGTCGACTGCGGCCTGGAACGATTTGAGCCCTACGACATGGAGTCTCCCCCGGGCACGTATGTCGCGGAACTAAGGGCAGCACGACCCCAGGTGCCATCAGGGCTCAGATTTCCCCGCGCTTGAACGAAGATGCCGACTGCGGGGTACTTGCACTTCAGACCCAGTTGATGCCGAGCTTGACGAGGGCTTCCAGCTGCTCTTGGTCGAGCTTGTTTCGCCTGGCGCGGGTGTTCGATACCCATACGCCCAGCCGTACGGGTACCGGTTCGGCTTCGCCGTCGACGGTGACCTCGACGACCGCTCCCCGGGGCACCGGCCGGTCCGTGCCTTCCCGCTCGACCCACTGCGTGAGGGCCGCCAGACCCCGCTGGAACGCCTCCTGTGCCCTGCTCGGGCTCTTGCCCGGCCCCTTCGTCGTGCGGGCCGCTGCCGGGGTCGGAGAAGGCAATTCAGCGATCGGGATGCCGAGCTTCGCCAGGCGCTCGCGCTGCTCGGGCATCAGCTGCGCCTGGACGCCCGCGTTCTGCTGCTTCCACCTCCAGGCCCCGATGTCGTCGCCGTCCATGACCACGCCGGGGGCGATGTACGGGAGCACCCCATCAGCGTCGACGAGGTCCGCGAGCACCCGGTAGTGCCGCTGCCAGTTCAGCGACCACGGGCAGTTCCAGTCCTCGTCGATCGCCGCCAGCTGCTCCGCCCGCTCCGCCGCGCGCTTGGGGTCTTTGCCGAGCCCGTCCTTGCGGCGGAGGTTGGCGAGGTGCTGCCCGATCGGCACCAGGCCCTCGGCTTCGCTCTCGCCCCACACGGCGTCCTGACGGGGTGCGAGGTGCCCGGTGGCTTGCCGGTAGGAGCGGAGCGCGGCGAGCTTGTTCTCCCAGGCTTCCTCGCCGGGCTCCCAGACCATCCCGGCCTCCGGCGCGTCCAGCAGCGTCTTGCGCCGCTCCTCCAGCTCACCCGCCCGCAGCGCCTTCCGCTGCTGATGAACCCATCGACCAAGCGGGAAGTCCTTGGTGACGCCGACCTCGACCTCGACGTCATATGGGACGGCGTAGAGGCCGGTGATCCCGTTCTCCCTCCGCCACCGGATCAGGGCCTGGTAGCCCTCCAGCCACACCAGCGACTCCGGCCGGTACACCCGGGTACGCAGGAACGCGGCGATCGTGGCCGCGTCGCGCGGGCTGGAGAAGTGCAGCAGCGCCGATTCGGCGGCGGTGTCGGTGTCGTCGTGCTCCTGGTCCTCGCCGTCGCTCTCGCCGTCGGCCCCGACGACTCGCCCGTTCTCGTCACGCTGGACGTGGACCTTGCGCTTGCCGCTCGTGAGCGCCCGGGAAGCCAGCTGTTCGACCAGACGTTCGTCATGCGAACGCAGACCCTGGAGTACGGCTACAAGGGGGCGGAACGAGGCGCTGGCGACCATGTCGGTGGGGTCCTCGTTCGGCTCCAGGAAGACGGGCACGATGATGCGAGCGATCTTTGTGGTGCCGTCGCGGTTGAGGCGGAGGGCGCGGCCGATGTTCTGGACGATCTCGACCTGGGAGCCGCGGGTGTCGGCGAAGCAGATCGAGTCGACTCCGCGCTCGCCGGTGATGTCGAGGCCTTCGCCGAGAACGCGAACGCTGGCGAGGAAGGCGCGGTGCACCCGGCGTCCGGCGGCGTCGATACCGTTGGCGAACTGGCGCAGGGCCTCGCGCCGCTCGGAGACGAGGTGGTCGCCGCACAGCCACGCCGACCACACGCGGTCTGGGGGTACGTGGCGCCCGGCTTCCAGCTCGTAGAAGTCCGCGTCGATCGACGATTTCGGGAGCTTGTCGGCGGCGGCCAGGTCGGCGTCGGACGTGTCGTTGACGTACAGGTCGGCGGCTGTCTCGGGGAGCTTGTCCGCGAACGCGCGGGCTTCTTCGACCTTCTGGTGGAACGTCATGACCGTACGCAGGTTGTACGCCGCCGCGTGCTCCAGAAGTGCGGTCTGCAACAGGGCCAGCCGCCGGCCGCGCCGTGCCTCTTCGGTCTCGCCGAGGACGGGGGCGGGGTCGCGGATCTCCAGGACGTCGATCTCGAATCCGGCGAGGATCTCCCGTTCGATCGCCTCCGAGAGGCCCAGCTCTGCGCCGGGGAGCCAGGCCCCGAACAGGCCGTCCGGGTCATCGGCCATGCTCGCGATCTCCGCCTCCTGGCCGCCGGTGCCCTTCTGCGGGCGGGCCGCGGCGAGGATGCGCGGGGTTGCGGTGAGGTAGAGCCGGAAGTCGGAGGGGATGCGCTGGTTGTCGTGGATCGCGGCCCACGGACGCCCGAGCTCGCCCGTGGTTGAGTGCGCTTCGTCCACGATGGTCAGGTCGAACGAGGCCATCTGCTGCCCGTACAGGCGCTCTCCGCCAGCCAGAGCGGCCTCCAGCGGCCCGCGAACCTTCCGCTGGCCTTCGGGTGCATTGACGTCCTCACGGTCCACGAGGGAGGCGTACGTGGCGAACACGACCACGGGCCCGGATCCGGCCCACAGGGCCAGCTGGATCGGGTTCGTGGTGGTCCGCACGCCCAGCGAGTTCAGCACCGCGTCGTTCTCCAGCGAGCACACCGCGACCATCGGCGCCCGGTGGCCCACCGCCCGCCACGCCTGGGCGGTCTGCGCGAGCAGGTCCAAGGTGGGGACGGTGACGAGGATCCGGCCGTCCGGGAAGCACTCCAGGGCGCTCGCGGCGGCCATGATCGTTTTACCGGAGCCGGTCGCTGACACGATCGTGCCTCGGGCACCCCGCGGGGGCACAGTTGATCTTGCAGGGATGGAAGTTCTCATGCTCTTGTCCGGAGTGATTCTCATTTCGATGTCCAGATAGGTGGATGCGG
>NZ_JBBBEN010000050.1:0-4205 GCF_037137275.1 Streptomyces pratensis | reverse complement strand
CCGCCGAACAATTTTTCCGGGAAAGCCCCGTGCCTTGTGGCACGGGGCTTTTCTGCGTTCCGGACCGGATACGAGGGAAGGCAGAAGGGTCGGCCCCGGCAACCTTGCCTGTGCGCCGACGGCGCGGCCGACGTGGGGGCGCGGCCGGGGCAGCCGTGACTCTCGTGGCACCGCGGCGCCGGGCGTGCGGGAAGAGATAGCGGTGCGGAAGTCGTGCCGCCGCGGATTATGAGCATCCCCGGATTCCGTGTATGGTTTACCTCGTTGCCACAGCGCAGCGAGGCCCCAATAGCTCAGTCGGTAGAGCGTCTCCATGGTAAGGAGAAGGTCTGCGGTTCGATTCCGCATTGGGGCTCAGAGAAAGTGAAAGGCCCCCGCCACGAGGCGGGGGCCTTTCACGTGGGAGCGGTGGCGGTCCCGAGGGGCCACCGGCCGTCAGACGTTGTGGGGCGGCTCCGGGACGCGCATGGCCAGGATCGCCATGTCGTCCGATGCGGGCTCGGCCGCGAAGCGCTCCACAGCCCTCAGGATGCGTGCGGCCACCGCTCCGGCCGTCAGGCCCGTACAGGTCGACAGGACGTCCGCGAGACCGTCGTCGCCCAGCATCCGGGCCCCCTCGCGGCGTTCGGTGACGCCGTCCGTGACGCAGAGGAGGACGTCGCCCGGGTTGAGTGTGACCTCCTCCTCGTACAGGTCGAGGTCCTCGAGGACGCCGAGGAGCGGCTGCGGTTCCGCGGCCGCCTCGACGGAGCCGTCCTGCCGCAGGCGCAGCGGGAGCGGGTGGCCGGCGCAGACGACCTTCAGCAGAGCGCTGCCGTCTTCCTGGGGCCACAGCTCGCCGTACAGGAGGGTGAGGAAGCGGCTGCGGGCGCCCTCGTCGAGGATCGCCGCGTTGAGACGCTCCAGGACAGCGGGGCCGCCGAACCCCTCACGGGCGAGCAGCCGCAGGGCATGGCGGGCCAGGCCCGTGACGGCGGCCGCCTCCGGGCCCGTACCGCACACGTCGCCGATGGCGAAGCCGTAGGCGCCGTCGTGGATGGGGAAGACGTCGTAGAAGTCGCCGCCCACCTCGTTGCCCTCGCCCGCCGCGCGGTAGATGACCTCGATCTCCACGTTCGGCACGTCGGGCAGGCCCGGGGGCAGCAGGCTGCGCTGGAGGGACTGGCTGATCGCCATGCGCTCCGAGTACAGGCGCGCGTTGTCCAGGGCCAGGGCGGCCCTGCGGGAGAGGTCCTCGGCCAGTTCCAGGATCTCCTGGCGGAAGTGGTCGTCGGAGGGCTTCCCGAGCGTCAGCATCCCGATCACGCGGTTGCGGGCCACCAGGGGCAGGACGACCGTCTCGCCGCCTACGGCCTGGGCCGTGGCGAGGATGGTGCGGGTGGCCATGCTCATGCTGAGCGGAGCGTCGTGGTCCAGGCTGCGGGTGGATGTGCTCAGCGCCGCGCGGTGGCCGGCCTCGGAGGGGGCGGCCCAGACACGGGCGCCCGGGGTCGGGACCGGGTCGGGCGGGTCGATCTTGGACAGCAGGGCCTTGAGGCCGTCGATGAGGTCCTCGTCCTCGTGGAGGACATACGAGAGGTACGGGTCGGAGGACTGATCCGCGATCGTGTACACGGCGCACCAGGTGGCCAGGGTCGGGACGGTCATCTGGGCCATCAGAGCCAGGGTCTGGTCCCGGTCGAGGGTGCCGGCCAGCAGGTCGGAGGCCTCGACGAGGAAGGACAGGGAGCCGCGGCGCAGCCGTTCCAGCTCGCCGAGGCGGGCGGACTCGACGGCGAGGGCGATGCGGTCCGCCGCGAACTGGAGGCGCAGGGCCTCCTCGTTGGTGTAGCGGCCCGCTGCTTCCGCCGCGACGCCGAGGGAGCCGGTGAGACGGCCCTCGACCTTCAGCGGCACGGTGACGACCGAGCGCATCCCGGTGTCGGTGAGCAGGGGCACGGCGCCCCGGACGGCGTTGAGGTCCTCGTGGACGGCCGGCATCCGAGCGGAGCCGTAGCGTCCCGTTCCGGCTTCGACGGGGACCCGGGCGAAGCGCTGACGGGCCGAGGGGAGGCCCGTCGTGGCGCGGACCTCCAGCTCCGTCTCGTCGTCCGTGGCGAGCAGGAGGAAGGCCGCGTCCGCGTCGAGCATGTCGCGTGCCCGCTCGACCGTCCGCTGGAGGAGACCGTCGAGGTCGTCGGGGGCGGGGGAGCCGATGAACACCTCGAAGGGGTCTGTGGTGCGGTTCTCGGAGGTGTCGGTGACCGGGGCCCGGACGGGGGACTGGAGGACGGCGCGCTCGTCTTCGCGCACCAGGAGGCAGACGGTGGAGGGTTCGCCGTCGGTGTCCCGCACCCGCAGGTGGGAGGCGTAGACAGCGATGATCCGGCCGTCGGCGCCGCGGATACCGTAGCTGCCCTCCCAGCGGGAGAGCTGGAGGGCGTCGACGATTCCGGTGTTGGTTCCCGGGGTGTGCGGCCAGGCCACGAAGTCGGTGAGCTGCTTGCCGGTGACCTGTTCCGCCGCGTGCCCGAAGAGGTAGGCGGCGTCGTCGTTCCACGCGGCGATCGAACCGGAGCGGTCGGTCTGGACGACGGCGACCCGGACCCGCTGGTCGGTGACGGGCAGCAGCGAGGTGGGCAGCACCGGGCCCGCCGAGCGGATGCCGACCGGGCGCTCGGGCAGGTTCAGCTGGAACCAGACGTGCTTGCGTGTGGGGGAGTACTCGACGCCCCAGCGGGCGGCCAGGGCGGCGCAGAGCAGCAGTCCGCGGCCGTTCTCGCGGTCGGGGCTGCCGAAGTCGAGGGCGCTGCTCTGGAGCGGCACCTCGCGTTCCGGGTAGTGGTCGGCGACCTCGACGCGGACGCCGTCCCGGCTGCGCAGGCACAGCACGTCGGCCGCCGTCCCCGCGTGGACCACGGCGTTGGTCACGAGTTCACTGGTGAGTACGACGGCGTCGTCGACGACATCGTTGTAGCCCCACCCCTGAAGGGTGTCCCTGACGAAGGCGCGGGCGGTCGCGACAGAGCGTCCGACCGGCTCGAAGGTGGCGGCCGCGCGCGCGGTGATCACAGCACTCCCCATATGGTGTCTCGTCGCTTCCCCGAGTCCTGTGCCCGTTTCTCGCCGCTTCGATTCGCCTGCCAGGCTAGACGTTCGCCGGGGGCGCGGGTGCACGAGGGCGGGGATCGGGACAGGTCGGGCCGGTGGTGATGCGCGGGCGCATCAGTATGGACTCCCGGCGGCGGCGGTGGGGACCCATGGGGGGAGGCCGTCCGCCGGGCGGCCCCCGCCTGGTACGTTGCAACGATTTGACGTCCGCCCGGTCGCCCGTTGACGGTGTGCTGTGGCGGTGAGCCACAGTGGAACTGGGCAAGCTTCTGGATAGGCCCGAGCGGAACGGTCAACCCCTGCGGGAGGGACACGGTGGAGTCTGGCGTGGCGGCGCAGGGTTCGAATGCGCGTACAAGAGGCGGACAGTCCGTGAAAAAGCAGCGCAATGGCACCGTCGAAGTGGACGCGGCAGCTCTGAACAGGCTGCTCGCGGGCCTCGTGGCGATGCGCGACGGCAACTTCCGCCGACGGCTCACCGTCTCCGGCGACGGGATGATGACGGAGATCGCGGCGGTCTTCAACGAGGTCGCCGACCGCAACCTCCACCTCACCGGTGAGCTCGCCCGCGTACGCCGTGTGGTGGGGCGGGAGGGGAAGCTGACCGAGCGGCTGGAGACGGGGGCCTGCGAAGGCTCCTGGGCGGCCGCGATCGATGCCTCCAACGAGCTCGTCGACGATCTGGCCCGGCCGGTGTCGGAGGTGGGCCGCGTCCTGTCCGCCGTCGCCGACGGCGACCTGGAGCAGCGTATGGAGCTGCGGTCGCACACGGCGGACGAGACGGTACGGCCGTTGCGCGGCGAGTTCCTGAAGGTCGCCCGTACGGTCAACAACCTGGTCGACCAGTTGTCGGTCTTCACCGAACAGGTGACGCGGGTCGCCGTAGAGGTGGGCACGGAGGGGAAGCTCGGCGGGCAGGCCCAGGTCCGTGGGATGTCCGGGTCGTGGAAGGACCTCACGGACTCCGTCAACACCATGGCGTACCGGTTGACCGCACAGGTGAGGGACATCGCGCTGGTCACGACGGCGGTCGCGAAGGGGGACCTGTCGCGGAAGGTCACCGTCCACGTGGCCGGTGAGATGCTCCAGCTGAAGAACACCGTCAACACGATGGT
>NZ_JBBBEN010000049.1:0-72706 GCF_037137275.1 Streptomyces pratensis | reverse complement strand
CTGCTCGACTCCGGCCGGGACTACCCGCGCTGCGAGGACCGGCAGGTCGACAGCCGTGCCACCACCTCCGCTCGCGCGGAGAGCACCAGCCCCGGCCCGAGCCAAATCCGCACGCGGGCGGCTCACCTCCGCTCGAGCGGAGGTGAGCCGGCCATTCAGGGCCCCGTGATCGCCACGGAGGCGTGCTCTCCGCTCGAGCGAAGGTGAGCCGGAGGGCCGAGGCCCTGGGCGTCAAGGCGGGCCCCGTCGACACGGGAGCCAGTGTGGTGCTCTCCGCCCCAGCGGAGATGAGCCGCTCGCCTCCGTGCAACAGGTAGGCCGCGCTGCGTGTTCTCCGTGCGAGCGGAGGTGAGCCGACACCTCGCGCAAGCGTGCGAGCCGCTCCACCGCGCTCTCTGCGCGAGCAGAGGTGAGCCGACGGTCGGCCAGGGCAGCCATGCCGCGTTCAGTCATCATCATGCCGATCGCGCTGCCGAGCCCGAGCGGCTCACGGCCGTCACGGCGTACGGCGGTGGTGGTGCGCCGCTTCGACTTCTGCCGGGTGGCACCGTTCTTCCTCGCCGCCGCTCACGACTGCCCTCAGGTGGCGTAGCCGAGGTTCAGGTGCCCGAGCCGGGCGTGGTGCTGCGCTTGGTCGATCAGCTGGTTGCTGAACAGGCGCCTCGCCGACGGCTCGCCGTAGCGGTCGATGTGGTCGAAGACGACGCTGTGGTCCTTCATCGCCCGCACCCGCCAGTCGCGCACCTGGTCGGGGGTCAGGTCCTCGAGGACGAGCTCCTGGTCGTCGTCGACGTCGGCGGTCTCCGGCTCCAGCACCGAGGCGGGGAAGGCGGCGGCCGGGCGCGGCGCGGGCAGCACGACCGGGGCCACCGGCGCGGCCGGGGCGTCGTCCTCCCGCTGCGCGGCGGCGGCTTCGGCGCGGGCCGCCTTCGCATCGGTTTTCCGGGCGCGGTACTGCTCCCACTCGGACGCCTGCGCCCACGCCCTGGCCGTCACGGTCTCGTGCAGCTGCCGGTCGGTGGCCGCCCGCCGCTCGGTCTCGGAGGCCCCGGGCATCGCGGCGTCGACGGCGGCCGCGACCGCGTTTCGGGTGGCACGGCTGTCGACCTGCCGATCCTCGCAGCGCGGGCAGTCCCGCCCGGAGTCGAGCAGAGCGCCCTCGTCGCACCGGGGCTCCGCGCACAGCCGGATCTGGGGAAGGCCCCGGCCGATCAGCCAGCCCACCGGGTCCGAGATCGGGCCGCCCAGCCGCATCTGGCTGGCCAGGCGCCGGGCGAGCCGGTCGGCGAGGATCTGCGGCGCATCTGTGGGACCGGCGAACCCGACCACCCGGGCCAGCTCGGTTCGGGCCTTGGTCTCCACCAGGCGACGGACGGCCGGACGCTCCAGGCGAGCCCAGACCAGCCGGACCGGGGCCAGGACAGCCCGCAGAGGCGAATCTCTGCTGCTCGAAGTCGCTCATGCCGACAACGAGCGACGGGGCGGGCAGCACACCCGCACCTGGCTGTCGCGCACGCAGCCGGGCGGCGGGTGTTGTCCGGCGCATGAGCCGCCGCTTCCGGCCATCCGCCGTTCCGACCGTTACTCAGCTCAGGCCAGGGGAACGCTCTGGTCGCCGAGGACATCAGTGCCGTCCGCGAGGGTTATGTAGGGCCACATCGCCTTGTACGGAATGCCTTGGGTGCGCTCCAGGTGCCGCAGTTCGTCGGCTGGGACGACGAACTGCGCGGGCGGCCCGCCGGGGGCGAGTTGATGAGGGAGGGAGGTGGACCAGTTCACCGGCTTGGTGAGGACCATCCGTCGGTTGCCGGGAAGCTTGACGCCCCAACCCGTGATGGTGGCGGGGCGACCTCCGGTGTTCGCGACCGTTGCGCCGACGAAGTGGTCTCCTGCGGTGCTGCTGCCGTCGGGTTGTTCATAGGTGGGGATCATGTTGGTGACCTTGACGGTGATCTCCGGGCCCTGGTCTGCGGCTTTGATGCCGCGCCGCCCGTAGTAGATGGCCAGGCCCACGCCGACGAAGGTCCCGATCAAACCGAGTGCGACCCAGATGTCCACCATGCACCTCTTCACATCGACGGCGAACGCGGTACTCAGGGTAGGCCGCCGGTCCGACACTTCTACCCGGCGCCGTCGGCGAGCGACCAGCTCGCGGTGCCGGCCTGCTTGCGGCTGATCTGGGTCTGGCTCAGTCCGAGCCCCGCAGCGAGGTCGGCCTGGCGCTCACCGGTGAGGTGCATCAGGGCGGCGACAGTGAGCCGCAGAGTGGTCTCCGTACTGGGCATATGCGTACTCCGCATCAGGTATGCGTCGAGATCGAGGTGTCGCCCCGCGCGCGGGCGCGGCCCCGCCCCGGGCCTGGTGTTCGGCGACAGGTCACGGGTGGATGGTGAGCTGGGCGGCGCCCGGGGCGGGGGCGCGGCCGCCGGGGAGGCCCAGCCGCGCTCAGCGACCATCCTGGACAGGGCATCGGCGAAGGGCAGCGGCCCACTGCGGTCCGCCTCGACCGCCCTGTCGGTGCCTTGTACGGTCGAGTCACTGAGCCTTTTCCAACCTGGCTGTCAGGTCCGCCGACCATGCCCGGCGGAGCGTTCGCCGCACGGCGGCCGACTGTGGATCTGCTGGTCACAGGCCTGTCACCGGCTGACATGGCCACTCACCGGCACACCCTTGACCAGCACAGACGTGAGGTTGGAAAAGGCTCACTGTCGAAACATGAGGTCGAGCTGTCAAAGAGGTGTACTTTGAGCAGAATTTTGGAGACGCACGAAATGGTGGTCAGTCCCAGCTACCGTCTATTCGGATTGATGGACATGAGTATCGAGCCGTATGGGCTGGACCCAGATGATACGCATTGGCTTCTCTCCGTCCCTGGGCTGGTCTATCTCCAAGTGCCATCAGCAGTCATTGAGTCGGCCGTGCGTCTGGAGAGTTGGTCCAGTAAACCTCCGGAAAGTCATGCCAATTGGTTCGGCCGGGAAGAAGTGGAAGTAGAACTTCCCACCGGAGAGCTCGGGATTCACACCATCGATGGCGGGGTTCAGGACCTCCCTTTCATTCTTCCCTCAGCTGGGCTGTACGAGATGCGATGGCAGTGGATGTTCAATGGTAATCGAGGGCCCTTCCTGTCACCGATTGGAGGAGCGCGCGCATTGCCAGTACCGCCAGGCCAGGAGAGGGAATTGAAAGGTAAAGACCAGTACTGCCTTGTGCAGATATGGCGCACGCTAGCCTATACATAGAGGGAATATAGGACTGTGGGGCCGAAATGGTTCGGACCCACAGTCCATTAGCTTACTGGTGTGCCGTGCCCTCAGTCGCCGATAACGAGAATGAAAGGATCGTGATTCAAGATCCGGTCGTTGTCGTACCAGGCATTCAGGCGGCGCCCAGCCTCCTGGTTCTCGATTCGATCCACATAACGAACGGAGTAGGCATCCGTGTACTCCGTTCCTTCGAACTGCGCGCGCGCCGCACCCTCATAGGTAGAGGCCATGGGGAACTCGTCGCAGTCGAATGCGTCATCGGGGCCGGGCTTTCCAGGCATGCCAGCACTGGTGCAAGTCCTGTCCTTCTGCCTGGTGTTTTCGTTGGCCCGGCCGAGCTCGTACGCTCCGGCCGCCTTCGCGAGACGGTGCATCGGTCGCAATGGATCTCCCCCGGGAAGGCTCTTGTCGGCCTTTGTCGGGTAAGTGCTGCCGGGGGTCTCCAGAGCGTCGCCGACATGGTCGGCAACGGCAGCCACTCCAAGATACGGCTCTACAGGAGCAGAGGGATTACTTGTATCGCTTCGGTCGTAGCGCAGGGCGGGTGTGGCATCGGGGAATACTGAGCCCAGCTTCGCTCGCCCGTTATAGGCGGCGCTGTCGAACCGGACCTCTCCCTGTTCGCCCTCTGCAGAAACAAGCTGAGAGTAGCCGGGAATCGTGAACTTGAGGACTGGCGTGAACAAGCCTGTTGCGACCTGATCGCCGACGGCATTGTCCGGAGCTTTCGGTGCTGTCGACCAGAGGTCAAACTTGGTGTCGCCGTCCCACTTCCACTGGCTGGGGGAATCAGTGCGCCCTGGAGCTATCCCGGTTATGCAAGCTTCCTTCTGCTCAGCTTCCGGCGGAGCTCCGGCATTCCAGTTGCCGTCGCACTTCAAGGAGGCTTCCAGCTTTGCGCCGACCTTGCTGAAGTCTCCGGTGGAAAGGAAGACGTCCACGTTGTAGTCGAAATCCGCGTATCTCGTGGCTGTACCGCCCAGCAGGCCGCCTATAGCACCCTTTCCGATGAGCGTATTTCGCGAGATGAAAGTTCCCTTCAGGTAGCATCCCGGAGGCCACAGTCCGCACTTGATGGCTGGCATGACCGTCAAGGTCTCTTGGCAGTAGGAGAACCGGTTCTTGATGTAGCCGGCCTGGTTGTCCGAGTCGTCGGCATTGACGCACTCATCGACATTGGCGATGTATTCGTATTTGTCGAGGCCAGAAGTCTCCGGCTTGCGGCCACGGATGAACCTTGTGCTGGGAACAGTGTAGGTACGCTCCCATGCCGCTTTTGTCTCAACAGTTTCCCGGGCGGAGGGGCCGCTGCGGGGGAACACGCCGAGTGCTTCCAGATTGCCGTCGCGGTTGAGGACTTCATCCACTTTGGTGGGGTTGGCGATCAGCGCGGGGTCGTTGATGGTGTAGGAGTCCCCCGGCTGGAGGGTGGTCGGGGTGCCGGCGGCCGCGGTTTCAACGACGAATGTGCGCCACGGCGACCAGTTGAGGTTGTAGTGGGTGCCGTCGTAGGCGTTGGTGCGGAACTTGTACATCTTGCCGTCCACGAGCTGCCCGGCGGGGACCTGCACCGTGGCCCACGAGCCGGGGGCTACGGAGGCGGAAACGAGCAGTCCCTCTCCGGCCGGCGTGCTGATCGGCGTGTTGGTCTCCGCGTCGTAGACCTGGAAGGTGCCGCTCACCAGGTCGCCGTCAGCGTCCTCGAACTTGTCCCTCAGCGTCGGCGTGAGGGTGCTGACGCCCCACACATCGTTGTGCGACCGGAACGGCGGCCCTGCTTGCTGGGCTGCACCGTCCAGCGGCCGGTAGTTGTAGGTGACGCTGAGCTTGGGCTGATTGGACGCGTTGTTCGCGGAGTTGACACGTTTCCAGGCTGCGGTGCCGTCGTTGGCCGCGCGCAGGCCCATGTGGCCGCGGGTCGCCTTTGCCGAGGCCCAGGTCTGCACCAGCGTGTCGACGTCGGCGTTGATCCAGCCGTCGGGCTGGGCACTCGTGCAGCCGGGGTTGCCACGTGTCTGCGTGGAGGAGTGGTACTGGGTCCAGGTCGGCTGGTTGGTCCACCGCGACGCGGTCGACGACGCGCTGGTGTTTCCGATGGTCCAGCTCTGAGCTGAGCAGTCGGTGTTCCCGGAGTGGAAGTTCCACAGAGCCAGGTTCGTGTCGATGATCAACGCGTCCTGGAAGGCAGTGGTGTTCCAGGTGATGAAGGACCGCGCGGTGCGTGGTGTCCCGTTGGGGTTCGTGGTGCCGGGGTTGCCGAGGTCGAGTTCGACGTCGGCGGACCAGTCGACCGTCTCACCTTGCTGCACGTAGGTGTCGAAGGTGTTCGCGAGCGCGGAGGTGGAGGGGTCCACCGTGACCGGGTACTGCGTCGCCGGGTCGGTGAGGAAGCCCGGGTCGGGGGTGACGACAAGGTCGATCTTCCCCTCTCCCCTGTCCCGGACCTCCATGCCGACGCGTGCGCGGTTGGTGTGTTCACCAGAACGTGCGTCAGTAGCGGCGTCCCACATCACCGGAGCAGGCATGATGGCGCGGTCGTCACCGGTCTCGGTGTCGGTGAAGGTGACCGAGCCGTCCTTGTTCGCCTTCGCCTTCATTCCTTCGGCCAGCAACGGCAGGGTGTAGGTGAAGTCGGCGGCGGCAGGCTTCTCTGCCAGTTCGACGAACTGCTCGAAGCCCGTGCGGGTCGCCTCCACGATGACGTCGGCGCCGGGGACGGCGTCGTGGTACCGGGCGCGCGTTCCGTCGAGTTCAGGCTCGGGCAGGGCGCCCTTCCATTGGAGAGTGACGCTGCTGTCACCGCTTCCCAGCGTGACAAGGTCCCGTGCCGGAGAGTTCTGTGCTGCCTTGAGGGACTTCGCTTTGGTACCGCCCTTGCCGGCCAGGTGCAGGCCGTGGGGGTGCTCCTTCGAGCGAACGGTGCCATCCGGATCCTTGGTGAGGGTGACGTCGACCTTCCGCCACTTGCCCTTCCGCCACACCCGCTCCGGGCCGGAGGTGAGTTCGGTGGTCAGCGTCCCGTTGGCGTTGGCCACGGTGTGGGAAGTTGCGGTGGTCTCGTCTGCGGCGACCACCTTCTTCCCGGTTCTCTTGGCCTCGGCAACAGCCCAGCCTTTGGATCCGGTGGGGTACTTCGCCGTCTTCGCGGACGCGGAGGACAGTCCGTCGGCCCCAGCGGAGCCCCTCGCTGTGGTCGGCGCGGCTGCGCTTGCCGTCCCCGCTGCGAGCGCGACTTCGGCTATCAGCAGCAAGGTGGCCCCGACCGCGAGGCGACCTCTCGTTCTCCCGCGTGAGCGGCCTATTCGTGAATACACGAACCACACACCCTTTCTTGATCGGCTAGGTGCATGGGCACTGTAGGTAGCTGGAACGAACGTTCGGAGATGAACGGGGGAGTTGACCGAAAGCAGCTTTGACCGAGGGCCGGATGGGGCGATACGGCACGGAGGGCGACCCTCCGTAAACGTTGCGTTAATCACGTCGCGGGGCCGACAACGGGGCCGAAAGTGGTCGCCGCATCAAGTAGCCACTTTTGGGCCCACCGCGTACAGCGAACGCCTCGCCGGTAACCTGCCGTCCTGGTGGTCCACCCACTGCGACCGCTCACCCCGACGGCTATCGGCCTGGACTGCCCTGACAGCGGCCCACCAGCTTCTGAACGGTGACGAACGAGACGTCTTCCGCTCCTGCACCACGGCCGCGATCGGAGCCTGCGAACTCATTGAGGAACTGCAGATCCGTGCCAATGTGCGGGCGTTCGTCGAACAAACGGCTCAGCTGAGTGCCAACCGCGGGTAGGACTGGAACAGAGGTCCAAGCGCCGGCGGCCCGCGTCGGCGCGGACGCCTGACTCACGCCGTGCGGTCCAGGCGCTGGGGCGCGGCTGCCGCCGGGGTGATGGTGGTGGCCAGCCCGGCGCGTTCGGCGGCGAGGCGTTGCAGGGCCCGTGCCGGGGATGCGTCGCTGGGGCGCACCTGCTGCTGGGCGGCCGCTTTGGCGCGGAGCTCCTCGAGGGCCTGGCGGCCGTCGGCGAAGTGCTCCTCGGGTTCCCGGAGTCGTTCGCGGAGTTGCCGTTCGGCGGCTGCCTGGATCTCGGGGTTGGTGTGCTGCCGGGTGGTATTCCAGGTGGCGCGGTGGGCGGCGATGGCCTCGCGGTAGCCCTCCGGCGGATCCGGCCGCTGTACCGGTGCGGCGGGCGCGGTCGGTGGCGGGGCCGGTTCGGCGGCCGCGGTGGCGGGGCCGGCCTTTGCGGGGGCGGGTGTCAGGAGCAGGCCCTCGATTACGGCGCCCGATCACGCGCGGCCCCACGAAGAACACGTCGGCCGACTGGGCCTTCACCGCTGACCCGATCCCTGACCCGCCTGGAAACAGCCCCACCCCCACTGGTCGACGGCGCCCGGGGTCTCTACGGCCCGGACGGCGGATCTACCGGCGTCCGATGGGCGGCTCCGTCCGGCTTGGGCTGGTGCCGTAGCAAGCAGAAGGCCCTCACCGCGGTGAGGGCCTTCTAAGTCTGAACCCTGGGGTGTGGCCTGCCCGCTTTCGCGGACTACCAGGGACGTTTCCAGGGTCTTCGTCGCCCATGATACCTACGATTACCGACTATGCACAGCACGCCGCTCGCCGACACCGAGCCGCTCGACAGCAAGGCCGTCATCGAGCTGTTCAGCACCGACCGGCTGAACCCCTACCTGACCGCGTGCGCCGGCGACCATGCCGCAGCGCTCGCGCTCTACCGGTGGAACAGCGACCTCGCTGCGGGATTCTTCGAACCGCTCGGACACCTGGAGATCATGCTGCGCAACGCCTTGGACGCCCAGCTCGTCGCCGGACAGCAGCGCCGGGGCCGGACCGCCGACTGGTACACCGACCGAAGGGTTCCCCTCAGCGGCAAGGCCCGCGCGGATATCGCCCAGGCCCAGCAGCGTGCCGGGTGGCACGGCGCGGCCAGTCCGCGCGGGAAGGTCATCGCGGAGCTGAGCTTCGGCTTCTGGCGCTTCCTGCTGGCCCGCCAGTACAAGACGAAGCTGTGGCCCGACCTCGCGGGGGCCTTCCCGCACGCCCCCGACCGCGCCCTGTCCACGGTGGAGGACCCGGTCGCCCGGCTGCACAAGTTCCGCAACCGCATCGCCCACCACGAAGGGATCTGGCACCTTTCCACCGAGGACCGCCGGGACGACATCCAGACCGTGCTCGGCTTCATGAACCCGGCCGCCGCGGCCTGGGTCGACGGCGCCTCCCGCATCGACGACGTCCTCGCCCGCCGGCCCTGAGATCCCGGCGGCTGCCGCCGGAACGAGACGACGCGCCGGCTATCCCGCAGGCGGCCCCTCGCCGGGAGCCTTCGCCCGGGAACCTCCAACCGTGCAGGTTGAGCCACGGAAATCCGAAAGCCGACTCCCCCGGACCGGACACGGAGCGACACACTTGGATCACTTTCAGCAACGATCCGGGGAGCGGGAGCATGTTCAAGACGTGGCGCGAGGAGTACCGGGCCAACCAGGCCGCCCGGCGGCAGATCGAACTGGAGCAGTGGGAGCAGGAGAAGCGGTGGCGCGAAGAGGACCGTGCCGCCCGGCAGAAGGCGACCGCTGAGAACGCCGCTGACCTGGCCGTGCACAACAAGAACGTGAAGGCGGCCACTGGCGTCTCCTACCTCACCCTCGTCTGCCACGAGGACACCTGGACTTTCATGGCTCGGCTCGCCTTCGGCCAGTGGAAGCCCACCTGGACCCAGAGCACCCACTCATATGTGGAGTCGGGTCCGGGCTACCTGGAGGACGAGAAGTTCACGGTCAACCCGAACCTGCCGGAAGGGCGGATCAAGAAGCTCCCCACCGGCACCACCCGGAACGGGATGCAGCAGGTGATCCTCTCCGGCCACAACCTGGTACAGCTTCTGGCAACACTGCACGAGGGATCGAAGACGGAGGACGTCGCGGCCTCCGCCCGGTGCAGTCGGCTCTACGGCAAGCTCGTCGAGTTCGTGAACCTGATCGATCCGGACGCCGAGGCCGGCCAGACGACCGGCATCACGTACCGCATCGACGACAGCCTGGACGCCACGCACATCAAGCGCTGATCAGTTGGCCGAAAGGACCCGCGTGACCGCCTGTCCGGCGGCAGGACTGTGGGCACCACACAGCTCCCACCGGCGCCGGCTTGCGGGTCTTCCCGGCGGCGCGCGTCCCCGCGATCACGCCGTACGGTCCAGCCGCTCGGGGGCGGCCGCCGGCGGGATGATGGCCAGCCCGGCGCGTTCGGCGGCCAGGCGTTGCAGGGCCCGCGCGCGCGAGACGTTGCTGGGCCGGACCCGCTGCTGGGCGGCCGCTTTGGCGCGGAGTTCTTCGAGAGCCTGGCGGCCGTCGGCGAAGTTCTCCTCCGGCTCCCGGAGCCGTTCACGGAGCTGCCGTTCAGCGGCCGCCCGCACCTTCGGGTTGGAGTGCTGCCGGGTGGTGTTCCAGGTGGCGCGGTGGGCGGCAATGGCCTCGCGGTAGCCCTCCGGCGTCTCTTGCCGTGCAGGCTCCCCGGGCGCGGCCGCGGGTTGCGGAGTGGCAGCGGACGCAGGTGTCCGGGCATCGCTGGGCGGGGCGAGTGCGGCGGGACGCAGGATCTCCAGGTGCCGGACGGTGTCCGGGCCGACCGAGGCGTTGACCTTGGCGACGATCTGCTTCTGGTGGAAAGTCAGCTGGGTGCGGTAGGCGGGTGTGGCGGGGCGCAGGTGCAGGGTTCCGGTGGTGGCGTCGAAGCGGACGGCGTCGACTTTCCCGGCGAGCTCGGGGGCGATGGCCGGCCACTGGTCGATGATGCTGCCCGCTGTTGTGGCCGCGGCCGCCGGAGAGGCCCAGCCGCGTTCAGCGACCATCCGGGCCAGGGCGTCGGCGAAGGGCAGCGGTTCGCGGCCGGCGCTGCGCTGGTTGCGGGTGGTCGTGGTCCGGGGGCGCTTGGGCTGGGGTGCGCTCTTCGCGGCGGCGCGGGCGGACTGGAGGGCGATACGGGCCAGGTCAGCCCCGCTCGCGGTGGTTTCGTTCATCCCCGGGCTCCCGTCCCGCTGCTGAGGAAGGCGGCCATGTTGTCGGCCGCGCTCTGGTCGGTGAGGTCGTCCAGGCCGAGCTCGGCCTGGCGGGCGGAGTACGCGGCGAGGCCTTCGGCCAGGCCGTCCAGCACGCTGCGCACCAGGTCGGGGCTGGAGGCAGCGAGCGGGCCGGAGGTTGCCTCCCCGTCCCAGCCCTCGGCCACCTCTGCTGCTGCCGTCTGGTGCTCAGCGGTGGCCTGCTGGGCCAGGCGGGCCCGGATGTAGGCGGCGGGCCGGGCCGGGCGCCAGGTCAGGTGCCAGGAGTGGAGCTCCGCTGTGATAGTCGGCCAGTCCCACCCGGCGTCCGTGAACGGCCGCAGGGCAACTTCCAGCTCCCGCAGGCTTGCCCGCTGCGTCCAGGTGACCCGGGGCCTGACCTGCTGGATGATGCCGATCGCCCGCTGCGTCTGGCCCGCCGTACGGCGGCTCCCGTCCAGGTTGTAGCTGATCTTGAAGGAGGGGCGGGGAGCGGTTCGGCAGGTCGCGCGCTCGCGCGAGGTGTCTTTACAACCACTATCAACCTGAACTGCAGGTGCTCGGTGGTAACGACCAGGAGAATGGGGCTCACAAGCCTGCGAACTGGAGTTATCCACAGCCGGGTTATCCACAGGGCGGGTCGTGCGGACCCGGGCACCACGCCGACCGGAGGGCCGCTGCCACTCCGTGCGCCGCCGGCCCTGGTGCCGGGCCTCGCTGCGCGCCGTCGCCTGCGCGACCGCACGCTCCCGCCCGGCCTCGGTCACCCCGCACACCCGGCCCTCGTAACCCGAACCCGTCAGCCGGTGACCCATCGCCTCGTCGAACACCGGCGGGATCACCGCACCGTAGATCGTCGCCGTCGCCATGTACGGCTCCCCCGGTGCCGCCAGGTTGCGCTTGCTGCCGTGGACCAGCCACACCAGCGCGCCGAGCTCGCGCAGCACCTTCACGTGCCGCTTCACCGTCGCCTCCGACGTATCAGTCCGCCGAGCCGCGCCCGCCAGGTCGTAGACGACGATTCCGCGCCGGTAGTCCATCCGCGCCGCGAGATCCCGGGCGACCGTGAGCGTCGTCGGACCGGCACCGTCATGCAGCCCGGCAGCCACCAGCCACACCACCGCACGCAGCCACGCCCGCGGCTCAGCACGCCGCGACCGCGTCCAGATGATGTCCTGCTCCCGGCCCACCACACGGGCATGCCGCACCTCCGGCGAGCCCGCCTTGGGTGCCTTCGGCAGTACCTCATTCCGCTGCCCGGGAACCTCTCCCCGCCGCTCGTCGACCGAGTTGTCGACGAACTCCCGCAGCGGGTGGTCCAGCACGGCGGCCGACGCCGCGCCCGCGCTCACAGGGCACCACCGCTATACCGGGTGACTGACCGGTATGCCGCCGAAAACCTCTGAGGCGCACAAGGTGCAAAGCATGATGAATCGACGACCGATCCCGTCACACGGGACGATCCGGACGACCAAACCCACCCGAAACGGGCGGGGGTCCGCTTTCCAAAAACCGGGCGATCAGGCACTATGACGGGGACACCAACTTCATATTGGAAGTTCAGACCGTGACCAGGCCCCTTGCGGGACCCGGCCACGATCACGTGGACCCCCGAGCCCGATGGCCTACCAAGCCACCGAACCCGGGGTGAAACGACACCGGACCTCGAAGGCCTCCTGTTACGGGAAGCCCTGGAAGTTCGACATCGCCAGCCCCTCACTGGCCTCCGGCACGGGAGACCTGTGAGCGGCACCAGCCCTCCGGGCCCTTGCAGGGGCCTCCGAGGAACTGGGGTGTAGCACCCGCTTACCAGGCGGGGTGGAGCGTGTATTGCGATGAAAGACCCAGCTCAGTGAGCTGGGGCCTGGAGCCGGGTGTGAACCGGAGACCAGGCGGCCGACCTACTGGTCGGCGCGATGGGCCGCGCGAGGCCGAAGTGGATTACCAGTCCACCTCACTGGCGCGCGCGGCCGATGACCTAGGTCATCCCGACCCCCTCGATACCGAAGGTGGAGTCGGCCTGCCCGAAAACGACGCGCCTGGCGGCGTGACCGCGAGGGTAAAACGGCGTAGCTGCGCGTGCAGTTCCGCGCAGGCGGGTACTCTTCATCCCGCGATCACCTCCTTTCCAGGTGAGTCGCCCAACGAGGCTCAGCCTCGTTCGAGAAGCCCCAGGTGACCCGTCCCGGTCCCTGGGGTTCTCGACGTTATGGATCATGTCTGCGCACAGCCTAACCGCACCACCCGACAGAACTGCCGGACGCATTCGCACAAATTCCTCAGCACCACGAATGCCGCTCCCGCCTGACGGGAAGTCCGAAACGAATTGCCCGCCGTACGGGAAGGTCAGCTGTCGCATAGGCACCTCCCGGCTTCCTTCCAGGTGGGGCACTCCTGCTCAACTCGCTCGTACACCCTCGGAGGCACATCCGGCATCCAGACGGACCACTCCTCAACGGAGGCGTAATTGGGATGCAAAGCGTGCGCTGGCTGACGGCGGCCCGTGCGCTCGGCTTCCTCTACCTGCGCAGCCTTCACAAACGGGCTCACGACCGCCACCGGGTCCGGGCCAAGGTCAAACCACTCGCCGTGGCGGCGCTTATCGCCGAGCCGGCGATGAAGTTCGGCCTCCATGACGGCGCCGCCTTCGAAGACCGCAAGTAGCTGTAGGGATACGGGGGAACCCGTCTGCAGGTCACGGAGACGCCGCTCTGGGTTGTCGGACCACCCGATTTTTTACGAGCGGCGAATTGGCAGAGCCGATCAGATATACGCGCCCCCGCGATGTGCTCACGTGAGCCGTCCCAGGTGCGAATTGACCGCCTTCGCTGCCGCCGCCAGTTCCGGAAGTTCGACGACGTCGACCCTAGCCTCCACCAACTCCTCGTAGCCGACGCAGTCGTCAACGAACAGCGACGGCTCCCGCCACGCGATGACGACGCGCGGAATACCAGCAGCGATGATCCGTTGCGCGCACGGAGTACGCGGCGAGTGCCGCTGGGAGCACGGCTCCAGCGTGCTGTAGATCGTCGCTCCGGCTAGGTGCGGGTCGCCCGTGGGCAGCTTCGCGAGCGCGGCCTCTTCCGCATGCTCGTGCGGGTCAGCCTCCCGGGAGTAGCCGGACGCGAGCTCGCTGCCGTCCCCGCCGACGATGACCGCACCGACCGAGTAGGCCCCGGCGGCTGGCGGGCACAGCGCGGCAAGGCTGATTGCGCGCCTCATCCAGTGCAGGTCCTGGTCCCGGTCGTGCGCGTACATCAGGCGCGTCCCTTCGGGGCGTAGCGGACGAAGACCACGTCGTCGATCGCGCGGACCTCGAGGACCTTCATCCGAGCGGTCGTCCCGCCCGGATAGGCGCAGGCCCCGAGGAAGCGGGCGGCCTCCGGCTGACCGACCAGCAGCGGTGCGATGGCCAGGTGGACTTCGTCGGCGAGGTCCTGGGCCATGAGCTGGGTGTGGATCGTGCCGCCGCCCTCCACCATCAGCTGCTCGACGCCGCGGCGCCCGAGCTCATCGAGGACCAGGCCCCAGTCGAGGTCCGGCCCGACACTGACGACGTCGGCGAGGTCACCGAGCGTGGCGCGTAGCTTCTCAACTGCGGCGTCCACAGTGAAGACCAGCTTCGCGCCACCGTGATGCCAGAACTTCAGATCGGCGGGCAGGTCGCCGGTTCGGGTGACCGTAACCTTCAGCGGATACTCCTGCTTGCCATCAGCGACGCGCTGAGCACGGCGGTCAGCGCTGTTGACCAGGAGGCGTGGGTTGTCCCGCCGCATGGTCGTTGCGCCGATGAGGATGGCGTCGGATTCCGCGCGGACCTGGTCGACGCGGTCGAAGTCCAGGGCGTTGGACAGGAGCAGTCGCTCGGGGCTTGTGTCATCCAGGTACCCGTCGACCGACATCGCAGCGGAGAGGATGACGTACGGACGCGTGGTCATTCGTTGTGATCCGTTTCTTCTCAGGATTCGTGGGCGAGCAGGCCGTCGAAGTGCGTACGGAACTCCGCAACCTCGGGCTGGCGCTGCCACGGGACCAGCGCCTTGTCGAGACGCGCGAGCTCCCGGACGATCCGGCCCGATCCCGTGTCGCTGGCGACGGTCAGGGCCTGAAGGCCGACTGCAGCCGCTTCGTCCGGGGCGCCAGCACCGGCGTGGGCCACGGCGGCCCGAGCCATGTAGACTCCGCGGTCGCGGTGGTAGCCGTCGGGCAGTGACTCAATGGCGCTGGTGAATATCTCCGCAGCCTCTGCGTGCTTGCCCAACACCTCCAGGCCGTGGGCCCGGTGTACCTCTACGTACTGAGCGTTCAGCCACACGCCCCAAGGGGTCGTGTCGCCGGAGATGCGATCGAGGGAGTTGAGCACGTCGTCGATCGCGCGCTCGCTGTCGGTCGGCTCACCGCGCAGCGCGTGCCCATACGACTCGTACGTCCGAGCGACTGCGGCCAGTCGGCTGCGGGGCCGCGCCATGCGCTGTGCAGCTTCGGCGAGGTCGACGACATCGACCAGGTCCCGCATTTCCCCGGCGAGCTGCGCCTTACGGGCCATCACGTACGAGGTCAGGTCAGTGTCCGCGACGGTGTGACTCCACTGGAACGCCCGGTCGAGCCAGAACTGGGCGCTATCGAAGTCGCCCAGATCCTGGTAGAGCCAGGAGGCGAACTCCGCGTACTGCGTCTGGAGTTCCATGAGGGCGTGACGGTCTGCGCCCTTGGCGTCCTGGCGTAGGCGCTTGATGTCCTCGATGTACTCGCGAGTGGCTGCGATGGCTCGGCCGGGTCCGAGGAGGTTGTCGTTGTCGATCAGTAGGCGGCGCACCCGCTGAAAGTGTTCTACCGGCGTACCGCTGTAGGCAGCAGCCGACCGCGCGGGCCGTTTCAGTCCCGGCAGTGCGCTGGGACTTGCGACTGCCGGCGTGCCTACGCCCAGCGCAGCCGCTGCACCGAGCCCCACTCCGCCACGCAGCATCGCGCGTCGATCGAGCGCCACGAAAACCACCGATCCATCCCGTAGACGAGCGGGGACAAAGATCCCCTCATGATCAGACGTTGCCTGCTGGGATGCTGCTGCGGCCAGTCCCACCGAGGCTTCGGATACATGGGGGGTCGAAACGGATACACGGCTGGACACGGAGACAGGTGGCTCGATCCGCTCCCACTGGTCCACCAGGATTCCGCCAGCGCGAAGCAGCGAGTCGATCAGTTCGACCTCCGCCCGATCCTTCGGGGCCCTGTCGCCGTTCTCCCATTTCTGCAGCTTGGAGTGCGACATGAAGGCCTTGTCAGCCAACCCACGCAAGGAGAACCGGCGGACCTTCCGAAGCTCGCGAAGCGTGTACCCGAAGCGATGCTGGGGCGACTCCTCCGGTGTTAGCGCGTTCGGTTGCTGGCCCACTTGGTGCCCCTCCATGTCTCCACTCGGTGTATCCGACGGCTGGATACGCGGCTGATCTAGAACTCGACCCCCGGCCGGGCCTACAACGTTGCTAACGAAGTTGACCTCACCGGAGAGGAATAGCGATGGCGGTGCTCAGCGAAACGCAGGGAGATACGTCAGTCATCGCGCCCCTTCTCGATCTTTTCGAGGCGAGCCGCCAGGTCCGCGATCTGCTCCTCAAGGGCTCTGAGGGCGCGGGCAGTCGAATCGTTGCTGCTCTCGGTAGCCGTGCTCGTAACGAAGGATCCGCGGCCCTGGTGGGAGTAGACGAGTCCGGCCGTACGCAGTTCGGTCAGAGCCCGCTGGACGGTGCCGGCCGCAACGCCGTACTCCTCGGCCAACTCTCGGGTGCTCGGCAGCTTGGTCCCGGCGGTCCACTCACCGGAGCGGATCCTGTCGCGGACATCCTGAACGATTCGCTGGTACGGCTGCACGGACTCGTTGCTCATGAGCGACATCGTAGGTCGACCCCCTTGGCTTAGCTAGCTTCCATAGCTTCCTCAATCAAGTGCTTGACACAACCCCCACTGTATCAGCTAAGTTATGTATGTCGACAAGGCGCGGTGGCCTAAGGCCTCCACCTGCCGCTTCGACCGCCTCAGCCGGGTCTTCACGGACCCGGCTCCCTCACCCGGACGCCGTCTCGTACGCCGCCGGATGTGGGAGCCGGATCATCGGTCCCCTTGCACTACCGCACCATCGCAAGACCGTAGGAAGTCGTCCGCCTCGCAAGAGGGGGCCGGGGTTGATGGCACCAACAAATCCCCCGGGTTCTCGACCTTCTACTGCACGTCGCAGCGCTATGCGCTGTCCGTCCGCCAGGACGCCGGGGTCACCCGCGCGACCTGATGGGCGGAGAGAGCACCGCGACGCAGCCCTTCCCCTTCGCACATGAGGAGATCCCGCATGTCCATCACCGCCGCGATGCCCACCGCCAAGGAACGCCCCCGCCGGACCCGCACGAAGCGGGTCAGCGCCCTCTCCGCCATCAAGCTCTCCCAGCTCCTGCCCTCGCACATCGACCTCCGCGACCCGCTCAAGGCCGTTCTGGTCTGCGAGGACTGCGAGACCTGGGTGCCGATCACCGGCATGCAGAGCAAGGTCCAGAAGCTGGTCCCGCACCACACCGGCAAGGCCCACGTCGCCGCCGCTCTCCACTGCCGGAGCAGCAACCGCCGGGTCGAGTTCGACATGACGATCCCCGAGTGGCGCCACGCCCTGACCGACGCCGGCACGGAAGCCTCCAGCCGCCAGGCCACCGCGGTGCTGCCCAAGGCGTTCAGCCCGCAGACCGACCGGACCCTGCGCGGGCGTAGCGTGCGTGGGGCGGTCGGACGCCGTGCTGAGTGGGCCGCCGCCCTTTACCGTGTGCGGCAGGCCGACCAGCGGCGTGCCGCAGTTCCGCAGGGCGCGCAGCCCGCCGAAGGCCCCGAGGTCCCCCTGGACCACATGGTCCCCCGCCAGGCTGCCGAGCAGCCGGAAGCGGGCCCGCTCACGTGCGAGCGCTGCGGTGCCGCCGAGTCCAGCCTGACCAGCGCGGTCGCTGCCGGATGGTGCCGGATCACTCGCCGGTCTCACTGCGGACGCTGCGCCGAGCGCTTCCCGGCCTGGACGCGTATCCCGTTCTGACCGCGAGTTCCCGACGACGAACGACCGAGGCCGCCGACCAACCCCNGGTCGGCGGCCTCGGCTGCTCGTACGAACAGCCTCAACAGCACGACAGCCCCGGCGACTTGAGACCCCCCGGGGCTGTCCAGGACCTGACTGGAGGACCTGATGCACAGCATGACACGACCGACCCCCGCCCCGACGAACAGCCTCTGCCCGAACTGCCAGGGCACCTTCGAGACGTGCCGGTGCACCGGCGTTTCGCAGCTGCTGACCGCTCTTGCTCCCCGTGCGGGCGTGGCGGACGAGATCGGCGACCTGGACGACCGGAGCGGCGACGACGGCCGCGGCTACGAGCGCGACGAGACCGAACGCGCCTTCCGCCAGATCGTGCAGCAGCTGGTGGCCGACGGCGACGACCGTGCCGCCGGGGCCGGCCGCCGGGCGCGGCGCACGCTCCAGGAGATGGCCCCCGGCTACGTCCGGCAGCCGGTGCTGATCCTGCACCGGCCGGTGATGGGCGGGCAGTGCCCGCTCTGTCTCCGGTTCAACTGCGGTGGGCACGACTGCCCGCCCGGCGTTACCGCGCTGGACGAGCAGGGCCACAAGGACCTGAGCGACAAGGTGGGGAAGAAGAACGAGCAGTCCGAGAACCCCTACCCGAAGTAGCGGTGGCCGCTCTCATACGCGCCGCCCGGACCGCGCAGCACCTCGCGGTCCGGGCCCTCACCGCGCACGGCCTGGCCCACCCGCTCACTCTCGCGCTCCTGGCGGCCGCCTCCACGGCGGCCGCCAGGGCGTGGGAGGCCGGTCACCAGGTGACGGACATCCACCCCAACACGGTGAGCAGCCCGGGAGCCAACTCCCCGGGCTGCTCCGCACACACTCTCCGGAGCCCTTGATGCAGAGCACCATCGTCAACGCCTTCTACGCCCCCTCCTCCGATCTGCCGGTCAACACCAACTGGCGGGCACACGCGCTCTGCCAGAACAACGCGGACGTGGACCCCGAGCTGTTCTTCCCCATCGGCACCACCGGCCCCGCCGTCGTCCAGGCAGAGGAGGCCAAAGCGCTCTGCCGTGCCTGCCCCGTCATGGAGCACTGCCTGCGGTGGGCGCTGGACAACGGCGAGGACCACGGCGTGTGGGGCGGCACCGACGAGGAGGACCGCCGCCGGCTCAAGCGCCGCGAGTCCCGCCGCCGCCAGGCCGCGACCGCGGCGTGACGAACACCAACAGGCACTCCCTGTACGACCGCTACATGAGCGCGTCCGACACCTGGCATACCCACCGCAAGGGCTGCGTGCCCTGCTCGTCGCCGTCCGGGCCCCGCTGCCCGGACGGCAACGGGCTGTGGGAGCGGCTGGTCCGGCTCCAGGACGCCTACCTCACCCACCTCCGCACGAAGGGCAGCACCTCATGACCGTCACCTCCGTCCGCATGTCCGCGCCCGCCACGGTGGCCAGCCTGCCCACCCGGGCCGGGGCCGCCGTTCTTATCGACAGGGACACCGACGGTTCCCTGAGCAGCGTCTGCACCGGCTGCGGCGAGTACGCCTGGACGCTCCGCGTCACCCGGGCCTTCGCTCAGGAGCACGCCGACACCTGCATCCGCCCACCCCGCGCCGCCGCCTGACCCGCGCCCCGGGACCAGAACCCAACTCCTTTCCCGTACCACGCTGATCCACCCCCACCGGCCGCCCGCACCACGGGCCGCCGGCCCTTTCGCACGCCTCCAGCCCGGGACACTCCGGGAACCGCCTCCCTCCTCGAGGAGAGCCCATGGAACGCAGCCGCCCCACCGCCCCGACCACCACGGCGACGCCCACCGGCACCACCGTGCTGCCGGACTCGCTGTGCCAGCACACCCCCAGGTGCCCGACCACCGAGAGCCCCGACCGGGAGGCCGCGCACGTCGTGGCCGCCCACCCGGAACAGGGCTGGTCTGTTAACTGCACCTTCCTGAAGTCGTTGGGCACTGCGATGTCCGACTGCCCAAGGAGTTCTGTGTGACCTCGCACGTGCGCAATCAGCTGATGGAGGGGCGGGCTTCCTTGCCCCGCGTCGGCTCGGTCGTTCAGTTGGAGACCCAGCACCCGGCGTACGCCGTTCTCGATCACGCCGGAAGCCCGGTCGAGTCGGTGACGCCCTACCTGCGGGACCTCGCTCTGAATGACAACAGCCCAGCAACTAGCCGCAGTTACGCCAATGACCTGCTGCGGTGGTTCCGGTTCCTGTGGCTCTTGAACGTGACCTGGGACAAGGCAACGGAAGGGGAGGTAGCAGTGATGGTTGGCTGGCTTCGTACGGCACCGAATCCGCAGCGCCGCCGCACCCGGCCTAACGCGCCGCAACCCGGCTCGGTCAACCCCCGCACCGGCAAGCGCTACCTCAAGGCCGGATACGCACCGGCGACGATCAACCATGCCCTGACCGTGGTGGCCAGCTTCTATGACTTCCACCGTCACCTGGGCAACGGCCCGTTGATGAATCCGGTGCCGGTGTCGGAGGCACGGCGTCGGGCGTTGGCCCACCGCAGCCCGGCGGAGGCCATGCCGGCCTTCCGCCGCTCCCGTCTGCGTCAGCGTGTCCCGGCCACCGAGCCCCGAGCCGTCCCGGACGCGATGTGGGACGAGTTCTTCGCGGCCATGAACCACGACCGGGATCGTGCCGCGGTGCTGCTCTACGTCTCCAGCGGGGCCCGCGCCTCCGAGCTGCTCGGCGTCACCCCGGCCGACGTCGACTGGCCGGCCCAGATCGTCCACGTCGTCTCGAAGGGCACGAAGCTGCGCGAGCCGATCCCGGTGAGCCCGCAGGCCCTGGTGGTGCTGGCCGCCTACCTCGACGCGATGGGCATGCCCGCCCCGCACGACCCCATCTTCCGCACCCGCCGCGGCCCGGACAAGCCGCTCACCTACTGGGCGATGCGGCGCGTCATCCAGCGGGCCAACGACCGGCTGGGCACGAACTGGAGCCTGCACGACCTGCGACACACGGCGGCCGAGAGGATGGCGAACGACCCCAACCTGACCCTGGTCGAGGTCAGGGCCATCCTGCGGCATGTGGATCTGGCCACCACCGGCCGCTACCTGCACGCCCGCGTCGAGGACCTCTTCGACGCCCTCCAAGCTCACTATCAGCGCCCCCGCCTCCAGCCCACCATCGCCCCCGGCTATGACCCGGACGACTTCAAGGCGGTGTTCGGTGGCTGACCTGAAGACTTTCACCGCCCGCAACCGCCGCACCGACTACAGCGGCGACGAGCCGTTCATCCCCGCTCCCGTCACGCGGTTCGCCGGCGCGGAGCTGAAGGCGGCACCGGCGCCGCTGCCCAGCACACCGCCGGGCCCCTTCGGGGACCTGTCGCGGGCCCCGGCCTCCGAGATCCTGCGCATCGTCGAGCAGGTCACCAAAGGCTGGCCGAACCCGGGGCGTCGGCGGACAGCCGTCCGGCGGGTCATCTCCGTCCTGGAGGAGATGCCCGGCGACACCTGGCAGGAAAGGTGGCAGGCCAGCGGATTCGACGACGAAGGCGCCGAGTCGGTAAGCGTCCTGGCGCGCGAGGGCGACCGCGTTGACAGTGCGGATCTGATCGCCGGCATCAAGCTGGCGTTCTGCCTGCGGGTCATTCGGCCGTCGATCTCCGGCTTCCGCGCGAACAGGTTCCGGGACTACCCGCAGCGATTCCGCGAACTCCAGCCCGATCCGCTGCTGGAGAAGTTCTTCGCCGCGGCCGACGCCTTCGACGTCCACCACATGCACCGCGTCCGGGCGAAGTTCGACCTGACAGCCGCCCTGACCACGGGAGGTATCGCGCTGGAGGACCTGACGCCGTCCGCACTGCTGCACTTCGGCATGGAGTCCAAGCGGCTCGGAGTGACCCACGGCAGCAAGGCGGGGGCGACCCGGTTCGCGGGCCTGGGCACCTGGCAGGTGCTGGACCAGATGGGCCACTTCCCGCCCGGCACCCCGCCGACCTTGCGGGCCTACGTCTATCGCGGCCAGCTCACCGTCACCCAGCTCGTCGACCGCTACCCCATCCAGCACCAGGGCGTCCGCCAGCTGCTGATCGACTACCTGACCCGGCGCCGGGCCGGAACCGACTACACCACCCTCACGGCCCTGGCCCGCCAGCTCGCGAAGACGTTCTGGGCCAAGATCGAGAAGATCAACCCGGGGCAGCAGGATCTGGCACTGAGCCGCGAGGTCTACGACCAGTGGCGCGAGGCCATCAAACGGTGGGACCGCGACGAGAGCCGCACCCGCGCGGACGACTCCGGCATCCTCCTGGCCGTCCGCGCTCTCTATCTTGACCTGCACAGTTGGGCCATCGACGAGCCCGAGCAGTGGGCTCAGTGGGTCGTGCCCTGCCCGATCCGGCCGAAGGAACTCAAGGGGTTCGCCAAGCGCAAGCGGGAGATCCACCAACGGATGTCTGACCGCATCCGGGTCCGCCAGCCACTGCTGCCCACCTTGGTCGCGCACGTCGAAGGCCGATACGAGCACCTGACGGGCCTGCTCAAGAAGGCCCGCGCGGTCGACCTCGGAGCAACCTTCGAGCACGACGGGCACTCCTATCGGCGCACGGACACCGACCGAGACCACACCTGGGCCAAAAGCCAGGACGAACCACTGGTCCGCGTCACCGACGAGGGCGGGCAGGTCCTCAACGTCACGCTCACCGAGGACACCGCGTTCTGGGAATGGGCCGGCCTGGAGATTCTGCGGCACAGCGGCATCCGCGTCGAAGAGCTCTGCGAGCTCACCCACCTGAGCATCCGCCAGTATCGACGGCCGAACAACGAAGTCATCGCCCTGCTCGTCATCGCCCCGTCCAAGAGCGAGCGCGAGCGCGTCATCCCGATGTCCGCGGACCTGTTCCACGCGGTCGCCCAGATCATCCGCCGCCTCACCTCCGACGGTCGGCATGTCCGCCTGCTCAACCGTTACGACCCGCACGAGAAGACCTGGTCAGAGCCCATGCCGTTCCTCATGCAACGACAGAACGGCACACAGCGATCAGTGATCTCCCCGACCACGTTCATCCACATGTTCGCCCGCAGCTGCGAGGAACTCGCCGAGACCCACAGGGCCTTCGCCGACATGACCTTCACGCCGCACGACTTCCGACGGCTCTTCGCCACCGAGATCGTAAACGGCGGCCTGCCCATCCACATCGGAGCCGCCCTGCTCGGCCACCTCAACCTCCAGACCCTCCAGGGCTACGTCGCGGTCTTCGCCGAGGACATCGTCACCAACTACCAGCGGTTCCTGAACCACCGCCGATCCCTCCGACCAGAGATCGAATACCCCGAGGTCACACCCGAGGAGTGGGCCGACTTCGAGGAGCACTTCGACAAACGCAAGGTCGAACTCGGCAACTGCGCCCGCCCCTACGGCACCCCCTGCAACCACGAACACGCCTGCATCCGCTGCCCAATGCTCCAGGTCAACCCCAAGATG
Organism: Streptomyces pratensis; assembly: GCF_037137275.1. Classification (GTDB taxonomy): domain Bacteria; phylum Actinomycetota; class Actinomycetes; order Streptomycetales; family Streptomycetaceae; genus Streptomyces; species Streptomyces pratensis_B. The sequence continues at coordinate 49,886 of NZ_JBBBEN010000049.1, read as the reverse complement.
CTGCCCCGCCTCGCAGAGATCGAGAAGGACCTCCTCCTCCGCCGCAAACGGGCCGAAGAGGAGCACTGGCTCGGCGAGGTCGAAGGCATCGACTCGACCCTGACCTTCCTCCGCGCCAAACAGGCCGAAGCTGCCCGCCTCACCAAGAGACCCACCACCGACCTCGGCATCCCACGCCCGCGCCTCGAGGAGACCCCGTGATCCATATGGCATCTCAACGACCGCAGACTCAGCAATACACCGAGCCGGCAAGGCAGGAGCTACCTACGGCAGGCGATGGTGATGATTTCCCGGCTGTCATCAGTAATCGGACCTCGATCCCAGTCGCCATACTGAGCGTCGATCTCGAAGCCTGCCTTGACCAGAAACGCGTTGAGTGCCGCAACGTCGAGGAACCGCAAGTTCTCACTGAGTACACGGAGCACTGTGCCGTCCGGCTGCGCCACCGTCCCGCGGATCGTGACGATGTCGCCGACGACGGAGTCGACGTCGTGCCAGTAGCGCAGGGCACGGCCAGCCTCATCGACAAGGTTGACTACATCGTCCGGGTTCGAAGACGTCCATCCCTCCCAGGCCCTTGCCTGAGGGTGCCGAGTCTCGAAGGCGAAGCGACCACCGCGCCGCAGCCCCCCGTGGATGGCATTGAGCGAAGTCCGCAGTTCATCATCGGTGAGCAGGTTCTGGAAGGCGTGGCCAGTCATCGTGGCCAGCTCGAAGCCCGCCCCATTCCCGGCGTCTGCTGCGGCGCCCTCGGTCCACTCCACGTCCGCCCGCAGCCGTGCCCGATCCAGCGCGGCGCAGTCGGGGTCCAAGCCGACAAGCCGACCGCGATGACCATGCTCGCGGGCGAGCTTCAGCATGGCGCCCGTTCCACAACCGACGTCGAGAACCGACTCCGCGGCCATGACCAACGGGAAGTAGAACCGGGCGTCGGACCGGCGGTCCGGGTTCCACGGGTTCAGCAAGTCGTACAGCGCAGCGACATCAGCATCGGAGAACACCGGCGAAAGTGTCCGCCAGCCCTCGTGCCTCAGCAACCGATTAACGCACGACCCACTCAAGGCCCTCTCGCGCAACTTGCCGCTCACGAGCGCCGAGGCATCGATGGAGCTCCCGTGATCATCTACAGACCCGCCACCACTCGATCTGGTGAAGTGCAGAGAAGGAGCCTCCTGTGCAACGCCGTCCTGCTCTTCGAGGACACCGGCGAGCTGCTCCCCGACGGCCAGATCATCGCCCCGCACCGGCCCCTCGCCGCGGTCGCGGCCTGACGGCTGCCCGATCCGCCCGCACCGGCCGCCCACCACCTGGGCGGCCGGGACGGGCGGTGACAGGGAGCCGGACAGTCCGGAGCCACCGACCGTAAGGACTCACCATGTTCGAGCTGAACCGTGGACTGAACCGCCACCAGGGCCTGGAGAGGACTGGGCGCGAGCTCGTCCGGGATATCGAGACCTTCGTCGCCGGGACGATCGCGGCCTCCGCCCCGTCCTCCACCCCGGCCTCGCTGATCGAGCGCGCCTGGGCACTGGCGGACTACACCGACTGGTTGCACTGGGGCCCCAGCGGCATGCCCTTGACCGGCGAGCAGATCGCCCTTCACGCCGAGGCCGCCATCACCATCCTGCGCACCGCGGGCTGGAACCCCACCTACCCGGCCGGCCGCGGCATCCGCGACGCCCTGACCCACGCCCAGAACACCGACACCGAGCACCGGTTCAGCGGTGACACCCGCATGGCGCTCGACTGGATCTTCGAGCTGCTCATCCGGGCCCTGACCGGCGCACCCCGCGCCCACTACAGCGACTGGGATCAGCACCCCGCGCGCACGGTCGAGGAGGTCTTCGGCCTGCTTGCCGCCGCCGCGACGTTCGCCCGCACCTACGGCGACCCGGCCCCGGCCGCCTGACCCCCCCGGCCCCCTCAAGCCCTGCCGGGCCGCCCTCCCCCGAGCGGGCCGGCAGACGCACATGGAAAGGAATCTGCCTGTGAGTACCCGACGCACACCCGCCCGCAAGGCTCCCGCCAAGAAGACGACGACCAGGGCCACCTCCATCGCCAAGGTGGTCGCGGCCGCGACGGCCGCGGCGGCCGGCCCGGACGCGACGGGCACGACGGTGACCACCGAGCCCACCCCCACCCCCGCGGCCGAGGCCCCAGGGGGCGACACCGAGGCGCTCGTGACGGCCGCCCGCGCGGAAGCCGATCAGCTGCTCGCCGCCGCCCGCACCGAGGCCGACGCCCTGCTCGCGCAGGCCCGCCGGCAGAGCGCGGAGGCCGACAGCGCCGCGCAGAAGGCGCAGGCGGAAGCGGACAGCATCCTGGACCTCGCCAAGGACCAGGCCGAGCGGATGCGGAAGCTCACCGAGGAGCAGATCGCGGCGGCCGAGGAGACCGTGCAGCGCGCCCGCACGATCGCCGACGGCGACCTGGTGGCGGCCGAGCAGACTCTGGCCCGGCGCCGCCAGGCGGCCCAGAAGCTCCAGGCGGAGGCCGAGGCCGAGGCCGCCCGGATCGTGGAGGCCGCCCGGACCCGCGCGCAGCAGGTGCGGGCCGAGGCAGAGCAGGACAAGGACCGGCTCCAGGCCGAGGCCGATGTCACCGCCGCGCACGCCGGCCACCTGGTCCAGGAGGCCAAGCAGCGGGCCGCCGACCTGGTGGCCGCCGCCGAGGAAGACGCTTCTGCTCGCCGTGAGGCGGCGGCCGAGATGCGCCGTCAGGCGGAGACGGACTCCGAGCAGCTGCGCACCCGGGCCCGCGAGGACGTCGCGACGGCGGAGGAGGACGCGGCCCGGCTCCTGGACCACGCCCGCGGTCAGGCCGCCGACGTGCTGAGCGAGGCCGAGCAGGACGCCGACGACACACGCGGCCAGGCGCAGCAGGCCTTGGAGGCCGCCCAGGCCCGCGCGGAGGAGGAGGTCCTGCGGGTCCGCTCCGTCGCGGAGGCCAAGGCGGCCGGCGCGATCTCCAGCGCGGAGAAGGCCGCCTCCGAGCGGATCGCGTCGGCTGAGACGGAGTCGGCCCGCCTGGTCGACGCCGCCCGGCTGGAAGCCGACCGGGCCCGTGCTCGCGCCCGTGCCGAGCAGGAGCAGGTACGCCGGGAGCTGGAGGCCACCCGCGAGGAGGTGACCGCGGCTCAGAAGCTCATCGCGAAGCAGGAGAAGCGGAAGAACTTCGTCAACACCTGGGGGCCGCGCGTGGCCCTGGGCGCGACGATCGTCCTCACCGCGAGCGGCGAGTTCGCCCTGGCCAAGATGTCCGGCTGGAGCAAGGAGGTCGCCTGGGCGCTGCCGTTGGCGATCGACGTCTACGTCGTGCAGGCCTTCCGCCGGCACCGTGATGTCGCGGGTGCGCTCATCCTCATGGTCGCCGCGAACGCGATCTACCACCTCGCCGACGCCGGACTGGTCGGCGTGGATGACAAGGGTGAGCCGCTGTGGTGGCTCATCGTCTCAGTCGCCGCCATCGCCCCCTGGGTGATGTGGCGCATCCACCAGATCACCAAGGAGCCCGGTGAGACGGACTCCAGTGAGACGGACTCCGGTGAGACCGGCGAGACAGGCCCGGGTGAGACCGCCACCAGCAGTACGGCCGGAGCGGATGAGACGAGCCGCACCACACCGCCCGGTGAGACCGGGAACACCCGGGCCGCCGGTCTCACCGGCTCCGGTGAGACGCTCCCCCGCCCGCGCACCGGCCCGGCGCTCGACCGCGAGACGGAGCGGAGTGAGACGCCCCGGGCAGTTGAGACGGCCTTCACTGAGACAGACACCCCGGTGAACGCGACTGAGACGTCGTCTCAGTCGGGTGAGACGCGCAGGTCAGGCCGTGAGACGGGCGCGTCGGGCGGCGGCGGGGACCTGGTGCCGCTGCGCTCCGGTGAGACCGGCCGCCCCGCGCTCGCCCGGGACGCTGAGATCGAGGGGCAGGTCACCTCGCTGCTCAGTCTCATGTACCGGCGCCAGGGCGCGGAGACCGTCTCAGTCGACGAGGCCAGGGACGTCCTCGGTGTCTCACGCGCCACCGCCGGCCGCCGCCTTGAGATCGCACGGACCCGCTTCAGGAACGTCTCGTGAGACCACGGCTCCATCAGGGCCGCCGCCCGCAGCACTGACCCGCACCCGTACCGAGAGGAACTCGACATGAGCACCCTGACCTACGCGATCGGCCTGATCCTCGTCGTGATCACCCTCGCGCTGATCGTGGCCACCCCGTTCGCCCTGGCCCACTCCCGGACGCTGCACGACCACGGCCCCGCCTGCTGGTGGTGCCACCCCCGGCTGCTGCCCCGTAAGCGGCGCTGACCAGCAGGTTCACGACGACGCGTCACATAGCAGTGAGGGCCAGCCCATCCGAATTGGGCTGGCCCTCACCGCTACCGAGTACAGCAGATCCGCCCCCGCCCCAGGGGCGTTTCCGCACGTCACCGGAATCCGGCTTCTTCACCTGCCACCAGCCCCTCCCCGAGGTGCTGGTGGCAGACGTAGGCGCCCGAACCGATACGGACCACGCCGACCCCCTCCCACCAGCCAAGGAGCATCCGTGGAAGCCCAGTGGAGCGCCGAAACGGCGCAGACCGCGCTGAACCTGTTGACCGCCGCGCAGGAGCGGATCGAGTCCGCTCTCAAGGTCGCCTCTCCCGGCGGCACCCTGGACCGCCTGCGGGCGGCCGAGACGGCCCCGGTCCGCCTGTCGATCACCCTCGACGTCTCCGACCTGGACCGCATCGGCAACGACCTGCACGCCTTCAACGCGCAGGTCAGCAAGGAGAACGACTGATGGACAACGAACGCGACTACATCGAGGAGAGGTTCCAGAACCTGACCTCCGGCGCCCAGTGGGAGCAGCCCGCTGCCGCCCCCTACGGGCCGCCCGCCAAGGCCCCGATGACGGCGCAGACCAAGGCCCTGCTGGCCATGGTCGGGCTGGCCATCGTCGGCGGCAGCGCGGTCGGGGTGAGCGCCTTTAGCGCCTCCTCCGGGGAGGCCGAGGTTCGGGCGCAGGAGCTCGCTCTGCAGGCCCAGCAGCTGGAGGTGGAGAGGGCCAAGGTGAACGCTCCGGACGCGAAAGCGGAGGAACGTCGTGTGGCTGGTTTCCAGGCATGCATCGAGAAGGCCGAGTACGACAAGGAGGTCTGCGCGCAGGCTTTCCCGGCCCCCGGTGCGCAGCAGTCCGGCCGGGCCCTGGGGGCCGCCAATGTCTCCTCCGTTTCCGACAGCGGCCAGGGCGGCCAGATCGACGTCACCGGCGGTCTCGTGATCGCCGTGGTGGTCGTCGGCGGGGTCGCTTTCCTGGTCCGCAAGGCCGGCAGGACACATAACACCGAGTAGTTTCCTTCCCTCCTTCCTTCCCGCGCAGAAAGGCCCCTTCCCGTCGCCATGAGCGGCCGGAACGGGGCCCTTCGGCTGGGAGGGAAGGAAGGAGGGAAGTCACCGAGAGTAAGGATTTTGTTGTGACGACACCTCCTCCGCCACCCCCGATGCCCTCCCAGCCGCCCACCGCCGGGGCCCCCGAGCCCGCTGCGGGCCCGGGGGCCCCGGCGCCTTCCTCGCCCGCTCCGGCACCTCCGTCCGGGGGCGGGATTCTGGCTCCGGTTACGCTCGCGCGCCCCACCCGCGACCCCTCCGGAGGGTCCAGCGCCTACTCCTCGCAGGGAGACGGCGCGGCCGCGGACGGCAAGCCGGGCAAGGCTGAAAAGAACACCTCTCAGCTCGGGATGTGGAAGGGGATCGCGGCCCTCATCGCGAACCGTCCGCAGCGAAAGATGACGGTGCAGCACACGATCAGCGAGATCCGCGGATCGTCCACGGACCGCAAGATCAACCACGGGCTGACGGAGAAGCGCGGGTCCACCTCCGACAGCAAGTCGAACCGCACCGCCACCACCGCGCACGCCAGCAAGAGCGACAAGTCCGCCAAGACCGCCGATACCCGGGACGCGAAGACGTCGGCGGCCAGCACCAAGGCCGACAAGAACTCCCGGGACGCCAAGACCGCAGACACCCGCAGCGCGGCGAAGAAGGACAGCCGCGACGCGAAGACGGCCGATACCCGCGCTTCGGCGGACAAGAACAGCCGCGACGCGAAGACCGCCGACACCCGCGCTTCGGCGGACAAGAACACCCGCGACACCAAGGCGGCATCGGACCGCAAGGACCACAGCACCCGCCAGCGGGCGGACAAGACGTCGGCCGACAAGCAGGACCGTGCGGCCCATGAGGACAAGAACAGCCGCAGGGCGGACAAGGCCGGGCGGCAGCCGCCGGAGAGCAAGCCCGCCTCCACCCCTCTCCCGACCAAGACACCTGGACCCGGGGCGGCCACAGCACCTGGTCCGGTCAAGACGGCGGACGACCTCAAGCCCGACCGGAAGTCGAAGTCGAAGCCGGACCCGGAGCCGAAGTCGAAGCCGGGCCCCGGGTCGGAACCAGGGGTGGGTGGCAGGCCGGGAGCTCCGCCGGGGCCCGAGCCGGCCGGGAAGAAGGACACGATCCGGAAGGGGCCGTACACCGCGCGGCCCGCCCGCGAGGGCGGTTTCCAGGCCGGGGCGCAGGAGGCCGCCGTCGAAGCGGACAAGGCGGCGTGGCGGGACGGCTACGAGGACGGCCAGAAAGCCATCCGGGACAAGGCCGCCCGCGACAAGGCGCAGTTGGACGCCGCCCGGGACCGCGCTCAGGGAGCGCCGCCCGTACCGGCCAAGCCACCTGCCCCGCCCGCTGATCCGCCTACTCCGCCGGCCACGCCGCCTGCTGCGCCTGCCGAGGTGTCGGCGAAGCCCGCCGCACCACCGGACAAGCCGGCCGCCCCGGCCAAGCCGGCCGCCCCGGCCAAGCCGGCCGCCCCGGCCAAGCCCGCCGACCCGCCGGTCAAGCCTTCCGGATCGCCTGCTGCGGCGAACAGGCAGCAGAACATCCGCGCCGTCCGTGACCGTCAGCAAGGAGCCCCGCCTGTGCCCGCCAAGCCCACCGCCCCCGCGGCCAAACCGGCTGCGGCATCTCAGCCCTCATCCCCTGCGCCCGCGATGGGAGCTACGCCCCTGGGGGCGGTGATGTCCCCGTACGGCGGTGCTGTCGAGCTGTCCAACGGCCGGGCGATGACGACCGGTGAGGTGAGCTCCCTGCGCCGCTTCACCCGATTCCTGGCGGGCAAGGAGCTGGAGACCCATCAGATCGCCGACACCTGCAAGCAGGCTGAGGCGGTTTCCGCGCGCCGCGTCGATGAGGTCCAGCAGCTGATCGAGAAGTGCAGGAACCCGAAGATCAAGGGCGGCACCAACCTCATCGGCTCCCTGGAGAGGCTCCTCGATGCTCTCACCGTGCAGGCGAAGGAAGCCGCGCAGCTGCACGGCAACGCCGTACGCGGCACCGAGGGCCTGCGGACGCTGAACCACAACGCCGAGATCCGGCACGGCGGCGTCTACAAGGCCGTGGTGGACAGCGACGAGACCAGCCCGGCCGAACGCGCCTTCTACCAGCGATAGATCAGGAGCCACCCCATGGCAGCAGAAATCACCTACCGGGAACTGCGCGCCCAGGTGCAGTTCCTGGCGCGTCTGATCGGGATGGACGGCGAGACGATCCGGCAGATCGGGCAGCGCGCCGACCAGAACGCCCAGGCGGTGGCCGTCGTCGCCGACCAGCTCGCCGGCCTCGAGGTGGACACCCTGACCACCGGTGAGACCAAGGACGTCTCCCGCATCATGCGCGGCCTGTCCGACACGGCCATCAAGGTCGCCTCCGCCTGCGACACCTCCGTCGGCGCCGCCCGCGCCGCCGACGCCCAGGCCCGCAGAACACACGAAGGCGTCGACGAGCAGGTCGGCGCGATGAACGTTCCCATGGCCCGAGCCGCCTTCTACACACAGGAGTAACCGACCGTCATGTCCGAGATCACCGTGACCCGCCGCCCCCACGCCGCCGACCAGGTCCCCGCGCTCGTCTCGGTGATCGCCCCGCCCCTCCTCGGAGCGCTCACCCCGCTCCTGGAGCCCGGCCTGGCCGCCCTCACCGCAGCCGCCACGGTCGCCGGCAGCGCGGCCTTCGCCACCCACTACGTCGGCCGCATCCCCGACCGGGTCCTGAACGCCACGGGGCTCCGCGATGTCCTGCACGCCCAGCGCTCCACCCTGCTGGGCTCCAGCCTCCTCACCTCCATGGCCGCCGTGCCCGGAGCCCTGCTCGGCCCCGCGTACACGGACGCGCTGATGGCCGGGGTCCTGGACCCCGCCTCGGTGTCAGGGCTGGTCTCCGCCGCCTGGTGGTCGGCGTGGGCCACGCTCACCTACAAACTCCGCCCCGCCCTCGCCGCCCGCAAGGTCCGCGTCCCCGCCCCGGCCCCCGGTGAACCGGCGGGCCCGGGGCCGGGCGGGCTGTACAAGGTCTGGGCCGACCACATCTCCCGCGAGGGCGGCGCTCACCCCGGCCAGCACCTGGTCGGCGTGTCCGATTCCGGCGAGATGTGGGAGGGCATCATCGAGGCGCCGCAGGGCAAGTCGGTGAACGTGTCCGCCGAATCCGTCGGCTCCGCCTACCGCGTCCCCGCTGCCTGCGTCTCCTTCACCCCCGGCCACCACCCCGGCGAGCAGTACGTCACCGTGCGCCGGACCCCGCCGGCGGAGCTGGACCCGAACACGATGGAGGGCCGGTGGGCCCGGCTGGTGCGGCCGAGGGTCATGCCCGGCACCCACCTGAAGGACGCCCAGACGGACCCGGCCACCGGCGGCTGGGTGGCGTGGGTCGTCGCCGACGACGACGTCCCCGCCGTCCCGGTCCCCGACCGCAAGCAGCTGGTCGGCGCGCTGCACTCGGCCATGACCTTGGTCGACTACCAGCCCCACGCCTCCAACCCCCGCCGGGGCAAGATCCGCATCATGGAGAAGAACCCGTTGGAGGACGGGGTCCCCTTCCCCGGCCCGCAGGTGCTGGAGCCCTCCACCGGCGGCTACATCGCTATCGGACGCGGTGTCTCCGGACGTGTCGCCCGACTCCAGCTCTTCGACCCCGTTCTCGGGGCGCAGCACGTCTTCATCGCCGGGGTCACCGGATCCGGCAAGGGCGGCGTCGTCCAGATCGTCGCGCTCGCCGCGCACCTCGCCGGGATGGCGATCATCAACGGTGACCCGAAGGGCTCCTCCAACCCGGATGTGGAGGCGATGGCGGCCTACTCCGCGACGGGCGACGACACGATCAAGTCCTTGCGCGTCGCCTACGCCCTGCTCCAGCACCGCATCAAGGAGTCCGCCCGGCTGGGCCGGAAGAACTTTAAGGCCACGCCCACCTGCCCGTGGGTCATGGTCGTCATCGACGAGACCCACATGATCACCGACCCTTCCACCGAGGAAGGCAAGGAAGCTGTCTTCGTCCTCGACAAGATCGCGGCCCTGGGCCGGAACCTCGGCATGACGCTGCTGATCGTGAACCAGGCCGTCAACGCCGACAAGTTGGGGGGCAGCACCGCCCTACGGATGAACGTGATCCAGGGCGGCGCGCTGGTCATGCTCCGCACCGACAGCGCCCAGTCCAACCTGGTCACCGTCGACGGTTTCGAAGGCATCGACCCCGGGGCGATCCCCGCCGCCTGGTCCGCCGAGGACGAGCACCTCATCTGGTCCGACGACATCCCGATCAACGACCCCAAGCGCACCTACGGACTCGGCTACGTCGGCTCCCCCGGCGAACCCGTCCAGATGATGCGCTCCTGGATCCTGGAGTCCGCAGCCCCGCACATCCGCCACGACCGCATCATCTGGCCCCAGGACTGGTCCGGCTGGGACGACCGGCACGAAATCGCCGAGATCCCGGTCAACGGCGACGACGACACCGCCATCGTCACCAGCCCGGGCGGGAGCAGCGGCCAGTACGCACCCCCGCTCGCTCCGGTGTTCAAGGCCGCGGCTGAGCCCACCGCGGACGCCGCCGTCCTCGCCGTCCTGGACGACGCGCTCGGCATGGAGGTCCCCAAGGACGACATCCGCACCCTGACCGGGCTCAACGAGAAGACCCTCTCCAACACGCTGACCGCCCTGGTCAAGAACGGCACGATCGAGCGCGCCAAGCCCGGCATCTACCGCAAGAACTCCTAGAAAGGGCACCGACCATGCTCGGGCACCTCACCCAACCCGCCGCACGCCCCAGCGCCCCGGCCCCGAACCGGGGCCCGGCACAGCCCGATGCCCGCGCGGTGCAGGGCCTCATCGGCCAGATTGAAGAGGTCTACGCCGCCGGTCCCGGCGGCTACCCGCACCCCACCACCCGCCACACCCTGCGCACCGCACGGGAGCTGATCATCCGCTACGGGTGGACCCGCGGGACCCTGTGCGACCATCGCGGGCTGTGCCTCCTGGGCTCCGTTCAGGCCGCCGCCCTCACCTACGACCCCGCCGTCTGGGCGAGGGAGGTCGCGGCCGCCGAAACCCGTCTCATGGCCGCTCTCCGCACCCGCGACCCTCACGACATCCCCCGGTTCAACAACCGCCAGAGGTGGGTCGGCCCCGTCCTCGACCTTCTCCTCCGCGCCGCCAACTGACCCAGCCCGACTTCCCCGTACTCACCCACCCCGCGGCATCCGGTGCGGTTTCATGAAGCCATGGACTCGACCGATGACCTCCAACCTCCCTGCGACTGCGGCGCCCTGGGCGACCACCCGGCCGCCATGGAATGCTTCAGCCTTCCCGTCGTCGAGATCGAAGTATCGGGTGGCCGCCTGGCCTGCCTCGAGGCCATCGGGCTCCTCCGCTCCAACTACCGGGTCGACATCAAGCACCGGTGGCAGGACCCGGAAACCGGAAAGCTGGTGTTCAAGCTCACGGCCGACCTCGTGTACGTGAAGCCGTACATCGCACCTCCGACTCCCACTCCCGAAGCCGCTGTGATGGCCTGCCTCACCGACTCGATCGGCGTGCAGATCAGCCAGCACGACCTCCTCGTCCTCACCGGCCTCGACGACCAGACCCTGACCGACACGCTGACGGCGCTCACCGCCGCAGGCGAGATCGAACGCGTCGCGCCCGGCGAGTACCGCAAGGACTCGTAGAACCTGGGCACCACCACAGCTCCACAGCCCCACCTCTCGCGCCCCGTCCGGAGACCACTCTCCCGGCGGGGCGCAGCTTTGCCCTGCTCGCCTCAACTCATCAGGAGAAACCACCCCGTGCGCCGCTACCGCTACCGCTGCACCGTCTGCCGCACCAGCAGCCCGGTCGTCCACCAGCTCCACGACCTGGCCGCCGAAGGCACCGCCCACCGACAGGCCCTCCACGCCGGACACATCCCCGACGACGAAACAACCGGCCAGATAGACCGGCTCGGCCGCTGGTACGCCACCCTGCCCCCGTTGAACGCCCTGCACGCGCATCTCGCCGACGGCCTCAGCGACCTCCACGACCCCAAGGCGATGGGCCACTACTGGTGGGCCAGCGCCGGCGCCGCCCTCATCATCGGCGGGGCGGCAGCCCTCATCCTCGCGCTCATCTCCGCCGCACTCTGAGCACCGACAGCGAGCGGCTCACACCGAAGGCCCGCGTCCCGCCCCGGCCACTCTCGTCGGCGGCGCCCCGGACTCCGCGCAGCCGATGACAAACGCTGACCTGCCGCCCTGCCTGGTCCTCGCCCGTCCTCGCGGGCGAGGACCGTACAGGCCGACCGGCCATCCACCACACCCCAACGCTCCCCCGTCAGCAGGCCTCCTGCCGGCGGGGTGCAGCACTGCCCGCCCTCAATTAGTTGGAGGCCCCACCGTGCTCATGTCCCGCCCGCGCCGCCGGATCGGCCGGCCCCGCCCGCAGCGCCCCGGCCCCCGCTAGCCGCTGCCCCAGCGCCGCCTTCCCGGTACCTGGAGCAGGTGATGGCGGGCCAGGACCAGGACCTGGTCGACGTCGACCCGAACGACCCCGGCGACGGCTTGTCGGTCTTCTGGTGGAAGCAGGCCGGGCGCGAAACCCTCGCGACCCGCCGCCAGCTGCGGGAGATGGGTCTGCGCCCTGGCGGCCAGGAGCCCGTCGCCCGGATCGAATGCCGCGGCGGAAAGCGCTTTGCGTGGCTGTACCGGATCGACCTGGCGAAGCCCAAGCTCCCGATGACCCTCGCGGAGGAAGGCGCGCTCGACAAGGCGATGGCTGCTCGCCAGACGTGTCCCGGCCCCTGTGGCCGGCGCTATTCCACTGCATCCCGCTGCGCACCCAGGGGCGCTGCGACCCCTGCGACAAGGGCTACGAGCCCAGCCCCGACACCTACTTCACCTCCACGGCCCCGGTGACCCACCGGCTCGCCGCCTGAACCCCTCCCGAAGGAGACCGGCATGCTCAGCCTGTTCGCCCGCCGTACCACCGCCCCGGACCCGGCCCTGTGGAGCCCGTCCGGGACGGTCGTCGGCCAGCGCTACCGCAACACCCTCGGACCGGCGGAGGGCGCGATCACCCTCGTCTACACCTCCGCCAGCGACCGCAGTTCCGCCTACGCCGCCGCGTGCCTGGGCTGCACCTACCGCGCGGCCCGCAACACCCACCGCGTCCGACTCACCGAGAAGGAGGCCGCGGACCTCGCCAACACCCACGCCGCCCAGTGCCGCGCGATCAACCAGGGCGTCCCGGCCGCTCCCCACGACACCGACGCCGCCCGGATCGTCCGCAGCCGTCTGCAGGACCTGCGCCCGCACGGCGTCTCTCCGTACCAGGTGCACCTGGCCGACTTCCTCACCGACCGCGTCGGCCTCCAGCGCGACGACGACTTCATCAGGGAGGTGATGTTCGAGATCGCGCGGACTGAGAGCGACTTCCTGAAGGCCGCGCCCGCGTACAGCGGCACCGGCACCATGTTCCTCATCCAGCCGCGCCCGCCCCGGAAGTGACGCGGTGCGCCCCCGTACGGCCGTGCTCCTGGCGGTCGTCGTCCCGGCCTCGGTCGGCACGGCGGCCGCTGCCCTCAAGGCCGACCACTGGCGGCTGCACGCCGACCGGCACCGCATCACGCTCTCCCCGCAGCCCCGCCGCTCCTGCCCCGACTGCCGGGGCGCGGGCGGCTGGTGGACCGGCGGGCCGTTCCCGGAGATGGAGGCGTGCGGCTGCTGGTCCGAGGGGCGCGAGCTCCGCATCCGGCTCCTGCCCGTCCCGGCCTGGCCGGACGAGGAACCGTTCTGACACCTCCGCCCCGGCCTGCGCGGCCGGGGCGGAGACGCACACGGGGACGGCCGCAGCATCGGCAAAGAGGCCGGCCGCCCCGCTCCCTTCACCCGCATACGAGATCAGGAGACCCACCAGCATGCCCCACCGCCTCACCACCGAGCGCCTGGCCCTCTTCGGCACCCTGCTGGCCACCTTCGGTGAGCTGCACCCTGCCTGTGACCACTGGGCCCAGGGATCGAAGACGGCTTCCCGCAAGCGGTTGTACGGCAGCACCCTGGTCCACGCCGACGGCTCGCCCGCCGCGCCGGACTCCACCCGGCCGACCATGACCACCAGCGCCCTCGGCAGGCGGGCGGTCGCCTGCCACGTCGCCTCGTACACCGCCGTGCAGCTGGCCGCGACAATCGGCGTCACCCTGGCGTTCGGCTACCGGGTCACCCCGGCCGCCCTGCTCGCCGGTGCGGCCATCAACGCCGGAACGCACGCCGCGATCGACCGCGGTGCTGTTCTTCTGTGGCTGGCGAAGAAGACCAAGAAGACCGGCTACATCGAGCACTGCCAGGCGGTCCGCCTCGACGACGACGGCAACGTCACCCGGGAGGTGAACGGGCCGGGCAGCGCGTGGATGGAGCTGGACGCCGCGCTCCACCGCGCGATCGGGATCGGCGCGGCCGCCATCACCACCTGGCTCACCACCCGCCCCGGAGCCCGCTGAGATGGCGAGCGCGAAGGCGACGAACCCGCCCCGCGGCGAGTGCACGCAGTGCTGGTTCCACGCGTACGCCAGCCGCCAGGCCCACGCCAGGCTCGGCCCGCGTGAGGACTGCCCGCAGTGCGTGGACCACATGCAGAACGGCCACCCCCACCACATGATCGTCCGCTGACGGCGCTGCACAACGCCGCCGTACTGCTCACCGACCACGCCGGGCAGCGCCTCATCCGGGCTGCCCGGCACCCCTTATGTCTTGAGGAGATCCGCATGACCGAGCTCATCTATCCCGAGATGCCCAAGCACAGCCTGGTGGTCCTCATCGGCCCCTCCGGCGCGGGCAAGTCCACGATCGCGCGCACCTGGCCCGCCTCCCAGATCCTGTCCCTGGACGCGCTGCGCGAGGTCGTCAGCGACGACGCCGGCGACCAGGGTGCGACCGGTGACGCGGTCGCCGCCCTGCACCTGCTGCTGGAGGCGAGGATGCGCCGTCGGCTCTTCACGGTCGTCGATGCGACCAACGTGACCGCGACGGCCAGGGAGCCGCTGGTCGCGGCCGCCAAGCGGCACGGCATGCTGTCCATCGCGGTCGTGGTCGCCACCCCCGGCAGCGTCTGTATCGACCGGCAGGGCCCGCGCCCCGCCAACCGCACGGTGCCCAAGGACGTGGTCGCCCAGCAGCACCAGGCCATGGTTGCTTCGCACCGGACCCTCAAGTCGGAGGGGTTCCCCGAGATCGTCTTCTCCGACAGCCTCTGCCGGCTCCTGCCGTACCTGGAGCGTCTCAGCGGCGCCCGGCAGGCCGACCTCGGACTGGACGGCGGTACCGGCCTCGGTGACCTGAACCTCGTGGCCCGGACGTTCGGCAAGGGGATCGTGCCGCTGTGGCGGTGGAAGCCCGGCTCGAACGTGGCCGGCGGCGACCGCGTCGCGGAGATCCGCCTCGGTCAGCAGTACCTCACCCTCGCCCTGCGCACCGACATCGACGGCGAGGGCGACGTCGGGTTCGACGTGATGGTGCCGTGCCCGCACGACGACGAATGCACCGGCCGGGCGTGGGCGCCTGCCTACAGCGTCACCTGCCTGTTCCGCGCGCTGAACGGCGACCTGGACGACGACGAGGACATCGTCTGCACCGTCCACGGCCCGAACGACGACGACCAGGACGACGAGGACGCCGGCCTCGAGATGCAGGACCTCGAAGCGATCCACGGCTGACGGACCTCCGTGCCACCCCGGCCCCGGCTCACTGCTGGGGCCGGGGCGGTTGCGGTGGTCCGTCAACCGCCGCGATCACGAGAGGAGATGGACGTCATGCCCCAGCCCCCGTACTACGAGGTCGACGTCCCCATACGCAGCACCCAGACGCCCGGCCGGACAGGCGTGCACGTATTCACCGGCTGGGCTGACAGCCGCGCCGCCGCCGTACAGGCCGCGCACGAGGTCTACGACGCGGCACGCGCCGCCGCGGAGGCCGGACGCGCAATCCCCCACGCAGGCCCGGACGGCTGGTGCGCCTGCGGATACCGGCCCGGCTGGGAACTCGACTGGCCCGCCGCGACGGCCGGCCCCTGGAGGAGCCCGTACAGCTGGCTCAACTCCAAGCCCTTCGAGCTGTAACTCTGCCCCGGGACAGCCGCACTGCTTGGCGGCTTCGACGGCTGCCCCGGGCCACCCAACCCGTACAAGACGAGAGGGAGACCCTCAGTATGAGCTCCGCCGTGCGCTTACCGGGCCGGATCGGCCCGCACGCCCTCCTGATCACCACCGCGGCCCTGCCGCTGACCGGCTGGGCGCTCCACGTTGTCGCCCTGCACAAGAGGCTGGCGGCCACGCAGAAGGACCCGCTGACCGGGCTGCTGCGCCGCGACGCCTACACCAACCGTGCCCGGCGCCTCCTGGCCCGCCACGGCGCCACCACGGCCGTGGTGATGGTCGACGCCGACCATTTCAAGGCCGTGAACGACACCCTGGGCCACGCGGCGGGCGATGGCGTACTGGCTGCCTTCGGGGCCCGGCTGACCGCTTGGGCGGGTCCGCACGCCGCTGTAGGCAGGCTCGGAGGCGACGAATTCGCAGTCGTCCTGGACCTTGCCGCCCGCCGCCGCCATCTCCGCTTGGAGCAGCTGGTCCGGATGCTGCACACGCCGGTCGTCCTGGACGACGGGCGCACCGTTGACGTCGCCGCCTCGGTCGGCGCCGCGACCCCGGACGTGCTCGGCACTCGCGACCTGACCGCGTTGCAGAGGGCCGCCGACGCCGCTCTCTACGACGGGAAGCACTCCGGCCGGGCGGTCCTCGCCACGGCCACGCATGCGACCACGCCGTCCATCAACGGCCGCAGGGCCGGCCGTCCGGGGACAGCGGTGTGGGGGCGAGCCGCATGAGCGTCGCACCCCTGCCCGAAGGCGACTGGATCCGGGGCATCAGCATCAAGCAACCCTGGACGACGGCGATCCTGACCGGCGCGAAGAACATCGAGAACCGTCCCCGCCCGTGGCGGACCGGCTGGGTGCTTCTGCACGCGAGCCAGCAGACCGACCGCCCCGCACTGCGCCTCCCGCTGGTCGCCCGCACCATCCGCGACCGCGAACTGGTCACCGGGGCGGTGGTCGGCATCGCCCGGATCACCGACTGCCACCAGGACCCCGAAGGCGCCGCGCCCTGTTCCCCGTGGGCGCACGTAGGTGCCTGGCACCTCGAGCTCGCCGACGTCCAGGAGCTGCCCCTGCCCGTCCCCGCACGCGGGCAGCTCGGGCCGTGGAAGCCGACAGCCGACCTGCTGGGTCAGGTGTTCCAGCAACTGCCCGGATTCCGACCGTGACCCGTACCCGGGCCAAGAGGCCGCCGGTGGATCCGGGTCTGATCCCCGCTCCCGGCGGCCTGCTCGACTGGCGCGACGCTCAGCATTTCGACCGCTGGCAGGACCGCCCCTGCGCCCTGTGCGAGCGGCCCACACCGATGCGCTCCCACGCAGGAGAACCGGTCCACAAGAGCTGCGCCGAAACGTGGATCGCGGCCCATCCCACCGAGGCCCGTCTCGGGCGGTTCGCCTCCGACGTCCAGGCCGGACGCCGCCGCGGCGACCACGCCTGACCCGCCCCGCTCACACCCCACACCTCGTCTCGCTCCCCTTGAGGAGGCTCCTCATGCCCGGCTCCCGTACCGGCACGGCGACTCTTGTCCCGGCCGGCACCCGGATCCCCTTCCCCGTCTCCGACCAGCACTTGGCCTGCCGCACCAACCCCAACCTGTTCGCCATCGAGGACGTCAGCACCACGGACGACCCGCGCGCCCGCGAGAAGGCCACCGCCCAGGCCAAGCAGGCCTGCGCCGGCTGCCCGGTCGTCACCGAGTGCCTCAAGTGGGCGCTCGCCAACCCCGACCTCACACCGACCGGAGTGTGGGCGGCGACCACCAAACGCGACCGCACAAGGCTGCGCAAGCAGCTCACGGTTCGCCTTGGTGACGACTGGGCCGGCGTGGTGGCCAACCAGGACCGCCGCCGACGCGAGCAGCGGCGCACGGCGCGCACCGCCCCGCCGACCGTCCGGGACCAGGCCCTCGCCCGCCTGGAGCTGGAGCTCATCCACACCCGCCCCGAGCCCTACAACCCGTGGCGGCAGCCGATCACCCCTCAGCAGGCTGCCGCCAACCGGCGCGTGCTGGAACTCGCTCTCACCGGCAAGGCGGCCTGAGCCGTGTTCACCGACTGGTCCGAAGCCCTCGAAGCCGAGTCCCTCCCCCGGAACCCGAACGCGGCACGGCAGCTCGCCGCCGCGGCCCGGGTCACCGCCCGCAGCTCCCACGACAAGGACGACCTCGGCCTGCTCCTGGACGTCCTCGGACTGCCCACCGACCCCGACACGATCACCGCCCTGCTTCCCCTCATCCCGGAAACCGGAGGCGAACCCGCCATGACGACCACCGCCGCCACCGAGCCCATCGACGTCCCCGTCACTCCGCTCCCCGCCTCCCACCCCGTACAGGAGCTCCTCGACTGGGCCGCCGTGCACCCGGCCGCCCGGGTCCGCAACCGTGCCGCCCGCATCAGCACGGACCTTGCCGAGCTGACCGAGCGCCGCAGCACCGAAGCCGCGCAGCGCGAAGCGGAGGAGAAGGTCGCCCAGGTCAAGGCCGAACTGGAGCGGGCGCAGGAAGAGCTGCGCACCGTGAAGGCCGGCACCCGCACCACGGCCGCCGGGCCGACCTCCGGCCGTACGGGATCGGGCAGCGGCCGCAGCAGGGAGGAACTCGCCGCGAGCAGGGTGTGGGCGCGAGCCCACGGCCACCAGGTGGCCGACCTGGGCATGGTGCCCAAGCGGGTCCAGGAGGCGTACGACGCCGCCCACCAGGACTCTGCCCAGAAGGCCGGCTGATCTCATGGACACCAACGACGCCATAGTCCTGGACGGCTTCCTGGAGGAGGCCACCGTGCCCGGTGACTTGCACGGCAGCACGGCCCGGTTCCGTATCACCGTCTCCCCCACCGACGAGCGCACCGACGAGATGGTCCTGCCGTGCGGGGTCACCGACCCGGAGCTGGCCCACGCCGTCCTCCACGACCTGGTCCCCGTCGACAAGCTGCGCGTCACCGGCCACCTCCGGCGCCCCCGCACACCGGACGATCCGGTGTGGCTGGCCGTCACCACCCTCGCCGTACTGGAGACCGCGCCCCTTCTCACCGACCCGGGCGCCGTCACCACGGCGGTGCTGGAGCGGTACGGCCCCTACGTCTGCTGGTTCGACGCCGATACCGACGCCGTGGACGTCTTCACCGAGACCGGCACCTGGGTCGGCACCGCGCCCGCACCGGATGAGATCGGCGACCTCCTCGAAGCGTTCGAGCAGCGCCAGTCCACCAGCGGCGAGTGACCACTCCGCACCCGACCAGCCCCAGCGCCGTGCCCCGACCGAGAGGCCGGGGCACGGCACCTACCCTTGCCCAGCACCCCGAGGAGCCCTTGCGTGTTAGCCGTCCTCGTCCCCGCCGCTCTCGCCGTCGTCGCCACCCTGCTCGGAGCGATCGTCTCCGGCCGTTTCCAGGAACGCCGCCGAGCGGCAGATCCGCGTCACCCACAGCGAGACGATCCGCCGCGACCGCCTCGAAGCCGTCACCGCCCTGGCCTGCGCCGCCAGCGACCACCGCACCGCGATGTGGAAGCGCGGCGACGCCACCCTCACGGGTGCCGGCCCCGAACGGATCGCAACCCTGCGCGGCGAGAGCCACATGACCCGCAGCGCCATCGCCCGCCCCCAGGTCGCCCTGCGCGTCCTCATCGAGGACCAGGCCGTCCGTACCGCCGCCGACCGCATGGTCACGCTGACCTACGCCATGCGCGAGGCGTACGCCACGACCGAGGACCTCACCGCGGCCCGAGAGGCCGCGAAGGACGCCCACGACACCTTCGTGAACACCGCCGCCCGCTACCTCCGCCCCGCCAGCACCCTCCCCACCACCGGACAGGAGAGCACCCGATGATCCGTCGCCTGCGCCGCTGTGGACATGCCTCCGGAGCCCTCTCCCCCGAGGACCAGGTCTTCGTCGACGAGTTCCGCGCGATGCTCACCGCCCTGCGCAACCCCGAGCCCTGGACGGCACCGGCACAGCCCGGGACATCGCCGTACGGATCGGCCCGTTCGTGGAACGCGCGCACACCCGGCCCGGCGACGACCACGGCCCCGACCTGATCGCCGTCACCCTGGTCCACCCCGACACCCCGCACGCGGGCGCCTCCCTCCACGGCCGCCAGCTCGGCTACACCGAACACGACTGGCTACGCTGCCCGACTACGTCGATCGTCGGCTACTGGCAGCCCGGCTACACGCAGCTCACCCACGCCGCCAACGGCCTGCATCTCCCCGACGACATCGGCATGGCCCCCGCCCACTACGCCCTCTACATCGAGGCCCGCAAGCGCGACGACAGTCTCGACGGCTACACCCTGCTCCGGCTCGGCCCGTACACCCAGACCCGGCACGCCCAGCAGGACGGCGACCGGCTCACCGCCGCACTGGACGGACGGGAGACCACCCTCGCGCCTGGGTTCCGCGTCACCATGAGGTTCGGGCCGTTCAACGTCAGCGACCACCTGCTGTTCACCGACCCGTACGAGACCGACGTCGTCGCGCTGCTGAACGCTGCCGTCGCGGACGTGAGCGGGTGACCGCTCAGGCGCCCCGATGCTCACTTCGAAGGCCCGTACCCCGCCGCGAAAGCTGTGGCGGGGTACGGGCCTTTTTGTGTTTCTACGCGGCTCTAAAACCTCTCTGAACGGCACCCAGGTGGCTACAGGCAGCCGTACTTGCGATCCGTTCTCCGGCTGGCACCATGAGCCTGTTGACCGCGGTCAACACACCTGGACTTGTTGACCGCGGTCAACACACCGTGGAGCCTGCCACGCCCGAACCCATGGTGTACGGGCCACACCACCCTCTAGACGTACTCGCGAAGAGCTTCGATCAAGGCATTCAGTTCGGTCGCAGAGAGAGCCGAAGCGATCGTCGCCGCCTGGGCTGCCGGAGTCTCCCCGAGCTCCTTCATCAGGACCTGCGCGTACTCCTCAGCCTCCCCGGTGTGCTGCGCCGAGCGGCCCTGGGCCGGTACGGACGACTGAGCGGGCGGTTCGGAGACTGAGGAGCCCGAGTCGGCCGACGCATTTCGCACGGGCACTGGCGGAGGAGCGGAGGTGTTGACCGCGGTCAACACCTCGGGCGTCCCATCGTCTGGCTTCGTGCGTTCTGCCAACGGCTCCGACGTGTTGACCGCAGTCAACACTGATGGCTGCCCATTCGCGGGGCCGCCCTCGCCGACGGTCTCCGTGTTGACCGCGGTCAACACGCCTCCGCTCTTGGCTGCCCGCAGCAGCTTCTTCTCTTCGTCCCGCTTCTGTGCCTCTGCCTCCCGGTGCGAGGCCAGGTACTCCATGAGGTCAGGGGTGCTCAGCCCCGGCTGTGCCTTGAGGTGACGAGCCAGCAGACGGCCTTCTCTTTCGGGCAGGACGCCAGCACTGAGCTTCTCCTGAATGCCTTCAGGCAGGGTGAGCAGGGCCAGCTGGTTGGTCACCCAGGCCTTGGACTTACCCAGCCGCTCAGCCGCCCGAGTCTGGGCGCCGGCATCGCCCTCCCCAGCGCAGACCTCTACCAGAGCTTGGACACCACGAGCCCGCTCAACGAGATCGAAGTCCTCCCGGTCGAGATTCTCCTTGAGGAGGAAATCGACGAAGTCTTCCCTCGACGAGGCGAGGTCGTTCCGCACAACGAAATCGAGCGCCTCGAGCCCAACGTGATCCGCACTGCGGTAGCGGCGCTCCCCGTTAACGAGCACGTAGTCGGCCACGCCGACGTGATCAGCGTGCTCGGGCCACAGAGACAGGTACGCATCGCGCGACACAGCGACACACGCTGCAAGCTGCACAGCCCGCAGCTCCTCACCGAACCGAGCCTTCTGATCGTCCGTACCGAAATTCCGGCGAGGGTTCAGGGGAGTGGGCGCCACCTCGCTCAGGCGGAGCCGCACCAGCTCGTAGGACGGCACATCACCCTGCGCAACAGCCTTGGCCCGCCCTCGGTCACTCCGACCACGCGGCACCTTGTTGAACGACGACCCATTCCCCAGGCGGTCTGCGGCCTTCATCCCTTCACCGCCCGAGCAACATCGCGCATCGCCTCAGACTGCTCACACTCCGGCGCCGAGGACAGCAACGGAGCCTTGAGGCGGTTCGCCTCACGCTGCTCCTTCCGTTCAGGGACCACCGCCAGAACCGGCGGATCACCGATGCCCTTCCAGCTTTCGAGGGATGACGTAGCGATGAAGCCCTTGCGGCTGTCGTACATGTTGACGACGAACCCCAACTTGGCGATGGCCACGTCCAGGTCCTCCGAGAGGTCCTCGATCTGGTCGTACAGCATGTCGTAGGCGTCAGCCGAGCTGTCCTCTGCCAACACCGGGATCACCACGCCCGACGCGCTGGGTTCCTCACCGTCCCGCGTACGGGCGTAGTAGAGGGCCGTGTCCATCGAGTAGCCCAGACTCGGCGGACAGTCGATGACGATGAAGTCGAACTCGCTCTCCAAGGGCTCCAGCGCCTTCTCCAGGGCGATCTCCTTGATACGGACGTGGCGCGTCGTCGCCAACTTCGCATCCAGCAGGAACGCGTCCTTGCACCCAGGCAGAAGGAACAGCCGGCCGCCGAAAGCACCCTCCTCTATCGGCACCAGCAGGTCACGCAGCGCGCCCTTTCCCTCGCCCAGCATGTGCTTGGCCAGACTGGGCTCATCGATGGCGAGCATCTCGTAGCCAAGCTGCTTGGTCAGGTGGCACTGAGGGTCGAAGTCGACGAGCAGAACGCGCTGGCCGATCTCCGCGAGAGCCTCCGCCACGCCGGCTGACGTCGCCGTCTTGCCGACACCGCCCTTCTGGTTCCCGAACACGAGACGCCGCGCACCGGTCGTGCGGGGGACACGGCGAGGAGACGGGTGACTGTCGAGCCACAGCCGGATTGACTGGGCGATTCCCTGGTTGAACGGGATCCCACGGGCCTTGCAGACATCCTTGAACTCCGCGTACGAGCCCGTCGGGAGGTACGTAGCGAACGAACCGCCGCCCGACGTATCGACTTGAGGGCGAGGCGCGTCGGCGCTACGCCAGGCGTGGACGCCTTCCGTGACGGCATCCTTGATGTCCACGCCCAACTCTGCGGCACGGACCTTCAGTTCCTGCCGCAGTGGCGCAGGAAGCTTCGCAACTACCTTTTCCCGATCATCGGGACTGTATGGGGCGGTCATGGGGCTACCTTACTCACCGATACTTGGAAGTAGCGCCGGGCAACACTCTTTAGGACACTTCATGGGCCAGGTGCCCGTTCCAAGGCGACCCTCAGCGCGGTGGCCGACCGGACCGGGATGGGCGCGTCGATTCGCCCCTGCCAAACCTGTCTGAGACAGAGACCTCACCCCCGCGTCGGCAGGTCCTCTTCTCCGTTCCTGCCCACGCTGCACTCGGCGATCTGGCGGCCGACGAACTGCCAAGTCGGCTCGCGCTGGCCCTCATTGACCGGCCTGCCCATGAGCCCTGCCAGGAGATCGAGTGCCTCCTGCGTGACGTAGCGATCAGGGTCGGGCGTTTGCAGGTGACGACGGAGCAAGTCCTCATCAATCCCCTGTTCCTGTAGGTAGCCCGCCAGGGTCCCCACCAGGAGGACGTTGTAGGCGAGGGCGTCCGTGAGCGCATAGAGCACGAGGCGGTGCCAATCCTTGGGATGGTCGCCGTACTGCTGAGCTACCCGGACTGCATCATCGAGATGACGGTGGCCCCACCGTGTGAGGTCCTGGACGACGGCGACCAGCTCAGCCGGCACGGCATCGGGGGCTTCTGCGGTGTCTGAGAGACGTGCCGCCCTCCGGGCATGCGGTGAGGGAGGGAGGGTGTTGCGGATCTCCTGCAGAGCGGCCCGGCGATTGAGCCCGGACAGATCCTGCTTACGACGGGCCGCGTTCTTACGTGCCTGCGATGCCATAGTGCGTCCTTCTGCAGCTGCCCATGACTGTGCGGACCGTGGATGGCCACGAACGGGTCTGCTGCGATGACGCGGTGCGCCTAGGGCCTACCAGTCCTCCGGTCATGGGCCGGACGAACACTTCAGCCGGGCACCGTCGCGGCAGCGAAAGGCGGCGCCAGCGACCTCAACGAACGAACGCCACCCCCGGTTACGCGCACAGTGATCGGGCGCAGGGAGTCCGCTCGCTCCAGATGCGGAGAGAACCGCGGAGCGCAAGGATCTAGGTACGGGCAGCGGCCCGGCCGCGCAAGGCCCCCTCGGGGCCCGGTTCTCCCTTTTCGGCGTTGCACCGGTCCGCTTCCCGGCCACCCACCCGCCAGGGGTGCGGAGGTCAGCATGCCGAGGCCCCTTGGGACCGGTGCCATCTCCTTCGGCCGGGTCACCATTCCGGTGCAGGTCGCCTCCGCGGCCAAGGACCACTCGATCCACTTCCGCCAGGTCTACCTCGAGGACCTCGGCTGGGTAGGGACGAAGAAGGTTAGCGAGCTGAACGGCGAGACGCTGTCGCAGGACGAGACCGGCAAAGGCTACGAGCGCTCCGGAGGAGAGACCGTCCCGATCACGGACGAGGAACTCGACCAGATGCCGCTGCGCTGCCCACGGCGAAGGCCATCGAGATCGTGGCATTCGTCAGCGACTCCTACCACCTCGCGATCGATGGCCAGGTCGCCGCCTACCCCTGTTGTGTGTTTGGCCTGCGCGGTCCCGGTGTGTAGGGGAAGAATCAGGGCGCGTGTATTGACGATCAACTTGGGGTGTCTGTGTCCACATCACTGCTCAAAGGTCAGAACACCGCTCTGAGCGCGGGGTCGGTTTCGTTCACGGTGAAGGCGACGGGGCTGGCTGTGGACGTGTCGGCGCTGCTCCTGGGCGCCGGGGGCAAGGTCCGCAGCGACGATGATCTGGTGTTCTACAACCATCCACAGCACGACGGGGTGAGCATCTCAGGGAGCACAGTCACGGCAGATCTCAACCGACTGCCGACCGATGTCGCCACGGTCGCTGTGGTTGTCAGCGTCGACCCTCAGCAGCCGGGAGCCGTTTTCACCACGGCACCACACCTGACCATTACCCAGCCGGGGACGCAGGCAGTGACGTTCATCGCCCCGGACTTCACCGTCAAGGAGACGGTGGTGGTCCTCGCCGAGCTCTACCGGCGAGGCGACGGGTGGAAGGCACGCGCCGTGGGCCAGGGCTACGCGTCCGGCCTGGCTGGCCTGGCGACCGACTACGGCGTCGATATCGACGACCCCGGAACCCAGCCGCCCGGCCCGCTGCTGCCCGCACAGACGCGGTCCGCTGCCACGGACGCGGCGGTGAACTTGACCAAGGTGGAGCGTCAGGCACCCGCCCTTCTGGAGCCGGCCCGGCAGGCCAGCCAGGCTCTCGTGCGGACCGGACTCGAGGGACGCCGTGCCGCGGTCTATTTGGTTCTGGACCACGACTGGCACATGGAGGAGCTGTACGAGTCATTCGCCGTTCAGGCATTCGCCGAGCGGGTTCTGGCTCTCTCGGCCAACCTGGACGACGACGGAACGGTGCCGGTGATCTTCTCGAGCGGCAGGGAACCGTTCCTCGAAGAGATCCGGCTCGACAACTACCGTGGCCGCATCGGTCAGCTCCACACCCAGGTTGACTGGGGATGGGGCAACGTCGCCGACGCTATGCGCCGCGCTGTCAGCCACTACCAGGAATCCGCAGCCGCCGATCCCGCCTTCGTGGTCATCCAGGTCGGCGACGAACCATGGGACAAGGCGGAAGTCCGCTCTCTGTTGCAGAACTCAGCCGCGCTGGGTGTTTTCTGGCTTTTTGTCGGCTTCGGTCGGGGCAAGCTCGCCTTCTACAAGAACCTCAACGCTTCCGTCTCCGCCACTTTCAACAACGTTGCCTTCTACGACGCCAGCAAGAATCCCGGCTCTGTACCCGGTGAGCAGTTTTACAACGGCCTCGTCGACGCCTTCTCAACTTGGATGAAGCGGTAAACCAGCCACGCCCAGGGTCCGGCCTATCAACCAGTTGAGCTCGCAGATTCGGGTCGCCGCCTGGGCTCCCGCACCCGCGCGCACCCCGTCGCCGTGCTCGACGCCTCAAGGTCTCGCCTACGTCCGTCGCGTAGGGACCGGAAGGTCGGCCGCGGCCAGGAGCAGGGGACCGATGTCTCCGCGCTGGAACAGACCCGCGCCACGATCGAGGCAGCCGACAATCTCCAGGACGGTGTCCGGGAGCGCGCCGCCGCTCGCGGGCCCGCGCCGCAGCCCGCCCCGGCGGCGTCCCCGCCACCGCACACCCAGCAGCCGGGCGTGCAGCAAGGGCCGGGCCGGACACCCACTGGAGGAGTCGCGTGACGACACCGGAGGAGAACCCGGAGCTCCCGGGACTCGAGGACGCCTTCACTCGCGCCCGCGCAGCACACGGAGAGATGGCTGCCGCGCTCGTCGAGGACCAGGTGCCCGAGTCCGACGAGGACCTGGGGTGGCAGCGGGTCTGGAAGCGACCCCGGACGCACGAGTCGAAGGCGGCCGAGAAAGCTTCAGCTGCCCACGCAGTTGCGTCGGCTCCAGGACGCCTCGAAGGGGGTGAACAAGGCGGCGGCACGTCGGGCCGTTGAAGCGCAGCCGGACATCGCCGCCCCACTCATCCAGGAGATCGGGTCGCTGCTCCAGCAGATCGACCGGGCCGTGGCGATCAGGCTCCCGAAGGCAGGGTGAACCGAGGCGTTGGCCCATCACGGTGAAGTGCTCAGGCTGGGAGCGTGGGTTCTGGCACCGGTCGCCTACAGTCGGAGACCGGCTTGGTGAGCCATGTCCCTGAGGCGTCAGCCCCCTCATGTGAGGGCGCCTCGTAGGGGGCGAAGGAGTTCGGCTTCGCACGACCTGCACGCAGCGAGGCGGCTCAGGCTGAGAGCCGGCAGACAGGCCGATCACCTCTGCGACGCAACCGGAGCAGCCGACAGGCCGAACGACGGTGCATGTACACCGCCGAGAGCTACCAACAGGCTCTTTCCGCACAGCAGAGCGAATGCACGGTCCTCCCGGCAGCCTGCGGAGTGCAGCAGCGCTTCGAGGCCCGCGTGTTCGAGGCCGTCGTCGACTCGGGGCGGGACTTCAACGAGCACGCTTTCGGTGTCCGCCGGGTTCATCCCGGACGTGAAACCGTCACGCTGCACATGGAGAGCGCAGAGCGCGCCGTCAGCCTCCTGCGCTACGCCCTCCCCTCGTACAGCGAGCAGTACGGGCGAAACGGACTGGAGGGGGCATGGGTTCGGCGCCGCACGCGCCACGGCATCGAGATCGCCGGTGCCGGTGGGGAAGCGTCGGTGTGGCTAACAGGGGTGCCGCCAACTGAGTGGACCCGGGCGGAGGCGACCGTCGCGGAGGAGCAGGCCGACCAGGGGCAGCGCAGCCTCTGGCAGGACACCCCCGGAGGCTGCACGGAGACGGAGCCCCCACTGGGCTCCACCGAGGCGGAGCAGCGCCGCTGCTGGGGTGCCTACCTGAACGGCGGGGCGTGGTGTGCGAGTGCATTGCTGCGCCGTGTCGCCGTCTTCCACACCGTGACCACAGCAGACCTGGTGACCTGCGTCAGGGCCGCCCCCGGGATCATCGGGTACGAGGGCATGGGCCCGGTGCGGTGGGCGTTCGAGCTTGACCGGCGCCCCGGACTGCCTGACAGCCAGCACGCTCTCATCAAGGCCCTCACCGACCCGGACTTCGGGCTCCCGCTTCGGCCGGTCCCGTTCAACATCGCCTTCTTCGACAACTCCGCACGGTTCGCCCGTATCGGCGACCAGGGCACGACGGCCCTCATCGAGTTGCGCTCCAGCGAAATCGCCTACGCATCACTGGAGGGCCGGCCACCGTGGGGGGATCCCGTCCGATTCGCTGAGATGGGACGCGCGATCCGCCTCCGAGTGGAAAAGAACCTGGCGGCCCCGCCTCAGCAGGTGAGCTGAACGGACCGAACCAGTATCGGTTGGTGGTGTGCCGACCCGCACGGCACACCACCAACCAACCCTCACGGGCCGGTGAGGATCTGATGAGTGCCGATGCGGCGCCAGATCACGTGCGGTGTGCCGGGACGAACCTCGGTCCCGTACTCGAATGTGGCACGTCCTGCGGGGCCGGTGCCCATGGACCAGGTGAGTTCGTAGACGCCCGGGGCGCGGCGTACGCCCTTGATCCGTAAGCCGGGGCGGAAGCGGCGGCCGGTGCGCAGGTCCGGCACGAAGGCGTCTAGGACGACACGGTGGAAGCGATGGCGCTGGGCGGGGGTGAGGTGTTGAAGGTCGGTGGTGAAGCGGGGGAGGGTCTCGAAGGTGGGCACGGTGGTCTCCTCCGGGCAGCACGACGAAGCCCCCGGCGGTTGCCAGGGGCTGAGGTAGGCGGTGCTTGTCGGTGGTGCTCGTTCCTTGGCACTCGGTGGTGCTCAGCGGTGCTTGTTGGTGTCGTACGGGTCGTGAAGTGAGGACCGCCGGAGAGCGATGACATTCGCGTCCGGCCCGGGGCCGCTTCCCGCCTGACGGGCACCGGCGAAGAAAGTTCGGCCGCTGCTCCCGCCCGGCGGGACGTACGACTGTCCGGCCTTTCCTTGCAGGTCAGAGCCGTGTGACGTGGTCTCCATGACAGTGGATATCAAGGTGATCCGGGCCGGTCAGATGTACCGCTACTACCTGCGCCAGACCGTCGTCGGCGACGGCCGCCGCCCGGCCCGCACACCGCTGCGCGCCGCCCAGGAGCAAGCCGGTGTCCCGGCCGGGCGTTGGATGGGCCGGGGACTTGCCGCGCTCGGACTCGCGCCGGGGGAGGAGGTCACCGAGGCGCAGCTGCGGAACCTGCTCGGCGAGCGGGGCCGGCACCCGGACGCGGACCGGATCGAGGCCGACCGGCTCGCCGCGGGCGACTCCCCGAAGAAGGCGTATCGGGCCGGCGCCCTCGGACGCCGGGTGACGGTGACCGGGGTCGACTTCGTCTTCCGGCCGCAGCCGACGATCTACCTCCTGTGGGCGCTCGGGGATGAGGAGACCCGCCGGGTGATCGAGGCCGCGCACGAGTACGCGATCGGGCGGGTGCTGGAGTGGATCGAGGACGAGGTCGCGGTGATCCGGTACGGCACGGACGGCATCTACCGGGTGCGGCCGCCCGGCGGTCTGGTCGCCGCCC
Source organism: Streptomyces pratensis (assembly GCF_037137275.1). GTDB lineage: Bacteria > Actinomycetota > Actinomycetes > Streptomycetales > Streptomycetaceae > Streptomyces > Streptomyces pratensis_B. The sequence goes on along the minus strand of NZ_JBBBEN010000049.1, from coordinate 21,341 downwards.
GCTTCCGCCACTACGAAGCCCGCTCCGGGATGCCGCTGCTCCATGACCACCTGCTGCTGTCGGTGAAGGGACAGCGCCTGGACGGCGAGTGGGGCTCGGTCCACACCCTGGCCCTGCACGAGAACACCGTGGCCGCCTCCGCGCTCTACAACGAGCTCGTGGCCGCGGAGGTCTGTGAGGAGCTCGGCTTGGCGACCGAGCCGCGCACCGTCACCCCAGGACGCCGGCCGGTGATGGAGATCGCCGGGGTGCCGCACGAGCTGATCCGCTGGACTGCCCGGCGCAGCGACCAGATCACCGCCTGCCTGACCGAGCTGGAGCACGAGTACGTCACCGCCGTCGACGACAACGGCGAGCCGCGGTTCCTGCCCGTGATCTCCGAACGGGCCCGCGCCAAGCTGAACGCCATAGCCGCCCGCAAGACCCGCCCGCCCAAGCAGAAGACCCTGTCGCTCGCGCAGCTGCGCGCGTGGTGGAAGACGAGCGCGATCCTCACCTCCGGGGTCGCCGCCGACGTCATCACCTCCCTCCTCGAGCACGCCCGCGCCGCGGCTGCGGCGATCCGGGCCCGGGTCACCGCCGTGGTCGACATAGCATTGGCGGCCGTCGACGTCGCCGCGACGGTGTTCGTGATGAACGACGGCGGCCGGTTCCACCGCCGGCACCTGCTCGCCGAAGCCCGACGCCACCTCGGCCTCGTCCTGCGCGGCCGCCGCCGCGAGCCGGGCCTGGACGAGAAGATCGCGGCCGCCGCCATCTCCACCTACTGCCTGGACATCAGCGAGCCGAAGACCGTGCGCGGCCTTGAGGCCGGCTACCGCCTCTACACCGCCCGGTGGGCCCTGTCCGACCTCACCGCCCGACGCCGCACGCCCGCCGTGCCCGACCCGGACCATCAACCCCCGGCCGATCCCGGCGAGCCGGCCGCGCCCCGGCCCCCGGGCCAGGGCGCGGGGGAGTGGGAGATCCCCCGGATCCCGTTGCAGTACGAGCGGGCCGTCCTCGCCGGTGCGGTGGTGCGGGAGAAGCTGCACACCACCGTCGTGCGGGGCCGGGCGTACGACATCGCCCGGCACCAACAGGCGGCGATGCCCGAGCAGCTGCTCGCGCCCGAGCCGACCGACCCCGAGCGCGACGACCAGGAGCCGGAGGCCGGGGTCGAGGAGGCGATCGACATGACGGCGCTGCGGGCCCTGAAGGCATCGCGTACGGACGTGGAGGCCCTGGACTTCACCGCCGCACAGCTGCGCCGCGCGACGGAGGTCTTCACGAAGGCCGGCGACGAAGCCGCCGCCAGGACGAAGCAGTACACCGGCCGGGAGACCGCCCCTCCGGTGCACCCGATGCGCCAGGAGGAACAGCACCGCCCCCAGCAGCTAGGCCCGCACGGACCGGAAGCCGGCCGCTGAGCACACGCCTCGAACCGGGGCGAGTTTTTGAAACCGGCCCCGGTTCGGGCAACAGGTGGAACTGGTGACGCTCCGGCCGGACTCACGTGGGCGCGAGTTTTTCCAGCGTCGTGTGCCCGTTGGAACCACTGGAAGCGAGTTGGAATCCACCGCCGGTACAGGGGCGGCGAGACCGGCCGCAGTTCGCCGGAGCGATGGCCGGACCGGCGAGGAGTGTTCGCCGGTCCGGCAGCGTCCGATCATGCCGCACGCTCCGCCCCCAGGGGGCGCGGGAGGGCACCGGACCCGCAGCGTCGTTCGTAGCCTGCGCGACGGTTCACGCTCCTACGATGATCTCCGTGACCACTCGCCGCGCCCTTGGCGCAGGCCCCGAAGCTTCCGGGCCCAGCAGTATCCGCGCAGCCGAAGCCGACCTCATCGACGCACTGCCCGGCATACGCCTGCCCGACCTCCACGACCTACGAGCGCGCGGGGTGGTCGGATCTCACCTCCCTGCCACGGCAAGTACCCGCCGGACCCTTGTAACCGGGACCACGGACGGAGAAGACCCGCCGGCCAGGGCGGTCTCTTCCGGGCCCGGAGGAACGGGCTCGCCCGGACCGGGATGAGGAACGGAGTGTTCTGGCCCCACCCACTGTCCGGGAAGTTCCACTCCCCATCGCGTGGTGAGTTCCACTCCCCACCGCGTGGTGAGTTCCACTCCCCATCCCAGGTCAGCTCACTTGCTCGTCCCTGCTCACCAGATCGGTAATGGTTCGGCGGTATCGCGTGGGTTCCACCCGGTGGGTTCCACTCCCGCACGCGCCACAATGTTCTCGCTTCACTCCGGGTGGCCCGTACCGGCGGCCGACCCCTTGACCAGGCACGGCCCGGCGCGTTTCTCCTTGCCAGAGCACGTTCCGGTCGCCGGTCAGGCCGCGGTCAAGGGGGCGTGTGATAGAGGACCCGCACGCCGTACGCCCGGTGCGGTGGCGTCGCCCCCCCAGGCGCGCGGCGCGGGGCGGTGCGGTGGTGCGCCCGCGATGCGCGCCGCACCGCACCACCGCCGTCCCGGAGGTGCGGCTACGCGGTGCTGTGGTGCGCCGGGTGCGCCTCCATCGCCTGCTTCATTCCCGCGGCCTCCAGCTGGCGCAGGACGTCGGCGACGTCGCCGTGGTCCTCGGTGAGGATGTTCTCGGTGAACCGGACGATGGTCGCGGCGACGCCCGGCGCATTGGCCAGGCACTCGCCGTGGCAGAGCAGCTCCAGCAGCAGTCGCCCGAGCGCGGCGGCCAGGAAGGAGTGCGCGCACGGCTCCCCGCCGCAGTCGTCCGCGGCGGTGATGGGGATGAAGACGCGCGCGGCGACGTCCAGGAGCAGCCGGAGCAGCTCCGGGCCCGTGTCGTCGGCGACCGCGCAGGCGGTGTCGATGTCGTCGGCCTGCAACGCCCGGATGTAGGCGAAGGCGGCGGCGATGTCTTCCGGCTCCATCGGGGCGAGCGGCGCGGTGGCGGTGTTCTCGGGCATGACAGCTCCTCAGCGACGGGCCGCCCCGCTGATCGCGGCGGCCTCAAGAGGAGCCTCCAATTGCGGCCCTGTGGACAGAGGCCGCGGACTGACGGCGTACGGCCCGGCGGGCACCGCGGTGTGACTGGACGAGCTTGGTGGCGGCTGGCCACGTAGTTGGCGGGCCTGGCTTCGACGATCACGTGAGCAGCGGTTCTGTCCGCGATACTCAATCCTGCGCGTTCCAGCCCCTACGCACCGTCATACGGTTCCCCCTACGTTTCCCCCTACGCTGCCCGCCCCGTCATCGGCCCGCGTTTGCGCAGATCAGACCCCTTGACCAGCTCGATTCCGTGACCTCGACAACCCTTATATCAACACTCTTAAGTCAGTAGGGAGTGGTAGGAGTGGTGATCGGGTTCGGGGCGGCGGGGCGCGTGCCGGCCTTCCGGCCGGAAGGCGGTCGGGTGCACGGGGAAAGGTGGGGAGTCACGGTGGGTGGGACGAAGGTGTGTCCGTTCGGGTCGACGGAGAAGACCCGGACGATGATCCTGACCGCGCTGGGAGTGGTGAAGGTCGCGACCGCGGCGCAGCTGCGGCGGCTGATGGCGCCGGGCCACGCGACCAACCAGACGATCCTGAACGGGGCGAAGGACCTCGCCGCCCACGGCCTGGTCGTCTCTCTGGGATCGGCGAAGAGCGTCAACGCGAACGGCAACCGGGTCACGGAGAAGCTGTGGAACCTCACCCCGGCCGGCCTCGAGGCCGCAGGCGTGGTCCTGGAGCGTGAGGTCCGGGACATGGGCAGCACCGCGAAGGCATCCGTGGCGTCAGGGGCCCCGCACGCCCGGAAGGTCACCGACACCATCACCGCGTTCATCCAGCCCGACCCCGTCCCGACGAAGCCGGTCGTCCGGAAGAACCAGCCGGCTCCCCTCCCGGCCGCCGCACCGCCCCTCCCACCGCCGGGCATTAGCACGATCGACGCGTGGGAGACCGAAGTCGTCCTGCCCGTCGGCGGATCTTTCGTCAACCCTGTGAAGGGCAGCCTGCGCGCCGACGCCATCCTCACCGCCCCGGAGGCCGGCCTGCCGATGCTGTGCGTGGAAGTCGACAACGGCACCGAGGACCGACCCCGCCTCGCCGCGAAACTCGGCAAGTACGTCCGCTTCTACCAGCGCACCGTCCACGCCCCCGGCCGGAGCGAGGTCCCCCTGTGGACCACCCTCTACGAGAAAAGCGACCGCGAGGGGTACCCACCCCTGGCGATCGTCTTCACCGCCCACGTCGGCGCGAAGGCGATGATGAACCGCATGACGGCCGTCCGCGACCTGACCCGCCACTGCTGGCGGGGCGAGTGGAACGGCGACGACATGTACGGCGGCACGTCCAAGGACGGCTACCGCGACCACAGCCGCGCCCTGCCGGTCATCGTCACCACCCTCGCCCGCCTCCAACAGCACGGCCCGCTGGGCCCCATCTGGTGGCGATACGGCCACTCCGACGGGGAAACCCTCCACACGGCCCTGGACAACCCCGACGACGTCCGCGCCTACCGTGTCCGGGACGAGGAACGCCGGCGGACAGAAGAGGCCGAGAGGGAGCGGGAGCGCCTCGCGTACAAGGAGAAGCGGCGCCGCCGGGAGGCAGCGACCTGGCCGTGTCCGACCTGTGGCCGCAAGACCTACCCCGACGACGGGGCCGAAGCTCCCCAAGGGGACTGCCGCGTCTGCCTCAGCATCAAGGAACGGGAACGCCGCGAGGCTGAAGAACGAGCTGAGCAGGAAGCCGCGGCGAAGCAGGCCGCCGGCTTCTTCGGGTTCCTCCACGGACGGAAGAACGAGTAGCGCAGCTCCCCGCCCGGCGGGACGGCCCGTAAAGTCGCGGCGTCGCCGTACGGGAGGGAGAGGCCGAACCCGGTCGTACGCCGGTGCCAGGCCATAGACCGGTCTCATGAGACGCAGCAGAGAAGAGACCACGCCGGATCTGCCGGGAGACCTGTGGCACGCCCTGGCCCAGCTCCAGCACACCCACCCCGACCCGGTGGGCCGCGTCGGGCCCCTCGCCCGCCCGGCCGGGCTGCTGTCCTTCACCGCGGCCGCCGACAGCATCCTCGCGGCCTCAGTCGGTGAGCCAGGGCTTGCCCTGCCAGCTCCACCGGTCGTGGCCGTCGCGTGCGTAGGCGGGCTCCCCGGGGGCAGTGCCCCCGCCGGACAGGGTGCCGTATTCACCGCTCTGCGCCTGCACAGGGTGGAGCTCGATGGCCTGTCCGTCCAGCGGGCCGCCAGTCATCCGTGCTTTCTCACTCATGATGTCCCCTCGACCTCCAACGCACGGCAGCCGTACGACTGCCCACTCGATCATCGCGGACCAAGCAGACGGCCTTCGGAAGCGGGTACCGGAAGGGGAGAGGCGCGCTTTCCTTATCCTGGAGGACAGCGACAGCGCGGCATGTCCCGGCGGCACTGCGTGCGCCAGTCGGCGCGGCCGCCCACGTATGCGCTGTGGGGGACCTGGAGCGAGCCCGTCCGAACCGTCACCGCCGCCGCTCAGGGAAAGATGCGGGTGGTGACGGGTGCTGGAGCGGCTTTGATCAGCGGCGTACCGTCCGCCCGCTCTTCCGCGGTGAGGGTGGTGACGTCCGGGAGCTGCCCGTCGGTCGGCCCGTCGACCAGCTCGACGGGGGGTCCCGCGAACCCCACGATGCATCTGTTCCAGCCACAGCAACAGGGTTGTGACCAACATTCGCCGCTTACGGCTGTCTCCTGATCCAGGACGACCCGCCCAGGACGCGATCTCCTCGGCCCGCCAGCGCAGTTCGTCCTGCGCGTCGGGGGAGCGGCAGGGTCGTCGGGCCGGAGGTAGTGCACGGTGCCGGAGTGCCGCAGCGACACCTTCGGCGGCAGCTGCTCCCAGCCCAGGGCGGGGAGCAGCCGTTCCCGCTCGCCTGGGGCATATGAGGAGACCACGGCTAAATCACCACCACTCACACCCCCACTGTCAGTCGTCGGCCGGGGCGGGCAGGTGTCCCGTCGCAGTGAGGCGGCCGAGGTAGAAATCGATCAGCGCGTGGTCGGCTGGCGGGCAAGCCAGGCCGCTGCCGGCTGTCAGTCGGCGCAGCTGGTCGTGTGCCGGGCGGGGGAAGGCCGCAGTGTAGTCCGTCTGGAAGAAGGGCGGCGGCCCATGGCCGGGTACCGCCGTAAACAGGGGCAGATAGCCGGAGATGGGGTGGCGCGGGTTGTGTGCGGTGAGTCTGGTGATGCGGCTCACCCAGTGGCGGTAGGGCAGCGTGGTGATGCGGTGGCCGCAGCCACGCATCCTAGCGACCACGGCGGCGAGGTCGCAGGGCGCGCTGTTGGTGATGTGGCAGGTGCTGCCCCGTGCGGGGTGTCGGGTGAGGATGTGCGCGATGACGGAGGAGACGTAGTCGACAGGCACCAGGTTCAGTGACACTTCGATGTCCGGGGCGCAGCCGGTGTCGGCAACAGCCCTGAGTAGTGCGCAGAGCAGCGTCCCGGTGAGGCAGGCACCGGTGGTGGTGGGGCCGCTGATCTCGTGGGGGCGGTAGACCGTCACCGGCAGGCCACGGGCGGACGCCTTGGCCAGAAGGTGTTCTGCGACCCATTTCGTCTGCGGATAGCCGCAGACGAGGCGCTCCGGGTGGTCCAGCGGGGCGTCCTCCGGGACGGGCCGGCCGCGGGGCGCGGTGGCGGCGGCGATGACCGCGATGGTGGAGATGTGGTGGACGGGCTTGAGGCGTCGCTCGGTGGCCAGGTGCAGCAGTGTTCTGGTGCCGTGGACATTGGTGGGGGCCAGGTCCTGGTAGGGCTGGAGCAAATTCACGTGCGCGCCCGCGTGGACGATCGTGTCCGCCTGGCCAGCGAGCCATCGCCAGGCGTCGTCGGCCAGGCCCAGGTGGGGCAGTCGCAGGTCGCCGGGCAGCGGCAAGACGGCGCCGCCTCCGGGCCGGTCCGGCAGTTCCCAGCGCTGCCGGGCGGCCAGGAGGCGGGAGTGGGCGCTTACCCCGCCGGTCTCCCGCACGAGACAAATGACGCGGCGGACGCCGGCCCGCAGCAACGCGTGGAGGAGATGCGCCCCGAGGAAGCCCGTGGCACCGGTCAGAAGAACGGTGCCGGGCGTGGCGGGGGCGGAAGTGGGGGCACCTCCGGGGTCGATGTCGAGGGCTGCCTGTGCGGCGAGGTCGATCGGCTTCGAGGCCGGTCCGTCCTCGGCGCCGGCGGAGATCCGGTGGACCTCCGCGGCGAAGGCGGCGAGTGTCGGGTCGTGAGTGAGGGTCCGGATCAGTGCCGTGCCGGCCGTGTCGTCGAGGGCGAGGCGGGCGCGAGTGGCGGCGGCGACTTGCCCGGCGGTCAGAGAGGTACCGCCGAGCGTGGAGAAGAGGTCGTTCCTGCTGCCGCAACGCACCGGCAGCAGGGAGTCCCAGATACTGGCGAGTGTTTTCTCCACGCGCCCGCGCGGTGGGGGGCCGCCGGTCTGCGGCTCCGCGCGGGCGGACAAGCGGCCGCGGTCGACCTTACCGCTGGGGGTGAGCGCCAGGCGGGGGACGAGGGCCAGGCGGGAGGGCACCATGTAGCGGGGCAGCCGCCTGCGCAGGTGTGCGGTGAGCAGGTCAGGGAGGTGGCGGGTGTCGCCGGCCCCGGCGGTGACCACGTAGGCGGTGAGCCGCTGTGTGGGGCCGTCCCCTTCCACGTCGACGGCGCACTGATGGACACGGGGATGGGCGCTCAGCTCGTTCTCGACCTCGTCCAGTTCCACCCGGTGGCCTCGCAGTTTGACCTGGCGGTCACGCCGTCCGTGAAATTCGAGGACCCCGTCGGCGCGCCATGAGGCGAGATCGCCAGTGCGGTACAGCCGGCCGCCGGGCTGCCGACCGAACCGGTCGGGGACGAAGCTGCGGGTGGTCAGTGCGGGATCGCCAGCGTAGCCGAGGGCCACGCCGTCCCCGCCGACCCACAGCTCCCCGGTCTCTTTGGGGCCAGCGAGGTCACCATTCGGGGTGAGGACGTAGGCGCTCGATCCGGGAACGGGCCTGCCGATAGGGACGCCCTGGCCGCCGCGGAGCGGGGCCTCGATCCGGTGCACCGTCGACAGGGAGGAGTTCTCGGTGGGCCCGTAGCCGTTGAGAAGGAGGGAGGGCCGTCCGTGCTCCAGTACCGCGCGCACTGCGGCCGTGTGGAGGACGTCGCCGCCAGCGATCAGGCAGCGCAGTGAGGCGAACATCTCAGGGCGGGTGCGCGTGTGCTGGTGGAAGAGGCCCGCGCTTAGCCACATGGTGGTAATGCGTTCGTCCACGATCAGCTGGTGGAGGGCCGCAGTGTCAAGAAGAGCGTCCTGCGGGGCGGGGATCAGGCAGCCGCCGTTGAGCAGCGTGGCGAAGACTTCGAAGCACGAGACGTCGAAGCCGGGGCTGGTGGTCGCCAGAAGCCGATCGGTCTCCGACAGGCGCAGGTCGCCGTGGCCACGTGCCAGCCGGACCTGGCCGCGGTGGGGGCAGAGCACGGCCTTGGGCGTGCCGGTCGATCCCGAGGTGGCGATGATGTAGGCGGCCTGGCCGGCCCGCCTACATCTCCACCAGCTCTCCTCGGCCCGGTCCTCGGCGGCCGACAGCAGCGCGGCGGGCACGTACGGCAGCGGTGCCCAGGCCCGGTCGCCACCAGGCCCGTTGCCCACGAGAGCCGTGGCGCGCGCCTGCGCAAGGGTCTTGCGGAGGCGGTGTCCGGGCAGGGACGGGTCGAGGGGAAGATAGACAGCTCCGGCGTGGAGCACCGACAGCACCGCCGTGACCATCTGCATTCCCCGCGGGAGCAGCACGGCGACCACGTCGCCTGCGGCCACTCCGTGTGCCCGCAGAAGCGTCGCTCCTGACCGGGCGTACGCGCCCAGTTGTTCGTAGGTCCATCCGGCCGCCCCGTCCCGGACCGCGAGGGCGGTCGGGGTGCGGCGCACCTGTTCGCCGAAGAGTTCCGGGAGGGTCGCCTGCCGTGGGTAGCCGACGGGCACCATGTTGCAACGGCGGACGTGGTCGGGAAGGGCGGACTCCGAGGGCGGTTGCACAGCTACCTCCTGGGCCGGGGCGGTGGGACGCGGCCCAGGCATCGGGCCGGGGAGGCAGAACGGCGGGAGCACTGCTGTCAGGGAGCGGTAGCTTCCAGGGCTGCTGCGATGCGGGCCACCGCTGTGTCGATGTCCAGCCGCGTGTGGCGGGCGGTGACGTTGACTCGCAGGCGTGCGGCCCCGCGGGCGCACACCGGCCACACGAAGGGGACGACCATCACGCCGTGCCGACGGCAGTGGTCGGCCGTCTCCAGCGCCCGCCGCTCGTCTCCGATCAGCACGGGCAAGACCCCGCTGCGACAGTCCGCGGGCAGCGGTATCCCCGCTGCACGGGCCCGGTGGAGAAAGTAGGAGATGTTGCCCGAGAGGTCTCCTCGCCGCTGCTCCCCCTCGGTCTCCAGCAGGTCGAGGGCCGCGTGGGCCGCGGCCACCGCCGGCGCAGGGAGGGCGGCGCTGAACACATAGCCCCGGGCGGCTCCGCGCAGGCTGGCGATGACTGCCCCTGGGCCGGCGAGGAACCCCCCCACGGAGGCGAGTGTCTTGCTCAGCGTAGCCATGGTCAGCAGCGCGCACGTCGGGCGCAGGGCGAAGTGATCGTAGATTCCCCGCCCGTGAGGGCCGAGGGCGGCGAAGCTGTGCGCCTCGTCCAGCAGGAGAACTGCTCCGTACCGGCGGCAGGCGTCGTCGACGTCCGCCAACCGCAACAGGTCCCCGTCCGCGCTGAAGACCGCGTCACAGATCACGAGTTTGGTTACCTCGCTCGGGGCCAGAGCGAGTTGGCGCCGCAGATCGGCGATGTCATTGTGGCCGAAGACCCGCAACTGGGCACCGCGCGCCCGTGCCAGGTGGCAACCGTCGACGATGCTGGCGTGGTTGAGGCTGTCGGAGAAGACCCAGTCTCCCGCTCCCGCGAGCGCTTGAGGGGCTGACAGATTGGCCTGATAGCCGGAGGGGAAAAGTATCGCGTCCTCCTGCCCCAGCCAGGCGGCAAGCCGCTCCTCGAGCCGGCGGTGAGCCACGAACATGCCAGCGGCCGCACCCGTGCAGTGCCCGCCGGTGCCGAAGGCGTCGATGGCCTCCTTGGCCCGAGCGTTGAGGAGCGGATGCCCCTGCAGGCCCAAGTAGTCGTAGGTGGTCATCAACAGTTGTGGTGTGCTGCCGTCGTCGTAGACGGCCATCAACCCCTCCAGACGGGCGATGGCCCGGTGGTAGAGCACCGCGTCGCTCCCGCCGGGCAGACCCCGCGCGGCGACCTGACGCGCCAGCGTCTCCTCCATCGCGTTGTTCCCTCTCCCTGAGTGGCCGTGGTTTGGTCGCCTCGCATAAAAGGGGGTGCACCCCAGGCGGACTGGCCAGGAGTGAAAAGCCCGCACGGGAGGAGAGCAACACTGGAAGCTCTGCGGGGCCATCGGGGCGCGCCTGCCCCCGCGTGCGCGGCGTAGGGCAGGCGGCACCTGTCACGGCCCCGGGGGCCGCCGTCAGCCCCGGCTGATCCATTCCCAGGCGTCTCCCTGCACTTCGACGACCTGGAGGGCGCTGCGGGTGATGTTCCCCTCGTTTTCCCCGTGGGCGAGGCCGTATTCGATGACCTCCGAGGCGCCTTCGAGGATCTGTTCCGGCACCCGCTCCTCGGTCTCCAGGAAACGCACCACCTCGCGCGGCACGTCCAGTTCCCGCAGCCCGTCGGCGAACGCGCCGCACGTACCGCCCCACACCGCGTAATCGGTGCGGATCGCCAGGGCGGCCTCGCCCGCTCCGGCGTGCAGTCCGATCCAGGCGAGGAACTGCGCTAGGTGCCGAATGGGCCGGCTGACCGGCTCGCGACAGATTTCCTCCTCTTCCAACCCCAGGGATTGTCCGGCCTTCAGCAGACGGGGGTAGGACTCGGTAAGTGTGTGGATGGTAAAGGCGAAGTATCCGGCCGGAACCGGGCTGCGAAAACGATTCAGCAGCAGCGTGTAGGCCGCGATCTCCGACCCGAGCGCCTGGTGCTTGGCGATGACGAGGCGTTTCAGCTGATCGCGTGTGACGCTTCCGTCGGTCACGTGTGCGTAGAGCTGATTGTGACGAAGATGTTTTTCCGGTGCGGTGTCGATTCGTGCCACGATGTGGTCGACCTTCATAGAACCAACCTTTCCGGTACGCCGGTTGGGTACAACGTAACCCTGCTGTCCCCGTGCGTGTAAGACGTCGAATGCGCCACGTATCCGCCGACGTGCGTGTGTCGTTTGTGGCGGCTGGGCCCGGAGGGGCCAGCGGGAAATATAGAAAGACGGCATCACCGTCTTTAGGGGCAAGAGCGAGCACGAGGAGTGTGCTCGGGTGACGGGCGGGCCGCAGAGAGAGAAGGGAGGAAGCTGGCCGAGAGTGCCGGTACCTTGCGGGAGTGGCGACGGCTCGTGACATTGGGTGGTTGTTGATGCGGGGGGTGGAGTGTGGGCTGGGGTGTTGGGGGTTGGGTGAGAAGGGGTGGTGGGGTGGATTTGAGGGGTCCGGTCTGAGGTTGTGTCAGTTTTCGTGAGTGGTTTGGGGGTGCTGTGGGGAGCGTCTGGGTGTAATGGCCCGGGCGTTTTTGCTGCTGTACGGTGTTTTGCCTGGTCAGGGGTTTACGGAAGGGAGGTTGGGGTGGGTTAGCGGGTGGGGCGTCGTTGTTGTTCGGTGTGGTGGTCGAGGGTGATGGCTTCGAGCGTGTTTTTGGTGATTCTCTCGGTGCCGTCGTGGATGGCGGTGATCGCGGCTTGGCGGATGAGTCTTGTGAGGGCCCCGATGCGGCCTGCGGTGCGATGGTGGAGCAGGCGCTGCTGGCCGTCTGCGCCGAGGAGACGACCGCCCAGGTCCGCGGCCGCGGCCTGGTCTGGGGCATGGAGTTCCAGGACCCGACGCGCGCCTCCGCGGTCTGCGCCCGCGCCTTCGAACTGGGACTGCTCCTGGAGACCTCCGGGGCACAGAGCGAAGTAGTCAAACTGCTGCCACCACTCGTCATCTCTCCCGACGAACTCACAGAAGGGCTGGAAACTCTCCAGCGAGCGGTGGACGAAACCGGATGACTGCGCAGCGATGACGACTCTCGGGAAAGCCCTGCTCGATCCTGCGGTCGACCTCTCGCAGGACCGCAGTGCGTGCCGCGTCAGGCAACGTTCGCCCTGTTGTGATTTGACGCGCCGTCCGGGACGTTGCCTGATGCGGCACGTGACCGGATTTGTTGTACTCAGTGGCGGGCGGTCGGCTGTGCCGTCGCTGCGTGGGCCGTGCGAAGGCCGGGCTGAGGACAGGGGTACAGCCGTCAGGCGGCCGTGGTGTCGCCGTACAGGTCCGCGGCCACCTGATAGGCCACGGTCCCGTCCGCGTACTCCGGGCGGGCATGGACAGTGCCTCAAAGAAGCTGAGGGAAACGACCCGGACGACACCGCGGACAACCCGGAGTAGGAGAGCAGTGAGGCCCCGAGACGTGATCTCGGGGCCTCACAAGCTAGGGAACGACAGCGGTGTCATACTCCGCGCTGCGCCAGGCGGTCCGTGCCCACCGGGCCGGCCGGGCCGCGTGACCAGCCCGGCTCGGACTCAAGGTCGCTGAAACGCGCCGTGAAACGCGAGGGTGAAGTGGCGGCTGCGTTTCGGCTCCGACCTGCGGAAACGTCAGCGATACGGGGCTGGCGCGAGCATGTTTCACTTCGTGGTGGACGTCCAGCGGTCCGACGGTTCGGGGCACCTGGTCAGCGCCGGGCTCCCAGGATGCGGCGCGATGGAGATGACCACCGGCGAGTGAAGGGAGGCGCGGACTGGTGTTTCACCTCCGAGCTGGGCGAGCCCTCGCAGGGCGGACCGGGGCGGCGTCCACTCCATACCCGTCCGTGCAATCCTTCCGGGCTACCTTTTTCACCGTGATGGCGGATCGGTTGGGCCATTCGTGTTGTGCGGCCCCCGGATTTGTCAGAGGCGCGATCTACGTTCCGGGCCATGACGGATTGGATCGAGCCCAGTGTTCGTGAAACAGGACCGGCGTACTCCTCCGAGCAGGTGGAACTCGGCCGGAAGCTCGTAGCGCGTGATGACCTCCTGACGGACGAGAAGCAGCGCACCCGCCTGGAGATCGGGGACCTCCTGCTCACAGTCGCGCCGGTGGACACCGGCAAGACCACCAACGACACCAACGAGTTGATCAGGACGTTCGCCGCGGACATCGGCATGACCGCCGGTATGGCCCGTGAGTACCGATCGGTGTCCGCAGGGTGCAGCACCGCACACAGGCAGGCGCTGGCCGAGTCCGACGTCACGGTGTCCTACTCCGTCGTCCGCGAGGCCGCGCTGGGGTTCTCCCTCCCGAAGGAGACCCGGGAGGCTGAGAAGGCCCTGCCGAAGGCGGACCGTGAGCGTCGGTGCCAGGAACGGTGGGAGACCCTGCTGGGGATGCTCCAGGAGCCCGGCCGCCACCGCGTGACGGCGCAGGAGTTCCGCGCAGCGATCGGCGCGCGGCCGATTCCGAACTCGGCATCCGCGATGACCGCCGAGAAGATCGTGGAACAGCTCGACCGCCCCGACGTCAGGTCCGCGGTCATGGCCAGCGTGATGGAGCCGGCGTTCCTCGTGGAGGCGCTCGCGGCCGATCCGATGGCGGAGCTGAAGATCCGCGACAGCCTCGCCCAGGTTGCCCAGGTGACCGGCAGCAGGCAGAACACTCCGCCCTCCGAGGAGACCGACGACCGGCTGGTCATGCAGTTGGGCCGACGGGTGAACCTGCTCCACGGCCTGGTCGAGATGCACCCCGAGCAGATCATCAACATCGCCGACGAGGACATGCTCAACGCCCTGGAGAAGGCGTGCGAGGGCCTGGCGCACTGGGCGCAGCGGCTGCACTCGGCCCGTACCTGCGGACAGGCAGGTGTGCGGTGACCGCCTCGCGCTTCACATCCCTGTCCGCCGCGAGCAAGCAGTGGGTCACGGACAACTACGCCCCTCTGTTCGCTCAGCACACAGACAGGAACCGGCGGACCGGCGAGTTCCTGGACGTCATCATCGAAGGAATCCAGGCGGGCGAGCTGCCGGCGATCGAATACTTCAAGGTCGTCCTCAGCCCCGCCCTCAGCGCGCTGGACCACGACCTGATGACCCGCTTCGCGCACAGCGGCACCGAAACGCCGCCCACAGGCCCGGGGAACGGTATGAAGGGGACCGGCGGCACCACACCGCCGATCCCCGGCCTCGGAAACGACGGGGCAACCCCCGGCCCCGGCGGGTGCGGCACGGGCATCGACACGGGGATCACCATCCCCGGCCAGCGCTCCTTCCTGCCCGCCGACCTGGTCCACGCCCGCATCGTGGAGGTGTCCAAGCAGCTCCTCGCCATCAAGGCCAACCAGAAGCACCTGCGCCAGCAGGAGAAGGACAGCCGGGAGTTCCGCAAGCTCCTCGACGGCCAGTACGCGGAGCTGCAGACCCAGCTCCGCGCCCTGCAGCGCGCGCAGGAACGGATCAAGGAGAACCCGGAGATCGGGCTGGACGCGTTGGCAGCCCTGGGCATCGGCGCCGCGGAACTCGGCATGAGCGACGCCGACCTGATGGCCATGGCGGGAGCGGTATGAACGGCCTTATCTACACCTCGACCCAGTGGCACGACTACTGGAAGGCCATGGTGCCGGCGACCCAGCGCGAACAGCGGCGCGGAAGCCACATCGCCGATGTGATCGCGGCCGACGGATGCGCGGTGGAGATCCAGCACGCGAGCATGTCCCCGACGAAGATCATGGGGCGCGAGCTGGACCACGGCCACATGGTGTGGATCTGGGATGGCCGCTCCGCCTACGTCTCCGGCACCCTCTCACTGACCGCCTTCGCCGACGGCATCGTGAGCTTCCGTTGGAAGAACCAGCGCCGCAACCTCCGTACATGCCGACGCCCGTGCTTCCTGGACCTCTGGACGCTGGGGGAGTCCGGGCAACGGGTGCTGCTGAAGGTCGACGTCTTCAACGAGGACGGAACGGGCTCCGGCCAGCTGGTCACCCACAACATCATGCGCCTGTGGATCGTCTCTGGCCTCCCCCGTAGTCCCCTCGCAGAGCTCCCCGAGGGCTCCGGCATCCCGTCGGTGAAGTTTGCCGCGGCGGTCGCGTAGCACGACCGCTGCCCACCTGTTCAGCGACGTCGAGCCTGGCGAGATCTCGGACACCAGCAACAGGGACACGGGCCCGCCGCATGCGGCGCCCCTTCCTGAGCCGCCCCGCACGTGCTCCCGCACGAGCGGGGTGGCTTCGTGGGCAGCGCAGGTCCGGCGGGCAGAAACCGGCTGTGACTGTCGGAGGCGGGGTTCATACTGACTGATCAGCCACATCGCGCGGTCGCACCTGTCCCGTCTGGCACAGGCCCCCACGCTGCGCGGATCGCACAAGGGCAACGTGGCCCTTGGAGGGGAGTGCCATGCTGGTGACGTCCGTTGAGATCGAGACGTTCCGCAACATCACGAACAAGCAGACCATGGTGGTCGACCCCGAGGTCACGTGCCTGATCGGCAAGAACGAGTCTGGCAAGACGACAGTCCTCAAGGCCCTGCACCGGTTGAACCCGGCCAACAACGCCGACGACTTCCACGTCACCACCGACTACCCACGGCGGCACCTTGCCCCGGACCGGCGCACGAAGGACCTCGACACGGTCGCCCCCGTGACGGCCGTCTTCAAGCTGGAGGACGCCGACTTCGACGCGATCGAGGAACTGGTCGGCGTACGGCCGCCGGCACAGGCGTACGCCACGGCGTCCCGCCTCTACGACTGCAGCCTCCAAGCCGATGTGCGCTGCACCCTTGAGGACGTCCTGGCGGACGTCTTCGAAGAGGCCGGAGTCGACGACGAGGAGGACCAGAAGGCCATCACCGGGGACCACACGACGATCGAGGCCGTGAGCGCCGCGGCGAAGGCCCGGGCCAAGGAAGTCGGCAGCGGCAAGAAGACGGCCCGGGTCAAGGCGATCGAGAAGGTCCCGGCCGAGCTGGACCGCTACAAGAAGTACATCGAAGAGGGGCTCGATGAAGAGGAACAAGAGCAGCTGATCGAGCTGCTCCCGAAGTTCTTCTACTTCTCCACCTACGAGATGCTCCCGGGCGACTGCGACCTCCACGCACTCGCCGAACGCGCTAAGGCCAAGCAGTGGGAGCCCGGCGACGAGACCATGATGTCCCTGCTCCGCCTCGCCGGTGAGGGCCCGGCCGACTTCCTGGACGAGGACTACGCCAGCCGCAAGGCCGAGCTCCAGGCCGCCAGCCTGGGTCTGAGCGCTCAGGTCTTCGAGTACTGGAAGCAGAACCCGGACCTCAGCGTCTCCTTCGACACCGACCTGATCGCCATGCCCCCGGACCCCAACGGCCAGCCGCAGCGCCACCACCGGTTGCTCAAGATCGAGCTGCGCGATGACCGGCACGGCGGCGTGGAGACCAACTTCTCCACCCGCTCCACCGGCTTCCAGTGGTTCTTCTCCTTCCTCGCCGCGTTCAGCGCCTACCGCGACACCGACGAACGCGTCGTCGTCCTGCTGGACGAGCCGGGCACCAGCCTGCATGGCGAGGCCCAGGGCGACTTCCTCCGCTACGTCTACAGCGAGCTCGGGCCCAAGCAGCAGGTCCTTTACACCACCCACTCCCAGCACATGATCGACCCCACGCGGTACGAGACCATGCGCGCCATCCACGACCAGGCGACCCGTACTGACCCGAGCCTGGGCGTGGTCATCACCTCGGTCAGCCTGTCCGCAGACCCCAAGACGATCCTGCCAGTGGAGGCGGCGCTCGGATACTCCGTGGCGCAGCACCTGTTCCTCGGATCCGGCCCGCTCCTGGCCGTGGAGGGCAGCAGCGATTTCGTCTTCCTCATGCGCATGTCCGACTACCTGGTCAGCCAGGGCCGCACCGGCCTGGATCCCCGCCTGGCCATCATCCCGGTCGGAGGCATCGGCAACATGCCGGCCTTCATCGCCGTCATGGGACGCCGGTTGTCCGTCCGCGCGCTCATCGACGGGGCCGAGACCACCAAGGTGACCGCCAAGGTTCTCAGCGCCGCCGAAGCCGCCGACGTCGACACGTCCCACATCACCGTCATCGGCCAGCTCGACGGCCTTCCGGAGACGGCCGACATCGAGGACCTGTTCTCCACCAAGGACTACCTCTGGCTCTACAACAAGGCGACCGAGGTCACCGTCAACGAGGGGGACCTGATCACTCCCGACAAGCCCCTCCCGATTCTCCAGCGCATCGCGATCGCCCGGGAGAAGCAGCACAAGCCCCGCGACTTCGACCACGTCGGCCCCGCGCACCAGCTCACCCGGGACAAGGACGACTTCTTCGAGCAGATCGATGAGGAGACCCTCGATCGCTTCGAGGCGGTCTTCAAGAAGCTCACGGCCTGAACCTGCCGACATCATGAGACCCCCGGGCTTTGGCTGGCCCGGGGGTCTCATGGCGATGGGGGAGCGGTTAGAGGTTGTCCCAGTAGCTCTCGCGCTCGGACGGGGGCCCGAACCGTTCGATGGACCGGCACGAGCAGTTCGCCCCCTCGAAGAGCTCCTCCTCGCACTCCTCGTGATGCTCCCGCTCGGCCGGGAGCTGCGGGACCGCCGAGGCGGTGGGCTGCTCCGCTGCGGCCTCGATGGCCCGTGGCGGTCCGGCCCAGTCCATGCCCAGCGCGGCGAGGGCAGCGAGCTGGTCGGTCTCCAGCCGGTCTCTTCTCGATTTGGTGTTCGAGATCCACACACCGAGCTTCACGGCTACCGGTTCGGTCTCGCCGTCGACGGTGATCTCGACGACCGCGCCCCTTGGCACCGACCGGTCGGCGCCTTCCCGCTCGACCCACTGTGTGAGGGCCGCGAGACCTCGCTGGAACGCCGCCTGCGCCCTGCCCGGCCCCTTCGCCTTGGCCTTCGTCGTACGGGGTGCTGCCGGGGCGGGAGAGGTGGGCTCAGTGACGGGAATGCCCAGTGCGGCCAGGCGCTCCCGCTGCTCGGGCATCAGCTGCGCTTGGACGCCCGCGTTCTGCTGCGCCCACCTCCACGTACCGATGTCGTCGCCGTCGTATGTGATGCCGGGGGCGATGTAGGGGAGGGTCCCGTCGGCGTCCACGAGATCGGCGAGGATCCGGTAGTGCCGTTGCCAGTTCAGCGGCCAGGGGCAGTTCCAGTCCTCGTCGATCGCCGTCAGCTGCGCCGCCCGCTCTGCCGCGCGCTTCGGGTCCTTGCCGAGGCCGCCTTTGCGGCGGAGGTTGGCCATGTGCTGCCCGATCGGCACCATCGCCTCGCCCTCGCCCCACACGGCGTCCTGACGCGGCGCGAGGTGCCCGGTCGCCCGCCGGTAGGACCGGAGCGCGGCGAGCTTGTTCTCCCACGCCTCCTCGCCCGGCTCCCACACCATCCCGGCCTCTGGGGCGTCCAGCAGGATCTTGCGCCGTTCCTCCAGCTCACCGGCCCGCAGCGCCTTCCGCTGCTGATGGACCCACCGCCCGAGGGGGAAGTCCTTCGTGACCCCCACCTCGACCTCAACGTCGTAGGGGACGGCGTGGACGCCGGTGATCTGGTTCTCCTTCCGCCAGCGGATCAGGGCCTGGTAGCCCTCCAGCCACACCAGGGACTCCGGCCGGTAGACCCGGGTCCGCAGGAACGCCGCGATGGTCGCGGCGTCGCGCGGGCTGGAGAAGTGGAGCAGGGCCGCTTCGGCGGCGGCCTGTGTGTCGTCGTCCTCCTGGTCCTCGACGTCACCCTCGCTGCCGGCTCCGACGATCTGCCCGTTCTCGTCGCGCCGGACGTGGACTTTGCGCTTCCCGCTCGTGAGCGCCCGGGAGGCGAGCTGCTCGACCAGGCGCTCATCGTGGCTGCGCAGGCCTTGGAGTACGGCTACGAGCGGTTTGAAGCTGGCGCTGGCGACCATGTCGGTGGGGTCCTCGTTGGGCTCCAGGAACACCGGCACGATGATCCTGGCGACCTTGGTGGAGCCGTCCTTGTTGAGCCTGAGTGCCCGGCCGATGTTCTGCACGATCTCCACCTGCGAGCCGCGGGTGTCCGCGAAGCAGATGGCCTCCACGCCCCGCTCGCCGGTGATGTCGACGCCTTCTCCCAGCACGCGCACGGACGCGAGGAAGGCGCGGTGAACCCGGCGCCCGGCCGCGTCGATGCCGTTGGCGAACTGGCGCAAAGCCTCCCGGCGTTCGGACACAAGGTGGTCGCCGCACAGCCACGCCGACCACACTCGGTCCGGGGGTACGTGGCGGCCGGCCTCCAGCTCGTAGAACTCCGCGTCGATCGACGACTTCGGCAGTTTGTCGGCGGCGGCCAGGTCGGCGTCGGAGGCGTCGTTCATGTACAGGTCGGCTGCGGTCTCGGGGAGCTTGTCCGCGAACGCGCGGGCTTCCTCGACCTTCTGGTGGAACGTCATGACCGTACGCAGGTTGTACGCCGCCGCGTGCTCCAGAAGTGCGGTCTGCAACAGGGCCAGGCGCCGGCCGCGCCGCGCTTCCTCCGACTCCCCGGTGACGGGGGCGGGGTCGCGGATCTCCAGGACGTCGATCTCGAACCCGGCGAGGATTTCCCGTTCGATCGCCTCCGAGAGCCCTAGCTCCGCGCCGGGGAGCCAGGCGCCGAACAGGCCGTCCGGGTCGTCCGACATGCTCGCGATCTCCGCCTCCTGGCCGCCGGTGCCCTTCTGGGGGCGGGCTGCGGCGAGGATGCGCGGCGTGGCGGTGAGGTAGAGCCGGAAGTCCGCGGGGATGCGGGCGTTGTCGTGGATTGCGGCCCACGGACGCCCGAGCTCGCCCGTGGTTGAGTGCGCTTCGTCCACGATGGCGAGGTCGAACCGGGTCATTTGCTGCCCGTACAGCCGCTCCCCGCCCGCCAGAGCGGCCTCCAGCGGGCCGCGAACCTTCCGCTGGCCCTCGGGTGCGTCGACGTCCTCGCGGTCCACGAGAGAGGCGTACGTGGCGAACACGACGACCGGCCCGGTCCCGGCCCACAGGGCGAGCTGGATCGGGTTCGTGGTGGTCCGCACACCCAGCGAGTTCAGCACCGCATCGTTCTCCAGCGAGCACACCGCGACCATCGGGGCCCGGTGACCGACCGCCCGCCATGCCTGGGCGGTCTGCGCGAGCAGGTCCAGGGTGGGGACGGTGACGAGGATCCGGCCGTCCGGGAAGCACTCCAGGGCGCTCGCAGCGGCCATGATCGTTTTACCGGAGCCGGTCGCTGACACGATCGTGCCCCGGGCCCCCTGCGGGGGCACAGATGATCTTGCAGGGAATCCGACCCACTTACGGAAGGCCGCTTTCTGGTCTACCTGGTGTTCCTTGAGCGGAATCGCTGACATTTCCTTGCCTCTTCGATGACTAATTACGGCAGATTTCCAGAAGGCCGTGCGGATCACCTGGCCGGAGAGAACGGCGGGACGGACACCGTGCCGTCCTCACTCACCACGACCCGCTCGGCGAGCTGTGCCAGGATCTCGTCGGGTGAGAGGCCGGCCCGATCGGCCGCCGCCCGGATCAGCCGGCCGGGGCCCGCAGAAAGCCACAGTTCCGTCCGCAGCTCATCCCGCTGGTCCCGTTGCCGCGCCAGATGCGCAGCGTGCTCGGACAGGACCGCCTGACGCCGTTCATCGCGCTCCTGTGCCCATTCGGAGCCCGGAGCATCTCGCTCCGGCTCGTAGGCGCTCCACCCACCACACGTCATCAAGTCCCTGACGCGCCGCCACTCCACATGCTTTGCAGCCCAGACGCCGGCCAGCCGCTCCGGCTCGCTCTCGCACTCGGAGAAGGCCCCACCCAGTAGAACTTGTTCTGCGGTCTCCCGCTCTCTGACCGCCGCCTCCGCGACCCGCTCCGCAACTTCCGCGGCAGTCAGACCGTCTCCCTGGCGGCGGACCGAATCTCGCGCCACGTCCTCAGCACTCCACATGCCCATCAGCCTTTCCGAACAGAATCCAAGCCCTCATCAAGGCGGCTTACAGGGCGTCCCTCACTTCCGCCAATGCTACATGTGCATCTCTCAGATGCACCCGCTACACTAAAACCCAACACGAACGAGCGACCCTCGCCCTCGTAGCCAGCCTGGCCCGCATCGCGGGCCCTCAAGGTTCTGGAGGCGCAGCCGGAAGGACCGTCAGGCGGGGGAGCGCAGCGGACCCGCCAGGAGCGCCCCGCGCTCCTTCCAACTCCCTTACTGGAGGCCCCACTAGCCGCACCACCACATACCGCAGCCAGGGCCGCGCACCGCGCGGGTCAGCCGGGCGCGCAGCGGCCGGCCCCACCGGTCCCAGGAGCGCAGCGGAGGGGACCGCCCACGCATCGCGTGGGCGAAGGGAGCGCAGCGACCGCCCCGCTTGCACATCGCGCAGCGATGTGGTACCCGCTCCGC
>NZ_JBBBEN010000048.1:0-25753 GCF_037137275.1 Streptomyces pratensis | reverse complement strand
AACGCCTCCTGGCAGTACTGCTACGACCTCGCCGGGAACCTCACCTCGCAGGGCGTGGAGAAGGGCTGCCCGCGCGGCACCACCTACACGGTCAACGACGCCCAGCAGATCACCGCGAAGGACGGCTCCAGCACGAGCTGGTCCTACGACAAGATCGGCAACGAGACCGCCGGCGCCTCCACCCCCGAGTCCACCCGCACCGGCGTCAAATGGACCGACTACTCCCAGATGACGTCGATCACCACCGGCGGCAAGACCTACGCCGGGCAGTACGGTTCCACCGACCAGTCCGAGCGGATCAAGCTCGGCGACACCTTCTTCCACAACGGGCCCCTCGGCCTGTCCGCCACCTCAACGGCCGGAGTGGACACGGGATTCAACCGCGAGCCCGGGGGCACGCTGAACTCCATGACCCGCGGGGGCAAGAACCACTACTACCTGACCGACGCACTCGGCAGCGTCGTCGCCCTGACAGACGAGACCGGCACCAAGGTCAACACGTACGGCTACAGCCCCCGCGGCGTCGAGCGCCCCACCACCACCGAGACGGTCCCCCAGCCCTACCGCTTCGCCGGCGGCTACCAGGACCCCACCGGCCTCTACCACTACGCGGCCCGCTACTACGACCCCAACATCGGCCGCTTCACCACCCCCGACCCCTCCGGCCAGGAACAGAACCCCTACCTCTACGCCGAAGGCGACCCCGTCAACCGCATCGACCCCACCGGACTCCTCAGCCTGGGCGGAATCGCGGACGCACTCGGTCCCATAGGTGACGTGGGTACGGGAATTGCGCACCTGGCCGAGGGAGACACGAAGGCCCTCTGGGGTGATGTGGCCGGCGTGGTCGTTGGTGGCATCGCCGCTGCAGGTTGCGCAACCGCGGTCGGCGCCACCGCTGCTCCCACGCTGGGAGCATCTCTAGGTGCCACAGCCGGGTGTTATGCAATTTCCTGGAGCTCAGGGCAAATAGCTTCCAATCTCGTAAGCGGATAGATGCAATCCGGGAGGGAAAGGCTTTCAGCCTCTCCCTCCCGGACTACGAAAAAGAAGGAGAATCATATGCCTCGCGTCGGATGGTCCATGGAGCAGCGGGCACTCGTCAAGAGGTATGCCCAGTTCACCGTCGCCCTTTCGGTTATAGGAGTGGCTTTCTCTATTTTCCTTATCGTCATTGGCAATAACGGAGGCTGGGGGCTTCTGGTTCTCATTGCGTGTATCTTGATGGTGTCCTACTATTTCACCCAAAAGGGAAAAGGTGGTCAGCCTTAAGGGCCTGCCGGGAAATAACCTGCTCTCGAACACCCTGACCGAGCTGGAGTGTCAAGAGCCAGAACACGCAAGTTATTTCCCGGCAGGCCCTAACGTCTCGCAACACAACGGTCACGGCAGAACGGGTCCGATGTGATTTCCGGCGTCACCGACGGATCAAGGCAAGTGAACTGGGTCCACCCCGCCGGCCCGTGGCAGCATCCGTGGAAACATCCCTGGCAGTCCGCGAGAGCAGGCAGTGAACTTAAGCTGAAGTCCGGGCCTGTTCCCATCGGTCTCTCGGGCGTACGCTCCGGCCATGACACCTACCGCAGCGTTCGCAGACCGCCAGGAGCCGGACCCCGGCTGGGGCTTACCCCCGCGCTCTGAACGCCCGGAGTCCCTCATCGATTGCTGATCGGTGAGGGACTCCTGCTGTGCCACGGCCAGCTGGCCGCCGTCCCGGCCGGTACGGACGGCCGCCGGCTGTGCTGCGGGGTGGTGTCAGTCGCCGTTTTCGTGGGGGAGGCCGTCGTCCAGGACGATGCGGATGGTCTGGCCCTCTCCGTCGACTGCGGTGAGTTCGGCGGCGATCCGGTTGTAGGCGGTCGTGGCCAGTGCCCAGTCCGCATCCAGCGGGGTGGTGGTGGAGCGGGTCTCCCACAGCTTGATGAGCAGGCCGATGAGGGAGCGGCCGGACAGGACGGTCTGGATGCGGCCTTCCTTGACGTCCTCGACCGAGGGCGGGGTGCGGAAGTGGTCGTGGTCGACGGCCAGGGCGGTGAGCCACTCCCAGGTGTCGCGGTGCGCGACCAGGTCCACAGAGGCCACCCCGGCCGCCTTCAGCAGCAGCACCCCGTGGTTGACCCGCGGGTCCTCCTTCTGCCCGCCGCCCGACGGTGACGCGGCAGTCGGCGGGGCCGGGGCCGCGGGGGCGCTGTTGCCCCGGTAAGCGGCCTCGATCCGCTGCTTGAGCACGTCGTCCTGGTCTCCGTGCTCGGGCTCGGGCTGCGCCTGGTGCTCGTTGTACTCCATGGTTCCCCCCTGGGAGTCGGTGTCGGGTGAGGCGGGCGGCTGCGCGGTCGGGCCGGTTGCCGGATCCGGGTCGGGCAACGGCTCGGTGGGCGGGTAGGGGTCGGTGACGTCGCCGGTGTTCTCGGCCGCCGCCTGGAGCTCCGCGAGGGGGCGGAGGGTGTCGGCGAGTTCGAGGAGCTGGCGGAGTTCGCCGCGGGTGTCGTTGAGGTCGCTGATCATCCGGTCCTGGCGGCGGCGTACCTCGCGGTTCTCCTCACGCAGCCCGGTGATGCCTCCCAGGATCGTCTCCAGGATCTTCAGGCGGCTCTGGGTGAACTCTCCGTGCAGGGCGGTCAGTCCGACCGTCGGATCATCGAGACGGCCGACCGGTGCCAGCAGGGCCCGTATCGCCTTCAGTTCCTCCATCGCGCGGTCGAACGCGTCTTTCCACTTCACGTAACCCCCTGGTCACTCAGAGCTGCAACCGGCCGTATCTCCCCATAAGCACTCCATGTGACGCGCCGTTTTCCAGCCCTTTGCTGGCCGGGACCGCCCCCCATCCCTCCGAACAAACTTAGGACGTCATTCGTACGCCAAACGTACGCACATCGTACGCTTCATGGGGTAAGGTGTTGGTCAGGAGGTGTTCCATGTCCGAGTTGTTCGATGCGGTCGACGCCCTGCTCGCGTCCCGCGCCACCCTGCCGCCCCCGGCGGAACGCAAACGGCTGCGTGCCGCGCACGGCCTGACGATCGATGAAGTGTCCACCGCGCTGAAGGTGCGCCGGGCCACAGTGTCCGGCTGGGAGTCCGGCAAGACCGAGCCCCGCCCCCCGGAGCGCGACGCCTACGCCCGGCTGCTGGACAAGCTCGCGGAGCTCTACCCCGCCACCCCGGCCCCGGTCCCGGCTGCTGAGAGCGCGCCCGCCCCCGACGCCCCGGTGCCCGCCACGTTCACCGGCACCCCCCACCCGGCCGAAGCCCGGCCGCTGTCCACAGGCACGGCGTCCGAGGCTGCGGACATGACCGAAACCGAGACCACCCAGACCCCTGCCCCTGCGCCCGTCGCCGCCGCTCCGGCCGCCGTGCCGCAGCCGGCGCACACCACCAAGCCGACGTCGTCGACGTCGCGCCGCCCCGGCGCGAGGAAGGCGGCCCCGGCCGGCACTCCGGCGGGCAGCACCGATCCGCGGTTCGAGAACGGCCCGTTGGCGGTCGTCGACGTCGAGGACGGGAAGGTGCTGGCGTACTGCGTCGGCGGCCTGGTCCTGGACGTGCCCGCCAAGTCCCTCCCCTCTCTGGTGGAGTGGACCTTGGCGGAGGCGAAGCTCGGCCAGCCGAAGCTGTCCGGCCCGGGAAGGCCGGCCGACCCGCTGCTCGTACTCACCGAAGCCGCCCTGGAGCGCTACGGGCTGCCCACCGCGCTCACGGCGGAGGAGAGGGACGCCGGGCGGATCCCGGAGGGCCACAAGGTCATCAAGCAGCTGGCTCGCGCCGACTGGAAGCTCACGAAGAGAGGCTTCGGGCCGTGGGCGCGGATCTACCGCCCGGCCAAGGGCTCGGACCGCCAGTGCGTCCAGCTGTGCATCCCCTCCTGGAACGCGCTGGACGCCCGCTTCTGGGACCACGCGGCACAGCTGCCGCCGGCGGAGCTCGCCCGCGTCCTGGGCACCTACGCGTCGAGGGTGATGACGCCGCGCGGTTCCACCGCCGTCACCAGCCTGGAACTGATGACCGCCCTTCACCCGCCGACCCACGCCGTGCGGGATGAGGAGACCGGCGCCCTGCGGCAGGCCGAGACCAAGACGCCCGGCTCGCTGGGCACGGAGCCGGTGGACTGCGCCCCGTGCGAGGCCCCGGACGGGCACCCGGTGCTCAACGCCCTGGACCTGCCGCGCTTCCACGTGCGCGGCCCGTCGGAGAAGCTGTTCGAGGAGGCGTACGACTGGGCCCGGCCGATGACCGACGCGGAGTGCACCCTGCGCTACCTGGTCGGCCTGGATGTGAACATGGCGTTCGCCGCCGGAGCCAACGGGCTGACCGTTGGCCTCGGCGAGCCCACCCGGGTCATGAACCCGGTGTTCGACCCGAAGCTGCCCGGCTCGTGGCTGGTCGACCTGTCCCACGTCGACCTGTCGAAGGTGAAGGTGGGCAAGGAGTGGGTGGAGCTGAACGGCAGCCTGCTGCCCTCCCCCTTCACGCCGAAGGGCGACCGCCCCACGGGCCCGGTCTGGTACGCGACACCGACCGTGGCGTACGCCCAGGAGCTCGGCTACGACGTCGCGCCGACCGAGGCGTACGTCCGGTACGACAACGGCCGTTACCTGGACAGCTGGTACACCCGGCTGCGCGACGCCTACCTCGCCACCATGGCCGACCTCGGCGTCGACGCCGACCTGTCGCCGCAGGACTTCCTGACGGCGATGGACGGCTACAAGAAGCGCGACCCGGAGCTGGGCATCGTCATCACGGCGATCAAGGCAACGGTCAAGGGCGGCCTGGGCAAGCTCCGCGAGCGCCCCCGCGGCGAGGGCTGGCGGCCCGGCGAGCCGTGGCGGGCCCTGTCCCGCCCGACATGGCGGCCCGACATCCGCGCGGCAGTCATCTCCCGCACCCGGATCAACCTGCACCGCAAGATCGTCAAGCACGCGGCGTTCACCGGGCAGTACCCGATCGCGGTCCTGTCCGACTGCGTCGTCTACGCCGCCGACGGACCCTCACCGCTGGACGTCGTGCCCTACCGGGAGGGCAAGCCGCTGCCCGGCGGGTTCAAGCTCGGCATCAACCCCGGCCTGGTCAAGCACGAAGGCACCCAGACCGTGCTGTGGGGCGAAGGAGTCCGCGAGGAGTTCAAGGCTCCGCAGCTGAACTTCGCCCGGTTCATCAAGGACGGCAACGTCACCGATGCCGACAACGGAGAGTAGGAGAAGACCGGCATGAGCCTGATCGGGGACGGCCTGAACAAGGCGGTGCAGAAGGCGTTCACCCGCCCGGCACCCAAGAGCGCGGGTGCGCAGATGCGGTACCTGGTGAAGCAGGTCGGCGGCACCAAGGCGGTGGCGCAGATGCTGCGGGTCTCCCAGCGCACCGTGGAGCGGTACGTGAAGGACCAGATCAAAAAGCCCCGCCCGGATCTCGCCGCGCGCATCGAGCGTGAGGTGAAGGCCCGGTGGCAGCCGCAGATCAGGGCCAAGGCGAAGGCGAAGGCGGCGTCCACGGGCGGCATCATCATCGACACCCGCGCCCGCCTCGGCTACACCGCCCCGATCGGCTCCACCGACCAGGACCGCATCCGGCACCTCACCGTCGCCCTGCCCCCGGTCCACGCCGCCCGCCTCTTCGACGCCCAGGAACAGGGCGCGTCCGACGCCCGCCTCCAGGAGATCGCCGCCGAAGCACTCAAGGAGGTCTACTTCCAGGACGGCGGCCGCCGCGCCGGCTCCCTGGACGAAGTCCGCTTCACCGACATCGAACACCTCGAGTTCGACCTCTAGGCGGAGCGCCCTCAACAGCGAGCGAGCCCCGGACCTGCACTGGTCCGGGGCTCGCTCGCACGCCTAGAGTCGGGCGGTTGTGACGGAGCGTGGACCAGGCTTGCGCTACTCCGGGAACGGGCCGGGCTCGGAGACTTGGGCGAGGGCGGCGATCATCCGCTCCAGACCCCAGCTGGCGTCGACCAGACTGGGTAGTCTCCCCCTCGTCTTTATCGCCCGCATGTGCTCCTCGAATTCGTCGTGCTCTTCCTCCGGAGCGAAGACCACCACCAGGTTCCCGAAGCGGAAGTGGAAGTCACCGACATGGCGCCACTCCCGCTCCCACCAGAACTCTTTGCGCCTCCCCGCTGGGGCGCCCATCTGTTCGATGAAGGGTGTCAACCGCAGGATGTCCGCATCTACCGCTGCATCCTTTCCCCCTTTGAACGGGTCGCCAGCGACCTTTTCAACATCGCTGACCATGTTGTTGATCGGGCGGGTCAGCCAGTCGTGGCCGGTGGTGATGTCGAGGTACCACACGGGGTTGGCGCCCCTGCGTCGCGCGAATGTGCGGGTGAACGCCAGGCCGTAACCGCTGAAGCTCATGGTGCGGTTGGGGATCTTCTCGCACATCATCCAGGCATGTTCGAGAGGCGTCTCGGTGAAGCAGACGGTCCGCTGGGTATCCGCGATGACCTCGTACTTCTCGGCAAGGCGGGCTGCCATGCCGAAGACGCTGCGCGCCTCGATCACGCGATCGTCCAGCATCGCCTTCAGGTTCTCGCTGGCGGTGGCGCGCGCGGTGGTGCGAGTGAAGTGGACTACGAAGGCGGACAAGTCGGTTCGCCGGTGGAGCAAGGCCTCGATCGATGGCATATACGCCTCTCCTGGAGATGCCGTGATGGTGTGACCAGTGACGCAGCGATTCTGGCCAACTCTCGCTTCATCTGCCAGCAGTTGAAGCCGTCCGACGGGTGCTCGCGCTCGCCTACGATGCGGTGGTGCGGAAGACGAAAGCGTTCAAGGAAGCTGTTGCCGAGACGCTCGCGGAGCTGGCCCGTCGTGGTGTGACGTTCGCCCCCGCGACCGTGGCGGACACGATCGAGCAGCAGATCACGACCGTGTCCGAGCGGCTCGGGATCCAGGTGCGCTCCGCCTGGAGGTACTTCGACGCCTCCGCCACGGCCGACCGCCTCGCGAAGAGCCAGGCCTCCTACCAGGAGAGCAGCAGCGAGAAGGGCGCTGGGCAGGCCCCGATGCCGCCGATCGACAACCCCGAGCTCGCCCTGGTCCTCGCCGGGGTACCGGACTCCCTGGCCCAGACGGGCGGCGACCTGTACGCGGTCATCATCAACGTCGCGGTCAATGCCTGGATGGCCGGCCACATCCATGGCGAGGACGGCTGCGCCGGCTGCGACGGCAGCCGCGGCGACGTCGGGCACGACTGGGAGGCGCGGATGCGGATGATCAGCGAGCTGCAGCCGAACATCACCAAGTGGTGCGACCGCGACGTCTGGACCGCCGCAGTCAACGACGCCGGCTACACCGTCACCCGGCGCTGACCTGCCGATCGCCCCTCGCTCCAACCCGTCCAAGAACGTCGGCGTCCGCCAGTCATCAGCCCGACGGCTTCCTCTGTCCACAGGTGATCCGTGGCGTCCTGGGACGTATGAGCGATCACGAGCAGCAGCAGTCGGCACCGGGCTGCGGCAAGGTCCTGGAGGCCCTCGTACGGGCGGAGCGGAAGGTCTTCACCCGCCCCGCGCCGAAATCCGCGAAAGCCCCGGTGAAATTCCTTCTCACGCGGGCGAAGGGTTCGACGAAGGCCCTGGCGGAACGGCTGGGTGTCTCGCGCCGCACGGTGGAGCGCTACCGTGCCGGGAAGCTGACGACCCCGCAGAAGCGCCTCCAGGCCGCCCTGGTGGAGGAGACCGAATCCGAGTGGCAACCGCAGGTCAGAGCACAAGCACGGGAGCAGGCATCCACCTCCGGCGGGATGATGGTGCACGTCGTCGCCTACTTCGGGTTCACCGCCTCCGGGTCCTCCGGCGACGGCCGCGAACGGCACATCACTACCGCGATCTCACCCACCTACGCGCAGCAGATCCTCCAGCTCCAGGCATCCGGTGCGACAGAGGAGGAGCTGCATCCGGTCGTCGCCCAGGCCATCACCGAGTCGTATTTCACGGAATGGGGCACCCGGGCTGATGGGCTGCGAGCGGATTTCACACACGTCCAGTCGATAGATTTTGAGTTCTGACACCACATAATTCAGGGACTGCTATAAACATTTTCATGAGCCGAAGCACGGTAGTTTTCACATAGGCAGTCTTGTTGTCACCTGCGAGATGCGGCGCCGGAAGGTCTCAACTCTTGACGGCCTCTGCGATCTGCCC
Source organism: Streptomyces pratensis (assembly GCF_037137275.1). Lineage (GTDB taxonomy): Bacteria > Actinomycetota > Actinomycetes > Streptomycetales > Streptomycetaceae > Streptomyces > Streptomyces pratensis_B. The sequence continues at coordinate 17,619 of NZ_JBBBEN010000048.1, read as the reverse complement.
GGCGGCCTGGGCTGGGGTGAGGTGCGTGGTGTCGACGACCTCGGCCTCGGCGTGCAGCCACGTGCGGGCTGCCTCGGCGTAGGGCTCGAGGTATTGGAGACGGAACGGGGAGTTGGGGCCGAGAACGGTGTCGCCCGCGATGCGCGCGCGGAGGGTGTCCTGGTCGGCATGGAGGACGAAGTGCCGGACCGGAATGTCGTGCTGGGCAAGGCCCGAGCTGATCTCGCGCCAGTACTGCTCGACCAGGACGGTCATGGGCATCACCAGGGTTCCGCCGGTGTAGTCGAGGATGCGTCGGGCGGTTTCGACCACGAGGGGCCGCCATGGCGGCCAGTGCTGGAAGTTGTCCGTCGCGGGCAGTCCTGGCTTGATGTCCATGAGTGTCTCGCCGACTTTCTCGGCGTCGAACACTCGTGAGTCCGGGATCAGCTGCTGGACGAGCGCACTGGTCGTTGTCTTGCCTGCGCCGTGGGTGCCGTTGAGCCATACGATCATGGACTTGACGCTAGCGCCGTGTGGGCCACGTGGACAGGCAGAGTAGAAGATCCGGTGCGGTCGATCAGGTGTGTGAGGACCGGGATTTCTCCTGGGTCAGCCTCTGCGGGCTCAGGGAAGCGTCAATGTCAGTGGGCTCTGCCAGGGTGTGCGTCGTGGATGAACTGGTGGAGCGTGTCGACGATCAAGATCGTGTGCTGGGGATGGTGGTCAGCCGCCGGCAGGCCATCCAGGAGGGTTGGCTGCACCGAGTCGCCGTGACGGTGTGTCGTGATGAGCGTGGACGGATCCTCGTCCACCGACGGTCGGAGCAGGTATCGCGCTTCCCCGGGCTCTATGAGGTCGAGGTCGGTGGTGCCGCAAATGTCGGCGAGTCCTATGAACAGGCCGCCGCGAGGGAGCTGGCCGAAGAGCTGGGCATTCGTGCGCTGCCGCGCCTGCTGTTCACGTTCATCAACCGCAGCGGCTTGAGCCCTCACTGGCTCGGCGTGCACGAAGCCGTGGTGCCGGACGCCGTGGTCCCCGATCCCGATGAGGTCGCCTGGCACGACTGGCTGACCGAGCCGGAGCTGCGGTCGGCTCTGCTGGAGTGGCGCTTCACCCCCGACAGCCACGAAGCCTTCCGTCGGTATTTGGCGTTCCGGACCGCGCGATCCTGACCTCGCCCATCACGCTCAGGCTCAGCGTCTGTCGATCACCTTGGCCAGGAGCCTGGCGTGGTCTTCGAGCAGCGGCTTGAGGGCGCCGTAGTAGGGCTGGTGGTCGGCTTTGCGGAGCCAGTGGAAGACGTTGTGCCGCTCCCGGGTCCAGGCGGCGCGTAGCGCTGGGTCGAATGCGATGTGCGGTGGGCAGGGGGCGAAGTCGGGCTCGCCTTCGGTGACGCGGGTCCAGATGTAGGAGCTGACGGCCAGGCGTCTGCGGTCGTCGCTGATGGGTTTTCGGTGGCTTGTGAGGACCGGGAGCCGAGCGAGGAGGTGCTGCCAGCTCTCGGGTTCCAGGGTCCAGGTGGCGAGGGCCTCACGTCGGCGCTGGTAGTCGATGACAGGGCCAGCGAGGAGTTCGGCGGTGATGGCGTCGAGGGCCTGTTCGAAGTCGCGGGCCGTGCCGCTGGCGCGGAGATGGCAGTTCAGCAGCTGTGTGTAGCCGTTCCTCTTGCCCTGGGGGTTGATCCCGAGGAACTGAGCGGCTTCGTCGAGGCTGCCGCCGCGTGCGCGCCGGACGAGGAAGACCGAGGCACTGCGTCGGCGCATCTTGGGGGCGATGGCCGAGAGGAAGTTGAGGTGATGTTCGGCGAGCGCTTGGGGCAGGAACGCGGGGATGTGTTCGGGTCGCAGGCCGGCACCGGTGGAGGGAAGGCGAAGTCCGCCTTTGCCGGTGCGTCGGAAGGTGGGAACGATCGTGTCGGCGGCGTGCTGGAAGCGTTCGGAGCATGCGCTGCGGTGCTTCTTGAAGTTCTTGTCCCAGATCAGGTGCCGGGTGGGCGGAATCCCGCTGCGGGTCCGGTTCTCCTCGGGCGCGAGCGCGGAGAGCGCTTCGCGCAGGTCGTCGGCGGCCAAGAGGCGATCGGTGACCTGGAGGAGGCCGGCGCAGGCGAACGCGTCGACGGGCGCCCCGGTGGAGCGGTAGGGACGGGAGTCGGTTCCTTCATGGATGGCGAGATGCTGGGCGACGGCTTCGGCGAGTTGGCGGGTGGTGCCGACCGGCTGGACGCGCGGCCAGCAGATCATGACCAGTCCCGCGAGCAGGATGAGCTCGGTGAAGTACTGCTGTGCCGGCTGTTTCGGACCGCCCGGCCGGAGTAGTCGAAGGATCTTGTGCTGGAGCGCGAGCAGGGCGGGGCCGGGCCGGTGATGGTGCAGTGGGTCGTGCGCAAGCGGTGCCCCCGCCGGGCCGACTGGTCGGGATGTCCTGATCCGTGGAAGGCCGGCAGTGGGCAGGGTGGACTCCGGAGGCGGCAGGACGGGGAAACAGTTGGGCTCTGCTGCTGAAGTTGACCGGTTTGTGGCACTGGGGCAGAGGTGTTCCAGGAACACCTCGTGGAGCGGGCAGGCGAAGACGACCGGAAGGCGCCAGAGGATCTGCCAGGGCCCGCCGTGGGCGTTCTGGATGTCGGAGCCGTCACCGGCGAGGCAGCGGGGGCAGTAGCGGGCGGTCGTGGCGAACAGCCATCCGTCCGTGTGCATGGAGTAGACCTTGCCGGCCCGCACGTTGGCGACGCTGCGGGCCGCCGGTGGATAACGGGAGGCGAGAGGTTCCAGCGTCATCGCGCGGACCTCGCGGGGGTCCAGGCGGGTGGTGGCGGCGAAGTTCTTGATCTCGGCGGGGGTCAGCCGCGTGGAGAGTGATGCCCGGGCTCGACCGAGCCGGTCCTGTTCGGTCAGGCCGGTCAGCCGGGCGAGCTCGTGGGGCGAGATGTGCAGGCGGTGGGCCAGCCGAAGGACGAAACCGGTCAGGGACTCGCCCTTGAGAGGGTCGAGGCTGAGTCCGAAGGGCCGCCGCCCGGAGCTCATGGCCATGTCAGTCACCTGCGGCCGGCCTGTTCCCGCGGTCGTCGAGGACCGTGTTGCGTCCGCGTCGGCGGCGGGGCTTGGTGGGCGGGGCGGTGTTCTGCGGGATGTCGGGGACCTCGCCGGCACCGGGATCGAGGTCGTCCAGGTTGCCGAGGTGGATCGTGGTCTTCGCGAGCAGTTCCGGGGTGAGGCGTTCTTCGCCGGTGAGGATCGCCTCGGTGCAGCCGTCCTCGATCAGCCGCCGCAGCAGGCCGACGACGCCGCGGGTGCGGCCGAAGAGGTACTCGGGCATCTCGCCGCTGGTGAGCATGCCTTTGAAGGACCGCAGGAGCCGCAGCTGGTCCTCGATGCCGGCGAGGTGGTCGAGGAAGGCGGTGATGCCGGCCGGGGTGGAGTAGTCGAACGGGTCGAGATCGACCATGTCGAACCGGCGGCCGGTCTGCGTGGCGGCCGCGGTGCTGTGCCGCCCGACCCGCCCGTTGTCGGGGAAGACCCACTGCCCGGTGCGCTGGTCGACGTAGGCGCCGCGCAGGAGGCCGGAGCCGGGGATGTCCACGCCGATCAGGATCAGGGTGACGTTGAGGTCCATCAGTTCGCGGATCAGGTCGAGAGTGTCCTGGTCGTCCTCGCGGTGGAGCCGGAGCCGGGTGATGTCGTCGATCAGCAGGGCAGTGGTGTGATGGTCCCGGATCGCGTCCCGCACCGCTCTGACCAGGTCGTCCAGGGTTCCGGGGTGTGGGTTGCCGTAGACGTTCAAGATCGCCTTGCAGAGGCCCTTGGGTGTCGCGCGGACCGGCAGACGGCAGTAGGCGACGGGGACGAACACGTCCCGGGTGCCGGGGGTGGGGCCGGGCAGCAGCTGGTGGTGGACCTCGCGCCAGACGTCCTCGAAGGACGCGGCCGCGTCGCAGGCGGTCTCGGTCTTGCCCTGGAACCCGCCGCCGTTGATCATCAGGCCGTCGCGGGTGCCGGGCATGAACTTCACCGCGTTGTTCTGCAGCCGGCCGCGCATCAGGTTCGCGACCCGCGCGCTCATCGGCGTCTCCTGCAGCCGCATGTTGACGTGCGTCGCGGTGCGGTGCAGGTCGTGCAGGGCCTGGCGCCGTGGGCTCAGGCTCTGGTACTCGGCCAGCGTGAGCGGCGGTGCGGGCACGAAGGTGCCGCGGATCTTCCGCCACTGCTGCCAGCCCTCCCATCGGGTGCGGTCCGGCGGCGGGCCAGCCCGCAGAAACGGGACGACCGCGTGCTCATCCGGCGTCGTCTGGTCCACCACGGTCCTCCTCCAGGTCGTCCTCGGGCAGGACGAACACGCTGCGGGCCCGGAAGCTGTGCCCCAGCTCGGGCGGCGGGACGGGCGCGGGCCGGACGGCCTCCCGCCGCCGGCGCCGTTCCCCGGCGACCGCTTCCTGCGTCTGGTGGGCCCGGCCCGGCCAGCTCAGCACCGTCGCCGTCTCCTCCCCAGCGGGATCGGGCGCGGGGGCGGGTGGTGGGGCCGCGGCCGCCGTGCTCGGCGGCCGGTCGGCCTGCGCGGCCCTGGCCTGGTGCGTCTCGCGGGCGTGCTCGATGCGCTGGGACTTCTTCAGCTGGGTCGGCCACTTGCTGACCGGGATGTTCGAGCCGATCAGCTCCAGCAGCACCGGCAGCAGCTCGGTGTCCGACTTCGGCTTCAGCCCGGCCGCCGCGGCCTTCGCGAGCAGGGCGCTGGCCCGCGCGTCCCCGAACGCCGGCATCTGCCCGGCCCGGGGCATGCCCGTCCAGGGCAGCGGGTGCCAGGCATGGCTGAGCGGGTCCTGGAAGAACACCTGGCGCCGATCCCGCGGGTCGCGGCGGATGAGCCACTTGCCCTTGTGCTTGCCGCCCCGCGTCGACAGCTCGCCGCGGTAGTCCCGCAGGACGTCGATGTCGTCGTACCAAAGTCCGCGGATCTTCACCCCGCGGCGCTTGTCGATGCGGACGTAGTGGGCGGGCAGCAGCTCGTAGAACAGCTCCGGGGAGGGGATGTCCATCGCGAAGCCGGTCTGCGCGAACGACGCCGCGAACAGCGAGTTCGGGCTGTGCGAGCCGTCCGGATCCCAGGCCGGGGCGTACTCGCCCAGCTTGCGCTTTTGCCAGACGGCGACGATCCAGGTCGCGATCACGTGCTCGAGCTGGTCGGCCGTCAGCACCGCGTCCGCGGCCGGGTCGGCCCCGCGGTCGGCGACGTCGACGCCGGTGTAGCCGACCAGGTGCTCGAACAGAAGCTGCCGGATCACGCCGAAGGCCCGCTCGACGGCGGCCTTGTCGGTCGGCCGCAGCACCCGCGCGGGAAGGACCTGACAGCCGAGCACCCGCTCGACCTCGACCAGGTGGTGGTTGCGATAGACCGATCCGTGGTCGGTGGTCACCGTCTCCGGGGTGAAGAACGGCAGGCCGGCCACCGCGTGCCCGGCGAACTCGGCCACCACCGCGGCGGGCAGGCCGGGGTAGGGCCATTCCAGGTCCTCGCCCCAGTCCGCCCGCATCGGCAGCGGCATCGTCACGTCCCGCAGCACCATCGCGACGTCCACCGAGGTGTCGGAGACCAGCGTCAGCCGGAAGGCGACCAGCGAGTGCGTGCAAACGTCCAGAGCCAGGGTGAGGTGCATCTTCACCGGATCGCCGAAGACATGCTCGCGGACCATCACCGGCAGCACCGTGGTGTCCAGCGCGACAACCTGGCCCGGCCGGTGCACCAGGACGTGCCCCTCCGACTCCGGCAGATCGGCCGATCTCGCGTAGCGCTGCCGGGCGCCGCCGGGGCCGAACCACTCCTGCCAGAGCCGGCGCAGGGTGTCGTAGCTGGGCACCTTCATCTCGGGCCCGAACTCCTCGCGGACGTACTGGCGGATCATGCGGTCCTTGGTCCGCATCGACACCTTCGCCATCCGCTTCGTCTCCTCGCGGCCCGCCAGGACCGCCTCCCGAACCTCCCCGGAGACCGTGCGGGTTCCGCCGCTCCGGCGCAGCCAGCGGTCGTCCGCGCAACCGACCAGCCCGAACCGACGGCGGGCGTTCTCCCACCGGATCAGCGTGCGGTAGCCGACCGAGCCCAAACCGAGCAGCTTCGCGTGAGCAGGGTCCAGGGCCGCGAGCCCGCCACCTTCGCGTGCCGGCGCTCGGTGAGCGTCGTCTTCCTCGGGTCGTACTCGGCTCGCGGCTCGCCCGGGCCAGGGTGGAACGGGTCACCGGAGCGGAACCCGGTCGCCACTTCCAGCAGGTGGGCCATCCGCAGCTCGGTCAGCTCCAGCCGGCCCGCCTTCAGGTCCTCGGACGCCTTGCGCTGGCGGCCCCGGTCGGCCCCCGCCGCCGACGTCCGCGACGACGGCCGGCACTGCGGATGGTTGGCCAGGAACCGGAACGTCACCCGCTCGCGGGTGCCGTCGTCCTTCACCAACTGCACCCGGCCCAGGTGCGGTTCACGGCGCTCAACCGTCCACTCCGTCCCGTCCAGCACCAGCCCGGTGCCGGGGGAAAGGTCCAGCACCGCCGCCGCGGTCACCGGCCCGCCTCCCCGGCGGGCACCACAAGCGAGCGGTCCTGGAGCGGGCCGGCCAGGTCGACGCCCAGCCGCCTCGACCACAGCAGGTGTAACAGTTGGGCCCGGGCGACCGGCTCGCAGCCCGTCGCCGCCGCGAGCTCGCCGAACCTCCGTCCACCCTCGGCCTCGGCGAGCAGCACCGGACGGAGCCCCAGCGGATCGGCCCTCAGCCGGCGCCGCGACGCCATCGCGTCCAGCCCTGCGAAGGCGTGCTCGCGCCAGCGGGCGGCCACCGCGTAGCGCCAGCCGCAGGCGACGGCGACCTCGGCGGCCGCGGCGAACGACTCCCGGTCCGCCTCCTTGATCAGGGGCTCGGGGCGTACGTCGATCAGCCAGACGCCGCGGCGGGTCACCGCCAGGTAGTCAGGGGTGTGGGCGCGGCGCTTCCCACAGGTCCCGAAGGAGATCTTCAGCGACTGCGAGACGACGTCGACCACGTCGCCGGCGAAGTCCAGGGCCAGCAGCACCCGGCTCTCCTCCAGGCTCTCCGCGCCGTGGTGACGGCCGGTACTGGTCAAGAACTGCAGGCCAGGACGGTGCCGTTGGTCCCGGCGCCAGGTGAAGTGCCGCATCGGGTCGCTCGTGAGCACCGGCTCCTGTACGAGATCGTGCACCGAGCAGGACGCATCGTCCCCACCGGCCCGCCACGAGACCGTCCACCGTCTCGTCCAGCCATCGCCCAGATCCAGACCGGACCTGCCCGCATCGTCGTCCGTCGGCACGAAAAGGTCCTCCCAGCTGCACTGATGCGACCAGACAGCCCCGCTGTCAGCGGCTTCGACTACCCTTCCCGACCCAGCACGTGTAACGGCCACGACCTCATCGAAGCGCCGTGGAGAACCTCAGGCTCCCGATCTTCGTTTCTGGTGACAGAAAGACTGCTGAACGAGCGTCTATGACAAGTCGGATGCCTCGCTGGTGACAACCAGGCTGCCTCGACCGTCCCCATTCGCCAGCTCAGCCGGTCCCACTGGTGACAACTCCTGAGCTTCGGCTCATTTCAGCGGGTCGCCGGACAGCGCTCTGGCGGCGGCCCGCCCTCAATTCGCACCCTGAAATGCGAGGCTGACGATGACCACGCCCCTGCCGTCCTGGCCGCCCCGGAGCACCGGCCGCCCTGCGGCCGCATCGCGGGTTGCGGTGCCGCGCGAGCCGCTCGATCCGGCCCGTACGGGCCGCCGCTGGGTACGGCGCCGCGCCCGGGGCATGAACGCCGATGCCGCCGCGGCCGCCCTGGACGTCGCCCGGTTCGACGCCCGGCAGAACTCGAGGCACGAGGACCTGGCCGGTGATGAGCGCGGCCCGGCGGAGCTCGGCGAGTGGGAGCGGATCGCCCGGCTGCTCGCCGACGCGCCGCCGGGCACCGTCTACGACCCGGACACCGACGACGTCGTCCAGGCCGAGCTCGCCGCGGACGCCGCGGCCGCCGCCGCCCGCGAGGCTGAGCTGCGTGAAGCGATGCGGATCGCGGCCCGCGCCGACGAGCTCCAGGCGCTGCGCGAGCTCGGCACCCTGGACCAGGCCGAGCCCCGTACCGGTGACGAAGCCGTACGCGACGAGCTCACCCGCCGCGCCGGCGGCTACATCCAGGCCGACGTCGACGCCTGGCTCGCCCGCGCCCTGGCCTGCCGCCTCGGGCACTACCGCGACCCGGCCGCCCGCGAAGCCGCCGCCGGCCTTCTCACCCCACCGGTCCTCGCGCACGCTGCGCTGCTCGCCGAACTCGCCCGCCTGGTCCCCGGCACCGACATCGGCCAGCTGGCGTTCGCGGCCCGGCTCGCCACCACCGAACCCGAAGCCACCGCAGCCCTCGCCGCGCACCTCGCCCACGCCCGCCCCGAGGCTCACTGACTCACTCTCCGCAATCCCCCAGCTCCCGAAGTCTCTGGGGGGACACCTGGGGGCTGGGGCCAGAAATGCCCGAATGGCCCGGAACCTCTGGGGGGTGGCAGGGCGAATCCCCAGGTGGAGGCGGTTTCGAGGAAGACCTGGGGGTCTGAGGGGTAAAGCCCACAGGTCATCACCGGCCGTCACCTCGCCACGGTGTGGGCGTTGTGCCGGGTATGGACTGGACGCAGCTACTCAAGGAACTCACCGCCGCGGTGGAGGTGCGCAACCGCAGGGTGACGAGCCTGCGTACCGCCGGTTCCACCGTGGCCGAACTCGCGGCGCAGGCCCTCGCGGCCGGTGCCCCGGGCCCGCCCCTGCGCCGGATCCTGGCCGGGATGGAACCGCTGCTCGAACAGGAGCGCCCGCACGTGTGCGGACCAGGCCCCGTCGTCCCGCCCGGCCGCCCGGCCCTGCCGCAGCAGGCCGCCGACGCGGCGCCTCTGATCCGCCAGCCACTGTCGGCGGACGACGCCTTCGACCACCCCGTGCCGATCCGGTACTCCCTGGAGGAGGCGTGGCAGAAGGGGATCCTGCCGTGGAAGGCGTCGACCATGCGCACCTACCTGAAACGCTCCCGAGAGCGTTTCATCGCGGTGCCCGAGGGCGTACTGGACGGGCAGACCGTCCGGTACACCGAGGACGAGCTGACGACCTGGCGTACGGCCTGGGAGAAGCAGGCTGGCCCCACCACCGGCCGATCGCCGGCAGGCCCTCCGGAACCGGTGTCACGCTGACGGGGGGTAACTGTCACGCTCCTTCGCGATGTCAACTCTTACGTGTCACGTCGCCCCGAATTCTGCCCTTGTTTGTCCGTTTCTCGGGGGCTGCTGGATGTCCTCTGCCATCGGATCTTGTTCGTTTGCCATCGAAGCGTGATGACTACCGGTTTCGCGACATCGAACCTTAACCGTGCAGGTCAGAAGCTTTCCCTGTCCGAAGGCCGGAGTCGCGGCGGATGGGACTGACCTGCTTGGATTCCGGCATGACGGATTGGGCGCAACTCAGCCATGCCTACGGCTCGGCGGAAGACATACCGGTGCTGCTGGATCAGATCGCTTCGGAGCCGAGCCCCGAGCGTTGGAACGATCTGTGGTCGGCGCTCTGCCATCAAGGCAGTGTCTACTCGGCCAGCTTCGCGGCCTTGCCATGGCTGGCCGACGTAGCCGGCCGCGATGACCGGGAGCAGGCGGTCAGCGCCTTGAACCTGGCGGGTGCGATCTTGGCGGGCTCTGACCAGCCGCATGGGGCCGGCGACGTCCGTGCCCAGCACGCTGCGGAGGTCGAGACCCTGCTGGTAGTGGTGAACGAACACCTCCGGACATCGTCCGATCGGAACGAGTACGCCTATCTCCTGGAATCCATGCTGAGCTTCGAAGGCGTCGTGGGCTGGGGCGAAGACCTCGCCTGGGGCTTCGTGAACGAGGAGTACGAGGTCTCCTGCCCTGGCTGCGAAGCCAACCTGTTCATCATCGTCATCGGCGAGCGCGGGTTCTTCTCCACGAGCGGTGACTACGCGCTGTCGGAGGATGACGTCGAGACGAGGCCCCTGCGTCCCGCCAGCCCTGCAGCCATGGATGGCATCGGCCGCCGGCTCCACGACATCGCCCTCGCCGACGGGCACCAAGACGTCGCCAGCGCGATGACCTACGTCTTCGGCGATGCGACGTGCCCGGACTGCGAAACCGGCTTCTCCGTAGCGGATCAGGTCAGTGCCGATTGGTCCGTAACACACTGAGAAGGTCCAGCGAAACGCAGGCTTCTTCGTCGAACCGGGCGCTGGTGCCTCAGGTCGCTCGGTTCTGACGGGAGAGAGCTGTCGCCGGGAGCTCACCGAGTTTCCGTGCTCGGTAGGCGGCCTGTCGGCAGGCGTGCGAGCACCACCGTCGGGCTGCTGAGGCCGGCTGCATGGGGGTGCGGCAGAAGCCGCATGTCGGGCCCGTGGGGACGCTGTGGCCGGCGAGGGGTTGGGCGGGGTTCTGGTGGCGCTGGAGGTAGTCCTGGTCTCGGCATCGCTGGCAGTAGTCGACCGGGCCGCGGCGGCTCATGGGGATGCGGTGGATGATCTCGCCGCACTTCGTGCAGAGTTTCGCCGGGGAGGCGGTCGGGGCCGGTGGCTCGGGGAGCCGCTCGACTCCTTGGCGGTGCGCCATCCGGCGGCAGCGGGGGGAACACCAGGACGGCGTGCTCTTCCCTGGGGTCCTGGGCAGTTCGATCCCGCAGTATTCGCAGGTCGGGGTGCCGATGGTGCGTCGCAGATGGGCGCGTTGGCGGCGCGCCGACGGCGCTTGGTGATCGCGCTCGCCGTCACCGGCCTCCCCGCAGCGGTCAGTTCCGCCGCCTTGGCCTGCTCACGGCGGGTCAGCGACACCACCGCCGGGTCGTACTCCGGCTTCGGCCTCGTGCCGGCAGGTGCCTGCGGCGGAACCCCGCGCAACACCTCCACGATGTGCTGTTCCCACCACAGCGCCTCCGCCGCCACTGCCTCCGGCAGACCCTCCAACGGCGTCGCCGGCGGAACCGGTGTCCGCGACGACGCGCCTACCACCTCGAAATCCTCGGCAGCCGACAACTCGATCAGGCCGAGGTCGGTGACCACACCGTCCGTGTCCGCCAGACGCACGGTCGTGCCGGACACGGCGATCACTGTGTGCAGGACCTCGGCCACTCGTACTCGATCACCGATCGACACCCCGACAGGCCGCCTCGGCCGACGTTCCGCCTTCACCACGAGCCCCCAACCGATCCAGCGGCCCGCACCAGTGTGCTGGGGCCCAGCCGCTCATGCACGAGATCGGCCACCAGTTCCTGCCGCCACATCAGGTGAAACAGCGCGGGTAACACGGCCACCCGGTCCCCGGCGTCCTCAGCTCCCGTCAGTGACGGCGTCGGCACTGCGAATATCTCCTGCAACCGGGCTGCGATCTCAGGTCTGCCGGCGCAGCGCGGATGCCGGTAGCGGGCCAGCCACCGCAGATTCGCCATCAGCGCAGGGTCCGGGGCACCGACGTGCTCAAACTCCCAGCCGACCGCCGAACAGGCCAGATCGGTGGCCGCGAACGCCTCGGCGGTCCGCTCGTCGACCTGGTCCTCAGCCCGGACATCGACCACGCGAGCACGGCCGTCGGCAAGCCGTACGAAATAGTCCGGGGCATGGTGCCGCTTCTCTTTCCCGTCGTGCCAGTGCAGCCAGAACGGCTGCGAAGCGATCCCCACAACATCCGGATCGAAGTCCAAAAGGATCAGCCGGTCCTGTTCCAACCACGACTCGAACCCCACATGACGTCCAGTCGATGCGGCCCACCACCAGCCTGGGAAATGCCCGAGTCCGCGCGACCAACGAAACGTCCGGACCGGAGTTGCCTCCTCCCACGCCAGCCCGTGGCACTGAGCCAACGGAGCAACCCGCTCGTGGCCTCCAGTACCGCCGAAGCGGAGCGTGAACCCACCTCCGGCCGCTTCATGCTCCGATGCAGCCACGGCGCTCACCGGATCAGCTCGCCCAGCAGTTCGTCATCCACCCGCAGCGGCGCGAGCAGGTCGCGGACGTATGCCTCCCGCTTGATGACGGACGTGACTGTCCACCACTCGCCCAGTCCGGCCAGGTGGCTGCGGATCATCTCCACCTTCTCCGGGTGCCCGGCCGCGTCACGCCAAGCGGCCCAGTTCTTGGCCGGCTCCGCCGCAGCCAACGCGTCCACCAGCTTGTGCTGGACCGAAGCTATGAACGGGCTCCCGAAGTACACATCCTCCTGGCCGTCGAACTTTCGGTCGAACAGCATCTTGTGCACAGCCCGGACCTCGTCGATCGAGTCCAGATGTACCAGCGGTATGACACCGTCTCCGGCCACGAGCCCACATCCCCGGTCTGAGCAATCACGTACCGAGGAAACCGTAGTGGCAACAGAGTGGGTTTGAGCAAGATTCACTGACAAAGAGGAAGATCGATTGTCACAGGACAGCGGCCTCTGTTTGATGGTTCCAGCAGGCAGCGGTGGTGGGTGTTCTGTCTCACCGAAGGTTGAGCGCGTCTCATCGAAGGTTGAGCGGGTTGACGCCCGGCACGAAGCGTTGGGCACTATGGGGTCGTGCTGGATCCGCCCGTTCCCCGGGAAGTCAAGGTCATCGACACGGCAACGCTGCTCAGTCTGGAGGAGGACGCTCTGGTTCTGGAGTTGAACCAGAGGCTGCCGCCATCGTGGATCGTGGCCAACGCCGCTCCTGATGGGGTGCACCACCTGTGGCCGGCACTGTGGAACACCTTGCTGCATCGCCCTGAGATCCCGCGGCAACTGCGCTGCGAGCTGCTGATCGAGTTGCGGTCCGGTGAGCGGGTGATGAGCCTGCTGGACGTTCTGCCTCACACCTTCGCGCCGCTGACTCGCGTCACGGCTCGTGCCGAGGGCATGCACGTCGCCTATCTACTGGAGACCGCGCGCTCAGTCCGAGAGTGGGAGGCGGAGAACGGCCTGTCGTCGCGTCCAGCTGACACCCCACCGGACCAGGCGACGCTCTGACCTGCGCGCTCAAACTTCAGTGAGACGGCCTCCCTGTCGTCAGCCTTCGCTGAGATTGATCAACCTTCGATGCGACAGGACAGTGGGACACGTTACTGTTCCGGCAAAAGCGACTTCTAGCGCAAAAGTGAACGGCTGGAAGGGGGTATAGGCGGTTGAACTCGGCATGCCCGGGGTGATCGGATGCGGGGTCAGCTGCGGGGCCGTCAGCGGGGCGCACAGCCCTTTTGCTGCTCGAGGGGTGGCGTATTTGGTGCGTGGGGCCGCGGTATTACGCGGTAATACTGCCGCGCTGATGGCTCCTTCGGGGTAGTAACTAACCTGCCAGTGCTGAAGTCGATCTATTGCGTTAGTAAGGTATGTGCATGACTTCGTCTGACGCAGGCGACCGCGAGAAGGTCGTCTCCAAGTTGCCCCCTGCCCTGCAGCAGCGCCTGAAGGTCCGTGCTGCGCAGCACGGCACCGACATTCAGCATGCTGTTGAAGCAGGCATCACCGCGTGGCGTCGGCTCGGAGCGAACCTCCCTGCTACCGACACAGGAGGAGCGAAGCCGTTCGCCACGTTCCTTCCGCCAGGCCAGTGGGACGAGTTCCGCGAGGCCTGTACCTCCCGCGGGGTTTCGCTCATCCAAGGGCTCACGCAGTCCGTACAGTTCTGGCTCGACACCAACCCCGCCCCCGGTGTCGTTCGGCCGGAGCACCCCAAGCGGATCGTCATCTGCAACCAGAAGGGCGGCGTAGGCAAGACCGCGCTCGCCGCCGGCGTCGGTGAAGCCTTCGCGGAGGACAGCGACCAGCTGCACCTCGTTCGCATCTCCAAGCACTTCGCCGCCGCCCTCGTCGAGCCCAATAAGGGGCTGGCCTCCCCCCTCGATTACGAGGACCTCCCCGGGCTCGGACTCCGCGTTCTCCTCGTCGACTTCGACCCGCAGTGCCACCTCACCAACCAGCTCGGTCACGACCCGTTGCCCATCGAGGGCGACTCCCTCACCAAGCACATGGCCGGGGAGGCCAAGGGCTACCTCAAGGACCTCATCGTCTCCATCGAGGACCCACGTTTCGGCGACCGGCTGCATCTGCTGCCCGCGTGCACCGACGCGTTCCTCCTCGACGTGAAGCTCTCCAGCGTCCGCGCCCGCGAAGCAGCCCTCGAACGCGTCCTCGGAACGGTCGAAGGCGACTACGACGTCATCATCATCGACTGCCCCCCGAGCCTCGGCCTCAGCATGGACGCAGCCGCCTACTACGGACGCCGCCGCGATGGCGAAGTCCCCGGCAACTCCGGCATCCTCATCATCGTCCAGGCCGAAGACAGCTCCGCCGACGCATACGGACTCCTCACCGGCCAGATCGAGGACCTCCGCGCCGACATGGACCTCGAACTCGACTACCTCGGCATCGTCGTCAACCACTACGACGCCCGCCGCGGCTACATCGCTACCTCCTCCCTCCAGTCCTGGATCGATATAAAGGACCCGCGGGTCGTCGGCGTCATCGGAGACCTCAAGGAGCAAAAAGAAGCCGTCCGCGTAAAGCGCCCCCTCCTCGCCTACGCGCCCCGCTGCGACCAGGCCGTCGGCATGCGCGCACTCACCAGGGAGATCTCATGAGCAAGGCAGACACCCTGCGCGCGAGCGCATCCTTCGGCCAGGCCAGGGGAGGCATCAGCGCCCGTCGCGCCGCGATCGAAGCCGCCTCCACCGCTCCCACCGAAGGCGCTCCCCCGCCGCTCAAGCTCCCTGTCGATGTCATCAGCCTCAATCCCGACAACCCCCGGGAGGAGCTTGGTGACCTGACCGACCTCGGAGCCAGCCTCCGAGACCACAAGCAGAAGACCGCCATCAGCATCATGAGCCGGTTCGCCTACCTGGAGGGCAATCCTGACCGGAAGGACGACCTGGAGAAGGGAACCAAGTACGTCGTCATCGACGGCAACTCGCGCCTCGCCGCTGCACGCGAGGCGGGCCTTACCGAGATTAAGGTGATGCTGGACGATGAGCTCGGCAGCAACCCCGATGAAATCCTCGAATCCGCGTTCGTCGCGAACGTCCACCGGCAAGACCTGGACCCGCTCGACGAAGCGAAGGTCCTCCAGAGGCTTCTCGCGATCCACAAAACCCAGGAAGCTCTCGCCGCACGCCTCCACCGGTCACAGGGGTGGGTGTCACAGCGCTTGGCGCTTCTGAGCCTGACCCCGGAACTCAAAGAAAAGCTGCAGTCCGGTGAGGAGTCCGCAGCACTACTGCGGCGAGTAGGGAAGAAGAAGCCCGAAGAGCAGGAAGAGCACCTCCGCCGACTCAAGGAGAAGGGGCAGAGGGCCTCGAAGGGGAACGCAGTCACGAAGACTCCGGCTATCCCTGCCCCTTCTCCTCCGGCCCAAGATCATTACGACGTAATGACGCCCGCCTCGGACAGCGCTCACGAAGTCGACGCTCCGAACGCTGAAAACGCCGCAGTCGAACCCTCGAACGGGGGCCCAGAGTCCGGCGAGAACGAGGCCATCTCGTCCCTTGCGCAACCTCGGCAGCAGGGCGAGGCCCTCATGGACGCTGCCTTTGATCAGCTCGACGACGAGCAGCGAAGTGCCTTCATTCTCCGCTACTTCCAGCGCAGCACTGGGGTCGAGGCCGTCACAGCAGACATGCGCGGGAACCTCGCTCCCAAAGCACGAAGCTCGCTGGCAGACATCCTTCATCAAGTTGTCGCAGGCTTGCGCTCGGACGTATAACGTCCGCGCCGACAGCGAATCGCTCCTCGGCAGACACAGGCACCGGCATAGACCGGTGTGGTGCCACTCTCAGTGTCTGCCCGATGAAGTACCCCTCCTCAGGGTCAATGACTCCTGCGTGAGAGGTGGCGTGCTTCCTTTCGATCTGGCACCACGCACTACTGGGAACTCACGGCGGCGGACGGGAACAGGCGCTGGTGATCCGAGCGGGGGATCGGTACGTACGGCGGGTTCGCGCCACGAAGCGGCACCCACGTTCCCTGTACGCATGCCGAACTCGTGGGCTTCTTACCTCGGTTCAGGGGCCGCAGGGGAGAAGCCTCCGAGTTCGGCTGAGGCTACCTTCGCCCTACCGCGCTCCGCCCCCACGCTCAATCCGAAGCTAAGCCTGCCTCTGCGCAGAGCGCTCCCCGCCTCCTGCGACCGCCGCCGCCCTTCGCCGGTCGCTGTCCCGTCTCGCTGAACCTTGACCGCCCTCGTATCCCACGACGAGACATGCCTCGGTTACTGATCCTCGGGAGAGCTCCACGAGCTGGGCTCGGAGTTTGGCTGTCGAGGTGGGGGGGTTGTCCTGGCCGGGTGCGGACGTCATGATCGCGGGATGGCTGAGGAGACGGTGGTCGAGAAGACCTGGCGGGGGATACTGGAGCGGCATCCCGGGGCGCGACGGGGGGAGCCCGCGGTCATAGAGGCCGCCTACGCCGAACCGCGGTTGCGGGCCTTGTTCCCTTTTCCGAGTCACGGGGCGCTCAACTTCCACCGGAACACGCAGTTTCCGTGGAGTAACGACCTGCCGTTCATCGTGGGTGACGTGACATCGTGCATCGTGTACGCGCCGCTGGGCGTGCCGCAGCGTGTCCTGGGAGAGTCACTCACACCGCAGGAGGCGGCTGCATTGGTAGTGGCCCACCTGCCCCCTGACTGTGGCCCGGCCTTCGACGGACCGTGGCCCCCACCCGAGAACTCCATCGACTGAACCAGCCCAACGGTGGGTGAGACGGATGGCCTGCGTGCACAACACACGTGCAGCGCTCGCCCAGCGCACTCTCATGCCAGGTCGTCGGGTGTGAGGTCGGGGCGTAGCCGGTGCCAGGAGGGATGGCGCAGGCGTCCGGCGCGGGTGCGGGAGGTGTACCGGACCTCGCCGACGAGCTGGGGGAGTACCCACCGAGCTCCGGCTATCGGCGGGACCTATGCGAAGGGGCAGGTGTCGATGGCCGCAGCCTGGAGAACTTCGGCGAGACGGGTGCGTTCTGCCTGGCTCCAGCCGGTGCCGACGCTGCCCGCGTAGTGCAGCAATCCGTCGTGCCGCTCGCCGACCAGAACCGCCCCGGGCCGGCCGGTCAGCCGTCCGTGCCCGGGTACCCATCCGCCGATCACGACGTCGGCGAGGTGGTGGACCTTGATCTTCACCCAGGTTTTCGAGCGTGCCCCGGGCTCGTACCGGGAGGTGAGCCGTTTCGCGATCAGCCCTTCCAGTCCCGTGTTTCGGGCCATCTCCCATGCCTGGGCGCCGTGCCCGGTGATCGCCGCGGGCGTCGACCGGGCGGGCCCGGCCAGCCTGAGACCTGCCAGCAGTTCCCGTCGCTCCGCGTACGGCAGTTGGGTCAGGAGCCGGCCGTCGAGGTGTACGACGTCGAAGAGCATCAGGTGCGCGGGCACCCGGGCCGCCACACGCGCGGCTTTGGCAGGGGTGCCGGCGAGGCCCATTCTCTGCTGGAGGCGCTCGAAGTCGCTGCGGCCCTGATCGTCCAGCGCGACGATCTCTCCGTCCAGCACGGCGCTGCGTGTGCCGAGAGTTTCGGCGAGGGGGAGGAGTTCGGGGTAGGCGTTGGTGATGTCCGTACCTGAACGTGCGCGCAGGAGGATCGTGCCGTCGCCCGGCAGGTAGACCATGGCCCGCTGGCCGTCCTGCTTCACCTCGAA
>NZ_JBBBEN010000047.1:0-5795 GCF_037137275.1 Streptomyces pratensis | reverse complement strand
CGACCGGATCGCGCGAAACCGCGTCCCGGTGGCGCGCGACATCACCTACTCAAAGAACCAGGGAAATGACCCCACCCCACCCCACCCGGCGTGTACCTGACGGGTCCCGAGGGGCGCATCACCCGCACGGGTGAGTTTTGCCAACTCGACTGGATTTCGTACCGGTTGGCAGGCATATGCTCACGCCACCACACATCAGACGTACGTCGGCCCCCGGCCGGGACTGCAATCCCGATCGAGGGCCTGACCACCAAGGAAGTTCGGAGCTTCCCTATGGCTACCCAGCAGAATACTGCGCTCACGCGCGCCCTGGCAGAGGTTCCCGGGCCTCACCCGAGGTCCGGCGTGATCCACGTCGTCATCCCGCACACCACCCGCTTCACCGTCGTCGGCAACCACCTCGCCCAGCACCCCGACCTCAGCTGCACCGCCGTGGGCATCGCCGTACGCATCCAGTCCCTGCCACCAGGGACCGAAGTCGGCATCAAAGCCCTCGCCGCCCGCTGCCGCGAAGGCGAGAAGCGCATCGCCGCCGCCCTCCACGAGCTGGAGGCCCACGGCTACCTGCAACGGGCCCGTGTCCGCCTGCCGTGCGGCCGCATCGTCACCCGCACCGCCTTCTGCAACCAGCCCCTGGCCCTGCCGCACCCCTGCCCGCAGCCCACACGGCGCTCTCCGGCCACCTCCTCGGTCCCGGCGCCCGCGCCCCTCCCCGCACCGCCCGCACCCGCACCGGAAGCACCCGCACCCACCTGGGAGGCGGCCGAGGGCGCAAGCGAGGCACCCGGCAGCACGGGGGAGGCACCCGGCCCCAGCGCTCATCTTCCGCCGGCTGCCCCCGCCTTCGCCCCCGCAGGCGAAGCGCCCGGCCCCGCGGGGGAAGCACCCGGCCCCGGGCCGGAGCTCCCCGGCCGACCGGCCCACCCGCTGCCCGCCGCCCGCTTCGTACCGCTCGTGCCGCCGCCGACCGCACCGAAGCCCCCGCCCCGGCCACTCCCCCGACCCACCGAACTCACCCCCCAACTGCACCGCGCCGCCACCGCACTCCTCACCGACCTACGCCGCCACGCCCCCCAATTCACCCTCTCGGAGAACGACATCCACGACCTCACCCCCGGCGTCGCCGCCTGGCTCGAACGCACCGCCCACCCCGACGCCATCCGCCACACCCTCACCAACGACCCGCCCCACCCCCTCAAACACCCCGCGAAACTCCTCAGACACCGCCTCACCGCCCTCCTCCCCCCACCGCTCCCCCACGCCCCCGCCGCCCCGGCCCCCGCCCCCTTCCAAACCTGCGACGGCTGCGAACGCGCCTTCCGCTCCCCCGACCCAGGCCACTGCCGCGACTGCCGGGCCCCGGGCCTCGCGACCGCCGCCTGACCGGCTCGGAGCGTCGGCTCCGCCACGGCCCCGCCGTCCTCCTCAGCCCCGCCGGGCGGAAGTCGGGCGTCGGCTACAGGTGCACGGCGGCCTCGCCGGCCGGGGCTCAGGAGGGGCGGGCCTGCACGCCCGCCCGCACGGGGCAGGTCGCGCGCAGGCCGTCGGGCCACGGGGTCACGGCTGCGCCATCGCCTGCCGGAACCCGGTGTTCACCGCGAGGATTCCACCGTCCACACGCAGCGTCGTCCCGGTGATCCAGGACGCGTCGGACGAGGCGAGGAAGGCGACGGCGGAGGCGATGTCCTCGGGGGCGCCGACCCGGCCGAGCGGGTAGAGGGCGGCGGCGCGCTCCAGTTCGGCGTCGCGGCCCGACCAGGCGTCGGTGCGGACGGTGCCGGGGGCGACCAGGTTGACGCGGACCCCGCGCGGTCCCGCGTGGCCCGCCAGGGTCCGGGTCAGGCTGGTCAGACCCGCCTTGGCGGCGCTGTACGCGTGGCCCCCGAAGTCCTGTTCGCCGTTGACCGAGCCGATGGTGACGATCGCGCCCCGGCCGGAGGCGACCAGGTGCGGGAGTGCGGCGCGGGCGCAGCGGAAGGGGCCGGAGAGGGTGATGTCCAGGTCGCGTTCCCAGACCTCGTCCGTCTCGTCCTCGAAGAGCGGGGCGTCCTCGCCCGCCGCGTAGGCGTTGTTGACCAGGACGTCGAGGCGGCCGAAGGCGGTGACCGCGTGGGCGACGGCGGCCTCGACCGCCGTCCGGTCGGCCACGTCGCAGGCCAGGGACTCGGCGACGCCGCCCGCCTCACGGATCGCCGCCGCCGTGCGGTCGGCGCGCTCGGCGTCCAGGTCGGTGACGAGGACGCGGGCGCCCTCCGCCGCCATCCGGTGGGCCGTCGCCGCGCCGATGCCCCGGCCGGCGGCGGTGATCAGAACGCTGTAACCATCGAAGCGCGCAGGTGTCATAGCGCCGACCGTACTGCCCGGACCAGGGCCTGGGCCCGGGGGTCGGCGGTGACTCCCTTCTGGAGGCCGTTCGTCACGTAGCCGAGGGCGATGCCGGATTCGGGGTCGGCGAAACCGAGGGAGCCGCCGCGTCCGGGGTGGCCGAAGGAGCCGGGGCCCAGCAGCGGGGCGGCCGGGCCGTGCAGCATGTAGCCGAGGCCGAAGCGGGTGCTGACGACCAGGACCCGGTCCGGGCCCGCCGACTCCTCGGTGCGGGCCAGGGTGAGAGTGGCGGGCGCGAACAGGCGGTGGCCGTCGACCGGGCCGATCATGGCCGCGTAGCAGCGGGCCAGCCCCCGGGCGGTCGCGATGCCGTTGGAGGCGGGGAGTTCGGCCGTACGGTAGCCGGCGTCGTTCTCGTCGGGCAGCGGGTCGATCGCGCCGAACGCCCGCCGGGTGAGGGAGTCCGGGTCGCGGTAGGCCTCGACGACGGAGCGCTTGGGGCGTACGCGCAGCGTGCCGCCGGGCGTCGCGGCCGCCGGGGGCTCCACCGGGCCGACGCGGCCGATGCGGTGGGCCTCGTCGGCGGGGAGCCCGAACCAGAAGTCGAGGCCGAGCGGGCGGGCGATCTCCTCGGCGATCCAGCGGCCGATGGTGCGGCCGGTGGCGCGACGGACCAGTTCGCCGATGAGCCAGCTGTAGGTCTGGGCGTGGTAGCCGTGGTCGGTCCCCGGCTGCCACTGCGGGCTCTGCGCGGCGACGGCGGCGGGCCCGGAGGTCCCGTCGGCGGCCTCGGCGGGGGTGAGGGGCCGGTCCAGGGCGGGCACCCCGGCGCGGTGGGCGAGGAGGTCGCGGACCAGGACGCGTTCCTTGCCGTTCGCCTTGAACTCCGGCCAGTAGGTGGAGACCGGGGCGTCCAGGTCGACCTGGCCGCGCTGGTGGAGCAGCAGCGGCACGGCGGCGGCGATGCCCTTGCCAGCAGAGCGGACGATCTGCACGGTGTCGACGGCCCAGGGCTCGGCCCCGTCCACGTCTCTCGTCCCGGCCCACAGGTCCACGACCTTGCGCCCGTGCCGGTAGACGGCGACCGCCGCACCCCGCTCCCCGCGCTGTTCGAAGTTCCGGACGAACGCGTCCGCGACCGGTTCGAAACCGGGCGCCACCGTCCCCCGCACGTCCACGTCCGTTCCCGCGCCTGCTCCCGCGCTCCCGCTCATCCCCCCATGGTGCACGCCCCCGTGGGGGGCGCGGGGACCGGGTCTCCCTGTTCGCCGCCGGAGAGGCGGTCGTGCCGCCACGGCGCGGGCGATCACGCGAATGAAGCCATGGACCCG
Source organism: Streptomyces pratensis (assembly GCF_037137275.1). Lineage (GTDB taxonomy): Bacteria > Actinomycetota > Actinomycetes > Streptomycetales > Streptomycetaceae > Streptomyces > Streptomyces pratensis_B. The sequence goes on along the minus strand of NZ_JBBBEN010000047.1, from coordinate 2,139 downwards.
TCAATAGTGGGCAGGCTCCGCTTCACCGACCGGCCCCTCGCCCCGGGCGCACCGTCACCGAATGGCCGCCCATCCGACGCGCCATCGAGGTGAATTATGGGACATTAATGGGCAAAGTCCCACAGAGGGAGTTTGACGACATCCCACGGAGGGGCTGCGTGCGTGTCCGCGCGGGGCCCCGCACACGAGTCCACGCAGCGGCCCTGCGCGAAAGCCCGCGAAGAGGCCCCGCGTCCGAGGAGGAGCCGGTCCATGTCCCCCGTGATCGAAGAGCACGCCCGCGCCCGGCTCATCACCGACGGCCCGCTGACCCGCCCCGTCCCCGTCGGCCTGCGCTACGACGCCGCCGAACCCCGTACGGTCCACATCACCCTGCCCGGCGGCGTCGACTGGGCACTCGGCCGCGATCTCCTGGAGCGGGGCCTGCGCACGCCGATCGAGCGCGGAGCGGTCCGGGTCTGGCCCTGCGGGCGGACGCAGCTGATCGTGGAACTGCACGCGACGGACGGGGTCGAGGTGTTCCAGTTCGAGATCACGACGCTGATCCGCTTCCTCGGCCGCATCCGGACGGAGGCGCCGGCCGCGCCCCCGCAGACGCCCTCCGGCGCCCAGCCCGCCCACGGCTGACGTCGGGAGCACGAGGAGGGCCCCCGTGCGCCTTGGGTTCCAGGGGTCGTCGCAACACCACTGGGTTTAGGTGGTGAGTAGATCACGTAGACGCTCGGCTGGGTTTGCCCAGCCGAGCGTCTTGCGTGGGCGGCCGTTGAGTTCCTGGGCGACGTGTTCGAGGTCTTCGGGGCTGTGGACGCTCAGATCGGTGCCCTTGGGGAAGTACTGCCGCAGCAGCCCGTTGGTGTTCTCGTTCGAGCCGCGCTGCCAGGGCGAGGCGGGATCGCAGAAGTAGACGGGCATTCCGGTGGCCATGCTGAACTGTTTGTGGCGTGCCATCTCGCTGCCCTGGTCCCAGGTGAGGGAGCCACGCAGGTGGGCGGGCAGCGTCTGGACGGTGCGGACGAGACCGTCGCGGACGGTCTCGGCGTCATGGGCGCCGCCGGGCAGGTGGACCAGCATCGTGTAGCGGGTGGAGCGCTCGACCAGGGTGGCGATCGCGGAACGGCCGCCCGCGCCGATGATCAGGTCACCTTCCCAGTGACCGGGCACCGCCCGGTCCTCGACGTCGGCGGGGCGGTCGCTGATCATCACCATCGGGTCGATGAACCGGGGCGTGCGCCGCTCGGGATCCCGGCGTGGCTTGCGGCGGGTCCGGCCGGAACGGATGGCGGCCTGCACTTCCCGTTTCAGGCCGCCTCGGGCCTGGAAGTACAGCGCCTGGTAGACCGTTTCCACACTCACCCGCATGCTCTCGTCGTCGGGATGCTCCGTCGTCAGAGCGTGGCAGATCTGCTCCGGTGACCACCGCGTGCGCAGTCCGTCCTGGACGAAGCGGCGCAGCCGGCCCTCGCGCAGCAGTTTGCGGTCCTTGGGCCGGGGCCTGCGTGCGGCGGCCGCGCGGTGGGCGGCGTAGGGCTGGTAGCCCTCGCTGCCCGCGTTCGCGTCGATCTCCCGCTTGACCGTGCTCGCCGGCCGTCCCAGGGCACGTCCGATCGCCCGCAGCGACTGCCCCACCGCGCGGAGATCGCGGATCTTCTCGCGCTCGGCGAGCGTCAGGAAACGCGGGTTGAGCTGCTTGTCCAGGGCCGTCAGGCCCACCGGTGCCGTGGTCACACCGCCCATCGTGACGGTCCCGGTGGTGTAGTCGACACGGCGCCCGTCCGGATAGGTGCGCGTGGTGCCGGTCTTCTTGACGCCCCAGTCCCAGTCCTTGGCCGTGCGCTCGTTCACACCGACCTGCCGGGCCGCCACACGGCGTGCGACACCGGCGACCCGAAGCCGCTCGTACTCGTCCCGCCCGGAATGCCGGCGCGGCAGACGCACCGAGCTCCGTCCGGCCTTCCGGGCCCAGCCGAAGGCAGTATTCCGGTTCACCCCCAGCTCCCGCGCCACCACGGTCACGTTCTCCACGGCATCAAGCCGCGCAAGGAAACGCTCCCTCAACCCCACAAGGTCATCGCGTCCAACGACCACGGTCCTCGCAACTCCCACAGATCGCGGGTGTTGCGAGGACCGTTAGAACCCAAG
>NZ_JBBBEN010000046.1:25474-59334 GCF_037137275.1 Streptomyces pratensis | reverse complement strand
TCGGGCGGATCAGTTCCACGAGTCTGCGGCGACCGGCTTTGCGCAGGGCGGCCGGGGAGCCGTAACGCTCCAGGAGCCAGGTGACGGCCTGGTGGTCCAGGCGCGGTCCGAGGACGCGTTCGAGGCTGGGGTGGAACTGGGTGAGCAGTCCGCGTATCCGGTTGCTGGTGCGGGTGGTCTCGGCCGCAAGGTCTTGGTCGAAGCCGACGAGTACGGTGAGCTCGGCGGTGATCTCGTCGGTCAGCTCCAGCGAGCGCAGGGTGTGTGGCATGGTGCGGGCCGCGTCCGCGATCACGGCCGCGTCCTTGGCGTCGGTCTTGGCCTCGCCGGGGTAGAGGTCGGCGATCCGGCGCATCGCCAGGCCGGGCAGGTAGGCGACCTTGCAGCCCGCATTGCGGGCGACGGTCAGGGGCAGGGCGCCGATGGAGGCAGGCTGGTCCACGATCACCAGGACGGTGCCGAACTTCGCGGCCAGTTTGTCGAACACGGCCCGCAGCTTCGGCTCGCTGTTGGGCAGCTGCTTGTCGAAGACCTTTTTTCCGGCCGGGGTGAGCCCGTGGCCGTGATGGGTGCTCTTGCCGACGTCCAGGCCGAGGAACACGCCCACGTCTTCGGTGTCGAACATGCCGCCCTTCCAGAGGGTGTTGTCGGTGCCGGCCTCGGCTTCGGTGTCGTACTCGCGCATCCACGTTATGCAGACCTGCCATCCGCGAGCTGTCCGGCGTTGCGCCGGACGGGGTGGCGGCCGGACCTCTGATCAGCGTCTCCGACGGACACCTCCCGGGCCCGGTGACACCACCCCCCAGGTCATCCGTTCGACAGGGGGACACAGTCATGCCGGGCCCGGAGGCCAGCGGCCCCATTGCAGGACCGCGAAAAACATAACGGGGGGCAGCCTGCCGGCCGCGGCTAGAACAGCATCGCCGCGGCGAACACCGCCAGCGCCACCGTGCACAGCGCCGTCGTCAGCGCCCCGCGCGGCGCAAGCGTCTCCGGCCGGGCCACCTCCATCGCCAGCACCCGGCGGTGGGCCACCCGCAGCAGCCCCAGCCAGGCCAGTGCGCTGAGCGCCACCGCGACCAGAGCCGTCGGGGCCGCGCCGCCGTGCAGCGCCTGCCGTACCGCGAGCAGCGCCACCACCGTGGCGGACAACGTCGTGCGCCGCCAGGCCAGCCGGGTCCGCTCGGGCTGGAGCCCGGGGTCCCGGTCCGGCGTGCCGGTCACCGGCCTTCCCAGCCGAAGAGGACCACCACCACCATCGCCACGGCGACGACGGCGACCGTGAGACTCAGCAGGGTCGGGAAGCGGGAGACCGGCAGGTCCTCCCCGCGCCGCATCGCGCGCTCGCACCGCACCCAGTGGTTGACCGCCCGCAGCGCGCACAGCACCCCGGCGGCCAGCAGCCCCAGCGCGAGCCCCGCCCGCACGCCCCACGCCAGCTCCGGCAGGAACTGGTCGACGGCGAAGCCGCCGCCGATCAGGGCCAGAGCCGTCCGAATCCAGGCCAGGAACGTGCGCTCGTTGGCCAGCGAGAACCGGTAGTCGGGGGTGTCCCCCTCCTGCCGGACCCGCTGCGGCGCGAGCCACAGCCGTACGCTCTGCGCGATCCTGTTCACAGAAGCACCCTACGGGCATCTGCCCGGCCCCCGCCGGGTGCGCGCGGGCGGCCGCCGAGGGGCGGCGACGATCGACTCGCCGACCGCCGACTCGCCGACCGCGCCGGGCCGCGCCGAGCGGTCGCGCTGCCGCGACGCGGTCACGGCGGAAGGCGGAACGCGCGCAGCCGCCGGTAGGCCTCCAGACCGTCGGGGACCCACGCCCGTCCGTCCAGGCGCCGCTCCAGTCGCGCGTCGTCCCAGAAGGCGTGCCAGGCGACCTCCTCGGCCTGCGGTCGCACCGGGGACTCGCACCGCACCTGGTAGACAGCGGTCCACCAGGTGTGCTCGGCGCTGGTGTAGAGGAACCGGAACAACGGCTCGGGCCGGGGGAGCCCGGTGACCCCGAGCTCCTCCTCCGCCTCGCGCAGCGCGGCCTCCTCGTACGTCTCGCCCGCGCCCACGACCCCGCCGACGAACATGTCGTAGCACGAGGGGAACACCGGCTTGACCGGCGTACGGCGGTGGACGAAGACCCGCCCCTCGGCGTCGCGGACCTCGACGGACACACAGCGGTGGCGCAGCCTCCGCGCGGTCGCCTCCCCTCGCCGGGCCTGCCCGACGACCTCGTCGTTCTCGTCGACGATGTCCAGCATCTCGTCGGAGGGCTTCATGCGGACCATCCAACCGCACCCGGACGGTTGACGTGGCGGCGACCGGTGCCCAAGATCTGACGCACGGGTAACTTGGCCGCCGTCCTGCGGGCGGTGACCGGGCCGACCGCCCCGCGCCTCCCGGGCCCCCGCCCGGGCCGCCGGAACGCCCTCGGAACTTCCCGAGCTCTGCCGACAGGAGGGAAACCATGGCGTACGACGCTGATGTGATCGTGATCGGGGCGGGGCTCGCGGGACTGGTCGCCGCCGCCGAGCTGGCCGACGCCGGACGTTCGGTGATCGTCCTCGACCAGGAGCCCGAGCAGTCCATCGGCGGCCAGGCCCACTGGTCCTTCGGCGGCCTCTTCCTCGTGGACTCGCCCGAACAGCGCCGACTGCGGATCAAGGACAGCCGGGAGCTGGCCCTCCAGGACTGGCTCGGCACGGCCGGGTTCGACCGGGAGCGGGAGGACCGGTGGCCTCGCAGATGGGCCGAGGCGTACGTCGACTTCGCCGCCGGCGAGAAGCGTTCCTGGCTGCGTCAGCAGGGGTTGCGGATCTTCCCGGTCGTCGGCTGGGCGGAGCGCGGCGGCTACGACGCGAACGGCCACGGGAACTCGGTGCCCCGCTTCCACATCACCTGGGGCACCGGCCCCGGCGTCGTCGCCCCCTTCGAACGGCGGGTGCGCGCGGGCATCGCCGGGGGGCTGGTCCAGCTGAGGTTCCGCCACCGCGTCACCGGCCTCGCCCGCACCGCCGGGGCGCTCGACACGGTCACCGGCGAGATCCTGGTGCCCAGCGGCGCCGAACGGGGCACGGCGAGCAGCCGAGAGGTCACCGGCGGTTTCGCGCTGAAGGCCCAGGCGGTGATCATCACCTCCGGTGGCATCGGCGGCAACCACGATCTCGTCCGCGCCCAGTGGCCGGAGCGTCTCGGCCGCCCGCCCGAGCGGATGCTCTCCGGGGTGCCCGCGCACGTCGACGGGCTGATGCTCGCCATCGCGGAGAAGGCGGGCGCCCACCACGTCAACCGCGACCGGATGTGGCACTACACCGAGGGCATCGAGAACTGGAACCCGATCTGGGCCGAGCACGGCATCCGCATCCTGCCCGGCCCCTCGTCCCTCTGGCTCGACGCGCGCGGCAGACGGCTGCCGGTCCCGCTCTTCCCCGGCTTCGACACGCTCGGCACCCTGGAACACATCATGGGGTCCGGGCACGGCTACACCTGGTTCGTCCTCAACCAGCGTGTCATCGGCAAGGAGTTCGCGCTCTCCGGCTCCGAGCAGAACCCGGACCTGACCGGCAAGTCGGTCCGCGCCGTGATCGGCCGGGCCCGCGCGGAGGTGCCCGCACCCGTCAAGGCGTTCATGGACCACGGAGTGGACTTCGTCGTAGAGAAGGACCTCGGCGCGCTCGTCCGCGGTATGAACGCGGTCAGCGGCGACGACCTGATCGACGAGGAGAGCCTGCGCCGCGAGATCACCGCCCGCGACCGGGAGATCGCCAACCCCTTCACCAAGGACCTCCAGGTCACTGCGGTCCACGGAGCCCGCGCCTACCTGGGCGACCGGCTCGTCCGCACGGCGAAGCCGCACCGGCTCCTGGACCCGGCGGCGGGCCCGCTGATCGCCGTCCGGCTGAACATCCTCACCCGCAAGTCCCTGGGCGGCCTGGAGACGGACCTCTCTTCCCGCGTCCTGACCGCGGACGGCACACCGCTGCCCGGCCTGTACGCGGCGGGCGAGGCGGCGGGCTTCGGCGGCGGCGGCGTCCACGGCTACCGCTCCCTGGAAGGCACCTTCCTGGGCGGCTGCATCTTCTCCGGCCGGGCGGCGGGACGGGCGGCGGCGGACGCGACGGCGTGACCCGGAACGCCGGCCCGCCGCGCTCCCGTCGTCCGGCGGCCGAGGAGCGGGCGGCGGGCCGGGGGCAGCGTCCGCTACCGACCTCCGACGGAACGTCCCCGTCCGCGACGCGCGGCCTCCAGCCGTCGGGTCCGGGTTCCGCGGCCTCCAGCCGTCGGTTCCGGCCCGCAGCCCCGTGGGCCGGGGCTCGCGGTCCTCGCGCCCTCAGCCCGCGGACGGCGCCGGGCTCGCGTCGGCGGCGTCCCCGTCCAGCCGCTCAACCACCCGGAACCGCTCCACCACGAGCAGCGTCCCGTCGTTCACCCTGAACCCCGGGTCCCCCATCGCCTCCCGCATCTCCACGCTGTGCCAGAACGCCTCGTGCCCCGCCCGCCACTCGGCCACCGACGTGTACCCCTCGCCCTCGTCCAGCGCGTGCCGCAGATCGACCGCCCCGAGCGGCAGCACCCGTACGTCGGTCAACTCGATCACCGCGACCTCCCGGCCGTCCGAGTCGATCAGCGCGGAGCGCTCGCCCACCGGCGGCAACTCCTCGCCCTCCAGCTGGTACTCGGCGAGCAGGCCGGTGGTCGACACCTTCTCGCCGGTCAGCACGGCCGCCACCAACCGGTCCCGCAGAGGGCCGGGGAAGGCGAGGAGGAAGGGCTGCAAGGGTTCTCGGTGCTCCATCCCGCCAGTGTGGCAGCCGCCGCGGCCACCTCGCCCGTCCGACCGGGGCCGTCGCCGCCCGGGGGAGGCGACGGCCCCGCCCGCCCACCCAGAACAAGCCAACTCTGCTGCATTCCCTTGCAGTTGACGCAAGACGGCTCTTGACGTGGAGTGCGGCATGCCGCTTTGCTGTGCGCGATCGACTGCTCGCACACCGCATCGAAAGAAGTCCGCGGCATGCCCCCGCCCCCGCCGCCCCTGGGCCGCTCCCGCCGTAGGGGCGGCCGCTCGGAGCACGGTTTCGACCCGGCTCTCGACGACGGTGAGCTCATCGCTGTTCGCGACCGGTTCACCCAGGGGAGATGGGCCGACGCGCGCACCCTGCTCGTGGCCACGGGGCAGGACTGGGACCGTCGCGGGCACCGGCTCCTGGCCCTCGCGGAAACCTCGTCCGCCGTCGACTGGGCCGGCGACTGGCTGCTGGCCGAGCCCGAGAGCACCGACGCGGCGACCCTCCTGGGGTGCGCCTGCGTCGCCCGCGCCCTGCGCCCCAAAGCCCGCCCGGAGGACTGCGTCCGCGCTCGGGAAACCTGTCTGGCGGCAGCCCGGCTCACCCCAAAGGACCCCACGCCCTGGCTCGCGCTGCTCCTCCTGGACCGGGGCCGCGACGGCGGCGGCGACCAGAGCGGCAGGCTGTTCGAGGAGGTGCGCTCCCGCCACCCCGACCACCACCACGCCCACCACGTGATGACCGCCCTGCTGGCCGAGAGCCGCCCCGAGACCGGTCAGGACCCGCTCCACGAGGTGTACGACTTCGCCGCCTGGGCCGCTGAGAAGGCCCCGGCCGACTCCCCGCTGGCGGTTCTCCCGGTGGTCGCGCACGCAGAGCGCTACCGGGTCCTGGCCGCCGCCGGTCTGGAGCCGGCCGACCCGACGACGTCCGAGCACTGGTCGGGGCGCCGGGCCCGGCAGGTGCTGAAGACCGCCTTCGACTGGTGGCTGGAGTGGGAGCGGGAGGACCACCCCCGCCACCGCGTCGACCTCAACTTCCTCGCTCACGCGAAGGTCTGCGAGCGCCGGCCCGCCGAGGCCGCCGCCCTGTTCCACCGCATCGGCGAGTACGCCACCGCCTCGCCCTGGTCGTATTCCGGCCGCGAGCCCCGTGCCGCGTTCGCCGCCGCCCGCAGTTACGCGCTCGGCGCCCCGTGACGCCGGCCGCGAACACGCCACCACCGAAGAAGGGACCCACCCCGCCATGTCGACGGGCAGATCATTCACCAGCGATACCGGCACCCCCAGGGTGACGAGCGGTACCGGCGGGATCAACACCTACAAGGGCGAGGAAAGCGCCCTGCGCGCCAACCGGCTCGGCACCCCCGGCCTGCTCCTGTCGGTGGTCGCGGCCAGCGCGCCCCTGATGGTCGTCGCCGGGGTGATGCCGACGGTCTTCGGCGTGATGGGCATCGTCGGCCAGCCGCTCCTCTACATCATCCTCGGCCTCGTCCTGATCCTCTTCAGCGTCGGATACGCGGAGATGAGCCGGCACGTCCACAACGCCGGCGCCTTCTACGCGTACATCGCGCGCGGACTCGGCCCGACCGCCGGCGCCGGCGCGTCGCTCGTGGCCCTGGTCGCGTACAGCGCGATGCAGGTCGGCATCTACGGGATTCTCGGCTTCGAGGTCTCCGGCATCTTCGCCACGTACCTCGACATCGACGTGCGCTGGTGGATACCGGCCCTGGTCTCCGCGGTCGTGGTCGGCGCCCTCGGCTGGCTGAAGATCGACCTCAACGCCAAGGTGCTCGGCGTCCTGCTGGTCATCGAGTGCGCCCTCGTGGTGATCTTCGACATCGCCGCCGTGAGCAAGCCGGGCCCGGAGGGCCTGTCGCTGCACGCCTTCAACCCCGAGACCCTCGCCGGAGCGGGGCTCGGCACCGCGCTCTGCTTCTGCATCGCCGCGTTCGTCGGCTTCGAGCAGGCGCCCGTGTACGCCGAGGAGACCAGCCGCCCGCAGGTCGTGGTGTCCCGGGTGATGTTCCTCGCCGTGGGCTACGCCGCGCTGTTCCTCGCCATCAGTTCCTGGGCCCTGACCGTGGCCGCCGGACCCGGCTTCATCGCCGACACCTCCCTCAAGGAGGGCCCCGGCCTGCTGTTCGGCCTCACGGAGGAGCGGCTCGGCTCCACCTTCACCGACGTGCTCCACGTCCTCTTCGTCACCGGCATGTTCGCGGCGCTGCTCAGCTTCCACAACGTCGTCGCCCGGTACGCGTTCGCGATGGGCCGCGAGGGCCTGCTGCCCGCCCGGTTCGGCCGCACCAACCGGGCGAGCGGCGCCCCCGGCACCGGGTCGCTCCTCCAGTCCGCGGTCTCCGTCGTGGTCGTGCTGGCCTTCGCGCTGACCGACGACAACCCGGTCGGCGACCCCACCGCCCCCGTCCTGCGGCTGTTCACCTGGATGGGCAACGTCGGAGCGCTCGGCATCATTCTGCTGATGGCCGCCGCCTCGTTCGCCGTCATCGCCTTCTTCGTCAAGCGCGGCGCGGGCCGCGCACAGGCCCCGCGCCTGGTCGCCTCCGCCCTGGCCGGACTGGCCCTCCTGTCGATCGCGGCCTTCACCATCCGCGACTTCGACGTCCTCGTCGGCTCGGGCCCCGGCTCGGCCCTCGACTGGCTGCTCCCCGGCGTCATCGTCCTCGCCCTCGTGGGGGGACTCGTCTACGGAGCCGTCCTGCGCTCGGTCAAGCCCGAGGTGCACGCCCGTATCGGCCTCGGCAACGAGGCGTTCCAGCTGGAGAAGGCGGCCGAGCGCGAGACCGCCCGCCACTGAGGCCGCCGTGTCCGTGCGCGTGCGGGTCGCCACCCGCACGCGCACGGAGAAGACGCACGCGCACGGAAAACGCGCACGCGCCCACCCCGTACGGGGGGCGGGCGCGTGCGTCCTCCCCTTGCGCGTGCTGCTGCCGGGCCTCGCCCGGCGAGCGGGGCCCGGTCACCTCGCTAGAACAACAGCGACAGCAGCAGGATGAAGGCCATGGCCACCACGGAGATGAGGGTCTCCATCACCGACCAGGTCTTCACCGTCTGGCCGACGTCCATCCCGAAGTACTCCTTCACCAGCCAGAACCCCGCGTCGTTGACATGGCTGAAGAAGAGCGAGCCGGCCCCGACGGCGAGCACCAGCAGGGCCGCGTGGGAGGTCGACATGTCGGCGGCCAGCGGGGCGACCAGACCGGCGGCGGAGATGGTGGCGACGGTGGCGGAGCCGGTCGCGAGGCGGATCGCGACGGCGATGAGCCAGCCGAGCAGCAGCGCGGGGATCGACCAGCTCTCGGAGAAGTCGAGGATCATCCGGCCCACCCCGGCGTCGATCAGCGTCTGCTTGAAACCGCCGCCCGCGCCGACGATCAGCAGGATTCCGGCGATGGGGGCGAGGGACTTCTCCACGGTGCCGGAGATCCGGTCCTTGGTGAACCCGGCGGCCCGGCCGAGGGTGAACATCCCGACGAGCACGGCCGCGAGCAGGGCGATCAGCGGTGAGCCGATCACGTCGGTGACCCGCTGCACGGTGTTCGACGGGTCGTCCACGACGATCTCGACGAGCGCCTTCGCCAGCATCAGGACGACCGGCAGCAGAATGGTCGCCAGGGTCGCGCCGAAACTGGGGCGGCGCTCCAGGTCCTCGGACGGGCGCTGCGGGATCAGATTCTCCGGCGGCTCGATGTCCACCCAGCGTGCGGCGTAGCGGGCGAACAGCGGACCGGCGATGATCACGGTCGGGACGGCCACCAGCACGCCGAGCGCCAGTGTCACGCCGAGGTTGGCGTCCAGGGCGTCGATCGCCACGAGCGGGCCCGGGTGCGGCGGCACGAGCCCGTGCATCACGGAGAGCCCGGCCAACGCCGGTATGCCGATCCGCATCAGGGAGTAGCCGCCGCGCTTCGCGACGAGCAGCACCACTGGAATCATTAGCACGATCCCGACCTCGAAGAACAGCGGCAGACCGATGATCGAGGCGATCAGGACCATGGCCCAGGGCATGGCCCGTCCGCCGGCCCGCGCCAGGATGGTGTCGACGACCTGGTCGGCCCCGCCGGAGTCGGCGAGCAGCTTGCCCAGAATGGCGCCGAGCGCGATGAGGACGCCGACGCCCGCGACGGTGGAGCCGAGGCCCGCGGAGAAGCTGGTGATCGTGGAGGCCGGCGCGGCCCCGGCGAAGGAGCCGAGCGCCAGCGAACCGATGGTCAGCGCCAGGAACGCGTGCGTCCTGAGCTTGGTGATGAGAAGAACGATGACGGATATGCCCGCCAGGACGGCGATGCCCAGCTGCGCGTTGCCTGCCGAGGTGATCGGTTCGGCGGCGTCCGCTGCCAGCATCTCGACGCTGAGACTGGTCACGGCGGCGGTCCTCAGGTGTCCAGCCGGCGCAGCGCGGCGACGGCTCGCTGAACGATGTCCTCGGGCGCGCCGGACACGTCGACGCTCACCCCCGCCTCGTCGGCCTGGAGCGGCTGAAGTGCAGCGAACTGCGAGTCGAGCAGGGCGGTGGGCATGAAGTGGCCCTTGCGGCCCGCCATCCGCTCCTCGATGAGCGACCGGTCGCCCCTCAGGTGCAGGAAGACGGCGCCCGGGGCCCCGGCCCGCAGCCGGTCGCGGTAGGACCGCTTGAGAGCCGAGCTGCTGACGACTCCGCCGAGCCCCGCCCGCCCGTGCGCCCACCGCCCGATGGCGTCGAGCCAGGGCCGGCGGTCGTCGTCGTCCAGAGGGGTGCCGGCCGACATCTTGGCGATGTTCGCCGGTGGGTGGAAGTCGTCGCCCTCGGCGTAGGGAACGCCGAGTTCGGTGGCGAGCAGGCGACCGATCGTGGTCTTGCCGGTTCCTGCCACGCCCATCACCACGACGACGTGAGGGGTGCTCATGGGTGCCTCGCTGTCTTCTTCGACATCGGTCCGTCGTGCCACTGAAACCTATGAGGTACGACGTATTCAAGAGTCTGTGATGTAAACGTCGTACTTTTGCTGTCGAGGGTCGGCCCGTAGGCTTGCCCCATGACCGCACAGAGCCAGGGACTGCATACCTATGTGCTGGACACCCTGGGTCTGGAGATCTCCTCCGGCCAGTGCCCGCCCGGCAGCGTCCTACGCACCGACGAGCTGGCCCAGCGCTTCGACGTCTCCCGCACGGTCGTCCGCGAAGTGGTCCGGGTCCTGGAATCGATGCATCTGGTCGAGTCCCGCCGCCGGGTCGGGGTGACCGTCCGCCCCGCCGCCACCTGGAACGTCTACGACCCCCAGGTCATCCGCTGGCGGCTGGCCGGCGCCGACCGCCCCCGGCAGCTCCGCTCCCTCACCGTGCTGCGCTCCGCGATCGAGCCGGTCGCCGCGGGACTCGCCGCTCGCCACGCCACCGCCGAGCAGTGCGCCCGGCTCACCGAACGCGCCCTCGGCATGGTCGCGACCTCGCGCGGCCGACGGCTGGAGGACTACCTCGAACACGACATCGCCTTCCACCGGATCGTCCTCGACGCCTCCGGCAACGAGATGTTCGCCCGCCTGGGGGACGTGGTCGCCGAAGTGCTCGCGGGCCGCACCCACCATCAGGTGATGTTCGAGGACCCCGACCCGGCCGCCGTCACCCTGCACGTCCGGCTCGCCGAGGCGGTCCGCGAGGGTGACCCGGAGGCGGCCGAGCGGATCACCAAGGAGATCGCGGTCGGCGCGCTGCACGAACTGGACGTACTGGCTCCGTAGCCTCCCTGCGGAGGTACGGGCCGACGCGGGCGTCCCTCGCGGCGCGGCGCCACGACCCCCTCACGAGGCGTACGGTTGTTCGCGTTCGATCTTCGCGAAAGCCCAGGAGCAGGGAGAGCACGGATATGGCGCAGCAGGTGCAAGGAGTCATCGCACCGGGGAAGGACGAGCCGGTACGGGTCGAGACGATCGTGATCCCGGACCCCGGCCCCGGCGAGGCCGTCGTGAAGATCCAGGCCTGCGGCGTCTGCCACACGGACCTGCACTACAAGCAGGGCGGCATCGCCGACACGTTCCCCTTCCTCCTCGGCCACGAGGCGGCGGGCGTCGTGGAGTCGGTCGGCGACGGGGTCACGGACGTCGCCCCGGGTGACTTCGTCATCCTCAACTGGCGTGCCGTGTGCGGTCAGTGCCGTGCCTGCCTGCGCGGCCGGCCGTGGTACTGCTTCGACACCCACAACGCGCGCCAGAGGATGACCCTCCTGGACGGGACGGAGCTGTCGCCCGCCCTGGGCATCGGCGCGTTCGCCGAGAAGACCCTCGTGGCCTCCGGCCAGTGCACCAAGGTCGACCCAGAGGTCTCCCCGGCCGTCGCCGGGCTCCTGGGCTGCGGCGTCATGGCGGGCATCGGGGCGGCGATCAACACCGGCCAGGTCGGCCGCGGCGACTCGGTCGCCGTCATCGGCTGCGGCGGGGTCGGCGACGCCGCCATCGCCGGTGCGAGGCTGGCCGGCGCGGCGAAGATCATCGCGGTCGACGTCGACGACCGCAAGCTGGACAAGGCCAGGACGATGGGCGCCACCCACACCGTCAACTCCCGCTCCACCGACCCCGTCGAGGCCATCCGTGGCTTCACCGGCGGCAACGGCGCGGACGTCGTCATCGAGGCCGTCGGCCGCCCCGAGACCTACCAGCAGGCCTTCTACGCCCGCGACCTCGCCGGAACGGTCGTCCTGGTCGGCGTCCCCACCCCCGAGATGAAGATCGAGCTGCCCCTCCTGGACGTCTTCGGCCGCGGCGGCTCGCTCAAATCGTCCTGGTACGGCGACTGCCTGCCCTCGCGCGACTTCCCGATGCTCGTCGACCTGCACCAGCAGGGCCGCCTGGACCTGGCGGCCTTCGTCACCGAGACCATCGGCCTGGGCGACGTCGAGCAGGCCTTCGCCCGGATGCACGACGGCGACGTCCTGCGTTCGGTGGTGGTCCTCTGATGGCCGCCCGCATCGACCACCTGGTCACCTCCGGCACCTTCGCCCTCGACGGCGGCGAGTGGGACGTCGACAACAACGTCTGGATCGTCGGCGACGACACCGAGGCGATCGTCATCGACGCCGCGCACGACGCCACCGCCATCCGGGAGGCGCTCGGCGGACGCACGCTGCGCGCCATCGTCTGCACCCACGCGCACAACGACCACATCGACGCCGCTCCGGCCCTCGCGGACGCGACCGGCGCCCCGATCCTGCTGCACCCGGACGACCTCCCGCTCTGGCGGCAGACACACCCCGACCGGGACCCCGACGGCGAACTGGCCGACGGTCAGGAGCTGGAGGTCGCCGGCACCACCCTCACCGTCCTGCACACCCCGGGCCACGCCCCCGGCGCGGTCTGCCTCCACGCCCCCGCCCTCGCCACCGTCTTCACCGGCGACACGCTCTTCCAGGGCGGCCCCGGCGCCACGGGCCGGTCCTTCTCGCACTTCCCGACCATCATCGACTCGATCCGGGACCGGCTGCTCACCCTGCCCGGTGACACCGCCGTGCGCACCGGCCACGGCGACCCCACCACGATCGGCGCGGAGGCCCCGCAGCTCGACGAGTGGATCAGGCGCGGCCACTGAGGCCCCGCGCGCCTCACCCCTCGGGCCAGGCGGAGAGCCGCAGCCCGCTCTCGAAGCGGCGCGGCTCTCCGTCGACCGGATCGGTGAACTCCAGCACCCGCGCCAGCAACTGCAACGGCCGGGAGAAGTCGCCCGGGGGCGGCTCCGGCGCCACCACCGGATACAGCGGATCGTGGACGATCGGCAGTCCCAGCGCGTGCATGTGGACCCTCAGCTGGTGGGTCCGCCCGGTCGCGGGCAGCAGCCGGTACCGCCCCAGCCCGCCCCGCCGCTCCAGCAGCTCCACCCGGCTCTCGCTGTTCGCCTCGCCCGCCTCCTGACGGGCGGCGAGCACCCCGCGCTCCTTCACGATCCGGCTCCGCACGGTCCGGGGCAGCTCCAGCCGCGGATCGTGCGGAGCCACCGCCTCGTACTCCTTGCGCACCAGCCGGTCCCGGAACAGCGTCTGGTACGCGCCCCGGTCCTCGGGCCGCACCACGAAGAGCACCAGCCCCGCCGTCAGCCGGTCCAGCCGGTGCGCGGGCTGCAACGCGGGCAGCTCCAGCTCCCGCCGGAGCCGGGCGACAGCGGTCTCGGTGATGTGCCGCCCCCGGGGCGTGGTCGCCAGGAAGTGCGGCTTGTCCGCGATCACGAGGCGCGCGTCCCGGTGAACGATCCCGACCGGGAAGGGCACCGGCTCCTCGGCGGCGAAGTCGCGGTGGAACCACAGGCACCGCCCCGGCGTGTACGGCTCATCGCCCCGCACGGCGTTCCCGTCGGCCCCCACGAACCGCCCGCCGTCGAGCATCGCCGCCACCTGCCCCGCCCCGATCGCCCCGCCGAACCGAGCGACCAGGTGCTCGCCGACCGAGGCCCAGGCCCCCTCCGCGTCCTCCGGCAGCCGCACCCGCACCGCGTCGATCCCGCCCCGCTGGGGGAGGGGCGCGGCGGGCGGCTTCCTGCGGCCCCTCATGAACGTGCCTCTCCGGTTCACTCCTGCTGTCTCAGCCCTCAGGGGGCTGTCGGACATGAGCCGGTCATCTGGCCGGCAACCTCCGACATTTTGACAGACGGCCGGCCGACCAGGCCCGGCGATGACGGCTCACCAGTGGGCCCTCGGCCTTCCGGGCCGGCCTGCACGCTCACTCCGCTGAGCCTTTGAAGGTGCTGGCGGTGTCTTCCCGGGTGAGTCCCCCCGTGGCCCCTTCGGCGGGTCTCACGTCCCAGGACAAGGCTGGCTGATTGACGGTGCTGTACGCCATACGGTCGATGGCGCGGAGTGTCAGAACCGGGGGAGTTCCTCAAAGGAGGGGGCGCCCGAACGCCCGCCGACGGCGCGTACCGCATCAGCCGGCCCCGGGCTGCAACGCGAAAACGCGGGTGGTGATCTTAGGGTCACCACCCGCGCACGCCATGTCTGTCATTAAGTGTCCGAGGGGGGACTTGAACCCCCACGCCCGATAAAGGGCACTAGCACCTCAAGCTAGCGCGTCTGCCATTCCGCCACCCGGACTAGGTGTCTGTCTCGCGGGCCCTGGCCCGTTCCGACGTGGAAAACCATAGCAAACATTCGAGGGTGCTCGATCACGCCCCGGGCGCGGTCGACGCCGGGGGAGGGGGCGCGGGCGGCCTTGGGCGTACGCCGTCGGCGCGGGAGGATGAGGGGGAGCACCAAGCGACAGTGGAAGGAACCAGCGTGAGCGAGAGCAGCACGGGCCGGACCGTCACCGGTGGCGACGCCGAGAGGGAGGTCGTGGACCTCTGTCGTGACCTGATCCGGATCGACACCAGCAACTACGGCGACCATTCCGGCCCCGGGGAGCGGCTCGCGGCCGAGTACGTCGCGGAGAAGCTCGCGGAGGTCGGCCTGGAGCCGAAGATCTTCGAGTCGCACAAGGGCCGGGCCTCCACCGTCGCCCGGATCGAGGGGGAGGACCCCTCCCGGCCGGCGCTGCTCATCCACGGGCACACCGACGTCGTCCCGGCCAACGCGGCGGACTGGACGCACGACCCGTTCTCGGGGGAGATCGCGGACGGGTGCGTGTGGGGCCGCGGCGCGGTCGACATGAAGGACATGGACGCTATGACCCTTGCGGTCGTCCGTGAGCGCATGCGCACCGGTCGCAAGCCCCCTCGCGACATCGTGCTGGCCTTCCTGGCGGACGAGGAGGCCGGCGGGACGTACGGGGCCCGCTATCTCGTCGACCACCACCCCGGGCTCTTCGAGGGCGTCACCGAGGCGATCAGCGAGGTCGGCGGCTTCTCCTTCACCGTCAACGAGAACCTGCGCCTCTACCTGGTGGAGACCGCCCAGAAGGGCATGCACTGGATGAAGCTCACCGTGGCCGGCACCGCCGGGCACGGGTCGATGATCCACAAGGACAACGCCATCACGGAGCTGTCCGAGGCCGTCGGGCGTCTGGGGCGGCACAAGTTCCCGGTGCGGGTCACCAAGACGCTGCGGCACTTCCTGGACGAGCTCTCCGACGCGCTGGGCACCGAGCTGGACCCGGAGAACATGGACGAGACGCTCGCCAAGCTGGGCGGCATCGCCAAGCTGATCGGAGCCTCCCTCCAGAACACCGCCAACCCCACGCAGCTCGGCGCGGGCTACAAGGTCAACGTCATCCCGGGCGAGGCGACCGCCCATGTGGACGGCCGCTACCTGCCGGGGCACGAGGAGGAGTTCCTCGCCGACCTGGACCGGATTCTCGGCCCCAACGTCCGGCGCGAGGACGTGCACGCGGACAAGGCGCTGGAGACCACGTTCGACGGCGCGCTGGTGGACGCGATGCAGACCGCGCTGGTCGCGGAGGACCCCATCGCCCGCGCCGTGCCGTACATGCTCTCGGCCGGCACCGACGCCAAGTCCTTCGACGACCTGGGCATCCGCGGCTTCGGCTTCGCCCCGCTGAAGCTGCCGCCGGAGCTGGACTTCGCCGGGATGTTCCACGGCGTCGACGAGCGGGTTCCGGTGGACGGTCTGCAGTTCGGCGTGCGGGTGCTCGACCGTTTCATCGACCACTCCTGACGCGCCCGCTCCCGATTCGCCCACGTGTGCGGTCATGTCCGAACGAGTGAAACGAGCCGTCCACACGTAGCTCCGCCACGCCCTCCTCGTTACAAGGTTTGCGGTCCGCGGCTGGGACCGCGTTTCCCACTAGGAGGAATAATGATCAAGAAGGTCGTCGCAGTTGCGGCTGCTACGGGTGGCCTCGTTCTCGCGGGTGCGGGCATGGCTTCCGCCGACGCGGGCGCCCAGGGTGCTGCCATCGGCAGCCCCGGCGTGCTCTCCGGCAACGTCGTCCAGGTCCCGGTCCACGTGCCGATCAACGTGTGCGGCAACACGGTCTCCGTGATCGGTCTGCTGAACCCCGCCTTCGGCAACACCTGCGTCAACGCGTGACGTTGTACGTCAGCCCGTAAGGGTTTGAGCTCGACCGGTCCCGGAACGCACGCCATGCGTTCCGGGACCGTTCGACATTCGGCTCCCGCACGGTCATGTCCGGGGGTTTTTCGGAAGGCAGAAGGCAGGAAACGAACCTATGCGACAGGTCACCCGTAAAGGCCTGATCACCATGGCCGCGGCGGGCGGAGTCCTCGCGCTCAGTGGCGGCTATGCCCACGCCGACGCCGGGGCGGCCGGCGCCGCGGCGGGCTCGCCGGGCGTGCTGTCCGGCAACTCGGTCCAGATCCCGATCGACATCCCGGTCAACGTCTGCGGCAACTCCGTCAGCGTCGGGGGGCTGCTCAATCCCACCAGCGGAAACGACTGCGGAAACGGATCAGCGCAATCCGGGCAGGCAGGCGACGCGTCCACCCGCACGGTCCCCGGTGACTCCGGTGACAGCGCCCAGCCGGGCGACACCACCGCGACGGACCGGCACACCGAGCCCGGCACCGGGCGTCACCGGGCCACGGGCGGCGGCGCCACGGCGGAAGGGGTCGCCCAGGGCTCGCCCGGCATCCTCTCCGGCAACAACGTCGCCGTGCCCATCGACATCCCGGTGAACGTCTGCGGGAACAGCCTCACCATCGGCGGCCTCCTGAACCCCGCCTTCGGCAACAGCTGCTCCAACGACGCCGAGCCGCCGCCCCCGCCGCCCGAGGAGCCGGAGGTCCCGCCGGTCACGCCCCCGACCCCGGTCACCCCGACGACGGAGCAGCCGCCCGAGCCGAACGACCCCGGGCCGCAGCTCCACCCGCAGGAGCAGCTCGCGCAGACCGGAGCGGGCGGGCTCGACCTGCTGCTTCCGGCCGGCGCCGGCCTGCTGCTGGCCGGCATGGGATCGGTTCTCTACCGCCGCACCCGCAGCGCCGCCTGAACCGCGACGCGCACCGGGAGGCGTAGGGCGAGAACGGGAGCGGGCCCCGCGGCTGCGGGGCCCGCTCGCCGTCACCAGGTGGCCCTCAGCTGACGGATGATCCGCCTGCGCAGCCGCACGCGGCGGCTGCCGTCCCGGCGCAACGTCAGGCGGTCCAGCTCCCAGTGCCCGTACTCGGCGTGGTCGGTCAGCAGTCGGGCCGCATCCTTGCGGGACACCCCGCGCGGCACGTACACGTCGATGAATTCGTATTCCGGCATCGCATCTATTGTGCGGGCAGCGCCCCGGTACGGATAGCGTCTGCACTATGTCTGATGCTGCGCAGCCCACCGCTGCCGAGGTACGTGCCGCCGCCGAAGCGGTCAAAGCCGCGATCGACCGTCACCTCGACGCGGTCGAACGCCGTACCGGGGACGACGACCCCGCCGTCTACGAAGCGTTCAACTCCCTTGCCGCTGCCGCCGAGGTCTACGACGAACTCCTCTACGACCGCCACGACGAGGTCACCCCCTTCGAGATCCCCGCCGCGGACGACTCCCTCCCGCCCTACGCCGGCCCCGCGGAGCCCAGTGCGCTCAGCGTCCTCATCCGGCGCGACTACGCGGTCGTGGAGCCTCCGCGTCTCCTCGCCCAGGCCCAGCGCCTGGCCGACCTCGACGCCGATCCGGGCGGCGGGGGCTCCGCCCCGGTGGTCGGGGCCAGCGTCCATGCCGCGCTCGGCGTGCTGTTCGGGGAGTACGAGCCGGACGAGATCGCGTCCCGGCACGTGGAGTTCGGTCTGGAGGAGGGCGACTCCACCCTCTGGGTCTCGGCCGGAGACGCGCTGCCGGAGCCGGGGGAGTGGCTCGCCGCCCCGTTCGAGGACGCCGACCCCGAGCTCGTGGTCTGCCGCTTCGACGTCAGCGCGGTCTTCGACGAGGAGGACGATCCGGACGAGGACCTCACCGGGCCGACCGCCTCCGGCCCCTGACCGCCGCCCCCGCTCGTCCCGTGCCCCACCGGTGAAGGGGCCTCTCAGGCCGTCGCACCGGGGGCCGGCCAGGCCTCCAGCAGCGCGCGCAGCCGGGTCGTCCGCTCCTGTGCCGGAACCTGCGCCACCGCCTGCGGGAGCGCTTGGTCCACCCCGTGCACCACGGACAGATGCCGCTCGCCCCGGCCGAAGGCGGTGTACACCCACGGCCGGCTCAGCCCCGGGGCGGCGTCGCCAGGCAGCACCACGACCGCGGCGGGCCAGCGCATTCCGGCCGCCTGGTGGGCGCTCAGGGCCCAGCCGTGCCGCACCGCCGACTCCACCCGCTCCCGGGGGACGACGACGGGGTCGCCGGAGCAGTCCAGACGCAGCCCCTCGGCGTCGGCCGAGCGCACCACACCGGGCACCGCGCGGCCGGGCGCGGGCACATGGACCACCCGGTCTCCCGGGTCGAAGCCGCCGAACCGCCCGGGGCCCGGGTTGAGCCGCTGCTTCAACGCCTCGTTCAGCACCCGGGTCCCGGCGGCTCCGCCATGGCCCACGGTGATCACCTGGGTCTCCTCCGCGGGGATGCCGAAGGCCCGGGGCACAGAGTCGGCGACCAGCTGCACGGTGCGGTGGACCGCCTCGCCCGCGTCGCGGACCGGGACGATCACCACCTCCTTGCCCGGGGCCTCGACCTGGTTCAGCTCGCCGATGCCGATGCCGGAGACCAGCTCGCCGATCGGGCCGGGGTCCGGGGTCCGGGAGACGACCTGCGGGCAGGCCCGGGCGGCCAGCACGTCCGCGAACACCCGGCCCGCGCCGGCCGAGCCCAGCACGCCGGGGTCGCCGCTCAGCACCAGCCGGGCCCCGTCGGGCAGCGCCTCGACCAGGACCGCCGCGCTCTCCACGTCCAGCTGGGGGGCGTCCAGCACGACCAGCAGGTCCAGGGCCAGGGCCCCGTCCTCGTCCCGGCCGGGGCCCTGGGCCCCGGACAGCAGCCCCGCCAGGGTGACCGCCGTGTCCGGATCGCCGGTGGCCGCGGCCAGCCGTCGGCGGCCGTCCTCGCTGTGGGTGGCGCCGAGGGCCCGCAGGCCCAGGCCGCGCGCCGCCGTGATCAGGGCCGCGGGCTCGGCCCGCGCCGCCTCGCCGCCGCTGTGCGCGACGAGCCCGGCCGCGGCGACGTCACGGATCAGCTCCGCGGCCGAGGGGGACGGGGTCGCGGCAGCCGCGTCCGCCAGGTCGGCGGCCTTCTCGCAGGCGTTCACCAGCCGGGCCAGGCCGTCGGCGAGGCTCTCCTCCGCCAGCGCGTAGCGCTCCAGGCCCAGCAGTACCTGGACCGGCTCCCGCGCGGCTCCGGCGTCCCGCGCGAGGTCCTCCGCGGGCGGCTCGCCCCCGTCGTCGTCCGTGCCGGCCGGCCCGGCGGGTTCGGCCTCTTCCTGGAAGACCAGGGCCGCCCCCTCCTC
The DNA here is from genome assembly GCF_037137275.1 of Streptomyces pratensis. Taxonomy (GTDB): domain Bacteria; phylum Actinomycetota; class Actinomycetes; order Streptomycetales; family Streptomycetaceae; genus Streptomyces; species Streptomyces pratensis_B. The sequence goes on along the minus strand of NZ_JBBBEN010000046.1, from coordinate 40,261 downwards.
CACGGCGTCCCGCACCGCCGCTTCCGGGTCGCTGACGGCACGCTCGGCGAGCGCCGCCCGGACGGCCTCCGCGTCCAGCGCCGTGTGCCCCTGGAGGGCGGCGCGCTCCAGCAGCCAGCCGACCAGGGCCGCCGTCCTGCGTCCGTCGTCCGGGCCGCACCCGGCGCCCAGCAGCGCCCGCGCGAAGCCGTCGGCCTGCTCCGGGCGGACGCCCGGAGCGGCCAGCAGCTGCCAGGGGTCCGCGCGCAGGAGCTCGGCCGCCTGCTCGCCCAGGGCGTCGACGACCGGGCGGGCGAGCGTCTCGGGGGCCCCGCCCTCGGCGAGCACCGCCCGCACCGCCTGAGCGGCCTCGGGTGAGGCGCTCCGCGCCGCCGCGGCGGCTGCGGGCACGCCGGCCCGCGAGAGCGGCGCGGCGGCCGCCGGAGCCGCACGCCGGGGGGCGGGGGCAGGGGAGGGCGAGTCGAAGAACGCGGTGGCCGCCTTCTCGCCGCTCTCCACGGCGCGGACGGCCGCGAGCAGGTCGGCGGCCGTGCCACTCAGCTTCGCGCCTGCGGCGATGGGGCCGTCCTTCTCCGCCTTGCGCTTCTCGATCCGCTCCAGCAGTTCGCGCTGGGCGGCCAGCTCGGCCTCCGCCTCCGAGAGCTCGGCGGGGGCCGCCGTGCCGTCGGCGGCCGCGGTGTCCGGGGCGTCCGGGGGCTCTGTGGCGCCCGGGGTGTCCGGGGCGGGTGTCTCAGGGGTGTCGCCGCCGGAGGCCGCCGGGGCCTCACCGCCCTTCCCAGCGCCCTCCCCCGCACCGGCGTCCGTTCCGGGAGCGCCGTCGGCGTCGCTCTTAGCGGAGGCCTGTGCGCTCCGCGTCGCCCCCGCCCCGCCGGGCCCTTCCGCCGAGGGGCCCGCGGCGACGGACGTCTCCGTACCGGACGGCGCCCCGTCAGCCCCGGAGGCACTCACGGCCTCCGGGGCTTCGGCGTGCGCGGGGCCTTCGGCGGCGGCGTCCGGCTCTGGCGCGAGGCCGTCCGGCGCGTCCGTGCCGACGGTGCCGGGGGTCTCCCCCCGGGGAAGCGCAGTCACAGCGTGCTCCAGTCCTGGTCGGGATAGCGATGCACGGGCGCCGACACGTCGTCGAGCGCCTGGCAGATCTCGTAGGGAAGACTAAGCGCCTCCACTGACAAAGCCTCCGCCAGCTGTCCGGCGTTGCGCGCACCGACGATGGGCGCCGCCACTCCCGGCCGGTCCCGGACCCAGGCCAGGGCCACCTGGAGCGGACTGGTCGCCAGGCCGTCCGCCGCCGTCGCCACCGCGTCGGTGATGCGGGCCGCCGCGTCGTCGAGATAGGGCTCCACGAACGGGGCCAGCCGCTCGGACGCGCCCCGGGAGCCGGCCGGGGTGCCCGCGCGGTACTTGCCCGTCAGCACCCCGCGGCCCAGCGGCGAGGACGGCAGCAGCCCGATCCCGAGGTCCAGCGCGGCGGGCAGCACTTCGCGTTCGATGCCCCGCTGGAGCAGTGAGTACTCCATCTGCGTACTGGCGAGCCGGGTGCGCGCGCCGGGCGCGGCGAGCTGCCAGGTGGCGGCCTTGGCCAACTGCCAGCCGCAGAAGTTCGACACGCCCGCATAGCGGACGCGGCCGGAGGAGACGGCCAGGTCCACCGCCTGGAGCGTCTCCTCCAGCGGGGTCGCCGGGTCGAAGGCGTGGACCTGCCACAGATCCACGTGGTCCGTGCCGAGCCGCTCCAGGGACGCGTCAAGGGCGGCCAGCAGGTGCCCGCGTGACCCGTTGAGGCGGCGGTAGGGGTCGGGGACGTTGCCGGCCTTCGTGGCGACGACCAGATCCCGCCGGGGGACCAGGCGGTCCATGAGCCGCCCGAGCAGAGACTCCGCCTCGCCGCCCCCGTACACGTCGGCGGTGTCCACCAGGGTGCCGCCCGCGTCCCAGAAGGCCTTGAGCTGGTCGGCGGCGTCGTGCTCGTCCGTGTCCCCGCCCCAGGTGAGGGTGCCGAGCCCGATCCGGGACACGCGAAGGCCGGTGCGGCCGAGATGCCTCTGCTCCATGGGCGCTGAGATTACTGGCCGACGTCCCGCCCGGGGGAAGCCTGTGGACAACCTCCGGGCCTGCCGGATCTCCTTCACGCGCGCTAGAGTCCGCGGAAAGAGACGTTACTGAGCAGTAAGGAGAGCGGTTATGCGGCTCGGCATCAATCTCGGTTACTGGGGCGCCGGCATGGACGGCGACAACCTCGCCGTCGCGCAGGAGGCCGACCGGCTCGGCTACGACGTCTGCTGGGCGGCCGAGGCGTATGGCTCCGACGCCCCGACCGTGCTGACCTGGGTCGCGGCGCAGACCGAGTCCATCGACGTCGGTTCAGCGATCATGCAGATCCCGGCCCGCCAGCCCACCATGACGGCGATGACGGCCGCCACCCTCGACTCGCTGTCCGGCGGGCGCTTCAGGCTCGGCCTCGGGGTCTCCGGCCCGCAGGTCTCCGAGGGCTGGTACGGCGTGAAGTTCGACAAGCCGCTGGCCCGCACCCGGGAGTACGTGGAGATCGTCCGCACGGCGATGACCCGGGAGCGCGTGTCGTACGAGGGAGCCCACTGGACGCTGCCGCTGCCCGGCGGACCGGGCAAGCCGATCAAGCTCACCGTGCACCCGCAGCGTGAGCACATCCCGCTCTACATCGCGGCCATCGGCCCCAAGAACCTGGAACAGACCGGCGAGATCGCCGACGGCGCCCTGCTGATCTTCCCCTCCGCCGAGCACCTGGAGGACACCGCGATCACGCACCTGCGCGCTGGCCGGGAGAAGGCCGGGAAGACCATGGAGGGCTTCGACGTCAGCCCGACGCTGCCGCTCGCCGTCGGCGACGACGTCAACGGCCTGGCCGACATGTTCCGTCCCTACACCGCCCTGTACGTCGGCGGCATGGGCAGCCGCAAGCAGAACTTCTACAACCAGCTCGCCGGACGCATGGGCTACGAGCGGGAAGCCGCCGAGATCCAGGAGGCCTACCTCTCCGGCGACAAGAGCGGCGCGGCCGCCGCCGTGCCGCACCGGCTGATCGACCAGACCGCGCTGCTCGGCCCCGTCGAGCGCGTCGCGGACCGGATGCAGGCTTACGCCGCCGCCGGGGTCACCACGCTCAACCTCTCCCCGGCCGGCTTCACCCTGGAGGAGCGGATCGCCGCCCTGCGCGCGGGCACGGACGCCCTGGAGCGCTCCGGGCTCGCCTGAGGGGCCTCGGACAGCACTACGGCCGTGGTGGGGGCTCGGGGGCCCTCCCCGCCACGGCCGTCACCCGGGACAACGCGGCGTACGCCCAGGGGTTACGGCGGATCGCGGGGCGCCGCCCGTCCCGCTCCGGTTGCCGACCCCTCCGCGGCGCACTTGACTCTCCCGTGCGGAATGCCGCTCCGCGGGGCCCCGCTCCGCGGGCACCGGTGCGGAGGTGGCCTCATGCTCTCAGCGAAAAGCCTGTTCCAGGAGATCCTCGACGACGACGAGGCCTACCGGCTCTTCTGCTCCATCGCCGCGGGCGGGGAGGCCCAGGGCGGCTGGGAGAACGCCCGCATCGCCGCCCTCGCCCCCGAGAGCCTCCGTGACCTCGTGCCCCGGATCGTCCGGCACGGCGCCGACGAGGACAAGCACGGCCGGATCTTCAACGCCCTCCTCAAGAAGCGCGGCCTCCAGCCGGTGCGGGTCCCGCCGGAGGCCGACTACACCATGCTCCTGGAACAGCAGGGCATCGGCCTCGCCCACTCCCGGCTGCGCGGAGAGACGCGCCTGACCGAGCGTGACGTCATCACCTACCTGGCCCACAGCCGGGTCACAGAGCAGCGAGCCTCCGAACAGATGCGGCTGCTGTGCCGGCACTTCGCCGGCCACCGGGACATCGGCCGCGCGGTGCGGATGATCTCCCACGACGAGGACGGCCACCTCGCCTACTGCCACGAGGAACTGCTCCGCCTCGCCCGGGCCGGACACGGCAGGACCGTCCAGCGCGCCCTGCGCGAGTGCGCCCTGGCGGAGGTCGGCGTCTACCGTGACGTCAGCCTCGCCGTGACGGCCGCCATGGGACGCCTCCTCGGCTGGTCCCGCCCGAAGACCGCGGCGCTCGCGGCGGGCGTCCACGCGGTGTACGCGTACGAGCGCCTCATCGGCTGGCGGCGCATGGTGAGCCTGCGGACGCCCCGGCGGCGCGATCCGCTCGGTGGCCCCGCGACGCCGGAGCGCGAGTACGTCTGAGGGGCCGGGGCCCGCGCCCCGGTGCGTCGCACGCGGCCCGGTCAGAGCCAGCCGCGCCGCTTGAACAGCCGGTACAGGCCGTACACCGCGAGGCCCATCAACGCGACCACCGTCGGGTACGTCCACTCCCAGTGCAGCTCGGGCATGTGGTCGAAGTTCATGCCGTAGACGCCCGCCACCATCGTCGGGACCGCGGCCATCGCCGCCCAGGCCGAGATCTTGCGCATGTCGTCGTTCTGCCGCACGCCCATCTGCGCCAGATGCGCGGAGAGGATGTCGGAGAGCAGCCGGTCCAGCCCCTCCACCTGCTCGTAGGCGCGGGTGAGGTGGTCGGCCACGTCCCGGAAGAAGGGCTGCGCGTGGTCATGGACGAACGGCACCCCCGCCCCGGCGAGCCGCGCCATCGGAGCCGCCAGCGGGCCGGCCGCCCTGCGGAACTCCAGCACCTGCCGCTTGAAGGTGTAGATCCGGGCCGCGGTGTTCTTCGAGTCGCCCGATCCGGCCGGGGCGAAGACCTGTGTCTCCAGCTCCTCCAGGTCGACCTGGAGCTCCCCCGCCACGTCGATGTAGTGGTCCACGACGGCGTCGCTCACCGCGTACAGGACGGAGGTCGGGCCGTGCTTCAGCACCTCCGGCTCCGCCTCCAGACGGCGGCGCACGGCGGCCAGCGGAGCGCTCTCGCCGTGCCGGACCGTCACCACGAAGGAGTCGCCTATGAAGACCATCAGCTCGTCGGCGCTGACCGTGTCGCTCTCCGGCTCGTAGACGATCGGCTTGATCACCGCGAACAGTGAGTCGTCGTACACCTCCAGTTTGGGCCGTTGATGCGCGCGCAGCGCGTCCTCCACCGCCAGCGGGTGCAGCCCGAACTCCTCGCGCACGAGGTCGAACTCCCGCTCCGTCGGCTCATGCAGCCCGATCCACAAAAACGCGTCCAGCGAGGTCCGCGCCTCGGTGAGGGCCTGGGAGAAGTCTTCGGGCCGCTCGATGCGGCGCCCGTCCCGGTAAATGGCACAGTCCACGATCACGGCGGGCATTCTTCCCCCTGACCGGCCCTTGTGCACCTCCACCGTCCCTCTAGGGTTGCGCCTATGCCCACGCTGATCCTCGTCCGCCACGGACGTTCCACCGCCAACACCGCCGGAGTGCTCGCGGGCCGCACCCCCGGCGTCCTCCTCGACGAACGCGGAGCCGGCCAGGCCGCGGCCCTCCCCGCCCGGCTCCGCGCCCTCGACCCGGTCCTCGCCGTCACCAGCCCCCTGGAGCGCTGCCGGCTCACTCTCCAGCCGCTGCTCGAGGACCGCCCGGGCCTGGAGCTGCACACGGAGGAGCGTGTCAACGAGTGCGACTACGGTGACTGGACGGGGCGGAAACTGGCCGAACTCGCCGACGAGCCCCTGATGTCCGTCGTCCAGCGGCACCCCTCCGCGGCCGCCTTCCCCGGCGGGGAGTCCATGCGCGCGATGCAGGCCCGCGCGGTGGACGCCGTCCGCGACTGGAACGGCCGTGTCGAGGCCGAGCACGGTGAGGACGCGACGTATGTGATGTGCTCGCACGGCGACATCATCAAGTCCCTCGTCGCCGATGCCCTCGGCATGCACCTCGACCTCTTCCAGCGCGTCCAGGCCGACCCCTGCTCGGTCACCGCGATCCGCTACACCCGCCTGCGTCCGTTCCTGCTGCGTCTCGGGGACACCGGCGACCTCGCCTCCCTGGCCCCCCGCGCGTCGGACGCCCCGGCGGACGCCGACGCCTCCGCGACGGGCGGCGGAACGCCGGACGCGACGGTCGGCGGCGGCGCGGGCGCGCCGTGATCGATCCGGGCAGTAGGGTGGACGCGCCGTAGCGCCCCCCGACCACCACCGATTCTCTTAGGGAGCAGGACGTGTCCCGTCAGGTGTTCCTCTACGACCCGCCGGACCGATTCGTGGCCGGTACGGTCGGGTTGCCTGGCCGCCGTACGTTTTTCCTGCAGGCGTCCTCCCAGGGCCGGGTCACCAGCGTGGCCCTGGAGAAGGCCCAGGTCGCCGCTCTCGCCGAGCGGATCGACGAACTGCTCGACGAGGTCGTACGCCGCACCGGCGGCAACTCCCCGGTGCCCGCCGTGGCGCCCACCGACGTCACCGACACCGCCCCGCTGGACGTCCCCGTCGAGGAGGAGTTCCGGGTCGGCACCATGGCGCTCGCCTGGGACGGCGAGGAACAGCGGATGATCGTCGAGGCGCAGGCCCTCGTCGAGCTGGACGCCGACTCGGAGGACGACCTCGCGGAGGCCGAGGAACAGCTCCTCCAGGACGAGGAGAACGGCCCGCCGATGCTCCGCGTCCGGCTCAGCGGGGCTCAGGCCCGCGCCTTCGCCAAACGCGCCCTGGACGTCGTCAACGCCGGGCGCCCGCCGTGCCCGCTGTGCAGCCTGCCGCTCGATCCGGAAGGACACGTATGCCCGCGCCAGAACGGATACCGTCGCGGAGCCTGACCGACGCCGAGCTGCTCACCCTGCTCACGAAGGGCACGCTCACCGTGGTCGGGCAGGTCGGCGGAGCCTCCAACGCGGTGCTGCACTGCACGGTCGCGTACGAGGGCGAGGAGCGCGCCTGCGCCTACAAGCCCGTGGCCGGGGAGCAGCCGCTGTGGGACTTCCCCGACGGCACCCTCGCCCAGCGCGAGGTCGCGGCCTACGAGATCTCCCGGGCGACCGGATGGGACCTCGTGCCGCCCACGGTGCTGCGGGACGGTCCCTACGGCGGCGGCATGTGCCAGCTCTGGATCGACGCGCCCGACCCCGCCGACGCGCTGACCGGCCGGCCGGCCGCGGACGGCGAACCCCCGCTGCTGGCGCTCGTCGAGGGCGAGGAGCCGGGCGACGGCTGGAAGGCCGTGGGCTTCGCGGACGTGGGGGAGGGCCGGACCGCGCTGCTGGTGCACGCGGACGACCCCCGGCTGCGGAGGCTGGCGGTCCTGGACGCGGTGATCAACAACGGGGACCGCAAGGGCGGACACCTGCTCCCGGCCCCCGGCGGACGGCTCTACGGCATCGACCACGGGGTGACCTTCAACGCGCAGGACAAGCTGCGCACCCTGCTGTGGGGCTGGGCGGGAGAGCCGCTGACCGCCGAGGCGCTCGGGGTCCTGGGCCGGCTCGCCGCGGAGCTGGAGCCGGGGACCGCCCTCGTCACCCGGATGGCGCAGCTCATCACCGAGGTGGAGCTGGACGCCTTGCGGCAGCGTGTCGCCGCGCTGGTCGAGAGCGGGACGCACCCGCGGCCGAGCGGGCAGTGGCCGCCGATCCCCTGGCCGCCGGTGTAGGACGCGGGGAGCGTGGCGTGCCGCTGTACCCCCTCGCGGGGGTGCACGCAAGAAGGCGCCTTCGGACAGGTTTCCGGGTCCGGTTCGTATCCGGAAGCGTCGTCCGGTTACGCTCAGGGCATGCATGCCTGGCCCGCTTCTGAGGTCCCCGCCCTGCCTGGCAAGGGCCGCGACCTCCGAATCCACGACACCGCGACCGGCGGACGGATCACCCTTGCCCCCGGTCCCGTCGCCCGCATCTACGTCTGCGGCATCACGCCGTACGACGCGACCCACATGGGTCATGCGGCGACCTACAACGCGTTCGACCTCGTTCAGCGCGTGTGGCTCGACACCAAGCGGCAGGTTCACTACGTCCAGAACGTGACCGACGTGGACGATCCGCTGCTGGAGCGGGCCGTGCGCGACGGTCAGGACTGGACCCGGCTCGCGGAGCGCGAGACGGCCCTCTTCCGCGAGGACATGACCGCACTGCGGATGCTGCCCCCGCGGCACTACATCGGCGCGGTCGAGGCGATACCGGGCATCGTGCCCCTCGTCGAACGCCTCCGGGACGCGGGCGCCGCCTACGTCCTGGACGGCGACACCTACTTCTCCGTCGACGCCGACCCGCACTTCGGCGACGTCTCCGGCCTCGACGCGGAGGCGATGCGCCTGCTCTCCGCCGAACGCGGCGGCGATCCGGAGCGCCCCGGGAAGAAGAACCCCCTCGACCCGATGCTCTGGATGGCCGCCCGCCCGGGCGAGCCCAGCTGGGACGGGGCCTCTCTCGGCGAGGGCCGGCCCGGCTGGCACATCGAGTGCGTCGCCATCGCGCTCGACCACCTCGGCATGGGCTTCGACATCCAGGGCGGCGGCTCCGACCTGGCCTTCCCGCATCACGAGATGGGCGCGTCCCACGCCCAGGCGCTGACCGGCGAGCACCCGTTCGCCAAGGCGTACGTCCACGCCGGCATGGTCGGCCTCGACGGCGAGAAGATGTCCAAGTCCCGCGGCAACCTGGTCTTCGTCTCTGCCCTGCGCCGCGACGGCGTGGACCCGGCGGCCCTGCGGCTAGCCCTGCTCTCCCGGCACTACCGCTCCGACTGGGAGTGGACCGACCAGGTGCTCGCCGACGCCGTGGAGCGCCTCGCACGCTGGCGCGCCGCCGTCTCGCGCCCGGACGGGCCCTCCGCCGACGCGCTGCTCGAGGAGATCCGCGAGGCCCTCTCCGACGACCTGGACAGCCCGGCCGCGCTGGCGGCCGTGGACCGCTGGGCCGAGCTCCAGAGCGCCGAAGGCGGTACGGACGAGGGTGCGCCGGGCCTGGTGTCGCGTTCGGTCGACGCCCTGCTCGGAGTGGCGCTGTAGAACCGGGCACCGCTCCGGGGCCCGCTCGGACCACGGGGACCGGCCCCGGACTTCTCGACGAAGTCCGGGGCCGGTCTTCTGTGTGACGCTCCTCACGGTCTACCGCTCGCTCTGGGAGCCGACCCTGCGGCAGGGCCCCCGGGGGGGGCGGCCGTGCGGGGGAGCGGGCAGGGCTTCGCGCGGGGCGGTGCCCCGCGCGTGGCCCCGCCGGGGGTGACGCGGCCGGCCCGGTCAGTCCTCCTCGGACGCGTCTCCGGACGAGGCGTCAGGGCCCTTGTCCTCGCCCGTTCTTTTGTCTCCGCCCGCTCCGCTGCCGCCGTCGGCGTTCCCCGTCCCGGTGGGTCCGCTCGGGCCGGGCTCCGGCCGCTGCGGCTTCGGCGGCCGGGTACGGCCGCTCGTGGGGTCCCGCAGATACGGGACGTCCCCGCTCTCCGTGGCGTGGCCGCCGGGCCCCTGGCCTGGGCCGCCGTCCCGCCGCCGCAGATACCGCTCGAACTCCCTGGCGATGGCCTCGCCGGACGCCTCCGGGAGTTCCGCGGTGTCCCGCGCCTCCTCCAGCGTCTGGACGTACTCCGCGACCTCGCTGTCCTCCGAGGCCAGCTGGTCCACGCCGAGCTGCCAGGCCCGCGCGTCCTCGGGCAGTTCGCCCAGCGGGATGCGCAGCCCGATCAGATCCTCCAGCCGGTTCAGCAGGGCCAGCGTCGCCTTCGGGTTCGGGGGCTGCGACACGTAGTGCGGTACCGCCGCCCACAGGCTCACCGCGGGCACCCCGGCGTGCGTGCACGCCTCCTGGAGGACGCCGACGATGCCCGTGGGGCCCTCGTACCGCGTCTCCTCCAGGTCCATCGTGCGCGCCAGGTCCGCGTCGGAGGTCACCCCGCTCACCGGCACCGGCCGGGTGTGCGGGGTGTCTCCGAGCAGCGCGCCGAGGATGACGACCATCTCGACGCCCAGCTCGTGGGCGAAGCCGAGGATCTCGTTGCAGAACGAGCGCCAGCGCATCGACGGTTCGATGCCGCGCACCAGGACCAGGTCGCGGGGCTTGTCCCCGCCCACGCGCACCACGGAGAGGCGGGTCGTCGGCCAGGTGATCTTCCGCACCCCGCCCTCCAGCCACACCGTGGGCCGGTTGACCTGGAAGTCGTAGTAGTCCTCTGCGTCCAGCGCCGCGAACACCTCGCCCTTCCACTCCCGGTCCAGATGGCCGACCGCTGTGGAGGCGGCGTCCCCGGCGTCGTTCCAGCCCTCGAACGCGGCCACCATGACCGGGTCGATCAGCTCGGGCACCGACTCGAGCTCGATCACCCGGGCCTCCTTCCGATGTCTCCATACGTACGGAGCAACCTTACGGCTTCACAGCCCGGCCCCCGCAGTCCTCTTGCACGGCCGGGTGAACCCTGCCACCGTGTGCGGATCACGGGCCCGATCCGTGCTTCCGCACGACGCGCCGCGCCCGGCGACGGCCGGACGCGCGCACGCCGAAGGGGGCGGCCCCCGGCCGGGAGCCGCCCCCTTCCTCGTCCCGCGGGGGTCAGCCCCGGTCGGCCAGCAGCTTCTCGACGCCGTCGCGGACGTCGTCCGTCGCCAGGCCCCGGATCGTCAGCGTCGTCCGGCGGCGCAGCACGTCGTCGGCCGTCTCGGCCCACTCGTGGTCGCGGGCGTAGGCGACCTGGGCCCAGATCTCCGGAGCGTCCGGGTGGACCCGTTCGGCCAGCTCCGGGCTCTCGTTGGCCAGGCGGGCGATGTCGAAGGCGAGCGACCCGTAGTGCGTGGCCAGGTGCCGGGCGGTGTCCGGCGCCATCCGGGGGCCGGGGGCGGGGCCGTCGACCAGCAGCCGGTGCGCGACCGCGTTCGGGTTGGCGATCCCGGGCAGCGGCAGCTTCCTCGGGAGCCGGGACATCGGCTCCATGTCCTCCGCCAGCGGGCGCCCCGGCAGGGCGGCCAGCTTGTTCATCACCGTGCGGCCGATGTGGCGGAACGTCGTCCACTTCCCGCCGGCGACCGACAGCATCCCGCCGCGCCCCTCCGTCACGACGGTCTCGCGCTTGGCCTTGGAGGTGTCGCCGGGCCCGCCCGGCAGCACCCGAAGACCCGCGAAGGAGTACGTGATCAGATCCCGGGACAGCTGCTGGTCCTTGATCGAGAACGCCGCCTCGCCCAGGATCTGCGCGGTGTCCGCCTCGGTCACCGCGACATCGGCCGGGTCGCCCTCGTACTCCTCGTCCGTCGTGCCGAGGAGCAGCATGTCCTCCCACGGCAGGGCGAAGGTGATCCGGTACTTGTCGATCGGGGTGGCCAGCGCAGCCCGCCACGGGCGGGTCCGCTTGAGGACCAGGTGCGCACCCTTGGACAGCCGTATGGAGGGGGCCGCGTTGGGGTCCTCCATCGTCCGCAGGTGGTCGACCCACGGCCCGGTCGCGTTCAGGACGAGCCGGGCGGTGACGCCGAACTCGGTGCCGTCCGCGCCGTCCTTCAGGTCGGCGCCCGTGACCCGGCCCCGGGTGAAGCGGAGGCCGGTGACGGCCGCGTGGTTGAGCACGACGGCACCGGCGTCGACGGCCGCACGGACGGTCATCAGCGCCATCCGGGCGTCGTTCATCTGGTCGTCGCCGTAGACCGCGACGGCCTTCAGGCCGTCCGTGCGTAGCTCGGGCACGTCACGCTGCGCCTTGGCCGGGCTGATCACATGGCCGACCCCGTCCCCGAACGCGGAGAGCGCCGAGTAGGCGAAGACGCCCGCGCCGAGCTTGGCCGCGCCGTGCGGGCCGCCCTTGTAGACGGGCAGGTAGAAGGTGAGCGGGTTGGCCAGGTGCGGGGCCACCTCGCGGGAGACCGCGCGGCGCTCGAAGTGGTTCTCCGCGACCAGCTTCACAGCGCCGGTCTGGAGGTAGCGCAGACCGCCGTGGAGCAGCTTGGACGAGGCGGAGGAGGTGGCGCCGGCGAAGTCACCGGCGTCCACCAGAGCCACCCGCAGCCCGGACTGCGCGGCATGCCAGGCGGTGGAGATGCCCAGGATGCCGCCGCCGATGACCAGGAGGTCGTACGTCGCCCGGGACAGCTGCTCCCGGGTTTCGGCGCGGCTCGGCAGGGAGCCGGAGGCCGGGTGCGTTCCGAGGGCGGGAACGCTCTGCAGGGTGGTCATGGTGAATGCTCCTCGTCAGCTTTCTTCGTCCTCGATCCAGCCCATGGTCCGTTCGACGGCCTTGAGCCAGCTCTTGTACTCGCGGGCACGGGTGTCCGCGTCCATGCGGGGGGTCCACTCGGCCGCACGGCGCCAGTTGGCGCGCAGTGCGTCGGTGTCCGGCCAGAAGCCGACGGCGAGGCCGGCGGCGTAGGCCGCGCCGAGGCAGGTGGTCTCGGCGACCATGGGGCGCACCACGGGTGCGTCCAGGAAGTCGGAGAGCGTCTGCATCAGCAGGTTGTTGGACGTCATGCCGCCGTCGACCTTGAGGGCGGCCAGTTCGACGCCGGAGTCCTTCGTCATGGCGTCGCTGATCTCGCGGGTCTGCCAGGCGGTGGCCTCCAGGACGGCACGGGCGATGTGCGCCTTGGTGACGTAACGGGTGAGGCCGGCGATGACGCCGCGGGCGTCGGGGCGCCAGTAGGGAGCGAACAGTCCGGAGAAGGCGGGCACGAAGTAGGCTCCGCCGTTGTCCTCCACCGAGGAGGCCAGCGTCTCGATCTCGGCGGCCGACTTGATCAGGCCCATCTGGTCGCGCATCCACTGCACCAGCGAACCGGTGACCGCGATGGAGCCCTCCAGCGCGTACACCGGGGGCTTGTCGCCGATCTGGTAGCCGACGGTGGTCAGCAGTCCGTTGTACGAGTTCACCGGCGTGGAGCCGGTGTTCATCAGCATGAAGGTGCCGGTGCCGTACGTGGACTTGGCCTCGCCCTCGGCGAAACAGGTCTGGCCGAACAGGGCCGCCTGCTGGTCGCCCAGCGCCGAGGCGACCGGCACGCCGTCCAGCACGCCGCCCTTGGCGTGGCCGTAGACCTCGGCGGAGGAACGGATCTCGGGGAGCACCGCGGCGGGGATGTCGATGGAGGAGAGGATCTTCTCGTCCCACGCCATGGTGTGCAGGTTCATCAGGAGGGTGCGCGAGGCGTTGGTGACGTCGGTCACGTGCACCCCGCCGTCCGTGCCGCCGGTCAGGTTCCAGATGACCCAGGAGTCCATGGTGCCGAAGAGGATGTCGCCGCGCTCGGCCCGCTCGCGCAGCCCCTCGACGTTGTCGAGCAGCCAGCGGACCTTGGGGCCGGCGAAGTACGAGGCGAGCGGCAGCCCGGTCTCGCGGCGGAACCGGTCCTGGCCCACGTTGCGGCCGAGCTCCTTGCAGAGCCCGTCGGTGCGGGTGTCCTGCCAGACGAGGGCGTTGTGGACCGGCTCACCGGTGTTCTTGTCCCACAGGAGCGTGGTCTCACGCTGGTTGGTGATGCCGATCGCCTTGACGTCGGCGGAGGTGATCCCCGCCTTGACGATGGCCCCGGCGACGACCTCCTGGACGTTCTCCCAGATCTCCCGCGCGTCGTGCTCGACCCAGCCCGGCTTCGGGAAGATCTGCTCGTGCTCCTTCTGGTCGACGGAGACGATCCGGCCGTCCTTGTCGAAGACGATGCAGCGGCTGGAGGTGGTGCCCTGGTCGATGGCGGCGATGAACGGCCCGCTGCCGTGGGTGCCGGTGGTGTGTGCGTCGGTCACGGTGTGCTCCCGGAAGTCAGTGCGGTGGTGAAGGGTGGCGGGCTAGGCGAAGGCGAGGTTGTAGAGCCCGCCGGCGAGGGCGCCGCCGATGAGCGGCCCCACTACGGGTACCCAGGCATAACCCCAGTCCGAACCGCCCTTGTTCGGCAGCGGCAGCAGCGCGTGCACGATGCGCGGGCCGAGGTCGCGGACCGGGTTGATCGCGTAGCCGGTCGGCCCGCCGAGCGAGAGGCCGATGCTGACGACGACCAGCGCGGTGATCAGTGCGCCGAGCGTGCCGAGGCCGTTGCCCGCGTCGTTCAGGCCCTGGGTCAGGATGGCCAGCACCAGCACGACGGTCGCGATGACCTCGGTGAGGACGTTCTGCACCGCGTTGCGGATCTCGGGGCCGGTGGAGAAGACACCGAGCACCGGGCCCGCCTGGGGGGCCGCCTTCTGGTCGACCATGCCGTCGTCGACGGGCTGCAGGTCGACGATCTCCGGATCGGTGAGGTGGGCGCGGAACTGCCCGTAGTACACCGCCCAGACCAGCACCGCGCCGATCATCGCACCGAACAACTGGGAGACGAGGTAGAGCGGTACGTCGCCCCACTCGGTGCCGCCCTGGATCGCGAGGCCCAGCGTGACGGCCGGGTTCAGGTGGGCGCCCGATACGCCGCCGGCCAGGTAGGCGCCGGTGAGCACCGCGAAACCCCACCCGAAGGTGATGGCCAGCCAGCCCGCGTCGCGGGCCTTCGAGTGCTTCAGTGTGACGGCGGCTACGACACCGGCGCCGAGCAGGATGAGTATGGCGGTACCGATGGTCTCGCCGATGAAAATGTCGGAGCTGGACACCCGCGACTCCTTTGTCCTTCGTCCAGGGGGGAACGGACCACCGGTTCCGTCCGGTGGCCCGCGCCCCAGATGGGTATCCACGCTGCGTGGGCGACCCACCTGTAAGGGCTTGACCGGCCCTAGGCACTGTCACACCCTAACGCTTATTGCCGTTAGGCGTTCGACAATGCCGACCGTTGAACGGCAGTGTTTCCCCGGAATGAAGGAAGCGTCAAGGGTTGTGTGGCGCAGGACTCAGGGCGCGACGCGATCGTTACCCCCATGCGCCCGGCGCCGGCGGACGGTGAGCCGGCTCACACGCTCAGGTCTTCGGGTCGAGGCCCGGACCCGGGGTGCGCCATGGGGCCGGGCCGCGG
>NZ_JBBBEN010000046.1:0-25455 GCF_037137275.1 Streptomyces pratensis | reverse complement strand
AAGAGCCCCGGGCCCGCGGCGCAAGAGCCCCGGGCCCGCGCCTCGAAGCCGCGCGCCCGGGGGTCAGAAGCGGCCCGCGCCCAGATCCCGCGAGACGGCGCGGGCGCAGTCGCGTACGGCGGCGATCAGCTCGGGGCGCAGTGTCCCCTGGGGAGCCAACCGCTCCACCGCGCCCGTCACCGCGACCGCCCCGACCGGCATCCTGCGCCGGTCGTGCACCGGGGCGGCCACCGCGGCCACGCCCTCCCAGGTCTCCTCCGCGTCGGCGGCCCAGCCCTGGGCGCGGATCAGGTCGAGCATCGCCTCGAACTCGTCGGCGGCGGTGACGGTGCGCTGGGTGAAGGGGCGGCGCTCGGCCTCCATCACCTCGCTGTGGGCCACCGGGTCGTAGGCGGACAGGACCTTGCCCAGCGCCGTGGAGTGCAGCGGCTGCATCGCCCCGACCTCCAGGACCTGGCGGCTGTCGTCGGGCCTGAAGACGTGGTGGACGATCAGGACCCCGTGCTGGTGCAGCACTCCGAGGTGGACGCTCTCGCCGCTGGAGCGGGCCAGGTCGTCGGTCCAGACCAGGGCGCGCGCCCGCAGCTCGTGGACGTCCAGATAGCTGTTGCCCAGCCGCAGCAGCTCCGCGCCGAGCTGGTAACGCCCCGACGCCGCGTCCTGCTCGACGAACCCCTCCAGCTGGAGGGTGCGCAGAATGCCGTGGGCGGTGCCCTTGGCCAGCCCCAGCGAGGAGGCGATGTCGGAGAGTCCCAGGCGGCGCTCGCCGCCCGCCAGCAGCCGCAGCATCGCGGCCGCCCGCTCCAGCGACTGGATGTTCTTGGCCATCGCGCCGTACTCCTCCACCTCGATTCGACAATGCTGAACACTATCGGTCGATGTCGACCTCTGTCTGACTCCGGGGGGAAGTCTCCGCCACTGCGCCACACGTGTCGCACCCCGCCCAGCATGCAGTCCACCCCATGGACGCACTGACGCCGCGGGGGCCCCTCGGGCTAGGCTGGCGGGGTGCGCCTTCCCCGAGAAGGACGCAAAGCCGACAGCCGTCGCATCCCTGGGAGATCATCCATGGCCTCGTTGCCGACATCCGCCGCTGACAGCCGGACCCGAGCAGACGCGCTCCGAGAGGCGCTCGCCACCCGTGTGGTGGTGGCCGACGGAGCGATGGGCACGATGCTCCAGGCGCAGGACCCCACGCTCGAGGACTTCGAGAACCTCGAGGGCTGCAACGAGATCCTCAACGTCACCCGCCCCGACATCGTGCGCTCGGTCCACGAGGAGTACTTCGCGGTCGGTGTGGACTGCGTCGAGACGAACACGTTCGGCGCGAACCACTCGGCGGCGAACGAGTACGAGATCGCCGACCGGATTCACGAACTCTCGGAGTCGGGGGCGAGGATCGCCCGTGAGGTCGCCGACGAGTTCGCCGCCCGCGACGGGCGTCAGCGGTGGGTGCTGGGCTCCATCGGGCCGGGCACCAAGCTGCCGTCTCTGGGCCACATCGACTACGGGGTCCTGCGGGACGGCTACCAGCGCAACGCGGAGGGCCTGCTGGCCGGCGGCGCGGACGCGCTGCTCGTGGAGACGACCCAGGACCTGCTGCAGACGAAGTCGAGTCTGATCGGTGCGCGCCGGGCGATGGACGCGCTGGGCGTCGATGTGCCGCTGGTGTGCTCCCTGGCGTTCGAGACGACCGGTGTGATGCTGCTGGGGTCGGAGATCGGTGCGGCTCTGACGGCGTTGGAGCCGTTGGGCATCGATCTGATCGGTCTGAACTGCTCGACCGGCCCGGACGAGATGAGCGAGCACCTGCGGTATCTGGCGCGCCATTCGCGCACCCCGCTGATGTGCATGCCGAACGCCGGTCTGCCGGTGCTCACGAAGGACGGGGCGCACTTCCCGCTGGGCCCCGACGGTCTGGCCGACGCGCAGGAGTCGTTCGTCAGGGACTACGGGCTGTCGCTGATCGGCGGGTGCTGCGGGACGACGCCGGAGCACCTGCGGAAGGTCGTGGAGCGGACGCGGGGGGTGGCGCCGGGCGCGCGGGACCCGCGTCCGGAGCCGGGGGCGGCTTCGCTGTACCAGACGGTGCCGTTCCGGCAGGACACGTCGTATCTCGCCATCGGTGAGCGGACGAACGCCAACGGGTCGAGGAAGTTCCGCGAGGCGATGCTGGAGGCCCGCTGGGACGACTGCGTGGAGATGGCGCGTGACCAGATCCGCGAGGGCGCGCACATGCTGGACCTGTGTGTGGACTACGTCGGCCGTGACGGTGTCGCCGACATGAAGGAGCTGGCCGGGCGTTTCGCGACGGCTTCGACGCTCCCGCTGGTCCTGGACTCGACCGAACTGGACGTGCTGCGGGCGGGACTGGAGAAGCTCGGCGGCCGAGCGGTGCTGAACTCGGTGAACTACGAGGACGGCGACGGCCCCGACTCGCGGTTCGCGAAGGTCAGCGCGCTGGCTGCGGAGCACGGCGCGGCGCTGATCGCGCTGACGATCGACGAGGAGGGCCAGGCCCGTACGGTCGAGCACAAGGTCGCCATCGCCGAACGGCTGATCGCGGATCTCACCGCCAACTGGGGCATCCGCGAGTCCGACATCCTCATCGACACGCTGACGTTCACGATCTGCACGGGCCAGGAGGAGTCCAGGGGCGACGGCATCGCGACGATCGGTGCGATCCGCGAGCTGAAGAAGCGTCACCCCGACGTCCAGACCACGCTGGGCCTCTCCAACATCTCCTTCGGTCTGAACCCGGCCGCCCGGGTCGTGCTGAACTCCGTCTTCCTCGACGAGTGCGTCAAGGCGGGGCTGGACTCGGCGATCGTGCACGCGTCGAAGATCCTGCCGATCGCGCGGCTGGAGGAGGAGCAGGTCAAGGTCGCCCTCGACCTGATCTACGACCGCCGCTCCGAGGGATACGACCCCCTGCAACGGCTGATGGAGCTGTTCGAGGGCGTCAACATGAAGTCGATGAAGGCGGGCAAGGCCGAGGAACTGCTCGCCCTGCCGCTGGACGAGCGGCTGCGACGCCGGATCATCGACGGGGAGAAGAACGGCCTGGAGGCCGACCTGGACGAGGCGCTGCTGGACACGCCGGCTCTGGACATCGTGAACAACACGCTGCTGGAGGGCATGAAGGTCGTCGGGGAGCTGTTCGGCTCCGGGCAGATGCAGCTGCCGTTCGTCCTGCAGTCGGCGGAGGTGATGAAGAGCGCGGTGGCTCACCTGGAGCCGCACATGGAGAAGACCGACGACGACGGGAAGGGCACCATCGTGCTCGCCACCGTCCGCGGCGACGTCCACGACATCGGCAAGAACCTCGTCGACATCATCCTGTCGAACAACGGCTACAACGTCGTGAACCTCGGTATCAAGCAGCCGGTGTCCGCGATCCTGGAGGCTGCGGAGGAGCACCGTGCCGACGTGATCGGGATGTCGGGTCTCCTGGTGAAGTCCACGGTGATCATGAAAGAGAACCTGCAGGAGCTCAACCAGCGGAAGATGGCCGCTGACTACCCCGTCATCCTCGGCGGGGCGGCGCTGACCCGGGCCTATGTCGAGCAGGACCTGCACGAGATCTACGAGGGCGAGGTCCGCTACGCCCGGGACGCGTTCGAGGGGCTGCGTCTGATGGACGCGCTGATCGGCGTCAAGCGGGGGGTGCCGGGGGCTGCCCTGCCGGAGCTGAAGCAGCGCAGGGTGCCCAAGAGCGACGCCGCCGTCCTGGAGGTCGAGGAGCCGGAGGGGTCGGTGCGCTCGGACGTCTCCACCGACAACCCGGTCCCCGAGCCGCCGTTCTGGGGCACCCGGGTCGTCAAGGGCATCCAGCTCAAGGAGTACGCGTCCTGGCTGGACGAAGGCGCCCTGTTCAAGGGGCAGTGGGGGTTGAAGCAGGCCCGGACCGGGGACGGACCCACCTACGAGGAGCTGGCGGAGACCGAGGGCCGGCCGCGACTGCGGGGCTGGCTCGACCACCTTCAGTCGAACAACCTCCTGGAGGCGGCCGTCGTCCACGGCTACTTCCCGTGCGTCTCCAAGGGGGACGACCTGGTCCTGCTGAACGAGGACGGATCGGAGCGGACGCGGTTCACCTTCCCGCGCCAGCGCCGGGGCCGGCGGCTGTGCCTGGCGGACTTCTTCCGTCCGGAGGAGTCCGGCGAGACCGACGTGATCGGTCTCCAGCTCGTCACCGTCGGGTCGAGGATCGGCGAGGCCACCGCCGAGCTGTTCGCGGCCGACTCCTACCGGGACTACCTGGAGCTGCACGGACTGTCGGTCCAGCTCGCAGAGGCCCTCGCCGAGTACTGGCACGCCCGGGTCCGCAGCGAACTGGGGTTCGCGGGAGAGGACCCCGCCGACGTCGAGGACATGTTCGCGTTGAAGTACCGGGGGGCCCGGTTCTCGCTGGGCTACGGGGCGTGCCCGAACCTGGAGGACCGCGCGAAGATCGCCGATCTCCTCCGGCCCGAGCGTATCGGCGTCCACCTCTCCGAGGAGTTCCAGCTCCACCCCGAGCAGTCCACCGACGCGATCGTCATCCACCACCCGGAGGCGAAGTACTTCAACGCCCGTTAGGGCGGCCGTCGCCTCACGGTCGTGCGCCCTTCGCGCACCGTCGACGGACACGCCGTACACTGGTCGGTCCAGTGCAGGCCGGTCGCCCTTCCCCTTCCGGGACGGCGGCCGGCCTTCTCGTCCCTTGAGGAAGGTGTGCCGGATGACGAGTACGGTCCCCGCGTCCCTGACCCGCACGGCCGAAGGCGCCGCCCTGCAGGCGGTCCTTCTCGACATGGACGGAACCCTGGTCGACACCGAGGGCTTCTGGTGGGACGTCGAGAAGGAGGTCTTCGCCGACCTCGGGCACTCGCTGGACGAGGCCTGGCGCGACGTGGTCGTCGGCGGCCCGATGACGCGCAGCGCGGGCTACCTCATCGAGGCCACGGGCGCCGACATCCGGCTGGACGAGCTGACCGTGCTGCTCAACGACCGCTTCGAGGCCCGCGTCGCGCACGGGGCGCCCCTGATGCCCGGAGCCGAACGGCTGCTCGCCGAACTGGCCGCGTGCGACGTGCCCACCGCACTCGTCTCGGCCTCCCACCGCCGCATCATCGACCGGGTGCTGGAGTCCGTGGGGCGTCATCACTTCGCGCTCACGGTCGCCGGGGACGAGGTCACCCGGACCAAGCCCCACCCCGAGCCCTACCTCACCGCCGCCGCGGGCTTCGGAGCCGACCCCTGGCGCTGTGCCGTCATCGAGGACACCCCGACCGGGGTCGCCGCCGCCGAGGCCGCCGGCTGCCGGGTCGTCGCCGTGCCGTCCGTATCGCCCATCCCGCCCGCGGCGGGACGGGTGGTCGTCGGCTCCCTGGAAGAGGTCGATCTGGCCTTTCTGCGCAAGCTCGTCACCCACGTGGGCTGATCCGCGCACCGAGCGTGTTCCTGTGAACGAAAGGCGGAGTTCTCTCTCCGGCCGTGTACATCCCGTCGCCTTTTCGTGGGTGTGGATCATCTGCGGGGCGTATAAGTGAAGAGGCCGGAGGGGTGAGCTTCCTCACGAGCAGCCTTGCCGCGGCTCGGTGAGAACGACTGGGCTGTCCGGAATGGTGATCAAATGTCCCCCGACGTGGCCGCCGGGGGAGCGCGAGCGGGGGTCGGGGCGGTCGGACGAGTCTCCGGGCGGCTACTACCTTTGATTCCTCACCTGCCGGGATGAGG
This sequence comes from Streptomyces pratensis, assembly GCF_037137275.1. GTDB lineage: Bacteria > Actinomycetota > Actinomycetes > Streptomycetales > Streptomycetaceae > Streptomyces > Streptomyces pratensis_B. The sequence continues at coordinate 19,734 of NZ_JBBBEN010000046.1, read as the reverse complement.
GAGAACGTCCAGATGAACCGCAAGACCCTGGTGCTGCCGGCCGTCGTCGGCCTGCTCGCCCCTGTACTCGCCGGCTGCGGCAGCGGGGACGAGGGCGCCGGTGGCGGCAACGCCATCGTCGTCGGCACCACGGACCAGCTCGTGGCGTCCCAGGAGAATCCCGCTCCGCTCGACCCGGCCATCGGCTACGAAGCGGGCGTCTGGAACGTTCTGCGCCAGACGGTGCAGACCCTCACCGCAGTGCCCACCGGAGGCGGCGAGCCGGTGCCGGAGGCGGCCCGCAGCTGCACCTTCACGGACACCGAGAACGAGAGTTACCGCTGCACCCTGCGACCGGGGCTCACGTTCGCCGACCAGACGCCCGTCACCGCCGATGACGTGAAGCACTCCATTCAGCGGATCATCGACATCGACGCGGACACCGGGCCGGTCGGCCTGCTCGCCAACGTCGACGCGATCGAGACCAAGGGCGACGACCAGGTGATCTTCCACCTGAAGACCCCCGACGCCACCTTCCCCTACAAGCTCGCCACCCCGGCCGCCGGCATCGTGCCGAAGGAGCACTACCCGGCGAAGGCCCCCCGCAAGGGGCTCCAGGTCAACGGCTCCGGCCCGTACACCATGAAGCCGCAGGTCGAGGACGGCCGCGTCGTGAAGATCACCTTCGACAGGAACCCCTCCTACAAGGGCGGACTGAAGGTGCTCAACGACACCGTCGAGATGGACCTCTTCCCCGACGCCGAAGCCATGGGCAAGGCGCTGGAGGAGAAGAAGATCCACATGATGACCCGCGCGATGTCGCCCGAGCAGGCGCACGACATGCTCGTGAACCCGCGGGAAGGCGTCGAGCTCACCGAGATGCCCGGCCTGGCCATCAGCTACCTGGGGTTCGACACCAAGGACCCCGTGGTCAACAAGGCGGTGCGGCAGGCCATCGCGCAGCTCATCGACCGGGGCGAGATCGCGGGCAAGGTGTACGGCACCACCGCCGAGCCGCTCTACTCGCTGATCCCCTCCAGCATCCCCGGGCACACGAACGCCTTCTTCAACAAGTACGGCGAGCCCAGCACCGCCAAGGCCGCCGAGACGCTGCGGGAGGCCGGGATCGAGACGCCCGTGAAGTTCACCCTGCACTACACGAACGACCACTACGGCTCCGCCACCGCGGAGGAGTTCAAGGCGATCCAGCAGCAGCTCAACGGCTCCGGTCTCTTCGACGTCTCCGTCGAGGGCAAGGAGTGGTCGGCCTACCGGGCGGAGCAGAAGCGAGGCGACTACGCGGCGTACGGCATGGGCTGGTTCCCCGACTTCCCGGACCCGGACAACTACACCGCCCCGTTCCTGGACGAGAACAACTTCCTCAACTCGCCCTACCGGTCGCGCGAGGCGCAGGACGTCCTCATCCCCCGGTCCCGCCGAGAGAGCGACCGCACGGCGGCGGCCGCGACCTACGAGAAGATCCAGGACATCGTCGCCACCGACGTCCCCCTGCTCCCGATCTGGCAGGGCAAGCAGTACGTGGCCGCCCGCGACGGCATCGCCGGGGTCGAGCGGTCCGTCAGCTCCACCTCCGAGCTCCAACTGTGGGAGCTGAACCGGCACAGCGCCTGACACCGCTACCACCGAAGCCGCCCGGCCCGGTCCCGTCCGCATCAGGACAGGCCGGGCCGGGCGGCTTCGGCGTGCGCCCACCCCGCTGCCGCGGCGCGGGCGGGCCGTTACTGCGCGCCGGGACGCACCAGCCCGCTCTCGTACGCGTACACCGCGGCCTGCACCCGGTCGCGCAGGCTCAGCTTCGTCAGCACGTGGCCCACGTGGGTCTTGACCGTCGTCTCACTGACGAACAGGTCCGCGGCGATCTCCGCGTTGGACAGCCCACGCGCCACCAGCTTCAGCACCTCGACCTCACGGTCCGTCAGCGTGTGCAGAGCGTCCGGCACCGGCTCCTCGCCGGAGGGCAGATGGTCCGCGTACTTGTCGAGCAGCCGACGCGTGATGCTCGGGGCGAGCATCGCCTCGCCCGCCGCCACCACCCGGATGGCCTGCACCAGCTCGGCCGCCGGCGCGTCCTTCAGCAGGAAGCCGCTCGCCCCGGCGCGCAGAGCCTCCACCACGTACTCGTCGAGATCGAAGGTGGTCAGCACCAGCACCTTCGCCGGGCCGTCCTTCCCGGGGCCGGTGATCTGACGGGTCGCCTCCACCCCGTCCATCCGCGGCATCCGGATGTCCATCAGCACCACGTCGGGCTGCAACGCCCGCACCTGGTCGATGGCCTGCAGACCGTCACCGGCCTCACCCACCACCGCCAGATCGCCCTCGGCCTCCAGGATCATCCGGAAACCGGTGCGCAGCAGAGGCTGGTCATCGACCAGAAGGACGCGGATCGCCACAGAAACTCCTTAAGGCCCCTCAAGGACCACAGCTCGGCCGGCCTCGGCCCGGACGGGTGCCATTGTGCCCTGCACATCCTCACCCGGCTCCGCCGCCCGCACCGCCAGCGGGTATACCGGGGGAGTCCCGCCGAATTCCGGGCACAACGCCTGGTGGTCGCACCAGCCGCACAGCTTCGTCGGGCGCGGCCGCCAGTCGCCGGTCTGTGTCGCGAGCCCGATCGCCTCCCACAACGCCAGCAGCTTGCGCTCCACCCGCTCCAGGTCCGCCACCACCGGGTCGTACGTCACGACGTCCCCGCTGCCCAGATAGACGAGCTGGAGGCGGCGCGGCACGACGCCCTTCAACCGCCAGACCACCAGCGCGTAGAACGTCATCTGGAACAGCGGGCCGTCGGCGTACTCCGGCCGGGGGGCCTTGCCCGTCTTGTAGTCGACGATGCGCACCTCGCCCGTCGGCGCGACGTCGACCCGGTCGATCACCCCGCGCAGCCGCAGCCCCGACTCCAGTTCCGTCTCGACGAACAGCTCGCGCTCCGCCGGCTCAAGACGCGTCGGGTCCTCCAGGGAGAACCACCGCTCCACCAGCCGCTCCGCCTCGGCCAGCCAGCGCGTCAGCCGCTCGCCCTCCTCGTCACCCGCGAACAGCTCCGTCAGCTCCGGCTTCGACTGCCGCAGCCGGTCCCACTGGCCCGGGACCAGCGCCCGCGCCCGCGGCGCGGTGCGGTCCGCCGCCGGGGCGTCGAACAGCCGCTCCAGCACAGCATGGACCAGCGTGCCCCGGGTAGCCGCCTCGCTGGGCTTCTCCGGCAGCTTGTCGATCACGCGGAAGCGGTAGAGCAGGGGGCACTGCATGAAATCGCTCGCCCGCGACGGCGACAGGGACGAGGGCGGCTGAGGCGGCCGCGGCACGGAAGTCATGTCTGAAGACCCTACGGCCTGCCACTGACAGCGAGCGGCATACCATCGACGGTAGACCTCGCACACTGCATGATCGTGGCAAAGGCCACCGACCGAACCGAAGGGATGACGTGGACGAGAGCGGCGACAGCGGACGGCCGCAGCCCGGCGCAGGGGGAGGCACCGGCTCCGCCCCCGGGGACGGCAAGCCGAAACGCCCCGCGGAGTCGGGCGGCGGCCTGCTCATGGGCCGCCCTTTCGGTGTGCCCGTCTACGTCGCCCCCAGCTGGTTCGTCGTCGCCGCGCTGATCACCTGGGTCTTCGGCGGCCAGCTCGACCGTGTGCTGCCCGAGCTCGGCGGCGCCCGCTATCTCGTCGCCCTGTTCTTCGCGATCGCCTTCTACGCCTCCGTGCTCGTCCACGAACTGGCCCACACCGTCGCCGCCCTGCGGTACAAGCTGCCGGTGCGACGCATCCAGCTCCAGTTCTTCGGCGGCGTCTCGGAGATCGAGAAGGAGACGGAGACCCCGGGCCGCGAATTCGTCCTCGCCTTCGTCGGGCCGCTCCTGTCCCTGGCCCTCGGCGGCCTCTTCTACCTCGCCATGCAGCTCGTCGAGCCCGGCACCGTCCCCGGCGTCCTGCTCGCGGGCCTGATGATCTCCAACCTCATCGTGGCCGCGTTCAACCTGCTGCCCGGCCTGCCCCTCGACGGCGGCCGCATGCTCCGCGCCGTCATCTGGAAGATCACCGGCAAGCCCATGAGCGGCACCGTCGCCGCCGTCTGGGTCGGTCGCGCCCTGGCCGTCACCGTCCTCGTCGGCCTGCCGCTGCTCACCCACACCGGAGCCCTCGGCAACGCGACCGAGGACATCGGCGGCGTGGAGACGGTCACCGACGCCCTGCTCGCCGCGATCCTCGCGGGCATCATCTGGACCGGCGCCGGGAACAGCCTGCGCATGGCCCGGCTCCGCGAGCACCTGCCCGGCCTGCGGGCCCGTGCCCTCACCCGGCGCGCCGTCCCGGTCGAGTCCGCCACCCCGCTCTCCGAAGCCCTGCGCCGGGCCAACGAGGCGGGAGCCCGCGCCCTGGTCGTCGTCGACGGGCACGGCGAACCCAAGGGCGTCGTCCGTGAGGCGGCCATCGCCGGAGTGCCCGAGCACCGCCGCCCCTGGGTCGCCGTCAGCGGTCTCTCCCAGGACCTCACCGACGGCATGAAGGTCCCCGCCGAACTCGCCGGCGAAGCCCTGCTGGACCGGCTCAAGGCCACCCCCGCCACCGAGTACCTGGTGATCGAGGAGACCGGCCAGATCTACGGGGTCCTCTCCACGGCCGACGTGGAGCGCGCCTTCGTCGCGGCCATGGCCCGCCCGGACGCCTGACCCCCCCGCCCCGCGTCACCGCCCCGCCCGGAGCCGGGCGGCCGGCCCCCGAAACACCGGTACGCTGGTCACATGTCTGAACCGACCGGTGCCGCCCGCCGACGTGGGCCCTTCAAGGTCGGGGACCAGGTCCAGCTCACCGACCCCAAGGGACGCCACTACACCTTCACGCTCGAAGCCGGAAAGAACTTCCACACCCACAAGGGTTCTTTCCCGCACGACGAGCTGATCGGTGCTCCCGAGGGCAGTGTTGTCCGAACCACGGGAAACGTCGCCTACCTCGCGCTGCGCCCCCTGCTCCCCGACTACGTCCTGTCCATGCCCCGCGGCGCCGCCGTGGTCTACCCGAAGGACGCGGGCCAGATCCTCGCCTTCGCCGACATCTTCCCCGGCGCCCGCGTCGTGGAGGCCGGGGTCGGTTCCGGCTCGCTCAGCACCTTCCTGCTGCGCGCCATCGGCGAACAGGGCATGCTGCACTCCTACGAGCGCCGCGCGGACTTCGCCGAGATCGCCCAGCAGAACGTCGAGCGCTACTTCGGCTCGCCGCACCCCGCCTGGCAGCTGACCGTCGGAGACCTCCAGGACAACCTCTCCGACACCGACGTCGACCGCGTGGTGCTGGACATGCTCGCCCCCTGGGAGTGCCTGGAGGCCGTCTCCAAGGCCCTGGTGCCCGGCGGCATCCTGTGCGCCTACGTCGCCACCACCACCCAGCTCTCGCGGACCGTCGAGTCCATCCGTGAGATCGGCTGCTTCGCAGAGCCGCAGCCCTGGGAGTCGATGATCCGCAACTGGCACGTGGAGGGGCTCGCCGTCCGCCCCGACCACCGGATGATCGGCCACACCGGCTTCCTGGTCACCGCCCGCCGCCTCGCGGACGGCGTCGAGCCGCCGCTGCGCCGCCGCCGCCCCTCCAAGGGCGCCTACGGCGAGGACTACGACGGCCCCGGCAGCCAGAGCGGCTCGGCCTCCCGCGGCTGACCCGTAGAACGTCTCGACGCCGCCCCGCTGTCGCCCNGCCCCCGGGCGACAGCGGGGCGGCGTCTCGTCGTCGTCCCACCTCGTACCCCGGCGTTCCGCCGGCGTGTGAGGTGTGGCACGATGCTGGCCACCCCTCGGGGGTGTCAGGCACCCCCGGGCTCCCAGGAACCACAGGAGACATACCGCGTGCAGACCCCCGTGCTCCCGGACCTCGCGCACCACGCCGCCAAGCCGATCCACTGGCTCGCGACGGCTGCCGCGATGGCCGGTGTCGTCGCGCTGGCCGGGCTGCTCCAGCCCCGTGCGGCCACCGCCACGGCGACCGAGCACCGGAGCACCCCCCGGCCCAGCGCCCCCGCGGCCGCCCCCGACCCGGCCGCGGCGGCCTTCCCGCTGGAGTGCGGCGGCGTCGGCACCACCGTGGCCCGGCAGGCCCCCGGGGATCTGGACGGCGACGGACGGCCGGAAACCGTCGCCGTGGTGCACTGCGCCGCCGGCTCGGGGACCCCGCCCGGCGGCATCTACGTGCTGACGCAGGGGAGCGGGGCCGCACCCCGCGTCGTGGCGGCCCTGGTGGACCCCGCTGCCAGGAAGACGGTCGGCGACTTCGCCGTACGCGACGGCGTCGTCTCGGCCACGCTCCTCGGCTACTCCTCGCTCGACGTGCCCCGCTGCTGCCCCGACCAGGAGGAACAGGCTTCCTGGCGGTGGAGGGGAAAGGCGTTCGTCCGCGCCTCGGGCGACCTGACGCGCGGCGTCCGAGCAGCCCACGGGAGCTGAGCGGCCCCTCGGGGGCTGCCCCTAAGCGGCGTCCGGCCCGTACACCTCGACGCTGTCCTCTACGCGCCGCACGTGGATGCAGTCCCCGGGGCACTCCTTGGCCGAATCGACGACGTCCTGGAGCAGCGGCAGCGGTACCGGAGTGGTGGCGCCCTTGTCCTGGAGCAGCTCGTCGTCACCGCTCTTCACGTAGGCCAGACCGTCGATGTCCAGCTCGAAGACGTCGGGTGCGTACTGCACGCAGATGCCGTCGCCCGTACAGAGATCCTGGTCGATCCAGACCTCCAGGTCCTGGGTGCCACTGTCGCCCGGCGAGTCCTGCTGCACGGTCATGTGTCCTGCCGTTCCCTGCGTATGCGAATCAATTGGAGCCAGCCCTGACGGGTGTTGAACGCTTCGACGATACAACCGGCTGCTTTCCGGTGCCGAAGGGTGGGTATTCCCTTGGCGTGAGGGAGGGCGCAAGGGTGAAGATCGGACACACCCCGCAGTCTTTGTGATCTAGGGGTTTCAATCACCACCCACCCAGGTAGGGTCAGGAAGCGTCCAGCTCCCCATGGAGGAGGTGAGGACCGTGGCAGCCCACGACGACGACATCAACCGCGGCATCCGGCCCGCGCGGGGGTCAGAAGACCCAGCCGGCCAGGTTGCCTATCTCGAGCAGGAAATCGCCGTCCTGCGACGTAAGCTCGCCGACTCTCCGCGTCATACGAGGATTCTCGAAGAGCGGATCGTCGAGTTGCAGACCAACCTGGCGGGCGTGTCCGCGCAGAACGAGCGGCTCGCCAACACGCTCCGCGAGGCGCGTGACCAGATCGTGGCCCTCAAGGAGGAGGTCGACCGGCTCGCGCAGCCGCCGGCCGGCTTCGGCGTCTTCCTGCAGGCCAACGAGGACGGCACCTGCGACATCTTCACCGGGGGCCGCAAGCTCCGGGTGAACGTCAGCCCCAGCGTCGAGCTGGAGGACCTCCGGCGCGGCCAGGAGGTCATGCTCAACGAAGCGCTCAACGTGGTCGAGGCCATGGAGTTCGAGCGGGCCGGGGACATCGTCACCCTCAAGGAGATCCTTGAGGACGGCGAGCGGGCCCTGGTGGTCGGGCACACCGACGAGGAGAGGGTGGTGCGGCTCGCCGAGCCGCTGCTGCACCTCACCATCCGCTCGGGTGACGCGCTGCTCCTGGACTCCAGATCCGGTTACGTCTACGAGGTCGTGCCCAAGAGCGAGGTCGAGGAGCTCGTCCTCGAAGAGGTCCCGGACATCGACTACGACAAGATCGGCGGCCTGGGCGACCAGATCGAGCTGATCCGCGACGCGGTCGAGCTTCCGTACCTGCACCCCGACCTCTTCAAGGAGCACGAGCTGCGGCCGCCGAAGGGCATCCTGCTCTACGGTCCGCCCGGTTGCGGCAAGACCCTCATCGCCAAGGCCGTGGCCAACTCGCTCGCCAAGAAGGTCGCCGAGGTCACCGGTCAGCCCGCGGGAAAGAGCTACTTCCTCAATATCAAGGGCCCCGAGCTCCTCAACAAGTACGTCGGCGAGACCGAGCGGCACATCCGCCTGGTCTTCCAGCGTGCCCGGGAGAAGGCGAGCGAGGGCACCCCCGTCATCGTCTTCTTCGACGAGATGGAATCCCTCTTCCGCACTCGCGGCAGCGGCGTCAGCTCGGACGTGGAGAACACCATCGTCCCCCAGCTGCTCGCCGAGATCGACGGGGTGGAGGGCCTGGAGAACGTCATCGTCATCGGCGCCTCCAACCGCGAGGACATGATCGACCCGGCCATCCTGCGCCCCGGGCGTCTCGATGTGAAGATCAAGATCGAGCGTCCGGACGCCGAGTCCGCGAAGGACATCTTCGCCAAGTACCTGACCCCGTCGCTCCCGCTGCACGCGGACGATCTGGCCGAGCACACCGGCTCCCGCGAGGGCGCCGCCCACGCCATGATCCAGTCCGTCGTGGAGCGGATGTACACGGAGTCCGAGGAGAACCGCTTCCTCGAGGTCACGTACGCCAACGGCGACAAGGAGGTCCTGTACTTCAAGGACTTCAACTCCGGCGCGATGATTCAGAACATCGTCGACCGGGCGAAGAAGATGGCTATCAAGGCATTCCTCGAACACGGCCAGAAGGGTCTGCGGGTCGCTCATCTCCTCCAGGCCTGCGTGGACGAGTTCAAGGAGAACGAGGACCTGCCGAACACGACGAACCCGGACGACTGGGCCAGGATCTCCGGAAAGAAGGGCGAGCGGATCGTCTTCATCCGCACGCTCGTCACCGGAAAGCAGGGCGCGGACACCGGGAGGTCCATCGACACGGTGGCGAATACCGGCCAGTACCTGTAATACGCGGACCGGCTGCGAAGGCCTGCCAGAGGCCTTCGCAGCCGGTCGCATTCCCCCGATCCGGCCAGGCCGGAACAATCCTCGTAATCGATCTCCCCACCGGCGCAGAGGCGCTCTAGGCTCTGCGGTACCGCCGAGTCGCGCGGTGCGGTGACGGGCGCCGCACACACCGGACACAGCAGCGGTACTTGAGCGTCGCTCCCGGACGGGGCCGGCGCCGGGCAAGGAGGGACGCATGACCGTACGGCGAGTAATGGGCATCGAGACGGAGTACGGGATCTCCGTCCCCGGCCATCCCAACGCCAATGCCATGCTCACCTCGTCCCAGATCGTCAACGCCTACGCGGCGGCGATGCACCGGGCCCGACGGGCCCGCTGGGACTTCGAGGAGGAGAATCCGCTGCGGGACGCGCGAGGCTTCGACCTCGCCCGAGAGACGGCCGACTCCAGCCAGCTCACCGACGAGGACATCGGCCTGGCCAATGTGATCCTCACCAACGGCGCTCGGCTGTACGTCGACCACGCGCACCCCGAGTACAGCTCGCCGGAGATCACCAATCCGCTCGACGCGGTGCTCTGGGACAAGGCCGGCGAGCGGATCATGGCGGAGGCCGCCGAACGCGCGGCCGCTATTCCCGGCGCGCAGCCGATCCACCTCTACAAGAACAACACCGACAACAAGGGCGCCTCCTACGGCACGCACGAGAACTACCTGATGCAGCGGGAGACCCCGTTCTCGGACATCGTGCGCCATCTGACGCCCTTCTTCGTCTCGCGCCAGGTCGTCACGGGGGCGGGCCGGGTCGGCATCGGCCAGGACGGCGACGAGCACGGCTTCCAGATCAGCCAGCGCGCCGACTACTTCGAGGTCGAGGTCGGCCTGGAGACCACGCTCAAGCGCCCCATCATCAACACCCGGGACGAGCCCCACTCCGACGCCGAGAGATACCGCCGGCTCCATGTGATCATCGGCGACGCCAACCTCTCGGAGATCTCCACCTACCTCAAGCTCGGCACCACGGCCCTGGTGCTGTCGATGATCGAGGACGGCTTCATCACCGTCGACCTCGCCGTCGACCAGCCCGTCCGCACCCTGCACCAGGTCTCGCACGACCCGGATCTCCGGCAGCTGGTCACGCTCCGCAGCGGTCGGACGCTCACCGCTGTCCAGCTCCAGATGGAGTACTTCGAGCTGGCCCGCAAGTACGTGGACGAGCGGTACGGGGCCGACGCCGACGAGCAGACCAAGGACGTCCTGACCCGCTGGGAGGACACCCTCAACCGGCTGGAGACCGATCCGATGAGTCTGGCCGGCGAGCTGGACTGGGTCGCGAAGCGGGAACTGATGGAGGGCTACCGGCGCCGCGACGGGCTGGACTGGGACGCCCCCCGGCTGCATCTGGTCGACCTCCAGTACGCGGACGTGCGCCCCGACAAGGGCCTCTACAACCGCTTGGCGGACCGGGGGCGCGTCAAGAGGCTGCTGGAGGAGGACCAGATCGCCCGGGCCCGTACGAAGCCCCCGGAGGACACCAGGGCCTACTTCCGGGGACGCTGCCTGGAGCAGTACGCCGACGACGTGGCGGCGGCCTCCTGGGACTCGGTCATCTTCGACCTCCCGGACCGCGACTCGTTGCAGCGGGTGCCCACGATGGAGCCGCTGCGCGGGACCCGCGAGCACGTGAAGGACCTGCTCGACCGGTGCCGTACGGCTCAGGAGCTGGTCCAGGCGCTGTCGGGCGGCTGAAAGGCCTCCCGGCTGGGAATCCATCATCGTAGGGCCCGGACGTCTCTACGAGTACCGGGCCGATGTCGGACCCCGTGGGTAGGGTCTGATCAAGAGCTTCGATTGCTTCGAACGAGCGGGGTGAGCTGCATGGCGACCAAGGACAGCGGCGGCGGACAGCAGAAGGCGACGCGTTCCACCGAGGAGGTCGAGGAGCAGGCGCAGGACGCGCAGGGCTCCGAGGACCTCCAGGAGCGCCAGGAGAAGCTGAGCGACGACGTCGACTCGGTCCTGGACGAGATCGACGACGTCCTCGAGGAGAACGCCGAGGACTTCGTCCGCTCCTTCGTCCAGAAGGGCGGGCAGTAGGCCGCGCGGTGAAGGCCCGCTAGCGTCGGGCGTTTCGTATGCACACCGGACACGACAGGGGGGACGGGGCGGCGGGCGTCCGCGACGCGGCGCCCNGCCCGCCGACCCCCGGGCCCGCCCCCCAGGTCGGGTCAGATACCCCCGCCGAACATGTGGATCACTCCCGCGGGGCGGGTAGGGTCCGTGGCGTACTGTGCTTCAACGGCAAATCGGCCATCGCCAAGTTGGGGGATGATCCTGACTCTCTTGCGCAGGGCCATCGCATACCTGGAGGGAAACGCGTGGAAGCCAACACTCGTAGCACCGGGCGTCTACCAGCTGCCTTCCTGACGCCGGGATCGTCCTCGTTCATGGACTTCCTGTCCGACCAGTCTCCCGAGATGCTTCCGGGCAACCGGAGCCTGCCGCCGCTGCAGGGGGCCATCGAGGCGCCGCACGGGACGACCATCGTCGCCGCGTCCTTCCCCGGTGGCGTCGTCCTGGCCGGTGACCGGCGCGCCACCATGGGCAACATGATCGCGCAGCGCGACATCGAGAAGGTCTTTCCGGCCGACGAGTACTCGGCGGTGGGCATCGCCGGCACCGCCGGGCTGGCCGTGGAGATGGTCAAGCTCTTCCAGCTGGAGCTGGAGCACTTCGAGAAGGTCGAGGGGGCCCAGCTCTCGCTGGAGGGCAAGGCCAACCGGCTCTCCACCATGATCCGCAGCAATCTGGCCATGGCCATGCAGGGCCTCGCCGTCGTGCCGCTCTTCGCCGGCTTCGATGTCGACCGCGAGAAGGGGCGCATCTTCTCGTACGACGTCACCGGCGGCCGCTCCGAGGAGAACGGTTACGCCGCCACCGGCTCCGGGTCCATCTTCGCCCGCGGTTCGATGAAGAAGCTCTACCGCGAGGACCTGACCGAGCAGCAGGCCCTCACCCTGGTCGTGCAGGCGCTGTACGACGCGGCGGACGACGACTCGGCGACCGGCGGCCCGGACGTGGCGCGCCGCATCTACCCGATCGTCACCGTCATCACCGACGAAGGCTTCCGGAGGCTGACCGACCAGGAGTCCTCCGAGATCGCGCGCTCCGTGCTGGAGCGGCGACTGGAGCAGCCCGACGGCCCGCGCGCCGCGCTGCTCTGACCCGGACTCCGAGCCTCTTGAGATGCACTCGTCACTGACAGAAAGGGACGGATAGCCGGTGTCGACGCCGTTCTATGTCTCACCCCAGCAGGCCATGGCCGACCGGGCGGAATACGCCCGCAAGGGCATTGCTCGTGGTCGCAGCCTCGTTGTGCTGCAGTACGCCGACGGCATTGTGTTCGTCGGCGAGAACCCGTCCCGCGCGCTGCACAAGTTCAGCGAGATCTACGACCGGATCGGCTTCGCCGCCGCCGGCAAGTACAACGAGTACGAAAACCTCCGCATCGGCGGTGTGCGCTACGCCGACCTGCGCGGATACACCTACGACCGGGACGATGTGACGGCCCGCGGGCTGGCCAACGTCTACGCCCAGACACTCGGCACCATCTTCTCCAGCGCCGCCGAGAAGCCCTACGAGGTCGAGCTGGTGGTCGCGGAGGTGGGCGCCGCCGCCGAGGGCGACCAGATCTACCGGCTGCCGCACGACGGCTCGATCGTGGACGAACACGGCTCGGTCGCGGTCGGCGGCAACTCCGAGCAGATCAGCAGCTTCCTCGACCAGCGCCACCGCGACGGCATGACGCTCGCGGAGGCGCTCAAGCTGGCCGTGCAGGCGCTCTCGCGGGAGCCGGGCGGCGGCGAGCGGGAGATCCCCGCCGAGCGGCTGGAGGTCGCGGTGCTGGACCGCACACGGCCCCAGCAGCGCAAGTTCAAGCGGATCGTGGGACGCCAACTGACCCGGCTGCTGGACACGGAAGCGGCGGGCAGCACGCCGACCGACGCCCCGTCCGACACCGAGGACGCCGACTCCGCCGACGTCGACGGCGCCCCCGGCTCCCCCGGAGCCGAGGGATCAGGGCCGAACTCCACGGAGGAGTAGCAGGCGGCGCGAGCGGGGCCCCGGTCGTCATGGCCGGGGCGCCGTCATGACCGGGTGGCGCGCGGCGGCGCGGTGGAGCCGCGTACGACCAGCTGGACGGGGAGCCCGCCCTGTTCGGCGGGGCGGCCCGCCAGGACGGCGAGCAGCGCCTCCATGCCCCGCTCCCCGACCCGGTCGGCGGGCAGCCGCACCGTGGTCAGCTCCGGTTCCAGGGCGGTGGCCAGCGCCAGGTCGTCGAACCCGGTGACCGACAGCTCCTGCGGCACCCGCAACCCGAGCCGGCGGGCGGCCTTGCAGGCGCCGGCGGCCAGGACGTCGTCGTCGCAGACGAGCGCGGTGGGCCGGCCGTCGGCCGAGGCCAGCGCCTGTTCGGCGGCCTCCCGGCCCGCTCGTACGTCCAGGGGGGCCCGCACCGTGCGCAAAGTCGCCCCCGGCACGGGGTCCAGGGCCTGCCGCAGCGCCTCGGCGCGGACGGCGAACGTCCAGGTGTCCACGGCGGACGCCAGATGCAGGAAGTGACGGTGACCGAGGCCCAGCAGATGGTCCGTCACCTGTCGCATGCCGTCCGCGATGTCGAGGTTCACGTGCGCCGCGGGGCCGGGCCCGGCCGGGTCGCTGTCCAGCATCACCAACGGCAGCTCGGCCCCATGCAGCGCGTCGAGGGCGTCGGCGGCCATGGAGGAGGCGATGACCCCGTCGAGCGACGCACGGGCCGAGGCGAACGGGTCGCGGGCCGGGCCCGTGCCGTCGGGGGAGGGGTAGAGCACCACCCCGAAGTCGTGCTCGGCGGCGACGGCCGCCGCCCCGGTGTACACCCGGGCGAAGAACTCGTTGGTGAGCGCGGGAACCACGAGCAAGGCGGTCCTGGTGCCGCCGAGCCGCAGACTGCGAGCCGCCAGATTGGGCCGGTAGCCCAGCTCCGCCGCGCGGTCCCGGACCCGCTGGGCCGTGGTCTCTGAGACCCTTCCCGGCCACTTCTCGCCCAGCACGAGCGAGACCGTGGCCTGCGAGACACCGGCCGCACGGGCCACGTCGCGGCTGGTGGGCCGGGTGGGGACGGGCTGCTGAGCGCTGATCACTCGGGCCTCCGTGCGGGGTGGTTCCGGACGCCGCGAGGTGGACCCGCGGATTGCGCACATGGTACGTATGACCCTCGACGTTATACGTAAAACCTCGGTGCGGCGCCAGTGCGGCCGGGGCGGAGAGGGGCGGGAATGGCCGCGGGATATCTGGACATCCTCCGGGCGCGGCACGCCGCCCGGCTGCTGACGGGCACCCTGGTGGGGCGGCTGCCCAGCGGCACCGCGCACATCGCGATCGTGCTGTTCACCCGCGCCGAGGGGGGCAGCTACACGCTCGCGGGCGCCCTGGCCGCCGCCTACGGGCTCGCCACCGCCGTGGGGCAGCCGCTGCTGGGCCGGGCGGTGGACCTGTACGGGCAGCCGCGCGTGCAGCTCCCCGCCGCCGTCCTCTCCGCGCTGGGCATGGCGCTGCTGGCCCTCGTCGGCCTCGACCCGCTCCCCCTGGCCTACCTCGCCGTCGTCGTCGCCGGAGTCGCCACGCCCCCGCTGGAGGGCGGGCTGCGGGCCCTGTGGCCCAGCGTGCTGAAGCGGGAGGACCAGGTACACCGGGCGTACGCCATGGACGCCGTGGCCCAGGAGGTCATGTTCACGGTGGGCCCACTGCTGGTGACGGTGCTCGTCGCGCTCTGGTCCCCGGCCGCCGCGCTGCTCGTCATCAACGCCATCGGGGTGCTCGGCGCGCTGTCGGTCGTGCTCTCCGAGCCGTCGCGGACGTGGCGCTCCGCACCCCGCGAGGCGCACTGGCTCGGCGCCCTGCGCTCGCCCGGGCTCCTCGCCCTCCTCGGCACGTTCTTCTTCGTGGGGCTCGCGCTCGGCTCCATCACGGTGGCCGGGGTGGCCTACGCCGACGACCACGGCCGGGAATCGGTCTACGGCTGGCTGATGGCCGCGGTCGGCCTCGGCGCGCTGATCGGCGGCCTGGCCTACGGCGCCCGGCAGTGGACCGGCGCGCCCGAGCGGCGGTTGCGGATCGTCGTGGGCCTCCTGGCGCTGGGCTACCTGCCGTTGACGCTCACCCCCTCGGTACCCGTCATGACGGCGCTCGCCGCCCTCGCCGGAGTGTTCCTCGCCCCCGCCATCGCCTGCTCCTTCATCGTGGTGGACCGCCATGCCCCGCGCGGCACGGTGACCGAGGCGTTCTCCTGGCTCGTCACCACCTTCGGGGTGGGCGCCGCCGCCGGAACGGCGGTCGCGGGCCCGGCCGCCGAGCTCGGGTCCACCGCCTGGAGCTTCGCGGTCGCGGGGGCCGGGGGAGCGGCCGCCCTGACGGTCCTGCTGGCCACCGGAAAGGTCCTCGCGGCTCCCGCCCGTACGCCCGCAGTGGTGGCGGTATCGGAAAATGATCGAAACGGTGCTGTCGAACCCGGTTTCAGCACAGGCCCCAAGGCGTAATGTTCAGTCATGGACCGCCGCATTTTCGGGCTGGAGAACGAGTACGGCGTCACGTGCACGTTCAGGGGACAGCGCCGACTGTCACCTGACGAAGTGGCGCGCTACCTCTTCCGCCGTGTCGTGTCATGGGGCCGCAGCAGCAACGTCTTTCTGCGGAACGGCGCCCGCCTCTACCTCGACGTGGGATCGCATCCGGAATACGCAACACCCGAATGCGACAACGTGACCGAGCTGGTCACGCACGACAAGGCGGGCGAGCGCATTCTGGAAGGCCTGCTCGTCGACGCCGAACGCCGCCTGCACGAGGAGGGAATCGCGGGCGACGTCTACCTCTTCAAGAACAACACCGACTCGGCGGGAAACTCCTACGGATGCCACGAGAACTACCTTGTGGCCCGCCACGGAGAATTCTCCCGGCTCGCGGACATCCTCATCCCCTTCCTCGTCACCCGGCAACTGATCTGCGGAGCGGGCAAGGTGCTCCAGACCCCGCGCGGCGCCGTCTACTGCGTCAGCCAGCGCGCCGAGCACATCTGGGAGGGCGTCAGCTCCGCGACCACCCGCTCCCGGCCGATCATCAACACCCGCGACGAGCCTCACGCCGACGCGGAGCGGTACCGCCGCCTCCACGTCATCGTCGGCGACTCGAACATGTCCGAGACGACCATGCTGCTCAAGGTCGGCGCCACCGATCTCGTGCTCCGCATGATCGAAGCTGGCACCGTGATGCGTGACCTCACCCTGGAGAACCCGATCCGGGCGATCCGCGAAGTCAGCCACGACCTCACCGGGCAGCGCAAGGTGCGACTGGCCAGCGGCCGGGAGGCCTCGGCCATAGAGATCCAGCGGGAGTACTACGAGAAGGCCGTGGACTTCGTCGAGCGCCGGGACATCCGCACCGGCACCGTCGACCAGGTCCTGGAGCTGTGGGGCCGCGCGCTGGACGCGATCGAGACCGAGGACCTCGACCGGATCGACACCGAGATCGACTGGGTCATGAAGTACAAGCTCATCGAGCGGTACAGGGCCAAGCACAACATGACCATGTCGAATCCGCGGGTCGCCCAGATAGACCTCGCCTACCACGACATCCACCGCCGCCGAGGTCTCTTCTACCTGCTGGAGCGCAAGGGGCAGACCGCCCGCATCTGCAACGACCTGAAGATCTTCGAGGGCAAGTCCGTGCCTCCGCAGACCACCCGGGCGCGGCTGCGCGGCGACTTCATCCGCCGGGCCCAGGAGCAGCGGCGGGACTTCACCGTCGACTGGGTCCACCTCAAGCTCAACGACCAGGCACAGCGCACGGTGCTGTGCAAGGACCCGTTCCGTTCCGTGGACGAGCGGGTGGAGAAACTGATCGCGGGCATGTGAGCACGCGTACGCACACGGCTCCGGCCCCGGGACCCCGCCAGGTTCCGGGGCCGGAGCCGTGTGCAAGGTCCGGCCCGAACCGAAAGGGAGGCTCTAGAGTGTTCCGGGACCGAACCACCGTGCCTCCCGAGATCTGAGGAACCCGTGCGCCGAACTGCCGGCCTTCTCGTCGCCCCCCTCCTGCTGTTGTCGGCAGTGGCGTGCGGCAGCGAAGAGGCCTCCGACTCCGCCTCGCCCACGAACGGCGTCCCCGCGATCACCGCGGGTGAGAAGTTCGGCGAGAAGCCCACCCTCTCCAAGGGTGAGGGCGACCCGCCCAAGGAACTGACGACCGAGGTGATCAGCGAGGGCGACGGCGCGAAGCTCGAGAACGGCGACGCGATCCAGGTCAACTACCTCGGCCAGGCCTGGGACTCCACCAAGCCGTTCGACAACAGCTTCGACCGCGAGCAGCCCTTCGACCTGACGCTCGGCGCCGGCATGGTCATCCAGGGCTGGGACAAGGGTCTGGCCGGCCAGAAGGTCGGCAGCCGCGTCGAGCTGGTCATCCCGCCGGAGCTGGGCTACGGCGAGCAGGGCCAGGGCGACATCAAGCCGAACGCGACCCTGGTGTTCGTCGTCGACATCCTGAAGGCCACCCAGATCCCGGCCTCCGCCGAGGGCGCAGAGGTCGCGCAGGACGACATCGACCTGCCCAAGGTCGGCGCCAAGGCGGACGGCAAGGCCCCCGCGGTCACCATCCCCAAGAGCGATCCGCCCGAGAAGCTCGTCTCCAGCTACGTCCTGGAGTCCGACGGCGAGGCCGTCGAGGAGTCGGACAGCGTCGTCGTGAACTACGTGGGGCTGCTGTGGAAGGGCTCCAAGGAGTTCGACAACACCTACGCCCAGGGCAAGACCCAGACCTTCCCGCTGTCGCAGGTCACCCTCAAGGGGCTGAAGAGCGGTCTGACCGGCAAGAAGGTCGGCAGCCGGGTGCTGCTCGTCATCCCGCCGGACCAGGCCTTCGGTGACCAGGAGCAGCAGGCCGTCCCGAAGAACTCCACCCTGGTCTTCGCCGTGGACATCCTCGCCAAGGTGTAAGACTGTCCCGGTTGCCCAGTTCATCATGTGGAGGAGCAGTTCAGTGAGCATCGAGAAGCCCGAGATCGACTTCCCGGGTGGCGAGCCGCCGGCCGACCTGGAGATCAAGGACATCTGGGAGGGCGACGGCGCCGTAGCCAAGAAGGGCGACCGGGTCCAGGTCCACTACGTGGGCGTCGCCTTCTCCACCGGTGAGGAGTTCGACGCCTCCTGGAACCGCGGCGCCCCGCTGGCCTTCCAGCTCGGCGGCGGCCAGGTCATCTCCGGCTGGGACCAGGGCATCCAGGGCATGAAGGTCGGCGGCCGGCGCCAGCTGACGATCCCCGCCCGCCTCGCCTACGGCGACCGCGGCGCGGGCAACGGGGTCATCGCCCCCGGTGAGACGCTGATCTTCGTCTGCGACCTGATCTCCGTCTGACACCCCCAGCACGCGCACGAGGGCCCCCGCAGCTCTTGGGTTCTAACGGTCCTCGCAACACCCGCGATCTGTGGGAGTTGCGAGGACCGTGGTCGTTGGACGCGATGACCTTGTGGGGTTGAGGGAGCGTTTCCTTGCGCGGCTTGATGCCGTGGAGAACGTGACCGTGGTGGCGCGGGAGCTGGGGGTGAACCGGAATACTGCCTTCGGCTGGGCCCGGAAGGCCGGACGGAGCTCGGTGCGTCTGCCGCGCCGGCATTCCGGGCGGGACGAGTACGAGCGGCTTCGGGTCGCCGGTGTCGCACGCCGTGTGGCGGCCCGGCAGGTCGGTGTGAACGAGCGCACGGCCAAGGACTGGGACTGGGGCGTCAAGAAGACCGGCACCACGCGCACCTATCCGGACGGGCGCCGTGTCGACTACACCACCGGGACCGTCACGATGGGCGGTGTGACCACGGCACCGGTGGGCCTGACGGCCCTGGACAAGCAGCTCAACCCGCGTTTCCTGACGCTCGCCGAGCGCGAGAAGATCCGCGATCTCCGCGCGGTGGGGCAGTCGCTGCGGGCGATCGGACGTGCCCTGGGACGGCCGGCGAGCACGGTCAAGCGGGAGATCGACGCGAACGCGGGCAGCGAGGGCTACCAGCCCTACGCCGCCCACCGCGCGGCCGCCGCACGCAGGCCCCGGCCCAAGGACCGCAAACTGCTGCGCGAGGGCCGGCTGCGCCGCTTCGTCCAGGACGGACTGCGCACGCGGTGGTCACCGGAGCAGATCTGCCACGCTCTGACGACGGAGCATCCCGACGACGAGAGCATGCGGGTGAGTGTGGAAACGGTCTACCAGGCGCTGTACTTCCAGGCCCGAGGCGGCCTGAAACGGGAAGTGCAGGCCGCCATCCGTTCCGGCCGGACCCGCCGCAAGCCACGCCGGGATCCCGAGCGGCGCACGCCCCGGTTCATCGACCCGATGGTGATGATCAGCGACCGCCCCGCCGACGTCGAGGACCGGGCGGTGCCCGGTCACTGGGAAGGTGACCTGATCATCGGCGCGGGCGGCCGTTCCGCGATCGCCACCCTGGTCGAGCGCTCCACCCGCTACACGATGCTGGTCCACCTGCCCGGCGGCGCCCATGACGCCGAGACCGTCCGCGACGGTCTCGTCCGCACCGTCCAGACGCTGCCCGCCCACCTGCGTGGCTCCCTCACCTGGGACCAGGGCAGCGAGATGGCACGCCACAAACAGTTCAGCATGGCCACCGGAATGCCCGTCTACTTCTGCGATCCCGCCTCGCCCTGGCAGCGCGGCTCGAACGAGAACACCAACGGGCTGCTGCGGCAGTACTTCCCCAAGGGCACCGATCTGAGCGTCCACAGCCCCGAAGACCTCGAACACGTCGCCCAGGAACTCAACGGCCGCCCACGCAAGACGCTCGGCTGGGCAAACCCAGCCGAGCGTCTACGTGATCTACTCACCACCTAAACCCAGTGGTGTTGCGACGACCCCTGGAACCCAAGGCG
>NZ_JBBBEN010000045.1:49872-215408 GCF_037137275.1 Streptomyces pratensis | reverse complement strand
ACGCCGCCGAACAATTTTTCCGGGAAAGCCCCGTGCCTTGTGGCACGGGGCTTTTCTGCGTTCTGAACGTCTAGGGTCGGACCATGCGCTACGAACTGGTCATCTTCGACAACGATGGTGTGCTCGTCGACAGTGAGCCGATCGCCAACACCATCCTCTCCGGCTACCTGACCGAACTGGGTCACCCCACCTCCTACGAGGAGTCGCTACGCGACTACATGGGGGCCGCCGTGCACCGGGTGCACGACCTGGTCGAGGAGAGGGGCGGGGAGAAGCTTCCCGCGGACTTCGAGGACGTCCTCCACGCCCGTACCTTCGCCGCCTTCCAGCAGGAGCTGGTGGCGCTGGCCGGGGTCGAGGAACTGCTCGGGCAGCTCGTCGCCGAGGGCGTGGACTACTGCGTCGCGTCGTCCGGAAGCCACGAGAAGATCAGGGTCGGGCACCGCAGGACCGGGCTCGACCAGTGGTTCGAGGAGGAGTGGATCTTCAGCTCGGAGGACGTCGGGCGGGGGAAGCCGGCGCCGGACCTGTTCCTGCACGCCGCCGAACGGATGGGCGTCGCGCCGGAGCGGTGCGTCGTCATCGAGGACAGCCCGCTCGGCGTCGAAGCGGCACGGGCGGCCGGGATGGATGTGTACGGCTTCACCTCGATGATGCCCGCGGACCGACTGACCGGAGTGAACGGGCACTTCT
Source organism: Streptomyces pratensis (assembly GCF_037137275.1). Taxonomy (GTDB): domain Bacteria; phylum Actinomycetota; class Actinomycetes; order Streptomycetales; family Streptomycetaceae; genus Streptomyces; species Streptomyces pratensis_B. Next base: position 214,715 of record NZ_JBBBEN010000045.1, on the reverse strand, counting down.
CGGACATGGCCCAACTTCCGGAACTCCTGGCCTGAACCGAAGCCTGAGCCGAAGCCCGTGCCCGAGCCCGCCCCCGGAGCCCGAAACGGCCTGAACCCCCAAACCGCCGCGCCGGTCGGCAGCCAGCTGTGCGCGGTGGTCCCGCCCGGGCTGCTGCCGTCGTCTCCCGGGGGAGCGGCCCGTGCCTTCCGGACGTGCTGGGCGGTACGTGGCGCTCTGCGCGGTGCGGGGAGCCCTCGGGGTGCCGAGGCCCGTCCGGTGGCCGTGGCGCCGGCGTCGCTCGCGTGTGCCCGCTCGTTCGGGCCGCAGCCCGCCCGATACGGTGGCGGGCATGAGCGGCCGCACACAGTTGATGTGGGATGACGCAGTTACGGGATACGACTTCGGGGCGAGCCACCCCATGGACCCGGTCCGGCTGGCCCTGACGATGGGGCTGGTACGGGCGTTCGGGGTCGACGGGGCGGTGGACCTGCGGTCGGCGAAGCCCGCCGGGGACTCGACGCTGCGGCTCGTGCACCGCGAGGACTACGTGGCGGCGGTACGTGCCGCCTCCGCGAATCCGCGGGCGGCCGACCAGGACTACGGGCTCGGGACCGTCGACGATCCGGCGTTCGCCGGGATGCACGAGGCGTCGGCGCTGATCGCCGGACTCTCGGTGGGGGCCGCCGAGGCGGTGTGGCGCGGGGAGAGCGAACACGCGGTCAACTTCACCGGAGGGCTGCACCATGCCATGCCCGGATCGGCCGCGGGATTCTGCGTCTACAACGACCCGGCCCTCGCCATCGCCCGGCTGCTGGAGCTGGGCGCCGAGCGGGTCGCGTACGTCGATGTGGACGTCCACCACGGGGACGGGGTGCAGGCCGCGTTCTGGGAGGACCCGCGGGTCCTGACGGTGTCGCTGCACGAGCACCCGAGGACCCTCTTCCCGCAGACCGGGTGGCCGGAGGAGACCGGGGCCGGGGCGGGCGAGGGCTCCGCGGTCAACGTGCCGCTGCCCGCGGGGACCGGGGACGCGGGGTGGCTCCGGGCCTTCCACGCGGTGGTGCCCGAGCTGCTGGCCGATTTCCGGCCGCAGGTGCTGGTGACCCAGCACGGGGCCGACACCCACTTCGAGGACCCGCTCGCCCACCTCGCGGTCTCGCTGGACGCGCAGCGGGCGGTCATGGAGTCCTGCCACGACCTGGCCCACCACTACGCGGAGGGCGGGCGCTGGGTGGCGTTGGGCGGCGGCGGGTACGCGGTGGTCGACGTGGTGCCGCGGTCGTGGACGCACCTGGTCGCGATCGCCGCGCACGCCCCGGTCGACCCGGAGTCGGTGGTGCCGGCGTCCTGGCGGGACCTCGTCTACGCCCGTACGCGGCAGCTGGGGCCGGGCCGGATGACGGACGGCCGCGCGCCCGCCTGGAAGTCGTGGGAGGACGGCTACGACCCGGCGGACCGGCTGGACCAGGCCGTGCTGGCCACCCGGAAGGCGGCGTTCCCCCTGCGGGGGCTGCTGGCCTGAACCCGCGGCGCGGCGGGCCGGGGCCCGGCGGGGCGACAGCGCGCCGGGGCATGATGCCGTGCGGTTACGCCAACGGTGGGTTGAAGACGGAATCGGGCCCGCGGAGGTCCGGCGGTGCGGGAGCATCCCAGGGTGTTGAGCACCGGGGCGCTGCGCGCCCATCTGCTGGCGGCCCGTCTGGCCGGGCCCGTCGCCACCCCGCGCGAGACCAGTCTGCGCAGCTACCGGCTGTTCGCGGCCGGGGACCCCCGGGTGATGCTGGGCCTGTCGCCCGAGCGGGCCTGGGGCGAGGGGGATCTGTTGCGGCTGATGGCGGACCGGTGCGGGGTCTCGTGTGATCCCGCTCACGTCACGGGGCCGGACGTGATCGATCCGGAGCGGACGGTGGCCGCGCTGGACGCGTTCGCCGAGCGCCTCGCGCGGGTGGCAGAGCGGCGGGCGCCGGTGCTGCTGGGGACCGGTCATCCGCACCGGCTGCTCGATTTCTACGCCGGCCTGGCAGACGCCCTGTCGGCGGCCGGCTGTCCTGTCCTCACCCCGGCGCAGGGGAGATGTGTCGACATGACGACCGGGTTTGGCGTACGCCCGTACATCCTCGACTACGTACGGGGTGTGGCTCTGGTACGTGAACCAGGGGGGCGGCCGACCGGTGGTGCGATCGGCGCGCACACCCATTCGCCGCTGCCGGTGCGGCTCGCGCTCCAGGACGCGGCGGAGCGTCTCGGCGTGCTGCCGGAGCTGGTGATCGGGGACCACGGCTGGGTCTGCGGCGCAGGTCAGCTGGGTATCGAGGCGATCGGACCGGCGGACACGGACGACCCCGCGCTGTTCGTGGGGGAGGCCGAGGGGCAGGTGTCCGTCGTCGTGCCGCTCGACGACGGGGTGCGAGCCTCGTTCTACCGTCCGTTGACCCGCTATGTGCTCCACCGCGCCTGCCTGTCACCGTAGTTGGCCCTCCGTCCCTCCTCTTCCCCACTCGCACCACCCGCCCCTAATCTGGGGAGTGAGCGCACAGCGACGAAGAGTCACCGGAGGGGAAGCCGGTGCGCGTCCGGTGCGGAAGGTTCAGGTGGGTCATGGATGCTGGCAGCGAGAGGCCTCTCAACGAGGTCAGGTTTCTGACGGTGGCGGAAGTCGCCTCGGTCATGCGAGTGTCGAAGATGACCGTGTACCGCTTGGTGCACAGCGGTCATCTGCCGGCGGTCCGGGTGGGCAGGTCCTTCCGGGTGCCGGAACAAGCGGTTCACGCGTATCTCCGTGACTCCTTCGTGGGGGTGGAATCAGCCTGAGTCCGCCGGCGGATTACGCCCCTCACGCGGTGGCGGGTAGGCTAGGCCGACGTAGGTCGTGTGGGCCCAGACGCCCCGCACCAGTGAAAATGAAGTGAGCGAGGGTAGTCGTGGGCTCTGTTATCAAGAAGCGGCGCAAGCGGATGGCCAAGAAGAAGCACCGCAAGCTGCTCAAGCGCACGCGCGTTCAGCGTCGCAACAAGAAGTAAGCGAACGCAGTTCGTGAGATCCGCAGCCCTCCCGCCGTCCTGGCGGGAGGGCTGCGGTGCTTTGTCCAGGGGCGCCGCGCGGGGTCGGGCCGAGGGCTTTTCCGGGCGGGCCAAGGCCTTGGCGCGTCAGGGGTCCCCCTTCCTTGGCGCCCACCCGCTACGGTGACGGCCTAGGAAGTCACCGCGGGAAGCAGGGCGAGCGCGGGAAGCGCGTCCGGCTTCCGGGAACGACGGAAGGCGCTGGTCGTGGGAAAGGTCGTCCTTGTCACGGGAGCGGCCCGGCAGCTGGGGGGCCGCTTCGTGCGGCGCGTCCAGCGTGAGCCGGGAGTGGACCGGGTGATCGCCGTCGACGCCGTCGCGCCCGCCCATGAGCTGGGCGACGCACGGTTCGTCCGCGTGGACATCCGGCAGTCCGCCATAGCGCGGGTCCTGGCCGAGCACTCCGTCGACACGGTCGTGCACCTGGACGTCTCCGGCAAGGCGCTCGGCGCGGGCGGCCGGACGGCGCTCAAGGAGACCAACGTCATCGGCACCATGCAGCTGCTCGGCGCCTGCCAGAAGTCCCCGACGGTCCAGCGGCTCGTGGTGAAGTCCAGTACGAGCGTCTACGGGTCGGACTCCCGCGACCCCGCGGTGTTCACCGAGACCACCCCGCCCAAGTCGCTGCCGAGCGGCGGTTTCGCGAAGGACGCGGTGGAGGTCGAGGGCTACGTACGGGGCTTCGCCCGCCGCCGGCCCGACGTGGCGGTGTGCGTGCTGCGGTTCGCCAACATCCTGGGGCCGCGCCCGGACTCGCCGCTCGCGGACTATCTGTCGCTGCCGGTGCTGCCGACCGTCTTCGGCTACGACCCGCGGCTCCAGTTCGTCCACGAGGACGATGTGATCGACGTCCTGGTGATCGCGGCGAGCGAGCCCCGGCGCGCCACCCTGAACAGCGGGACCTTCAACATCGCGGGTGACGGGGTGCTGCTGCTGTCGCAGTGCGCCCGGCGGCTGGGGCGGCCGACCGTGCCGGTGCTGCTGCCCGCGGTCACCTGGGTCGGCTCTGCGCTCCGGACGATCGGCATGACCGACTTCTCGCCGGAGCAGATCCGGCTGCTCACCCATGGCAGGGTGGTGTCGACCGTGCAGATGCGTGAGACCCTCGCTTTCCGGCCGAAGTTCACCACGGCTGAGACCTTCGCGGAGTTCGCGGCGAGCCGGGGGCCGGGGCTGCTGCCGCCCGAGAAGCTGGGCCGGGCGGTGGACCGGCTGGCCTCGCTGCCGGTCGCGGGAGGAGCCGGCCCGCCGGACCGCGGGGCCGGCGCGGTACAGACGACGCACGGCGCCAGGTAGAGGAGCGCACCGACGATGGCGGACGCCAAGGTCATTCCGTTCGACGACGACCGTTCGCGGTCCGGGGGCGCGTCGCGTCCGGCGCGGCGCCGGACCGGGGCCGGCGGCAGCGGCCGGGACGACGGCTCCCCGGCCCCGGTGAGCGCGCTGCCGGGGGCTGAGGCCGCAGAGCCCGCTGCCGGGGCCGACACGGCCGCGCAGGGCCGGGAGGGCGCGGCCGACGGCAGCTGGGAGCGCCGGATCGCGGGCGGCCTCGCCTTCCTGCGGCGGCGAATCACCGGTGACTACGAGGTCGACGCGTTCGGCTACGACCAGGAGCTCACCGACCAGGTCCTGATGTCGCTGCTGCGGCCGCTGGCCGACTCGTACTTCCGGGTCGAGGTCAAGGGCATCGAGAACATCCCGTCGGAGGGCGGGGCGCTCGTCGTGGCGAACCACTCCGGGACGCTGCCGTTGGACGGGCTGATGCTCCAGGTCGCGGTGCACGACCGCCATCCGGCCGAGCGGCGGCTGCGGCTGCTCGCCGCCGATCTGGTCTTCCACCTCCCCGTCGTCAACCAGCTGGCGCGCAAGGCCGGGCACACCCTGGCCTGTGCGGAGGACGCGCAGCGGCTGCTGGAGGCGGGGGAGATCGTCGGGGTGATGCCGGAGGGGTTCAAGGGCATCGGGAAGCCGTTCGGCGAGCGGTACAAGCTTCAGCGGTTCGGCCGGGGCGGCTTCGTGTCGACGGCGTTGCGGGCGGGGACGCCGATCGTTCCGTGCTCGATCGTGGGCGCGGAGGAGATCTACCCGATGATCGGCAACGCGAGGACGCTGGCCCGGCTGCTGGGCTTTCCGTATTTCCCGATCACGCCGACCTTTCCGTGGCTGGGGCCGCTGGGCGCGGTGCCGCTGCCGACGAAGTGGACGATCCAGTTCGGTGAGCCGATCCCGACGGACGGGTATCCGCCGGAGGCGGCGGAGGACCCGATGCTGATGTTCAACCTGACGGACCAGGTGCGTGAGCAGATCCAGCACACGCTGTACAAGCTGCTGGTGCAGCGGCGGTCGGTCTTCTTCTGACGGCGTTGCGTGCGGCCGACGGGCGAGGTGCGGGAGGGGGCCGGTACGCGGGTCGCGTACCGGCCCTCTCCCATGTCACGGCTTGAGGTTCTCGCCGTCGATGCCGAGCCCGGGGAGGAGCCCGGGGAGGAGCGGGGGCAGGGTGACGTCCGGTGCGGGCGGTGCGCTGGGCCGGCCCTCCGGGGTGGGCGGGGCGAGCCTGTCCGTGGGGAGTTCGTCGAGCAGGCCGTCCGCTCCGCCGTCGAGCAGGCCGCCTTCAGGGGTGGCGTCGTCGGAGCCGGAAGAGCCGGAGGGCTGGGGAGCGGCGCCGTCGTCGGTGGGGCTCTCGGACTGTTGGGGGGCCGCGGGGGTGGGGGCGCCGGGCCGGGGGGAGCGGGCGTCCGGCGGGGTGGCGTCGGAACGTCCGGCGTCCTCAGTCCCGCCCCCCGGGCGGGGCAGGAGCGCCTGGAGCGGGGCGACGTCGTCCTCCATGGCCTCGAAGACCGAGCTGACCTCGTTCCCGACGTCGGCGAGCTGGACGGGCAGCCGGTCGCGGAGACTGCTCCAGGTTTCCCGGTGCGAGCGGTTGAAGGAGTCCAGGGTCTGGATCGGGCCGATCGATCCGTCGCGCTGGTAGACGGTGTGGAGCAGCCGGTGGCCCTCGGAGGCGTCGTGGGACATGCCGTTGAGCGCGCGGCGGACCTCCCCGAGCGATTCGTGGTCCATGTCGCCGGCGCGGGCCCGCTCCATGAGCCGACGCGCCTCGTTGAGCCGGGTCGAGGCCTGGTCGAGGTAGGCCTCGCCGCGGTCGGCGTCGCCCTTGGTCATGCCGAGGCTGATGTCTTCCATCCCGCGCTTCAGCCCGTACAGCGAATCACCGGGCAGGGCGTCGGAGCTGGCGGCGGCGACGCCGCCGAACGCCCCCGCGGCCACGCCGACGGTGAGCCCGCCGGCGGTGAGCCCCTTCGCCCAGCGGGAGCGGGGGCGCAGTTTCCGCAGTGGTGAGGCCCGGTGGGCCCCCTTGCCCCGCTGTTCGGGCACCGATGGGCCGGTGGACGCGCCGCCCTCGGCGAACATGGTCTCCATGGCCGCGACGAGCTGGGCTCGCTGCACCACTTTGACCTCGGGGTCCAACTGCGGCTTCGGTAGCTCACCGAGGCCGTTCGCCAGGGCCAACAGCGGTCCGCGGTCGGCCTGGTCGGCCGGGTCCTCGGGCTGTACGGCCGCCGCACCCTGGGGGGTCTGCTCCTCCAGGGCCTGGGCGAAGGCGTTCGCCCGCCGGTGTGCCGAAACGTTTGCGATCACTGGCGGCACCTCCTCTCGTCATGACGGTCGACTCCCCTGGCGGTCCGGAAGGTTGCACCCCTTGAGCGTTTCCACTCGATGGAGTGAGTGGAAACGGACAGGGGGTGACGGCAGGGGGCCTGCAACCGGCACAACGAGCCGCGCGGCACTTGGGTTACGCGCGAAGGATGATCGGACCAGCGCGTGAGGGGACGGGCACTCGGAGGTCCGGCCATCGGCCGTCGTTCTTCTGTCAGCCGTTGTTTCGGTCGTCGGGTTCCGGCCGCCGGATTCCGCGGCGAAGCGGCGGGGGACCGCCGTTCCGTGCGGGCCGGCGCCCGTTCCGGTCAGCGGGCGTCGTCCGGCAGGAGCCGGGCGAGCGTCCGTACGGCGCGGTACTGGAGGGTCTTGATCGCTCCCTCGTTCTTGCCCATCACCCGGGCGGTCTCCGCGACCGTGAGGCCTTGGAGGAACCGCAGGGTGACGCACTCCTGCTGTTGGGGGTTGAGCCGCCGCACGGCCTGGAGCAGCGCGGCGTTGGAGAGGGACTCCAGGACGGAGTCCTCGGGGCTGCGCGCCACCTCGTTGGCGTCGAGCATCTCGCCGGTGGTCACTTCCAGTCGGAATCGACTGGATTTGAAGTGGTCGGCGACCAGGTTGCGCGCGATGGTGACCAGCCAGGCCCCGAAGTCGCGGCCCTGCCAGGTGAACGTGGAGATGCGGCGCAGCGCGCGGAGGAAGGTCTCACTGGTGAGGTCCTCCGCGGTCGCCTTGCCGCCCACGCGGTAGTAGATGTAGCGGTACACGGTGTCGCTGTACTGGTCGTACAGGCGGCCGAAGGCGTCCGCCTCTCCGGCCTGTGCGCGCTCGACGAGATCCATCATGCGGGCGCTGTCGCTGTCGGCGGTGGGACGGCGGACGGTCGACGTGGTCGAGGTGGTGCGGGTACTGCGTCTTCCGACCGCCGCACTGCGTTCGGCCAGGGCATAGCAGGGGCCGGCAGGTGCAGGGGTGGCGAAGGCGGGGACGGCGTACGCGGTGGGGACGAAGCCGCGCAAGCGGTCAATGACCGATGCACGCAGCGTAGCCAGGCCCGAGGCGTCAACCCCGACGTGTGGGTACACGGGACTCCCAGAGGCAGAGCTTCCATCACGAGCAGTTCGAAAAACGTCACTCGTCGTGGCGAGTGGCGGTCTCCGTGATGCGTCTGAGGAGAATAACGCTTCGTGCAGGCCGCGCTACACCCAGTTGTCTAAATCACCGGTTCCGTCGCTTCTGGTATCGCTAAGTGACATATCGAGTAGCACTTGGTGACCGTTTATTGATCGAATTGCTTCGTGTTCTGTCTGTGGCCGCGACGGGTTGTGGTCGGGCGGCGGGGGTCCGGCCGGTCGGGGCGGGCTGGGCCGGGAGGGGCGGCGGTTCGCGGCCGGCCGTACGTCTCCGGGCGTGGCCGGGTCCCGTGACCGGATGTGACCGGGCCCGGCGGCCGGTCAGCGGCGGCGGCGGTGCAGGGCGACGGCGGCGGCCGTGCCGCCCGCGAGCGCGCCGACCCCGGCGGCGGCCGGGATGCCGACCTTGGCGGCCTTGCGGCCGGTGCGGTAGTCGCGCAGCCGCCAGTCGCGGTCGCGCGCGTGCTTGCGGAGCTTGGTGTCCGGGTTGATCGCGTAGGGGTGGCCGACCAGCGAGAGCATCGGGATGTCGTTGTGCGAGTCGCTGTAGGCGGCGCAGCGCTCCAGCTCCAGGCCCTCGGCCGCGGCCAGCGCGCGGACCGCCTCGGCCTTCGCGGGGCCGTGCAGGGGTTCGCCGACGAGCCGGCCGGTGTAGACGCCGTCGACCGATTCGGCGACGGTGCCGAGCGCGCCGGTCAGGCCGAGGCGGCGGGCGATGATGGTGGCGGTCTCCACGGGGGCGGCGGTGACCAGCCAGACCTTCTGCCCGGCGTCCAGGTGGGCCTGGGCCAGGGCGCGGGTGCCGGGCCAGATGCGGTCGGCCATGTACTCGTCGTAGATCTCCTCGCCGATCGACATCAGCTCGGAGACGCGGTGTCCCTTGACGATGGACAGCGCGCTGTCGCGGGCGTCCTGCATGTGCTCAGGGTCCTCGACGCCGGCCAGCCGGAACCACGCCTGCTGCCAGGCGAAGCGGGTGAGCTCGCGGCGCTCGAAGAACTTCCGTTTGTACAGGCCCCGGCCGAAGTGGAAGATCGCGGCGCCCTGCATCACGGTGTTGTCGAGGTCGAAGAAGGCGGCGGCGCGGTCGTCCCCCGCGACCGGGAACACGGGCTCGTCGTCGGGGGGCGCGGTCAGGAGGGCGGACTCGTCTTCGGCGGCCGAGGTCCTGCGTGCGGCCTCCGCTGCCGCCTCGCCTGCCAGGACGCTCCGCGCGGTGGCGGAACGCCTACGGGGGGTGAGCCATCCGAGAGCGGCCATGCCGTGAGCATAGCCAGTCCGGCCGCGCCGGTCCGACCTGCCGTGATGCGGGGGTGTGAACGCTCGGGGTCCGTCCGGTGAATCGGGTGATTCCGGGCGGTCGGCCGGAGTGGCGCGGGGGCGCAGAATGAAGGCATGAGTGCTCTGCTGCGACGTACGAGGAAGAACCCGGCGGACCGGGTCGTCACTCTGGTGGGGAAGGCCGGGTGCCATCTGTGCGAGGACGCGCGGGCGGTGGTGAGCGCGGTGTGCGCGGAGACCGGGGCGGCCTGGGTGGAGAAGGACATCGCTGAGGACGAGGAGCTGTACAAGGAGTACTGGGAGCAGATTCCGGTGGTGCTGATCGATGAAGAACAGCACACGTTCTGGCGCGTGGACCCGGTGAGGCTGCGCAAGGCGCTGGGTGCCTGAGCGAAAGGCGGTTACCATCATGGGCGTTTTGAGTGGTCTCGGGGGCGTAGACATGAGGAGTGTGTTCCGCTTTGCCCTCTTCGAGGCTGCAACGGGCTGATGCGGTCCTTGGTTCCGGGATCGCGCGGGGAATGCGCGTGACCCCGGTCACTTTGACCGGACAAAACGGACACTATCTTTGTGCACGCGTTCACAAAGACATAGCCTTCATCCGACGGGGCGGTCTTGGGACATACGGCCGCCTGCAGCCCCGCTCATCCCGCAGGAGCACCGTGGCAACTGGCCGAACGCACCGACCGGCGACCCGCAGCCGAGGAATTCCCGAGGCCACCGTCGCCCGACTTCCGCTGTACCTGCGCGCCCTGACCGCGCTCTCCGAGCGATCGGTCCCCACGGTCTCCTCCGAGGAGCTGGCCACGGCGGCCGGCGTCAACTCGGCGAAGCTGCGCAAGGACTTCAGCTACCTGGGGTCCTACGGCACCCGCGGTGTCGGGTATGACGTCGAGTATCTCGTCTACCAGATCTCGCGCGAACTCGGGCTCACCCAGGACTGGCCGGTCGCCATCGTCGGCATCGGCAACCTCGGCGCGGCCCTCGCCAACTACGGCGGCTTCGCCTCCCGCGGCTTCCGGGTCGCCGCGCTGATCGACGCCGACCCCGCGATGGCCGGTACGCCGGTGGCCGGGATCGCCGTCCAGCACACCGACGACCTGGACCGGATCATCAGCGACAACGGGGTCTCCATCGGCGTGATCACCACTCCGCCCGGGGCCGCCCAGCAGGTCTGCGACCGGCTCGTCGCCGCGGGCGTGACCTCCATCCTGAACTTCGCGCCGACCGTGCTCTCGGTGCCCGAAGGCGTCGACGTGCGCAAGGTCGACCTCTCCATCGAGCTCCAGATCCTCGCGTTCCACGAGCAGCGCAAGGCCGGCGAGGACGCCGCCGCCGAGGACGAGGGCGCGCCCCCGATCCGCGCCACCCCCGCCAGCCGGAAGGGACCCGACGGGGACATGCCCGCCGTGATGCCGGCATGAGCCTCCTCGTCGTCGGGCTCAGCCACCGCAGCGCCCCCGTCTCCGTACTGGAACGGGCGTCGCTCGCCGCCGAGGCCCAGGCCAAGCTTCTCCAGGACACCCTCGCCGCGGAGCCCGCGACCGAGGCCGCCGTGCTGGCCACGTGCAACCGCATCGAGCTGTACGCGGACGTGGACAAGTTCCACGCGGGCGTCGCCGAGCTGTCCACGCTGCTCGCCCAGCACAGCGGCGTCACGCTGGAGGAGCTGACTCCGCACCTCTATGTGCACTACGAGGACCGGGCCGTCCACCACCTCTTCTCTGTGGCCTGCGGACTGGACTCGATGGTCGTCGGCGAGGGCCAGATCCTCGGCCAGATCAAGGACGCGCTCGCCCGCGGCCAGGAGTTGCACACCGCCGGGCGGCTGCTGAACGACCTCTTCCAGCAGGCCCTGCGGGTCGGCAAGCGCGCCCACAGCGAGACCGGCATCGACCGGGCCGGGCAGTCGCTCGTCACCTTCGGGCTCCAGCAGCTCGCCGCGGGCGCCGATCCCGCGCTCTGGGCCCGCGGCAAGCGCGCCCTGGTCATCGGCGCGGGCTCGATGTCCTCGCTGGCCGCCGCCACCCTCGCCCGGACCGGGGTCGCCGAGATCGTCGTCGCCAACCGGACCCGCTCCCGCGCGGAGCGCCTGGTGGAGATCCTCCAGCAGGGCGACGACACCGCGGTGCGCGCCCACGCGATCGAGATGTCGGCGGTCGGCGACGAACTGACACGTGCCGACGTGGTCGTCTCCTGCACCGGCGCCACCGGTCTCGTCCTCACCGCCGACGCCCTCGCGGACGCCCTGGGCACGACCGTGAGACCCGCGCCCAGGGCGCCCGCGGCGTCCGGCGCCGCCCCGGCCCCGGCCGACGTCGACCAGCACGCCGCCTGGGTGGAGAACGGTTCCGCCGCCTCCCCGGCGACCGCGGTGCGCCGGGCCACCGTGCCCGCCCAGCCCACCGGCCCGGTCCGGCTCGCCGTGCTCGACCTCGCCATGCCGCGCGACGTCGACGGAGCCGCCCACCGCGTCGAGGGGGTGCGTCTCGTCGACATCGAGTCGCTCGCCGAGGCGTCCGCCGACGCCCCGATGGCCGCCGACGTGGACCGGGTCCGCACGATCGTCTCCGACGAGGTGGCCGCCTTCGGCGCCGCCCAGCGCGCCGCGCACGTCGCCCCGACCGTGGTCGCCCTGCGCACCATGGCCGCCGACGTGGTCGCCGGCGAGATCGCCCGGCTGGACGGCCGCCTCCCCGACCTGGACGAGAAGCAGCGCGCCGAGATCACCCAGACCGTGCGCCGCGTCGTCGACAAGCTCCTGCACGCGCCCACCGTGCGGGTCAAGCAACTCGCCAGCGAGCCCGGCGGCGCCGGGTACGCGGACGCGCTGCGAGAACTCTTCGACCTCGACCCGCAGACGGTGGCCGCCGTCTCCCGGGCAGACCTGAACGACCCGAATAGAGGGCGGTCATGACCGACAACTCATCCCCGGGCGCGCGGAACTCCGCGCCGCTCCGGCTGGGCACCCGGCGCAGCAAGCTCGCCATGGCCCAGTCCGGCCTCGTCGCCGAGGCGGTCGGCGAGGTGACCGGGCGCGCCGTCGAGCTCGTCGAGATCACCACGTACGGGGACACCTCCCGCGAGCACCTGACGCAGATCGGCGGCACCGGTGTGTTCGTCGCCGCGCTGCGCGAGGCCCTGGTGCGGGGCGAGGTGGACTTCGCCGTCCACTCGCTCAAGGACCTGCCGACGAGCCAGCCCGACGAGCTGGTGCTGGCGGCCGTGCCGCAGCGCGAGGACCCGCGCGACGCGCTGGTCGCCCGGGACGGGCTGACGTTCGAGCAGCTGCCGTCCGGCTCGCGCATCGGCACCGGTTCGCCGCGCCGCATGGCGCAGCTCAACGCGTACGCCCGCTCCCACGGACTGCGGATCGAGACCGTCCCCATCCGGGGCAACGTCGACACGCGGATCGGCTTCGTACGCGACGGGGAGCTCGACGCGGTGGTCCTGGCCGCCGCGGGGCTCAGCCGTCTCGGCCGGTCCGGTGAGGTGACCGACTTCCTGTCGGTCGACACCGTCCTGCCCGCTCCCGGCCAGGGAGCACTGGCGATCGAGTGCGCCGCGTCCAGCGCCGACCTCGCCGCCGCACTCGCCGAGCTCGACGACCCGTACACCCGGGCCGCCGTGACCGCCGAGCGTGCCCTGCTCGCCGCCCTGGAGGCCGGCTGCTCCGCACCTGTGGGTGCGCTGGCCGACCTCCTGGTCGACGGACAGGTTGTCAACGAACTGCGCCTGCGCGGAGTCGTCGGTTCCATCGACGGTTCCTCGCTCGTGCAGCTGTCCACCACCGGTTCCGCCCCCACGTCGTACGACGACGCGGCGGCCCTCGGTCGCGAACTCGCCGCCGAGATGCTCGCCAAGGGTGCGGCCGGTCTTATGGGGGAGCGAGCACTTTGAGCCCCAACGGCCCCGCCGCATCCGATTTCCCGGCCCTGTCCGCCCAAGGGCAGGTCACCTTCCTCGGCGCCGGTCCCGGCGACCCGGGACTGCTGACACTGCGCGCCGTCGAGGCGCTGGCGAGCGCGGACGTCCTTGTCGCAGAGCCGGACGTGCTCGACGTCGTCCGCGGGCACGCGCGGGCAGGCGTGAGCACGCCTGAGCTGGCAGTGGTTGACGTCCCGTCAACCACCGCCGGGGTGCCCGTTCTCAGGGACGCGGCCAATCTTGTCATGGAGGCCGCGAAGGGCGGCAGGCGGGTGGTCCGTGCGGTCGCGGGCGACCCCGGCCTGGACGGGGACGCGGGCGCGGAGATGCTCGCCTGCGCCGCCGCGGGACTGCCCTTCGAGGTGGTCCCCGGGGTCGCGAACGCCGTCGGCGTGCCCGCGTACGCCGGCGTGCCGCTGCGCGACGCCCAGGGCGCGGACGTCCGCTTCGTCGACGCCCGTACCGCCTCCGACCGGTGCTGGAGCGAGGTCGGCGCGAGCGACGCGACCGCCGTCGTCTCCACCACCCTGGACGCGGTCGCCTCCGCCGCCGGGCAGCTGGTCTCCGCGGGCCGCAAGCCGGACACCCCGCTCACCGTGACGATCGGGGGCACCACCACGCGCCAGCGCACCTGGACGGCGACCCTCGGGACGGTCGCCCAGGTCCTCAAGCAGGCGAAGGTCCTTCCGTCGCCGGAGGGGCACCGGCCGGTCATAGCCGTGGTCGGAGAGCGCAGCTCCGCCGCCCAGCGCGACCAGCTCGCGTGGTTCGAGTCCAAGCCGATGTTCGGCTGGAAGGTGCTCGTCCCGCGCACGAAGGAGCAGGCCGCGTCGCTCTCCGACCAGCTGCGTTCCTACGGTGCTGTGCCGCACGAGGTCCCGACGATCGCCGTCGAGCCGCCGCGTACGCCCCAGCAGATGGAGCGCGCGGTCAAGGGCCTGGTCACCGGCCGCTACGAGTGGATCGCCTTCACCAGCGTCAACGCGGTCAAGGCGGTCCGGGAGAAGTTCGAGGAGTACGGGCTGGACGCCCGCGCCTTCGCCGGGATCAAGGTCGCGGCCGTCGGCGAGCAGACCGCCGCCGCTCTGATCGACTTCGGTGTGAAGCCCGACCTGGTGCCGTCCGGGGAGCAGTCCGCCGCCGGCCTGCTGGAGGACTGGCCGCCCTACGACCCGGTCTTCGACCCGATCGACCGGGTGTTCCTGCCGCGCGCCGACATCGCCACGGAGACCCTGGTGGCCGGGCTCATCGAGCTGGGCTGGGAGGTCGACGACGTGACCGCCTACCGCACGGTCCGCGCCTCGCCGCCGCCGGCCGAGACCCGCGAGGCGATCAAGGGCGGGGGTTTCGACGCGGTCCTGTTCACCTCGTCCTCGACGGTCCGCAACCTGGTGGGCATCGCCGGCAAGCCGCACAACGTGACGGTCATCGCGTGCATCGGCCCGGCCACGGCGAAGACCGCGGAGGAGCACGGCCTGCGGGTCGACGTGCTGTCCCCGGAGCCGTCGGTGCACAAGCTCGCCCAGGCGCTGGCGGACTTCGGCGCGCGGCGCCGGGACGCGGCGAAGGAGGCCGGCGACCCGGTGACCCGGCCGAGCGAGCGGCGTCCGGGAGCGCGCAGGCGTCGCACGACGACCTGAGCGGCACACGGACGAGGGGCCCGGTCGCTTCGGCGGCCGGGCCCCTGCCTTTACCGGTGCGGGTGTCGGTAAGACCGCGGCGCGCGCGGGTCTATCGTCGGAGGATGACTGCGTACGGAAACTTCCCCGGCTCCCGCCCCCGGCGGCTGCGGACGACCCCGGCGATGCGGCGGATGGTCGCCGAGACACGGCTCGACCCCGCGAACCTGATCCTCCCCGCCTTCGTACGGGAGGGCATCGACGCCCCGGTCGCCGTCTCGGCCATGCCCGGCGTGCACCAGCACACCCTGGACACCCTGAGGAAGGCGGCCGTCGAGGCGGTCGCGGCCGGGGTCTCGGGGATCATGCTCTTCGGGGTGCCGGAGGAGGCGAAGAAGGACGCCCGGGGCACGGCGGGCACCGACCCGGACGGCATCCTCCAGGCGGGTCTGCGCGCGGTGCGCGAGGAGGTCGGCGACGACCTCGTCGTCATGTCGGACCTGTGCCTGGACGAGTACACCGACCACGGGCACTGCGGCGTCCTCGACGGCGACGGGCGCGTGGACAACGACGCCACCCTGGAGCGGTACGCCGAGATGGCCCAGGTCCAGGCCGACGCCGGGGCCCATGTGGTGGGCCCCAGCGGCATGATGGACGGCCAGGTCGGGGTGGTCAGGGACGCGCTGGACCAGACGGGGCACGAGGACGTGTCGATCCTCGCCTACACCGCGAAGTACTCCTCCGCCTTCTACGGCCCCTTCCGCGAGGCCGTCGGCTCCTCGCTCACGGGCGACCGCAAGACCTACCAGCAGGACCCGGCCAACGCCCGCGAGTCGCTGCGGGAGCTGGCGCTGGACCTGGCGGAGGGCGCGGACATGGTCATGGTCAAGCCCGCCGGGCCGTATCTGGACATCCTCGCGAAGGTCGCGGACTCGGTGGACGTGCCCGTCGCGGCGTACCAGATCAGCGGGGAGTACGCGATGATCGAGGCCGCCGCCGAGAAGGGCTGGATCGACCGGGACAGGGCGATCCTGGAGAGTCTGACGGGCATCCGCCGGGCGGGGGCGCGGATGATCCTCACCTACTGGGCGACCGAGGCCGCGCAGTGGCTGGGGCGCGACGGGCGACGCTGAGCCGCCTCCCGGGGCCCCGGGCCGCTCAGCGGCCGCCGGCTCCGGTCAGGTGGAGCCGGGCGGCCTCCTCGATGGAGAAGCGGGCGCTGTCCCGTACGAGCGGGTCCTCGTCGGCCCGGGCGATGGCGTCCAGAGCCGCCGTGACGGCCGGGTCGGCGGTGTAGGGCGCGAGGGACATCGCGGCGTACTGGCGGACCAGGTCCTCGGCCGGGTCCCGCAGCGCGGTGAGCAGCGCGCGCCCGGCACGGTGGCGCAGGGCCGGGTCGGCCGGGGGCCACAGGCGCAGGACGGTGGCGCCCTCGACCCGGGCCAGGTCGTACTCCCGCGGGTCCGCGACGACCGAGACGAGGAACGGCAGCGCCTGGGCGTTGGCGTCCAGCTCGGTGATGATCTCGCGCTTGCGGTCGCTGTCCGGGGGCAGCGCGCGGTACTCGGCTATCAGGCGCTCGGCGGCTTCGGCCGCTGCCGCAGCCGCCGTGGTCGGGGGGTGTGTGTCGTTCATGGGGGTGGACACTTTCTGTCAGGGCCGGTCGACCAGTGCCATGAATGCTACGAAAGTGACCCACACGGTGGCAGGCGCGGTGAGCGCCGGCGCCCCCCGCCGTACGGCGTAGCGGGCCTGCCGCGGGGCCGGCGCCCGTATGAAGCACGGGTCTCGTCCGGCGTGCCGGCCCCGGCCCCGCCGCCGCTCCCCCCGAGGGGCGGTGGGGGTCAGTCCCACCAGAACGACCAGACCTCCTGGTCGAGCAGGTGCTTCTCCGCGTAGACGCCGAGGTCGTACGGCGGGGTCTGGTCGATGTTGTCCGGGCAGAACGCGTAGTGCTCGGCGGCCAGGGCGCGGGCCTCCTCCAGGGTGGTGGGCGGGCGGCCCACGGAGACGATCATCGTGTCGAGGCCGAGCACCACCACCCGCAGGTCGTAGCGGTCCTCCCAGGAACGGAGCACCGCACAGAGCCGGGCCACGTCGCCCTCGTGGTTCACCGGGCCCGACCAGCCGATCGCCGCCGGTATGTCCGCGCTGCGGCGGGCCGGGACGAGGGCCATCCGGGCCCCGGTGAGCCAGCTGTCCGGGTCGGCGGTGATGATGTCGGCGACCTCGGAGGCCACCGCGTCCGGGTCGTCCGGCGCCTCCCGCGCCGGGGCCGGGGCGAGGCCGGGCCAGGGGCCCCGTGCGCCGCCCGCTTCTTCCCGGCCTCCTTGGCCGCGGCCCCCTTCGCCGTCGTCCGCGTCGTCCTGGCCGGCCGCTCCGTCCGCGGTCCCCGTCCAGTACTCCGCGAGGACCTCTTCGGCATCGTGGTCGCCGGGATACGACGTCTCGTCCGGGCACAGGTCCCACTCCTCGGGCCAGTGGTCGCGCGGCCCGCCGCTGATCAGCACCGGCAGCAGCCCGAGCCGCCGCCCGGCCGAGCGCAGCGCCGACCAGTCCCGCGGGGCCGCCGGGGCGTTCGCGTACCAGAGCAACGGCTCGGGCCAGGAGCCGTCGAGCGTCGTGTCCACCAGGGAGCCGGGCGGGAGGTCCAGGCCGGAGGCGGACAGGGAGGGCAGAGGGTTCGGGAGAGTCGCCATGGTGGTGACCCTAAGCGGGGCCACTGACAACGGACGGTGGCGGACCCGGAGCGCCCACCGGTGCCGCAGGACCGCCGGAAAGCGTCCCGGGCAGGGTGACCCGACTCTCCCTCCGCCCCGGTCGGGACCGCCGGGACGGTCCGCCGCCGGGAGGCGAAGCCTCCGGCCGGGCGGGCCGCGGGCCCTGGGGGAGGCCTGGCATACGGGCGTCCGGGTGGCGCCGCCCGACGCGGAGACGTCGGCGTCCTGGGCGACCGGTTACGCGCACGTATGCTCGCGGCGCCTGATTCCGCTGACCTCGATGGGCGGCTCCATGAACAAGATCGTCTCGACCGTGTCGGTGTCCCTCGACGGGTTCTTCGAAGGCCCGGACCGGGACATCGACTGGCACACCGTCGACGAGGAGGTGCACCAGCACTTCAACGACTGCCTCCGGACGATGGGCGGCTTCGTCGAAGGGCGCGTCACCTACCAGCTGATGGAGGAGTTCTGGCCCACCGCCGATCAGGACCCCGCCGTCGAAGGGCCGATGGCCGAGTTCGCGGGCATCTGGCGGGACATGCCGAAGTTCGTCTTCTCACGGACGCTGGAGAGCGTGGGGCCGGGGGCGACCCTGCTGCACGAGGTCGACCCGGAGCAGGTGCGCGGTCTGCGGGACGCGGCGTCGGGGGACCTGGTGGTCGGCGGGGCGGACCTGCTGGAGTCGTTCCGGCGGTTCGACCTGATCGACGCGTACCGGATCTACGTCCATCCCGTCATCCTCGGCCGGGGCCGCCCGTTCTTCCGGGACACGGAGGAGCGGCAGGGGCTGCGGCTGCTGGAGACCCGGACCTTCGGCAACGGGGTCGTGCTGCTCCGTTACGAGACGGTCCGGGCGTGATCCGGGTGCGATGCCGTGGGGGCGAGGCGGGCTGTACGGCGCTGCGGTCAGGCGGTGGCGGCGTAGGCGGCGAACGCCGACCAGGCAGTGGGCGCGACGGTGAACGTCGGGCCCTCGATGTCCTTGGAGTCACGGACGTGGACGGCGGCGGGGTGGGCGGCGATCTCGACGCACTGCCCGCCTTCGTCGCCGCTGTAGCTCGACTTCCGCCAGTCGTAGGCGACTTCGAGGCATTGGCCGCCATCGCTGCCGCTGTAGCTCGACTTGAACCAGTTCAGTGCGGTGCTCATGTTTTCTCCCAGTAAACGGGCCAGCAGGCGCAGGGTCTCTTCTGGGGTGAGCGCCTGGGCTCGCAGCATCGCATATCTCTGGGCCAGGATGCTGACCTCATTCCGGTCGGTGATCAATTGGCTGCCACGTTGGGTCTCGGTGTAGGCGGCGTGCTGGTGGTCCGGGGTTTCCAAGAGGGTGAAGGAGCCATCGAGGCCCGCGTGGGCTGTGCTGCTCAGCGGGAGCACCTGGAGGCAGACGCCCGGCAGCCGGGCCATCTCGTACAGGTGGCGGAGCTGCTCCCGATGCTCCTCCTCCGATGTCAGCCTCATCATCAACACCGGTTCCCAGATCACGATGCTCGTGGTCGGCGGCTTGCTCCGGTACAACATCTGCTGACGCTGGAGTCGCGTCGCCGTCTGCGTCTCGATCTCTTCCGGGCTGTAGACCGGAATCCTGTTGCGGAACATCGCCTCCGCGTACGCCTTGGTCTGGAGCAGGCCCGGGATGACCTGGTTGTCGTACCAGGACAGCGTCAACGCGTCCTGTTCCATGTCGATGTAGTCCTCGGCCCACAGCGGGATCAGGTCGACTTCCGGCATGTTGTCGACCGCCGTCGACAGCGCGCCCTTGGTGCCCAGCAGGTCGTCCATTGTGTCCGCCAGGTCCGGGACGAGGGAGCGCCTGCCCTGCTCGATGGAGGCGATCGTGTCCTCCTGTACGCCTGCGGCTTGGGCGAGTTCGATTTGTGTCATGCCCGCTTCGAGCCGGAAGCGGGCCACGAGCTTGCCCACGAGCTTCATGGACGAGGCGTTCTTGCGCTGTCGCTTTCTGGGGTGCATACGCTTCCCCCTCCCACCCGGTGACCCACTTCACGCACGCGCGGCCCGTACAACAAATGTGTACGGGCCGCGCACAGTTACCGCATGTCAGGCGCTGGCCCGGACTGCCTCGTCCGCTCAGTACATCAGGGCGGTCTCGACGTCCGACTGCCAGTAGGTGACGAAGCCCAGGCCGTCCGTGTAGGTCTCCGCCGGGAGCTTCAGCGTGGACTCGTTCTTCGGCGCGTTGTTCCTGTCGACCATGGTGACGCCGAGGTTCTCGCTCTGGACCGGCTCGTTCTGACCGGGCTCTCCGAGGAGCGCGATGCCCGCGTACGCCTTCTCGCCGGGGGAGAGCACGACGACCGACTGCGGCCGGCTGTCGTCGTAGACCGGGTACACGGCCTGGGCGTCGTCGAAGCGGAGGAACGGCGCGTGGTACGCGGCGCAGTCGGCGGAACCGGTGTTCGTCACCGTGAGCAGCAGGTGGTTGATCGGGCGGCTCACCGGGGAGACGCCGACCGTGGAGTTCGTGGTCGTGCAGGCCGCGACCGACGCCGCGGCCTTCGCGTTCGGCGCGGTCTGCGGCTTCTTGCCGTCGGTGACGCCGTCGTCGCCCGCCTGCTTCCCCCCGGCGGGGACGGTCTGCGTGTCGGGCGTGCCGGCCTCCGGTGCGTCGGGCTGTGCCGTGCTGTCGTTGCTCGTTGCCGCGGGGGCCGCCGTCCCGGTCGTGGGGGCCGCCTTGGTCCCCATGGCCTTGTCCTCGCCGCCGCAGGCGGTGAGCGAGAGAGCGGCGGCGAGGGCGGTGGCTGCGAGGGCGGTGGTGCGGATGCGGTCGGTGCGCATGGCGGTGGTACTCCCCGTACTCGTTGGTGTGTGGGTCCGGTCGAACGGCCGGCCCGTGGTCCTGCTGTGGTCTGGTCCGAGCTTGTGGCACGGCGGATTCCGGCCGCAACGCCTGCTGAACCATTCGGGAAACCGGAACGTCTACGCGTACGGTGACCTGCGGGAATTCCGCGTCCCTGGAACGCCGTCACGGGACGCACGAGGGGGGAGACGCCGTCGTGGCGACGCCGGAGGCCGTGGAGTTCGCGGCTCTGCTGAAGGAACTGAAGGACCGTTCGGGGCGCAGCTACGGGTACCTCGCGGGCAGACTGCACGTCAGCACCTCGACCCTCCACCGGTACTGCAACGGGGACGCGGTGCCGGGCGAGTTCGCCCCTGCCGAGCGGCTCGCGCGGTTGTGCGGGGCGACGGGCGACGAACTGGTGGAAGTGCACCGCCGGTGGATCGTGGCCGACGCGGCCCGTCGGCGGCCGCCCACGGCGACGGACGCGCCGCGCGCCCCTGGACGGCCGGCGGCTCCCGTTGACGCCGATGCCGATGCCGATGCCGATGCGAGTGCCGGTGCCGGTGGGGGCGCCGGTGCCGACGCGAGTGCCGGCGCCGACGTGCGGGCCGTCGCAGCGGGGGCCCGGCCGGGCTCGCGGTGGTCCCGGCTTCCTTCGCGTACGCGGGCGCTGCTGGCCTCGGCCGGGGTCGTCGCGCTCCTCGTGCCGACCACGATCGTCGCCGCCGGCCTCACCGACGCGGGCGGTGACAGGGGCGCGGGCGGCCGGGTGGTCAGCGACGGCGGCGCGGGCGCTCCGGGGCGAACCGGGTCCGAGGGCGAGGCCCCCGTCGTGGCGCCGGGCGGCTCCCCCACCGGCACGCCCCGGTCCTCCGCGAGCCCCGCCGGCCCCTCCCCGAGCGCCCCGCCGCCCTCGGCCGCCTCTTCCGCCGCCTCGCGTACGGACCCGCCCCGGGGCGGGGGCGCCGTGGGCGGCGCTCCGCCGGCCGTCAGCATCTCCTCGTACAACTGGGACGAGCCCTGCGGGCAGCACTACCTCGTGGACCGGGCCCCCAACGAGGTGGACGCGCCGCCCCCGCCGCAGGACCGGCGGGGCTGGGCTGCCGCGTACGGCGGGATCGACGCGGGGAACATGCTGCTCCAGCTGACCGTGCAGGGGACCTCCCGCCAAGCGGTCGTCCTCAACGGCCTGCACGTGCGTGTGCTGTCCCGCGACGCTCCGCCGCCCTGGTCGGCCTACCTGATGGGGAACGGCTGCGGCAGCGGGATCACGCCCCAGTCCTTCGCCGCCGACCTCGATGCCGGGCACCCCTCCCTCGCCCCGGTCCCGGGCAGGCAGGGGGACAGCGTGGTCGCGGCCGCGGACTTCCCGTTCAAGGTCTCGTCCGAGGACGTGGAGGTCTTCAACCTCGATCTGAAGGCCGTGGACCACGACGTCACCTGGTATCTGGAGCTGGAGTGGAGCAGTGGCGGGAGCACGGGGACGCTGCGGATCGACGACCACGGGAAGCCGTTCCGTACGAGCGGCATGGAGGGGCGGCCGGAGTACGTGTACGGCAACCCCGAGGTCGGATGGGAGCCCGCCTGGCAGGACTGAGCCGGACCACGCGGTTCCCTCGCCGGGCGTGGAGGCCGACCCCATCCGCGTTCGCACAGGAGTACAGTCGCCGGGTCCGTCGCAGCTCCGCCGTCCTCGGCCGGACTGCCGCTCCGCCCCGTCCCCGCCAGGTGAAAGATGTCCGTTACCTCCGCAGCCTCCGAAGCCGCCGAAGCCTCTGATCCCACGGCCCTGGACGCCCGCACCTGCGAGGAGCGCTCCCTGCGGCTCAGACGCAGGCTGGAGCGGCTGATCGGCATCGCCGCGACCGAGGGGAACGCCCTCGTCCCGCTCCGCAACGGGGACGAGATCTTCGGCGCGATGCTGGAGGCCATCCGGGACGCGGAGCACACCGTGGACCTGATGACGTTCGTCTACTGGCGTGGTGACATCGCTCACCGGTTCGCCGAGGCGCTGGCCGAGCGCGCCCGTGCCGGTGTCCGGGTGCGGCTGATGCTCGACGGCTTCGGCTGCCGGCTCATAGAGAAGGACCAGCTGGCCCTGATGGCCGAGGCCGGGGTGACCGTGTCCTGGTTCCGCGAGCCGCTCTACCTCTCGCCGTTGAAGCAGAACCACCGCTGCCACCGCAAGGTCCTCGTCGTCGACGAGCGCACCGGTTTCACCGGCGGCGTCGGGATAGCCGAGGAGTGGTGCGGCGACGCCCGCGACGAGAGCGAGTGGCGCGACACCCACGTCAAGGTCACCGGCCCCGCGGTCGACGGCCTGGCCGCCGCCTTCGCCCAGAACTGGGCCGAGTGCCACGACGATCTGTTCGACGAGCGCGACCGGTTCGTCGTGGGCGACCACCAGGGCGACGCCGTCGTGCAGGTCGTCCGCGGCTCCGCCTCCTTCGGCTGGCAGGACATGCAGACCCTGCTCCGGGTCGTCCTGGAGTCCGCGGAGGAACGCGTCCGCCTCACCACCGCGTACTTCGCCCCCGACGCCTACTTCACCGGGCTGCTGTGCGACGCCGCCCGGCGCGGTGTGGAGGTCGAGATCCTGCTGCCGGGTCCGCACACCGACAAGCGGGTCTGCCGGCTGGCGGGCCAGCGCCACTACGAGGAGCTGACCGCCTGCGGCGTGAAGATCCACCAGTACCAGCCGACCATGCTGCACACCAAGGCCATCACCGTGGACCGGGTCGCGGCCCTCATCGGCTCCACCAACTTCAACCGGCGCTCGCTCGACCACGACGAGGAAGTCATGCTGGTCGTCCTCGACCAGGACTTCACGGCTGCCCTCGACGGCCACTTCGACGAGGACCTGGAGCGCAGCGAGCTGATCGACCGGGACCGGTGGAAGCGCCGGGGCCTCCTCCAGCGCGCCCGGGAGGCAGCGGTCCTGCCCATCCGCCGCTTCCTCTGAGGCCGGCCCGGGGGCGTGGCCCCGGTTTCGCCGGGCAGATGAGGGGGAGAGCCGTCGTCCGCCATGTGAAGGGAAGGGCCCATGAGCGCCACCGCCGCCGCCTCACCGGCACCGTCCGCCGCGATGATCACCGAGCCTCTGCCCGACCTCCAGCTCCAGCTGCTCATCCAGCTCCTCGACGAGGACCCACGCTCCAGCCTGCCCCTCACCCTCACGCACCCCGGCGGCCTGCTCCACGGGGACGCCATCGGGCACGAGCAGTGGAAGGCCGAGTGGGCCAGGAGCCTGCGCCAGGTCGAGGGCGAGGGGGCCGACCTGATCGCCGAGTTCCCCGAGACGGTCGACCAGGGCGTGCGGGAACTGCACGCTCACGAGGACGCGCGGACGGCCCGGCTGCCCCGCTGGATTCACCTGCGGGACGTGACACTCGTCGTCGGGTCCATGGCCGCTGTCTCCCTGCCGTTGTGGCGCGGACGCCTCTCCGACGTGTCGGGGTGGGCACTGGGCCGCCCGCAGTGACCTGACGGCGGCGACGCGGACGGGCCCCGGCGCCCTTGGGGCAGGGGTCCTCGCGACTCCCGCAGACCGAGGGTGTTGCGAGGGCCGTGAGAACCCGAGGGCTGCCGGGGCCCGTCCGCGTCCGTCCGCGCGGGGTCAGAGCCGCTCGGGCGTCCGGATGCCGAGCAGGGCCATCCCCCGGTGCAGGGTGCGGGCGGTCAGCTCGACCAGGAAGAGCCGGTTCTCGACGACCTCCGGGGCGTTGTCCGCGCTGAGCACCTGGCACTGGTCGTAGAACGTGGTCAGGTGGGACGCCAGCTGGTACAGATACGCGGCCAGCTTGTGCGGCTCGTAGCCCGCCGCGACCTCGAAGAGCACCTCTCCGAACTGGTCCAGGTGCAGGGCGAGCGCCCGCTCCGCCGGGGCCAGCTCCAGCTCCGGGTGGGCCGCGGGCACGGTGTCCCCGGCCTTGCGCAGGATCGACTGGATGCGGGCGTAGGCGTACTGGAGGTAGACCGACGTGTCGCCGTGCAGCGCCACCATCTGGTCCAGGTCGAACTTGTAGTCCCGCACGGCGGAGGTCGACAGGTCCGCGTACTTCACGGCGCCGATGCCGACGTACCGGCCGTTCTCGACGATCTCGTCCTCCGTCAGGCCCACCTTCTCGGCCTTCTCCCGGACGACGGCCGTGGCCCGCGTGACCGCCTCGTCGAGGAGGTCCTCCAGCCGGACGGTGGCGCCCTCACGGGTCTTGAACGGCTTGCCGTCCTTGCCGAGGACGGTGCCGAATGCGAGCTGGACGGCCTGCACGCCGTCGTTCAGCCAGCCCGCCCGGCGGGCCGTCTCGAAGACCATCCGGAAGTGCAGCGACTGCCGGGCGTCCACCACGTACAGCAGGGTGTCGGCCTTGAGGTCCCGCACCCGGTTCCGGATCGCGGAGAGGTCGGTGGCCGCGTAGCCGTAGCCGCCGTTCGTCTTCTTCACGATGAGCGGGACCTTGTTGCCGTCCGGGCCCAGCACGTCGTCGAAGAACACGCACAGCGCGCCCTCGGAGCGGACGGCGACGCCCGTCTCCTCCAGGATGCGGCAGGTCTCCTCCAGCATGTCGTTGTAGCCGGACTCACCGACGATGTCCGGGTCGCGGATCTCCATGTCGAGCTTGTCGAACACCGACTGGAAGTAGATCTTCGACTCGTCGACGAGGCCCTGCCACAGCTCCAGCGTCCGGGGGTCCCCGGCCTGGAGGGCCACCACCCGGTCCCGGGAGCGGGCCTTGAACTCCTCGTCCGCGTCGAACAGAGCCCGCGACTCCTTGTAGACCCGGTTCAGCGTCGACATCGCCGCCTCGCCGTCCGCCGCGTCGCCCTCGTGCTCCAGTGCGCCCGGGTGCTCGATCAGATACTGGATGAGCATGCCGAACTGGGTGCCCCAGTCGCCGATGTGGTGCCGCCGGACCACGTCCTCGCCGGTGAACTCCAGGATCTTGACCATCGCGTCGCCGATGACCGCCGACCGCAGGTGGCCGACGTGCATCTCCTTGGCCACGTTGGGCTGGGCGTAGTCGATGACGGTGGTCCCGGCCTCGGCCCGCACCGGCACGCCGAGCCGGCCGTCGGCGTCCGCCGACCGGGCGGCCAGCGTCTCGACGATCGCCCGGTCCGTGAGCGTGACGTTGAGGAAGCCGGGGCCGGAGACCTCGATGTCCTTGATCAGCCCGCCCGCCGGGAGGGCGGCGGTGACCTGGGCGGCCAGCTCGCGCGGGTTGCCCTTGAGCTTCTTGGCGAGCGCCAGGATGCCGTTGGCCTGGAAGTCGGCCCGGTCGCTTCGGCGCAGCAGCGGGTCCGCGGCGCCGGCGTCCGGCAGAGCTGCCGTCAGGGCGTCCGCCAGCTGCTGCTGGAGCGTGGAAGCGAGGGAGGGGACCGAGCCGTGCTCAGGCATGGGACGGGCTGCCGTTTCCGTAGGGGGGCAAGGGATCTTCCCAGTATCCCACGGGGTGCAAAGCCGTTTTCGCGCTGTGGGGGGTACCTGGGAGAATGGTTCCCGCCCCACTGGGACCTCATACGAGAGAAGGACGTGCCGACCGTGGCCGATAGTCAGACCAGCACCGAGACCGACTGGGTCTCCCGCTTCGCGGACGACGTCATCGCCGAGTCGGAGCGTCGTGCGCCTGGCAAACCGGTCGTCGTCGCCTCCGGTCTGTCCCCGTCGGGCCCGATCCACCTCGGCAACCTCCGCGAGGTCATGACCCCGCACCTGGTCGCCGACGAGATCCGCCGCCGCGGGCACACCGTGCGCCACCTGATCTCCTGGGACGACTACGACCGCTACCGGAAGGTCCCCAACGGGGTCCCGGGCGTGGACGCGTCCTGGGCCGACCACATCGGCAAGCCGCTGACCTCGGTGCCCGCCCCGGCCGGCTCCCCTCACCCGAACTGGGCCGAGCACTTCAAGGCCGCCATGACCCAGGCCCTGGAGGAGCTGGGCGTCGAGTACGACGGGATCAGCCAGACGGAGCAGTACACCGCCGGGGCCTACCGCGAGCAGATCCTGCACGCGATGAGGCACCGCGCCGACATCGACGCCGTCCTGGACCGCTACCGGACGAAGAAGGACCCGGCGGGCGGAGCCCCGGCCAAGGGCAGGAAGCCGCAGCAGCAGAAGAAGGCCGACGAGGCGGAGCTGGAGGCGGCGGAGGGCTCCGGCGCCGCCGACGAGGACGACGGCAGCGGCAACAGCGCCGGCTACTTCCCGTACAAGCCGTACTGCGGCAACTGCGAGAAGGACCTCACCGTCGTCACCTCCTACGACGACGACTCGACCGAGCTGAACTACACCTGCTCGGCCTGCGGCTTCGCCGAGACGGTCCGGCTCAGCGAGTTCAACCGCGGCAAGCTCGTCTGGAAGGTCGACTGGCCGATGCGCTGGGCGTACGAGGGCGTGATCTTCGAGCCCAGCGGCGTCGACCACTCCTCACCCGGCTCCTCCTTCGTCGTCGGCGGCCAGATCGTCCGCGAGATCTTCGACGGCGTCCAGCCCATCGGACCCATGTACGCCTTCGTCGGCATCTCCGGCATGGCCAAGATGTCCTCCAGCAAGGGCGGGGTGCCCACCCCGGCCGACGCGCTGAAGATCATGGAAGCGCCGCTGCTGCGCTGGCTCTACGCCCGCCGCAAGCCCAACCAGTCGTTCAAGATCGCCTTCGACCAGGAGATCCAGCGGCTCTACGACGAGTGGGACTCGCTGGGCCGCAAGGTCGCCGACGGCACGGTGCTGCCCGCCGACGCCGCCGCGCACTCCCGCGCCGTCCGCACGGCCGCGGGCGAGCTGCCCGCGACCCCGCGCCCGCTGCCGTACCGGACGCTCGCCTCGGTCGTCGACATCACCGCCGGCGCCGAGGACCAGACGCTGCGCATCCTCAGCGAACTGGACCCGGACAACCCGCTGACCTCGCTGGACGACGCCCGCCCGCGCCTCGACCGCGCCGAGAACTGGATCACCACCCAGATCCCGGCCGAGGCCCGCACCATCGTCCGCGACGAGCCCGACAAGGAGCTGCTGGGCTCGCTCGACGAGCAGGGCCGCGCCTCTCTGAGCCTCCTGCTGGAGGGCCTGGACACGCACTGGTCGCTGGACGGGCTCACCACGCTCGTCTACGGGGTGCCGAAGGTGCTGGCCGGGCTGGAGCCGGACGCCAAGCCGACGCCCGAGCTGAAGGCCGCCCAGCGGTCCTTCTTCGCGCTGCTCTACCGGCTGCTCGTCAGCCGCGACACCGGCCCGCGCCTGCCGACCCTGCTGCTCGCCGTGGGCGAGGACCGGGTGCGCAGGCTGCTCGGCTCGTGACACCGTAGGTGAAGCGAGGGCCGCCGCCCGCGACGTCCGGGCGGCGGCCCTTCGTCGTGCGCGCCGGGTTCCGGGCCGGCCGCGGGTCAGGCGCTCCGGTCGGCCATCGCCGACTCCTGGGCGTAGGCCTGCTCGAACTTCGGCATCAGGCTCAGGAGCAGCTCCGTGGAGCGGGGGTGGCGGGCATCGCGCGTCTCGACGAGACGGGCGTCCAGTTCCATCACGCTCGGATGGCGGCTCCGCCCCTCCGTGTAGGCGCTGAACTCCTCGAAAGCCGCCTGCGCGTAGTCCTGGTCCTCCTGGGACCACTCCTCCTGTTGCGGTGCGTCCTCGGGGAAGATCTCCGCGGGCTCCTTTGCCGCCGTCGCCCCGGTGGCCGGGGGCGGGCCCGCCTGCTCGGCACGGGGGCGCCCGGGGCCCGTGGGGATCGGGACCGGGGTGGGTTCGAAGCCCTCGACGTACTGCGGGTCGTACGCGCTCTCGTGGGCGTTGTCCGGCAGGTGCTGGGCGGCGAACCACGGGCTGTCGTGGGTGGGCGCGTAGGGCTGCTCGGCCGGTCCGGGCCGTTGGGGCTGTGCCTGGGGCTGGGGCTGGGGGAGCGGCTGGGCCTGGGCATGTGCCGCTGTTCGGGGCTGCTGCTGTTCCGGGGCCGGGGCCGGGGCCGCAGACTGGGGGAGCGGCTGTGCCTGCGGCAGGGGCTGGGGCTGTGCCTGGGACTGGGGGCGGGGCCGCTGGTCGTGCGGGGCGGCGGTGTGGGGGCCCTGCTCGGGGTGGGTCTGCTCGGGGCCGGCGTCCTGCTCGGGTCCGGGGCCGTGCGGGCGGCCGGAGTCGCTCTCGTGCGGCCGTTCCCGCTCGTGCTCCCGCTGCGGCGCGTAGTCCAGCTCCGGCTTCGGGCGGGCCGCCTCGACCGGAGGCAGCAGGACCGGCTCGATGCCCGCGGCGGCGAGCCCGGCCGGGGCGGTCTCGGCGAGCGGCACCCCGTACTTCGCCAGCCGCAGCGGCATCATGGACTCGACCGGGGCCTTGCGCCGCCAGTTGCGGCCGAAACGGGCCTGGAGCCGGGCCTGGTAGACCAGCCGGTCCTGTTCGAGCTTGATGACCTGCTCGTAACTGCGCAGCTCCCACAGCTTCATCCGCCGCCACAGCTTGAACGTCGGTACGGGAGAGAGCAGCCAGCGCGTGAGCCGGACGCCCTCCATGTGCTTGTCGGCCGTGATGTCCGCGATCCGGCCCACCGCGTGGCGGGCGGCCTCGACGGACACGACGAACAGGACGGGGATGACCGCGTGCATCGCGGTGCCGAGCGGGTCGGGCCAGGAGGCCGCGCCGTTGAAGGCGATCGTCGCGGCGGTCAGCAGCCACGCGGTCTGGCGCAGCAGCGGGAACGGGATGCGCATCCACGTGAGCAGCAGGTCCAGGGCGAGCAGGACGCAGATGCCCGCGTCGATGCCGATGGGGAAGACGAGGGAGAAGGAGCCGAAGCCCTTGTCCTCCGCGAGCTCGCGCACGGCGGCGTAGGACCCCGCGAAACCGATCGCGGCGATGAGCACCGCACCGGCGACGACGACACCGATGAGTATGCGGTGCGTGCGTGTCAGCTGCATCGCGGCCACCGCGATCCCCTCCCCGACTTCTGTTCCCGGGGTCTGTCTCCCCGACGCTGTTTCCGGCCGGGCTCGGAGGCCCGGCGATGGCACAGCCTGGCACATGTGTGCGAGTGCCGGTGTCGGGGGAGGGGTGAGGCCCGGCCTCCGGAGAGGGCCGGGCCTCGCAACGTGCTTGCGGCGCTTGTGCGTTGGGGAGCAGGCGGCTCGTCAGATCATGGCGCGCGCAGGGCCCTTCACGGTGTGCTCGTGGCCTTGGAGCTGTCCGCGGGGTCGCTCTTGGGGTCGGCCGTGTCCTTCGCGTCGTCCGTCGCGTCGCCCTTCTCCGTGGGGACGGCCGTCGACGCGGCCATGGCGTCGACCGCGGCGACGGCTTCCTTGGCGGCCTTCTCCGCGCCCTTGACGATGTCCTTCACGGCGGGCGTCTTCGCGCCCGCGTATCCCGCGCCGTTGTACGTCAGGCTGACGACGACGTTGCCCGTGCGTGCCACGACGGTGGCGTACGCGAAGTCCTCGTCCGTCTTGGTGAGGCCGTAGGTGACGACGGTCGCCTCTTCGCCGATGCCCGCGGTGGGCTCGGCGGTGACCTTCTCGGCGCCCTCGGCGGCCTTCGCCTTGGCGATCTGCTTCGCGTAGTCGCCGGCGGCACGCTCGGCACCGCTGCCCAGCGACTGGTCCGAGTCGAAGCGGGTGAAGCCGACGTCCAGCCAGCGGTACTGCGAGCCCTTGACCCCCTTGTCGTCCAGGCCGTTCCACGAGCAGCCGGCGCGCACCGACAGGTCGTTGGACCGGCCCGCGGTGCCGCCCTTCTTCTTGGCCTCCGGCACCAGGTCCTCGATGGTCTTCTTCCCGACCGAGGCGCACGGGTCGGGCAGGTCGGAGAACTTCGCCGGTTCGACCGTGGGCTCCGAGGGCGTGGCGCTGGGGGAGCCGGACGCGGAGGAGCCCGCGTTCTTCTCGCTGTCGGAGCCGGAGCCCGACGAGCAGCCGACGGCTACGAGCATCACCGGAACGGCGGCGGAGGCGAGGACGCGGGACAGGCGCGGTGCTGATCGGTGCATGGTTCCTTCACTCGGATGGCACGGAGCTCTCGGTGGCGGAGGCCTCGGGCGTGCGGTGTGCGGGCGGGCTCGGTGGCGGGGCGGGACGTCTTCCGGACAGCCACGGTACGACGGGCGGCGCCCCTCCCGCGCCGCCGTCCCGGCCCCCCGGCCGCCCGGTCACGGACGCCGGAAGCCGGTGGGAGCGGGCCTACGCGCTGAGCGTCTCGGCCAGCTTGCGGGCCAGTGCCTGGGCCTTCTCCTGCAGTTCCCCGCTGTCGGGCACCTTGGTGACGAGGGCCGGCTGCTCGGCGTACCGGACGGTCACGATCACGTTGGATGTGCGGAATACCACGCTCACCGTGCGGTGCTGTGCGGTGGAACCCGCCCGGGTGAGGAGATCGTCCAGGAACGCGGCGTCCCCGAGGCCTTCCAGGACCCGCGGCCGCAGAGCGTCGTCCGGCTCTGTGCCGCCCGCCCCGGAGGACGACGCGGAGGGGGACGCCGGAGCGGAGGCGTCCGAGGCGGCCTCCTGGCCCCCCTCGGTCCGAGCGGCCGGCCGGCCCGTGCCGTTCTCGGCCCCGCCCTCCTCCGTGCCGCCCTGCTCCCCGTCCGGTCCCGGCGTGGCCGCCGAGAGGCCGGCGGCCTTCTCCTTCTTCGCGTACACCGTGTCCGCGCGGTCGGCGTCGCTCACCGCGGGGTCGTACGACACGACGCGTTCCAGGTCGATCGAGAGGACCCGGGTGGAGTCCGGCGCGTCGGACTTCCAGCTGCACCCGACCTTGCGGTCGGTGTCGTAGGTGACGGACGCGGCTCCCCGGAACACCTTCTCCTGCTGCTCCGCGGGCAGCTGGGCGGCGCCGGGCAGCAGGTCCTTCAGCGTGCCCAGCGGCACGGCACGACAGGGGGCGGGCAGCGTCCGGTACTTCCCGGGGGGCGCGGAGGCAGCGGCCGGGCCGCCCGGCTTGCTGTCGGCGCCGTTCGCGTCGCCGTCGGAGCCGGCGCTACAGCCGGCGACGAGCGCTGCGAGAAGTGCGACGCCGGGTACGTACGCCATGTGTCGCACCGTCCCAGGCTCCCTTCGGTACGGAAAACGGGTTGCCGCTCGGAGGCGGCCGATGGACACAATGTGTATCGCACGCGCCGCTGTGCACGCCGGTCGGCCGAGGTCTTTGCCGCCCTTGGCGCCAGTTTTGCGCTTTCGCTTTTTTCGGGGGAATAGAGGGGTTATGTCGTATGTAGAGGTGCCCGGGGCGCAGGTTCCCATCCGGCTGTGGGCCGATCCCGCGTCGGTCGAGGACGGGGCGATGCAGCAGCTGCGGAACGTGGCCACGCTGCCGTGGATCAAGGGCCTCGCGGTCATGCCGGACGTCCACTACGGCAAGGGGGCCACGGTCGGATCGGTGATCGCGATGCACGGGGCGGTGTGCCCCGCGGCGGTGGGTGTGGACATCGGCTGTGGGATGTCGGCCGTCAAGACCTCCCTGACCGCGAACGACCTCCCCGGCGACCTGTCGCGGCTGCGCTCCAGGATCGAGCAGGCCATTCCGGTGGGCCGGGGCATGCACGGTGACGCCGTTGACCCGCGCAGGCTGCACGGGTTCCCGACGGCGGGTTGGGACGACTTCTGGGGGCGCTTCGACGGCATCGCCGATGCGGTCAGATTCCGCCAGGAACGTGCCATGAAGCAGATGGGAACGCTCGGATCGGGGAATCACTTCATTGAGTTCTGTCTCGATGAGACCGGCTCGGTCTGGCTGATGCTCCACTCCGGTTCGCGCAACATCGGCAAGGAGCTGGCCGAGTTCCACATCGGCCAGGCGCAGAAGCTGCCGCACAACCAGGGCCTGATCGACCGCGACCTGGCGGTGTTCGTGGCGGACACCCCGCAGATGGCCGCGTACCGCAACGACCTCTTCTGGGCGCAGGAGTACGCCGGGTTCAACCGGGCGATCATGATGGGGCTCTACCAGGACGTGGTCCGCAAGGAGTTCAAGAAGGCGCGGGTGTCCTTCGACCCGGTCATCTCCTGCCACCACAACTACGTGGCGGAGGAGCGGTACGAGGGCATGGACCTCCTGGTCACCCGCAAGGGCGCGATCCGGGCCGGCTCCGGCGACCACGGGATCATCCCGGGCTCCATGGGGACCGGGTCGTACATCGTCCAGGGCCTCGGGAACGAGAAGTCGTTCAACTCGGCCTCGCACGGCGCGGGGCGGCGGATGAGCCGGAACGCCGCCAAGAAGCGCTTCTCGACCAAGGACCTGGAGGAGCAGACGCGAGGGGTGGAGTGCCGCAAGGACGCCGGCGTCGTCGACGAGATCCCCGGTGCGTACAAGCCGATCGAGCAGGTCATCGACCAGCAGCGGGACCTCGTCCAGGTCGTCGCGAAGCTGAAGCAGGTCGTGTGCGTGAAGGGGTGAGCCCCGCGCGGCGACACGGGTGAGCTCCGGCCCCACGCGATGACGCGGGTGAGTCCCGCCCACGCCGCGTGCGGCCCGGGGCTCGTCCGTGTCGGGCCGGGCCCCTGCGCCGCCTCCGCCAGGTCCGCCTTTCCTCAGGGAGGCGACCAGGACCGTGCGCGGGTCCGGCTCGATGCCGTCCCGCGCACGGGGCGGCGAGCAGGAGGCGCCCGGCGGCGGTGGGGGCGTCCTCGACGGCCAGGCGGTCCAGCGGGGCCGCCCTGAGCCCGGCGGCGGCCAGGTACGGGTCGGGGTGCGGCTTCCCGCGCGCCGCCGCCCGGCCCCGACCCAGTCACGGCCGACCGGCCCCCGGGCCGGTCACGGGGTGCGGTGGACCTTGGAGTTGGAGGCCTGGGCGCGGGGGCGGACCACCAGGAGGTCGATGTTGACGTGGCTGGGCCGGGTGACGGCCCAGCCGATCGTGTCGGCCACGTCCTCTGCGGTGAGGGGGGCGTCGACGCCCGCGTAGACCTTGGCCGCCTTCTCGGCGTCGCCCCGGAAGCGGGTGGTGGCGAACTCCTCGGTCCTGACCATGCCGGGGGCCACCTCGATGACGCGGACCGGGGTGCCGACGATCTCCAGGCGCAGCGTCTCGGCCAGGACGTGTTCGCCGTGCTTGGCCGCCACGTAGCCGCCGCCGCCCTCGTACGTGGAGAGGCCGGCGGTCGAGGAGAGGATCACGACCGTGCCGTCGCCGCTCGCGGTGAGGGCCGGCAGCAGGGCCTGGGTGACGTTGAGGGTGCCGATCACGTTCGTCTCGTACATCTGCCGCCAGTCGGCGGGGTCGCCGGTCGCGACCGGATCGGCTCCCAACGCCCCGCCCGCGTTGTTGACGAGGACGGCGAGGGAGCGGAAGGCGGTGGCGAACTCGTCCACCGCCGCCCGGTCGGTGACGTCGAGGGGATAGGCCGTCGCCTGGTGACCGGCTTCGGTGATCTCGGCGGCGAGCGCCTCGATGCGGTCCTTGCGGCGGGCGGTGAGCACGACCCGGAAACCGGCGGCGGCCAGGGTCCGGGCGGTCGCGGCGCCGATGCCGCTGCTCGCGCCGGTGATGACGGCGATGGGGGTGGCGGCCATGGCGATCTCCTCGGAACAGCTGATCGGTTACGGGGAAAGGATAGGCAGGCCGGGACGCTCTCCCCCGGCGCGGGCGGCCGTGGGCTGTGCGGGTGGGGGAGGGCGCGTCATATCGGTACGTTCATCCGATCAATCGCCGCTCTCGGTACGTTCCGGGGCATGCTGACGCGTAGTAGAGGATTCCTCCTGCCCCTGTCCGCTGCCGTCGTGGCGGCGGTGATGGCCGTGCCGACGGCGGGCGCGGCCGACGCCCCGGCCCCGGACCCGGCCGGAACGACCGCCGCAGAGGTCCCGGCCGGGCGGACCGAACCGGCGCCGCGGACCGAACCGGCCGCGCAGGCCGAACCCGCACCGCAAGCCGTGCCGCTACCGGAGGCGGACGTCTCTCACCACGGGCACGTCGCGCTCAGGGACGACCGCCTCGCGGTCCGGTTCCGGACCGCGAACCGGGGGCCCGCCGACATCGCGGCCTCCACGGTGCGGCTGCGCTTCTCCGAGCCGCCTGCCGCACGGCAGCGGCTTCCCGAGGGGTGCCTGTGGGGCGGCGCGTCCGTGGTGCTGTGTGCCACGGGGGAACTGCGCTCCGGCGGGCGGGCCCGGTGGACCGCGCTGGACCTGCGGCTCGCGGGCCGTCCGGCAGAGGTGGTCGTGCGGGTCGACACCGTGTGGAACGGCGGGGTGCGCGACACGGACCCCCGGAACGACGCGCACACGGTGCTGGCACCCTCGACGGGGGACGCGTACGCCTTCTGAGCCGTAGCCGTAGCCGTAGCCGTAGCCGTAGCCGTCGCCGTAGCCGCGACCGGGGCGGCGGCGGGCAGCGGGCCGGGGCCCGGCGGCCCGGCTACGCCACCGCGCCGCCGAACTCGCGTACCGCGTCGGACACGATCGTCTCCAGGTGGCCGTGGTGCGCGCCGCGCCAGTACACCCGGCCGCACTCCGTGCACCGGGCGAACGCGTCGTACGCCTGCTGGGTGCCGTGCTCCAACTCGGCGCTCACGGAATCCTTGTCGGCCTCGGCCAGCACGCCGTTGCACGCGGTGCAGCGGCTCCAGGGGGCAAGGACGGGCGCGAAGCGTCCCAGGACGTCGCGGAGCTGTTCCTGCGGGCGGTCGCTGTAGACGTAGGCCCCGGCCCAGATCTCGCGGCGGCGCAGCAGCCCCCGGTCCCGCGAGAGCAGGACGCGCCGCTCGCGCGCCGACAGGGCGGCGAGTGCGGGGTCGCCGATGTCCTCGCTCTCGTAGGCCGCGTCGACGCCCAGCAGGCGCAACCGGCGGGCGAGGGTGCCGAGGTGGACGTCGAGGAGGAAGCGCAGCGGTGCTCCGGGCACCGGCTGGGGCCGCTCCACCGCCAGGACCTCGACATGCTCGCCGGGCCCCGGCACGTGCGAGCGGGCCACCGGGCCGCCGTTCACCAGCAGGGCACCGGCCTCGGTGAGCGGCACCCCGAGGGACTCGATGACGTGGCCGAGCGTCGAGGAGCCGTCCGTGGTGAGGGGCACGGCGCCGCGGCGGCGGTCATGGGGGACGAAGAGGCGGAGCTCGGGGGCCACTTCGACGGTGATCTCGGGTCCGTTCACCCCGTCAGGATGCCACCGGGGCGGGATCGGCGGCCAGGAACAACGTGCGTCGGGAATCCGGGCGGGGAGCATGTGCCCGGCGTGCGCCGGAGCGCTCCTGCCCCCGCGTACGACCCCGCGGACGCGCCGCGCCCGATCGGGGGGTGGGCCCCGGACGCGGGGCGGGCCCCGGGCGCGGGACGGCTCTGCGGGGTCAGGGCCACACCAGGCAGTACGCCTGGTGCCCCGCGTCGTGCAGCCGGTGCGAGAAGTCCTGCCACTCGTGGAGCAGCTGGTAGACGTTGTACGCGTCGCGCGGGCCGCCGCGGTCGGGGACCGTGGACCAGATGAAGGCCGCCGCGCCGACCGACTCCTCGCCGACGCCGCGCAGCGGGTCGACGACGGTCATCGGAAGTCTGACCACGGCGTAGTCGGGGTGGAGGACGACCAGTTCGAGCGGGGGGACCGCGTTCAGGGGTATGCCCTGGATGCCGGTCAGGACCATGGCGGCCACCGTCTCCGGCTTGATCTTGGTGAACATGCCGCCCATGCCCAGCTCATCACCGCCGAGCTCTTCCGGGCGCATCGAAATGGGCACCCGCGCGGCCGTCGCCCCGTCCGGGGCGCCGAAATACTTGTAGGTCACCCCCATTCCGCCACTGCTCCTGCTCCCGGGAATCGGAGTGCCCTCCATGCCCCTGCCCTGTACGCGCTCGGCCCTGCGCCGGTGCCGCCCTCGCCGGGCAGGCTCGGGCCCCAGGTCGCCCGTCCCTTCGCCCACTCCGCCACCGCGATGCATATCTCATCCACCCGACTACTACTTGGGAGGCACGGCCCCGGCCGTGCGACCCGATCATCGTGACAGTGACCTCCCCCGCGGACGTGCGGTGAAACACCTGCCCGCAAGACCGCCCGCGCCTCTGACACCATGGCATGTGTGAGCTTTCCCTATGAGGCCCCAGTTTCGCAGACGTGAGGGGGCTGAGGCCCTTTCGTGATACGAGGGGGGCGCGCTCCCTGCTCACCGGTGGCCGAAATTCTCAGGGATCTTCCGGCCCGGCCTCCCGACATCCGAATCGCAGATCAGGACCAAAGTGGCGTATTCATACGAAGCCCCAGTTTCGCAGTCGCTGTTCGACCGTGCGTCCGCCGTGACGCCCGGCGGCGTGAACTCTCCCGTGCGTGCCTTCCGGGCCGTGGGCGGTACGCCCAGGTTCATGGTGTCCGGGACCGGCCCGTACCTCACGGACGCCGACGGCCGTGAGTACGTCGACCTCGTGTGCTCATGGGGGCCGATGATTCTCGGCCACTCTCATCCCGAGGTCATCGCCGCCGTCCAGGAGGCGGTCTCCCGCGGCACCTCCTTCGGTACGCCGGGCGAGGGCGAGGTCGCGCTGGCCGAGGAGATCGTCGCCCGGGTCGCCCCGGTCGAGCAGGTGCGCCTGGTCTCCTCCGGCACCGAGGCGACGATGTCGGCGATCCGGCTGGCCCGCGGGTTCACCGGCCGGGCCAAGGTCGTCAAGTTCGCCGGCTGCTACCACGGGCACGTGGACGCGCTGCTCGCCGCCGCCGGCTCCGGCGTGGCCACCTTCGGGCTCCCCGACACCCCGGGGGTCACCGGCGCCACGGCCGGGGACACCGTCGTCCTGCCGTACAACGACCTGGATGCCGTGCGGGCCGCCTTCGCGGCGCACCCCGGGGAGATCGCCTGTGTGATCACGGAGGCCTCGCCCGGCAACATGGGCGTCGTGCCGCCGGCGGAGGGCTTCAACGCCGGGCTCAAGGAGCTGTGCGCGGCCAACGGCGCCCTGTACATCTCCGACGAGGTCATGACGGGCTTCCGCACGTCGAAGGCCGGCTGGTACGGCGTCGACGGCGTCCGGCCCGACCTGATGACCTTCGGCAAGGTGATGGGCGGCGGCTTCCCCGCCGCGGCCTTCGGCGGGCGTGCCGACGTGATGGCCCACCTCGCCCCGGCCGGCCCGGTCTACCAGGCGGGCACCCTCTCCGGGAACCCGGTCGCCACCGCTGCCGGGCTGGCCCAGCTGCGGCTGCTGGACGACGCGGCGTACGCGACGATCGACGCGGTCTCCGCCGAGCTGCGCACGCTGGTGGGCGACGCGCTCGCCAAGGAGGGCGTCGCGCACACCGTGTCCGCCGCGAGCAACATGTTCTCGGTCTTCTTCACCGACGAGCCGGTCCGCAACTACGACGGCGCGAAGAAGCAGGACGCGTTCCGCTTCACCGCGTTCTTCCACGCCATGCTGGAGCAGGGCGTCTACCTGCCGCCCTCCGCCTTCGAGTCCTGGTTCGTCTCCACCGCCCACGACGAGCGGGCCGTCGAGCGCGTCGCCGCCGCCCTGCCCGCCGCCGCCCGTGCCGCATCGGAGGCCACCGCATGAGCGGGGACGCGAGCCGCGAGGAGCTGACCGTGGTGCACGTGGTGCGGCACGGGGAGGTGCACAACCCGGACGGCGTGCTCTACGGGAGACGCCCCGGCTACCACCTCTCCGACCTCGGCCGGAAGATGGCCGACCGGGTCGCAGAGCACCTGGAGAAGCGCGACGTCACCCATGTCGTCGCCTCCCCGCTGGAGCGCGCCCAGGAGACCGCCGACCCGGTCGCCCGGGCGCACGGCCTGGACCTGGCCACCGACCCGCGGCTGATCGAGGCCGCCAACGTCTTCGAGGGCAAGACCTTCGGCGTCGGCGACGGGGCCCTGCGCAAGCCGGGCAACTGGAAGCACCTCACCAACCCGTTCGAGCCGTCCTGGGGCGAGCCGTACATCGAGCAGGTCGTCCGCATGATGGGCGCGCTCGACACGGCCCGGGACGCGGCGCGCGGGCACGAGGCGGTCTGCGTCAGCCACCAGCTGCCCATCTGGATCGTCCGCTCCTTCGTGGAGCGCCGCCGCCTGTGGCACGACCCGCGCAAGCGCCAGTGCACGCTGGCCTCGCTGACCAGCTTCACCTACCGCGGCGACACGATCGTCTCGGTCGGTTACACGGAGCCCGCCCGTGACCTGGTGCCCGCGCACCTGCTGGCCGGCGCCAAGCCGGTGAAGGGGAAGCCGGGGCAGTCCAAGGCGTTCGGCGCGTAACCGCCCGGCGGACGCGCCTCGCCCACGGGACCCGACGGGACCGGCTGCCGCTGTGGACGGCGACCGGTCCCGTCCCCTGTGCCGTCGCGGCCCCGCCCCGCCGGTGGGCGCTCGCCGGTCCGCGCCCGCGGGTCCGCGCCACCGGTGGGCGCCCGCCGTCGCGTACCCGAGAGCTCCGCGTACCCGAGAGCCGCGCGAGGTCCGCGCCCGCCGCCGTACGCCCGGGGGCCGGTCCCGCGCATGAGACGTCGGAGACGGGGAAGCCGTCCCCCCGGGCCGGGCCGTCGGCGCCGACCGCTCCTCGCGACGCGGCACGAGAGCACAGCGCAGCCTTCCACCGGGCCTGGACCGCCGGGCCTGGACCACCCGTCGCGGACCGCCGGGCCCGCGGCCCGGGCGCTTCGAGCCCGGGGTCCGACCGACAGGCGGGCCTCACGGGCGCGGCCCTGGAGCCCCGGCCGGCGGCATGGGCGAGGCCCCGGCCTCCGCAAGGTAAAACGTAAAGAAAGTCCCCGAATACACGGAACCCCCGTGTTGTCCCTCTCATCTCACTCTTTAGCAGTTTGTATGACCTTGAGATAGAACGACCGTAGATGGGGACGGTATGCGCGACATCAATCGAAGGGGACTGCTCGGGGCGGGGCTCGGCGCGGCGGCCGCGATCGGACTCGCCGGCTGCGGCGGCTCGGGCTCGTCCGGAAGCGGCGGGTCCGGCGGCGCGGGTGACGCGGGCGCGGGTGACGCGAGCACGGGCGGCAGCGGCAGTGGAAACGGGAGCGGAAACGGTTCGGCGAAGGACAAGGCCCGGCTGATCGGGGACGGCTCCACCGCCGACACCGGCAAGCAGCCCCACCAGCCCGCCGCGCCCGTTCCCCTCGAACCCGGCCAGAAGCCGCCGCAGTTCGTGATCTTTTCCTGGGACGGGGCGGGAGAAGTCGGCAACGGGCTCTTCCCACGCTTTCTGGAACTGGCCAGAGAGCACGACGCGGCGATGACCTTCTTCCTCTCCGGTCTCTATCTGCTGCCCGAGTCGAAGAAATCCCTCTACCGCCCGCCGAACAACCCCCGCGGCGCGTCCGACATC
Source organism: Streptomyces pratensis (assembly GCF_037137275.1). Lineage (GTDB taxonomy): Bacteria > Actinomycetota > Actinomycetes > Streptomycetales > Streptomycetaceae > Streptomyces > Streptomyces pratensis_B. The sequence goes on along the minus strand of NZ_JBBBEN010000045.1, from coordinate 175,309 downwards.
GGCTATCTGACCGACGGCCACGTCAAGGACACGCTGACGCATGTGCGCCAGGCCTGGCTCGACGGCCATGAGATCGGCACCCACTTCAACGGGCATTTCTGTGCCGGCTCCGGTTCCGTCGAGCGCTGGACGCCCGCCCAATGGCACAGCGAGATCAATCAGGCTGTGTCCTTCGTCACGGAATGGCGGACCAACACCGGCTGGGAGAACGAGGACCCCCTTCCGTTCGACTACCGCAAGGAACTGGTCGGCGGCCGCACCCCGTGCCTGCTCGGCCAGGACAACCTGCTGCCGACCGCGCGCAAGCTGGGCTGGCGCTACGACGCCAGCTCGCCCGGCGGCCGCCAGACCTGGCCGGTGAAGCGCGGCGGCGTCTGGGACCTCCCGCTCCAGGCGATGCCCTTCCCGGGCCACTCCTTCGAGGTCCTCTCGATGGACTACAACATCCTCGCCAACCAGTCGAAGAACTCGACCAAGGGCATGCCCTCGCGTTATCCGGGCTGGCGCGAGCAGGCCACCGGCGCCTATATGGCCGGTTTTCAACGCGCGTACGCGTCGAATCGTGCGCCGTTCTTCATCGGCAACCACTTCGAGGAGTGGAACGGCGGCATTTACATGGACGCCGTGGAAGAGGTGATCAAAAAGGTGGCGGACAAGGACGACGTGCGGCTCGTCTCGTTCCGGCAGTTCGTCGACTGGCTCGACGCACAGGACCCCGCCGTCCTCGCCAAGCTCCGGACGCTGGAGGTGGGGCAGTCGCCCGCCGGTGGCTGGAACTCTTTCCTTAAGCAGGTCTGACAAGGGGCTTTACGGGCACAGAGGGGGGCGGGGGAGATCCCCGGAACTGCCATGCGAAACTTTTCACATGAGCCCTGGCCGCCCGTCCCGACGCCGCTTGACCCTGCTCGCCGCCACCGCCCTGGCCGGTCTCCTGACGCTGTCCGCGTGCGGGGACGGGAACAAGGCCGGGGGCGGCGGCAACACCAACTTCGTCACCGGCAGCGGAGGCATCTCCACCGTCGCGAAGGCCGACCGGGTCGCGGCGCCGAAGCTCGACGGCAACGACCTGGAGGGCAAGCCGCTGGACCTCGCCGACTACCGGGGCAAGGTCGTGGTGCTCAACGTCTGGGGCTCCTGGTGCGGTCCCTGCCGCCTGGAGGCGAAGTACTTCGCGCAGGTCGCAAAGGAGACGGCCGACCAGGGCGTGCAGTTCGTGGGCATCAACACCCGGGACTCCCAGCGGGACGCCGCGGTGAACTTCGAGAAGGACTACGGGGTCACCTACCCGAGCTTCTTCGACCCGATCGGCAAGCTCATCCTGCGCTTCCCCAAGGGGACCCTGAACCCGCAGGCCATCCCGTCCACCGTGGTCATCGACCGGGAAGGGAAGATCGCGGCCCGCACGCTCCAGGCGCTCGACGCGGACGAGCTGCACAAGATGATCGACCCGATCATCGCGGAGAAGTGATCCGGTGACCACGCTCGCCGCGTACCACGAGGCCGTCACGCTCGCCGCGGGCGACGGGACGGTCACGCTCGCCGCGACCAACGAGACCGTCCTCACCAGCACGCTGCTGGTGTCCCTGCCCATCGCCCTGCTGGCCGGTCTCATCTCCTTCTTCTCCCCGTGCGTGCTCCCGCTCGTCCCCGGCTACCTGAGCTATGTCACCGGGGTCACAGGAACCGACCTGGCCCAGGCCCGGCGCGGCCGGGTCGTGACGGGGGCCTCGCTCTTCGTCCTCGGTTTCACCGTCGTCTTCGTGTCGGGCGGAGCGCTCTTCGGCTACTTCGGCCGGGAGCTCCAGATGCACGCCGAGGTGATCAACAAGGTCCTCGGCGTCCTCATGATCCTCATGGGGCTCTTCTTCATGGGGCGGCTGCCGGGGGTGACGCAGCGGGAGTTCCGCATCCACAAGCGGCCGGTGACCGGGCTGGCCGGAGCGCCGGTGCTGGGCGCCCTCTTCGGGATCGGCTGGACTCCCTGCATGGGCCCGACGTTCGCCGCGGTGAGCACCCTGGCGTTCAACGAGGGCACCGCGGGACGCGGCGCGATACTGACCGTCGCGTACTGCCTCGGCCTGGGCGTCCCGTTCGTCCTGGCCGCGATCGCCTTCCGCAAGGCCCTCGGCGCGTTCGGCTGGGTCAAGCAGCACTACGCGTGGGTCATGCGGATCGGCGGCGGAATGATGATCATCACCGGACTCCTGTTGCTGACCGGCGTGTGGGCCGCGCTGATGCAGCAGATGCAGGGCTGGACCAGCGGCTTCGTTGTGGGGATCTGACGGCATGAGCAACGCGAACAGCACGGACGAGCGGCAGCGCGCACAGGACGGCGGGCAGGACTCCGCCCACGGCGCGGCCGGCGAGCGGTTGACCACCGCGCCCCGCGAGGAACGGCCGGAGAGCGGCGCCTTCGTGCCCGGCATGGGCGTGATCGGCTGGGTCCGCTGGTTCTGGCGGCAGCTCACCTCGATGCGGGTCGCGCTGATCCTGCTCTTCCTGCTCTCCCTCGGCGCGATCCCGGGATCGCTGGTCCCGCAGACGAGCGTCGACGAGCTGAAGGTGCGGGACTTCAAGGACCAGCACACCACGCTCACCCCGATCTACGAGAAGCTCCAGCTCTTCGACGTCTACAGCTCGGTGTGGTTCTCCGCGATCTACATCCTGCTGTTCGTCTCGCTCATCGGCTGCATCGTGCCGCGCACCGGCCAGTTCGTCGGCCAGCTGCGCAGCCGCCCCCCGGGCGCCCCGAAGCGGCTGGACCGGCTGCCCGCGTACACCACCTGGCGTACCGACGCGGAGCCGGAGGCGGTCCGCGAAGCGGCCCTCGCGGCCCTGCGCGAACGGCGCTTCCGCTCGCACACGGTGGGCGACGCGGTCGCCGCGGAGAAGGGCTTCCTCCGCGAGGCCGGGAACCTCCTCTTCCACATCTCGCTGATCGTGATGCTGGTCGCCTTCGCCGTGGGCCAGCTCTTCAACTCCGAGGGCGGCAAGCTGATCGTCGAGGGCGACGGCTTCTCCAACACGCTCACCCAGTACGACGACTTCAAGTCAGGCTCGCTGTACGACTCGGAGACGCTGGCCCCCTTCAGCTTCGTGCTGGACGAGTTCGTGGGCACGTACGAGAAGAGCGGCCCGCAGCGCGGCACCCCACGGACCTTCGAGGCGCGGGTGCGGTACAGCGAGGGAGCCGACGGGCCCGAGCGCAAGAGCGTGATCCGGGTCAACGAGCCGCTCGTCGTGGACGGCACCAAGGTCTACCTGATCGCCCACGGCTACGCCCCCGTCGTCACCGTGCGCGACAGCCGCGGCGACGTCGTCTCGCGCACGGCGGTGCCGCTGCTGCCGATCGACGACAACGTCACCTCGTCCGGTGCGATCAAGGTGATGGACGGCTACCGGGACAAGGAGGGCAAGAAGACCCAGCTCGGCTTCAAGGCGTTCTTCGTGCCGACCTTCGCCGGCGAGGGCAAGGGCCAGATGTTCTCGCAGTTCCCCGGGCTGGAGTACCCGGTGCTGGCGCTCAGCGCCTACCACGGCTCCCTCGGCGTCGACTCCGGGCTGGCGCAGAACGTCTACCAGCTGGACACCTCCAAGATGAAGGAGTTCAAGGGCGAGGACGGGGAGCTGCTCAAGAAGCTGATGCGCCCCGGTGAGAAGCTGGACCTGCCCGACGGCGCCGGTTCTGTCACCTTCGAGGGCGTCGAGGAGTGGGCCAGCTTCCAGGTCTCGCAGCAGCCCGGCTCCGGCTGGGCGCTCGCCGGGTCCGTCGCCGCCATCGCCGGACTCGCCGGGTCCCTGTTCATCCAGCGCCGCCGGGTGTGGGTGCGGGCGGTCAGGGGCGCGGACGGTGTCACGGTCGTGGAGATGGCGGGCCTGGGCCGCGGCGAGTCGGCGAAGCTCCCCGAGGAACTGGGCGGCCTCGCGACCGCCCTCGTCACCACGGCGCCGGTCGCCGCCGCGGAGCCGGACACGCCCGAGACGCCGGACGGGCCGGACACGGCCGACGGGCCGGACACGGCCGATGCACCGAACGAGGCCGGGAGCCGGCCCGTACACCCTGCCGAAGCACCTGCCGAAGGGGCTGAGAAGTGAATCTCGCCACCGCTACCAACGAGAGCCTGGCGCACACCAGCAATGTGCTGATCTATTCGTCGATGGCCGTCTACACCCTGGCCTTCTTCGCGCACATCGCGGAGTGGGTGCTCGGCAGCCGCAGCAAGGTCGGCCGCACGGCCGCCGCGCTGTCCGGCGCCGGGGCCGCCGGGGCCGGGGGCGCTGTCTCCGCCGCCGCTCCGGCGAGGGCGCAGGCCGGCGGCACCGCCGTGCTGGAGCGGCCCGAGGTCGTCACCCGCTCCGTCGCGGGGACCCGCGACGTGCCCGACGGGCCGGGCGCGGCGGGCGGCACCTTCAAGGGCGACCTGTGGGGCCGCATCGCGGTCTCGCTGACCGTGGTGGCGTTCGCCGTCGAGGCGTGCGGCGTCGTCACCCGCGCCCTGTCGGTGCGGCGGGCCCCCTGGGGCAACATGTACGAGTTCTCGATCACCTTCTCCACGGTGGCGGTCGGCTCCTACCTGGTGCTGCTCCTGCTGAAGAAGAACGTCCGGTGGATCGGCCTTCCGCTGGTCACCACGGTCCTGCTGGACCTCGGCATCGCGACCACGACGCTCTACACCGACAGCGACCAGCTGGTGCCGGCGCTCCACTCGTACTGGCTGTGGATTCACGTCTCGACCGCCATCATCTGCGGAGCCGTCTTCTACCTCGGCGCGGTCGGCACGGTGCTCTACCTCTTCCGCGACAGCTACGAGAACAAGCTCGCGGACGGCGGCACGCCCGGGAGGTTCGCGACCTCGGTCATGGAGCGGCTGCCGTCGGCCGCGTCGCTGGACAGGTTCTCGTACCGGATCAACGCGGCGGTCTTCCCGCTGTGGACGTTCACGATCATCGCGGGCGCGATCTGGGCGGGCGAAGCCTGGGGCCGGTACTGGGGCTGGGACCCCAAGGAGGTCTGGTCCTTCATCACCTGGGTCGCCTACGCCGCCTACCTGCACGCCCGCGCCACCGCCGGCTGGAAGGGCCGCAAGGCCGCCTACCTGGCGCTCGCCGCCTTCGGCTGCTGGCTGTTCAACTACTACGGCGTGAACATCTTCGTCACCGGCCTGCACTCCTACGCGGGGGTCTGAGCCCGCTGCACGGCGCACGGCTCCCCGGGCGGACCTCCGCCCGGGGAGCCGTGCGTCCGGCTCAGGCGCTCAGCGGGGTGTCCAGGACCGCCTTGCGGTGGCTGAACGTCTCCAGCGAGTAGCGGCCGTGGTAGTTGCCCATGCCGCTCTCCCCGACCCCGCCGAACGGCAGGTCCGACACGGTCAGATGGGCCAGCGGGAGGCCGAAGCCGACCCCGCCCGACGATGTCTCGGCCAGCAGCCGCTCCCGTACGCCGGGGGACTCGGTGAACGCGTACAGCGCCAGCGGCTTGTCCCGCTCGTTGATGAACGCGATCGCCTCGTCCAGGCCGTCCACCGTCACCAGCGGCAGGATCGGGCCGAAGATCTCCTCGCCCATGACGGGAGCGTCCGGCGCGACGTCGGCCAGCACCGTCGGCGCGATGTACTTCGTCCCGCGGTCGTGGGCGCCGCCGGTCACGGTGCGGCCGGAGTCCAGCAGGGCGGTGAGCCGGTCGAAGTGCCGCTCGTTGACGATCCGCCCGTACTCCGGGTGGTCCGCCGGGTCCTGGCCGAACTGCCGCTCCACCGCCGCCGCCAGCGCCCGGGTGAGAGCCGGTGCGGTCTCCGGGTCCGTCAGGACGTAGTCGGGGGCCACGCAGGTCTGTCCGGCGTTGAGGAACTTCCCCTGGACGAGCCGCCCGGCCACCGCCTCCAGGTCCGTGCCCCGGTCGACGAAGGCGGGGGACTTGCCCCCGAGCTCCAGGGTGACCGGCGTCAGGTGCTTGGCCGCGGCCGTCATCACGATCCGGCCGACCGTGCCGTTGCCGGTGTAGAAGATGTGGTCGAAGTGCTGCTCCAGCAGGGCGGTCGTCTCCTCGACCGCCCCCTCCACGACGCCCACCGCTTCCGTGTCCAGATACCTGGGCAGCAGCCGGGCCACGGCGGCGGAGGTCGCGGGGGCCAGCTCGCTGGGCTTGGCCACCACGCAGTTCCCCGCCGCCAGAGCCCCGACGACGGGGGCGAGCAGCAGCTGCACCGGGTAGTTCCAGGGCGCGATGACCAGGACGACGCCGAGCGGGTCCAGCACGGTGCGGGCCTGCGCGCCGGTGGGGGCGAGATGCGGCGGTACGGGGGCGGGCTCGGGACGCAGCCAGTCGGCCAGGTGCTCCAGGGTGTGGTCGATCTCCCGGACCGTGAAGTCGATCTCGGTGCGGTACGCCTCCTTGCGGCTCTTGCCCAGGTCGGCGCGGAGGGCGTCCGCGAGGTCGTCGCCGTGCTCGGTGAGCAGGGCCCGCAGCCGCTCCAGCTGGCCGGTCCGCCAGGCGAGGTCCTTGGTGCGGCCGGTGCGGAAGGCGGCGCGGAGCCGGGCGACGAGCGCGGCGGGGGTTTCGGAGGAGGCCACGGCGGGGGTGGTGGACATGGGGGGCTCCTAAGGGGTCACGCGTGCGGTGCCTGGGTGCGTTACCCCTTCGAGGATGGCCGAAGCGGCCCCCGTGACGCGCTCACCGCGCCGGTCGGAAAGATCACCCCGACCGGCGGGAATAGCCGGCCGGGGAGCGGGAACGGCCGGTCAGCCGGTCACGGGCGGGGTCGCGTCGTCCGGGCCGGTGCTGCGCTCGCGGCGCTTGGGCTCCTCCTCGCGGAGCGGGTCCGCCTCCCGGTCCGTGGGGGACGGCGCCTGCCCGTCCTTCTCCGCCCCGCTGTCCGCCGCCGCGCCCGCCGGGTCCCGCTTCTCCGGGGCGGCCACGGTCTCTTCCCCGTCCGCGCCCCTGACATCGCTCTTGAGGGACTTCAGGAAGTCGGGGTTGTCGTCGGGAGCGACCCACTGGGTCCGCCGGCCGCGCTGCCACGAGGCGGCCATGCCGCCCCCCGACGCCCCGCGCCGCTTCTTGCCGGCCACGATCCAGCCGATCGCGCCGACCACCCAGAACAGCAGGATGATGAAGACCCAGGCCAGCTTCGGCAGGTGCTTCGTCTCCTCTTCCGGGGTGTTCAGGCAGTCGATGAAGGCGTAGATCATCAGCGCCATCGGCACGAGGATCATCAGGGCTCTCATGGTGCGTCCCCCAGGAGGTGGCGGCGGGGCGTGATGGTTCCCCGGTGTCGCGGCCAGGGTACCGGCTCGGCGCCGGGGCGCCGGGGCCCGGAGCGGGACTTTCCGGGCGCGTGGGCGGACTTTCCGGGCGGCTGTCCGGGGGAGCCCCGGCGGGCCGTGCGGGCGGGGATGACAAACTGGCTCCCATGGCTTACGACGATCTTCGCTCCCTGCTCCGGGCTCTTGAGCGCGATGGTGATCTCAAGCGCGTCAAGGTCGAGGTCGACCCCCACCTGGAGGTCGGCGAGATCGTCGACCGGGTCAACAAGGCAGGCGGCCCCGCGCTGCTGTTCGAGAACGTCAAGGGCTCCTCGATGCCCCTGGCCATGAACGTCTTCGGTACCGACCGTCGCCTCCTCAAGGCGCTCGGCCTGACGTCGTACGCCGATATCAGCGACAAGATCGGCGGGCTGCTCAAGCCGGAGCTGCCGCAGGGATTCGTCGGGGTGCGGGAGGCCTTCGGGAAGCTCGGCTCGATGGTGCACGTCCCGCCGAAGAAGGTGAAGTCCGCAGACGCGCCCGTCCAGGAAGTGGTGCTGACCGGCGACGACGTCGACCTGGACAAGCTGCCCGCGCTGTTCACCTGGCCCGAGGACGGCGGATCGTTCTTCAACCTGGGTCTGACCCACACCAAGCACCCCGAGAACGGCGTGCGCAACCTCGGCCTCTACCGGCTCCAGCGGCACGACAAGCGCACCATCGGCATGCACTGGCAGATCCACAAGGACAGCGCCAACCACTACCAGGTCGCCGCCCGGCGCGGGGAGCGGCTGCCCGTCGCCATCGCCTTCGGCGCGCCGCCCGCCGTCACCTACGCCTCCACCGCGCCGCTGCCCGGGGACATCGACGAGTACCTCTTCGCCGGGTTCATCCAGGGCAAGCGGATCGAGATGGTCGACTGCAAGACCGTGCCGCTCCAGGTCCCCGCGCACGCGGAGGTCGTCATCGAGGGCTGGCTGGAGCCGGGCGAGATGCTGCCGGAGGGCCCGTTCGGGGATCACACCGGCTTCTACACCCCGCAGGAACCGTTCCCCGCACTGACGATCGACTGCATCACCCAGCGCAGGCGGCCGCTGCTCCAGTCGATCGTGGTGGGCCGCCCGCCGACCGAGGACGGCCCGCTGGGCCGGGCCACGGAGCGGTTCTTCCTGCCGCTGCTGAAGATCATCGTGCCGGACATCGTGGACTACCACCTGCCGGAGTCGGGCGGCTTCCACAACTGCGCGATCGTCTCGATCGACAAGAAGTACCCGAAGCACGCCCAGAAGGTGATGAGCGCCGTCTGGGGGGCGCACATGATGTCCCTGACCAAGCTCATCGTCGTGGTGGACGCCGACTGCGACGTCCACGATCTGCACGAGGTCGCCTGGCGGGCGCTCGGCAACACCGACTACTCCCGCGACCTGACCGTCGTCGAGGGGCCGGTCGACCACCTTGACCACGCCTCCTACCAGCAGTTCTGGGGCGGCAAGGCGGGCATCGACGCCACCAGGAAGCTGCCGGAGGAGGGCTACACCCGGGACGGGGGCTGGCCGGAGATGGTCGAGTCCGACCCGGGGACGGCGGCGAAGGTCGACCGCCGCTGGAAGGAATACGGGCTGTGAGCGGTACGACGGAGACGACGTCCCAACCCGGCCCCGCGCCCTCGGACAGCAAGGTCAGGGCGTTCCTGCGACTGGTGATGATCGAGCACTCGGTCTTCGCGCTGCCGTTCGCGTACATCGCCGCGCTGACCGCGATGTTCCGGCTGGACGGTTCCGTCCACTGGGGCACGCTGCTGCTCGTCACGCTCGCGATGGTGGGCCTGCGGACCTTCGCGATGGCCGCGAACCGGATCATCGACCGGGAGATCGACGCCCGCAACCCGCGCACGGCCGGCCGCGAGCTGGTGACCGGCGCGGTGTCGGTGAAGTCGGCGTGGACGGGGGCGCTGGTGGCGCTCGTCGTCTTCCTCGGGGCGGCCGCGCTGCTCAACCCGCTGTGCCTGGTGCTCGCGCCGGTGGCCGTCGTGCCGATGGTGGTCTACCCCTACGGCAAGCGGTTCACGAACTACCCGCACGCCATCCTGGGCCTGGCGCAGGCCATCGGGCCGATCGGCGCGTGGCTCGCGGTGACCGGCAGCTGGTCGTGGGACGCGGTGATCCTCGGGCTCGCCGTCGGGATCTGGATCGGCGGCTTCGACCTGATCTTCGCCTGCCAGGACGTGCGGGCGGACCGGGCGCACGGGGTGCTCTCCTTCCCGGCGCGCTTCGGGATTCCGGCCGCGCTGTGGGGGGCGCGGGTCTGCCACGCGGTGACGACCGGGCTGCTGGTCTGGTTCGGTCTGGCCACGGACGCCGAGGTCTTCTACTGGATCGGCATGGCAGTCGTCGCGGCGGCGTTCGTCTACGAGCACCGGGTGGTGCGGCCGCACGACCTGTCCCGGCTGAACCGCGCCTTCTTCTCGGTGAACGGCTTCATCGGCATGGCGCTCTTCGCCTGCGCGCTGCTCGACCTGCTGCTGCGCGGCCTCACACCCTGAGGACCGGAGCCCGCCCCGGGCGCCCGCTCCGGGCCGGGGTCAGACCGTGACCAGGGTCTGGGGCGGCCGACGCGGGCGGCGGAAGAAGAAGGCCGCCGCCACGCCGCCCATCAGGCCGAACAGGTGGCCCTGCCAGCTGACGCCCGAGTCGGTCGGCAGGACGCCCCAGAGCAGCGAGCCGTAGGCCAGGGCGACGCCGACGCCGATCAGCACGTCCCAGGGGCGGCGGTCCACGAAGCCGCGGACCAGGAGATAGCCGAGCAGCCCGAAGACGACGCCGGACGCGCCGAGCGTCACCGTGTTCGACGGGGCGGTCACCCAGACGCCGAGGCCGCTGACCAGGATGACGGTCAGGACGACGGCGGCGAATCTGCGCAGGCCCGCGAGGGCGGCGATGAAGCCGAGGACCAGCAGCGGCACGCTGTTGGAGGCGACGTGCTCCCAGCCGCTGTGCAGGAACGCGGCGGGCACCACGTCCCTCAGCTCGGCCGGGTCGCGCGGGCTGACGCCGTAGGTGTCCAGAGCGTTGCCCGTGGCGGCGTCGATCCCTTCGAGGACCCACAGCAGGGCGACCCAGCTCAGCATCACCGCCCCGGCCGTCAGGGCTCTGGAGCCGCTGCCGGTGGTGCGGTGCGCGGAGTGGTCGGTGATCCGGAAGTCGTCCATGGCCGTCCCCTGCCCCGGGTTGCCCGTCCTATGGGGAACGCCCGGGAAGCCCGAGCGGTTCCGGATGTGGCGTGCGGGGGCGTGCCGGATAGGCTCGCGCGTGTGAATTCCGGGACTTCAGAGACTCAGCAGCAGCGGCGGCCTTGGATTGTCGGGGTGTCCGGCGCTTCGGGTACCCCATTCGCGGCAGCCGTGCTGCGGGGGCTCCTGGCAGCCGGCGAGAGCGTGGATCTGGTGGTGAGCCGGGCCTCCCGCCTCACCCTGCTCGACGAGACCGGCATCGGCTTCCGCGACGGGCACTGGCAGGAGGATCTGCGGACCTGGCTGGCGCGGGGCGCGGACGGGCGGCCCGACACCTTCACGGTGGCCGGGGCGGAGCTGGACCGCGTGCGGCACTGGCCGGCCGGGGACCTGGCCGCCGGGCCGTCCTCCGGGTCCTACCCGGCGAAGGGGATGCTCATCGTGCCGGCCTCGACGGCCTGTGTGGCCGGGGTGGCGCTCGGGCTGTCGAAGGACCTGCTCCAGCGGTCCGCGAGCGTGACGCTCAAGGAGCGCCGCCCGCTGGTCGTCGCGGTGCGCGAGACCCCGCTGAGCGGTCAGACGCTGAAGCAGATGGTGGCCCTGGACGAGGCGGGCGCGGTCGTGCTGCCCGCCTCTCCGGCGTTCTACGCGGGCGCCACGCACATCCAGGACCTGGTGGACTTCGTCGCGGGCCGGGTGCTCGACGCGGCGGGGGCGCCGCACGGGCTCTACCGCCGCTGGGAGGGGGAGCTCGGCGGCGGCTCCCGCGCCGCGGGGGACTGACCCGGTGGGGACGAGGGTTCCGGTGGGGCGGCCGGAGCGGCCGCCCGGGTCAGCGCTTCTTGGGCGCGCGCGGGGCGCGGGTCCGGTCGACCCGGTGCGCGGCGGCGGGCTGGTGGGCACGCGAGCGGTTGGCCAGGTCCTGCAGCTCGCGCATCCGGGCGTAGGCCATCTCGATCGTGTACACGGTGAAGTTCACTCCTGAAGATTCGAAAGCTTTTCTTGGATGTTCTAGAAGATCCGCAGGGCTTCAGCCCTACATGCCTTAGATTCTACACGTAAACTCGCGGTACTGCTGAACAATGGAAGGTTCCAGTCATATGGACGCGGTGGACAGGCAGCTCATCCAGGCCCTCAGGGAGAACGGCAGGGCCTCGTACGCCGAGCTGGGGCGGCTCGTGGGGCTCTCCGGGCCCAGCGTCACCGACCGCATCAACCGGCTGGAATCCGCCGGTGTCATCACCGGTTACCGCGCCACCGTCGACTCCGCCTCGCTGGGGCTCGACGTCACCGCGCTCATCGGGATCTCGCTCTCGGACGCCGCCGACCACGAGGACGTGGCGCACCGGCTGAAGGACCTCGCGGAGATCGAGGACTGCTGGTTCATCGCCGGCGACGACTCTTACATGCTCAAGGTCCGGGTCGGCGACGTGGACGGGCTGGAGAAGACGATCCGCCGCCTCAGCGGCACCAAGGGCGTCTCCCGCACCCGCACCACGATCGTGCTCTCCACCAAGTGGGAGAACCGGGTCGGGGAGCTCCCGGAGGAGCCGTAGGCGCCGGGCGCCGGAGCGCCGCGAAGGGCGCGCCTCCCGTCCCGGGGGCGGGGGAGTACCGTAAGGCGGAGTCTGTTGTACGGAGATATGGGAGGCGCCCTAGTGGACGCGGGACTCAAGCGCGAGCTGGAGGAGAAGGTCCGGGCCGGCGAGCGGCTGACCCGCGAGGACGGGATCGCCCTCTACGCGTCCGACGACCTGGCGTGGCTCGGCGGGCTGGCCCACGAGGTGCGGACGCGCAAGAACGGTGACGTGGTGCACTTCAACGTCAACCGTCACCTCAACATGACCAACGTGTGCACCGCTTCCTGCGCGTACTGCTCGTTCCAGCGCAAGCCGGGCGAGAAGGACGCTTACACGATGCGCATCGAGGAGGCCGTCCGCCTCGCCAAGGCGATGGAGGGCGAGAACCTCACCGAGCTGCACATCGTCAACGGGCTCCACCCCACGCTGCCGTGGCGCTACTACCCGCGTTCGCTGAGCGCGCTGAAGGAAGCCCTGCCGGACGTGGCGCTGAAGGCGTTCACGGCGACGGAGATCCACCACTTCGAGACGATCTCCGGCCTCTCGGCCTCCGAGATCCTCGACGAGCTGATCGAGGCCGGTCTGGAGTCGCTGACCGGCGGCGGCGCGGAGATCTTCGACTGGGAGGTCCGCCAGCACATCGTCGACCACCGCACCCACTGGGAGGACTGGTCGCGCATCCACCGCCTCGCGCACGAGAAGGGGCTCAAGACCCCGGCGACGATGCTGTACGGGCACATCGAGGAGCCCCGCCACCGTGTCGACCACGTGCTGCGGCTGCGGGAGATGCAGGACGAGACCGGCGGCTTCCAGGTCTTCATCCCGCTGCGCTACCAGCACGACTTCGTGGACATGAAGGACGGCAAGGTCCGCAACAAGCTCCAGGCGCGGACGACGATGGCGACCGGCGCGGAGGCGCTGAAGACCTTCGCGGTCTCCCGCCTGCTCTTCGACAACGTGCCGCACGTCAAGGTGTTCTGGGTGATGCACGGGGTGCAGACCGCCCAGCTCGCGTTGCAGCACGGCGCGGACGACATGGACGGCTCGGTCGTCGAGTACAAGATCACGCATGACGCCGACGACTTCGGCACGCCGAACAAGCTCGGCCGCGACGACCTGCTGGACCTGATCCGCGACGCCGGTTTCCGGCCGGTCGAGCGGAACACCCGGTACGAGATCCTGCGCGAGTACCCGGGCCCTCAGGAGGGGCGGCGCGAGTCGCCGCAGCCGATGCGGGTCTGACGCCGTCGCCGGCCTCCTCCCCTGAGGAAGTCCCGGACCCCGAGAGCGCCCCGGCCGCCGCACGCGGCCGGGGCGCTCCGCGTTCCGGGCGTGCTGCGCGTTCCGCGTTGCGGACAGAGATTGAGCCCGCCAGCAGTAATGGTTAATCTGCGTCTATGGCGCTTACTTTCGAACTGGACCCCGCGTTCACGCCCGCCCTGCGCGACGGGGTCACCGCCCTGTGGGCCGACGTCAGCAACGCGGGCGGTGCCGTCGGATTCGTCCCGCCCGTCACGGCGGAGGAGATCCGGCCCGAACTGCTCAGGCACCTCGCCGCCATGGAGGACGGCCGCACCCGGCTGCTGGTGGGCCGCGACGAGGACGGGGCCGTCGCCGCCACCGCCTTCCTCGCCCTCAACACCCACCGGCTGATGCGGCACTGGCTGTGGCTCTACACCGTCATGGTCCACCCCCGCCACCAGGGCAAGGGATACGGCCGTGCGCTGCTGGCGGCCGCGGCCGACGCGGCCCGCTCCATCGAGGGCATCGAAGCGGTCCGCCTGACCTGCCGGGGCGGCACCGGGGCCGACCGTTTCTACGCCGCCTGCGGATACCGGGAGGTCGGACGGGTGCCCGCCGCGATCCGGGTCGCCGAGGGCGACGACCGCGACGACGTCATCATGCTGCTCCCGCTGGGACCCGCTCCCGCGCTGGTGTGAGCCGCCCTCGGTATCCCGACGCCACCCGCCCGGTAACCCCGTGAACCGAGTGAATTCGGACCATGCTTCACTGGTCGGGCAGGACCGTAGCGTGAGTTCGCAGGAAGTCACAGGGAGAAGGGGTCAGCCGTGTCCGCTGCCAAGCCGAACGCAATGATCCGTTACACGGCATTGCGACTGCTGATCTTCGTCGGCTGCTTCTTCGTCGCCGGTGTCGCCGTCCACTTCGGGCTGCTGCCCTCCGGTCTCGGAGGCTCCAACATCGTCTGGGTCGTGCTGCTGGGCCTCCTCCTCTCGGCCCCCCTCAGCTACGTGGCCCTGCGCAGGCAGCGCGACGAGATGTCCGCGCAGATCATCTCCACGGTCGACCGGACCAAGGCGCGCCTCGACGCCAACCGCACCCGCGAGGACGCCGTCCAGTAGCGGACGCCGAAGCCCCGGCCCCGGCGTCCGCGCGCCCGGGCCGCCTGTAGTCGCCACGTAAGTTTCCTCACACGCGTGCCGCGCGCACCCGCCGCACGTCGCGGCCCTTCCGCCGGGCCCCGGTACGGAGCAGACCGCTCCGCGCCGGGGCCTGCGGCGTTCCCGCGGGCGTCCGCCGAGCCGCGGAGCCCTGCCCCGCCCTCGCGGAGCCCCGCTCCGAAGCCAAAGAAGTGCTTTGAGGTTCTCAAAGTTCAAGTGTTAACGTGTTCGACGTGAAGACAGCTGTGCGCCTCCGTCATGCCGCGAGCATCCCGCTCGTGGTGCGCCTGCATGTCGATCTCTGCCGCTGTATGTCCGCGGTCTGTTGCCGCAACGTCTGATACGGCATCATGCAGCGGCGCCGCCCCTGACGCGGGCGCCGCGACCCCGTCCCCGTTCCACCGCACGACCGTCCGGGTGCCCCCGTACGTCCCGATGCGTCCCACTGGAGTGTGTCCGTGTCCGCGAACCCCGCGTCCGCCGCCCCCGAGGCCGAGCAGCCCACCGGCTCCGGCCCCGGTCTCCGCATACCCAAGGTCCCCTTCTGGGCCCAGATCGTCGCGGGTCTGGTCCTCGGCGTCCTGCTCGGCTGGCTGGCCCGCAGCCAGGACCTCGGCTGGCTCGTCACCACCCTCGACGAGATCGGCTCCCTCTTCGTCCAGCTCCTGAAGCTGGCCGTCGCCCCGCTCGTCTTCTTCGCGATCCTCGTGTCGATCACCAACCTGCGGCAGGTCAACAACGCCGCCCGGCTGGCGACGCGCACCCTGCTCTGGTTCATGATCACCTCGCTGATCGCGGTCGGCATCGGCCTGACCATCGGCCTGCTCACCAACCCGGGCTCCGGCACCGGTCTCACGCCGAAGGACGGCAAGCTCTCCGAGACCAAGGGCACCTGGATCGACTTCCTGACCGGCATCGTGCCGGACAACGTGATCTCGCCGTTCACCGAGCTGAACGTGCTCCAGATCGTCTTCATGGCCGCCGTCGCCGGCATCGCCGCCCTCAAGCTCGGTGACCGTGCCAAGCCGATCCTCACCCTCAGCCAGGCCGTCCTGGAACTGCTCCAGAAGGCCCTGTGGTGGGTCATCCGCCTCGCGCCGATCGGCACCGTCGGCCTCATCGGCTACGCCATCGCCGACTACGGCTGGGACCTGATCGGCAAGTACGCGACGTTCACCGCCGACGTCTACATCGGCTGCGCCCTGGTCATGTTCGGCGTCTACCCGCTGCTCCTGGCCACGGTCGCCAAGGTCAGCCCGCTCCAGTTCTTCAAGGGCGCCTGGCCCGCGATCCAGCTCGCCTTCGTCTCCCGCTCCTCCGTCGGCACCATGCCGGTCACCCAGCGGGTCACCGAGCGCCTCGGGGTCCCGAAGGAGTACGCCTCCTTCGCCGTCCCGTTCGGCGCCACCACGAAGATGGACGGCTGCGCCGCGATCTACCCGGCGCTGGCGGCGATCTTCATCGCGCAGATCTTCGACGTGCAGCTGGGCATCGGCGACTATCTGCTGATCGCCTTCGTCTCGGTGATCGGTTCGGCGGCCACGGCCGGCCTCACCGGAGCGACGGTCATGCTGACCCTCACCCTGTCCACGCTGGGCCTCCCGCTGGAGGGCGTCGGCCTGCTGATGGCCATCGACCCGATCCTGGACATGATGCGCACCGCCACCAACGTGGCCGGCCAGGCGCTGGTACCGGTGATCGTCGCGGCTCGCGAGAAGATCCTCGACCACGACGCGTACAACTCGGCCTCCGCCTCCCCGATCGACTCCCTCGGCCAGGAGGAGGTCCGCGAGACCGAGCAGAAGGCAGCCGTCCCGGTCGCTGTGTGACCGCACGGCCCCTGCCCACCGGCGCCCCCGACCCCCGCGTTCCGTATGCGGGCCGGGGGCGCCGGTGTGCCGAGAGGGGGCGCGCCGTGCGGGACGGCCGCCCTGCTCGACGGTCACCGGGAGGTCGGCGGACGTGGGGCGCCCCGGCCCAGGCTCCGCCCCGTCAGCCGGCGACGCTGCCGGTCGTGCGGCCGCTCCCGCCCCTGGTCCACGGGCGAGTCCTCGCCGACCGGCCGGTGCGGGCCCCGGCGGCCGCACGGCCTGTCCGGCCCGCTCCGGCGACGCCCGCCGCGTACGACGCCGGGCAGGTCAGCGCCGTACCCTTGCCGGGAGTGGGACCGGGGTGCAGGGCCGCGGGTCGGGGAGGAAGTCGGACGTGGGTGCTGTGAAGGGCAAGCGGATGCCGCGTGCCGTGCGGGAGCGGCAGATGATGGACGCCGCGGTGCGGACCTTCGGGCAGCGCGGCTACCGGGCCGCGTCGATGGACGAGATCGCGGAGCTGGCGGGCGTCTCCAAGCCCTTGGTCTACCTGTATCTGAACTCGAAGGAAGAGCTGTTCTCGGCCTGCATCCGGCGTGAGGCGAGGGCGCTGGTGGAGGCGGTCCGGGCCGGCGTGGAGCCGGGGCTGCCCGCCGACGGCCAACTGTGGGCGGGCCTGCGGGCGTTCTTCACCCACACCGCGGAGAACCCGGACGGCTGGGCGGTGCTGCACCGGCAGGCACGGTCGCACGGGGAGCCGTTCATCAGCGAGGTCGTCGCGATGCGGGACGAGATCGTCGCGTTCGTGACGGGCCTGATCGGGGCCGCCGCCCGCGAGGCGCACCGCGACCCCGCGCTCGTCGACCGGGACGTGGCCGGCCTCGCGCAGGCCCTGGTGGGGGCCGCGGAGTCCCTGGCGGGCTGGGCCAACGACACCCCGGGCGTCTCGGCGAAGGAGGCCGCGGCGACGTTGATGAACTTCGCCTGGGCGGGCCTGGAGAACCTGATGCACGCCCGGCCCTGGCAGCCCCCGGAGGCATGACGGCCCCCGGGTGGACCGGCCTGGCCTCCGGAAGGGGCCGAGGCGGCTCCGGAGAGCGGGCGGCCCGGCTCTCGGGAGGCCGCCTCTGGCCTGTTTCCCCCGGGGCCCGTCAGGGCCGGCCGTCGCGTGCCTGCCGTGCGCCGCTTCAGGAAGCCCGGCTCAGCGCCCCCGTGAGGTGGACGCGGCCACGCGGGCCGGGGCCCCGCAGGGCGAAGGCCGACCCGGACGGGCTCGCCGCGTACGCCACGGTGGCGGGCAGCAGGACGGGGGCCTTGAACTCCGCCCGTACAAAACGGATTCCGGCGGGCTCCCCGACTTCGGCCAGGCAGCGGGCCACCGTCCACATGCCGTGCGCGATGGCCCGGGGGAAGCCGAACAGCCGGGCGGTCAGCGGATACAGATGGATCGGGTTGCGGTCGCCGGACACCGCCCCGTACCGCCGCCCCAGATCGGCGGGAAGCCGCCATTCGGCGAGGGCGGGCAGGTCCGCCGACGGGCCGGGGCCACGGCCGTCCGGCGTGCGGGGCGGGCTCGTTCGCGGCGCGTGGCGGGACAGATAGCCGCTGCGCGACTCCCAGACCAGCTCTCCGGCCACCCGCGCCTCGGTCGCCATCGTGACTTCGGTGCCCCGCCTGTGGGGCGCTGACTCTGCCGCGTAGACGCACAGTTCCAGTGACTCGGTGGGCTGCACCGCTCGGCGCGGGACGATCTCTATCCAGGTGTGGACGAGCCCGAGGACGGGCAGCGGGAAGGACCGCCGCGTCATCAGCCGCATCGCGAGCGGGAAGCCGAGGACGTGCGGGTACGTGAGCGGCACCGGCCCGGACTCCGCGAAGCCGCAGATCCTGCTGTACGCGGCGAGGGGGCCCGGGGGCAGGGGCGCGGCCGGGCGGGTCAGGCGCTCGGCGGGCAGCGTGGCCCCCGGCCGCCCGGCCCGCTTGAACGGGGAGGTGACGGCCCCGCGCACGAGGGAGGCGTTCAGTCCGGTCATCGCGCTCACGCCCCGAGCAGGCTCTGGCCGCAGACCCGCAGCACCTGGCCGTTGACCGCGCCGGAGTCGGGCCGGGCGAACCAGGCGACGGCCTCGGCCACGTCGACCGGAAGGCCGCCCTGCGCCAGGGAGTTCATCCGGCGGCCCGCCTCGCGGATGGCCAGCGGCACCGCGGCGGTCATCCGCGTCTCGATGAAGCCGGGCGCGACCGCGTTGACCGTGATGCCGTGCTCGGCGGCGGCTCGCGGGCCGAGCGAGCGGACGAGGCCGATGATCCCCGCCTTGCCGGCCGCGTAGTTGGTCTGGCCGTTGTTGCCGGCGATGCCCGCGATGGAGGCGGTGGCCACGATCCGCCCGCCCCGGTTGAGGGCCCCCGCCGCCAGGAGCGCGTCGGTGGTGCGGAGCACGCTGTTGAGATTGACCTCGATGACCTGGGCCCAGCGGTCGGCCGGCATGTTGGCGAGCCGCCGGTCGCGGGTGATGCCCGCGTTGTGCACGAGGATGTCGAGCCCGTCCGGCGCGGCGTCGGCGATGCGGGCGGCGGCGTCGGGCGCGGTGATGTCCAGCGGCAGCGCGGTGGCCCCGAGCCGGTCGGCGGTGCGCACCAGCTCCTC
This sequence comes from Streptomyces pratensis, assembly GCF_037137275.1. Lineage (GTDB taxonomy): Bacteria > Actinomycetota > Actinomycetes > Streptomycetales > Streptomycetaceae > Streptomyces > Streptomyces pratensis_B. Next base: position 156,401 of record NZ_JBBBEN010000045.1, on the reverse strand, counting down.
GCCCGCTCGGGGCACGTCCAGGGCGATGACCTGGGCCCCGTCGCGGGCCAGCACCGAGGCGATGGCCGCGCCGATGCCCCGCGCGGCCCCGGTGACCAGGGCGGTGCGGCCGGTGAGCGGGGCGTCGGGGTCCCCGGCGGGGCCGGGGGCGGCGGCGGTCAGCTCGACCACCTGGCCGCTGACGTACGCGGACCGGGGGGAGAGCAGGAAGCGGAGGGTGGACCCGGCGCGGGCGACGGCGGTCCGGGAGGCGGCCGCGGTGTGGGGGCCGTCGGCCGCGGACGTGTCAAAGGAGGCGACGCCTGCGGCGGGCAGCCGCAGGAGCTGGACGGTGGACCCCCGCCCGACCTCCTTGGCCAGGGAGCGGACGAACCCCTCCAACGCCTGCTGGGCGGCGGCCTGGTGGTGGTCCTCGGAGGACGGCGGCGTACCGAGCACGACGATCCGGCCGCCCGGTGCGAGCGATCGTACGACGGGGTGGAGGGCGGCGTGCACCTCGGCGAGGCCGACGGCGGAGGCGATGCCGGTGGCGTCCAGCACGATCCCGGCAGGGCGGACGGTCCCGGTGGGGCGGTCGGCCCCGGTGGGGCGAGCGGTGCCGACGGACGGGTCGACTCCGGTGGGGCCGCCGGGGCCGGTGGTCCGGGCGTCGACGGTCGGACCGATCGCGGCGAGCGCTTTCGCCAGCTCCTCCGTGAGGGCCGATGTCCCGGCGGTCAGGTGCAGCAGCGGCCCGTCCAGGCGGGGTGTCTCCAGGGTCCAGCGGCGCAGCGGGGCGGGCTGGGGCAGGCCGAGCCTGCGGGTGAGGAAGCGGCCGGGTGCTGTGCCGGTGAAGTGCAGATAGCGATCGGCCATTGTCCTGACTCCCTGCTCGGTCGTAGATTTACCGTTGAGTAAGGTTACTCAAGAGTCAGGAGCTGGTCGAGATGCGCGATCCGGGACCGACCGAGACGGGACGGCCGCCGACCGACGCGGGGCGGCCGCGGGCCCACGCCGGGGGGTCGCGGTGACGGCTGCGACGCCCCGGGCGACTCCCCTCCCGCTGCCGCTCCCGCAGCCGCGCCGCGTCGCGGTCATCGGCGGCAGCCGCACCCCGTTCGCCCGTTCCGGCGGCCCGTACGCCGACGCCTCCAACCAGGACCTGCTGACGGCCGCACTCGACGGCCTGGTGGAGCGGTACGGGCTGGCCGGAAGCCGGGTGGGGGCGTTCGTCGCGGGCGCCGTCCTCAAGCACAGCCGGGACTTCAACCTGGCGCGGGAGACCGTGCTCGGTTCCTCGCTCGACCCGCGCACCCCGGCGTACGACATCCAACAGGCTTGCGGCACCGGGCTCCAGGCGGTGATCGCCGCCGCGAACGCGATCGCGCTCGGGTCGGTGGACTCGGCGATCGCGGGCGGCTCCGACACCACCAGCGACGCGCCGCTCGGCGTCAACGACGAACTGCGCCGCATCCTGCTCGCCGCCCGCCGCGCGAGGACCCCGGCGGGCCGCCTCAAGGCCCTGGCCGCCGTACGCCCCCGCCACCTCGTCCCGGACATCCCGCGCAACGCGGAGCCGCGTACGGGCCTGTCGATGGGCGAGCACGCGGCGATCACCGCGCGCCGCTGGGAGGTGAGCCGCGAGGACCAGGACCGGCTGGCCGCCACGAGCCACCAGCGCCTGGCGGCCGCGTACGACCGGGGCCTCCTCGACGACCTCGTGGTCCCGTACCGAGGCCTGGAGCGCGACCAGAACCTGCGTCCGGGCTCGACGGTCGAGAAACTGGCCGCGCTGAGACCGGTGTTCGGCCTGGGCCACCCCCACGCCACGATGACGGCGGGCAACTCGACGCCGCTGACGGACGGGGCGGCGACGGTCCTGCTGGCGAGCGAGGAGTGGGCGCGGGAGCACGGCCACCGCCCGCTCGCCCACCTCTCCCTCCACGAGACGGCGGCGGTGGACTACGTGGACGGCGACGACGGCCTCCTCATGGCCCCGGCGTACGCGGTACCGCGCCTGCTGGAGCGGGCCGGGCTGGCGATGGAGGACTTCGACCTGATCGAGGTGCACGAGGCCTTCGCCTCCCAGGTGTTGGCCACGCTCGCCGCCTGGGAGAAGCAGGGCCTGGCCCCGGTGGACCGGTCCCGGCTGAACGTGGCCGGCTCCTCCCTGGCCACCGGCCACCCCTTCGCTGCGACGGGCGCCCGGATCGTCGCCACCCTGGCCAAGCTGCTCGCGGAGCGGGACGGACCGGGCCGGGGCCTGGTCTCGATCTGCGCGGCGGGCGGCCAGGGGGTGACGGCGATTCTGGAACGGCCCTGACGAGCAAGGGCGGCGGCGGCCGTGCGGCCGGCCGGCCGTCCGCACGATGCCCCGGTCGCCGTCGGTGTGAGGGCACACCCGGCAGACGGCCGGGCCGCCCGGGAGGGAGGCCCGCCCACCCCGCACCCTCTGCCCCGCCCGCCCTCGCTCTTCCCTCCGGACCCGCCCTCGCCCCTCCGCCCGAGCCCGCTCCTTCTCCTCCACCAACCCGACCAGCACCGCCCGCTCGACCAGCACTGCCTGCCGGACGGACGACCGGCGAACCGACCCGCCCGACCCCCAGTTGAGGAGCCGCACGTGTCTACGCCCCCTTCCGTACCCGTACCCGCATCCACGGCCACGCCTGTCGCGCAGGCGTCGACGCCCGTCCTGGTGGAACCGACGAAGAGGAGGGGCCCCGACGGACGCGTCCGGGAGGTCTCCGTACCCGAGTTCGCGCCGAGCGTCGAGCGCGGCTCGCTGGCGGAGATCCCGTTCGACAACGCCAGGGAGGCGCCGGCGGACCCGGTGCTCAGCCGCAAGGACGTCGAGGGCCAGTGGCAGGACGTGAGCGCCGCCGAGTTCGCCGCCGAGGTGCTGGCGGTCGCCAAGGGGCTGATGGCGGAGGGGCTCACGGCGGGCGACCGAATCGCGATCATGGCCCGGACGACGTACGAGTGGACGTTGCTGGACTTCGCGTCCTGGGCGGCCGGGCTGGTGACCGTCCCCATCTACCCGACGTCCTCCGCCTTCCAGACCCGCTGGATTCTCCAGAACTCAGGGGCGGCGGCGTGCGTGGTGGAGACCAAGGAACAGGGCCGGCTGATCAGCCAGGAGCGCAAGCAGATCAGCGGCCTCGCGCACCTCTGGCAGTTCGACACGGGGGCGATCGGCTACCTCACGTCCCGCGGCAGGGACATCCCGGACGCGGCGGTCGCCGCCCGCCGGGCCACCCTGGAACCGCACAGCCCCGCCACCCTCGTCTACACCTCCGGCACCACGGGCCGGCCCAAGGGCTGCGTCCTGACCCACGGCAACTTCTTCGCCGAGGTCGACAACGCCATCGAACTCCTCTACCCCGTCTTCAAGTCGGTCTCCAAGGACCCCGCCTCCACGCTGCTCTTCCTGCCGCTCTCGCACGTGTTCGGCCGGATGGTCGCGATCGGCTGCCTGCGGGCCCGGGTCCGCCTCGGGCACGCGCCGTCGATCCAGACGGACGACCTGCTGGCGGACCTGGCGGGCTTCCGGCCGACGTTCCTCCTGGCCATCCCGTACGTCCTGGAGAAGGTCTACAACACGGGCCGGGCGACGGCCGAGAAGATGGGCCGGGCGTCGTCGTTCGACCGGGCGGCCCGCGTCGCCCAGCGTTACGGGAAGGCGGTCGAGGCCGCCGAGCACGGCACGGGGCCGGGCCCCGGCCTCGGCCTGCGCGCCGCCCGCGCCCTGTACGACCCGCTGGTCTACCGCCGCATCCGGGCGGCCCTGGGCGGCAGGGTCCGTTACGTCATCTGCGGCGGCTCCCCGCTGGGCCGCAGGCTCGCCGCGTTCTACGAGGGCGCGGGCATCGGCATCTTCGAGGGCTACGGCCTCACGGAGACCACGGCCGCGCACACGGCGACCCCGCCGCTCAAGCCCCGACTGGGCACGGTGGGCTGGCCGCTGCCGGGCGCGTCGGTACGGATCGCGGACGACGGCGAGGTGCTGCTGAAGGGCGGCCAGGTGTTCCGGGGCTACTGGGACGCCGAGCGGGCGGAGGTGACCCCGGCGGTCCTGGAGGACGACTGGTTCCCCACGGGAGACCTGGGCTCACTGGACGAGGACGGCTACCTCACGATCACGGGCCGCAAGAAGGACATCATCATCACGTCGGGCGGCAAGAACGTCACCCCGGCCCCCCTGGAGGACTGGCTGCGCGCCCACCCCCTGGTCAGCCAGTGCCTGGTGGTCGGCGACAACCGCTCGTACATCACCGCCCTGATCACCCTGGACCCGGACGGCATCCACCACTGGCGCCAGATGACGAAGAAGCCCGACGTGCCCCTGCGCGACCTCGTCCACGACGAGGAACTGCGCACATCGCTCCAGAAGGCGGTGGACGAGGCGAACCGCCTGGTCTCCCGCGCGGAGTCGATCCGCAGGTTCACGATCCTGCCGGTCGACTTCACGGAGGAGGCCGGCCACCTGACCCCGTCCCTGAAGCTGAAGCGGGACGCGATCGCACGGGACTTCACGGCGGAGATCGAGGAGCTGTACCGGAAGTGAGGGGGCCGGGCGGGGGCCGTCCACGTGCAGGTGGGGGCCGCCCGCCACCCGTTGTGGTTCCCGCGCGGGCGGGCGCCGTGTCGGGACGCGTCACCGGGCCGTCGGCGACAGCGGGTGCCCCCCGTGCGGCGGGGTTGCCGCACCGCCGGCGCCCCGTCGTCGAGCCCGGGGGCCGCGGCGCCCTGGCGGCCGGTACGCGACTCGCGTAGATTCCCCGGCACTCAGCGTCCCGCCCACCCGGCTGTCGACACGGAGGGAATCCCCGCCCATGCGCTCGACCCGTACCAGCCTGCTGGCCCTGCTGGCGCTCCTCGGAGGCCTGCTCACCGTCACGGCCACCGCGAGCCCCGCCGCGGCCGCGCCGAACTTCAAAGCGCCCTACGCCTGCGGCCAGCAGTGGACCTACAGCCACCACTCCGCCGAGGTCAGGCGGGCCCTGGACTTCGTCCGCACGGGCGGCGGGACCACCGCCGGCTCGCCGGTCCTCGCCTCCGCGGCCGGGACCGCCTATCGCTACTCGCAGCCGAGCGGCGCGGGGAACTACATCGCCATCGACCACGGCGGCGGCTGGAAGACGTACTACTTCCACCTCGCCGGGTTCTCCGTCGCCAACGGGGCGGGGGTCGCCCAAGGGCAGCAGATCGGCACCACCGGGTCCACGGGGAACAGCTCCGGAGCCCACATCCACTACGAACAGCTCTACAACGGCGTCGGCCAGAACATCGTCATCAACGGCCAGTCCCTCGCCCCGTATCCCGGCTCCTACTACAACAAGTACCTCACCAGCGACAACGGTTGCGGCGGCGGAGGCGGGAAGTACTGGGTCGACACCTTCGCCGACGCCACCGGCTACGCCGCACCCAACACGGCCGATGCCCAGGGCGTCCTGAACGCCGGCACCAACTACGTGTACTGCAAGGTGTGGGGCGCCCGGGTCGGCTCCGGCAGCCAGTACAACCACTGGTGGCTGCGCACCGACCTGGACACCGTGTACGCGGGCAAGAACGGCCGCAACGCTTACGTCTCCGCGTACTACCTCTCCCGGTGGGGCAACGACGAGGCACGCGACAACAACGGCACTGTCATTCCGAACTGCTAGCCCGGGGAGCACAGTTCGGGTCCGCGACCCCCTGATCGGTCGACACACGGTCCAGGCGTCCATCGCCCCCGGACCCAGACCCAGACCCTGGGCCTCCGAGGGCGTCCTCCCGTACGACGACGGGGAGGACCCCCTGGTGGCCTGGCGCAGGCGCGGCCCCGTTCGAACGCCGACGGACCCGTTAGGAACCCCGTGCCGACCTCGACCACGGTCTCCTGCGCCTGGCCTGCCGCATCGTCTGTCTCCGCCGACTGCGGGCACCGTCCCAGAAGGATCAGTAGGGTCGTCGGTGTGCGTGATGTACGAGTGGTCCTGATCGGCGGGACGTCGAACGTCGGGAAGTCGAACGTTGCCCAAGGGGTGGCGGAAGGACTCGGGTTCGAGTGCCTGAGTACTGACACGTTGGCCCGGCATCCTGGGCGACCCTGGAGAACCGCGGAGTGGGAGGTGCCGGCGCACGTCGCCGAGCACTACGGATCACTTACGGTGGACGAGCTGATCACGTCTGTACTCGACCATTACGATCGGCTCTGGCCCCGCGTCGAAGAGCTGATCACGGCTCGTGCGGCCGAAGACCGCGGCAGTCCGGGCCTGGTCCTGGAGGGGTCAGCGCTCTGGCCCGTCCGCGTCGCGAGGCTGCAGGTCCCGCATGCGGCCGCCGTGTGGCTCACCGCCGACGACTCCCTAGTACGCGCCCGCGTTCACGCTGCGGGCTCCTATGAAGCAGCCGCAGAAGCGGAACGGGTCCTGATGGACAAGTTCCTGGCCCGCACGGAGCGCTACCAGGCACTGATGGTCGAGGCCGTCGACAGGCTGGGCCTGGCTCGCATCGACGCGGGTGGTGGGCAGTCCGCCGAGGAAGTGGCTGGCACTGTGCTCGCGGCAGTCGACGCGCAGACCGTGCTGGGACGGTCGTCCACCGGTCGATGACCATGCGTGCCGACTCACCTACGGCGCACCCCGACGCCGAGCGCCCCACCGACCCATGTCGAAATGATCAGTAAAGGAGTTCCAGCTCTGTCAGGTCGCACAGCACGACGAGGCCGGCACCGTTTCTGCGGTCCCCTTGATCGGTGCTCCAGCCGGCCACGCTCATGCCGCGGAGCCTCCTCGGCAACGGCGCTTGTCGAGGAGGAAGGCCATGTCCAGGCCGCCCTCCCGGGCCACGTCCTGTAGCTCGTGCAGGGCGCGCAGACGTCGGTTGCGCTCGACGATCTCACGCAGCGCGGTGTTGATCGTGTCGCGTTTCGTCGTGGTCCCCAGCTCTTCGGCCGCGGCCTCGAGTGCTTCGTCGTCGAGGTCGATGACGGTACGGCTCATATCTCACCTGGCCCCGCGCGTGGCTCCCTATATGTCGATATACATGACCCGACGTATCGAGTGGGGTGTGCGAGCGGGCCGCCCCCCGCCCCCTCAGTGCGGCCAGATCGGCGGGTCGGTGACGAAGTGGCCGCCGAGTCGGGCCTGCGCCGGGTCGGCGGGGTCCAGCTCGCCCTGTTCCGCGATGAGCTTCGCCGCGTACGGCTCCGAGTCGTCCTGTGGTGCGTAGCCCAGGGCGCGGGCCGTCGACAGGTCCCACCACAGGCGGGTGTTGGCGGAGGAGCCGTAGACGACGGTGTGCCCGACGGCCTCTGCGGTGAGCGCCGCGTGGAAGAGGCGGGCGCCGTCGGCCGGGCTCATCCAGAGGGAGAGCATCCGCACCGAGGTGGGCTCCGGGAAGCAGCTCCCGATCCGCACCGAGACGGTCTCGACGCCGTGCTTGTCCCAGTAGAGCTGCGCCAGATCCTCGCCGAAGGACTTCGACAGGCCGTAGAAGGTGTCGGGGCGGTGCGGGGTGTCGGCCGGGACCGGCGGGCCCCCGGGGCGCGGGCGCGGCGTGTAGCCGACGGCGTGGTTGGAGGAGGCGAAGACGACGCGCCCGACGCCCTCTTCGCGTGCGGCCTCGTAGAGGTTGTACGTGCCCTCGATGTTGGCGCGGAGGATCTTGTCGAACGTCGACTCCAGCGAGATGCCCGCCAGGTGGACGACCGCGTCCACCCCGCGCACGGCCTCGCGCACCGCCGCCCGGTCGCCCAGGTCGGCGACGAGGGCCTCCGGTTCGCCCGCGATCGGGGCCAGGTCCAGGAGGCGCAGCTCGTATCCGTAGGCGGGCAGCAGCTCCCGCATCAGGGTGCCGAGGCCGCCGGCGGCGCCGGTGAGCAGGACGGTGCGGGGAGCGGTCATGCGGAGGTCTCCTCGGGGCGAGCGCCGGAGTGCCGGAACGCCGGAACACCCGGACGGGCCACCGGAGCGCCGGGAGGCGGCGTGCGCGGGGTACGGGGCGGACGGGCAGGGCTGAGACGCGCGAAGTGCGCGGGCGTACGGGCAGGGGCTGAAGCGCGAAGTGCGCGGGCGTGCGGGCGGCGGTGCGGTGTCCGGTAGTCGGAGGGGCTCGGGGGCCGGGGCGATGTGACCCCCGCCCTGTCAAAGCCGTGGACCGCATTCACATGCGTGGACAAGTTAGGAAGTCCTCACGGCCACGTCAAGTAGTTGATCCGCCCGAAATATTGTTCTGTCCCAAGCGTTGACGAACCGATCCGGGCGGCTCTAGCTTCATCGCGTCGTACTTCGTACGTCATATATGAGACGCGATATGCGAGATGTGAGAGCCCATCACCCATGACCTTCGCCCCCGCTCCGAACCCGTCCCGGACCCAGTACGTGCTGGAGGCCATCAAGCACGCCATCCTCACGGCGCGACTGCTGCCGGGGCAGGCACTGGTGGAGGCGGAACTGGCCGCGCAGTTCGGAGTGTCCAAGACGCCCGTCCGTGAGGCGCTGAAGACGCTCGCGGGCACGGGGCTCGTGGTGATGAGCCAGTACAAGGGCGTCACCGTGCGGCTCGTCGACGCGACGATGGCCCGCGAGGTGTACGACGTCCGCCTGCTCCTGGAGCCCGAGGCGCTGCGCCGGTCCATCCGGCGCGGGGCGTCGCTGGAGGCGGCCCAGGAAGCGCTGGAGCGGGCCGACTCGGCGCTCGACAAGGCCGACAAGTCGCTGGCCAACCGGGACTTCCACCGTGCTCTGTACCTGCCCTGCGGCAATCCGCTGCTCTCCCGGATGCTCGACGAGGTCCGCGACCAGGCGGCGCTCGTCTCGACCGTCGCCTGGTCGGCCGTCCCCTCCTGGGACCGGGAGGCGGACGAGCACCGCGAGATCCTGCGGCTCGCCCTCGCCTCCGACGAGGAGGCCGCCGCGGGAGCCCTGCACCACCACATCGCCTCCTTCGTGCGCCGCGCCTTCCCCGACGACGTGGACGGGGGCGGACCGGCGTGAACCACCCGCTGGACGCGCACTGCCAGCACCTCGACGAAAGGCCAGTCCGCATGGACCACTTCCCGCTGAAGGCGGCCCTCGCAGACGTGGTGGCGATCCCCGTCACCCCGTTCGCCGAGGACGGGAGCATCGACGCCCCGACGTACCGCGCCCTGCTGCGCCGGCTGCTCGACGGCGGTGTCCGCACGGTCACCCCGAACGGCAACACCGGGGAGTTCTACGCGCTCACCCCCGACGAGCGGCGCACCGTCACCGAGCTGACCACGCAGGAGGTCCGCGGCCGTGCCACCGTCCTGGTGGGGATCGGCCACGACGTGCCGACCGCCGTGGCCGACGCCGAGCACGCCCGGGACGCCGGCGCCGGCATGGTGATGGTGCACCAGCCGGTGCACCCCTACGTCGCGCAGGAGGGCTGGGTCGACTACCACCGGGCGATCGCCGAGGCCGTTCCGGAACTCGGGGTCGTCCCCTACATCCGCAACCCGCTGCTCGCCGGCGACCGGCTCTCCGCGCTCGCCGACAGCTGCCCCAACGTCATCGGCGTGAAGTACGCGGTGCCCGACGCCGCGCACTTCGGGGCGTTCGCCCGCGACGCCGGACTGGAGCGGTTCGTCTGGGTCGCCGGACTCGCCGAGCTGTACGCCCCCTCCTACTTCGCCACCGGCGCCACCGGCTTCACCTCCGGCCTCGTCAACGTCGCGCCCGGCGTCTCCCTCGCCATGCTGGAGGCCCTGCGCGCCGGTGACTACGGCGCGGCGATGAAGGTGTGGGAGCAGATCCGCGCCTTCGAGGAGCTGCGCGCGGAGGAGCAGTCCGCCAACAACGTCACGGTCATCAAGGAGGCCCTGTCCGGGCTCGGGCTCTGCCGCCGCGACGTGCGCGCGCCGAGCCGCGTCCTGCCGGAGGCCCGCCGGGCCGAGGTCGCCGGACAGATAGCCGCGTGGTCGCTGTGACGGCGGCCGGAACCGCGGCAGTCCCGGAGCCCCGCATCGCCCCGGAGGAGCTGCGCAGCCACCAGTGGTACGGCACGGACGGCCTGCGCACGTTCAGCCACCGGGCCAGGACCCGCCAGCTCGGCTACCTCCCCGAGGAGCACCTCGGCAAGCCGGTCATCGCGATCCTCAACACCTGGTCCGACATCAACCCCTGCCACGTCCACCTGCGGGACCGGGCGCAGGCGGTCAAGCGGGGCGTCTGGCAGGCGGGCGGTTTCCCGCTCGAGTTCCCGGTCTCCACTCTGTCGGAGACCTTCCAGAAGCCGACGCCCATGCTCTACCGCAACCTGCTGGCGATGGAGACGGAGGAGCTGCTGCGCTCCTACCCCGTCGACGGCGCGGTCCTGCTGGGCGGCTGCGACAAGTCGACGCCCGCGTTGCTGATGGGCGCGGCCTCCGTGGACCTGCCGACCGTCTTCGTGCCCGCGGGGCCGATGCTGCCCGGCCACTGGCGCAACGAGACCCTCGGCTCCGGCACGGACATGTGGAAGTACTGGGACGACAAGCGGGCCGGCCTCATCGGCGACTGCGAGATGGCGGAGCTGGAGAGCGGCCTCGCGCGTTCGCCCGGCCACTGCATGACGATGGGCACCGCCTCCACGCTGACGGCCGCCGCGGAGGCGCTGGGCGTCACCCTGCCCGGCGCCTCCTCCATCCCGGCCGTCGACTCCGGGCACGACCGGATGGCCGCCGGGTCCGGGCTGCGGATCGTCGAACTGGTCTGGCAGCGGATGAGGTTGTCCCGCATCCTCACCGCCGACGCCTACGAGGACGCCGTCGCCACCGTCCTGGCGCTCGGCGGCTCCACCAACGCGGTCATCCACCTGACCGCCATGGCGGGCCGCTCCGGCGTGGAACTCACGCTGGACGACTTCGACCGCATCGCCCGCACCGTGCCCGTCCTCGCCAACCTCCGTCCCGGCGGGAAGTACCTGATGGAGGACTTCCACTTCGCCGGGGGGCTGCCCGGCTTCCTGAGCCGGCTCACCGACGTCCTGCACCTGGACCGGCCCACCGTCGCGCACCGCACCCTGCGCGAACAGCTCGACGGGGCGCGGGTGCACAACGCCGAGGTCATCCGGGAGCGGACCGACCCGCTGGCGGAGGAGGGCGGGGTGGCGGTGCTGCGCGGCAACCTCTGCCCCGACGGCGCGGTCATCAAGCACATCGCCGCCGAACCGCACCTGCTGCGCCACACCGGGCCCGCGGTCGTCTTCGACGACTACAAGGAGCTCCAGCGCACGATCAACGATCCGGCCCTCGCGCTCACCGCGGACCATGTGCTCGTGCTGCGCAACGCCGGCCCCCAGGGCGGCCCCGGGATGCCCGAGTACGGCATGCTGCCCATCCCGGACTACCTGCTGAAGCAGGGCGTACGGGACATGGTCCGGATCTCCGACGCCCGGATGAGCGGCACCAGTTACGGGGCGTGCGTCCTGCACATCGCCCCGGAGTCCTTCGTCGGCGGCCCGCTCGCCCTGGTCCGCACCGGTGACCTCATCACGCTGGACGTCGAGGCCCGCCGGCTGCACCTGGACGTCGACGACGCGGAGCTGGAGCGGCGCCGGGCCGCCTGGACCCCGCCGCCCGCGCGCTACGGACGCGGTTACGGGGCCCTCTACCAGGATCAGATCACCCAGGCCGATACCGGATGCGACTTCGCGTTCCTGGCCCGGCAGGGAGAAGTGCCCGAGCCGTACGCGGGGTGAGTGGGGCGACGAGGGCTCCGCGCGGCGGGGCGTCCGGCAGACCCAGCGATATGTAGTAAGCGCTTGCTGTCGCGTGCGGCAGCAGGTCCGCACATCCAGCGCGTGAAGCGCGTACCAGAGAAGCGCGTGAAGCGCGTACCAGAGATCGGAGACGTGTCATGGCCCAATCCGCCGCCGTGGCCACACCGCCGCCCAAGGCGCCCCGGCGCCGCACGGCGACCCCCCGCCGCCTGCCGTATCTGCTGATCGCGCCCGCCGGCCTGCTGATGCTGGGCTTCATCGCCTACCCGGTGATCAGCGTCTTCTACTACAGCCTGCAGAACTACAACGTCACCAAGCCGTGGCGGAACGGCTTCGCCGGGTTCGACAACTTCCGGCGGATCTTCACCGAGGACGACCAGTTCTGGTCGACGCTCGCCTTCAGCGCCCAGTGGGTCTTCACCCAGGTCTCCCTGCAACTGGTGCTCGGCCTGGCGCTGGCGCTGATCGTCAACCAGACCTTCATCGGCCGGGGCATCTCCCGGGCCATGGTCTTCTCGCCCTGGGCCGTCTCCGGGGTGCTGACCAGCACCATCTGGATTCTGCTCTACAACTCCTCGACGGGCTTCAGCCGCTACCTCGCGGACGCCGGGCTCGGGGACTACGGCACCTCGGTGCTCTCGGACACCGGGACCGTCTTCTGGGCGGCCACCGTCACCGAACTGTGGCGCGGGGTGCCCTTCTTCGCCATCCTCATCCTCGCCGACCTCCAGTCCGTCTCCAAGGAGCTGTACGAGGCGGCGTCGGTGGACGGCGCGGGCCGGCTCCGGCAGTTCTTCCACATCACCCTGCCCCACCTGCGCGACGCGATCATCCTGGCCACCCTGCTGCGCGGGGTCTGGGAGTTCAACAACGTCGACCTGCTCTACACCCTCACCGGCGGCGGACCGGCGGGAGTCACCACCACGCTGCCGCTCTACGTCGCCAACACCGGCATCGAGGGTCACGACTTCGGGTACGCCTCCGCGCTCACCACCGTCGCCTTCGTGATCCTCCTCTTCTGCTCGATCGTCTATCTGCGCCTGAGCAAGTTCGGAGGCGACCACAAGTGACCGTCGTACTCACGGAGAAGAACGGCGCCGCCCAGCGGTCCGCCCTTCCCAGCGACCCGCCGCCCCCCTCGCGCCGCCGAACCGGGCGGGAGCGCGCCTACGACGACGTACCGCGCTGGCAGATCTACCTGCCGCTCGGCCTCTACCTGCTGTTCACGCTGATCCCGTTCTACTGGATGCTCCTGTTCGCCGTACGGCCCGCAGGCTCCACCTCGCTGGTGCCCTGGCCGATGACCGGGGAGCACTTCTCGAAGGTCTGGAACGAGCGCAGCTTCGCCGTCTTCTTCCAGAACAGCATGATCGTCGGCATCGCCACGCTGATCGCCACCACGCTGGTGGCCCTGGCCGGCGGCTACGCCCTCGCCCGGTTCACCTTCAAGATCAAGGGCGCGTTCATGCTGGCGCTGCTCTGCTCGCAGTTCATCCCCGGCGCGCTGATGCTCGTACCGCTCTTCGAGATCTTCCGGAACCTCCAGATGATCAACTCCCTGTGGAGCGTCGTCATCGCGGAGACCGTCTTCCAGCTTCCTCTGTCGATCATCCTGATCAGCGGGTTCATCAAGAACGTCCCGGTCACCCTGGAGGAGGCCGCCTGGGTCGACGGCTGCTCGCGCTTCACCGCCTTCCGCGCGGTCGTCCTGCCGCTGCTGCGTCCCGGGCTGATCGCCGTGGGGTCCTTCGCCTTCGTGCACAGCTGGAACCACTTCCTGTTCGCGTTGATGTTCCTCAGCGAACAGGACAAGCAGACGATCCCGGTCGGCCTCAACACCCTGATCGGCGCGGACAGCGTCGACCTCGGAGCGCTGGCGGCGGGCGGGGTCATCGCGGCGGTGCCCGTCGTGATCGTCTTCGCGTTCATCCAGAAGTGGCTCGTCACGGGCTTCAGCGCGGGCGCGGTGAAGGGATGAGCGACCTGACCTCCTCCAGCTCCGGCCTGAGGGTCCCCGCGACCGGCCAGAGGGCCCCCGCGACCGAGCTGACCGCCCCCGTGACCGACCCGGCCGCCACCGCCCGGACCGCTCCGGGCTCCGCCGCGCCCGTGCCCGTCGTGCTGGCCGGGGCCCGGGGGCACGGCCGCTGGCACCTCGCCAACCTGCGCCGGCTCCAGGACCAGGGCCGGGTGCGGCTGGCCGGGATCTGCGAACTGGAGCCGCTGACCGCCGACGAGCTGGCCGCCTTCGGCCTCCTGGGCGGCGACGCTCCCGAGCAGTCCGCCGACTTCGGCGCGCTCCTGGACTCCACCCAAGCCCGCGCCGCCGTCGTCTGCACCCCCATCCCGACCCACACCGGCCTGGCCCTGACGGCGGCGTCCCGCGGCGTTCATCTGCTGCTGGAGAAGCCGCCCGCCGCGAGCTGGGCGGACTACGCCCGGATGGCCGACGGCGTCCGGCGGGCGGGCGTGGCCTGCCAGATCGGTTTCCAGTCGTTCGGTTCGCACGCCGTGCCCGCCATCGGGGAGCTGGTCCGCTCCGGGGCGATAGGGGAGGTCACCGGCATCGGCGCCGCCGGGGCCTGGGTCCGCGACGACGCCTACTTCCGCCGGGCGCCCTGGTCCGGCCGGCGCAGGCTCGGCGCCGTGGACGTGGTCGACGGCGTGCTCACCAACCCGCTGGCGCACGCCGTGGCCACCGCGCTCGAACTCGCCGGCCGGGGCGCGGCCGAGGACGTCCTGTCCGTCGAGACCGAGCTGTTCCGGGCCCACGCCATCGAGGCGGACGACACCAGCTGCGTCCGCGTCACCACCGCCGACGGCCCGACCGTCGTCGTCGCCGCCACCCTCTGCGCGGCGCGGGCGGGGGAGCCCTACGTCATCGTCCACGGCGAGCGGGGCCGCATCACCTTCTGGTACAAGCAGGACCGCGTCCTGATCCAGCGCGCCGGCCACGGGCCCGAGGAGAGCGTCCACGGCCGGACCGACCTCCTGGAGAACCTGGTCGACCACCTGGAGCACGGCACGGCGCTCCTGGTGCCGCCCGAGCGCACGGGAGCGTTCATGCGGGTCGTCGAGGCCGTCCGGACGGCCCCCGACCCCGTCGCCCTGCCCGCCGACGCCTGGGAGACCCGCTACGACACCCCCGGCAGAAGCGCGCGGCGCACGGTGCACGGCGTCGACGACCTGGTCGCCGCCGGGGCCGAGTCCCTCGCCCTCTTCTCGGAACTGGGGGTCCCCTGGGCCCCCGGCAGCGAGGTGGCGGCCTCATGACCCGCCCCGCCGCGGCCCCGTCCGCCGCCCTGCCCCCGGAGCTCCTGGAGTGCGCCGGACGCACCGTCGCCCACTACGGCCACCGGTCGGCGGCCGACGGCCGCCCCCGCCTGCACCCCGTCACCACGCTCGCGGGCCGCACCGTCACCCAGGAGCGTCCCGCCGACCACCTGCACCACCTGGGCGTCTCCGTCGCCGTCCCCGACGTGGCCGGCCGCAACTTCTGGGGCGGACGGACCTATGTGCGGGGGCAGGGGCCCACTGCCCTCGACAACCACGGCGTCCAGCGCTGCGTCGGCCAGGAGCGGCAGGGCCCCGGCCGCCTGGCGCAGCGGCTCCTCTGGGAGGCGGACGGCGTCGAACTGCTGCGGGAGCACCGCACGGTGGAGGCCGTCGAACTCTCGGCGGCGGCCTGGGCGTTGGACCTCTCCTTCGCGCTCACCAACCACGGGGCGGACGCGCTGTCCATCGGCAGCCCCGCCACCAACGGCCGCCCCGGGGCCGGTTACGGCGGGTTCTTCTGGCGCGCCCCCAAGGAAGCCGCGCCGCCCGAGGTGTTCACCGCCGAGCGCGAGGGCGAGGAGGCGGTGCACGGCGCGGCGGCCGACTGGCTGGCCCTCGCCGGGGACGGCTGGACGCTCGTCTTCGCCGGGGCGAGCGCCGAGACCCGCCGCGATCCGTGGTTCGTGCGGACCTCCGAGTACCCGGGCGTCGGCTCCTCCCTCGCGGCGGACGAACGGCTCCCGGTGCCCGCCGGAGCCACCGTCGTACGCCGGATCGTCACCGTCGTCGCCGACGGCAGGCTGGACCGGGAGACCGCCGCCGGATACGTCCGACAGGCGGTGACCTCGTGAACCGGCCCTGGACCGCCGACCTCGGCGACGGCCTCTACCGCAACCCCGTGCTGAACGCCGACTGGTCCGACCCGGACGTCGTCCGCGTCGGCGAGGACTGCTATCTCACCGCCTCCAGCTTCGGCCGGGCCCCGGGGCTGCCGCTCCTGCACTCCCGCGACCTGGTCAACTGGACGCTCGTCGGGCACGCCCTGGACCGCGTCGGGCCCGCGGGCGACGCCTGCCCGCCCCGCCACGACGCCGGGGTGTGGGCGCCCTCCCTGCGCCACCACGCCGGCCGGTTCTGGATCTTCTGGGGAGACCCCGACCACGGTGTCCAGCAGATCAGCGCCGAGAGCATCGAGGGACCGTGGAGCGCCCCCCACCTGCTCAAGGCCGGCCGGGGCCTCATCGACGCCTGCCCCCTGTGGGACGAGGAGACCGGCGAGGCCTATCTCGTGCACGCCTGGGCCAAGTCCCGCTCCGGGATCAAGAACCGCCTCACCGGGCACCGCATGAGCGCCGACGGTCGCGAACTCCTCGATGAGGGACGGACGCTGGTCGACGGCGACCGGATACCCGGCTGGTTCACCCTGGAGGGGCCCAAGCTCTACCGCCACGACGGCTACTTCTGGATCTTCGCCCCGGCCGGCGGGGTGGAGACCGGCTGGCAGGGCGCGTTCCGCTCGCGCGACTTCTTCGGCCCGTACGAGGAACGCGTCGTGCTCGCCCAGGGCCGCACCGACGTCAACGGGCCGCACCAGGGCGGCTGGGTGCGGACCGCCGCGGGCGAGGACTGGTTCCTGCACTTCCAGGCGCGCGGGGCGTACGGGCGGGTCGTCCACCTCCAGCCGATGCGCTGGGACGCCGATGGCTGGCCCGTCATCGGCGACGCGGGCGAACCCGTCGCCACCCACCCCAAGCCGGCCGCCCCCGAGCAGCCCGTGGCGGCACCCGCCGTGGACGACGCCTTCCCCGGCGGCGCCTACGGCAAGCAGTGGCAGTGGACGGCCGCCCCCCGGTCCGACTGGTGGACCGAGCACGCCGGTGACGGGCTGCGGCTCACCTGCGTACGCACGGCTGACGCGCACGACTTGCGGCTGCTCCCCAGCGTCCTGGTGCAGCGGCTGCCCGCAGAGGAGTTCGCCGTCGAGGTGGACCTCGCGTTGCACAGCGACGAGCCGGGGGCCAAGGCGGGGCTCGCCGTCCTCGGGGACGCCTTCTGCTGGATCGGCCTGGAGGCGGGGGCGGACGGGACGCCCCGGCTCGTGCACCGCTACGCAGAGGGCGTCGCCGAGAGCGAACGGGACGCGGCGGAGGCCCGCGCGTCCCCCGGCGGGCGGGCCCGGCTGCGCATCGAGGTCACCGCGGGGGCCCGCTGCCGCTTCCTGGCCGACACCGGTGACGGATTCCGGCCCTCCGGACTGGTGTTCGCCGCCACCCCGTGGCGCTGGGTGGCCGCTCTCCTCGGCCTCTTCGCCACCGCGCCGGCCGGGTCGGGACCCGCCGGCACGGCGACCTTCACCGCGTTCCGCGCCACGCCCTGACCGCCCCGCGGTCGTTCCGCACCCCTCGTGCCATTCCGGAGAAGCTCCGCACCACCCCCTGAAACCCCCCGCAGAAGCACGGAACCACCCCGACACATCCGACAGAGAAGAGCCGACCATGAACATCTCGAAGACCCGGCGGGGGCGTACCGCATCCGCCGTCTCCCTCGTCGCAGCCCTCGCCCTGACGGCCGCCGCGTGCGGCGACGACGGCAGCGGAAGCGGGACGGAGGGCAGCGGCAAGGGCGAGATCACCTTCTGGGACAACAACGGCGGGCCGCGCACCGCCATCTGGACCGAGATCATCAAGGACTTCGAGAAGCAGCACCCGGACATCAAGGTCAAGTACGTCCCGATCCCCATCGCCGACGTCCAGTCCAAGTACGACACCGCGATCGCCGGCGGCGGGCTGCCCGACGTCGGCGGGGTCGGCACCGCCTACCTCGCCAACATGGTCTCGCAGGAAGCCCTGGAGCCGATCAACAAGCGGCTGGAGGGCTCCGCCCTGGAGGGCAAGCTCGTCGACACCATGGTCGAGAGCGTCAGGGCGGCCGCCGGCCGGGGCGACGACCTCTACTCCGTCCCGACCTCCGCGAACAACGGCGTGCTCTGGTACCGCACCGACCTGTTCGAGAAGGCCGGACTCGACGCGCCCGACACCTGGGCCAAGTTCTACACGGCGGCGGAGAAGCTCACGGACGCCCGGAACAACGAGTTCGGCTACACCATCCGCGGCGGCGCCGGCTCCATCGCCCAGGCGCTGGACGCCATCTACGGCCAGTCCGGCATCACGGAGTTCTGGGACGGCGACAGGACGACGCTCAACGACCCCAAGAACGTCGCCGCGCTGGAGAAGTACGCCGGCCTCTACAAGAGGACCACGCCCGCGGCCGACGTCAACAACGACTTCACCAAGATGGTGGCCCAGTGGGACACCGGCACGATCGGCATGCTGAGCCACAACCTCGGCTCCTACCAGGACCACGTGAAGGCCCTGGGCGTGGACAAGTTCGCCGGCATCCCGGCCCCCATCGGGGACAGCGGCACCCGTGTGCAGGTCTCCAACCCCGTCGACGGCCTCGGCCTCTTCCGGTCGAGCGACAACAAGACCGCGGCCTGGAAGTTCATCGAGTTCGCCGCCTCCCACGAGTCCAACAGCAAGTGGAACAAGTCGGCGGGCGCCATCCCGGCCAACACCGAGGCGGCCAAGGACCCGTGGATCAACGAGACCGAGCCGACCGCGCTCGCCGCGAAGGCCCTGACCGACGGCTCCACCAAGGTCGTCGACCTGCCGTACTACCTGCCCGACTGGAACAACATCAGCAAGGCGGACAACGAGCCGGAGTTCCAGAAGCTGCTCCTCGGCAAGATCACGGCCAAGCAGTTCCTGGACAAGATGGCCGATGAGCTGAACGCCGCCAACAAGGAGTGGGCGGAGCTGGGCAACGGCTGAGACCCGCCGTCCCGCACGCCCCGCCCCCGATGACGGGAGACCGGCGGCGGTCCGGGTCGCGCCCCGCCGCCGGTCTCTCTCTCCCCGCGCACACGCACACGCCCTTCGAGAGAGGCAGCCTCCCGTGTCACTCACCCGCAGACAGACGGCCACCGCACTGCTCGCCCTGCCCCTCGCCCTCACCGCCACCCCGGCGCTCGCCGACGGGGGCGGGGGCGGGGGCCGCCCCCGCCCCCGTACGCTGCACATCGCCGGCGACTCCACGGCCGCCGAGAAAACCGCCGACGCCGCACCCGAGACGGGCTGGGGCATGGCGCTCCCCTTCTTCCTCGCCCACCGCCTGCGGGTCGCCAACCACGCGGTGAACGGGCGAAGTTCCAAGAGCTTCATCGACGAGGGCCGGCTCACCGCCCTCCTGGACGGCGTCCGCCCCGACGACCTGGTCCTCGTCCAGTTCGGGCACAACGACGAGAAGACCGACGACCCGGCCCGCGGCACCGACCCGTACACCACCTACCAGGAGTATCTGCGCCAGTACGTGAAGGGCGCCCGCGAGCGGGGGGCCCGGCCCGTGCTGATCACCTCCGTCGAGCGCCGCCGGTTCGCCGCCGACGGCACCGCCCGCCCCACCCACGGCGCCTACCCCGCCGCCATGCGCGCCCTGGCGGCACAGGAGGGCGTCCCGCTGATCGACGTCCAGGCGCTCTCCCTCGCCCGCTGGCAGCAGCTGGGCCCGGACGGCACCCTGCCCTGCTTCCTGTGGCTGGAGCCCGGCGAGTCGCCCAACTACCCCGCGGGCGAGGAGGACAACACCCACTTCCGGCCGCCGGGCGCGGTCGACGTGGCCCGGATGACCGCACGCGCGCTGCTCGACGCGGGCGTCCTCGCCCACCGCGACCTCCGCCGCCTCGACGATCCGGTCCCGGGCGACTGGATCACCTGGGACCGGACGGCCTGACCGGGGACGCCGTCCCCTCTCTCCCCCCTTTCCCCTCACTCCGCTTCCTCTGACGACAGAGAAGGATTCGCCATGCCCGCACGCATGCGTCACACCCGGGCCGTCGCCGTCACGCTGGGCTGCGCCTCGATGGCCCTCGCCCTGGGCGTCCCCGCCCACGCCGCCCCGCAGCCGCGCCACCACGGCGCGGGGATCGAGCGCGCCGTCCTGCCCGCCGGAGACGGCTGGGCCTCCGCGGAAGGCTCCACCACGGGTGGCGCGGACGCCGCGCCCGAGCACGTCTACACGGTGTCCGACCGGGCCGAACTCGTCGCCGCCTTCGAGGAGGCGGGCGACGCGCCGAAGATCGTCCGGGTCTCCGGGACCGTCCACGGCAACTCCGACGCCTCCGGCGCCCCGATCGGCTGCGAGCAGTACCAGACCGGCGGCTACACCCTGGAGAAGTACCTCGCCGCCTACGACCCGGAGGTCTGGGGCGCCGACCGGACCCCCGAGGGCCCGCTGGAGGACGCCCGCGCGGCCTCCGCCAAGCTCCAGCAGGCCGCCGTCAACGTCCGGGTCCCGTCCAACACCACCCTGATCGGGGTCGGCGAGAACCCCGAGATCATCGGCGCCAGCCTTCAGGTCAGGGGCGTCTCCAACGTCATCATCCGCAACATCTCCTTCAAGGACACCTACGACTGCTTCCCCCAGTGGGACCCCACGGACGGCCAGGCGGGCGCGTGGAACTCGGAGTACGACAACCTCGTGGTGTACGGCTCCCGGCACGTCTGGGTCGACCACAACACCTTCAGCGACGGCGACCGCCCCGACTCCGAGCAGCCCCACTACTTCGGCCAGGTGTACCAGCAGCACGACGGCCTCTTCGACATCGTGCGCGGCGCCGACCTGGTCACCGTGTCGTGGAACGTCCTCAAGGACCACGACAAGACCATGCTCATCGGCAACAGCGACAAGGCCGGGGACACCGACCGCGGCAAGCTCCGCGTGACGCTGCACCACAACCTGTTCAAGGACGTCAAGGAGCGCGCGCCCCGCGTCCGTTTCGGCCAGGTCGACTCGTACAACAACCACTTCGTGGCCACGCGCGGCAGCTCCTACGGATACACCTACGGCATCGGGGCGGAGTCCCGCCTGGTCGCCGAGCACAACGCGTTCACGCTCGCCCGCGACGTGGACAAGGCCACCGTCCTGAAGAAGTGGTCAGAGGCCCCGCTCACCGCTCAGAACAACTACGTCAACGGGCGCGAGACCGACCTGATCGCCGTGCACAACGAGGGCGTGCCCGACGAGCAGCTCGCCGAGGGCGCCGGCTGGACCCCCGAACTGCGCACGACGGTCCACCACCCCCGGGCCGTCCCCCTGCTGGTCGGCCTGAAGGCCGGGGCGGGCAAGGCGCCCGGCCGCCGATGACCGACGCGCGGCCCGGCGTACGGGGGAACGCGCCCCCGGCTCCCGTGTGAGCCCGCCCCCGTGTCCAGGGGGCGGGGCCCGCGCCTGACCGCCCACTCTCCGTACCCGCGCACCTCTGAACCGGCCGGAGCGGCACCGCATGCTTTCCAGCACCCCGGAGAGCGCCGCTCCGGCCTTTCGCCGCCCACTTCGAGGAGTACCGCCATGCCCACCCGACGTACCGCCCTGTCCCTGCTCACCGGTGCGGGCGCCACGCTCGCCCTCGGTGCGCCGGCCGCCCACGCCCGGCCCGCGCACCCCCGCCCCTTCGGCCGCTACGGCTCACCGGCCCGGCGGCTGGACCCCCGCACGCTGTACGTCGACGCGCACGGGCGGGGCGACCACACCGACGTCCAGTCCGCCGTCGACGCGGCCACCGGGGCCGGACACACCGTCGTGATCGCCGCCGGGGTGCACCGGGCCACGCTCGTCGTCGGCGCGGAACACCGCGACCTCACGCTGGTCGGCGCGAGCCCCGACGCCCGCGACACGGTCCTGGTGTACGACAACGCGGCGGGCACGCCCCGGCCCGACGGCTCCGGGACGCTGGGCACCAGCGGATCGGCCTCCGTCACGGTCAAGGCCGCGGGCTTCACCGCCCGCGACCTGACCTTCGCCAACGACTGGCTGCGCTCCGACAACCCTGAGTACACCGGCGCCCAGGCGGTGGCGATCAAGGTCCAGGGCGACCGGTCGGCGTTCTACGGCTGCCGGTTCCTCGGCCACCAGGACACGCTGTACGCCGACTCCCCGTCCCTGGCCGTGCCCGCCCGGCAGTACTACCGCGACTGCTACGCCGAGGGCGACGTGGACTTCGTCTTCGGCCGCGCCTCCGCCGTCTTCGACCGCTGCCACTTCCGCACCCTCACCCGCACCGACCGGACCGCCGCCCCCCACGGCTTCGTCTTCGCCCCCAGCACGCCCGGGGCCAACCCGCACGGCTACCTGGTCGTGCGCTCCCGGGTGACCAGCACGGCCCCCGACGGCTACTACAAGCTGGCGCGCCCCTGGGTGCCGTCCTCCGACCCCACCGCGCACCCGATGCTCACCGTCCGCGAGAGCCACCTCGGTGCGGGCATCGACGCGTCGGAGCCCTACGGCACCATGTCCTCCGGCTTCCCGTGGCAGGACCAGCGCTTCGCCGAGCACCGCAACTACGGACCCGGCGCCCGGGTCACCGTCCCGGCGAACCGGCCCCAGCTCAGCGCCTTCGAGGCAAGCGCCCACACCCCGGCCCGCTGGCTGGGCGACTGGCGTCCGCGCGGGTGATCCGGGGGCGGTACGCCGGACAGGGCCCGCACTCCCCGTCGTACGGGGGGTGCGGGCCCTGTCCGGTTCGCCGGGCGGGCGCCGCCGGCGCGGCGGCAGGGGCGCTAGCTCGCGTAGGTCTCGTACTCGGCGATCTTCGGGGTGCCGGTAGAGCTGATGATCTCGAAAGTGATCTTGCGCAGCGTGGTCCGGGGGAAGGAGACGGCCCCCGCCCCGTCGCCGGAGGTCAGGACGGCCCCGGTGTCGGCGTCCCGGAGCCGCCAGGCCCCTATGGCGCCGGCGGAGCCCGCCGCCTCCCGGATGACGACCGCGGACACGGCGGTGGGGGAGTCCCACTTGATCGAGGCGTGACCGGTCGGGCCGGCGGGCGACCAGTAGGTGTTCAGGTCACCGTCCCGCAGGTTGCCGTAGCTCGTCCCGGAGGCCTTGCTCGACCCGTCGGAACCGGCCCCGATGCTGAGGTTGGTCCCGCTCGGCGGCGTGGGGTCGGTGGGGCCGGGCGTGGGGTCGGTCGGACCGGGGGTCGGGTCGGTGGGGCCGGGCGTCGGGTCGGTCGGCGGCTGCGTCGAGCAGTTGCCGTCCGACACCTTCAGCCCCTTGCCCGCGCCCGCCGTCCGGCTCACCACGTCCGGCACGCAGCCGGCCGCGTCGGCGGAGTAGGAGTAGGGGATGCTGACCGTGGTGGTCGACTTCATGTCGGGCCCGGCGGGCCTGTTGCCGCTGCCGGGGCTCGACCAGGTCACGTTGTCGAGCGTGTTGCCGCTGACCTGCCAGTAGCCGGCCGCGTCGGTGTAGAAGGTGCCCAGGACGTCCTTGGAGTCCTCGAAGTAGTTGTTCTCCACCTTGGCACGGGCGCCGGCGCGGGAGTTGATGCCGGAGCTGTTCAGCCTCACGTAGTGGTTGTTGTACATGTGGGCGATGCCGCCCCGCAGCAGGGGCGCGCGGGAGTCGATGTTCTCGTACAGGTTGTGGTGGTACGTGATGAAGCCGTTGGAGACGTCGCTCTCACTGGACCCCACCAGGCCGCCGCGCCCGGAGTTGCGCAGGGTGCTGTAGGACAGCGTCACGTACTTGGTGTCGGCCTTCATGTCGAAGAGGCCGTCGTACCCCTGCGACTCGCCGCCCGACGCCTCCAGCGTGGTGTGGTCGACCCAGACGTTGCGGACGCCGGACTCCATGCCGATGGCGTCACCGCCGTTGGACGTGGGCGAACCGGACTTCTTGACGTTCCGGACGGTCACGTTCTGGATGACGATGTTGCTGGACTCGCGTATGTGGATGCCGATCTGGTCGAAGACGGCTCCACCGCCGACGCCCACGATCGTGACGTTGCTGATCTGCTTCAGCTCGATCACGTCGGCGGCGGTGTTGCAGCTGGCGCCCGACACCTTGCTGGTGTTGCCGTGGTTGATGGTGCCTTCGACCTCGATGACGATCGGGGTGCTGGACGCGGCCCGGCCGCACAGGGCCGCGTGGATCGCGGTGCCGGTGGTGGCCCGCACGGTCTGTCCGCCCGCGCCGCCGGTGGTTCCGCCGTTCTGGGTGGCGTAGCCCGTGGCGCCGCTGGTCGCAGCCGCCGCGGTGGGCGCCGTCAGGGCCACGCCGCCCGCGGCCGCCAGGGCCAGGGTGGCCAGTGCCGCTTGCAGTCGCCGTGCGACTGGTTGCCTCATGTTCGTCTCCCCATGCGTCTTCGGATGGTCGGTGATGGCATGCCTGCCATGGGCATGACATATGGGAGCGCTCCTGGAGGAGCGGGTGGCGCCGTGCGGAAGGGGTGGGGCTGCGGCCGCCGGACCGAGGCCGGACGGGTCGCTGTCGAAGCCCGCACCGGATCGGCGGCCGGGGTGCGCGGTGTCACGGCGGGTGCCGTGGCGACCGCTCGATCAGGCCAGGTATCGGTGTGGCCAGAAAGCGCTTTCTCCGCTCTTCTTCAGTGAAGATAGAGGGGGTGGGTGGCTCTGGCAAGGTGCGTGCAGCTGTCGGATTCCCGCCGTCGCCGGGTGCGCTCAGGGCTGCGCAAGGGCGGTGACGGCCAGGTGAGTCGGGGTCGTCCGGGTGACGGGCAGGGGTGAGGCCCGCGCGAGGAGTCTCGGGCGCCGCTCGGGCCGGCGCGCGGGGCGGGGTGGGAAAGGCAGGGCCCCCGAGGGCGCGCATGAGGGCCCGCTGTGGAAGCGCTACCACTGGACTGGCGGGCGCGGTCGGCCCGGGGCGCGGCCTCGTGCGCTCGGCGCGCCCCGGCGTGAGGCGGGCGGCCGTCCGGTCCCGCGGGGGGCTCCCCGGAGGCCGCGCGGGAAAATTTTGAACCGCAACAAAACGGGCAGGGCTGCGATTACCGTACGGCGACACTTCCTCCGGGTCGGCCTGCATTGCAAGGTTTCACGCGAGCTTCACCTTGAATTAGGTGCGCAAGTCTCGCGAGTCGCCCGGCTATCCAAGGGTGAGACGTCGGAGTCTCATGCTCCGGATGTGGATATCGCAGCACATACGGTCCTCCTCATGACTCAGGTGGACGCGCGGCCACGGGCCGGAGACACGGTGACGGGAAGCTCCCCGGCCGACGGCGGTGTACGCGGCAAGGGGCTGGGCGGGAACTCCGTCGGCCTCATGGGCAGTGCCGTCATCGGCGTCTCCACCGTGGCCCCCGTCTACTGCCTGACCTCCACCCTCGGCTCCACCGCCGGAGAGGTCGGCGTGCGGATGCCCGCCGTCTTCCTGGCCGGGTTCCTGCCGATGCTGCTCGTCGCCTTCGCCTACCGGGAGCTGAACAGGGCGATGCCGGACTGCGGCACCTCCTTCACCTGGACGGTGAAGGCGTTCGGCCCCCGCGTCGGCTGGATGTGCGGCTGGGGTCTGGTCATCGCGACGATCATCGTCCTGTCCAACCTGGCGGGCGTCGCCACCTCCTACTTCTGGTTGCTGGCGGGCGAGATCACCGGCAGCGGCGCGGTCGCCGCCCTGGACGACAGCAAGGCCGTCCACATCGCCACCTGCCTCGTCCTCATCGCCGTCGCCACCGCCATCAGCTACCGGGGGATGACCGCTACCAAGGGCATCCAGTACGCCCTGGTCGGCCTCCAGCTCGCCGTCCTCGCCCTGTTCGTGACCATGGCCGTCGGCAAGGCGGACGGCGGCGGGGCCGAGTTCGCGACCTCGCTCGACTTCTCCTGGTCCTGGCTGAACCCGTTCGCCGTCCAGTCCTTCGCCGCCTTCACCGCGGGCCTGTCCCTGTCCATCTTCATGTTCTGGGGCTGGGACGCCTGCCTGACCGCCAACGAGGAGACCACCGGCAGCGAGAAGACCCCAGGCCGGGCGGCCCTGATCGCGATGGTCGTCCTGGTCGGCTCCTACCTGGCCACCGGCATCGCCGCCCAGATGGCGGTCGGCGCCGGCACGTCGGGGCTGGGCCTCGCCCACCCGGAGACCTCCGACAACGTCTTCGCCGCGCTCGCCGGACCGGTGATGGGCCCCGGCCTCGGCGTCCTGCTCTTCCTCGCGGTCCTCGCCTCGGCCGCCGCCAGCCTCCAGACGACGTTCATCCCGGTCGCCCGCACGGTCCTCGCGATGTCCGCGTACGAGGCGATGCCGGCCTCGTACGCCAGGGTCCACCCCCGCTTCAGGACACCCGGCCGGGCGACGGTCACGGCGGGCATCGGCACCGGCGTCTTCTACACCGTGATGACCCTGCTCAGCGAGCACGTCCTGGTCGACACCATCTACGCGCTCGGCCTCATGATCTGCTTCTACTACGCACTGACCGCCTTCGCCTGCGCCTGGTACTTCCGCGCCGAGCTGACCCGGTCCGGACGGGACCTGGTCTTCAAGGGGCTCTTCCCGGTCGTCGGCGGGGCCCTGCTCGCCGCCGTCTTCGCCAAGACCCTCTACGACATGTGGGACCCGGCGTACGGCTCCGGCTCCTCGGTCCTCGGCGTCGGCTCCGTGTTCGTCATCGGGGTCGGGCTGCTGCTCCTCGGCCTGGTGCTGATGGCCGGGATGGAGCGGCGCAGCCCGGCGTTCTTCCGGGGCGAGGTGCTGACGAAGGAGACCCCGGCCCTCGTGGTCGAGGACTGAGGTCTCCCCGGCCCCCCCGCCGTGCGCCGGCGGGCCGCGACGGCCGCCCCGTGCGGCGGCGCGGGCGCGGGGCTAGGGGCGCCAGTAACCCAGGGCGTGCACCCGGTCCTTGGGCAGTCCCAGCTCCTTGCGGAGGTACGCGGCCAGGGTCCGGGTGGTCGTCGTGTCGCAGGCGACCCAGACGTAGGCGTCGGAGTGGTCGTCGCCCAGCAGTCCGGGCAGGGCCGCCTTCACCTCGGAGACCAGGTGCGCGCCCCCCTCGCGGCGCTCCACGTAGTGCACGGTGTGGTGGGCCGGGTCGAGGCGGAAGGGGAGTTTCCGGTCGTCCTCGTGCGCTGTCTCGAACCAGAGCGTCGCCGGGATGCCGGGGACCGCGTCCAGCAGGGAGTTGATCGCCGGCAGCGCCGCCGCGTCACCGATGAGGAAGAGCCGGGACGGAGCAGGGTCGGGCAGGGTGAAGCCGGTGCCCTGGAGCGTCGCGTCGATGGTGTCGCCGGGCTTCGCCGCCCGCGCCCAGGTGCACGCGGCTCCCTCGTGCAGGGCGAACTCAAGGCTGAAGGCGCCGGCCTCCGGGTCCGGGTCGACCAGGGTGTAGGCGCGCTGATGCGGCTTGCCCGCGTTCTCGAACCACAGGCGGACCCACATCGTCGGATGCGCGCCGCCGGTCGCGGCGAGCAGCCCCCCGTCGCTCAGGTGCACCCGGTGGAACCGGTCGGTGACTTCCTCCGCACCGGTCACCGTGAACGTGAAATCACGCCCCCGGAGGATCTTGAGAACGACGCCTTCCCAGCCATGCCCCACGGTGTCTCCTGCCTCGCCCCGCCGCCCCGGCCCAGTGCCAAAAGGGCATTTTAGGTTAGGCTAACCTAAAACTCGAACGCTGGGGAGTGGCTGAAAAGCACCGGGAGTGGGAGAGGCAAGGCTATGACCGCTGATGTCGAGGGCGCCAGACCCGAGGTCACCTGGGATGCCGACGGGTCCTTCGAGGTCTTCCGGGACGACTGGGGGATACCGCATCTGCGGGCCGCCGACGCCATGGCCCTCGCCCACGCCCAGGGCCGCGACGTCGCCCTCGACCGGGCCTGGCAGCTGGAGACCGAGCGGTGCCGGGTGCTCGGCGCCACCGCCTCCCACCTCGGCGCGGAGGCCGTCGAGTGGGACCGGTTCGTCCGGCGGGCCCGGCTCGCCGACACCGCCCGCCGCTGCTTCGCCCGCCTCGCGCCGCAGACCGCGGCCTGGGTGGGCGCCTACGTCGACGGGGTCAACGCGGGGCTCGCGGAAGGGGCCGCCCGCGCCCCCGAATTCGCCGCCGCCGGCCTCGCCCCGGGCCGCTGGGAGCCGTGGACCCCGCTCGGCGTCTGGCTCTCCACACACATCCTGTTCGCCGGGTTCCCGACCAAACTCTGGCGTGAAGAAGTCGCTCGCAGGCTCGGCGAGGACCACATCACCCTCTTCGCGACGGACGGACCCCACACCGCGGGCAGCAACGGCTGGCTGCTCACCGGGGAGCGCACCGCCACCGGCGCCCCCCTCATCGCGGGCGACCCGCACCGCTTCATCGAGGACCCCGGCGTCTACCAGCAGATCCGGCTGGCCTGCCCCGAGTTCGACGTCGTCGGCCTCGCCGTGCCAGGCGTCCCCGGGATCGCCCACTTCGGTCACACCGGGGGAGTCGCCTGGGCGATCACCAACGCGATGGCCGACTACCAGGACCTCTACCGGGAGCGGCTGCGCCGCACCCCGGACGGCGGCGTGGAGGCGCTGGGCCCCGAGGGCTGGTACCGGGCCCACGCCCACACCGAGACCATCGAGGTCGCGGGGGCGGAGGCGGAGACGGTCGAGGTGATCGAGACGGACCGCGGGCCGGTGATCATCGGCGAGGCGCCCGGGGACATACCCGGTGGGGCGCCCTGCGGCCCGCGCGAGGCCCCCCGGCCCGGCTCCGACACCGACGCCGCCACCTCCGACGCGCCCGTCATCAGCCTCCGCTACCCGCCCCGCGTCACCGGCGACCTGGGGTTCGACGTGCTGCCCGCGCTCCTGCGGGCCCGTACGGTCGCCGATCTCGACACCGCCCTCGACCGCTGGGTCGAGCCCGTCAACGTGGTCCTGGCCGCCGACACCGCCGGGGCCACCCTGCACCGGACCGCCGGATACGTCCCCGTGCGCCCGCACGCGAACCGGCTGCGGGTCGTCCCGGCCGACGACCCCGCGTACGCCTGGCGCGAGGGCGCGTCCCTCCCTCTGCCCCGTGCCGGGGCGGACGGCCCCGACGGCATCGCCGTGATGGCCAACGAACGCGGTCTCGCCGCCCCGCTCGGCGTCGAGTTCGCCCCGCCGCACCGGGCCGAGCGGATACGCGAACTGCTCGCCGCCGGGCCGGGCCGGTCGGCCGCCGACATGGCCGCCGTCCACACCGACACCCACCTCGCCTCCGCCCGCCCGCTGCTGTCCCTGCTCGCCCGCGCCAGCGGCCTCGGGCCGAACGCCGAACGCCTCCGGGACCGGCTGCTGCGCTGGGACCGTCATATGGACGCGGACAGCACCGACGCGACGCTCTACGCCCGCCTCCGCACGGACGTCGTCCACCGGCTGGCCGGACACCCCGCCCTGCGCCCCGTCACGGGGGTGGACGACCCGTGGCGCTCGACCGCCTGTCCGCCGCTCTTCCGCCCCTGGCTCGCCGCCGTGCCCCGCATCGGCTACGCCCTGGAGAGCCTGCTCGGCGACGGGCTCCTGCCGCGCGAGGACCGGCTGGCGGTGGTCGCCGCCTCCGCGGAGGCGGTCGCCGCGACGGTCGAGGAGACCCCGCCGGGCCCGTGGGGCCAGCTGCACCGCCTGACCCCCTGGCAGGCGCTTCCCGACGCCGCCCCCGACGAGGTCTGGCCGGGGGTCGCCGGCGACCACGACTGCGTGCTGTCCACCTCCAGCGTGCCCGGCGTCACCGACCTGTTCGCCCGGGGCCCGGCCGCCCGCTACGTCTGGGACCTGGCCCGCCGGGAGGACAGCCGGTGGGTGGTGCCGTTCGGCGCGTCCGGCGTCGCGGGAACCGCCCACCACCGCGACCAGACGCCCCTGTGGGCGCGGGGCGCCCTCGCCCCGGTCGTCACCGACTGGAACCTGCTGCACCGCACCGAGCCGCCCGCCGGCCCCCGCACCGGGCGCCGCCCCGGACGGCCCACCGACTACCGTGCCGATCCCCGCCCGAAGGAGAGCCCCGCCATGACCGACGCCGCCCGAGCCGCCACCTCGCCCACGGACCCGGAATCCGCCGTTCCCGCCGCGTCCGCCGCGTCCGCCGCGTCCGC
Organism: Streptomyces pratensis; assembly: GCF_037137275.1. GTDB lineage: Bacteria > Actinomycetota > Actinomycetes > Streptomycetales > Streptomycetaceae > Streptomyces > Streptomyces pratensis_B. The sequence goes on along the minus strand of NZ_JBBBEN010000045.1, from coordinate 126,558 downwards.
CGCGTCCGCCGCGCCCGACCTCCGTACCGCCGTGTACGAGCAGAAGGTCGAGGGCTTCGGCGCCGTGCGCCTGGTCCCCGTCGACCCTGCGGCCGACCTGGATCTGCTGTACGGCTGGGTCACCCAGGAGCGGGCCCGCTTCTGGGGCATGGGCGACCACACCCGTGAACAGGTGCGTGAGGTCTACGAGTTCCTCGACTCGCTCCCGACGCACCACGCCTACCTGGCGCTGCGCGACGGCGTTCCGGCCGCGCTCTTCCAGACGTACGAGCCGGACGCCGACCCGGTCGGAGAGTGCTACGACGTCCAGCCCGGCGACTTCGGCGTCCACCTGCTGGTCGCCCCCGCCGACGCGGCGGTGAAGGGGTACACGGACGCCCTGCTCACCGCGTTCATCGGATGCGTCTTCAGCGACCCGGCCCACCTGCGCGTCGTCGTCGAGCCGGACGCCCGCAACGACAAGGCCCTCGCCCGGATGGTCCGGGTCGGTTTCGAGCTGGGCCCGGAGATCCAGAAGCCGGAGAAGACGGCCCGGCTCGCCTTCCTGACCCGGACGGCGGCGCTGAGGCTCGTGTGAGGGGGGACCGGATCTCGTAGCAGGAGGAGGCGGGCACCGGACGCCGTGCGACGCGGACAGAGCAGCGCGGGACACGGGGGCTGCGCCGCCCGGACGGCTACGGCGGCCCCGCGCCGTCCGTGTGCAGGGCGCCGCCCGGCCGGAACAGCCGCTTGGCCACCGCGTGCCCCCGCTCCGCCGCCATCCGGAACCACGGCTCCGCCTCCGCCAGGCCGTCACGCTCCTGGACCAGGCGGCCCAGCTCCCACATGGACTCCACGTCACCGGCCCGCACGGCCTGCCGCAGCATCCGCTCCGCCGCCTCCGGACGCCGCTCCGCCCGCGCCGCCAGGGCCAGGGCCCGCAGCTTCCGCACCGCCCGCGCGTCTCCGGCGGCGGCGGCCGCGGCGACCTCCCGCACGGTGGCGGGACGGCGGCCGCGGTCCCGGAACAGCAGCAGGAGCCCGAGCACCCACATGATCCAGCTCAGACTGATCAGCGTGCCGTTGCCCGTGATCACGCCGGTCAGGCTCAGCGCGCCGCCCGCGGGCAGCAGGAAGTACCCCAGTCCCAGCCCCATCCCAGTCCTCTCCGTTCCGCGTGGTCCATCCCTTCCCGTCCCGCGGCCCTCCGTACCGGGCCCGCGCGCCCAGGAGCCGGGCGCGGAGGGTGGGGGGGCGCGCACCCGCGCGGGTGCGCGGCCGCACGCGGGACCATGGTCCCGTATCCGGCTGTCGCCCGACGCGTCGGCGGATGACGGAGGCGGGCGCCGGTGCGGGCCGCCACGACGCCCCTCCTCCGCGACGAGCGGCGACGCCGGCCCGGCTCGCCCGGGACCGGTTCCGGGCGCGTACCGGCGTACCTCGGGGACGACCGGCCGGCGGTCAGTAGTCGGGCGTCTTGATCAGGGCGTCCCGGCGGTCCGTGATCTCGGGGCGGTAGACCTGCTCGTCCCAGAGGTCGGGGTCGACGGGGTGGAGGGCGATGGAGACGACGCCCTCGTCGCAGGCGAACGCCTTTTGGACCGCTGCCGTCAGCGCGGCGGCCAGCTCGGCCCGCTGGTCGGGCGTGAGGGACTTCGGGAAGTGCTTGACGGTCAGGTGGGGCATGTCCGATTCCTTGTCTGCCGGGTGGTCTCGCGGTGGATGGCCTTGGCGAGTTCGTCGACGCCCGGGTCCTTGAGTACCCCGTAGTGGTCCGCGTCCAGGAGGACGAGGGCGGGGGCGGCGGACCCGTGGACGGGTGTGCGCTCGATGAAGGAGGGCGCGTCGCCGCGGGCCTTGAAGACCGTCACGGGCGCTTGTACGGGGAGCTGGCCCGGGACGGTGAGGTCGTAGGTGAACGGGTAGGTGAGGCACACCACCGCGGTCACCCGGCGGATCAGCTCCGCGTCGAGCTGCGGGAAGCGGCGGATCACGAACGCAGTGAAACTCTCCTGGTCGTGCGCGGCCCTCAGACAGGCGTCCAGGAGCGGGCCTCTGGTCGTGGCGCCGAAGACGGAGAAGAGGGTGGTGACGAAGGCCGGGTCGGTGAAGTCGGCCGCGGCCCGGTCGCGGGCGTCCCTGCCGGGCAGGTGCGGCGAGCCCGGCGCCAGCAGGAACAGCTGGTCCACCCGGGCGCCCGACTGCTCCAGCTGCCGGGCTGCCTCGAAGGCGACGCGGGCGCCGAAGGAGTAGCCCCACAGGGTGTAGGGGCCGTCCGGCTGGACATGGCGCAGCAGCTCGATGTCGGCCCGGGCCATCTCCTCGACGCTGGGGAACGGTGACTCGCCGCTGTTGACGCCGTAGGCCTGGACGCCGTGGAACGGGCGGTCCCCGGCGGTGCGGGCCGCGAGCAGGCGGAGGTTCATCGGGTAGCCGCCCAGACCGGGCCAGCAGAACACCGGCGGTGCGCAGCCCCCGGGGCTCAGGGTGATCAGCCGGGACGAGGCCGCGGTGTCCGGGGCGTCGACGCGTTCGGCCAGTCGCTCCACCGTCGGGGCCTCGAAGATCACCTGGAGGGGGAGCGAGCACCCGAACGCGCGGTTGATCCGGTTCACCAGGGCGACCGCCACCAGGGAGTTGCCGCCGCACGCGAAGAAGTCGTCCAGGACGGAGACGACGTCGCGTTTCAGCGCCGCCTTCCAGAGGTCGCAGATCCTCGACTCGGTCCGCGTGCGCGGGGGGACGACCCGCCGGTCCCCGCACGCCGCTGTCCGGTCGGCGTGCGCGGCCAGGGCTTGGGTGTCGCTCTTGCCGTTGGGCGTCTGCGGCAGCCGGTCCATGACCAGGATTCTGTTGGGCAGCATGAAATCGGGCAGCAGGGCGGCCAGGTCCTCCTTGATCAGCTCCGCGGGGCCCTTCATGTGGACGACGTCCTCGTTCATGCCCTCGTGGGCGAGCTGCTCGTCGGTCACCCGGCCGCCGACGAAGAAGTACGACGGCCCCACGGGCCGCCCGGCGCTCCGGAGGATGCCCCCCATCCGCCGGGCGGACGGCAGGTCGTTGCCGGTGCGCGAGCTGTAACCCGAGGACATGAAGCCGAGGTTGCCGGTGTTCAGCATCAGGTGCTGGAGCCTGCGGCCCAGGCCCAGGTAGCCGCGCCGCTCCTGGCCGGCCCGGCTGACGAGCGTGATGCCGAACGAGGCCCGCTCGTACACCGCCTGGTTGATGGCGATGACGTGGCGCTTGAGGACCAGCTCGTCGGAGAGCCGCTCCAGCCGCCCGTCCTGGTACAGGTACTGGCCGGGAGGCAGATCGGCCCCACCGCCCGGGTGGAACTGGACGTAGACGTCGGCCGCGTCCCTCTCCCGGTGGTCCGGCTCCGGGTCCCAGGGGGCCAGGGCGAAGCTGCCCAGGTAGTAGTCGTCCGGCGCACATCTCAGCCGCTCCCGCTCGCGGGGCTCGTCCAGGGCGTCGCCGACGGCGAGGCCGTAGGCCGGCAGGAGTTCGTCGAACAGACCGACCATGTGCCCGGCCTCGATCTCCAGGACCTCACGGATGTTGTTCCGGTAGACGGGCTCGATCGCCCGCCTGCGGCCGATGAAGTGCAGGCGGACCCCTGGAGCCGTGTCCGCCGCCTCCCCGGTCCCGGCCTCCTGCGTCAGGTACAGCTCGTGGCGGAGCGGGTGGTAGTAGTAGCGCCCCGGCCGCAGGCCGTCGACCCCCCGGATCTCCAGGTGCAGCTGGGTCGCGTAGAGCGATCCGGGCGAGGCGTAGGCGTATTTCGGCAGCAACCGCTCCCGGCTCAGGAAGGGCCCGAAGTCGCGGAGGAGTTCGCCCAGTTCGGCGCGTGTGATCTCCTCCGGGGCGCGGGGCGCCGCCCCCTCCACCCGGCGGCCCAGGGCCGCCAGCAGGTCCTGGGAGCCGACGGGTCCGCCCTCGTAGAAGCGGTACGTCTTGCGGGCGAAGGCGCGGCGGCGCTGGCGCGGGGTCGCCGCGGCGCCGGGCAGGGCGACCGCCGTCCAGGAGGACAGCTCCTCGGCGTCCCGGACCCCGGGGCTCGACAACTGGGCCCTGACCTGGAGCTTGGACTCCTTCGACAGGTGGTGGGCATCGTGGTTGCCCTGGTCCATCAGCGCGGCCTGGCGGGCGCTGAGCTCGATGCAGGCGACGAGGGTCTGGAAGCCGGTGTGCGGGTCGTCGCGCACCAGGACCGCCGCGTTCTTCACCCAGTCGTGGGCCTCGATGGCCAGCCGTATCTCGTCCAGCTCGATGCGGAAGCCGCGCAGCTTGACCTGGCTGTCCGTCCGGCCCGCGAACTGAAGGGTCCCGTCCGGGTTCCAGGACGCCAGGTCGCCCGTGCGGTAGAGCCGGTCGTGGGGGGCGGGGTCGCCGAACGGGTTCGCCACGAAGCGGTCGGCCGTGAGGTCGGGGCGGTGCAGGTATCCGCGAGCCAGCTGGACGCCGCTGATGTACAGCTCGCCCGTCCCGCCGGGCCCCAGCGGCCGGCGGTGCTCGTCCAGGACGTAGTGGCGCAGACCGTCCACGGGGGTGCCGATCGGGACGGACCGGGAGCCGTCGCCCAGGGCCGCAGGATCGACGGTGTGGGCCGAGGTGTTGATGGTGCACTCGGTCGGCCCGTAGACATTGACGAGGGCGCAGTCCGGCAGGATTTCCGCGCACTGCCGTGCGAGGCTGCGGGAAAGGGCCTCGCCGCCGCTGAAGATGTGCGTCAACGAGGTGCACCGGTGCAGTTCGTCGGTGTCCACAAGGGCTTGCAGCAGGGTGGGGACGCACTGGACCGTGGTGATCTTCTCGTGGACCACGGTCCGGATCATCAGGTCCGGGTCGCGGTGAATTCCCGGTGCTCCGAAAACGACCGTACTGCCGCAGGCTGGGGCCAGGATCTCCCACTGCGCGGCATCGAAACTCATCGGGGTCTTCTGGAGGACGACCTGCGCGGAGTCCAGGCGGTACGTCTGCCGGAGCCAGTTCATCTGGTGCACGATGCTGTGGTGCTCGATCATCACGCCCTTGGGTTTTCCGGTGCTTCCCGAGGTGTAGATGACGTAGGCGAGGCTCTGTGGATCGGGATGTGGCAGGGGAGTGCTCCGTGTTTCGTCGGAGCTCTCCTTCCGGAAGGCCGCCACGTCCTCCCACGTGATGATCGTCATGGCTGAGGGGGCGATTTCCTCCAGTCGTTCCCGGAGGGATTCCTGGCAAAAGGCGACCGTGACCTCGGCGTCCTCCAGCATGTATCGGAGGCGCTCGTCCGGGTAATCCGGTGAGAGAGGGAGATAGGTGCCGCCGGCGAAAAGCACCCCCCAGGCGCCGATCATGAGATCGAGCGAGGGGTCGACCAGGACGCCGACGCGGCCGTCCCTCGACACTCCGAGGTCCCGCAGGCGCCGGGCCAGGTCAAGACTGTCGGCGACCAGCTCGCGGTAGGTGAGGGTGTCGCTCCCGTGCCGGACGGCGATGTCGTCCGGGCGGGTCACCACCTGTTCGATCAGTAGATCTGTCAGACATTTATCGACGACACCCGGATTCCCCATCGTATTCCCCCATGGTAATCCGCCTTCCCGTCGACGGAATGCTGGAGAGTATGCGATCGGCCAACTCTTCTTGGCAAGTGGGTCCGCGCGGACGATGGGTGCGCTCCGGTGCCGGAGTGCGTTTGGCCGCACCTTGCGGCAGGCCGCGCACGCAGCTTCGGCAGCTCGAAATCTACGCCCGAAAGTGTCGCTTTGCCCCCCTATGTCAACCCCTGGATTGTGTGCAGTGCGGTGACCCGAGCCATGGAAGTCGTGGCGTACCCGCAGAGGGCCCGGCAGAATCCGGGGAAGCGGAATATCCGGGGGAGGGGCCAATCATGCTGGAAAATGACCCGGCAACAGAGCTGACTATTGATGAGCTGCGGGCGCGGCTCGACGTGATCGACGAACGCTTCCTTCAAGAGCTGCGCGCCCGCATCGAAATATGTGTGGAGATCGGTCACTTCAAGCGGGAGCGTGATGTGCCCATGATGCAGCCGCACCGCATCGGCATCGTCCAGGAGCGGGCGGCCCGGTTCGGTGAAGAGCACGGGATCAACCAGGAATTCCTCCGCCGGCTGTACGACCTGATCATCGAGGAGACCTGCCGGGTTGAGGATCTCGTCATCGGCGAGACCGTATGAGAACGCTGCTGATCGACAACTACGATTCCTTCACCTACAACCTCTACCAGCTTCTCGGTGAGGTGAACGGCTGCCCGCCGGTGGTCGTCCGCAACGGCGCCGACTGGTCGGACCTGCGCTTCGAGGAATTCGACGCGGTCGTCATCTCGCCCGGCCCCGGCCGGCCCGACCGGGAACGCGACTTCGGCGTCAGCGCCCGGGCCATCCTGGACAGCGGGCTGCCCGTGCTCGGGGTCTGTCTCGGCCACCAGGGCATCACCCACCTCTTCGGGGGCCGGGTCGACCTCGCCCCCGAGCCGATGCACGGCCGGATCTCACCGGTGCACCACGCGGGCGACGGCGTCTTCGCCGGCCTGCCCTCGCCCTTCGACGTCGTGCGCTACCACTCGCTGGCCGCCACCGAGGTCCCCGACGAGCTGGAGGTCACCGCCCGCACGGAGGACGGCGTCGTCATGGGCGTGCGGCACCGGACCCGCCCCCTCTGGGGCGTTCAGTTCCACCCCGAGTCCGTCAGCAGCCAGTACGGCCGCGAACTGCTCGCCAACTTCCGGGACCTCGCGCTCGCCCACGGGCGGACCCGGGAGCAGAAGGCCTCCTACGCCGTGCACGTCCGCAAGGTCTGGTCACAGCTCGACACCGAGGCCGCCTACCGGGAGCTGTTCGCCGGCAACGCCCACAGCTTCTGGCTGGACAGCGCCAACGTCATCGAGGGTCTGTCCCGGTTCTCCTTCCTCGGCGACGGCTCCGGGCCGCTGGCCGAGTACGTCACCTACCGGGTCGCCGACGGCGTCGCCACCGTCACCGCCCCGGGCCGCCCCGACCAGGGCGAGGAACTCATCGAGCAGGGCTTCTTCGACTATCTCGACGAGCAGTTGAGGGCGCGCGAGGCGCCGGTCCCCGAGGGGCTGCCCTTCGAGTTCAACCTCGGTTACGTCGGCTACCTCGGCTACGAGATGAAGGCGGAGACCGGCGGCGCCGCCGTGCACAAGTCCGAGACGCCCGACGCCGCCTTCCTGTTCGCGGACCGGATGCTCGCCGTCGACCACGTCGAGGGCGTCAGCTACCTCCTCGCGCTGTCCCGGGGCGACGACACCGAGGCCCTGCGGTGGCTGACCGAGACCCAGGCCCGGCTGCTGAGCCTGCCACCGGCCGCGGACACCGAGCAGCCGGCCTTCGACGGCGTCGGCATGACCGATCCGGCCGCGGTGGGCACTGCTGTGCCGCGCCACGACAAGGACGCCTACCTGGCCCGGATCGCCGAGAGCATGGAGGAGATCCGGCAGGGCGAGACGTACGAGGTGTGCCTGACCAACACGGTCACGCTCAAGGCCAGGATCGACCCGCTGCGCACCTACGCCCGACTGCGCCGCATCAGCCCCGTCCCCTACGGCGCGCTGCTCGACTACCCGGGGGTGGCCGTGCTCAGCGCCTCGCCCGAACGGTTCCTCACGGTCGGCACCGACAGGGTCGCCGAGTCCAAGCCGATCAAGGGCACCCGGCCGCGCGGCGCGACCCCCGAGGAGGACGCGGCGCTCCGCCAGGACCTCCTCGGCCACGAGAAGGACCGCGCCGAGAACCTGATGATCGTGGACCTGATCCGCAACGACCTGAACACGGTCTGCGAGATCGGATCGGTGCACGTGCCGCGGCTCTTCCACGTCGAGACGTACGCGCCCGTGCACCAACTGGTGTCCACGATCCGCGGCACCCTGCGGCCCGGGGAGACCGCGGTCTCCTGCGTCCGCGCGGCGTTCCCCGGCGGCTCCATGACCGGCGCTCCGAAGCTGCGCACGACGGAGATCATCGATCGCCTCGAAGAGGGGCCGCGCGGGGTCTACTCCGGATCGGTCGGCTGGTTCTCGCTCAGCGGTGCGACGGACCTGAACATCGTCATCCGCACTCTGGTCGTCACCGACGACCAGGCCAGCTTCGGCGTCGGCGGAGCGATCATCGCCCTGTCGGACCCCGAGGAGGAGTTCGAGGAGACGGTCGTGAAGTCGCGGGCGGTGGTCACCGCCGTCCTCTCGACAGCCCTGGACCCGGAGCAGGACCAGGACCGGACCGACCCGGGCGGCGACCGGTGATCCAGCACGTCGTCGTCGTCGGCGGGGCGGGCGCGGTCGGCGCCCTGTTCACCGAACGGCTCCTGGAAACGGGTGCGGCGGTCACCGTGGTGGACTCCGCCGCCTCCGGGCGGTCCGACGAACGGGTCCGCCGGATACAGGGCGACGTCACGGCCGCGGACCCGGCCCTGGCCGCCGAGCTGGGCCGGGCGGACCTCGTGGTCCTCGCCCTGCCCGACGCGGTGGCCCTCGCGGCCGTCCCCCGGATCGCGGACGTCCTGTCCTCCGGCGCCCTGCTCGTGGACACCCTGTCCGTCAAGCAGCCCATGACCGAGGCGGTCCGCACCCACGCGCCGAACGTCCAGGCCGTGGGGGTCAATCCCATGTTCGCGCCGTCCCTGGGCTTCCCGGGGCGCCCGGTGGCGGCCGTCACGGTCAACCCGGGCCCGCTCGCCGAGGAGTTCCTGACGCTCGTCGAAAGCTGGGGCGCCCGTGTCGTACGCGTCGACGCGGCCGAGCACGACCGCCTGGCCGGCGCCGCGCAGGTGCTGCCCCACGCCGCCGTCCTCGGCTTCGGGCTCGCCCTCGCCGGGCTCGGGGTCTCCGCCGCCGACGTGCGCGAGGTCGCCCCGCCGCCCGCGAACACCCTGTTGGCCCTGCTCGCCCGGATCGCGTCCGGAACCCCGGAGGTCTACCGGGACGTGCAGAGCGCCAACCCCGAGGCGGCGGGCGCGCGCGAGGCACTCGCCGCGGGTCTCCACCGGCTCGCCCACGTCGTCGAGGCCGGCTCGGAGGCCGACTTCGCCGCGATCCTGGCGGAGCTGCGCGACTATCTGGGCGGCGATCTCGCCCACCACCGCGACACCTGTGCCCGGCTCTTCACATCCGTCTGAGCCGACGCACTCCCGGCTTCATCACACATGCACGCGTGCTTTGGAAGGTGTACCCGTGAACAGTTTCGCCCCCAGCGTCCTGACGCCGCAGCAGCGGGCCGATCTCGCCGCCGACCCCGCCGTGGGCGGAGGCAACCTCCTGCGCTCCGCGATCGCCGCGAACCCGCGGCCCGACGAGCGGTTCATCCACTCCTCCCGCCCCATCGCCACCGCCACCGGTGAACTCCGCCAGGACTTCAGCCTGATCGAGTTCGACGCGCTCGCCCAGGCGTGGTCGGCCTGGTACCTGTCCCAGGGCGTGCAGACCCGCGACCGGGTCGCGGTCTGGTTCGAGGACTCGATCGCCTACTCCCTGCACTTCCACGCCCTCGCCCAGATCGGCGCCGTCGCGGTGCTGATCAACTCCAACGCCCCGCAGGCGATCGCCGCCTCCCTGCTGGAGCAGACCACCCCCGTCGGCCTCTACGCCGACCGGGCACGTCTGGACATCCTGGGCGACACCGGTGAACTGGGCCTCCAGTGGGTCCAGTCCCTGGAGGAGCTGCCGGCCCCGCCCGACGCCACGCTGGCCGAGTCCTCGTACTGGAACCACCACGACGAAGACCCGGTCGTGATCCTGCACTCCTCCGGCACCACCGGCCGCCCGAAGCCGACCCTGCACACCCACCAGTCGATCGTGGCGGGGCCGAAGTTCCGCCTGGTCGACCACACCGAGCAGCCCGGTGCGCTGATGATGACCGCGCTGCCGCAGTCCCACCTCGGCTGCGTGGCCTACACCGTGTACGCGGTCCTCGGCGGCACCCCGATCGTCGCCCTGAGCGACTGCAGCGGCACCGCACTGGTCGACGCCGTCAAGAAGTTCCAGCCGACCGCGGTGATGTCCTTCGCGCACGGCTACGCCGAACTCGCCAACCTCGACCTGCCCGTCGGCTCGCTCGACTCCGTCCAGGTGTGGACGTCCATCGGCGACGCCGTCCACCAGTCGCACATCACCAAGGTCCTCGCCCTGCGCAGCAAGGACCTCACGCCCTCGGCGTTCTTCGACCGCCTGGGCACCACCGAGCTGGGCTGGGGCGTGCTGCTCAAGGTCCGCACCCTGGAGACCGAGCGCAACGACCGCTGCGCGGGCAAGCCGGTCGGCGTCGCCGAGGTCGCCATCCTCCGCAAGGACGGCAGCCTCGCCGACGACAACGAGGTCGGCTTCCTCGCCGCCAAGGGCCCGGCCATCACCCCCGGTTACTGGGCGGACTCCGACACCACCTACCGCTACAAGCTGGCCGGCTACTGGCTGCCCGGTGACATGGCCTACCGGGACTCGGAGGGCGACCACTACCTGGTCGACCGGGCCGCGGACGCCATCGTGACCGAGGCGGGCACCGGTTACACGGTGTTCATGGAGGAGGTCATCCTCAACGAGGTGCCGGAGGTCGGCGACGTCGCCGTGATAGCCGGCCGACGCGGCGACACGGTGCTGCCGGTCGCGGTGGTCACCGCCGCCGAAGGCGTGGACGAGCCGGCGAAGCTGCTGCGGCGCGCCAACGAGGCGCTGGAGGCGGCCGGCCACCCGAAGCTGGCCGTCCTGGAGATCGCCCGCACCGAGGCGGACTTCCCGGTGGGCGTCACCGGCAAGGTCCTCAAGCGCGAACTGCGCAAGAAGTACGAGGACCTGCCCGCCTACGTCCGGCAGGCCGACAGCCGCTCCGTGGAGGCCACCGCGGAGGTCGGCGTATGAGCACCGGGACGACCGGTCCCGCCGGGACGGCGCGGGTCGACTTCTACTTCGACCCGGCCTGCCCGTTCGCCTGGATCACCTCGCGCTGGATTCTGGAGGTGCGCAACCACCGCGAACTGGACCTGCGTTTCCGCCTGATGAGCCTGTACGTCCTCAACGAGAAGCGGGAACTGCCGGACTGGTACCGCACGTTGGTGGACAATTCGCTCGCGCTGAACAGGGTCTGCACCGCTGCCGCCCACCAGCACGGAGAAGGGGTTCTGGGCGACCTCTACACCGAGCTCGGTACTAGGATTCACCCGGGAGGCGACAAGGACTACCTCGCCGTCGCCGCCCAGGCGCTCGACGCGGTGGGCCTCCCGTCCGGGCTGCTGGCGGCGGCGGACTCGGAGGAGTACGACGAGCAGCTGCGCCGCAGCCACCACGAGGGCATGGACCCGGTCGGGGAGGACGTGGGCACGCCCACGATCCACATCGACGGTGTCGCCTTCTTCGGGCCCGTACTCAACTCGATCCCCCGGGGCGAGGAGGCCGCGCGGATCTTCGACGCCGCGCGTGTCCTCGCGAACTACCCCGACTTCTTCGAGCTGAAGAGGACCCGGACCGGGAAGCTCAACTTCGGATGAGCCCCCACGGCGTGGCGGTCGCTTTCCACCGTGCGAGCGGCGGGAGCGGCCGCCACGCCGACCGCACAGTCACCGGACGGCCGGACAAGCGAACCGACGAGGGACCGAAGAAGACATGAACACAACGCCCCCTGCCGCAGCGGCCGCCCCCTCCCCCGACCGACCGGACGCCTTCGTGCTCACCGGCTCGTTCCTGGTGGTGTGCCGGGCGCCCCGATACCTGTCGGAACTGTCGCGCCGAGGGCTGAAGATCCTGCTGATCACGCCGTCCGCGTGGCGCGACGAGGCCCACCTCGCGATGAAGGACCCGGCCCATCCGGCCTCCGCCATCCACGAGATCGCCTTCGTCGACGGCGACGTCGCCCGGGAGAACTCCTACCTGCCCGGCGTCGTATCGGCCGGCCGCCGCTGGCGCGAGGCGTACACCATCGTCGGCGCCTACGCGGTGGGCGAGACCCAGGTCGAGCCGACCGGGCTGCTCGCCGACGCGCTCGGTCTGCCCACCCCCGGCCTGCGCGCCACCCGCGCCTGCCGGAGCAAGTACCTCCAGCGCTGGTACCTCCCGGACGTCAGCCCGGCCTCACTGATCGTCGCGGGCGAGGACCGCGACCTCCTCGACGCGCGGGCCGTGACGTATCCGGCCGTCGTCAAACCCGCCGGCCGCCACTCCAGCTCCGGCGTGGAGACCGTCGAGGGCCCCGACGCGCTGCGGTCCACGCTCGCCGGGTACCCGCCGCACGAGACGGTGCTGGTCGAGGAGCGGATCGCCGGCCAGGAGTACTCGGTGGAGAGCCTGGTGCAGGAAGGCCGCGTCGTCTTCGCCTCCGCCACCCGCAAGGAGACCACCGACTCGCACGCCCACACCTTCGTCGAGCTGTCGCACACCGTGCCCAACGACCGTCCGGACGCCGACGAAACGCTCCTGGACGCCAACGCGCGGATGCTGCGGGACCTCGGGTTCCGGGACGGCATCGCCCACTCCGAGTGGCGCATCGACGCCTCCGGGCGCGCCTACCTCATGGAGGTCGCCGCCCGCACGCCGGGCGACGGCCTGTGCGTCCTGTACGAACTGGCCACGGGGGTCCCGCTCGAACCCGAGATCCTCCGGATCGCCCTCGGCGAGCCCGCCGCCTATCCGGCCCCGCGCCGGGTGGCCCGGCAGGTGTACGTGGAGCACGTCCCCGGAGTCCTCGACGACGTGACGCTGGAAGGCTTCGACACCGTGCCCGCCTGGGTCGGCGACGGCGGACTGTGGCCGCGCGTCGAGCCGGGCGCGCCCGACGACGCGCCCACGCTGCGCGCCGTCTTCGTCCACAAGGACCGAGGCGTCCGGCTCGGCCCGCTGAGCAGCTCGGAGGACCGGGCGGTCTCGTTCTTCATCGACGCGCCGACGGTCCAGGAGCTCGACGCGCTGGAGGAGCGGGTGCGCGGGGCGCTGACCATCAGCACCACCCCCTCGGCGCCGGACACCGTCACCCACGTCCTGGTCGGTTACAGCCCGGTGATGCTCGGCCACCTCGACGGGCGGCTGCCGGCGGGCTCCGTGCTCGTCCTGGAGGAGCCGGCCGTGATCGCCGCCCGCGGGCTCGAAGGCCTCGCGGAGCGGCACCCCTGCGTCGGCGCGCTGCTGCCCGCGCCCAGCCAGGACGAGCGGCGCCCCGAACGGATCGTCACGAGCGTCCCGCGGCCGCCGCGGGTGCGCGTGGTCGTCCCCGTCGTCGAGTACGCGGTGGTGGTCGCCGCCGTGCTGGCCGACGCGTGGGGGCTGCCCGGGGCGGGCCCGGAGGCCGCCCGCGTCCTGCGCGACAAGAGTGTGCTGCGCGCCGCGCTGGCCGACGCGCCGATCGCCCAGCCCGTCTGGGCGATCGCGGAGAGCGCGGAGGACGTCGCCGCGTTCCGGGCCGCCCGGGGCGGGCGGTGCGTGCTGAAGCCGGCCGACCGGCAGGCCAGCCTGGGCGTCCAGCTGCTCGGCCCGGACGACGACGTCACCGAGGCGTGGGCGCACACCACCACCGCCGACGAGCCGACGCTGCGCGCCCCGAAGGAGCAGGAGGTGGGCCGCTGCCTGGTGGAGCAACTGCTGACCGGGCCCGAGGTGAGCGTCGAGGCCGTGGTCCACGAGGGCGTGGTCGGCTTCACCAACATCACCGCCAAGAGGGTCCGGGACTCCCGCCACCCCGTCGAGACGGGCCACACGGTCCCCGCCGACCTGCCCGGGGACACCGCGGACGCGCTGCGCGAGGCCCTCGTCCTCCTGGCCCGCGCCGTGGACTTCCGCTCCGGGGTGCTGCACTCCGAGTGGATTCTCCACGACGGCCGCCCCCACCTCGTCGAGTGCGCGGGCCGGCTCCCCGGCGGCGGCATCACCATGCTGATCGACCTCGCCTACGACACCGACATCCTGAACAACCTGCTGTACGTCCTGGAGGGCAAGGGCCGAATAGACGCCCTGCCCGCACGGCAGGGCGCGGCCGTCCGCTTCCTGGTCGCGGCTCCGGGGGAGGTCCGGGAGATCACCGGCGAGGCCCAGGCCGCGGCCGCCGACGGTGTGCACACGGTCCACCTCGCGGTCGCCCCCGGCGCGACGGTCCTGCCCACCGTCAGCTCCTGGGAGCGGGCCGGATTCGTCGTCGCCACCGGGGCGGACGGCGCGGCGGCCGGGCGGCACGCGGAGCGGGCGGCCGCGCTGATCGCCGTACGGACCGAGCCGGTGGCCGAGGAGTCCTCGTGAGCCGGGTGACCTGGCGGGACTATGTGCCCGCGAGCCCGGCGGGCCGTACCTTCGCCGTCATCTCCATGGTCAACGCGGTCGGGAGCGGCCTCTTCCTCGCCGCCTCCGCGGTGTTCTTCGTCCGCGCGGTGGGCCTGACGCCCGTCGAGGTGGGCGCCGGGCTGGCCGTCTCCGGCATCGTCGGCTTCCTGACGACGGTGCCGATCGGGGCGCTGGCCGACCGCTTCGGCGCCCGGCGCACCCTGATCGTGCTCCAGTTGTGGCGGGCCTGCGGTTTCGCCGCGCTGTGCCTGGTGCACGGCCCGGTCGGCTTCACGGTCGTCTCGTCCTGCCTGGCCATGGCGGAGGCCGCGACCCAGCCCATGACGCAGGCCGTGGCCTCCGCGACGGTGGCCCGCACCGACCGCACGCGCACCATGGCGATCATCCGCACGGTGCGCAACGTCGGCTTCTCCCTGGGCGCGCTGCTCGCGGCGCCGCTGCTGGCGGCGGACAGCCTCTGGGCGTACCGGAGCATCGTCCTCGGCACGGCCGCCGTCTTCGTCGCCTCCGCGCTGATGCTCACCCGGCTGCGCGTCGAAGGGGCCGACACGATCCAGCGCAAGGTCGGTCCGCTGGCGGCGCTCAAGGACTTCCGGGACTGGCGGTACTTGCTGCTGACCGGGCTGAACGGCGTGCTCAACCTGCACGTGACGATCCTGGCGGTGGGCATTCCGCTGTGGGTCATCTCCTCGACCTCGATGCCCGCGGGGCTGCTGCCCGGCCTGGTGCTGATCAACACCCTGATGTCGATCGCGCTCCAGGTCCCCATCGCCCGTGCGGCCGAGCGCGAGGGCGGCGCGAGCCGGGCCCTGCTGCTGGGCGGCTTCGCGATGGTCCTGTGCTGCGTCGCGCTCGCCGCCGCCGCGGGGCCCGCCTCCGCGTGGGCGGCGGCAGCGGTCCTGGTCACCGCCTGCGTGCTGCTGACGTTCGGTGAGATGTGGCAGGCCACGGGCGGCTGGGAGCTCTCCTACTCCTTCGCCCCCGAGGACCGCAAGGGCATCTACCTCTCGGTCTTCAGCCTGGGCGGCACCAGCCAGCGCATTCTCGGCCCCGCCCTCATCACCTCGGTGGTGATCGCGGCGGGCCCGGCGGGCTGGCTGGGCCTCGCGGTCGTGTTCTGCCTGGCCGCGCTTCTGGTCACCCCCGTGACCCGCCTGCTGCGGGTCACCCCTCCCGTGGAAGGGATCAGCTCATGAACGACTCCAGGGAGCTGCTGCTCGTCGGCATCGGCACGATGGGCCGTCCCTACCTCGACGCCGCCGCCCGGCTCGGCCTGCGGGTCCGCGCCGTCGAGTCGGCCGCCGTCTGGGAGAACCGCCCGGTCCATCTCGCCGAGCGCTTCTACCGGGTCGAGGGCGGCCAGGACGAGGCGTGGGCCCGGGGGGTGTCCGAGGCCGTCGCCGAGCGCAGGCCGGACGGTCTGGTCGCCTTCGCCGAGCCCCACGTGATCTCCGCCGCGCTCGCCCAGGACCGCCTGGACCTGCGGGGCCCCTCCCTCCACGCGGCGGTGATCTCCCGCAACAAGGCGCTGCAACGGGCCACGTTCGGCGCGTACGGCGTGCCGCAGCCGGCGTATCTCCAGGTTCCCGCCGTCGCGCGGGCCCGCGCGTGGATGCTGGAGCGGCTGCCCGTCGTGGTGAAGCCGCTGACGCTCGCCGGGAGCGAGGGCGTGGAGCTGGTCCGCACGGAGGCGGCGGTGGACGACGTCGTCGCGCGCCGCTCCGGCGAGGGCGCGGTGCTGGTCGAAGAGGCCGTCCAGGGGCCGGAATACAGCTGGGAGGCGCTGGTCCGGGACGGTGAGGTGCTGTTCGAGAACATCACCGCGAAGGAGACCACCGCGCCCCCGTACTTCGTGGAGTTGTGCCACCGCGTCGGCCACGTCTTCGAGCCCGCGCTCGCGGACCGGGTGGCCTCCCTCACCCGGTCGGTGCTCGACGCGATCGGGATGCGGACGGGCCTGGTCCACCTGGAGTTCAAGGTGGGCGCGCGGGGCCCGGTGCTGATCGAGATCGCGGTGCGCACCCCCGGCGACTACCTGCCGGACGCGATCGGCCTGGCGTACGGCTTCGACCTGTACGAAGCCGTTCTCCGGCTCTCCCTGGGGCTGCCCCTGGACGGCGTGGTGAACAGCCGGCCGGTGTCCTGGGCCGCCACCGTCTTCCCGACGGCGGAGCCCGGCACGATCAGCGGGATCACCGGGGCCGAGGAGGTCCTCGCGCACCCGGCCGTCGTACGGGTCCGGCTGCGCAAGGGGGTCGGCGACACCGTGCTGCCGCTGGCCTCCTCCTCCCAGCGCATGGGCCACGTCCTGATCAACGCCTCCTCGCCGGACGAACGCGAAGAGGCCCTGGCGCACGTGCACAAGACCCTGCATATCCATGTCGCGCAGAGCTGACCCGGAGGAACCCGTGGCGAACCCATCCATCACCGGCGTCGCCCACTCGTCCGAGGACCTCATCGGCGACACCCCGCTGCTGAGGCTCCGACTCGACGGGCTGCCCGCCGACGCCCACGTCCTGGCCAAGCTGGAGGCGGCCAACCCGCTCTCCAGCATCAAGGACCGGGCCGCGCTCTTCATGATGCGGGCCGCCGAGGCGTCCGGCGCGCTGCGCCCCGGTGCGACCGTCATCGAGTCGACGTCCGGCAACACCGGGATCGCCCTCGCCTCGCTGGCCACCGTGCGCGGCTACCCGTGCCGGATCGTGCTCCCCGACAACGCCTCCCACGAGCGGGTGCTGACCCTGCGGATGCTGGGCGCGGAGGTCGAGTTCACCGACCACGCCCTGGGCTTCGCCGGGTGCGTGGAGCACGCCGAGCGACTCCACGCGCGGACGCCGGGGTCCTGGTACGCGCGCCAGCACGAGAACCCCGACAACGTACGCGCCCATTACGAGTCCACCGGGCCCGAGATCTGGCGGGACTCCGGCGGCCGCGTCGACCACCTGGTGTGCACCGTGGGCACCGGCGGCACGCTCACCGGGATCGCCCGCTTCCTGCGCGAACGCAACCCTGGTCTCAACGTCGTGGCCGTCGAGCCGGAGGGCTCCGCGCTGCTGTCGGGGGGCCCGCCCGGCCCGCACCGCATCCCCGGCCTCAACGGCGGCTTCATCAGCCCGGTCACCGACACCGGCCTCATCGACGAGGTGGTCGTGGTCTCCGACGAGGACGCCGCGGCCACCACCCGCGCCATCGCCGCCACCAGCGGCCTGCTCGTCGGGGTCTCCTCCGGCGCCGCGGCACACGCCTGTGTCGAACTGGCCCGCCGCCACGACCTCGCGGGCGCCACCCTCGTGACCGTCTTCCCCGACACCGGCGAGCGCTACCTCAGTTGGTGGCCCGCAGAGGCCGAGCCGACCGGATGAGCGGCGGGCGGGGACTGTGCCGGCGGGTGCGGGAGACACTGGACGTCGTCGTCGCCCGCGACCCCTCGATCCGCTCCCGGAGCGAGGCGTTGCTGCATCCGACGCCGATCGCACTCGTCGGGCACCGTACGGGCAACTACCTCTACCGGCACCGTCGTTACCGCACGGCGCGACTGGTCTCCACGATGGTCAAGGCGCTCACCGGCGGCATCGAGATCCACCCGGGCGCGCAGATCGGGCAGCGCTTCTTCATCGACCACGGCTGCGGCGTCGTGATCGGGGAGACCGCCGTCATCGGCGACGACGTGTCCCTGTTCCACCAGGTCACGCTCGGCTCCACCGGCTGGTGGCAGGACCGCGGACGGGACGCGGCGGCCGGCGGCAGACGGCACCCCCGGCTCGGCAACGGGGTGACGGTGGGCACCGGGGCCACGCTGCTGGGGCCGATCACCGTCGGGGACGACGCCCTGATCGGCGCCCTGTCCCTCGTCCTGGACGACGTGCCCAAGGGCGCTCATGTGCGGATGCCGGCGGCCGGGGCCCGCACCGTCGCGTGCTCCCAGGCGCCCTCACCCGAGAATGGAACGGACCGATGAACCCCGAACGCACACTGCTGCTCGTCGGCGCCACCGACGAGACCCTCACCAAGGCCAGGGCGCTGGGCCTGCACGTGCTGCTGCTCCAGCACCCCACCAAGATCACACCGGAGCAGGAGAGTCTCGTCGATCTCGTCCGGGTCGTGGACTACACGCGGTGGGAGTCGGTGGAGCCGGTCGTCCGCGAGCTGTACGGGTCGCCCGGGTTCGCCGCGGCTCTCTCGCTGACCGAGCCGGGGCTGGAGGCCGCCGCGTCCGTCAACGACCTCTTCGGCCTCGGCGGCACCGGCCACGAGGTCGCCCTGCGGTTCCGGGACAAGGGGGTGATGCGCGGCCACTTCGCCGCGTCGGACCCCGACTCGGTCCGGTTCGCGCCGCTGCGCGACCGCGAGGACCTGGACGAGTTCGGTGACCGCCACGGCTACCCGTTCATCGTCAAGCCGACCAACGCCACCGCGAGCATCGGGGTGCGCCGGGTCGACGGCCCCGCGGACGCGGAGGAGGTGTGGGAGGAGGTGCGGCGGCTGTCCGGCACGCGGACCGACCGGGTCTCGACGCTCTTCGTGCTCCGGGACTTCCTCATGGAGGAGTACCTGGACGGCCCTGAGTACAGCGTGGAGTCCTTCAGCTTCGCGGGCCGCCACGTCGTCGTGGCGATCACCGAGAAGTTCACCGACCCCGCCCACTGCGCCGAACTGGGCCACGCGGTGCCCGCCCGGCTGCCCTCCGACGCACAGGAGGAGATACGGGCCGGTGTCGTCCGCTTCCTCGACCTGATCGGCTACCGGGACGGCGTCTCCCACACCGAGGTCCGGGTGGGCGAGAAGGGCCCGAAGGTGATCGAGAGCCACAA
Source organism: Streptomyces pratensis (assembly GCF_037137275.1). Classification (GTDB taxonomy): domain Bacteria; phylum Actinomycetota; class Actinomycetes; order Streptomycetales; family Streptomycetaceae; genus Streptomyces; species Streptomyces pratensis_B. The sequence goes on along the minus strand of NZ_JBBBEN010000045.1, from coordinate 107,506 downwards.
CCGGGTCGCCGGCGACGTCATTCCCGAGCTCGTCCGCAGCGCGTACGGCGTCGACCTGATGACCCTCGCCCTCGGCTGGCCGTTCGGCCTGGTCGACGAGTTGCCCGACCGCCCGGTGGCCCACGCCGGCGCCAGCGTACGGGCCCTGGTGGGGGAGCCCGGGCGGGTGGAGTCGGTCGAGGGGGTGGCAGAGGCGCTGCGCCAGGAGGGCGTGATCGACGTACGGATCAGCGCCAAGCCCGGTGACACCGTCCGGGCCCTCCGGGACAACTGGGACCGGCTCGGCCTGGTGGCCGTGACCGGCCCCGACACCGCCGCCGCCGTCCGGCGGGGGGCAAAGGTCATCTCCGACACGATCAGAGTGCGGGTGGTGGGCGCCGACGGCCGGTCGGGCCTGGCCGAAGCCGCCCGGGTGACGGAGCGGACGGTGGAGTCGGCATGAGCGTCCTCATCCTGCACCGCAACCCGCTCGGCCCGTTCCCCTTCCGGGAGTGGCTGGCCGGCCGCACCGGCGACGTCGTCGTCCTCGCCGCCCGCGACCGGCTCGAACGGTCCGGCGAGGGGGTGTCCGCGAGCGACCTCGGATTCACGCTCCTGGAGATGTTCGACGACTTCGACCACGAGACGGTGACGGCCCGGGCGCTGGAGCTGGCCGAGGAGTTCGGCGTCACCCACGTCGTCGCCCACCACGAGGCGGACGTGGCCCGTGCCGCCTGGCTGCGCGAACGCCTCGGCCTCGACGGGGCCTGGCCCGCGGACGTCCGGCCCTTCCGCGACAAGGACCTGATGAAGCAGCTGGCGCGGCGGGCCGGCATCGAGGTCGCCCCGTACACCGTGGCGCGCACCGCCGACGAGGCCCGCGGGTTCGCCGGCCGGCACGGTTTCCCGCTGGTGTTCAAGGAGCGGGCCGGGTTCAACTCCGTGGGCCTGCGCATCCTCGGCGACGAGGACGCACTGGAGCGCTGCCTCGGGGAGGAGTTCTCCGGCCCCCCGCGTGAGGACGTGCTGCTGGAGGCGTTCGTCCCCGGCCGGATGTGCCACGTCGACGGGCTGGTGGTCGACGGCCGGACGGTGGCGGCGTGGCCCTCGCAGTACCAGTACGACCTGTCCTCGTTCGGGACCGACCCCGGGCCGCGCGTCGACCTCACCCTGGACGCGGAGGACCCGCTCACCCCGCGGCTGCTGGACCTGGTCGAGCAGACCCTGGCGGCGCTGAAGCCGCAGGGCTCCCGGTTGCGCGACCACGCGTTCCACGCGGAGGTCTTCCACACCCCGGACGGGCGGCTCGTCCTGTGCGAGATCGCCTGCCGGTCCGGCGGTGCGAAGATCCGCGAGGTGTTCCGGACGATGTTCGGCATCCACCTCGCCGAGTGCGTGACCCGCGCGGAGGCGGGCCTGCCGCTCCCCGGGTACGAGGAGGGCGCGGGCGACGGGCCGCTGCCGCGGCCGCGGTGCATGTCCGGCCAGGTGCTGACGATGAAGCGGCCGGGGCTGGTGCGCTCGCTGCCCGCGCCGCCGAAGGACCCCTGGGTGGAGGGCTTCTGGGTCTTCGCAGAGGTGGGCCAGGTGATCGCCCCCGCCTCCGGGTCGGCGGACTTCCTGACCGCGGCGGTGGCCTCGGCCCCCACCCGGGCCGAGTGCGAGCGCCGACTGCGCGAGCTCGGCGCGCGCGTGCAGGCTCGGACGGAGATCGTGGAGACGCCGTGAAGAAGCCCTCGAACCAGGCCAGGTACATGGCCGGGATGGTGGTCGACGCCACCGGCAGCGGCATGTACCTCCCGCTCTCGCTGCTGTACTTCCACCACGTCACCGGGCTGCCGATCACCCAGATCGGCGTCATCCTGACCTCGGCCGCGGTGGTCGGCCTGGTGAGCAACCCGGTCGCCGGGGTGCTCATCGACCGGTTCGGCGCCCGCACCGTCGTCGTCGGGGGGTACCTGCTGCGCGCCGCGGGGTTCTGCGCCTACCCGTTCGTGGACGGCGGGCTGGTCATGTTCCTCGTGGTGCTGCCGGTCACGCTGGGGGACATGTCCTTCCCGCCGGCGATCCAGTCCTTCGTGGCCGAGATCGTGCACGGCACCGACCGGGACAAGCTGCTCGCCGCCCAGCGCAGCCTGCGCAACGCCGGCCTGGGCGTGGGCGGGCTGCTCGCGGGTGCGGCGCTGGCCCTGGACAGCGACTCCGCCTATTACCTGATCGTGGTCCTGGTGGCCGTGGGGTATGTGACGGCCGCCGCGCTCATCCGGACGATCCCCACCGACCGGGGGGCCCCGCCCGCCGGGGGCCGGGTCTCCCGCAGGGGCGGCTACCGGCTGGTGGCGCGCAACCGCCCCTTCCTGAGCCTGACCCTGCTGAACGTGCCGACCGCCTTCGGGTACATGGTGCTCTCGGTGAGTCTCCCGGTGTACCTCACCCAGGAACTGGACGCGTCGAACTCCCTGGTGGGCGTCCTGTACGCGGTGAACACCGTGGGCATCGCCCTGTTGCAGATCCCGGTGACCCGCCACCTGACCGCCTACCGCAGGACGCGGGCCATGGCGCTGGGCACGGTCGTCTTCGCCTTCTCCTTCTGCTTCTTCGCGGTGCTCGGCGCCTTTCCGAGCGGCACCCTCGTGCTCGTCGGCGTCTTCGCCGCCACGCTGGCCTTCACCGTGGGCGAGCTGCTCCACGGGGCCACCGCGTCGGCCCTGGTGGCGCACGCGGCGCCGGAGGAGACGCGGGGCCGTCATCTGGCGGTCTACCAGCTCTCCTGGGCCGTCCCGACCGCCCTCGCCCCGGCGGTGCTGACCGCGCTGCTGTCGGTGTCCGCGGTCGGCATGTGGCTGCTGCTCGCGGCCGGCGTGACCGGTTCCGCGCTGGGGGTGCTCCGCCTGGAGCGGCGTCTTCCGGAGGCGGCGGTGCGTACGCGGCCGAAGGCTGCGGAGGAGACCGTGCCGGTGGAGGAGGGCGGGCCGGTGGAGGAGCGCCGCCCGGTGGAGTCCTGAACCGCTGAACGTCCGGACGGCCGTTCCCCAAGAGGGCGGTTCCGGTGAACGTGTCCATGATGAAGACCGCTCCGACGCTCGTCGGCGGCGGCATACGGAAGGGTTGTGTGGTTTCGGTGGGGGTTCGCAGTTGGCTGGTGCTGGGGGGCGAGGACCCGGAATACGCCGTCGCCGGGGCGGCGGGGCAGAGTGGTCTGGTCAGCCAGTTGAGACCGTTGATCGCCGAACTGAGCGCCCCCGGCGACCTGGTGTTCGACCCCTTCGCCGGCTGGGGGACGACGCTGGTGGCGTGCGCGGCCGAGGGCCGCCGGGGGGTCGGGCTGGAGATCAACGAGGCCCGCGCGGAGGAGGCCCGCCGACGGGTCGAGTCCTGTCCCGGGCAGCGGATGCTGTGCGGAGACGCCCGCAAGCCGCCGCTGGAGCCCGGCTCCGTGGACCTGGTCCTGTGCGATCTCCCGTACTTCGGCACCGACCTGGACGTCGATGCGGCGGGCACGGGACAGATGTACGCGCTGCGTGACTACGACGACTACCTGGCCGCGCTCGACGAGACCTTCGCCGCCGTCGCCGGCGTGATGCGGCCGGGCGCGTATGCGGTGATCGCCGTCCAGAACCGCCGTGTCGGGGGCTCCTTCGTCCCGCTCGCCTGGGACGCCTCACGGGTCCTCGGTCGCCATCTGACGCTGGGCGACGAGCGCGTCCACCTCTACGACCGGCCGGTGACCGGCGGCGACCCGATGCTGTCGAACCGTGCGCACGAGTATCTGCTGATGGCGATGAAGCCCGCCGTGTGACGACGGCCCGGTCGCTCCCGCCCCTCCCTCTCCTGCTCCGGCCCCGCCCGATGGGACGGGGCAGGGGCGGGGGTGGGAGGGGCGCATGCGATCACCCGGGCGGGGGCGGAGTCAGGACCCGGCGCCGCCGAAGCGGGCGGCCACGCCCAGCACGACGTCGTTGGCCTCGGGCTCGCCGATGGTGACGCGGGCCCCCTCGCCAGGGAACGCCCGGACGTGCGCCCCCGCGGCCTCGCAGGCCCGGGCGAAGTCCTCGGTGTCCGTGCCCAGCGGCAGCCACACGAAGTTGGCCTGGGAGACGGGGACGCCGAGCCCGGCCGCGCGCAGCCCGTCCTGGACGCGGTTGCGCTCCTCGACCAGTTCCTCGACCCGTGCCAGCAGTTCGTCCTCGGCGCCCAGCGAGGCGACGGCCGCGCTCTGCGCCATGCTGTTGACGCCGAACGGCACGGACGACTTCCGTATGCGGGACGCGATCGGCTCGTGGCAGACCGCGAAGCCGACCCGCAGCCCGGCCAGGCCGTACGCCTTGGAGAAGGTGCGCAGCACGATCAGCCGGGGGCGGTCCCGGTAGAGCGCGATGCCGTCCTGGACGGACCGGGCGTCGCGGACGAACTCCCGGTAGGCCTCGTCCAGGACGACGAGCACGTGTCCGGGAAGCCGGTCCAGGAAGCGCTCCAGCTCCGCGTGGTCCACGACGGTGCCCGTGGGGTTGTTGGGGTTGCAGACGATCAGCAGCCGGGTCCGGTCGGTCACCGCCCGGGCCATCGCGTCCAGGTCGTGGCTGTGGTCCGCCCGCAGCGGCACCTCCACGGCGGTGCCCCCGTAGAGCCGTGTGAGGTGCGGGTACGCCTCGAACGAGGGCCAGGCGTAGACCACTTCGCCTCCCGACTCGCCCAGGACGGAGTGCAGGAGATGCGCGGTGACCCCCACGGAACCGGCGCCGACGGCGAGGTGGGCGGCGGGCACGGAGAAGCGCTCGGAGAGCGCACCGGTCAGCTCGGTGACGAACCGGTCGGGATAGCGGTTGATCCGGCCGCTTTCCCGGTGGAGCAGTTCTTGGACCGAGGGCAGCGGAGGATAGGGGTTCTCGTTGGCGGAGAGGGAAAAAGGCGGCACGCGGCACCTTCCGGCACCGAAAGGCGCGGACCGGAATCCGGCGTCGCGCCGCGGTGCATACAAGGGGTAGGAGGAATGCGCGCCTGCATCCGAGGAGGTGACGGCTCGGGGGCGTCGCGGCGCCAACCCTACGAGGTGCGTCTGCGGCCCGCAAGATCCTTCCGTTGAACTGCCGCGTCCTTGTACCGGGCGGCGCGGGCCTCGACGGCCGGGTGCACGTCGGACTGCCCGGGGCAGGTCCCGGTCGCTTCGGCGCGTCCCATCAGATAGCCGAGCTGGAGCCGGTGCTGCGCGGAGTACTCGTCCTTGAGCCGCGCGATGTGCGACTGGAGCGAGCGCAGGCTGAGCCCGAGTCGGCGGGCTATTTCCCGGTCGGAGCGGCCTTCGATGAGCAATTTGCATATGACGTCGCGCATGTCGGGAATGACTTCCGCCGCGGCGTCGGCGGCCCGTACGGGGAGAAAGGGGTAGGGCTCGGCCCGGTCCCACGCCCGCTCGAACATGTCGGCCAGGAATCTCACGACGGCGGGCTCCGTGACGAGGGCCACCACCGTGCGCTCGGCGTTGGCCGGTATGAAGGCGGTGTGCCGGTCGACGATGATCAGGCGCTCGAAGAACTCCGCGAGGGTCCGGACCTGTCCGCCGTATCCGGCCACCGCCCGTACGTAGTCCTTCGTCGGCTCGTCGAACCGGGTGCTGTGCTGGTAGAGGGTGCGCATGAACACCCCCGAGTCGATCTGCTTGCGCACCCCGGCCAGCGCCTTCTCCAGGACGGCGCTGGGGCGCGGCCCGTCCGGCTGGGCCGTCAGGATCTCCTTCCTGGACTTGTCCACGACGCTCTGGATGGCCGCGCCGATCTCCGGCAGGCCGTGAACGTAGGTGAATCCGCAGGTCGACTGCTTCCGGGGCGGCGGGGCCTGCCAGGTGGGCTCGGGCTGGGGGGTGGCCTCGGCCACGAGGGTGCGGGACAGTTCGGCCAGTGTCTCGGCCAGGCGCAGCATCGTTCCGTGGCTGGATGTCGGGGTGCCGCCGGGCTCGCCCCCGAAGGTGTGGGCGGAGTGGTCCGAGGGGTCGGAAACGTCGTCCGGCCGCGCTCCTGTGTGGCTTTTTGTTCCCATTTGAATCCCCCGATTTACGGCATTGCACTGACCCGAAGTATCCGTGATCATTCCTGAATGCTCCAACGGTGGCAGGGTTGACGGAGGGATCATACGGCTGCGGCGGTGTGGCTGGATAGGGACTTCCCGGGGGGCTTCCGTGGGTTCTTCCCGTTCCGCCGGCCGGCCGGTCCTCGCCGCTAAGCGGGATTGTTTATTCCGCTTTCGGTCATGCAAGAGAGATCACTCTTCGCCCGTCCCGGTCGACGGCCGCGCGGGCGAAGCGGAAAGTACACCTATGCCTTGGGGGGCTTCTATGTTCGTATGGTCGATATCTGCGCCTTTGGCGGGCCGCGCTTTCGGTGCTGCTCCCGTTCCCGCGGTCGGCGGTTCCACCGTCGCGACGGCCGCTGCCGAGAGCGCCGGGGGGAATGCGACTCGGGCGTCGGCCGCCTATGACATCGGGTGGAACGGGATGTCGGTTTAAGGGCTGTCCGGGGCCTGCCCGTTCGATCTTCGTGGCACACGGAGCGAAAAGGCCGTCAGCGTCCCTCCATCCGTCCCCTGGCATGCGGAGATCGATACGTGAACAGCAGACACAGACACGCTCAATTCTCGGTCACCGGGGCCGGGTCCGCCCGCCGGCCGGTCGTCGCGGAGAGGCAGGCCCACGGGACGAGCACGGCCGGCCCCGCGGCCCTCGGCCCCGGGACCACCGCCCCGCCGGCGGCGCAGCAGCCCGTATGGCCCGACCAGGCGGCCCTGCGCGCCGTCACCGGCGAGCTGGCCACGCTTCCGGGCCTGGTGCTCGTCGAGGAGTGCGTGCGGCTGAGCGAGCGGCTGGCCGCCGTGGCCCGCGGCGAGGCCGTGCTGCTCCAGGGCGGCGACTGTGCCGAGACCTTCGACGGGGTGTCGGAGGAACACGTCCGCGGCACGTTCGGCACCCTGGACGAGATGGGGGCCCTGATCTCCGCCGGCGCGGCACTGCCCGTGGTGCGCCTGGGCCGCATGGCGGGCCAGTACGCCAAGCCGCGCTCCAGCCCGGTGGAGGTCCGGGGCGGGGAGACCCTGCCCGCCTACCGGGGGGACCTGGCCAACGGCCTCGCCTTCACCCCGGAGTCCCGCACCCCCGACCCCCGGCGCCTCCGGCGCGGTTACCAGGTCTCGGCGACCACGCTCAATCTGCTGCGCGCCCTCGCGGCGCGGCGGGGCGCCGAGTTCTGGACCAGCCACGAGGCGCTGCTCCTGGACTACGAGCGGGCGTTGACCCGCACGACCGCGTCGGGCGTCTACGACCTCTCCGCCCACCTGGTCTGGATCGGCGAACGCACCCGCCAACCGGACGGCGCCCACCTCGACTTCGTGGCGGGCATCCGCAACCCGGTCGCGGTGAAGCTCGGCCCCGGCGCCACCGCCGACGACGCCCTGGCGATCGTCGACCGCCTCGACCCCGACCGCACGCCCGGCAGACTGACCTTCATCTCCCGCATGGGCGCGGACGCCGTACGGGACACGCTGCCCGACCTGGTGTCCAAGGTGCAGGCGTCGGGCGCCCGGGTGGTGTGGGTGTGCGACCCGATGCACGGCAACACCTTCGTGGCGCCCAGCGGCCACAAGACGCGGGACCTCGACCGGATCATGGACGAGGTCCGTGGCTTCTTCGAGGTGCATGCCGCCCTCGGCACGCATCCGGGAGGAATCCACGCGGAACTGACGGGCGAGCACGTCACCGAGTGCTTGGGTGGTACGCGTCCGGTCGCTCCGGAGGATCTGCCCACCCGGTACGAGACCGCCTGCGACCCACGCCTGAACCGGTGCCAGTCTCTCGACCTGGCCAGGGAGCTGGCAGACCTGTACGCCCGTCATCCATCCAGCAGGAGGTAACCCATGGCAGCCCTGAAGGCCGCCGAGTCGTTCTTGGCCATGCACGACCGTACGGACCGCGACGATCCGCTGGTCATCCCCAACGTGTGGGACGCGGGCAGCGCGCGCGTCTACGCGGAGGCGGGGTACCCCGCCCTCGCCACCTCCAGCGCCGCGGTCGCGGCGTCGCTGGGATACGAGGACGGCGGCGGCACCCCCGCCGACGAGATGTTCGCCGCGGTCGCGCGGATCGTGCGGTCGGTCGACGTGCCGGTGACCGCCGACATCGAGGCCGGCTACGGGCTGGCGCCAGAGGAGATCGTCGAGCGGCTGCTGGAGGCGGGGGCCGTCGGCTGCAACCTGGAGGACTCCGACCCCCTGACCGGGCAGGTGAAGGACGCGGAGGAGCACGCCAACTGGCTCGCCAAGGTCAGCGTGGCCGCGGGCGACCGGCTCGTTCTCAACGCGCGCATCGACACCTTCCTGTACGGGGACAAGTCGGTGGAGTCGGCGGTGCGCAGGGCCCGCCTCTACATCGAGGCGGGAGCCGACGTGGTCTTCCCGGTCCTGGCGCCGGTGGGCCTCCTGCCCGACATCGCGGAGTGCGTCTCGCAGCCCGTGAACGCCCTCTACCTGCCGGGCGGCGCGCGGCCGAAGGAGCTGGGAGCGCTGGGCGCGGCCCGCGTCACCTTCGGCGGCAGCCTGTACAGCCGCGCCATGGACGTGGCGCTGAGCATGGTCAAGGAGCTGTGATCTGAGTCACCTGACGGCCGGGCCGCCCGCCGAGGACGGCTGCGCCGCGGGGGCGCGCCCGGGCGCCGGTGCAACCGGGCACGTCCACAAGGCATCCTTACCCTCTGGGGATCGTCTACGCGGGCCCGGTCGGCGCACGCGTCCGCGCGTGGGGACCGGACGCCCGCCCGGTTGGGGAGTGGAATGAACAGGCCGTTGCGGCACATAGCCATCTTCTGCGGGCTGCTGGTGCTGGCCCTGCTGCTGCGGGCGAACTGGCTGCAGCAGGTCGACCGCCAGGAGCTGGCCGAGCACAAGCACAACGCCCGGGTGCGGTTCGAGCGCTTCTCCTCCCCGCGCGGCGACATCATCGTCGGCGGCAAGGCGATCACCGGCTCGAAGGAGACCGGCAGCAAGGACTACGCGTTCCGGCGCACCTGGAAGAACGGACCGATGTACGCGCCCGTCACCGGTTACGCCTCCCAGGCCCAGGGCACCTCCCTGCTGGAGCGGACCTACGACAGTGTGCTCAGCGGCCAGGACGACCGCTTCGCCTTCCGGCACGCCAAGGACGTCCTGATGGGGGAGCCGCGGCGCGGCGGCAACGTGATCACCACCATCGACCCGAAGGCGCAGAAGGCCGGCTACCAGGGGCTGACGGACCTGGGCGCGCGGGGCGCGGTCGTCGCCCTGGACCCCCGTACGGGCAAGGTGCTGGCGCTGGTCTCCGCGCCCTCGTACAACCCGGAGGACTTCGCGGGGCTCTCGTTCAAGGAGGGCGACCGCTTCAAGGCGCTCCTCGACGACAAGAGCAAGCCGCTGGCCAACCGCCCGCTGCGGGAGACCTACCCGCCCGGCTCCACCTTCAAGATCCTCACGGCCGCGGCGGCGCTGGAGCACGGAGTGGTGACGGACGTGGACGCGAAGACGGACGCGGTCTCGCCGTATCCGCTGCCGCTCTCCTCGTCCAGGATCGGCAGCGAGGCGGGGGACGCGGTCTGCGGCAACGCGTCCATGAAGACCGCCATGCAGTACTCCTGCAACAACGTCTTCCTCGACGCGGCCTCGGAGCTGGGCGAGGACCGGATGCGCGAGACCGCGGAGAAGTTCGGCTTCAACGAGGACGTGTACGCCGACGAGTTCGGCGACATGCTCGCCACGAAGAGCCTCTACCCGGAGGAGCTCGACAAGCCCGGCACGGCCCTCACCGGCATGGGCCAGGGCAGCCTCACCAGCACCCCGATGCAGATGGCGATGGTGACCGCGGCCCTCGCCAACGACGGCAAGCTGATGCAGCCCTACATCGTCGAGGAGCTGCGCGGCCCTGACCTGTCGACGCTGGAGAAGAACGAGCCGATGGAGAAGAGCCAGGCCGTCTCGCCCGAGACGGCGAAGAAGGTCCAGGAAATGATGGAGTTCACCGCGAAGGAGGGCAGCGCCCAGCGCGCCCTGATCGACGGTGTCACGGTCGGCGGCAAGACCGGCACCGCCCAGCGTGGCGTGGACGTCCGCGACGAGGTCCCGTACGGCTGGTTCGTCAGCTACGGCAAGAAGGACGACGGCCGCTCGGTCGCGGTCGCCGTCTTCATCGACCCGACGGACATGGACATCTCCCGCTCCGACATCTCCGGCGGCCGGCTGGGCGCGCCGATCGCGAAGAGCGTGATGCAGGCGGTGCTGGGGGACTGAGGCGGCACACGCCGGACGCGCCCGGCGGCCCCGCGCGCCGATGCCCCGGGTACGGCGCGAGCGCCCCGCTCGTATGCTCGGTCCATGACCGATCTCCAGAGCGGACGCCCCACCTCCAACGCCATGCGGCGCGCCCTCAAACGCGCCCGCGACGGTGTCGCCCTCGACATGACCGAGGCCGCCGTCCTGCTCCAGGCGCGCGGAGACGATCTGACGGACCTCGCGGCGTCCGCCGCCCGGGTGCGGGACGCGGGACTGGCGGCGGCCGGACGTCCGGGCGTGATCACCTACTCGCGCAAGGTCTTCATCCCGCTCACCCGCCTCTGCCGGGACACGTGCCACTACTGCACGTTCGTCACGGTCCCCGGCAAGCTCCGCCGTGCGGGGCACGGGATGTTCCTCTCGCCCGACGAGGTGCTGGCCATCGCCCGGGAGGGGGCGGCGATGGGCTGCAAGGAAGCGCTGTTCACCCTCGGCGACCGGCCGGAGGACCGCTGGCCGGAGGCCCGTGAGTGGCTGGAGGCCGAGGGGTACGACGACACCCTCGCGTACGTCCGCGCCATGGCGATCCGGGTGCTGGAGGAGACGGGTCTGCTGCCCCACCTCAACCCGGGCGTCATGACCTGGAGCGACCTCCAGCGCCTCAAGCCGGTGGCCCCGTCCATGGGGATGATGCTGGAGACGACGGCGACGCGCCTGTGGTCCGAGCCCGGCGGCCCGCACTACGGCTCCCCGGACAAGGAACCGGCCGTCCGGCTGCGGGTGCTCCAGGACGCGGGCCGCTCCAACGTCCCCTTCACCACCGGCGTCCTGATCGGGATCGGCGAGTCGTACGAGGAGCGCGCCGACGCCCTCTTCGAGCTGCGCCGTACGGCCCGCGCCTACCACGGCATCCAGGAAGTCATCGTGCAGAACTTCCGCGCCAAGCCGGACACGGCGATGCGCGGCATGCCCGATGCGGAGCTGGAGGAGCTGGCCGCCGCCATCGCGGTCGCCCGCCACATCCTCGGCCCGTCCGCCCGCATCCAGGCCCCGCCGAACCTGGTGGACGCCCAGTACGCCCTCCTCATCGGCGCGGGCATCGACGACTGGGGCGGGGTCTCGCCGCTCACTCCCGACCATGTGAATCCCGAGCGCCCCTGGCCGCACATCGACGACCTGGCCCGGAGGACCGCCGACGCGGGCTTCACGCTCCGCGAACGCCTCACCGTCTACCCCGAGTTCATCCAGCGCGGGGAGCCGTGGCTCGACCCCCGGCTCCTGCCGCACGTCCGCGCCCTGGCCGACCCCGAGACGGGCCTCGCCCGCGAGGGCGCGCTCCCCGCCGGGCTGCCGTGGCAGGAGCCCGACGAGGGGTTCGCCGCGTCCGGCCGCACCGACCTGCACCGCACCATCGACACGGAGGGCCGCACCGGCGACCGGCGGGACGACTTCGACGAGGTGTACGGGGACTGGGAGGCGCTCCGGGAGGCCGCCGCGCCCGGCATGGCCCCCTCCCGCATCGACTCCGACGTGCGCCAGGCGCTGAGCCGGGCCGCCGACGACCCGACGACGCTCACCGACGACCAGGCCCTCGCCCTGCTCCACGCGGACGGCCCGGCGCTGGACGAGCTGTGCCGGATCGCGGACGCGCTGCGCCGGGACGTGGTCGGCGACGACGTCACGTACGTCGTCACGCGGAACATCAACTTCACCAACGTCTGCTACACCGGCTGCCGCTTCTGCGCCTTCGCCCAGCGCCGCACCGACGCCGACGCGTACACCCTCTCCCTGGACCAGGTCGCGGACCGGGCGGCGCAGGCGTGGGACGTCGGCGCGGTCGAGGTCTGCATGCAGGGCGGCATCCACCCCGACCTGCCGGGCACGGCGTACTTCGACATCGCGCGGGCGGTGAAGGAACGGGTCCCCGGCATGCACGTGCACGCCTTCTCGCCGATGGAGGTCGTCAACGGGGCGTCCCGCACCGGGATGTCCCTCCGCGACTGGCTGACCGCGGCGAAGGAGGCCGGGCTCGACTCGATCCCCGGCACGGCGGCGGAGATCCTGGACGACGAGGTCCGCTGGGTCCTCACCAAGGGCAAGCTGCCCGCGGCCACCTGGCTGGAGGTCGTCAGGACCGCGCACGAGGTGGGCCTGCGCTCGTCCTCGACCATGATGTACGGGCACGTCGACCAGCCCCGGCACTGGCTCGGGCACCTGCGCACCCTGGCCCGGCTCCAGCAGGAGACGGGCGGGCTCACGGAGTTCGTGACGCTGCCGTTCATCCACACCAACGCACCGGTCTACCTCGCGGGCATCGCCCGGCCGGGGCCGACCGACCGCGACAACCGGGCGGTCACCGCGATGGCCCGGCTCCTCCTCCACCCCCACATCACCAACATCCAGACGAGTTGGGTGAAGCTCGGGGCCCAGGGTGCGGCCGAAATGCTTCGTTCGGGCGCGAACGACCTGGGCGGAACGCTGATGGAGGAGACCATCTCCCGTATGGCGGGGTCGAGTTACGGCTCCTACCGGTCCGTTCGGGATCTGGTCGCCATCGCGGAGCTGGCGGGCCGCCCGGCCCGGGCGCGGACCACGCTGTACGGGCAGGTCCCCGACGAGCGGATCGCCGCCGCCGCGGCGTCGGACGGGCGGCTGCCCGCGCTGCTGCCGGTGCTGCCGGGCTGACCCCGTCGCGGGGCGGGGGCCGCCCGCCCCGCGACGGCCCCTCCCGCGGGCGCTCCACGCCCCGGCCGGCGGGAGAGGTGACTACGCGCCGATCGGCGGTGGCCTGATGTCCTACCGTCCCGGTCGGAGAACGCGCGGATCACAGGCAGTGTTCTCCCCGGAGTCCCGCAGGCCTGCGACCCGGGGATGGATGGGGGGAGAGGTGTCGCTGCCGTGGTGTGCCGTCGGTGGTTCAGCCCGTGTGGACCCGGGTCATGTTCTTCTCGGCCAGGGGCGCGTAGTACTCGGTGAACAGCTTGCCGACCAGCTCGCCGCGGCTGGACACCCCGACCTTCTCGAAGACGGCCTTGATGTGGTCCCGCACGGTGTGCGGGGACAGGTGCAGCTGGGTCGCGATCTCGCCGGTGGGCAGGCCGCGGGCGATGTACTGGGTCACCTCGGTCTCCCGGTCGGTGAGCTCGTAGGCGTCCACGATCAGCGGGACGATCTCCGAGGTCTTCGCCGGCTCGATCACCACCGCCGCCGCGCCCAGCCTGCCGTGGGCCTCCCGCAGGCACGAGGCGTGGCAGACCAGCCAGTGGCCCGAACGGTTGCGCACCCGTGCCCGCGCCTGCCCGCGGTCCCGTTCCTGGGCGACGGCCCGTGCCTTCATCGCGGTGGCCTGCACCCAGGCCGGCACGCGGATGCCCTGGGGGGAGGGCACGGCGGGCCCCTCGGGGAGGGTGTCGAGGTAGGCCAGGGCGTCGTCGTTGACCGACATCAGCTCGCCGCTCGCGTCGAACAGGAGCAGGCCGGGGCCGTGCGGGGCGTTGGCCAGCGGCTGGGGCGAGGGCTCGGCGAACGACCGCAGCTGTTTGGCGAGCGGGGTGAGCAGGGAGGCGATCAGCTGGGTCTCGGCGGCGCCGAAGGCCGGTCTGCCCTCCGCCCGGAAGAGGCTGATGTGGCCCTGCGGGCAGCCGCCGACGCGCAGGACCGCGCGCAGTTCGTCCTGGAGGCCGCGGGGGCGCATGAACGACTGGTAGAGGGTGCTGCGTGCGGGCAGGTCGCCGGTGGTCTGCCGGAGCCCGGCCACCGGTACGGAGGCCCGCGCCAGATCGCGGAACAGGTTGACGTTCTCGGTGAACAGCTCGGATTCCCAGTAGACGGCGCAGCCGCCCTCGTCCAGGTTCTCCGCGCGGATGGGCGCGGTCATCATGCCGGTCACCGGGTCGGTGACGCGCCAGACGGCCGCGTCGTAGGGCATGAGGCGCCGCAGTTGGGCCGAGGCCTCGGCGAACATGCTGAGCGCGTCGGTGGACTTCGCGGAGCGGGAGAGCAGTTCCGCCCGGCCGACAGAGGTTCGGGAGATCGTCGAACTGGTCATCCTCCGACTGTCCCAGCCCGGCGGGATTCTTCCAACCCCTCACCTGGGGGGAGCGGTTGCTCCGAACGGTCCCCCTTGTTTGCGGGATGGGAACGGCGGCCGTATCCCCCGATCGTCGTGTTCATGCGGATTGGGATTGTCGGAGCGGGCGAGTTGGGGCTGGCTGTGGCGCGCCGGGCGGCGCTGGCGGGAGCCGAGGTGATGCTGGCGGACCGGAGCATCGATCGGGCCCGGGAGGCGGCCCTCGAGGCGATGACGGCGCAGACGCCGGGGCTCGTGCTCGCCACCACTCTGGCCGCGGCGCTCCGCGCGGAGGTCGTGATGCTCGCCGTCCGGTGGCCCGAGGCGCTGGAGCTGACCCGGCTGCACGCCGCGCGACTGGCCGGCAGGGCGGTCGTGGACATGAGCGTTCCCGCGCACTGCGATCCGGCGTCGAGCGCGGTGCGGCAGTTGGCCGGTGTCGCGCCGGACGCGCTGTGGGTCAAGGCGCTGACGACCGCGGAGGCGGGCGCCGTGCACCACGGCGCCACCGACGGCCTCCCGGTGGACGTGTTCGTCGCCGCCGACGACGACCGGGCCAAGGTGATCGTCGTGGAGCTGTTCGACCGCTCGGGGCTGCGGGCCTTCGACGCCGGAGGACTGGACAACGCCTGGGTGCTGGAGGGCATGGGCCGGCTGGGGCGGGAGGTGGGAGAACGCCTTCAGCTGAGTGAGAGCTGGAGCTTCAAGTTCATGCCCAGTTGGTGATCTCCCGGACACTACGGTTGAGTTTCAGGAAGGCGTTCACGCATGTCTACGCACCATCAATTCTCCGTTCTCGGTCCACTCGTCGTCCAGGGCGTGCACGGGTCCGTGCGGCTCGGGGGGAATCGGCAACGCATCCTGCTGACCCTGTTGCTGCTGGAGGCCAACAGGGTGATCGGGGTGGGGCGGCTGATCGAGGCGGTCTGGCGCGAGGCGCCGCCCGCCACCGTCCGCAGCCAGTTACGGATCTGCATATCGGGTCTCCGCAGGCTTCTGGCGGCCGCGGGCGTCGCGGCCGTCATCGAGACGCACCCGTCGGGCTATCTGATCCGGGTGCCGCGTTCCCAACTGGACCTGGCCCACTTCGAGGACCTGCTGAGCCGCGCACGGGCCGAGTCGCGCGCGGGCGAGGCGGAGAAGGCCGTGGCCCTGTTCCGCCAGGCCCTCCAGCTCTGGCAGGGGCCGGTGGGGGCCGGGCTTGACAGCGAGCTGCTGGAGACCGTGGCCCTGAAGGTGAACGAGGACCGCCTGTCGGCGATCGAGGACCGCTTCGAGCTGGAACTGGCCCTGGGGCGGCACCGTGAGGTGCTGGGCGAGCTGACCCGGCACGTGACGGAGAACCCGTTCCAGGAGACCTTGTGCCTCCAGCTGATGCTGGCGCTGTACCGGTCCGGCCGCACCGCGGAGGCGCTCTCCGTCTACCGCGACACCCGAAGACAGCTGGCCTGTGAATTGGGCCTGGAACCCAGCGAGAAGCTGCGCGCGATGGAGCGGATGATCCTGGACGGGCGTTCGCCCGACGACGTCGCGCCGATGTTCGTACCGCCGGTGCGGGTCCCGGCGCGGATCGTGAGCGCGCCGGGTCCGCAGGACCGCATCGCCCATCTGGAGCGGGAGATCGCCCAGCTGCGCCACGCACAGCTCCACTCCGGCTGACCCCTCCGCTTCTCGCCCGTCTTCCCTCAGGTCGGGGCCTCTTTCGGGGGTGTCCTCCCCTCCCATACCCCCTAAGCAGGGGATGGGAGGGGAGGCCCCGGACGAGAAGACTCCTCCCCATCACCGCTGCGCTTCTGGAGCCGTCGCGCGGCATGGAGGAGGGACGTGATCGTGGCAGGACGACGTGGACACGCGGGTATCGACGAGAGTGCCCTGGACGGGCTCGTCGCGCGGCTGAAGGGCGAGCTCTTCACCCCGGAGGACCCCGGGTACGAGCGGGAGCTGGCGGGGTTCAACCGGATCGCGCGACACCGGCCGGACGTGGTCGTCGCGGCCCAGGCGACCTCGGACGTGTCCGCCGCGGTGTCCTTCGCCTCCGAGACGGGCCTTCCGGTGGCCGTCCAGGCCACCGGCCACGGCATCGCCGCTCCCGCGTCCGGAGGGGTCCTGATCTCCACCCGCAGGATGAACACGGTCGCCGTCGACGCCGCTGCCCGCACCGCGCACGTGGAGGCCGGGGCCCAGTGGCACCAGGTGATCGCCGCCGCGGCGCCGCACGGACTCGCCCCCCTCAACGGGTCCTCGCCGCTGGTCGGCGTCGTGGGCTACACCCTGGGCGGCGGTCTCGGCCCGATGGGGCGGCAGTACGGGTTCGCGGCGGACCACGTGACCTGCGTCGAGGTCGTCACGGCCGACGGCAGCGTCCGCAAGGCCGACCGCGAGCGGCACCCCGAGCTGTTCTGGGCGCTGCGCGGCGGCAAGGGCAACTTCGGCGTCGTCACCGGGCTCTGGTTCGACCTGATGCCGGTGAGCAGGCTCTACGGCGGCGGGCTCTACTTCCCCGGGGAACAGACCTCGCAGGTCCTGCACACCTGGCGGCAGTGGACCGCGACCGTGCCGGAGGAGATGAGCTCCTCGGTGGCGCTGCTGCGGCTGCCGGACGTGCCGGACGTGCCGGCCTTCCTCCGCGGCCGGCTCGCCGCGCACGTGCGGATCTCCTTCACCGGCGGGGCCGCGGAGGGCGAACGGCTGGTCCGCCCGCTGCGCGAGTGCGGGACCCCGCTGGCGGACTCGGTCGCCGAGATGCCGTACACGGCGGTCGCCGACATCCACGCGGACCCCACGCACCCGCTGCCGTACCACGAGCGCAACATCGTGCTGCGGGAGCTGGACTCCGAGGCGACGGAGCGGCTCGTGCGGGTGGCGGGCCCCGATTCGTCCTGCGGCGACCTGATGGTCGAGGTGCGCCACCTGGGCGGAGCGCTGGCCCGCCCCGCCCGGGTGCCCAACGCCGTGGGCGTCCGCGAGGGGGCGTTCACGCTCGCCACGCTCTCGCCCCCCGGCACGCCCGACACGGTCCTGGGGCGGATGGAGCCGTGGAGCGCGGGCCGCCGCTATCTGAACTTCCTGGCCGGGGCGGACACGGCCGGGGCGACGGGCGAGTGCTTCTCGCCGGAGACCCTGAAGCGGCTGGCGCGTGTGAAGGCCGCGTTCGACCCCGACAACCTCTTCCGCCTCAACCACAACATCGCCCCCCGGCCCTAGGGGCGCCCTTCTGCTCCGCCGGGGCCCGGTGGCTCCGGCGGCCTCCCTCCCCGCCCTGCCGGGATATTGGCAGGTACTCATCAATTATGGAGCTCTCGTGACCACACACCAGGCCGCGTCCCCCGCGGCCGCCGCCGACGCCCCACCCTCCGGAGCCCGCTCGGCCGGGCTGCTCTTCGGGGCCCTCTTCGGCCCGGTCGTCTTCGGCGTCACCGCCGCCGGCGTCGCCCTCCCCGACGTGGCGACCTCCCTGAACGCCTCGTCCACCGCCACCGCCTGGGTGCTCACCGCCCACGCGCTGGCCCTCGGCGTCGGCACGGCGCTGTTCGGACGGCTCGCCGACACCCGCGGCCTGCGGACCGCACTCCTCCTCGGCTCCCTCGCGCTCGCCGTCGGCGCCGCGATCTGCCTCCTCGCCCCCAACCTCGGCGTCCTGGTGGCCGGACGCTTCGTCCAGGCCGCCGGCTCCGGAGCGATGGCGGCCTGCGCCATGGCGCTGACGGCCTCCGTGCCCCCGGACCGCCGCCCCCAGGTGTTCGCCGGATTCGGCGCGACGATGGCGATCTTCTCGGCCAGCGCCACCCTCGCGGGAGGCGTCTTCACCGAGTGGGTGACCTGGCGCATCGCCCTGGTCCTGCCGGCGCTCTCCCTGCTGGTCGTGCCCCTCTGCATGGCCAGGGCGCCGGAGCGCAAGAACTCCGGCCGCTCCATGGACCTGCCCGGCGCCGCCCTGCTGACCCTGACCGCCATGTCGTTCCTCGTGCTGATCCAGTCCTCCGCCCTCGCCCTGAGCGCCCCGCTGGTCATCGTCACCGCCGCCGTGCTGCTCCTGGCCGGCGCCGGCCTCACCTGGCGCACCCGCACCAGTGAGACCTCCTTCGTCCCCCGCGTCCTGGTCACCGACCGCGTCTTCCTGAAGGCGGCCGTCATCGGCATCGGCGTCTACGGCGGGCTGTTCGCCGCCATGTACGCGGTGCCGCAGCTCCTCGTCCGCGACCACGGCTGGAGTGTGCTGGCCGTCGGCGTGTGGCTGCTGCCCGGCGCGGTCGTCGGCGCGGTGCTCTCCCGGCTGGCCGGCACCCTCACCGCCGGAGACCGGGGCAACAAGCTCCTGGGCGCGGTCGCCCTCGCCTTCGCGGCGGCCCTGGGCGGCGCGCTGGCCGGGTCGGGCGTCCTGCTGCTCCTGCTGGGCGCGTCCCTCGGCTTCGCCGCGTTCTCCGTCACCCAGGTCTTCACCACGGCCCTGATGTCGGCCCACATCGAGCCGGCGCGGCGCGGCGGCGCGATGGGGCTGCTCAACCTGACCTTCTTCGTCGGCGGAGGCGTCGGCAGCGCCACCGCGGGCGCGCTGGCCAAGTCGATGTCGCTCTCCACCGCCCTCGGCGTCATCGGGCTCTTCCCGCTGGTCGCCGCCGTCGTCGCGTTCGCCCTGTCCCGTCGCACCGCCTAGGGACACCGCCCGCCGCCGTCCGCCCGCACGGTCTCGTGCGGGCGGACCGCTGTCATGACACGCGAGCGATACGTGTCCGATAGGCGTCGCCCGCACGATGGGTTCCCGTACCGCCCTTGCCCGCGATCAGGAGAGCGGAAGACAGTCATGAGTCGCATCATTGATCCTGAATTCGACAGTCACGTACGCAAGTTGATGGCCTGGCACTTCGACGCCGCGACCGGCTCTCCGTTCTGGCTGGGGAAGCTGGACACGCTGGGGTTCGACCCGGTGACCGAGGTGCAGGGGCTCGATGATCTGACCCGGTTCCCGGACGTCAGCTCCGAACTCCGCTCCGTGCCCGCCCAGGACCTGATCCCGCGCGGCCTGGCCGACCGCCCCTTCCGGGTCTACGACTCGGGAGGCACGACCGGCTCCCCCAAGCGCATCGTGGACAGCGCCTACCGGTCCCAGGTGACCGCGTGGGCCCGCCAACGGCTGATCGCGTGCGGCGTACCCGCGGACGGCAACTGGCTGCACCTGGGCCCCGGCGGACCGCACGTCATCGGATTCGACACGGCCCGCTACGCCGCGCTCGGCGGCGGTGTCTTCTACAGCGTCGACCTCGACCCCCGCTGGGTGAAGCGGCTGCTGGCCGACGAGCGCGGCGAGGAGGCGGAGGCGTACGTCCAGCACCTGCTGGACCAGGCCGAGACGATCCTGGAGAGCCAGGACGTCGCGGTCCTCAACACCACCCCGCCCCTGCTGGCCGCCATCTGCCTCCGGCCGCGCCTCTACGAGCTGGTGCGCACCAAGATCCGGGCGATCATCTGGGCCGGGACGTCGATCAGCACCGAGAACCTCAAGCAGCTGCGCGAGGTCTTCTTCGCCGACGCCCGCGTGGTCGGGATCTACGGGAACAGCCTGATGGGCGTCGCCCCCCAGCGCCCCGCCCGGCCGGGCGACTCCCACCCCTGCGTCTTCGAGCCGTTCCCCGAGACCACCCGCCTCGAACTCGTCGACGAGAACGGCGAGCCGGTGGCGTACGGCGAACGCGGCCGGGTCCGGCTCCAGCTCGTCTCCGAGGAGATGTTCCTGCCGAACATCCTGGAGAGGGACACCGCGATCCGCGTCCGCCCGCAGGAGGACTCCTTCGTCGACGGCCTCGCCGACGTGCAGACGTACCGCAGCCTCGACGACGTCACCATCATCGAGGGGGTCTACTGATGAGCACGGCCGCGCCCGCCGCCATCGCCCTCGACCCGGTCGTCTGCGGCCGCCGGGTCGACAGCTCTGACCGGTCCGCGCTGCCGAGCGTCCTGGGCGGCGTCCTCGCCGACGTCGGGACCGCACCCCAGCTGCTCGCCGTCGCCGCGCTGCACGAGATACGCGCCCATGCGGACGGCAGGCCCCCCGCCCCCGCCGTGTTCACCGAGGCGGCGCGGCTCTTCGCCACCGCGGTCCTGGACGGCGAGAGCCCGCAGGAGTACGTCACCCGGGTCTGCCGCTCCACCGGCCTCACCGCCACCGCCGTCGACCAGGCCATCGCGGACCTGACGGCCGAGATGAGCGAGATCCCGGAGACGACCCTCGCGGAACTGCCCGCCACCGGCCTCGGCGACGGCTTCGACACCCGCTGGGTCCCGCGCGGACGGGTCTTCGCCGCCGTCATGGCGAGCAACCACCCGGTGCCGAACGTCTCCTGGGTCCAGGCGCTGTTCCACGGCTACAGCGTCCTCGTCAAGCCCGGCAGCCGGGACCCCTTCACCCCCGCCCGGCTGCTGGCCGCCCTCACCGCGGCGGGCCTGCCGCCCGCCAAGGCGGCGTTCCTGCCCTGCTCCCGGCAGGTCGGCGAACTCCTGCTGCGCGAGGCCGACCGCGGCATCGTCTACGGCGGCGAGAGCGCCGTCGCCACCTGGCACCAGCGCGAATCGGTCGCCGTACGAGGACCGGGGCGCACCAAGGCGTTCGTGGACGCCGACCCCGACGACTCCGTCATCGAGCACCTGGCGATGTCCGCGTCCTTCGACGGGGGCACCCGGTGCACCAACCTGTCGGCCGTCCTGACCACCGGGTCGGTGGACGACCTCGCCGACCGGCTCGCGGAGCGGCTCGGGAAGCTCCCCTCGATGCCCGCGACGGCCGACGGGGCCACGCTCCTGGTGGTGAGCCGGGACCGCGCCGGCCGACTGCGCGCACAGGTCGCCGAACTGCGCCGCTCGCTCACCGACCACAGCGCCCGCGCCGGCGAGAGCGAGACCGTCGTCGAGCTGGACGACGGGTCGTGCCTGCTGCGGCCCGTCGTGCTCTCCGCCGACCGGGCCGGACACCCGGCGGTGGGCACGGAACTGCCGTTCCCCTTCGTCGTGGTGGCCCCGTGGACGGAGGCCGACGGCGTGGAGCCGCTGCGCGACTCCCTCGTCCTCAACCTCCTCACCGACCGCGAGGACCTGGTGGAGGCCGTGATCCGGGAGCCGAGCATCCGCAAGGTGACGCGCGGCCGGGTCCTGCCCTGGACGGCGATCCCCGGCATCCCGCACGACGACAACTACACCCAGTTCCTGCTCGAACCCAAGGGCGTCGTGGCCCAGCGCTGACGCCCGCCGGGCCCCTCGCCCGGACCCCCGCCCCGGCGTCCGGGGCGCCGGTCCCGCGAGACCCGCCCCCGTGTCCGCCCACCCCCGTTCCCGTATCCGCAGGCATGAGAAAGGACCCCCTGTATGCCCATGAACCGGCGAGAGATGGTCATGGCCACCACCGGTGCGGCGCTCGTCGCCGCCGCGGCCGCCGTCCCCCTGATGAGCGGTGACGGCGAGAGCACCGCCCAGGCCGCCGCGCCCGCCGGCGCGGCGGAGCAGGAGCACGTCGAGCGCTACCGCGGCCGCACCATACGCGTCGCCACCGCGGCGGCGGGCGGCGGCGTCTACATCGACGACCAGCCCCTGCACCTCATGAAGTTCGCGGACGACGCCTACCTCAGCTCCATGTGCCACTACGAGATGGCGACCAGCCCGCTGGACGCCGCCCGGCGCGCCGTGGAGGAACTGCGTGGCGCCCAGCTCCAGCCGTCCACGCACGGCTCGCACGTCACCCACATCTGATCCCGGCCCCGGAGCGAAGGAAGCCAGCGATGGTCCACGTACGCAAGAACCACCTCGCCATGACGGCAGAGGAGAAGCGCCGCTTCGTCCACGCCGTCCGTGAGATCAAGAGACGCGGGATCTACGACCAGTTCGTCAAGCTCCACATACGCGTCAACTCCATGGACTACCTGGACAAGGAGACCGGCAAGCGCCTCGGGCACGTCAACCCGGGCTTCCTGCCCTGGCACCGGCAGTACCTGCTGAAGTTCGAACAGGCCCTCCAGCGGGTCGACCCGCGGGTCACCCTCCCCTACTGGGACTGGACCACCGACCACGGCGAGGACTCGCCGCTGTGGGCCGACGACTTCATGGGCGGCAACGGCCGGCCCGGCGACCGCCGCGTGATGACCGGGCCGTTCGCCCGCGACAACGGCTGGAAGCTGAACATCAGCGTGATCCCGGAGGGCCCGGAGGACCCCGCGCTGAACGGCAACTACACCCACGACGACCGTGACTACCTCGTACGGGACTTCGGCACCCTCACCCCGGACCTGCCCACCCCCCAGGAGCTGGAGGAGACCCTCGCGCTCCCGGTGTACGACTGCCCGCCCTGGAACCACACCTCCGGCGGCACGCCCCCCTACGAGAGCTTCCGCAACCACCTGGAGGGCTACACCAAGTTCGCCTGGGAGCCCCGGCTGGGCAAGCTGCACGGCGCGGCCCACGTCTGGACCGGCGGACACATGATGTACATCGGCTCGCCCAACGACCCGGTGTTCTTCCTCAACCACTGCATGATCGACCGGTGCTGGGCACTGTGGATGGAGCGGAACCCCGACGTCCCGCACTACCTGCCGGCCGTCCCCACCCTGGACGTCCCCGACCTCAACACCCCGCTCGGACCCTGGCACACCAAGACCCCCGCGGACCTGCTCGACCACACCCAGTTCTACACCTACGACCAGTAGTCCTCGGCCGAACGGTGCCGGGCAGCGGAGACCCGCTGCCCGGCACCGCTGCGTTGTGCGCACACCCCCGCCCCAGCAGCCGTGCGCGCACGCCACCGCGCCCGAGGCGGGAGGGAAAACCCCGTGTACGCAGTTCTCGCCCTGTGCTGGCTCGTCGTCTTCTTCGACGGCCTCGACGTCACGGTCTACGGCGCTGTCATGCCCTACATGCTCGACGACCCGGCCTTCGGGTTCGACGCCTCCGCGGCCGGCCGGATCGGCAGCTGGACCACCTTCGGCATGCTCATCGGCGCCCTCACCGCGGGCAACACCACCGACTGGCTCGGCAGACGCGCCGTCCTCGTCTGGTGCGTCCTGCTCTTCTCCGCCGGGTCCGGGGTCTGCGCCCTGGCCGGCGACCCCACGCAGTTCGGCGCGGGGCGGTTCCTCGCGGGCCTGGGGCTCGGCGGGCTCATGCCGATCTGCCTCACCGTCGTGGCGGAGTTCTCCCCGCCGCGCCGCATGGCCCTGGCCACCGGGGTGCTCATGACCGCCTACCACGCCGGAGGCATGGCGGCCACGGGGCTCGGCCTCGCACTGGCCCCCGACCACGGCTGGCGCTGGCCCTTCGCCGCGGGCGCGCTGCCCGCGCTCATCGCCGTACCCCTGCTCCTGCGCCATCTGCCGGAGTCGCCGGGCGTGCTGTACGCCCAGGGGCGGTTCGAGCAGGCCCGCGCCACCGCGGAGCGGTACGGGCTGCCGGCCCCGTCCGCGAAGGACGCGCCCGCGCCTGGAGCGGCCGGCCGGCTGCGGGCGGTGCGCGCCCTCGTCGCGCCGGGCCGCAGGCTGGCGACGCCGCTGCTGTGGGCGGCGTCCTTCTGCGGGCTGCTCCTGGTGTACGGCATCTCCACCTGGCTGCCCCAGCTGATGCGCTCCGCCGGATACGGCCTGTCGACCTCGGTCAGCCTGCTCATGGTCATCAACGCCGGAGGCATCGTCGGCATGCTCGTCGCGGGCCGGGTGGCCGACCGGTTCGGCGCGGTCCGGGTCGCGGCCTGTTGGTTCCTGCTCACCGCGGGGGGCCTCGCCCTGCTCGCCACCGGGCCGTCCCTGGCCTTCACCTACGGGGTCGTCGCCTTCACCGGCATCTGGCTCTTCAGCGCCAGCACCATGGTCTACGCGGTCGCCGGCCGCTTCTACCCCGGGGCCGACCGCGCCGCCGGCCTGGGCTGGGTCACCGGGGTGGGCCGGCTCGGCGCGGTCGTCAGCCCATGGCTGGGCGGGGTGCTGGTCAGCCGGGGGCTGGGCAGCGGCGGGTTCCTGGTCTTCGCCCTCGGGGCGGTGCTCGGAGCCGTCGCGGTGGTGCTGGTGCCGGCCGTCGCGGCGACCCGGCGGCGCCACGACGACGACCGCGCCGCCCGGAGGAACCCGGGCGGCGCGGCCACAGCGGGCGGGAAGCCCGCCGGTCGGTCCTACTTCTCCAGGCAGAACTCGTCGATCGGGTAGCCGACGTGGCGGTCCTCGACGGGCAGGTAGCCGAGGACCGTGTCGCCCGGCTTCAGCTCGGTGCTGTTGAGGACCACGCCACCGGGGCCGAGGACCCGCACGTGCCAGTCGTCCTGGAGGATCAGGTTGACCCGCCGCCCGTCCGGGGCCTCCGCGTCGATGGAGATGAGCGGCCGGGTCTCGATCTTCACCCGGCCCACCGTCACCAGCCGGGTGTTGCCCTTGATGTCGACGGCGGTGAGCTTGCTGCCCGTCTTCAGCTCGCTGAGGTAGTTGGTGCGCTCGTCCTTGCCCAGCGTGTACGAGTGGATGGCGCCGGCGTTGACCCGGAACGGCCGGGTGGGCATGTACGGCAGCGGGTGGGTCTCGCTGACGCACAGGATCATGCCCTTGGAGTGCGAGCCGACCAGGATGCCCTCGTCCTCGCCGAAGTGCGTGGTGGTGTCCACGCAGGCCCGCTCGCCCATGCCGATGTGGCTAGTCTCGACGACCCGCAGTTCGGTCAGGTTGAGGTTGGGGATGCCCGCCTCGGCGATCCGCTTGAGCTCCGCGGTGTCCCCGACGCCCTTCGGCGCCATCATCACGCCGTCAGAGCCGTGCTCCAGCACCCCGAAGAGGATCTCGGCCTCCTCCAGGTCCTGCGCGATGGTCACCATCGAACCGGTGGCCCGCGCGGCGGCGGCGATCACGATCTCCAGCGGGATCTTGGTCGGGTCGCGGAAGAGGAGCACGGACCACTTCTCGGTCCGCGAGGACTCGCAGGCGTCCTCCAGGGTCGGCGCGTCGATGATCTCGACGAACCGCCCGAACTCGATCTCGGGGTGCTTGATGGCGAGCTCGGCCGGCGTCACCCCGTGCTTGACCGGGTCGACGATGACGACCGTCGCGTCGCCGAACTGCTCCGGCAGCGGCTTGCCCTGGAGGAGCAGCACCTTGGTGACGGTGGGCGGCAGGTCCGCGAGGTCGGCCGGGTCGTCCGCGACCAGCGCGTCCACCCGGTGGTGCAGCGCCTCCTGCACGATGGCGGCACGGGCCTCACCCAGGGCGCGGATGTCGAGCCAGGTCAGTTTCGAAGACATGGGAGAACTCCTCAGAAGCGTTGGTACGGGCCAGAAGCGTTGGTACGGGTGGCGCGGAACCGGGTGGACCGCGGGCAGGGGGGAGATCAGGCAGCGGTGGACGCCATGCCGGCGGGAACCGGCGGCGCGTGCCTCTCGCTGTGGTGGATGAGGTCGGCGAGCTTGTCCGCCATCGCCCCGGGGTCGGCGGCCTGGAAGACGTTGCGGCCCATGGCGACCCCGGCGGCGCCGCCGCGCAGGGCGTCGTCGACGTAGGCCAGAATCCGGCCCTCGTCGTTGTCGCGCGGCCCGCCGACCACGACGACCGGCACCGGGGAGGACGAGGTGATCTCGGCCATCTCCGCCACCGAACCGACGTACAGGGTCTTGACGAGGTCGGCGCCGAGGTCGACGGCCACCTGCACGGCGTGGGCGACGAGCGCCGGGTCGCGCGGGTCGGCGATCTTGGGCCCGCGGGGGTACATCATGGCGAGCAGCGGAACGTTCCAGCGGTCGCAGGCGTCCGCGACCGCCGCCATGTCCGCGATCTGGGTGCGCTCCTCGTCTGAGCCGAGGTTGACGTGGACGCTGACGGCGTCCGCGCCCATCCGCAGGCTCTCCTCGACGCTGGACACCAGGTACTTGGCGTTCGGGTCGGGGGCGTGCATGGTGCTGGCGCTCAGGTGCACGATCAGCGAGGTCCGGGTGAACCACTCCGGGTTCACGTGGCGCAGGGAGCCCTTGTGCAGGACGATCCCGTCGACGCGGTGCGACGCGAGGTCGCGGACGAGGGAGTCGAGGCAGTGGGCGCGGGTCAGCGGGCCGTCGGTGATCGAGTGGTCCAACGGGACGATGAACAGCCGGTCGGGGGCGTGGTGGTGGAGCCGTTGGAGTCGCAGGCTCCTGCCGAAGGGTGCGTTGGGCGCCATCAGTGCTCCTGTCGGTTGTCGACGGATGCCGTACGCCGGGACGGCGGCATCAGGGTGGGGATGTACGGCGTCCGAGGTGGGTGAAGAGAGGGACGCGGGGTGCGGCGTCCGGGGCGGAGGGCGCCGGGGTGCGGCGTCAGGTCCTGGATGCGGGCCGGAGGTACGGCGTCAGGGCCGGGGCGCGGCGCTGGGGGCCATCGCGTCCGCTTCGGTGCCCAGCCCGAACTCGTCGTGCAGGAGGCCCACCGCGCGGACGGCCTCGCCGCTGGGCACGGTGACCGAGACCCGCAGCTGCGACGCGGACAGCGAACGGGCGTTGATGCCCGAGCCGACGAGCGAGGCGAGCATCCGGGAGGCGTACTCGGGCCGGCTGAGCAGCCCCTGGCCGACGATCGAGACCTTGGCGACCTTGTCCTCGACCTCGACCCCGCCCCGCCGCGCGGCCGTGAGGTCCCGGAAGGACCTGCTGACGTCCGCCACGTGCGAGCGGTGGACCGTGAGCCCGATCGAGTAGCCGCCGCCCGGCTCTGGGGAGACCGTGGCCATGTCGGCGGGGATGGACTCCCGGGCCAGGAACTGGAAGACGGCGGGTGAGGGGTCGGGGGTGTCGTGCGTGCGCAGGGTGACCCGGGCGATGTCGGCGTCGTGGACGACGGCGATCACCGGGGTCCTGTCCTCAAGCATGTCGCTTCCGTCTCGTCGATGGATACGGGTGCCTGTCTCGGTGGACGTCGACCGGCCCACGAGGATGTCGACGTCGTAGAGGGCGGCGAGTTCGACGGCCCGTGAGTGCATGACCCGGGCTCCGGCGAACGCCATCTCGGTCATGACGTCGATGTCGATGTCGGGCATGAGGCGGGCGGCGGGCACGACCCGCGGGTCGGCCGTGAACACCCCCGGCACGTCGCTGTAGATCTCGCAGTGGCCGGACCGCAGTTCGGCCGCGATCGCGACGGCCGTCGTGTCCGAGCCACCGCGGCCGAGGGTGATGATGTCGCCCTCGGCGGTGACGCCCTGGAATCCGGCGACCACCACGGTCCGCCCGGCGTCCAGAAGGCTGCGCAGTTGCTCCGTGTCGATCGCGACGATGATGCCCGCGCCGTGCGGGCCGGTGGCGAGAATGCCGCTCCGGGACCCGGACAGGGCGGTGGCGGCCAGACCGTCGCGTTGGAGAGCCATCGCCATCAGCGCCGCGGAGGCGGTCTCACCGGTGGCGAGAAGCTGGTCGAGTTCATGGCCGGCCGGGTGCGGGTTGACCGCGTCGGCCCGGCCGATCAGCTCGTCGGTGGTGTCGCCCTGTGCGGAGACCACGACGACCACGCGCCGCCCGGAGCGGGCGAGCGCGCCGACCCGGTCGGCGACCTGGCGTACCTGGGACATGGTGGCGAGCGAACTCCCGCCGAACTTCTGGACCACCACGTCGCCCGTGGGACCGCTGCCTTGCGTAGTCACGCGCTGCTTCCCCCCGCTTCGTCGGGCCCGGCTTTCCGAGCGCTGCGACGAGCTTCCAGGAGGGCGATATCGGGGCCGTGTCTCCGGTGCACCGCGGGCCTATTGGGCGTGTATCGGGCGCTCGAAACGGCGATACGGGCGCCCCCGGCCCCGTGACGACCCGGCCGGACCGGCGAAAGGAGAACAACGGGCGGCCCCGGCCCGTCCGGACGGAAGCCGGACGTGTGGAAAACGAGGAGGAAGCCGCCCGCCCGTCTCGGCCGCCGCCTCCTGGGTATCGACTTCCCGGACCCGCCGATTCCACCCCTGCCGTGCGTCCCCCCACCGGGACCGGCCCCGTGAGGAGCGAACCATGCGCATCCCGACCCCGCCCGCCCCCGCCCGCCGGGCGATACGTCTTCGGCCCCGGCGGCGGGAGACCGCCGGCCCTCGCCGCGGGGCGGTCTCCCGCGCCGGCGCGGTGCTCGCCGCCGCGGCCCTGTTCGTCCTGGTCCCCGCCTCCACGGCCCACGCCGACCCGCCGCACAACCTCCCCCAGAACGCCGGGGGTTACGAGCAGACCTTCTCGCCCGCCTACGACTACGACGGCGACGGCTGCTACGCCACCCCCGCCATCGGCCCGGACGGCACACTCGCGGGAGGGCTGAGGACGACCGGCGCGGTCAACGGAAGCTGCCGCGACCGGTGGGACCTGGACAACTCCCAGACGTACGCCCGCTCGCTGTGCAACAACGGCTGGTGCGCCATCGTGTACGCCAGCTACTTCGAGAAGGACCAGGCCGTCCACGGCAGCGGACTGGGCGGCCACCGGCACGACTTCGAGCACGTGATCTCCTGGGTCGACCAGGGCGCCGACCGGGTCGCCTACGTCTCGACCACCCAGCACAGCACGGTGAAGACCTACCCCCGCTCCCAGGTGCGGTTCGACGGGACCCACCCCAAGGCCGTCTACCACAAGGACGGCCCGAGCACGCACTTCTTCCGCCTCGCCAACGGCAACGACGAGCCGCCGGAGAACCACTACGGCAACTGGCGCTATCCCCCGCTCGTCGACTGGAACGGCTTCCCCAGCACCGCGTTGCGCGACCGCCTCATGAACGCCGACTTCGGCGCCGCGACCATCAAGATCACCGACAGGGACAACCGCTTCCGCAACCTCCTCGACAGCGCCAAGCCCGGCGGCGTCCCCTTCGACCCGTGGGCCTGACGGACGCCGACGACGACGGGCGTCCACCGTCTCCCCGCGTCCTGTCCCTGTCCCGGCAGACGGTGAGACGCCCAGGTCACATGCGCGACTCCCCGTCCCACCGTCCCACCGTCCCGCGTTCCCTTGTGGGCGTTGTGAGCCCCGTGGCAGCGTCCCTCCCGCCACCAGGACCGGACGAACGAAGGGGAGAACACATGCGACCGAGCGTCCTGACGAGGTCGATGGTCAGCGCCACCGCCGTGGTCGGGCTGGCGATCGGGACCCTCGCGACCGCGGGCACCGGCTTCGCCGCGACGCCCGCGCCGGCCGCCCCGCCGGCGGCGGGCGCCGAGGCCTTCGGCGCCCTCGCGACGAACAACCTCGGCCTCACCACCAAGCAGGCCGAGGGCTTGCAGCGCTCGTGGCTGAGGGGCTGGGGCTACACCGGAGCCATCGACGGCCGGCTGGGCGCCAACAGCTGGAAGGCGATCCAGCGCTGCCTGGAGACGGGGTGGGGCTACAACGACGCGATCGACGGGATCGTCGGACCCAACACGATCAAGGCGCTCCAGCGCTTCCTGAAGCAGTACTCCGGCTACTCGGGCCCGATCGACGGCATCGCCGGGCCGGGCACCAGGGCCGCGTGGTCGAACTGGGCCAACTACATCGGCTGACACGGACGACGGGGCCGATGGCCGGCGCCGCCGCCCGGGGAGGGCGGCGGCCGCCGGATGTCCCCGTGCGCTGACAGACTGTCCCCATGCCCGCGACCACGCCCCGCCGTCTGTCCCTCCAGCAGATCATCGAGGAGCGGCGCCGCGCCGACTTCGTCGGGCGTGAGGCCGAACTCGCCCTGTTCCGCGGCAACTTCACCGTGCCGCCGGAGGACCAGCGGCACCGGTTCGTCTTCCATGTGCGGGGCAACGCGGGGGTCGGCAAGACCTCGCTCGTACGGGAGTGGCGGCAGGCGGCGCGGGAGGCCGGGGCGCTGATCGCCTCGGCCGACGAGAGCGCGGAGTCGGTGCCGGAGGTGCTCGCGGCCGTCTCCGCGCAGTTCGCCGAGCAGGGCCGCCCGTTGAAGGCGCTGGACCGGCTGATCGCCGCATACCGCCGCGCGCTCCACGAGGCGGCCGACCGGCTCACGGCGGAGGGCGAGGCCGCGGCGGGGGCGTCCGGCGGGGGGAGCCCGTCGCCGGGTGCGCTGGCCGCCGCCCAGGCGGGGCTGATCGCCGCGGGGGCGATACCCGTGGTCGGGGCGCTGGCCGGGGGCATCGATCCGGCGGTCGTGGCACGCGGTGCGGGCGGGCTGCGGGCGGTGTTCGGGGGGCGGGCCCGGCAGCAGGAGGAGGCGCGGCTGCTGGCGGAACCGGTACGGGTCCTGAGCCCGGTGTTCGTCGCCGAGCTCGGGCGGGTCGCGGACACCGTGCCGTGGGTGGCCCTGTTCCTGGACGCCTACGAGCGCACCGCGCCCCTCCTGGACCGCTGGCTGTCGGACCTGCTGACGCCGGGGCGATACGGGGAGCTGCCGGCCAACCTCGTCCTGACCCTGGCCGGTCAGCGCCGCCTGGACCCCGTGCGCTGGGGCGACCGGGGCCGCCTGGTCACCGACGTACCGCTGGGGCCGTTCACCGAGGACGAGGCGCGACGGTTCCTCAGCGGGCGGGGTGTGGTGGAGGAGCCCGCCGTGCGGGAGGTGCTGCGGCTCTCCGGCGGGCTGCCGGTCCTGGTGTCGACGCTCGCCGCCAACCCCGGGGCGGCCGGTGAGGCGAACGCGACCGCCGTGGAACGCTTCCTGGCGGGCGAGAGCGACCCGGACCGCCGGGCGGCGGCCCTCGCGTGCGCGCTGCCCCGGCGGTTCGACGAGGACCTGGTCGCCGCCGCCGTACCGCAGGACGGGCCGCACACCGCGCGGGGGCTCTACGCGTGGCTGCACGAGCTGCCGTTCGTCGCCGAACCGCACACGGGCCGCTCCCGCTACCACGGGGTCGTCCGGGCCCCGATGCTCCGGCTCCAGCGCACCGGTTCCCCGCAGCGGTGGACCGAGACGCACGACCGGCTGGCCGAGGCGTTCGCCGCCCGCAGGGACGCGGCGGCCGAGGGCGTCGACCCGGAGCGCCTCTGGGCGCGGGAAGCGTGGTGCCGGGCGGCGCTGGACGTGCTGTACCACCGGCTCTGCGCCCGCCCCCTCGCCGCGCTGCCCGAGGCCCTGCGCACCGGGATCGAGCTCTGCGGGCAGCACCCGCCGGTCGCCCGCCACTGGGCCCGGACCCTCGCGGACGCGGGCGAGGACGCCGACAGCGCCGTCGTACGCGACTGGGGCCGGGACCTGCTCGCGGCCCTCACCGACCACGGCCCCGGCCCCGCCGCCGCCCTCGGGCTGCTGCTGACCCGCGCGGAGCTGGACGACCGGTCCAGGGCCGCCGCCCTCGTCGCACGGGCCTGGGACCGCTTCCGGGCCGGGGACCCCGAGGCGGCCCTGTCGGACCACGGGCGGGCCGTGGCGTTGGACCCGCGCAGCGAACGCGCCCACCAGGGGCGGGCGGTGGTGCTGCGGGCGCTAGGCCGGTACGAGGCCGCCCTCGCGGACCTGGACCGGGCGGAGGAGATCGCCCCCGCCTGGGCCTGGGCGGTGCGCGAGCGGGGTGAGACGTACCGCAGGATGGGGCGGCTGGAGGAGGCCCTGACCGTCCTGGACCGCGCCCACGCGCTGGGCCCGTCCGACGCGGTCCCCCTGGGCAGCCGGGGCCTGGTCCGCCACCGCCTCGGCCGTCACGAGGAGGCCCTCGACGACTTCGACCGGGCGATCGCCCTGTGGCCGGAGTACGTCTGGGCGCTGGTCCGCCGCGCCCGCGTCCGCAGCGTCCTGGGCGACCCGGTGGGCGCGCTCGCCGACCTGGACCGGGCGGAGGAGCTGTCGCCGGGCCTGGCGGGGACCGAGGGGGAGCGGGGCGAGGTGTACCGGGCGACGGGCCGGTACGAGGAGGCCGTCGCCTGCTACGACCGGGCCATCGCCCTGGACCCCGGCTACGCCTGGGCGCACGGCAGCAGGGCCCTGGCACGGGAGGCGCTGGGCCACCGCTCCCGGGCGCTGGCGGACCTGGACCGGGCGTTGGAGCTGGACCCGGAGTACGCGTGGGCCCGCGCGCAGCGGCAGCGGCTGGGGTCGGGCGAGGCGCCGTAGGGGCGAGGGCCCCTCCCGACCGGCCACCGACCACGGGTCAAAAACGACCTGCGGGACGTCCGTCGACATACCCGTACGTACCTCGGTCGCCCCTCTGCCGACCGTTCCCGTTCGAATACAGTGCTTGCGCGGTCGCCCGCAGAGGCCCGCACAGGCGCACGCGACACCGTCGAGCGCACCGGTGGAGGAGCGGCGACGGGGAGGGGGAGGGGTGAGCACGGGCACCACGGTGGTCTGGGGCCGGGCCGAGCAGCAGGACTTCCGCGGCCGGGTCCGCGGGGCCCTGCTCGGAGGGGCGCTGGGGGACGCGCTCGGCGCCGGGGTCAGCGGTCTGTCGCTGGAGGAGATCCGCGAGGCCCACGGGGCCGAAGGGGTCACCGACTACGTGGTCGCGCACGGCAGGCGCGGGGCCGTCACATCGCTCACCCAGCTCACCCTGTTCACCGTCGACGGGCTGATCCGCGCCCAGGTCCGCCGCGACACCGGCGCGTGGCACCCGCCCACCGATGTGCACCGGGCCCACCGCCGGTGGGCGGCCACCCAGCACGACTGGGGGCCCGACGAGCGGCGGGAGGACAACGGCTGGCTGGCCGTGGAGGAGTGGCTCTACGCCCGCCGCGCCCCCGCCCGCGCGTGCCTGGCCGGCTTCGGCGACACCGTCATGGGCACCCTCGACCGGCCGAAGAACCCGGCCGCCCGCGACGCGGGAGCGCTCACCCGGTCCGCGCCGTTCGGGCTGCTCGTCGGCTGGGAGCCGCAGCTCGTGCTGCAACTGGCCGTCGAGTGCGCCGCCCAGTCCCACGGGCATCCCGTCGCCCAGCTGGCGGCGGGAGCCTTCGCCGTCCTGGTGCACGGGCTGGCGCGCGGGGAGACCCTGGACGGTTCCGTCCAGCACACGCTGGCCCTCATCGCCGAACGGCCCGGTCACGAGCCGGTGACCGAGGCGCTGCGACGGGCCCTCGGCTCCGTACGGCAGGGCATCCCGGGGCCGGCTCTGATCGAGGCGCTGGGGGTGGACGACGCCGCGGAAGAGGTCCTCGCCGGAGCCGTCTAC
This sequence comes from Streptomyces pratensis, assembly GCF_037137275.1. Taxonomy (GTDB): domain Bacteria; phylum Actinomycetota; class Actinomycetes; order Streptomycetales; family Streptomycetaceae; genus Streptomyces; species Streptomyces pratensis_B. The sequence goes on along the minus strand of NZ_JBBBEN010000045.1, from coordinate 74,151 downwards.
TGCGCGTTGGTCAGCGAGGACATCCGGCACGGGCTGCGGCTCGCCGTGAACCACGGCGGCCCCTCCCGCGCCACCGGGTCGGTCTGCGGCGCGCTGCTCGGTGCCCTGCACGGTGAGACGGCCCTGCCGCCGGCCTGGCTGGCGGAGCTGGAGGGGCGCGCCACTCTCCTCGAACTGGCCGACGACTTCGCGATGGAGATGACCCAGGGCCCCGCCCTGCACAGCCCGACGGCCGTCGCTCCGGGCTGGCTGGCCCGCTACCCGCGTGGCTGAGGGGTTCTGCCGGCTCGGCTGAGCGGCGGTGGCCGGGTCCACCGGGTCAGGGCCTGCGTCGTCACGGCCTTCCTGCCGCTTTCGTGCCGCCTACGTGGCGGTCTTCCCGCGAGTCTTTCGGGAGAGCGCGAGGCACTGTCCCGTCCACCGCGTCACAGCGTGCCGAGCCCCCTCGGCCAGGACGGCGAACCGGTCGAGAGGGCTCCATCAGGTGGTGCTGGGTGACCGACGGTCGCGTCGCGTGTCCGGTGACCGGCGGTCGTCGTGCGACCGGCCGACTGCCGGTCGTCCCTGGCCGAGCGGGATCAGGCGTCGACGGCGCCCGCCGCGACGTCGCGTACGAACGCGTTCCACGCACCGGGGACGAAGGTGAGCGAGGGGCCCTCGGGGGCCTTCGAGTCACGGACGGCGATGGACAGCGAGACGGGGGACTTGACCTCGACGCACGCGCCGTTGCCCCCGGAATAGGACGACTTGGTCCAGTGGTCCGTAGCACCCTGAAGAATTGCCATGTTCACTCCGGTTCAGAGAGTTGGGTGAGTCGCACCAACCTGATTCCGATTGGCGTGATCGACGCTACTCGCCAAGCCCCTTCCATGAGAGAGCCGTTCACTCGACCGGGTGGAATTCGCCGGGCAACCCTTCCGCGTTATGGCGGCGGCGGTGTATTGTGCCGCCGCCGCTTGCTCAACGTCCTGTTCGATGCGGTACGGGCGATCGGTCGGGTGTCCGGATTCCGCTGGTGGCACCGTGGCCGTCACCAGCCGCGACCGGCTGGTTCCGGCCGCACGCGGCACGGCGCCGCAACGGTGCGGGAGCATCTGCGCGTCGGCGGTCAGCTCGTGTACGACTTGGCGATCTCGCCGATGAACTCCCGTGTCTGGTCCACGTTCAGCGCCTGCGCCCTCAGGTGCTCGTACATCACGCTGTAGCGCTGCACGTCGTTCGCCTTCTCCAGGTACAGGTCGCTGGTGACGCCCTCGATGTAGACGACGCTGGAGTCCGCGGCGTCAGGGAACTCCAGGATCGCGTACTGGCCGTTGACGCCGGGGTGCGCGCCCATCTCGAACGGCAGGACCTGCACGGTCACATGGGGGAGGTGCGACTGCTCGACGAGGTGCTCCAGCTGGTCGACCATCACCTGCTTGCCGCCGACCCGTCGGCGCAGCGCCGACTCGTCGATCACGGCCCACAGGCGCAGCGGGCCGTCCGGCGCGTTGACCCGGTCCTGACGACGGGCCCGTACGTTGACGCGCTTCTCGATGTCCGCCGGCGGCGCCTCGGGCAGCGCGCCGCTGATCAGCGCCTCGGCGTAGGCGCGGGTCTGGAGCAGACCGGGGATCATCTGGGGCTCGTACACCCGCAGCGACTCCGCGTCGGTCTCCAGGCCGATGTAGACGCTGTACGGGATGTCGCCGAAGGCGTGCCACCAGCCCTGCTGACGCGAGTCCTTGGCCATCTGCATCAGGGAGTCGACGATGCGGTGGTCGTCGACCTCGTACACCCCGCAGAGGTCGCGCACATCGCGCTGGCTGATGGAGCGGCGGCCGTTCTCCAGGCGGCTGATCTTCGACTGGGAGACCAGCAGGCGCTCCGCCACCTCCTCCGCGGTCATGCCCTTGAGTTCGCGCAGGCGGCGCAGTTCCTGGCCGAGCCTGCGTCGCCTGACAGTGGGGTTGACATTGGACGCCACGGAAACGGCACCTCCGGCTATGTAGCTGTGCGTATCTACTGCTCAGCAGATTGCCACCCCCGGGGCCGGCCGCGCTGGGAAACGGCCACACGCGGACCGAGGGGGCGTACGCACCGGAGCGTGGACGGGCGCGCAGGCGCGCGGGGCAGCCGGTGGTGGGTGACCACCGGCTGCCCCGCGCGTGGTGCGGCTCCCGCCCCGGGTCCGAAGACGTCGGCGCGGCGGTGTGGCGGTTGTGCTTCTCAGGTCCGTCCCGACGGCTCAGGCCCGTCCGTCAGCTCGCGGCGGTGTGCACCATGCCGCCGCGCCGGGCCTGAGCTTGCGGCTGCAACGGAACGCCCGCTGCCTGCTGCGCACGGCGCGGCTGGACCGCCACGCCGTTCTGGACGTCCATCACGGCGTGCGCCACGAGGCCGCCCATCGGGTCGTGCCTGATCAGGTCCCGGAGCCGGGAGCGCGATGAGCGCCCCTCGTTCCCGGGGTACAGATGCTTGCCGAGTCCGACCGCGTGGGCCAGTGCGGCGAGTGCCGCGGTCCGCGGGTCCGGCGGTACGCCGGTGCGGATCGCTGTGTCCAGCCGGGCCCTGATGTCCCGGCTGATCGCCGTCTCCGTCGCCTGGTAGCGAGTCGTCGGCAGCACTCCGCACATCTGGCCCGCCACGGCATGGACCATGCCGCACCGCTCCAGATGCGCGAGATAGATCTGACGGAGCCCCAGCCGGGGTCCGCCGATCCAGTGGACCGCCCGTACCGGGCTGCCGCGACGGCGCAGCAGTTCCAGTGCGGAGTCCAGAGTCGGATCTCCTGTCGGCCGTGGCATCACCACGGCGATACGATCCCCGTCAGGGGCTATCCGTCCTGCCAGAGCCAGCTCTACTAGCTGTGCCCCGGCCAGGCCGAGGTCGAGCGACTGCGGCTGCGCTGTGGTACCCGTGGTCGGGTCCAGAGCGAGCAGCAGAAGCTCCTCCGGAATTGTTCTGCGGCTCCTGCCCATCCATGCCTCCCCGCGTGGATGTCTGACAGGGTGACCCCTCTCACATTCATCTGTCGAGAGCGCCTGACTGCTTTGCAGGGGAACCAGTAGGTATGTCGTTCTCGTCTAGCAGCTCGGCCAGGGGTTCACACAGGACACTGGTAGATGGTTCGGACAGCGCGGGGTGACCCCGCAGCGCATGAGGAGGCATCGGTGGCGGGCGAGTCCCCCGGCAATTCGGAGCAGCAGAAGTCGTCGGGGACGGCTGCGGAGGAACGCGACCCGAGGGTCGCCGTGTTCCGTGCCCCCGGCGCGGAGGCGGACGCGGACGGGGACACCGGTACGGACTCCGGGGCGGACGGGGGCACGGCCGCCGGTGCGACGTCCGACACCGCGACGGCTGTCTTCCGCCCCCGCCTCCCCGAGGGCGCGGCAGGACGGGCCGGCGGCGACGCGGGCGCCCCGGAGACCGCTGCGCGTGCCGAGTCCGAGGCTGAGGGCGACCCCGCGAATGAGGCCGGGCGCGAGCCGGGCGGCGAGCCCGATGCGGCCGTGACGGCCCCTGGAGAGCCCGCCACGGACCCGAAGAGCCCCGTGCGGGCTCCGGAGGCCCCCAAGGAGCCGGACGCGGCCACGGAGCCGGACGCGGACGGCACGGCCGGGTCGGCGGACTCGGAGGACGCTGCGGACGAGCCCGAGGACGTCCGGCTGCGCGCCGCCGTCACCGCGTGGGTCGATGCCGATTCCGACGCGGACGCAGAGGCCGACGCGAAGCGGTCGGGGGACTCGAGGGCTGCGGGGGGCTCCGGAGACGGAGCCTCGGAGACCGGGTCCGCGGCGGGCATGAAGCGGGAGCAGAGGCAGAAGCAGGGCCAGGAAGAGGCCGAGCCGAAGGCCGGAACCCCGGCAGAGGCCCGGAGCAGGGCTTCCGACGCCGGGCCGGCCGAGGGCGCAGCCGATTCGCCCGCTGCCGCGGCTGCCGGCTCCTCTGTCGCGGGCGCCGGCTCCGACCGGCGGGAAGTCGATCAGCCCACGGCTGTCTTCCAGGCGGTCAAGCCGGCGGGCCGGGTCGATCAGGCGACGACCGCGCTGAAGCTCCCTCCGCGCGAGAGCGGAGCCGACGACAAGACGGAAGGCCCGACCGGAGACGGCTCCCGGGGCACGTCAGAGGACGCGAAGGGCGCACCCGAATCCGCGTCCACGAGCACGTCGCAGGACCCGTCCGGGACCACGTCCGGGGCTGAGCCGGAGAAGGCGGCAGAGCGCACGAGCACCTTCGTGCCGCTGCGCTCCGACGACGTGCGCCCCGCGCCCCGCAAACCGGAGGCCGGGGCGTCGGCGGGCACGCCCGCCGCTTCGGGCTCTTCGGGCGCTCTGCCCGGTTCTGCGGCGACTCCGGCGGAGTCCGCCGCCCCGTCCTGGGCCGCGGCCGAGCGGACCCGGCAGCAGCCGATGCCGCCGAGGCCGCCGCTCGATCTGCTCGCCGAGCTGACGAACACCCCGCCGCCGCCACAGACCCCGGTCCGCACGGCGGTGCGCCGGGTCAAGATCTGGACCCCGCTGGTCCTCCTCCTGCTGATCGTCTTTGCGATCGTGCAGGTGATGCGCCCGCTGCCGGAGCCCGAGCTGAGGCTGACGGCGAAGCCGACGTACGTCTTCGAGGGCGGTGAGGCTGAGCTGGCCTGGCCGGGCCAGGGCCAGTCGGCGGTGATGGTGGACGGCGTGGGGTCGCTCGGCTCCGAGGGCGCGCAGAAGCCTGCCCCGATCGCCAGCGTCGCGAAGGTCATGACCGCCTACGTGATCCTCAAGGAGCACCCGCTCAAGGGTGAGGAGGAGGGCGAGACGATCACCGTCGACCAGCAGGCGGAGGACGAGTCCAAGCTCGCGGACGAGTCGACGGCCCCGCTGACCAAGGGGCAGAAGCTCAGCCAGCGCCAGATGCTCCAGTTGCTCATGATCCCCTCGGGCAACAACGCGGCGCGGCTGCTCGCGCGATGGGACGCCACCACAGAGGAGGCGTTCCTCGACAAGATGAACGACGCGGCCAAGGACCTCGGGATGACCGGGTCGACGTACACGGACCCGAGCGGGCTGAAGGAGACCACCGTCTCCACCGCCTCCGACCAGCTGAAACTGGCGCAGGCGGTCATGCGTAACGAGGTCTTCCGCGAGGTCGTGGACATGCCCCAGATCAAGATCGAGGGCATAGACGGCACGATCTACAACAACAACACCCTGCTCCTGGAGCCGGGCGTGAGCGGGATCAAGACCGGGTCCTCCACCCCGGCGGGCGGCAACCTGCTCTGGTCCGCGAACACGATCGTCGACGGCAAGAAGCTGTGGATCTACGGCGCGGTCATGGGCCAGCAGGCCGGCACCGGCCGGCTCTACGACAGCCTGACGCTGTCCCTGACCAACAGCCTGAAGCTGATCAAGGACGCCCAGAAGGCCCCCACCTCCGCGACGGTGGTGAAGGAGGGCGACGTCGTCGGGTACGTGGAGAACGGCTTCGGCGGGCGGACCCCGGTGGTCGCCACCAAGAACCTCAAGGCGGTCGGCTGGCCCGGACTGAAGGTCGAGCTGGAGGTCACGGACAGCGGCGAGGGCATCGATCACGCCGCGGAGGCCGGCAGCGAGGTCGGCATGGTGACCGTGGGCACCGGCCCCGGAAAGGTCACGGCGCCGGTGGTGCTCCAGGACGACCTGGCCGAGGCGTCCTTCGGCGACAAGCTGACCAGGATCAGCTGAGCCACCGGCCGGGACACCGGTGCGGAGGGGCGGGCCACGCCAGGAAGGGCGCCGCCCGCCCCTCCGCGGATATGACGGAGATACGTCTCGGGGGTACGTGTTAGCGTCCCCGGACAACGGAAGGGCCCTGGGACGCGTCCTCGAAGAGGTACGGGGCCGGCGCAGGACGGGGAGAGCCGTAGTGACCACCGCGGAGCCGAATCCGGGCCGTGAGACGGACGACACCGTCGGGGCCGGGACGGCGGGAACCGACGCCGCTCCCGCGAGCGGGCCCACCAGCGGGGACGAGGGGGCGGCGCAGTCCTCCGGGTGCGGGGGCACGGGGCCGGACGCGGTGCCCGGACCGACGCCGGACACGGAGCCCGGCGGTGCCGGGCAGGCCCCCGGCCCGGCCCGCGACGACGCCCCGCACCACCGCATACCGCCCTCCCGGCCCCAGGAACCCCGGACTCGTCAGGAATCCCAGGCTCCCCCGGAAGCACAGGCGCCCCCTGGGCCCCCGGCTTCCTCCGGCCTCCCGGAGCGGCCGCGGCCCTCCGCGGGCCCCGACGCCATCGAGCCGCCGGCCCGCGAACGGCGGCTGCTGCGGCACCCCGTCACCATCGCGACGGCCGTCGCCGCGGGCGTCCACCTCCTGTGGTTCTTCTTCTTCGCCAACACCGGCGGCGACATCGCGGCGCAGGACGCCTGGGCCGAGTTCGTCGGCAGGCATCCGGGCACCGCGTACAACCTCGCCTGGTACGGGGGCATGCACCCGGTCTCCTACAGCGTGGTGTCGCCCTACGTGATGTCGCTGCTCGGCGTCCGTACGACGATGATGATCGTCGGGACGGTCTCGTCGGCGCTGACCGCGCTGATCCTCGTGCGGGTCCCCGCCGTCCGCAATCCGCTGGCCTGCTCGCTCGCCGGGGTCTTCGCCTTCCTGTGCAACGCGCTGTCGGGCCGGGTCACGTTCGGGCTCGGCATGATGTTCGCCGTCGGGGCCGTCGCCGCGGTGTTCTGCTGGCCCCACCGGTGGCGGTACAAGCGGTGGGCCAAGGCCGCCGTCGCCGCGCCGCTCGCCGCGCTCGCGACCGCGTCCAGCCCGGTCGCCGGGCTGTTCCTCGGGGTCGTCGCGGCAGCGCTGTTCCTGCACAGACGACGCCCGGGGGCGTACGCCATCGGACTCGCCCCGGTCGCCGTGGTGGCGCTGTCCGCCTGGCTCTTCCCGTTCTCCGGCACCCAGCCGATGTCGTTCGGGACGCTCTCGCTGCCGTTCGTCTTCGCGGCCCTGGTCTACGTCCTCGTACCGCGTGACTGGAGCACGGTGCGCACCGCGTCCGCCGTCTACGGGATCGGCACGCTTCTCACGTACGTCATCGACTCGCAGATCGGGTCGAACATCACCCGCATGGCGATGCTGTTCGCCGGGGTGGCCCTGCTCGCCGCCCTGCCGTACGCCGCGCCGCGCAGCCGCCGCTGGTACGCCCTGGTCCTCGCGTTCGCCGGGCTCAACTTCTGGATCGGCTTCAAGAGCGTCGACGACATCGTCCGCACCGCCCCCACCGCCTCCTGGAACCGCGAACTGGCCCCGCTCGTGCACCAGCTCCAGCAGGTGAAGGCCGAGCGCGGCCGGGTCGAGGTCGTGCCGGCGAGCAGCCACCGCGAGGCCTCCGCCCTCGCCCCGTACGTCAATCTGGCCCGCGGCTGGAACCGTCAGGCGGACATAAAGCGCAACCCGATCTTCTACGACGACACGCTGGACCCGGTGAACTACCGGGAGTGGCTGGACCGCTGGGCGGTGCACTACGTGGTGCTGCCCAAGGGCAAGCCCGACTCCTCCGGGGCGGTCCAGGAGGCCGAGCTGGTGGAGGCGGGGCAGCCCTACCTGCGCGAGATCTGGGGCGACGCCAACTGGAGGCTCTTCCGGGTCCTGGACCCGGTGCCGCTCGCCGACCCGCCGGCGACGGTGGAACGGGCGGGCGCCGGGGAGCTGACGATCCGGGTGCAGTCGGCGGGGCGGGTGCTGATCCGCGTCCCCTACACCCGCTGGCTCGCCCTCGTCGACGAGGAGGGCAACAGCCTGGAGCGGCCGCAGGAGACCGAGGAGTCCAAGAAGCGTTCCCAGGCCGACGAGGACGCGCCGAAGACCTTCGTCAACACCCACGGCTGCCTGATCAAGGTCGAGGAGAGCCCGTACGGCGACGAGTGGACCGAACTGCTCGCCCCCCGCCCGGGCGTCTACCGGCTGACCGCCCCGTACCAGTTCCAGCCGGGCACGCCCTGCCCGGAAGAGCTGAGCTGAAGCGGCGGCCACGGGAGTCCGCGGCGCCGCCCGTCGCGGGTGACCGTGGTCGAGGCGTGCGGGAAGGGCGCGAGCCGGGAAGCCCTCCCGCCCTTGCGGGCGAGAGGGCTCCTGAACCGCTGCTGTGCCCCCGGCAGGATTCGAACCTGCGACACCAGCTTTAGGAGAGCTGTGCTCTATCCCCTGAGCTACGGAGGCCGGGGCTTGCCGAAGACCCTGCCGGAGACCCCAGGGGGAAATGCCGGCGGAGTAAGACAAACGCCCTGGTCATGCGACGTTGTGGCGGTGCCGCGGTAGGTATCCGGAAGGACGCCTTCCCGGGCAGGCGCACTGGAGATCGACTGACCGCTGACAGCCTAGCGGATAGGCGTTGCTGAGGTCGCCCCCGTTGCCGCAGTGCGCCGCGATACCTCCGCGCCGGGCTCGACACGGCGCCCGGGACGCGGGCCGGACCTCGAAACGCCCGAGGGCGGCGCCCCGACCGGGGCGCCGCCCTTCGATGCGTACGGTCGCGCGGGGGCGCTCCGTGTCAGGGCGAGCCGACCGGCATCCGCTCCTGCGGCGTGGCGTCCTGGTCCGACGGGCCCCAGCACTCCACCTCGCCGCGCAGGCCCGGCACCTGGTCCTTGCGGAAGACCGGGTCGAGGCCCTGGCGGCGCTGGGCCAGGTAGTCGTCGAGGAGGCGGAAGGCGACCGCACTGAGGGGGATGATCGCGATCAGGTTGACCAGGACCATCGCGCCCATCGTGACGTCCGCGAGGCTCCAGACCAGCGGGACGGAGCCGATCGCGCCGAGGACGGCGCAGGCGATGACCACCGCGCGGTACGTGCTCATCACGTTCTTGCTGCGGGTGATGAACTGGATGTTGGACTCGCCGTAGTAGTAGTTACCGATCATGGAGCTGAAGGCGACCATGAAGACCACCAGGGTCAGCAGGTGACCGGCCCAGTCGCCGAGCGCGCTGGTGAAGGCGGCCTGCGTGACGTCCGCGCCACCGCGCTCACCGAGGGTCGGGTTGGCGGAGAGGATCACGAAGGCGGTCATGGTGCAGATGACCAGGGTGTCGAAGTAGACGCCGAGGGTCTGGACCAGGCCCTGCTTGACCGGGTGCGTGGTCTCCGCGGCCGCGGCGGCGTTCGGGGCGGAACCCATGCCCGCCTCGTTGGAGAACATGCCGCGCCGCACGCCCTGGAGGATCGCCGTGCCCACGGCGCCGCCCGCGACCTCGCGGAAGCCGAAGGCGCCGCCGATGATGTCGCCGAGTATGCCCGGCACGTTGCCGAGGTTGAGGAGCACGATGACCAGGCCGACCAGCAGGTAGAGCGCGGCCATCGCCGGGATGATGACCTTGGTGACGGCCGTCAGGCGCTTCACGCCGAAGAACACCGCGAGCGCGAGCAGCACGGCGAGCACGACGCCGAGGACGGGGTTGAACCAGGAGGGGTCCGAGCCGAAGGAGCCCTTCGCGGCCACCGTGATCGTGTTGGACTGCACCGCGGTCAGCACGAACCCGAACGTCAGCGTGATCAGAACGGCGAAGACCACGCCGAGCCAGCGCATCCCGAGCGCCTTCTGCATGTAGTAGGCCGGGCCGCCCCGGTATGTACCGGGCTCGGTGTCGCGCACCTTGTACAGCTGGGCCAGGACCGACTCGACGAACGCCGAGGCGCCGCCGACCAGGGCCATCATCCACATCCAGAAGACGGCTCCGGGGCCGCCCAGGGTGATCGCGGTGGCCACACCGGCGATGTTGCCGGTGCCGATCCGCGCGGCGGCGGAGATGGTGAAGGCGCCGAAGGGGCTGACGCCGGACTGCGGCTTGTCCCTGAAGACCCGGAACATCTCCGGGATCAGGCGGATCTGCACGCCCTTGGAGCGCAGCGTGAACCAGATGCCGGCCACGGCGACCAGCGGAATCAGCAGGTATGTCCAGAAGGCGTCGTTGAGCTCGACGACCCAGGTTTCCAACGTGCCCATGCAGATGTTCCCGGTTCCTTGTGAGTCGGGGAATCGGCCCGGTCTCCGCGTACGCGTACAGGTCGTGCACGGAGCGGAGGGCTGGGCCGGACGGAGCGGAGTCGAATACTTCGCAAACGACAGGACTGTAGGCCGGGGCGACCGCCCCTGCCTATGGCCCCCGAAAGTGGTCTATCTCACATAAGCCCGATATGTGCGGGAAATCCCTGGCAGCGGCCGTCGTCATCGCTGGTCGCCGCCGCCCGTTCCGCCGTCGGTCACCGGTGCCGACACCGTCCACGCATACGGGCCGGGCGCGGCAGCGGCGGGGCCGTCCGCCGGGGAAGAAGGCGATCGCGGGCCGTGTGAGCACGGTGTGCCGGTCTGTTCTGTTCGACGGGACGTGCCCGCGGCAGTGGACTGCGAAGGATGCCGAGGCGTGCCGCCGTCCGGGGGCGCACTGGTCGCGGGCCGCGCCGAAGGCCTCGTCCTCGTCGTGGAGGTCGATGACGGCCGGGAGGGCGCCCGAGGGCCTCCGTACGCCTCCCGCCGTCACGGGTGCCGGGGCGGGCGACGCCGCCCGGCGGACGGCCGCGGAGGTCCTGCTTCACGGCCCGCTGTGCGGGGCCGTCACGAACTCCAGCGTGGCCTCGACCACGCCGGGGTCGTCCAGGATTCTGCGGTGGCCCAGGCCCCGGGTGGTGACCAGCCGCGCCTGGTCGCCGAAGACCTCGGCCATCCGCCGCGCCTGGTCGACGCCGGCCATCCGGTCGTCCTCGTCGTGGAGGATCAGGATCGGCACGGTGACGCCGGACGGCTCGTACGTGGTGGAGAAGCGCTGCCAGATGTCCTTCTCACCGGGGAAGACGCGGTCCTCCATCCGCTGCCGCAACTCTTCCCTCAGCCGCGTCCGCAGCGCCAGTCGGCCGCAGAACTGGTCGAAGAGGAAGGTGAACTCGCCCACTTGGCTGATCGCGACGAGACGCCGCGCCGCCACCCCGGACCTGAGCGCGAGCACGGAGGCCATGACACCGGCCGAGTGGCTGATGACGGCCTCGAACTCGCCGTGTTCCGCTGCCAGGTGGCTGATGACCTCGCGGAAGGCGAGGACGTGTGTGGTGGAGCCGGTGGCGTCGCCGTGGGCGGGCGCGTCGTAGGCGACGGGGCTGTATCCCGCGGCGAGCAGTCCCGGCACGAACCGGGCGAAGCAGGTGCCGCGCGACTGCCAGCCGTGGGCGAGCAGCACCGGCCGCTCCCCGCTGCCCCAGCGGTAGGTGAGGGCCGTCTCGCCGTCCACGCGGACCTTCTCGATATGGGCCCGGTCGATCAGCCGGCGTTCCTCCTCGCGGGGGGCGGCCCGCTTGAGGGGGAGCCGGAAGAGGCGGTACGTGGCTTCGCCCGCCAGCCGCGGGCTCACGAGGGAAAGGGCGTTGAGGGTCCTGCCGGTCAGTGCCGTGGCCTGGTCCATGTTCATCCTGCCCATGTCGTCGCGGCTCCGCCGGGCGGCGGCCGCCCTGGCGGATCTTCTCCTCGCCCCCGTGGCGCGCTTCGTCAGCGGGCCGTGCGTGCCGCCTTCCGCCTGCTCACGCGCGCCGCGGTGAAGGTGAGTTCGGCCAGCTCGTCCCGCTGCCAGCTGAGCGCTCCGGCCGGGCTCATGCCGTCCCCCTCGTTGTTGTGCGCCAGCTCCACCGAGTACAGGTCGACGGCGCCGCGCCGCAGCAGCCGATCGCGAAGCGCCTCCCGGGGCACGTCGGTGAGGTGGTGGTGGGAGACGGTCAGCGGTCCGTAGTCGCACGTCCACTCCGGCTGCCGCAGATGCAGCACCTGGGTCTGCCGGTCGGCGGCGACCGCGGTCCGGGTCTCGCGGTACGTGCGGATGACGGAGTGGCCGCCGTCGATCAGCCGGAAGACGCTGACGTTGCCGGCCGGGCGCCTGCCGTACTGCACCGCCTGCTGCACCAGGGTCGGCACGATGTCGGGGACGAGGGCGTTGGCGCCGTCGCCGACGAAGGCCAGGACGTTGTCGTCCCGGGTGAGGGCGACCGCGGGGACCGCCTGGAGGGCGTCGCCCATGAGGGCCCTGCCGTACCAGCCGGAGAATCCGGGGCCGGTGCGCGGCAGGTTCCGTACGGCCGAGACGCCGCCGCGGCCCACGTCGTACAGACCGGTGTAGGTGTAGCCGTGGTCGGTGATCAGCTCGGTGAGGAGGTCGCCCAGCCGGTGGAAGAAGTAGTTCGGGCTCATGGGCCGCAGCGGCAGCCGGTGCAGCACGTCGGACGCGCTGTCCTGGGTGGCGGCGATGGCCGCGCGGCGGGTCGCCAGCACCTCGGGGTCGACGGCGAGCCCTTGGTGCAGGGCCCGGAGGAAGTCGCGGGCGTCGGCGACCACCGGGTGGTCGGTGAACGGCGCCATGTGTTCAGGGGTGTGCGTGATCTGGACGATCCGTAACTGGCGCGCCAGGTCGCGTGGCGTGAAGGGCGTGGACTGCTCGGTGATCCTGCTCTTCAGCATGAACAGCGCCTGGTCCGCGCGGCGGCGCAGCCGCTCCTCGTGGTGCAGGAAGGCGTGGACCCGCGCCGAGCAGCCCATCATGCCGAGAGTGCCCAGGTACTCGGGTACGTGGGCGCCCTCGTGGTAGCGGCTCACCGTGCCGGGGCGGGTCAGCGAGTCGGCGAGCGCGATACCGGCCGTGCGCGCCAGGGCGTGGGTGAGCGCGCGCTCCTCCTCGTCGAGGCTGCCGCACTGCCACAGCAGCCGGGCGGGCTCCTCGTTGACCAGGCGCAGCACCGGTTCCATGGCGCTCTCGGTGACCTGGGCGCGGACGGCCGGGGCAGCCGGGGCGGCCGGGCCGGGCGCGGCGTCGGTGGCGGGCGCGTTCAGTGCGGACTCGGCGGTCAGCAGGACGACCGGGCCCTCACCGGCGTCGTAGGCCGCCCCGGCGGCGGCGAGGTCTTCGGCCAGGCGGCCGGGATCGTCCAGGTGGAAGGTGTGCAGGCCGCGGGCCCGGAACACCTCCCGGGAGTCCTCGCCCCCGTGGACGGTGCCCTGGAAGGGGAACCAGCCGCCCGGGTCGGGATCGGCGCAGACGATGAAGCCGCGGGCGCGGGTCTCGCGCAGGTTGGCGAGCGTGCCCTTGAACTCGTCCACCATGCCGTTGGTGACGACGATGAGGAACGGCGCCTCGTCCAGCTGCCAGCGGGCCATCGCCCCGCAGGCCAGGCCGTGTTCGCTAGGGCCGCGCAGTACCGGGTTGCCGGACTGCTCGGCGGTGTGCTCCAGTTCGCCGATCAGCCCGGTCACGATGGAACCGGTGTAGTAGTGCAGCCCCCAGGCGGTCCCGGAGCGGGCGGTCAGGAAGGAGTGCAGCCACTGGGCCAGCATGCGCCGGGGCGCGGCCTCGGCGCGGATGACCTGGGCGACGTGCCGGAACTGGGCCTGGTCCGCGAAGGCGCAGATGACGTCGGAGGCCAGCAGCCAGGGCTGCTCCGGCAGTTGTTTGAGCGCGTAGGACCGGCCGAGCCGCACCGGTGACCGGTCGAGTTCGTCGTAGACGTGCACGGTGTAGGCCGACAGGTCGGCCGCGACCTCTTCCGGGAGCGAGGCGTGGAACGCGGCCAGCGCCGCGTCCATGGTGTCCGCGAGCGGGTCCGTGCTCAGCCCGGCCGCCGGGGCGTCCACCAGCAGCAGGGCGAGGGTGGCGGTCGCGGACCCCGTGGCCGCCGCGCGCAGGGCGGCCGCGGCTTCGGGGAGCGTGCCGGCCGTCACGAGTGCGGTCTCGTCGCCCTCCAGCGTGCGGGCCAGGAAGCGGTGCGCGCGGTGGGCGGTCTCCCGGTAGAGCTCCGGCCAGTCGCCGCCGTGAGAGGGGCCGTCTCCCGCGTCGTCCAGCGCGGTGCGTACGGTGGCGTGGAACTCCGGGCGCGAGCTGACGCTGAGGACGAGCAGCCGGTCCGTCGCGGTGGCGTCCCGGCGGGGCGCCGCGTCGGCCGTGGGGGCGCTCATCGCGCCTCTCCCGCCGCCGCGCCGTCCGTGACGGCCGGCACCGCCTCGATGACGTGCTCGGCGCGGTCGGACCGCGCCCGGGGGGAGTGCACCGTCCTGACCGTGAAGCCGGCGGCCTCCAGCAGGCCCCGGTACTCCTCCTTCGACCTGTCCCAGCCCTCCAGCATCACCAGCATCAGCAGGTCGATCAGCCGCCCCTGGGCGGCCTGCGGGGAGAGCTCGTCGCCCTCGGGCACCGGTGTGTCCAGTCGCTCCAGGACGAGCAGCCGCCCGTGCGCGGGCATGGCCTCGCGGACCCGGCGCAGGATCTGCACGGCCCGCTCGTCGTTCCAGTTGTGCAGCACCCGGGAGAGCGTGTAGACGTCGCCGCCCGTCGGCAGCGGGTCGAAGAAGCTGCCCGCGGTGAAGTCCACCCGGTCGGCCAGTCCCAGGGCGCCCAGTCGCTCGCGGGCCCCTTCGAGGGCCTCCGGCAGCTCGGCCAGCGCTCCGCGCATCCCGGGGTGCCGGGGCAGCACCTTGGCGAGCAGGCTGCCGTCGCCGCCGCCCACGTCCACCAGGGTGTCGACGCCGGCGAGGTCCACGCTGTTCAGCGCGGCCGGCACCGGTGCGGTGCCCATCGCCGCGGTGAACACGGCGGCCGTCTCCGGCTGGCTGTCGAGGTAGTCGTAGAACGGCATGCCGTAGAGCGCGTCGAACGCCGGCCGGCCGGTGCGCAGTGTGTGGGTGATCTCGCCGAAGGAGCGGTGTACCTCCTCGCCGAACATGATCGCGGCCGATCGGCTGGACCGTACGGTGTCGGTGCACAGCAGCCGGCCGGTCGGCGTGAGGGCGAAGACGCCCGGTTCGGGTTCGGTGAAGAGGCCGCCGGCGGCCAGGCCGCGCAGCAGGCGGCGGACCGCGCGGGCGTCGGCGCCGGCCTCCGCGGCGAGGTCGGCGGCCGGACGGGGGCCGTCGGTGAGCAGATCGGGGATGCCCGACTTGGCCAGCGCGTAGCAGCCCTGGGCCAGCCAGCCGCCGGTCAGGATGGTCGCGAGCGTCATGCGGTCGCGTATCGAGGGGGCGGTGCCCGCCCGGTCGGGGGCCGTCGTCATGCCGCACCGTTCCTGTGCTCGGGCCGGGCCAGGTGTGCGCCGACGGCGCGCACCGCCTCGGCGGCGGCGATGGCGTGACCGCGCCGGTTGGCGTGCCGGCCGTCGGCGCTCAGCAGGTCGTCCGCGTCGGCGACCGGGTGGTCGAACAGGTCGATGTGGAGCGTGCCCAGGTCCCGGGCGATCGCCGAGGTGGCGTCGGCCAGGGCGCGCAGCCGCCCCGCGAACCGTTCGCGGACGGCGGCCGGGAGCTGCGGCGACCGCGAGCTGTCGATCATGCTCACGGTGATCACCGTGCTTCCGCGGTCCTGCAGCGCGCTCACGATGGCCCGTAGTTCGGAGCCCACCCGGTGTTCGTCGAATCGGGCGACGAGGGTGTCGAACCCGCCGCAGGCGACGAGTGCGAGATCCGGCTCGAACGCCAGCGCCTTGTCGAGCTGGGTGGACCGGACCAGGGCGGCGCGCGTGTTGCGCCGGCCCAGGTTGCGGTACACGAGGTCACCGGCGTGCTGGTGGAGGGCGGCGGCCAGTCTGTCGACCCAGGGCTGGTCGAGATAGCCCGGTACGGGGTCGCCGAGCCCCTCCGCCATGCTGTCCCCCAGCGCCACGAACCGCCGCCAGGGATGGCCCGCCAGCAGCTGGTCCGCCTCGCCTTCCTTGAGGCAGTACGGATCGGCGCGCTCCGCCTCCGCCTGCTCCACGTTCCCGCTCTCGTTGCCCATCACGTGTGCGGCTGTCCCTTCTCACGTGTGCGCGGATGGCCGCCCACAAATGAGCACGACCGTGCATATTGTTTACCACACCAAGGGCATGATGAATACGATCGGCCGCGCTCCTGCTGTGCCTTCACCTTCGCTTCACTGTCCGTACGTCATTGCGGAGGCGCTTTATCGCCACGGAATCGGTGAATAAAAGCCAAGTCGAAGGCGGCGGGGCGTAATCGTGCACGATCGTTCAGATAGTTTTATGCTCGACCCATGACAGCGACCGGAACGGACATCGTCGGGCTCGACCGGCTCGCCGTCCACGAAGCCATGCGCGTCGTGGACCTGGCGAAGGACAGCGATTGGCAGCGGGACACCCCCTGCGCGGGGTGGGACCTGCGCAGGCTCGTCGCGCACATGACCGCGCAGCACCACGGGTTCGCGGCGGCCGCACGCGGCGCGGGGCAGGAGGCGTCGCACTGGCGCGAACCGCAGGACATGAGCGATCCGGCCCGGGCGCACCGGGAGGCCGCGGCGGTGGTTCTGGACGCCTTCGCCGAACCCGGGGTCATGGAGCGCGAGTTCGCCATCCCCGAGCTCGGCCGGGACTTCCCGGGCGTGCAGGCGGTCGCCTTCCACTTCATCGACTACGTGGTGCACGCCTGGGACGTCGCGGCCGCGCTCGGCGTCGACCTCCAGCTGAGCGACGAGGTCCGGGGCGCCGCCCAGGCGATCGCCCGCCTGGTGCCCGCGGAGCCCGAGGACCGGGCGCCGGGCTCCGTCTTCGCCCCCGCCCTGGAGGTGCCGGACGGCTGCGGCCCCCTGGAGGAGGCGCTGCTGCTGCTGGGCCGGTCGCCGGAGTCCTCGCGGGTGGGGTGAGCCGCGGGAGGGCGCCGGGCGCTGCCGGCCCACGTCGCGGGAGGGGCGTACGCCCGGTCCGGGCACGGCCTCCCCGGGCCGCCGGCCTCCCGGCGCCGCTGCCCGTCCGGCGTGCGTTTCCGGCCGTCCGCGTGCCGGGGGCCTTGGCGCGCGGGCTCCGCCCGCATAGCGTCTCGCGTACCCGTCAGCGCGAGAAAGGCCTCCCGTGCCGCACACCCGCCCGTCCCCGGGCCCCGAAGACGCGGCGGCCGCCGCCCGCGCGGAGTGCGCCGCCCGTGTCGCCGCCGCCCTCACCGGCCCCGGCGCGCCCTTCGCCGTGGTCCGGGGCGAGCGGGGGACATCGGAGTACGCCGACGGCCCCCGGACCCTCCGCGAGTTCGTGGAGACGACCTGGGCCTTCGGCGACACCCCGTTCCTGATCGCCGGGGAGCGGAGCTACTCGTACGCCGAGTTCTTCGCCGCCGCCTCTGCCCTGTCACTCCGGCTGCGCGATCACTACGGGCTGCGCCCCGGCGACCGGGCCGTCATCGCGATGCGGAACCACCCGGAGTGGCAGATCGCCTTCTGGGCCGCCCAGTTGGCGGGCCTGGTCGCCGTGCCCCTGAACGCCTGGTGGACCGAGGGCGAGTTCGCCCATGCTCTGGACGACTGCGAGCCCGGGGTGCTCCTGGTGGACGGGGAGCGGCTGGGGCGCGTCGCCGGCTGGGCGCGGCGGACCGGGACCCGGGCAGTCCTCTTCCACGGGGACGGGGCGGCCGGGCCCGGGGTGCGCGTGGAGCGTTACGAGGACTTCCCCACGCCCGATCCGCTGGCCGCGCCGCCCGACGTGGAGCCCCGGCCGGAGGACGACGCCACGATCCTCTACACCTCCGGCACCACCGGCCGCCCCAAGGGCGCGGTGGCCACCCACCTCGCCCAGGCCGGGGCCGCGCTCAACGCCCGCTACCAGGCGGCGGCCTCCGCCCTGTCGAGGGGCGTCGTTCCGGGGCGGGGCCCCGCCCCGGTCCTGCTGATGACGTTCCCGTTCTTCCACGTCGCCGCGTTCAGCGCCCTCTACGGGGTGATGGCCGCGGGCGGGACCCTGGTCCTGATGCACCGGTGGGACGCCGACGAGGCGCTGCGGCTGATCCGCGCCCACCGCGTCACGCGCTTCTCCGGCGTCCCGTCCACCGGCCTCCAGCTGCTGGAGGCCGCCGAGCGGGCCGCGGTCGACGACCTGGAGGGGCTCACCCTGTTCAGCACCGGCGGCGCGCCCGCCCCGCCCGCCCTGGTGGCCCGCCTCGCCGCCCGGTACGGCGAGCGCGTCGAGCCCCGCACCGGCTACGGCCTCACCGAGACCAGCGGCGGGGTCCTCGCGCACTTCGGGGCCGACTACCGCGCGGAGCCCGGCGGCGCGGGCCGTCCCACCCCGGTCACGGAGACCAGGATCGCCGGTCCGTCGGGCGAGGAGCTGCCCGACGGGGAGCCGGGCGAGCTGTGGCTGCGCGGCCAGTCGCTGTTCCGCGGCTACTGGCGGGACCCGGCCGCTACCCGGGAGGCGGTTCAGGACGGCTGGTTCCGTACGGGAGATCTAGCCGTGCGCCGGGAGGGGCGCATCCACATCGTCGACCGGCTCAAGGACGTGGTGCTCCGGGGCGGCGAGAACGTGTACTGCACCGAGGTCGAGGGCGTCCTGCACGACCATCCCGACGTGGTGGACGCGGCCGTCCTCGGCGTGCCGCACCCGGTGCTGGGGGAGGAGGTGGCCGCCGTCGTCCGGCCGCGCGCCGGGGCCCGCCTCACCGCCGAGGCCGTGCGCGAGCACGTCGGCCGGGTGCTCGCCGCGTTCAAGGTGCCCGCCCATGTGGTGCTCACCGACGAGCCGCTGCCGCGCAACGCCACCGGCAAGGTCCTCAAGCACGCCCTGCGGGCCCCGGCCCTGGCGTCCGCCAAGGCGGCGGACCCGCTTGCGGCGGACGCGGCCGCGCCGGGGACGGGGGAGGCGAAGGGGCAGGTCAGGGGCGGGTGACCCGTACCCGGTAGGCGCCGTCGTCGTCCTCGTCGAGCACGGATATCCGTACGCCGTTGGCCCGGTCGGTGAACGTCTGGCCGGGCCGGAACGCGGCGTCCGACAGTTCGGCGTGCACGTTGGGAAGCCGGGTGCAGCCGCCACTGTCCTCCGTGGCGTCGGCGACCGACACCGGGCCCTGCCCGGTGTCCACGTCGGAACTGACCTTGTAGATCAGCACCCCGGGCCGGCAGACCGCCTCGTCGTTGCCCGCGGCCGTCCGGACCTCCACGGCGTAGCCGGACTCGGCGCTCAGTGGGACGAAGGCGAGCTTGGCGCCGCCCCCGGTGGCCAGCGGGCCGAGCGTGTGCTCGCTGACGCCGGGCCGGGAGGCGCAGCTGACCTGGTCGTTGTCGAGCCAGCCGAGCTTCCACTTGTGCCAGGCCAGGAAGTCGTTGTTGGCGCCCCAGTCCTCGGACATGATGTCCCAGTGGCCCACAGAGCCGCCGCCCTCCCGGGTGTAGAGGTCGGGGAGTCCGAACACATGGCCGTTCTCGTGCGGCAGGACGCGGTAGCCGGTCTCGGCGTACGACCCCGACCCGTCGTCCTGGCGGCTGTAGACGAACGACGTGTTCGAGAGCGGGACGCCGTCGGCGGTGGGGGCCTCGTCGTTGCCGGAGAAGGTCACCGAGAGCACGGTGTCCAGCGCGGAGGGCCCGGCGTTCGGGGTCACCAGGACGTTGACCAGGTCGTACGCGGAGAAGTCGACCTTCGGGTCGGCCGCCGCGACGATGTCCCCGACCAGCTGCCGGTAGCCGGGCTCGAAGGGCGAGCCGCGCTCTATCCCGTACTCCGCGAACGGCAGCGGCATCCGCAGCCAGTCCTTCACCGGGGCCTCCGGCCGGTAGACGAGCCGGCCGTAGGAGCTGGTCCGGAACCAGTCGGAGGTCTGCGGGAAGAACTCCGCGAACCGGTCCGCCGCCGGTCCCTCGCCCTCCGCGTCCGGGAAGTCGATCATCAGGTTGAGCGCTCTGACCTCTCCGGTGGACCGGACGTAGCCGGGCGGGGTCGGCAGCCCCTCGGACATCTGGACGCCCAGAGCGGCGGTGATCCGGCAGGGGGCGAGCGCGGACTCCCGGGTGGCCGCCGCCGGTCCGGCGGAGGCGGGGCCGGCGGCCGGGAGGCTGGTGCTGGCGGAGGCCACGGCCGCGATGACCAGGGCGGTCGCTCCGGCCAGGGCGGCCGGGCGGCGGTGTCTGCGTATCCGGTGGCGAGGCTGCTGCATGGAGGCGCCTTCGGGTCCGCGGCAGTCGGCCGACCCTGACTGCGCTCTGGCGATCAGCCTGTGCCGGGCGCCCGGGCGGCGCTCGCTGGGTGCGCCGATCGGAGGATTCCCCCACCGGGGAGCAGTGACGCAGGTCACAGGAGGGTGAGAAATAAGCGGGGAGCCTCTCCCCGTTTGCACTCGTGTCCCCCGAAGCGGGGAGAAGGTCCCCGGTTACCGGTGGGGGCCGACCGGTGACACAGAGGCAAGGGAAGGGCTGTCGTCGTGGCGAGTGCCGTCGAGAACACCGCACCGGCAGCGCGGTGCCGTACGCCCCGGCCGCGGGCCGACGCGCTGCGCAACCGCGAGCGGATCGTCACGGCCGCCCGCGAGCTGTTCGTCGAGTTCGGCCCCGAGGTGCCGCTGGACGACGTCGCGCGGCGGGCGGGCGTCGGAAACGCCACGCTCTACCGGAACTTCCCCGACCGGGCCGCCCTCACCCACGAGGTCGTGCTCGCGGTCACCTCCCGCGCCACCCGCCGGGCCGAAGAGGCCGTGGCGGCGGAGTCGGACCCGTTCGCCGCGCTCAGCCGCTTCGTGCACGCGGCCGCCGACGAACGGATCGGCGCGCTGTGCCCGCTGCTCTCCGGCGTCTTCGACAAGGACCACCCCGATCTGCTCGCCGAGCGCCGACGCCTCGAAGAGGCCGTCGAGGGGCTCGTCGCGCGCGCCATGTCCGCGGGGCGGCTGCGCACCGACATCGCCGTCGGTGACGTACTCGTCGCCCTCTCCCAGCTCACCCGGCCGCTCCCCGGCATCGCCTGCCAGGGCATCGACCGCTTCACCCACCGTCATCTGCAACTGTTCCTGGACGGCCTGGAAGCCCCGGCCCGCTCCGAACTGCCCGGGTCGGCGGCGACCTTGGAGGATCTGCGGCGCCCCTGAGGCCCGCGCCTGCCCGACCCGACGCCACGCGCGCCCTGAGCAGGCGCTGATCACCAAGACGACGCTCACCGCACCACGACGCCCATTTCACGACGCCGCCCGCTTCTCTGTGCCCCGGCGCGCCGTCCTATGTCCTTAGGTGGCTACACCCATGTCCAAAACGGCTGACACCGTGCTTCCCGATCCGAGTCGCTGGAAAGCCCTGGCCTTCATCGCGCTCGCCCAGCTGATGGTCGTCCTCGACGCGACCATCGTGAACATCGCGCTGCCCTCGGCCCAGACCGACCTCGGCATCTCCGACGGCAACAAGCAGTGGGTCATCACCGCCTACGCCCTCGCCTTCGGCGGACTCCTCCTCTTCGGGGGCCGGATAGCCGACCTCTGGGGCCGCAAGCGCGCCTTCGTCGTCGGCCTGATCGGCTTCGCGCTGGCCTCCGCGCTCGGCGGCGCGGCACAGAACGAGGCGATGATGTACGGCTCCCGGGCGCTCCAGGGCGTCTTCGGGGCCCTCCTCGCCCCGGCCGCCCTCTCGCTGCTGGCCGTGATGTTCACCGACGCCAAGGAGCGGGCCAAGGCCTTCGGCATCTACGGGGCCATCGCGGGCGGCGGCGGCGCGGTCGGCCTGATCCTCGGCGGCTTCCTGACCGAGTACCTGAACTGGCGCTGGACGTTCTTCGTCAACATCCCGTTCGCCGTCGTCGCCGCCGTGGGCGCGTACCTCGTCATCCGCGAGCCGTCCGGCAGCCGTAACCGCTCGCCGCTGGACATCCCCGGCGTCGTGCTCTCCACGAGCGGTCTGGTCGCCCTCGTGTACGGCTTCACCCGCGCCGAGTCGGCCGGCTGGTCCGACGGGCTGACGGTCTTCATGTTCATCGCGTCCGCCGTGCTGCTGGCGGCCTTCGTCCTGGTCGAGTCGCGGGTCGAGTCGCCGCTGCTGCCGCTGCGGGTGCTGCTGGAGCGCAACCGGGGCGGGGTCTACCTCTCGCTGGGTCTCGCGATCATCGGCATGTTCGGGCTGTTCCTCTTCCTGACCTACTACCTCCAGATCGTGAAGGGCTACTCCCCGGTCAAGACCGGCTTCGCCTTCCTCCCCATGATCGTGGGCATGATCACCGGCTCCACCCAGATCGGGACCCGGCTCATGACCCGGGTCCCGCCGCGCCTGCTCATGGGCCCCGGCTTCCTGGTCGCCGCAACCGGCATGCTGCTCCTCACCCAGCTGGACCTGGACACCAGCTACGCGGCGGTCATCCTGCCCGGCCAGCTGCTGCTCGGCCTCGGCATGGGCACGGCGTTCATGCCGGCGATGTCCCTGGCCACGCACGGCATCGAGCCGCGTGACGCGGGGGTCGCCTCCGCGATGGTCAACACCTCGCAGCAGGTCGGCGGCGCCATCGGCACCGCTCTGCTCAACACCATCGCGGCGAGCGCCACCACCGCCTACATCGCCGACCACGCGTCCCGTGCCGCCGACCCGCGGCTGCTGGAGCTCCAGGCCATGGTCAACGGCTTCTCCAGCGCGATCTGGTGGGCGGTGGGCATCCTCGTCGTCGCCTCCGCCATCGCGTTCGTCCTGATCGACACCGGCCGGCCCGGAACGGGCACGGGTCCCACGGGCGAGGCGTCGGAGACGGGCGTCGAGGACGAGATCAGGATTCCGGTCGTCGCCCACTGACCCTGCGGGGCCGCCGTCCGGCGGCCCCGCAGGGCCGCTCGGCCTGCCCCGGCTGTGCCTGCCCTGGCTCCGCTCAGCGGAGCCAGGGCAGGTCCGCGTCCGGGCCCTCCGGTTCGAGCCCGGCGGCGAGCACCCGCATGATCTCCCCGAGGTGGTCCACCTGTTCGGGGGTGAGCCGGTCGAACATCGCCTGCCGTACGGCGTCGACATGGCCCGGGGCCGAGTCGCGCAGCATCGCCTGACCGTCGTCCGTGAGCACCGCGTTCTGGCCCCGTTTGTCGGAGGGGCAGTCCTCACGCCGCACCCAGCCGCTCTTCTCCAGTCGTGCGATGGCGTGCGAGAGCCGCGAACGGGTGATCTTCGCGTTCCGGGCGAGCTCCGTCATCCGCATCCGGCGCCGGGGGGCCTGCGAGAGCTGGACGAGCAGGCCGTAGTAGATGTGCGGCATGCCGGCGTCGCGCTGGAGCTGCCGGTCGAGGTGGTCCTCCAGCAGCGTGGTGGCCTGAAGATAGGCGCGCCAGACGCGCTGCTCCTCGTCGGTGAGCCAACGCGTCGCGCCGGTGGATGCCGTGGTCATGTACTCCACTGTACGACCTTTTCTTGAAAGTTGAACTAGATAGGGCTAGGGTCTCCGAGGGCTGGAACTTGAAGATTCAAGAACCTTGTTCGGGTGGATTCCCGCGGAAGTCCGGGGGAGTTCCGCGGGGCCCCTGGACAACGATCTCCCGGACGACCTCTGCCATTAACGCCCGGACCGGCTCGTGACCGGATCTGAAGCCCTTGCGCCCAGATCCCGGCGGGTCCCGTCTCCCACGGAAGGGGAGTGCCATGACCGTCACCGCGGAGCGCATGCCCGCCCTCTATCTCTCGCACGGCGCGCCACCGCTCGCCGACGATCCCGTGTGGCCCGGCGAGCTGGCCGCGTGGTCCGCCGCGCTGCCCCGCCCCCGCGCGATCCTCATGGTCTGCGCCCACTGGGAGGAGGCGCCGCTCGCGGTCGGGGCCACCGGCGCCGCGCCGCTCGTCCACGACTTCTGGGGATTTCCCGAGCGGTACTACCGGGTGCGGTACGGGGCCCCCGGCGCCCCGCGGCTCGCCGACAGCGTCCGCAAGCTGCTTCGGAGGGCCGGGACGCCGATCCAGGACGCACCGGACCGCGGGCTCGACCACGGGGCGTACGTGCCGCTGATGGAGATGTACCCGGACGCCGACGTCCCCGTGCTCCAGATGTCCCTGCCCACGCTCGACCCGCGGAAACTGATGGCCGTCGGACGCAGGCTCGCCCCGCTGCGCGACGAGGGCGTGCTCATCGTCGGCAGCGGCTTCTTCACCCACAACCTGGCCGCCCTGCGCCACCCCGGCGGCGGCGTGCCCGGCTGGTCGGCGGAGTTCGACGACTGGGGCGGCCGGGCCCTGCACGACAGGAACGTCGACGCCCTCCTGAACTTCGAGCAGGCCTCGCCCGCCGGGCGGCTGGCCCACCCGCGCACCGAGCACTTCGCCCCGCTGTTCGTGACGCTCGGCGCGGCCGAGGACGAGCTGGACCGGGGGCGGAGCGTCATCGACGGCTTCTGGATGGGGCTGGCGAAGCGGTCGGTGCAGTTCGGCTGAGCCGCCCCGCCCCGCCCGGCGGGTGCGTCCTCGGCCGGGATGGCTCAGCGCGCGTCGGCCGGAGGGATCAGCGCGATCGAGCGCAGGGCGGCGGCGAACGCGGGCGCGTCGCCGACGTCCAGGGCCGTGTCGACGAACTTGATCGCGTGGTCGTCGCCGTGCGCCGCCGCACGGGCGAACAGCTCCCCGCCGTCCGCCG
>NZ_JBBBEN010000045.1:0-49856 GCF_037137275.1 Streptomyces pratensis | reverse complement strand
CGGGAGGGGAGCCGCCTCGCGGGGCGTGTACGCGGCGGTGACCGCCGCGCTCGCCGCCCAGGCCGCCCCCAGGCTCGGCGCCCACAGGGCCTCCGGGAGGGCCGGCAGGGTGCGCAGCACGGCGTTGGGCGCGGTGGCCGCGTGGACCAGCATGACCGGCGCGCCGTGCCCGTGGGCGGCGTACCGGTGGGTCGCCGCCCGGACCAGCTCGTCGAGCGCGGCGCGAGCCTCCTGCGGCCCGGCGGGCTCCTGCCCCGGCCACCGGGGGAACCCGGTCAGCTGCGGGAGCCGGGCCCGGATGCCCCCGCTGGGATCGGCCACCGGAGGCACCCGGTCCAGGGCCGCCGCCGCGCTCGGGGCGGGGCCGAGGAGCTCCAGGTCAGGCAGCGGCTGGTGCCGGGCCGCCCAGTAGCCGAGCGCGTGCGCGAGTTCCCGCACGCGCGGCGCGGTCTCCTCTCCCGCCAGCAGGGTCCGTACGGAGTGGCCCACCCGGATCACCGGATGCGTGGCGCCCGCCGCGATGCCGGGCAGCAGCCGGGGCCACCACTCGGCGAGGACGTCGCGCCAGGGCCGGCCGTCCGTCTCCTGTTCCAGGAACAGCGTCCAGTCGGCGACCCTGCGGGGGTCGCCCAGCGCCTCCCGCCAGTTGTGCGCGGTCACCGGGGCGACGGAAGCCGGCATGTCCTCCAGCTTGGGGCCGTACCGGTCCAGCCACCGGTGCACGGCCGGAGCCTGACCGTGCCGGACCAGGGCCTCCACCGCCATCGGCGCGTGGTTGCTGAGCCACCCCTCACGCTCCGGCCCCGAGGTGTGGAGGCGCGCCAGTGCTTCGTCGAGGGTGCCCGTGGTGTCATCCATGCCGTCACATGCTAGGGAGCCCCGGGCCGCGGCGGATCGGCCCGGAGTCCCGGCTTCCCTCGGTCCGCAGTCCCCCTCCCGGCGGCGCACTCCACCGGCTGCGGCGAGCCGGCGCGGCGACCGGCGCGGGGGCGCTCCCGGCTCCGGCGACCCTCCCGCTGAGCAACCAGGAGGTGGCATGGCCCGTCTTGAGGGTAGGAGCGCGATACCGGAAGCCGCTGCTCCGGAGCGTGAGGGCACCGGGTCGCGTGCGGGCGAGGAACCGTGCCGCATGTGAGCGCGGTCTCACGGCGAAGGCGTCGACGGATCGCGGTCAGGGGCGTCCCGCCCACCCCGAGACCGTTCTGACCTGCCCTTACGCGGGCGGATACGGCAAGCGGCCTCCCGTCGGAGTCGGACAGGGTACTGCATGATCGCGAAAGTGAATGCGTGGCTTGGGAATTCTGTCCGGATTCCAGTCGTTGTTTCCATCGGATGCAGGGCACCCGGAAGGGTGTCGCGACCTACTCAGCAAGGGAGCACGCATGGCAACCCGTGCCGTCGCCCGTCGTACGTCCACCGCCTCCGGTGAGACCGACCGGGCAAGCAGTGTTCGCGCCGTGGGCGGGGAAATCGCCGATCGCGACCTGGTCGGCATGTACCTGGACGAGATCGCCCGCACACCGCTGCTCGACGCCGCCAAGGAAGTCGACCTCTCGCAGGCCATCGAGGCGGGCGTCTACGCCCAGCGCATCCTCGACGGCGAGGTGGAGAGCGCCGCAGGTGGGGCGAAGCGTGAGGAACTGGAGGCGCTGGTCGCCGAGGGCGAGCGCGCCAAGGACATATTCATCCGCTCCAACCTCCGGCTCGTCGTCGCCGTGGCCCGCCGCTACCCGCGTGCGGGGCTCCCTCTGCTCGACCTGATCCAGGAGGGCAACGCGGGCCTGGTGCGCGCGGTCGAGAAGTTCGACTACGCCAAGGGGTTCAAGTTCTCCACCTACGCCACCTGGTGGATTCGGCAGGCCATCACCCGGTCCATCGCCGACCAGTCCCGCACGATCCGGCTCCCCGTCCACCTGGTGGAGGAGCTCGGCCGGATACGCCGCGTCCAGCGCGAGTTCAACCGTGAGCACGGCCGGGACCCGGAGCACGCGGAGATCGCGGCCGAACTCGACTCCAACGCCGAGCGCGTCGGCAACGTCCTGGACTGGGCCCGCGACCCGGTCAGCCTCAACATGTCCGTGGACGACGACGGGGACACCCAGTTCGGCGACCTGCTGGAGGACACCTCAGCGGTGTCGCCCGAGCAGTCGGTGATGACGCTGCTTCGCAGCGAGGAGCTGGAGGACCTGATCGGCAAGCTCGACAACAGGACGGCCTCGATCATCAAGATGCGGTACGGCATCGAGGACGGCCGTGAGCGGACCCTCACCGAAGTGGGCAAGCAGCACGGTCTCACGAGGGAGCGAATCCGCCAGATCGAGAAGCACGCGCTCCTCGAATTGAAGCGAATGGCTCACGACACGGGTTTTGACGCTGCGGCGTGAGCCAATAACCCGTAATCTCCCCATCAAGCCGGTTCGCACCGGCCGACCGACCGGGTCGTTCCGGTCGCCGACCGGTTTTTCGCCGGTCCCCGAGCTGAGCCCCGGCGCCCACCCCCCCCGGCGCCGGGGCTCACCCCTGTGCCGGGGCCGGCCCCTCCGCGGCCCCCGCCCCAGAGGCGGCGCGGGTCAGCCGGGCCCCCAGCCCCTCCAGGCACGCCACCAACCGCGACGGCCCCCGCACGGAGAACTCGCAGTCCACCAGGGCCAGCCGCAGCGCCACCCACTCCAGCGAATCGGTGCACGTCGCCCGCAGTCTGCACCCGCCCGTCCCGTCCGGCTCCGGCGCGCCGAGCATCGCGGGCAGCCGCGCCGCCACGAACTCCGCCGGAGCGCCGAACCACACGTCCAGGCGCAACTCCGGCTGCGACTGCCGCATCCGCCGCATCGACCGGGCCAGGAACGTCGCCGCGTCCCCCTCGCCGCTCCCGCCGCCGTCCCCCGGCCCTCGCCCCTCGCCGTGCCGGTCCCCCTGCGCGCCGTCGACGGGCAGGGGCCTGGGCGCGAAGCGGACCCCTGTCGCGAAGGGCTCATCGACCCGGTCCACCCGGAACGTGCGCCAGTCCTCCCGGCCGAGGTCGTACGCCACCAGATACCAGCGCTGTCCGGCGCTCACCAGCCGGTACGGCTCGACCTGCCGCTTCGTCCGGACGCCGTCCCCACTGCGGTACGCGAACCGCAGCCGCTCCCGGCCGGTCGCCGCCGAAGCCAGCGTCGTCAGGGTCTGCGGGTCGATGGTGGCGCCGTCGCCCCGGGTGAGGGGCACCGTGGCGTTCTGGAGCGCGGAGACCCGGTGCCGCAGCCGCGAGGGAAGCACCTGCTCCAGCTTGGCCAACGCCCTCACGGAAGCCTCGTCGACGCCCTCGATGGCGTGCCCCGCGCCGGCCCGCAGCCCCACCGCGATGGCCACCGCCTCCTCGTCGTCCAGCAGGAGGGGCGGCATGGCGGCCCCTGCGACCAGGCGGTAACCGCCCTCGGAACCCCGAGAGGCCTCCACCGGGTAGCCCAGGTCTCGCAGCCGGTCGATATCGCGGCGGATCGTGCGCGGACTGACGTCGAGGCGTTCGGCCAGCTCTCCGCCCGGCCACTCGCGCGGGGTCTGGAGGAGCGACAACAGCTTCAGCAGGCGTGCCGGGGTGTCGGTCATGCCCTCAGCATGGCGGGCCAACAGGTCACGGTCTGACCTATTGGGGATCTACGTTCTCGCCATGCCTTCTTCCGCACCCCCGCCATCCGGGGCACCGTCCCCCGCGCCGCCCACCCCACCCGTGATCCCCGGAGCGCCGGCCCGGTCCGCGACGGCGCCCACCGACGGGGCCGCGCCGGACACCGCGGCCCCGACCCCGGCCCCGCCCGCGCCGGCCGACCGGCGCCGCTGGTTCGCGCTCGCCATCGTGATGACCGCGGCCTTCATGGACCTGGTCGACGTCACGATCGTCAACATCGCGATCCCCAGCATCACGCGCGACACCGGGGCCTCGGTCTCCGCGATCCAGTGGATCACCGCCGGGTACGCCCTGGCGTTCGCGGCCGGACTGATCACGGGCGGCCGGCTCGGCGACATCTACGGGCGCAAGCGGCTCTTCCTCATCGGCATCGCCGGGTTCACCGTGGCCTCGGCCCTGTGCGGTCTCGCGGGCGGTCCGGAGATCCTGGTCGCCGCCCGCGTCCTCCAGGGCGCGACGGCCGCGCTCATGGTCCCCCAGGTGCTGTCGATCGTGCACGCCACCTTCCCGGCGCACGAGCGCGGCAAGGTCTTCGGACTCTTCGGCGCGGTCGTCGGCCTCGGCGCCGTCTCCGGTCCGCTGCTCGGCGCGCTGCTCACCGAGTGGGACCTCTTCGGGCTCGGTTGGCGGCCCATCTTCCTGATCAACCTGCCCGTGGGCATCGCCGGCCTGGTCCTCGGCGCGAAATTCATCACCGAGTCCAAGGCCCCCAAGGCCGTCCGGCTGGACCTGGCGGGCGTCGGCCTGGTCACCCTGGCCATGCTGATGCTCATCTACCCGCTCACGCGGGGACACGAGCTGGACTGGCCGCTGTGGGGCCATGTGTCGATGGTGGGCAGCCTCTTCGTCTTCGGGGCGCTGGTCCTTTACCAGCGGCAGAAGTCCCTGGCCGGCGGTTCGCCGCTGATCGAGATATCCCTCTTCCGGGTCAAGAGCTTCGCCGCCGGCATCGCCGTGCAGCTGACCTTCGGCGTCGCCCTCGGCATCTTCTTCCTGGTCTGGACCCTCTACATGCAGATGGGCCTCGGCTGGAGCGTGTTGCGCGCCGGCACGACGGGCATCCCGTTCTCCGTCGCCGTGTCGTTGGCCGCGGGGATCTCCGTACAGAAGCTCGTGCCGCGCTTCGGACGCAGGGTTCTCCAGGGGGGCGCGCTCCTCATGATCACCGGACTGCTGATCTACCTCTGGGAGGCCGAGCGGTACGGCCTGGCCATCACCTCCTGGCAGATGGCCCTGCCCCTGGTGGTCATGGGCGTGGGGATGGGGCTGATCGTGGCCCCGCTGACCGACGCGGTGCTCTCCGAGGTCCCCAAGGAGCACGCGGGTTCGGCGTCCGGGCTGATCAACACCGTGCAGCAGATGGGCATGGCGCTCGGCCTCGGCCTCGTCTCCGTCGTCTTCTTCGGCGCGATCGGTGACCGGCTCTCCCCCCTGGAGGTCGGCCCGGCCTACGTCGACGCGTTCCAGCAGTCGATGGGGTGGGTCGTCGGAGTGCTGTCGGTGATCTTCCTGGTGATGTTCGCGCTGCCCGCCCGGCCGCGCGCGCACGAGGCACAGAGCCCGGAGACGGCGGGCGAGCAGTACGTGGAGGGCGAGGGCGGCGCGGGCCCCGCTCCCGGCTCCCCTCCGGTCAAGGAGCCCGCACTGAACGGCTGACCGGCCGCCCCGGGCCGACGGCCGCCCTGCGGGTGTCAGCAGATGCGGGTGCGGCTCTCCATCGCCGTCCGGGCGGTGTGCTCGTCCTCGTACACCTCGCACATGTGGCGGCCGTCGGGCGTCGCCGTGTGCTCGACCTCCCACAGGCTCGTCTCCCTGCCGTCCAGCAGCAGGAACGCGTGCTCGTACAGCGTGAACCCGGCCTCCTGGTCGCCGACGCGGTACTGGCGCCCGAAGATCTGGGTGATGTGGTGGGCGAACGCGGTCCGCAGGAGCAGCGCCTTCCGCTCGGCCGGCCGGTCCGCGTTCTCCGCGCGGCGCAGGACCCGGCGGGCGTGGTCGGCGGAATTGTCGGGAGCGTAGGTCCGGGGGCGCGGGGCCGCCGGAGCGGACCCCGGGGCCGCGAGCGTCTCCTGGTCCCCCTGCACGCCCACGTCACCGAAGACCGGGGAGTCGGAGCAGCTCCCGGCGAGCCGGGAAGCGGCGGTGCGGGCGTCGCCCTCGTCGTCGTACAGCTCGTGTCGGCGCGGCTCCCGGACGCCCCGGCCGCCGCTGTGCACCAGCTCCCACAGGGTCAGGGCGGAACCGTCGGCGAGGAGATACGCGTGGCGGTAGGTCTCGCGGTGCAGCACGGAGCTGTGGTGCGAGGAGTGCAGCGAACTGCTGTGCGCCAGGGCCGAACCGAGGCGGTCGACCGTGCTGTCGGGAAGCTCGAAGGAATTGAGGGCGCGTCGCAGGAGTCGGTCGAGGTGCTGCTCGGTTGTCTCGTACGGATCGCTCAAGGTGCTGTCTCCAGGCCGTCGCCGCGTGTTACTTGGTGCGTGCTTAACGTAGTCCCTGGGTCTGACATCGTGACCGGGGTTCGTAAAAACGTAGGGCTCACGCAGAAAGTTCCCGGGGCGCACGCGGTGCATTTCGGGCGGTTGGGGCGAACTCCCTTGCTTCGAAGGCGAGTCGGCCTCGCGTGCGCCCCTGCCGATCCCCGCGCGCCCCCGTGGCGCCGCGCCCCTACCCGCCGTACAGGTCCGTGTACGAGAGGAACGCCCCACCGGGCCCCGCGGTGGTCCGGGCCGCGCGCACCGCCTTGACGACGGCCCGGGCCAGCACGTCGGCGCCCGCCGCCAGGATCTCGTTGACCGCCACCGGATCACGCGGAGGCAGGTGAACGTCTCCCGTGACCAGCGCGAAGACGGTGTCCCCGTCGGTCAGCAGGTGGACCGGGCGCACCGCGCGGGCCAGCCCGTCGTGTGCGGTGCCCGCCAGTTTCTGGGCCTGCGCCCTGACGAGATCCGCGTCCGTGGCGACGACCGCGAGCGTGGTGTTGAACGGCGGGGCCCCGCCCCCGGCCGCCTCCATCGCCTCCTGCTCCCGTGCCAGTCGCCGCACCGCCTCCGCGTGGACACCGGCCGGGGGGTGCGTCGGCGGCTCCCCGGCCCCGTACTCCCCGAAGAGCACGCCCGTCCGGGGGTCGACGACCGAACCCGCCGCGTTCACCGCGGCGAGGGCGGCCACCGTCACCCCGCAGGGCAGGCGCACGCTCGCGGTGCCGATCCCGCCCTTGAGGCGCCCGGCGACCGCACCCGTGCCGGCGCCCACACCGCCCTCGGCGACCGGGGCCCCAGAGTCCGTGGCGGCCGCCGCCTCCACCGCGGCGCGCCCGGTCGACGCGTCCGGCCGGGCCCGCCAGTCGCCGCCCCGGCCGAGGTCGAAGAGGGCGGCGGCCGGGACCACCGGCACCACCTGGCCGGGGCCGGGGCCGACCCGGACGCCCCGGCCCCGCTCCTCCAGCCAGGCCATCACGCCGGACGCGGCGTCGAGCCCGTACGCGCTGCCGCCGGTGAGGACGACGGCATCGACCCGCTGCACCAGGTTGCGCGGGTCCAGCGCGTCGGTCTCCCGCGTGCCGGGGCCGCCGCCCCGCACGTCCACGGCCGCCACCGCCCCGCCCTCGGGCGCCAGGACGACGGTCGTGCCGCTCAACGCGCCCTCACCGGCGACCTGGGCGTGGCCCACGCGCAGGCCCGCAACATCGGTCAGCGCGTCGAGCGCCGACGCGGGCCCGAAGCGCTCGGCGGCCTCACCGCCGTCGATCCCCTTCCCGCCGTCAATGCCCTCATCGGCCTCGGTGGCGCCGGTGTTCTCGGTGTCCTCGGGGGGCATGGCATGGCTCCTTCGGTCGGGGCCCGCCGGGCGAGAAACGGGCCGGTGCCTGGCGAACGTACCTGCGAACGGCGGCGCCCCGGGCGCCCTCGCGCGGAACCCGCGAGCCGTTTCAGGGGAAACCCCTGCGACTGTCCGAGCGACGCACACACCCTCTCGCCGCCCAAAGCGGACCAAAAGCCACCAATCGTCCTACGGTGGCCGGGTGACCGAGCCATCAGAAGCCTCCGCCGACGTCGAGCCCCCCGCCCCCGGCGCGCCGGCGGGCGCCTCATCCACTCCCTCCGGCCCCCGGTCCGTCACCACCCGGGCCACGCTCGCGGGAGCGGCCGCCTCCGGACTGCTGGTCCTGGCGATCGTGTTCGGCAGCCGCATGCTGCACAACTTCGACTCGGCCCTCCTCCCGTACGCCGTGGCCACGGTCTTCCTCGCCTTCGGCGTCGCCTACCGCTACACCGTGTGGATCTCCGCCCCCGGCGCCCGGCGCCTGTTCATCGAGGGCCGGCGCAGCCTCTTCTCCCTCGAGAACTTCCGCGGCGCCCCCACCGCCCTGCCGAGGATGGCCGCCACCTACCTGGGCTTCCAGAAGTTCCTCGGCGCTCGTTCCCACGCCCGGTGGGCCGCCCACCAGCTCATCTTCTGGGGCTGCGTACTCGCCGCCCTGATCACCTTCCCGCTCACCTGGGGATGGTTCACCTTCACCTCCGGCAGCGGCTCGGGTCCCGGCTACGAGATGCGGATGTGGGGCGTCAAGATCCTCGGATTCGACTCGCTCAGCCTCCTCGGCTGGCTGATGTTCCACGGCCTGGACATCGCCGCCGTGCTCGTCATCCCCGGCGCCTCCTACTTCCTGTGGCGACGGATGAAGGACCGCGGCGCCGTCACCGGCCAGCGCTTCGCCTACGACCTCCTCCCGCTGATCGCGCTGATCGTCATCTCCGTGACGGGTCTGCTGCTCACCTTCTCCTCGATCTTCCTGCACGGCGGCGGCTACCAGTTCCTGGCGATCCTCCACATGGCGTCGGTGGTCTTCACCCTCATCTACATCCCGTTCGGCAAGTTCTTCCACATCGTCCAGCGCCCGGCCGCGGTCGGCATGCAGCTGTTCAAGTACACCGGCCGCAAGGACGACGAGGTGTTCGCCTGCCGCCGCTGCGGAGAGCCCATCGACACCGGGCCCTACGTCGAGAACCTGCGCGGCACCATGCGCGACCTCCGCCTCGACTTCGACGCCTGGGCCGAGTACTGCCCCCGCTGCAAGCGGGTGCTGCGCGGCACCGCCTACCTCTCGCATGTGAAGAAGGGCTTCAAGTGACCGCCCGTCCACGAGCTGCCGCCGATCGCCGTACGTTCATCCCCCTCGACCCCTCCCTGGCCCCGCCCGGCGCCCGCGCCTTCCGGGACGCCGGCGGCATCCCGGCCGACCAGTGGCACGCCGACCAGAACGGCGAGACGCTCGTGCCCACCCACTGCTGCTTCTGCGGCGTCCAGTGCGGGATGTATCTGCGCGTCGACCGCGGCGGCAAGGTCTTCGGCGTCGAACCCCGCAACCACGACATCAACCGGATGCGCCTCTGCCCCAAGGGCATCAACGCCTATCAGCAGGTCAACCACCCCGACCGGCTCACCTCCCCGCTGATGCGCCGCTCCCGTGAAGAGGAGTTCCGCGAGGTGTCCTGGGACGAGGCGCTCGACTTCACCGTCTCCGAGGTCGAACGCATCCAGCAGGCCCACGGCAAGGACGCCTTCGGGCTCCTCGGCGGCGCGAGCCTGTTCTCCGAGAAGACGTACCTGGTGGGCAAGTTCGCCCGCGTCGCCCTCAAGACCCGGCACGTCGACTACAACGGCCGCCTGTGCATGGTCAGCGCCGCGGGCGCCAACAAACTCGCCTTCGGCATCGACCGCGCCGGCAACCCCTTCTCCGACATCCTCCTCACCGACTGCCTGCTCATCGCGGGCTCCAACGTCGGCGAATGCTTCCCCGTGATGACCCAGTACGTCTGGGGAGCGCGCGACCGGGGGGCGAGCCTCATCGTCATCGACCCGCGCGAGACCGCCATCGCCCGGACCGCCGACATCCACGTCGCCCTCAAGCCCGGCACCGACTCCGCCTTCTTCACCTCCGTCCTGCACGTCGTCATCGAGGAGGGGCTCACCGACGAGAACTTCCTCGCCGCCCACGCCACCGGCTGGGAGGAGGTCAAGGCCAAGGCCGCCGAGTACCCGCCCTCCCGCGCCGCCGCGATCTGCGGGGTCCCCGCCGAGCAGATCGTCCAGGTGGCCCGGGCCTTCGCCCGCGCGCCCAGGGCCATGGCCTGGCACGCCCGCGGTATCGAGCACCACTCGCAGGGCGTCGAGAACTGCCTCTCCGTGATCAACCTCTGCACGGCCACCGGCCACATCGGCAGGCCCGGGGCCGGATACGGCACCCTCACCGGCCAGGGCAACGGGCAGGGCGGCCGCGAACACGGCCAGAAGTCCGACCTGCTGCCCGGCGGCCGCTCCATCGCCAACGAGGAGCACCGCCGCCAGATCTGCGAGATCTGGGGCATCGAGGAGACCGAACTCCCACCCGCCGGGACCTCCATGATGGAAATGGTCTGGCAGATGCAGCGCCGCGAGATCCGCGGGCTGATCGGGATCTGCAACAACCCCTTCGTCTCCCTGCCCAACTACCGGGTGGTCAAGGAGGGGTACGACGCCATCGAGTTCCACGCCCAGTTCGACTTCTTCCTCTCCGAGACCGCGGCCAACGCGCACGTCGTCTTCCCCGTCACCACCTGGGCCGAGGACGAAGGGGTGATGGCCAACGCCGAAGCCCGTGTGGTCAAGCACAACAAGGCCCAGGACCCGCCCCCCGGCGTCCGGACCGACACCTGGGTGATGTGCGAGCTCGCCCGCCGCCTCGGCGCCGGGGACAAGTTCGACTTCCCCGACTCCCGGTCGGTCTTCGACGAGCTGCGCGTCGCCTCCGCCGGGACCGTCAACGACTACTACGGCATCACCTACGAACGGCTGGAGGAGACCGGCGGCATCGCCTGGCCCTGCCCCTCCACCGACCACCCCGGCACCCCCCGGCTCTTCGAGGACGGGAAGACCTCCCACCCCGACGGCAAGATCCACCTCCAGGCCGTCGCATGGCACCCGCCGATGGACCCGTACGACGACGACCACCCCATGTCGCTGACCACCGGCCGCACCGTCGCCCACTTCCTCTCCGGCAACCAGACCCGCCGGCTCGGCGCCCTCGTCGAGCAGACCCCCCGGCCCTGGGTCGAGATCCACCCCTCGCACGGCTTTTGCAACGGCGAGCCCGTGCGCGTCGTCACCCGGCGCGGCAGTGAGGTCTTCCCCGCCCTGGTCACCGAGGCGATCCGCCCCGACACCGTGTTCGTCCCCTACCACTGGCCCGTTCCCACCGCGGCCAACGCCCTCACCATCGACGCCCTCGACCCCCGCTCCAAGATCCCCGAGTACAAGGTGTGCGCCTGCCGCGTCGAGCACGCCGAGCGGATCGACGAGGTCCCCGCCCCACCGGTCGCTCCCGGCCATGTCGCCTACCCGCAGACCCAGGTCTCCCGAACCGATCCGCTGCCCCCCACGGCCCCCCAGGGCCGTGGCACCTCGGAAAGGAGCTGACGCCCCGTGATGGGCAGAACGATCTTCATCGACCCGGGGCGCTGCATCGGCTGCCAGGCCTGTGTCTCCGCCTGCCGCGAATGCGACTCGCACCGCGGAAAGTCGATGATCCACCTCGACTACACCGACGAGGGCCACTCCGTCGCCTCCCTCCCGACGGTCTGCATGCACTGTGAGGACCCGGTCGCCCCGTGCGCCGAGGTCTGCCCCGCCGACGCGATCCTCGTGACCGCCGACGGCGTAGTGCAGCAGGCCGACACCACCCGCTGCATCGGCTGCGCCAACTGCGTCAACGCCTGCCCCTTCGGCGTACCGAAGATCGACCTCCAGGCGAAGCTGCAGATGAAGTGCAACCTCTGCTACGACCGCACCGCCTACGGCCTGGCCCCCATGTGCGCCACCGTCTGCCCGACCGGAGCGCTCTTCTACGGGACCGTCGAGGAACTCCAGGCCGAGCGCCCCGGCGTCCAGGTCGCCGACACCTTCGTCTTCGGCGAGACCGAGGTCCGAACCGGCGTGGCCATGGTCGTCCCCGCCGAACGCGTCCAGTGGCCGGTGCCCGGCGGTCTGCCCGTCGTCGAGATCAACGGGAAGGACGTCCGCCGATGAGCGTCACCGAGCAGCAGCCGGGCGATGAACGCCCCGGCACAGGAGACCCGCGCGCGGCGCTCCAGGACCGGATCGCCGCCGACTCCCTCACCACCCGGCGGGACTACCTCCGCATCGTCACCACCGTCTCCGGCGGCCTCGCCGTCGGCGGCGTCGGCGTGGCCGCGGGAATCCTGCACCGCCATGGCGACGACGAGGAGGGGCGGGCCCCCGAGGCGAAACGCATCACCCCGCGTCTGCTGCCCGGCGAGTCCGTCGCCTTCCGCTACCCGGGCGAGGAGGACCGGGCCGTCGCCGTCCGCCTCGACGACGGCACGCTCGTCGGCTACTCCGCCGTCTGCACCCATCTGGCCTGCGCCGTGCTGTGGCGCAAGGACCGCGGCACGGAGGGCGAGCTGTACTGCCCCTGCCACGAGGGCGTCTTCGACGCCCGCTCCGGCGAGGTCACCGCGGGGCCGCCCCCGCGCGGGCTGCCCAAGGTCGTGGTCATCGAGCAGGACGACGGCAGTGTCTGGGCCGTGGGGACCACCCGCTCCGGCGAGAGCGTCGAGGAGGGCCTCTGCCGCCAGCTCGGCGGTGAGCGGCCGGACCTCGCCGCCCGTATCGGCTGCCCCGACATCGGCGGCGGAGCCGAGTCACCGCCCCGGGCCGCGCGGGCACGGTCCCGGGCCGCCGAAGGCCCGCCGCAGGGCAGGGCGCCGGGCCGCGGACCGGTCGGCGCCGCCGCCGGGCCGGGGCCGGGAACCGCAGAGGGGCCCGCGCCCGCCGGGAAGGGAGACAGGCGGACATGAGCGAATCCGGGCGCCCCGAACAGCCGCTGCCGCCCCCGGGCAGCCACTACCCGACCTACCACCCCGGCAGCGCCGACCCCGCGTTGAACCGGCCGGTCCATGAGCGGTATCCGCAGATCCGCCCCACCAGTGGTTACGGGGACCCCCGCGTCCGGCACACCGGCCCCGGCCCCGGAGCGGGCACCGACCAGGAGCCCGAGCGCTCCTCGAAGCTGACCGCCCGCCTCGTCCTGGCCATGACCGTCGTCATCGGCCAGCTGTGGGGGCTGACCGTGCTGACCGACGCGTGGATGGAGGGCAGCACGGGGACGGCGTGGTGGGGGGCAGGCTTCCTCTGTCTGTCGTTCCTGGCCGTGCTGGGTCTGTGGCTCATCGACCCGAAGGACCGCTGACGGCCGCCCGGGGCCCCGCAGGGCCTGAAGGCCCCCGCCGCCCCGGCCGCCCCGGCGGCCTCTGTGGTCCCCGATCGGCCTCGTGCCGCCGTACCCTGGAGGCATGAGCGCCGCCCCCGCCCCCCGCCCGCGCGATGCGAAGCGGCAGCAGCCGGCAGAGCAGCTGCCGAAGGAACCGAAGCCCAAGCCGGTTCTGGTCTTCGACGATCCGCTGGACCGGCGGTCCGCGGACGACACGGACCAGGGGTGGGGCGAGCGGGCTCCTGCCAGCGGCGGCGCCGCCGACCTCTCGCGCTTCCTGGACGAGAAGCCGCCCCACCACATCTGAGGGGATGGCCGAAGGGCTACCGCTCCTCGCCCCGCCCAGGGGCGGCCCCGCCACTTCCTCCGGAGGCCTCGCCCGAGCCGACCGGTCCGCCGGTGCGCTGCGCTACGAGGACGTCGCGGATCTCCTTCAGCACCTCCAGTTCGCTCACCTCCAGCGTCTCCCGAACGCCCTCCTCTGCGGCCTGCGCGGCCGCCCGCCCGGCCAGGTACCTGGCCATCGGCAGCACCATCAGGAAGTACACGACCGCGGCCGTGATCAGGAAGCTGAGGGCGGCACTGAGCACCGAGCCCCACAGGATCTCGATCCCGCCCCTCTGCCCGGTCTCCGGGTCCGTCGTGCACGGGCCCTGGAGGCAGGAGCTGTACTCCGCCAGATCCCGGGTGCCGAACGCGCCGACCAACGGGTTGATCACGCCCTTGACGACCGCGTTCACGATGTTGGTGAACGCCGCACCGATGACGACGGCCACCGCGAGGTCGATCACGTTTCCACGCGTCAGGAAGGCCTTGAAGCCCTCCAGCCGACTGGCCTTCTTCTCGCCCACAGGTGAGCCTTCCTTCGCGTGCGCGGGGACGGGAGCGGACTGCTCCGTCACCCAAGGCGGGGGAAGGCGGCACTGTCCAGTCCGCTCCTCCTCCTGGGCGAGGTGAGAGCACGTCAGTTCGCATCGGACACCGCCACGGCAAGTCGCCCCGACGTCCCGGCGCCGAGCAGCGCCGTGGCCGTCGAACGCTCCACGGACAGCATCACCAGGGCCCCCGCCCCCCGGTCCGCACCGTCCGCACCCTCGTACGCGAGGCCCGTGGCGGCCGGGCCCCGCCCGGGGCCGCGGGCGTCCGCGGGCACTCGCGGCATCTCCGTCACGCGCGCTCCCCGGGCCACGACGTGGGCGTCCTCGCCCGGGGCCCCGACCGCGATCACATCGACCCGGTCTCCCGGCCGCAACAGCCGTACCGTCTCCGCGTCCGCGATCCGGACCGGCGCGGAGACCAGCCGCACCGAGCCGCGATCCGCACCCGGCGGTGGGTCCGGGGCGGCGGCTTCTCCCTCTGCCCCGCCGGCCAGCCCCGCGGTGGCGAGAACGGCGCCTGCCAGTGCGAGTGCCGTGGCCGCCGCGCGCCGCTGCCGCAGGAGCGTCCGCCGCAGCCGGTCAGCACCCCCGCCCCGCACTCTCAGGGGGGCGAACGGGCCGACTCCGCACGGTGCGGGCACCGGGGCGGGAGGTTGGTGAGGCGACCGGCTCCGGTCCACGGAACGGGGAGAGCCACCGGGGGCGGTAGGAGGGCACGGAGTGGTGGGGGCGTGGGGCGCGGAGTGGAGGAACGGATTCATGGCACCACCTGGAATCGGGCGAGACGCGCGCACGGGAAAGGGGAGCCCGGCCGGAGTGTTCCGGCCGGACTCCCCTCACTTTCCTCCGCTCGCACAGATCCCGCCGGGCCCTGTGGACAGCTCCGGAACTGTGGACAACTTCGCCACCCGTTCCGGTGAAAAACCCCCGCAGGGCGCGCGGTTCGCGCTCTGCCGGCGCCCCCGCTCCGCACACGGCGGCCGCTACGGCAGCGCGATCCCCGTCTCGATGCCGTCCAGCGAGTGCGCGCAGGTGCAGTTGCGGGTCTCGGTCCTCGGCAGCCCCGTCACCGCGTCGAACAGCACCGTGCGCAGCCGGTCCACGTTGGCCGCGAACACCTGGAGCACCTCCTCGTGCGAGACGCCCTCGCCCGCCTCCGCCCCTGCGTCCAGATCGGTGACCAGGGTCAGGGTGGTGTAGCAGAGGCCCAGCTCGCGGGCGAGCACCGCCTCCGGATGCCCGGTCATGCCCACGACCGACCAGCCCATCGCCGCGTGCCAGCGTGATTCCGCCCGGGTGGAGAAACGGGGGCCCTCGACCACCACCAGGGTGCCGCCGTCCACCGGGTCCCAGCCGTGCCCGCGGGCCGCGGCGAGCGCCGCCTTGCGGCCCTCGGGGCAGTAGGGGTCGGCGAATCCCAGATGGACGACGTTGGGTACGGCCCCGTCGGCCCGGGTCTCCCCGTCGTAGTACGTCTGCACCCGGTTCTTGGTGCGGTCCACCAGCTGGTCGGGGACGAGCAGCGTGCCCGGCCCGTACTCCGGCCGCAGCCCGCCGACCGCGCACGGTCCCAGGACCTGGCGCACTCCGACGGAGCGCAGGGCCCACAGGTTGGCCCGGTAGTTGATGCGGTGCGGGGGCAGATGGTGGCCCCGGCCGTGGCGGGGGAGGAAGGCCACTCGGCGGCCGCCGATCTCGCCGAGGAAGACGGAGTCGCTGGGCTTTCCGTAAGGCGTGTCCACCGGGAGTTCGGTGACGTCCTCCAGGAAGGAGTAGAAGCCCGAGCCTCCGATGACACCGATCTCCGCGTGCCCCTCGGCGCCCTCGGCGGCTGATGTAGCCGTACCGGAGCTCGTATCCGTATGTGCGTCCATGCGGTCACCGTATCCGGGGGAGTGCGGGCGGTGGAACGCACGCGGACCCCGCCGATCGGGTCGGCGGGGTCCGGTGATGCGTAGGGAGCTCAGGCGGCTGACGTGCCGCTCGACGAGGCCGGCGCGGCGGCGGGCTTCGAGGAGGAGGCGGTCGACGAGGACGCCGACGAAGCGCTCGCCTTCGCGTCCGCACCCGACGACGAGGACGATGCGGAGTCGGACGACTTCGCGGTCGACGGCACGGGTGTGCTGCTCGACGACGAGCCGCGGCTGTCGTTCCGGTAGAAACCGGAACCCTTGAAGACGATGCCGACCGCGGAGAACACCTTCTTCAGGCGTCCGTCGCAGCTCGGGCACACGGTCAGGGCATCATCGGTGAACTTCTGCACCGCCTCAAGGCCTTCGCCGCACTCGGTGCACTGATACTGATAGGTCGGCACTTGCTCCTCCTGGCACTCTCACTCAATGAGTGCTAACGACGCTCCATACTGACGTATTCCGAGGAATCAGTCCACTGTCACCGGCTCGCGGTGACCGATCCCACGTGCCGCCGCCCCTTTCGAGGCCTTCGGCGTGAGCCGTGAGCGCAGGGCCAGCAGGGTCGCCAGGGCCAGCGCCGTGGCGGCCAGCGGCACCAGGAATCCGGTGCTCGCGCCGTGGGCGTCGGCGAGTTGCCCCGCCACGGTCACGGCCGCCGCCTGGCCGAGCGCCACCGCGCCCGTCAGCCAGGTGAAGGCCTCCGTGCGGGCGGTGGCGGGGACCAGCGCGTCGACGAGGGTGTAGCCGCTGATCATCGCCGGAGCGATGCACAGGCCGACCAGCAGGCCGAGTCCGGCCAGCAGCGGCACCGAGTGCACGGCCCACAGGCCCGACGCGGTCAGGGCCAGCGCCACGTATCCGACGAGCAGCCGGCGGCGCGGGGTGCTCTTCCAGGCGATGGCGCCGAAGGCGATGCCCGCCAGCATGTTGCCCGCCGCGAAGACGCCGTAGAGCAGACCGTTCACCCCGGGGTGGCCGATCTCCTCGGAGAACGCGGTCAGGGAGACCTGCATGCCGCCGAAGACCGCCCCGATGCCCAGGAACGCGACGGCCAGGACGCGCACGCCCGGCACGGAGAGCGCGGAGGCGTGCGGTTCGGCCGCGGTCGCGGCGCTGCGGGGGGCGGGCTGGGTGGCGCGCTGGGCGGCGAAGAGCAGGCCGCCGACCAGGGTGAGGGCCGCTTCCGCGATCAGGCCGGCCGCCGGGTGCACGCCGGCGCACAGGGCCGTCGCGATCACGGGGCCCAGGACGAACGTGAACTCGTCCGTCACGGACTCGAACGCGGCGGCTGTGGACATCAGCGGGGAGGCGGGCCGGTCCGGGGTCGCTCCCAGGACCGACGCCCAGCGGGCCCGCACCATCGGGCCGACCTGGGGGATCGAGGCGCCGGTCGGCACCGCGGCGGCGAACAGCGCCCACAGGGGCGCGTCCGCCAGGGCCAACGCCGTCAGCGCGCCGACGGAGGCGGCGTGCAGGAGCACCCCGGGCAGCAGGACGGAGCGCTGGCCGAACCGGTCGGCGAGCTTGCCGCTCTGCGGGGCGAACAGCGCCATGGAGACGCCGGAGGCCGCCGCCACGGCGCCCGCGCTGCCGTAGGAGCCGGTGGTGTGCTGGACGAGGAGGACGATGCCGATGGTGAGCATCGCGAAGGGCTGCCGTGCGGCGAAGCCCGGGAGGAGGAAGGTCCACGCACCAGGGGTACGCAGCAGCCGCCCGTAACCGGGGCGGTCGGAGACCGTGGTCGCCACGGTCCTTGCCTTTCTGCCGCCTGGTAGCCCTGCTTCCCGGCGCCCTTGTGGGGCGGGCCGAACGGAAGCGGCCGAGAGCTGTCCTCTTCGCGCGGAACTGCGGTAGATGCCGGGCGACTCGCTGCCATCGGCGAGGAGACGCCGGGCGAAGAGGCACCACGACCGCCATACGGTCGCGCCAGCTCTGCTTCAGACAGAGTTGGTCGATCAGGTTTACCTTCATGCTACAGGCGAAAGAGCGCCGTGCGCCTGCGAATGCGTACAGGAGCCCCGTACGGGCCTGTGATGTGCGACGCGTACCCGGCGGGACGCCTGCGCCATGACCTGTGGGGCACCGTCTTGGCGCCCGCCGCCTGCCGGGTACGACGCGCGCCTCAGGAGCGGGTCTTCGTCCCGCCACGGCCCTCGCCCGTGCCGCCGCGGCCTGGGCCGTGGTCGTCGTCGTGCCGGCCGCCGCCCAGTTTCTTGGCCAGCTTCATCGCCTGGGGGAGGCCGGACCTGCCCCCGGCCCCCGGCGCACCCGCGCCGCCCGGGGCCCCGGGTCCGGCCGTGCCCAGCCAGCCGGCCAGCTTGCCGCCGGCGCCGACCGCCCGCAGCCGGGCCTCCGCCGCGTCGCGCACCGGGTCGGTGGCGACCACCAGCAGTTCGTCCCCGCGTCGCAGCACCGTCGTCGGCGAAGGGACGAAGCTCTGCCCGTCCCGGACCACCAGCGTGACCGCCGCGCCCGCGGGGAGCCGCAGCTCGCCGATCTCGACCCCGTGCATCTTGGACTTCGCGGGGACCCCGACGGACAGCAGGTGTCCGCGCAGCCGCTCCAGCGGCGCGGACTCGATGCCCAGGTCGGCGGCCTCGGACGGGTCGTCGGCGATGTTCAGCTTTCTTCCGACCCAGGGCAGGGTCGGGCCCTGGATCAGTGTGTAGACGATGACCAGGACGAAGACGATGTTGAAGATCCGGGTGCTGCCCTGAATACCGGACACCATCGGAATGGTCGCCAGGATGATGGGCACCGCCCCGCGCAGCCCGGCCCAGGACATGAGGACCTTCTCGCGCGCCGGCAGCCGGAACGGCAGGAGGCTCAGGAAGACCGACAGCGGCCGCGCCACCACGGTCAGCACCAGACCCACGATGATGGCGGGCCAGAAGTCCTCGACCAGGTCGTGCGGGGTGACCAACAGGCCGAGCAGCACGAACATGCCGATCTGGGCGAGCCAGCCCAGCCCGTCGGCGAAACCGCGGGTGGCGGCCCAGTGCGGCAGCTTGGAGTTGCCGAGGACCATCGCGGCCAGGTAGACGGCGAGGAACCCGCTGCCGTCGGCCAGGGCCCCGGCCGCGTACGCGGACACGGCGATGGCCATCACGGCGATCGGGTAGAGGCCGGAGGCGGGCAGCGCCACGTGCCGCAATCCGAGCGACCCCAGCCAGCCCACTGTGACGCCGATGGCCGCCCCGATGGCCAGTTGCAGGGCGATCTGGCCGATCAGGACGTACCAGTGGTCGACCGGGCCGATCGTGGAGAACGCGACGACCAGGATGACCACGGGGGCGTCGTTGAAGCCGGACTCGGCTTCCAGGAGGCCGGTGACCCGGGGCGGCAGCGGCACTCTGCGCAGGACGGAGAAGACGGCCGCGGCGTCCGTCGAGGAGACGACCGCGCCGATGATGAGGGCCTGGCGCCATTCCAGTCCGACGAGGTAGTGCGCGGCGGAGGCGGTGACGCCCACGCTGATGCCGACGCCGAGGGTCGAGACCACCAGGGCGGCGGGCAGGACGGGCCGGACCTCTTTCCACTGCGCCCCGAGTCCGCCCTCGGCCAGGATCACGACCAGCGCGGCGTAACCGATCACCTGTGTCAGCTCGGCGTTGTCGAACTGGACGTCGAAGATACCGTCCTGCCCGAGGGCGATCCCGATGCCGAGGTACAGCAGCAGGCTGGGGAGCCCGCTGCGTGAGGAGATCCGCACCGCCGCCACGGCCACGAGCAGGACGAGCGAGCAGGCGAGCAGGAGTTCGTTGAGCGCGTCGACAGTCAGGGTCCGATCCTTCCCTGCGTGCGCCTGCCGGATCGTCCTCCGGCAGCCAGTTACTTCGTTACCTTACCTAATCTTTTACGGTTCCTTGACGCCTTCGCGTGTTCGTGCGAACAGGACGCAAATGGATGCATCTCCATACCGCGTCCGAGTGGCTTCCCGGCTGCGCCTATGGTTGCTCCTGCACTCCCAGGACCACCCTGCCCCTCGAAGGACAGCGATGCCCGCCAACACAACCGACTCTTCCGGCCCTTCCGACGCGAAGAAGTCCGGCAGGAAGAAGGGGCGACGCGCCCGCCTGATCGTGCTCGTCCTGGTGCTGGCGCTCGTCGCGGGTGTCGGGTACGGGGCGTACTGGTCCGTGTTCACCGTCCGGGCCTCGTACCCGCAGACCAGCGGGTCGCTCACTCTCGACGGCCTCTCCGGCGACGTCGAGGTCAAGCGCGACTCCTACGGGATTCCGCAGATCTACGCCGACTCCGACGCCGACCTCTTCCGCGCCCAGGGCTTCGTCCAGGCCCAGGACCGCTTCTGGGAGATGGACGTCCGGCGGCACATGACGTCCGGCCGGCTCTCCGAGATGTTCGGCTCCGGACAGGTGGAGACCGACTCCTTCCTGCGCACCCTCGGCTGGCGCGAGGTGGCGCAGAAGGAGTACGACGAGGTCCTGGACGAGAGCACCAAGAAGAACCTCCAGTCGTACGCGGAGGGCGTCAACGCGTATCTGAAGGGCAAGGAAGGCCGGGACATCTCGGTCGAGTACGCGGCACTGGGGCTCACCAACGACTAC
The DNA here is from genome assembly GCF_037137275.1 of Streptomyces pratensis. Classification (GTDB taxonomy): domain Bacteria; phylum Actinomycetota; class Actinomycetes; order Streptomycetales; family Streptomycetaceae; genus Streptomyces; species Streptomyces pratensis_B. Next base: position 29,562 of record NZ_JBBBEN010000045.1, on the reverse strand, counting down.
AAGCCCGGCGCGTGGACCCCGGTCGACTCGGTGGCCTGGCTCAAGGCGATGGCCTGGGACCTGCGCGGCAACATGCAGGACGAGATCGACCGTTCGCTGCTGACCAGCCGTCTCGACAAGGACCAGATCGAGGACCTGTACCCCGAGTACCCGTACGAGCAGCACAAGCCGATCGTCGACCGCGGGGCGGTCTCCCCGGTCACCGGGGAGTTCGACCCGGAGGCAGAACCGTCCGACACGCTCGGCTCGACCACCCCCGCGGGCGCTGCCGAGGGCCTGAACACCCAGCTCGCCGCCCTCTCCGACACCCTCGACGCGATCCCGGCGCTGCTCGGCCCCAACGGCAACGGCATCGGGTCGAACTCCTGGGTCGTCGACGGTGGTCACACGACGACCGGCAAGGCGCTGCTGGCCAACGACCCGCACCTCGCGCCGATGCTGCCCTCGCTCTGGTACCAGATGGGCCTGCACTGCCGGGAGCTGTCCGAGACGTGTCAGTACGACACGGCGGGCTACACGTTCTCCGGGATGCCCGGGGTGATCATCGGCCACAACCAGGACATCGCCTGGGGCCTCACCAACCTGGGCGCGGACGTCACCGACCTCTTCCTGGAGAAGGTCTCCGCGGACGGCTACCTGTACGACGGCAAGACCAGGTCGTTCACGACCCGCGAGGAGACCATCAAGGTCGCCGGCGGCAAGGACCGGAAGATCACCGTCCGCGCGACGAACAACGGGCCCCTCGTCTCCGACCGCAGCAAGGAGCTGGAGAAGGTCGGCCAGAAGGCCCCCGTCGCCAACGCCGCGCCGGACCGTGCCGACGGGTACGCGGTGGCGCTGAAGTGGACCGCGCTGGAGCCCGGCAAGTCCATGGACGCGGTCTTCGCGCTCAACCGGGCCAAGGACTTCGCCGGCTTCCGGGCGGCCGCAGAGCACTTCGAGGTGCCCTCGCAGAACCTCGTCTACGCCGACACCGAGGGCAACATCGGCTATCAGGCGCCGGGGAAGATCCCGGTCCGCTCCGAGGGCTACGACGGAACGGCGCCCGCGCCGGGCTGGGACCCGCGGTTCGCGTGGGAGGGGTACATCCCCTTCGACGAGCTGCCCTACGAGTACAACCCGAAGCGCGGCTACATCGTCACCGCGAACCAGGCCGTCATCGACGAGAGCGACTACCCCCACCTGCTCACCAAGGACTGGGGTTACGGCACCCGCAGTCAGCGGATCAACGACCTCCTCGCCAACAAGATCGAGCGTGGCGAGAAGATCTCGACCGACGACATGCAGAAGATGCAGATGGACAACACCAGCGAGATCGGCGCGCTGCTGGTGCCCGAACTGCTGAAGATCAACATCTCCGAGCCCAGCGTGCGCGAGGCCCAGAAGCTGCTGGAGGGCTGGGACTACACCCAGGAGCCCGACTCGGCCGCCGCCGCGTACTTCAACGGCGTCTGGCGCAACATCCTCAAGCTCGCCTTCGGTGACAAGCTCCCCAAGGAGCTGCGGGTCAAGGGCGACTGCATCAACGTGCCGCCGGCCAGGAACAGCGGCCCGGTCGACGAGCAGAAGAAGCTCGTGCGCGAGTGCGGGCAGCGCGCCAAGGACTCCGCGCAGCCCGACGGCGGGGACCGCTGGTTCACGGTGGTCCGCGACATCGTCGACGACCAGGAGAACGCGTGGTGGAAGGCGCCCGCCCGGGGTCGTGAGGACGCTCTGGAGAGCCGGGACGACCTCTTCGCCCGTGCGATGGAGGACGCCCGCTGGGAGCTGACCGCCAAGCTCGGCAAGAACATCTCCACCTGGAGCTGGGGCCGACTGCACCAGCTGACGCTGAAGAACCAGACCCTCGGCACGGAGGGGCCCGACCTGCTCCAGCGGGCCCTCAACCGCGGCCCCTGGAACCTCGGCGGCGGTGAGGCGGCGGTCAACGCCACCGGTTGGAACGCGGCGGGCGGCTACGAGGTGGTCTGGGTGCCGTCGATGCGCATGGTCGTCAACGTGGGGGACTGGGACAAGTCCCGCTGGATCAACCTCTCCGGGGCCTCCGGGCACGCGTTCAGCGCGCACTACACCGATCAGACCGACAAGTGGGTCGAGGGCGAACTGCTCGACTGGCCCTTCGGGCCCGACGCGGTCGCCGAGTCCACCGTCGACACGCTGAAGCTCACCCCGTGAGAGTCCGGCCCGCCGACTGGGGCCCACCCCTGAGGGGCCCGGCTCTCACCTGCCGAAGCTCCGCGCTCCGGCCGGAGTGACCACGGCGTCCACGGGGTGGTCGTGCGGTTCCGCGGGGACCCGGGCGACCACCTCGTCGTCGTACAGCAGCACGATGAGCGCTGGATGCGCCCCGGCCGCCATCAACCGGGCCAGCACCCGGTCGTAGCTGCCGCCGCCCCGCCCCAGCCGCATCCCGGCCCCGTCCGCCGCCAGGCCGGGCAGCAGCACCGCGTCGGCGTCCAGGACGGCGGCGGGCCCCAGGCGCGGGCCCGCCGGCTCAAGGAGGCCCCGCCCGGCGGGCAGCAGGCGCTCCGCGCCCTCGTAGACCGCCCAGTCCAGGTCGTTGTCGGGCAGGAGCACCGGCAGCAGCACCCGCACGCCGCGCCCGCGCAACGCGTCCAGCAGGGCGCGGGTGCCGGGTTCGCGCCCCACGGAGACATACGCGGCGACCGTACGGGCGTCCGCCAGCCGGGGCAGGCGCAGGGCGGAGGAGGACAGGGCCGCGGCGGCTTTCGCGACGTCCTCCTTCGTCAGGAGGGCACGCGCGGCGAGCAGTTCGCCGCGCAGGACGGCCTTCGCGGCCGCCTTTCCGGACTTGTCGGTGTTCAAGGGGGGCTCGCACCCTTCTCGTATGGGCATATATGGGGGCAAAGTTAACCGGAATATCATCTTCCGAGCGTGGGCACCCGTTAGGGTTCAGCGCATGACTCAGTCGCCCTCCAGGATCAGCAAGGCCGTCATCCCGGCAGCAGGTCTCGGGACCCGATTCCTGCCCGCCACGAAGGCCACTCCCAAAGAGATGCTGCCTGTCGTCGACAAGCCGGCCATCCAGTATGTCGTCGAGGAGGCCGTCGCCGCGGGCCTCTCCGACGTCCTGATGATCACCGGCCGCAACAAGCGTCCCCTTGAGGACCATTTCGACCGCAACTACGAGCTGGAGTCCGCGCTCACCCGCAAGGGCGACGCCGAACGCCTCGCCAAGGTGCAGCAGTCCAGCGATCTGGCCACCATGCACTACGTGCGCCAGGGCGACCCGCGCGGCCTCGGTCACGCCGTGCTGTGCGCGGCCCCGCACGTGGGGGACCAGCCCTTCGCCGTGCTGCTCGGCGACGACCTGATCGACCCGCGCGACGCGCTGCTGGCCCGGATGGTGGAGGTCCAGGAGCGCGAGGGCGGCAGCGTCATCGCGCTGATGGAGGTCGAACCCTCGCAGGTCCACCTCTACGGCTGCGCCGCGGCGGACGCCACGGTGGACGGCGACGTCGTCCGCGTCACCGACCTGGTCGAGAAGCCGGACCCGGCCGACGCCCCGAGCAACCTCGCCATCATCGGCCGGTACGTCCTGGACCCCGCGGTCTTCGGCATACTGCGACACACCCAGCCGGGCCGCGGCGGCGAGATCCAGCTCACCGACGCGCTCCAGCTGCTCGCCGCGGACGAGAAGATCGGCGGGCCGGTGCACGGCGTCGTCTTCAAGGGCCGCCGCTATGACACCGGCGACCGCAGTGACTACCTGCGCGCCATTGTCAGACTGGCGTGCGAACGTGAGGACCTGGGACCGGACTTCCGGACCTGGCTGCGCAAGTACGTCACCGAGGAGATGTAACCCCGTGAGCAGCACGATCTGGTCGGTGGAAGAGCACCTGGACGACATCCTCGCCGCGGTGAGGCCGCTCGAACCCATCGAGCTGCAACTGCCAGAGGCCCTGGGGTGCGTCCTGGTGGAGGACGTCGTCGTGGAGGTGGCCCTGCCGCCCTTCGACAACAGCTCCATGGACGGCTACGCGGTCCGGATCGCCGACGTCGAGGGCGCGGACGAGGAGTTCCCCGCGGTGCTGACCGTCATCGGCGACGTCGCCGCGGGCAGCGCGGGGCTCGCCGACGGCCAGGCCGTGGGGCCGGGGCAGGCCGCCCGCATCATGACGGGCGCGCCGCTGCCCCCCGGCGCGGAGGCCGTGGTCCCGGTCGAATGGACCGACGGCGGCACGGGCGAGGGCCCGGCCGCCGCCATGCGCGCCCACAGCGACGCGCCGGAGGGCGCGGCCGGAGAGGTGCGCGTCCACCGCTCGGTCACGGCCGGAGCCCATGTGCGCAAACGCGGCAGCGACGTCGAGCCGGGCGATCTGGCCCTGCGCGCCGGGTCGGTCGTCGGCCCCCCGCAGATCGGGCTGCTCGCGGCGATCGGCTGCTCGACGGTGGTCGTGCGGCCCCGCCCCCGGGTGGTCGTCCTGTCCACCGGCAGCGAACTGGTCCAGCCCGGCGAGGAGCTGACGCCCGGACAGATCTACGACTCCAACAGCTTCGCGCTGACGGCTGCCGCCCGGGAGGCCGGAGCCATCGCCTACCGGGTCGGAGCGGTGGCCGACGACGCCGAGACGCTGCGCGCCACGATCGAGGACCAGCTGATCCGCGCGGACATCCTCGTCACCACGGGCGGCGTCAGCGTCGGCGCGTACGACGTGGTCAAGGAGGCGCTGTCCTTCGCCGGGGACGAGGACGAACCGGGCGGCGGGGTCGAGTTCCGCACGATCGCCATGCAGCCGGGCAAGCCCCAGGGGTTCGGCTCGATCGGCCCGGACCACACCCCGCTGCTCGCCCTGCCGGGCAACCCCGTCTCCAGTTACGTCTCCTTCGAGCTGTTCGTCCGTCCCGCCATCCGGGCCCTGATGGGTCTGCCCGAGGTGCGCCGCCCCACGGCCCGCGCCCGGCTGAGCGCCGACAAGGCCCTCACCTCGCCGGAGGGCCGCCGCCAGTTCCTGCGCGGCACGTATGACGCGAAGGCGGGCACGGTCGCCCCGGTGGGCGGCTCCGGATCGCATCTTGTGGCCGCGCTCGCGCAGGCGGACGCGCTGATCGTGGTGCCCGAGGACGTCACGTCGGTCGAGCCCGGCACGGAGACGGACGTGATCCTCCTCCGCTGACCGCCGCCCGGTGGCGGTACGGTATCTGCCGCCGTGCCTTCCGGGGGTCCCCCTCCGGCCCGAGGTCAGCCGGCGCCCCTACCGCTAGGCGGAGTGAGTTGAGTACGCAGAACAAGCTGACGCACATCGACGAGGCGGGCGCGGCCCGCATGGTCGACGTGTCGGAGAAGGACGTCACCACCCGCGTCGCCCGCGCCGGAGGCCGGGTGCTCGTCTCGCCGCGCGTGATCGAGCTGTTGCGCGGCGAGGGGGTCCCCAAGGGCGACGCCCTCGCGACCGCCCGGATCGCCGGGATCATGGGGGCCAAGCGCACCCCGGACCTGATCCCGCTCTGCCATCCGCTGGCCGTCTCCGGCGTGCAGGTCGACCTGAGGGTCGCCGACGACGCGGTGGAGATCACGGCCACGGTGAGGACGACGGACCGCACCGGCGTCGAGATGGAAGCCCTGACCGCCGTGTCGGTGGCGGCCCTGACCGTGATCGACATGGTCAAGGCGGTCGACAAGAGCGCGGTCATCACCGACGTACGCGTCGAGGCCAAGTCGGGCGGCAAGTCCGGCGACTACCGGCGCACCGCACCCGAGGGCACGGACACGTGACGCCGCCCGAGCCTCAGGCCCCCGGCGGCGAACAGCGGCCCTCCGGGCCCCCGGCGGCCTACCGCGCTCTCGTCGTCACCGCCTCCAACCGGGCGTCGGCCGGGGTGTACGCGGACAAGGGCGGCCCGTTGATCGCCGAAGCCCTCGCCGGCCTCGGCTTCACGGTCGACGGCCCACAGGTCGTGCCCGACGGCGACCCGGTCGAGGCGGCCCTGCGCGCCGGAGTGGCCGCCGGATACGACGTGATCGTCACCACCGGCGGTACGGGCATCTCGCCCACCGACGCCACGCCCGAGGCCACCCGCCGCGTCCTCGACCACGAGATCCCCGGCATCCCGGAGGCGATCCGGGCCGAGGGCCTCGCCACGGTCCCCACCGCCGCGCTCTCCCGAGGCCTGGCGGGCGTCGCGGACCGCACCCTGATCGTCAACCTCCCCGGGTCCACCGGCGGGGTGCGCGACGGGCTCGCGGTCCTCGGACGGCTCCTGGTGCACGCCGTCGACCAGCTCCGCGGCGGCGACCACCCCCGGCCGGGGAGCCCGAGCTGAACAACGCGACCTGGCCGGTGACGCTGACGGACGGCGAGATCGTCCTGCGCCCGATGAAGATGCGCGACCAGCGCGCATGGCGGGAGGTCAACCGGCGCAACCGCGATTGGCTGCGCCCCTGGGAGGCCACCGTCCCGCCGCCCGCGCCCGGCGGCCCGGTGGCGCAGCGCCCCACGTACCGGCAGATGGTCCGCCACCTGCGCGCCGAGGCGCACGCGGGGCGGATGCTGCCGTTCGCCATCGAGTACGAGGGCCGGCTGGTGGGCCAGCTCACGGTCGCGGGCATCACCTGGGGGTCGATGTGCTCCGGCCACATCGGCTACTGGGTGGACCGCGGCGTCGCGGGGCGCGGGGTCATGCCGACGGCCGTGGCGCTCACCGTGGACCACTGCTTCCGCACGGTGGGTCTGCACCGGGTGGAGGTCTGTATTCGCCCGGAGAACGCGCCCAGCCGCAGGGTCGTGGAGAAACTCGGATTCCGTTCGGAGGGCGTGCGCCCGCGCTATCTCCATATCGACGGGGACTGGCGGGATCACCTGATCTACGCCCTCACCGCGGAGGAGGTGCCCGACGGGATGCTCCGCCGCTGGCGCCGGTCGCGTCCGGCGCCGGAGCGCAGCCCCGGACCTCCCGAGGAAATAAAATAAATGTTCGAATTTGATCGCCGAGTGACGGCAATGGGCCGCACTGGTCTCCGTTGTTGATCCGACCAGTCGGAAAAAATGGCCGCAATATCGGCCGGATCGTGCGACACACCGGGCCAATTGGCGGAGTCTTCCGTGCAAACCCCTCTACGGTGTGAGCGTGAGCAGCAGCGGCCTGATCTACGCAGTCATTGTCGGGGCCTGGGCCGCCTACTTGGTGCCGATGTGGCTCCGCAGGCAGGACGAGCTCAACGAGGCCCGTCCGACGGAACGCTTCAGCACCGCCATCCGGCTGCTGTCCGGACGGGCGGCGATGGAGCGCCGGTACGCCAGGGAGCTGCGGGAGCGCACCGCGCAGGAGGCGGCGCCCGACGTCGACCCGGACAGGGAAACGGACCGTATGGAATCCGTGGACGTCCGGGCCTTCGCCGCGCCTCCGGCGCACACGGAAGCCAGGTTGCGCGACCCGGCGCACGCTCCCGGTCGCAGCTCGGGCCCCCCGGCTTCCGACCCTCCGGCGCACGCCCATCGGCCGCCGGCGCCCCAGTCCGCCGGCCACCCGGCGCCGGAGCACCGGCCCGGCGAGCGGGTCGCCGTACCGGGGCCCGGGGCCCCGCGGCGCCCCCGCTCCGGCACGGCCGACGCCGAGCGGGCCCGACGGGCCCAGCGCTCCCAGGTCCTGGCGCGACGCAGGCGGACCACCATCGTCCTTTTCCTGGCCTTCACCCTCGGGGCGATCGTCGCGGCGGTCGGCGGTCTCGGATTCCTGTGGGCCCCGGCGGTGCCGGCCGTGCTGCTGAGCACGTACATCGTGCATCTGCGGACCCAGGAGCGCCGGCGGTTCGCCTTCACGATGGACCGTCGGCGGGCCGAGGCCGCGGCGCAACGGCTGCGGGAGAACAGGCCCCGCAGGCACCAGCCCGCGGCCCCCGCCCCCGCCGAGGCCGACGAGGACGCCGAGGCGCACCACCCGGAGCCGGAGCCCACCCCCGTCGTCTCCCCCCAGGAGGCCGGCCGTCGCGCCCTCGTCGAGCAGACGGACCACGCGGAGTGGGTGGACCAGCAGCGTGAGCGCGGCCGGGTCCAGGGGGACAGCTGGGAGCCCGTCCCCGTACCGCTGCCCACCTACGTCACCGCCCCCGTCGCTCCCCGGGCCACGGGCGGCGTCGAGGTCGGCGACCCGGAGACCTGGAGCGCGGCCCGCTCCAGCACGGCCGAGCCCACCCAGACGGGCACGTCGCACCCGACCGCGCCCGCGGTCGACCCCGCGCCGCGCCAGCGCACCAACCAGTCCCGCCGCACCCGCGACCGCGGCAGGACCCCGCTCTTCGACCAGTACGACGACGAGGACCGGCCGCGTGCGGCCAACGAGTGAGCTTCCCCGGAACCCGACACCGCTGACCAGCGGAGGAACGGATTTCCAAGCACCCCCACGAGGGTGCTAGAGTTTCACACGTCGCAAGGGCCTGTGGCGCAGTCTGGTAGCGCACCTCGTTCGCATCGAGGGGGTCTGGGGTTCAAATCCCCACAGGTCCACAACGCGACTGTTCTTGAGTCAGCTCAGGAATGGTGACGAGATCCCGTCCGATCGAAAGATCGGGCGGGATCTTCGTCGTTCTACGGGGTCGGTGGAGGCTTGTTCGCGGCGGCGGGCGGGACGTTCGACCGGAGGCCGCGGGTCGCGCAGGCGACAGGGCCGGGGCGCTACCCTCGCGAGGTGACGCAGCGACCCGTGCCCGACGCGCGGAGGCCCGCGAGCGGCGGTCCCAAGGCTGCCGCTCGCAAACGCGCTCATCGCCGCGGCCCGGGAGGTCTATGCGGAGCAAGGGCTGGACGCACCGCTGTCCGCGATCGCACGTCGGGCCGGGGTCGGCCAGGGCGTGCTCTACCGGCACTTTCCCGGCCGGGCCGCCGTGGCTACCGCAGTGCTGGACGAGAACGTCCGGCAGATCGAGGAAGCGGCGGCGCGCAACATGGACCTGGCCGGAGTCCTGGGCGTGGTGACCTGGCACCTGACGGAGTCGGCGGCCTTCATCAGCGTTCTTCACACCGACGGGAAGGCCAACGCCTCCGAGGCCCCCGCGTACGCTCTGGCACTGTCCCAGCGGGTCGAACGGGCTCTGCGTTCGCGGCTGCCTCAAGACCATCCGCTCGCCGCGGAGCCGGACGATCTGATGATCGCCGTCGGCATGATCTCCGGGGCCGTCACCGGTCCCACCCGCAAGCACCGGGAACGCCGGGCGCGGGCGGCCTGGCGGTTGCTCGGCGTCGAGGTGGGACCGGTGCAGCCCTTCGGGCAGTGAGCCGGGCGGAGGTGTCAGCGGCCCTTCGGGCCGGCGGATGCCGCTGGGCGAGGCGGTGAAGGCGTAGAGGCCGCCCTTCCCGGAAGCTGACGGGCCTACACGCCCGGGTCTCTCCGGGGCGGCGGACGCAGCGTGATCTTCACCGGAGCGGGGTCGGGGATCGGACGGGCTGCTGCGCTCGCCTTCGCCGCACAGGGCGACCGCGTCGTGGTGGCGGACCTCAACGTCGAAGGGGCCGCCACGGTCGTCAGGGACATCGAGCGGGCGGGCGGCACGGCCGTGGCCGTCACGGGCGACCTGAGCGATCAGGCCGTCGTGGACCGGGTGACGGCTACAGCCGTGGAGAGGTTCGGCGGCGTGGACGTCCTGGTGAACAACGCCGGGATCATGGGCAGCATGTCGGCCCTGGCCGACGTGAGTGACGCCGAGTGGGAGCGGGTGATCCGCGTCAACCTGACCGCGCCCTTCCTCCTCCCCCGCGCTGTCCTGCCGCACATGAGCACCTGGCGACCGTGGAAGTCCCGGCCCGTGCCGCCAGAGGGCTGGAGTCGGCGACCAACGTGGCCATCGCGCCCGGGGGCACGCGGGCGTACATGACCGTCAGTGGGCCGGGCGGGGGCTACCTGTACACCTTCGACGCGCCGGCCAAGGGCATTCGCCAGTCCAACGGCGGCTGACCCGGTCAGTCTTCACCGGGCCGCACAGGTCTCACCGCGACGCCCGGCAGCCGCCAGGCCGACCGTGCCGGCGCCCGGAAGGGAGGGCTCGCGGCCGGGGGCCGGCGGTTGGTTTCCCGGGTACGGCCGGACGGACGGAGAGCTGCCGGGCCGGGATCTTCCCCGTCGAGGCCACGACGCGTGGGCAGCACCTCCTCTGAGGTCAACTGCCGCTTACGGCAGGCCTGTTGGCGGTCGTGCTGGTAAGAGTGCGTCGGCGCGTCCGGCGGGTTTTGAAGGGTCTGTCTACAGTTCTCGGCCAGTTCTGTAGAAAAGACCTGCATCTTTGCTTCTTGTCCCGGCAGTTGCGGCTGCGCCAGAGTGCGGGGCGCGGCGACAGGAACATGTCATCGCCGCCGGGCAGTGTCCATGGAACACACCGCGTGTCCCCACACGCGGTGTGGCCACCCCCCCATTGTCTGGACGCTCGCCTGCGTAGCGGAAGGAAACGCGTGAAGCACGGTAGGAACAACGCGCGCACATACCTCGTGGCCGCCTCGATCGGCGTCCTCCTGTCGGCCGGAGCCGCCACAGGAGCCCACGCCGGTACGGTGCCGGAGCCCTCGGCGCCGGCGTACCAGCCGGAGATGGTCCAGGCCCTCGCGGAAAGCCTGGGCGTCAGCGAGAAGGCGGCTGTGGCGCGGCTGGACCGGGAGGCCCGGCAGCAGGACCGGTTCGCGGAGCTGCGGAAGGACCGGGTCGACACGCTCGGGGCCTTCTTCGCCGCCGACGGCTCCCTGGTCGTCAACGCCGCCGACGCGGAGGCGGCCGAGCAGGTCAGGGCGGCCGGGCTGAAGGTCCGCGTTCCGGAGCGCGGGGAGGCCGCCCTCGACCGCATCAAGGCCCAGCTCGACGCCAAGGCGGTCCGAAGCGCCCCGGCCGGGGTGTCCGCCTGGTCCGTCGACCTCGCGTCGGACACCGTGACCGTCGAGGTCAACGGCGCCTCTGACGCGGCCACCCGCGCCTTCCTCAAGGCGGCGAAGAGCAACGGCGACGCCGTGCGCGTCGTCGAGGGGCGCACGAAGCTGGAGACCCAGGCCGTCGTCCCGCCCGGCAGCCGGATGACCTTCGACGGTTACCTCTGCTCCGTGGGCTACGGGGCCACGGACCGCTCGGGCAACCAGGTCCTCGTCACGGCCGGGCACTGCGTGGAGGATCTGCCCGCCCTGTCCTACAACGGTTCGCGGTTCGCCACCGCCACGCACACCCGGTTCGCGCTGGGCGCCCGCAGCGTCGACATGGGCATCGCGGCGGTGGACTCCGACGACTCGATCGGCCTCGACGTCACCACGTACGGCAAGGCCGGCGCCGTCCCGGTCAGGGGCAGCAAGCGGGCCCCCTCCGGCGCCGCGCTGTGCAAGTCCGGCCAGACCACCGGATGGACCTGCGGCAAGGTCGGCTCCTACAACGTCAGCGTCACCTACACCGACCAGAACGGCGGCCCGGACACCGTGGTGACCGGGCTGGCCAGCTCCAGCGTCTGCACCCAGGGAGGGGACAGCGGGGGCGCGTACATCTCCGGCGACCAGGCCCAGGGCATGACGTCCGGAGGCCCCAGCGGCCAGCGGTGCGGCGGCGGGGTCAACGCGCGGGGCTCGTCCTACTTCCAGCCGCTCGACGACGCACTCGCGTACTACGGGCTGAGGCTCAACACCAAGTAGCCGCCCCTCCCGGCACGGGCCCACGCGAGGGGGTCCGTGCCGGGGAGCGCGCCTTTGACGCGGGAGACCGTCCACTCATCCTGGGCGGTCTCCCGCCCCACCCGTTCCCGGCCCGAACTCCCACGCCACCCCGTGGACGCCGGGCTTGCACCGGGAGGCGAGCACATGGACGTTGTGGGAGTCGCTGAGCGGGATGCGCCGTCGGCCTCGGGGCGGTTCGCCGACCTTCTCGCGGGTGTAGCGGTGGCAGTCCGACGGCAGCGCGCCGGGGTGGAAGAAGACCTGCTGGAGATACTCGTGGAGGTTCGTCCGCGACCAGCGTTCGTAGTGCGTGGCCGGCGTCCGGGACGGGCTCACGTCGACCGCGTAACTCACCACCGTGGTGTCCAGTTTGGCCAGCTCCCGGCCAAAACGGACTTCCAGGACGAGGGACTTCAGCCCCTTCAGGTACGTGGCGTCCACGAGGCGTCCGCAGGTGACCCGGATGTCGACGGGCTCGGCCTCCTCGTCGTCGAAGCTGTGCACGAAGATCACCCGGTCGGCCCCCGCCCGGTGGGCCCGCAGCACGTTGGTGGTGGAGATCGAGCTCAGCGTCGCGTTCTCACCGACCGTCACGATGTCGTGGACCACCAGCGAACTGGTCTCCTGGTTGAAGTGGCGGAACCGCGCGCCGAGCGCCTTCTCCACCACCGAGTCCTCCCCGAGCACATGGAGCGCGGCGCCCGCGTCGCCCGCCGGCGTGGTCCGGCCGCGAGGGCGGCGCGGCCCCACCAGCGAACGCAGGGCCCCGGCGGGCAGCTCCAGGATCTCCTCCAGGACGTCCACCGCACGCAGCGACCGGGCCCGCTCCGGCTGGCTGCGCCCGCGTTGCCAGCTGCTCAGCGTGGCCTGGCTGATGGCGATGCCGCGTACCCGGAGCCGTTCGCTCACCCGCTCCAGCGACAGCCCCCTGCGGCCCAGCGCCTCCCGCAGCGCGCCGGGGAAGGTGTCGGCGCCCGTCGCCGCCGCGTGCAGGGCCGATGCGGTGATGGCCTCGCCCGTCCGGGCCGCGGTGGCGTGCGCCCGGGCCGTGCGGGCCTCGTCCACAGCCTCCGTCGGCCCGCGACCGGTCTCTGTTCTGCTCGACATGTCCCTCCCGTTCCCGGCACTCTCCTGGCGGGGCGGCCGGCAGGCCCCCGCATACTGGTTGACCACCGGAGGGGGGACGGATAACAAAACCCCCAGGGGTGACCTGTCCCACACCCTCCCGGGGGCGCTGTCCGCGCTCCCGTCCGCGCCGGGACGAGAGCACGTGGTGAATCGGAACGAAGGGCGTGAACGCGTGGACAGCACCGCTGCGGTCATCGCGGCGAAGAACGGCGACCGGGCCGCCGGGGAACGGCTGGCCGCCCAGTACCTGCCACTCGTCTACAACGTCGTCGGACGGGCACTGAACGGCCACCCGGACGTGGACGACGTCGTGCAGGAGACCATGCTCCGGGCGATGTCCGGCCTGCCCGCCCTGCGCGACCCGGCCCGCTTCCGCTCCTGGCTCGTCGCCATCGCCATGAACCAGGTCCGCGCCCGCTGGTCGGGACTCGGCCGGCGGCCCGCCCCGCTGGACGGGGCCGAGGAGCCGGCCGACCCCGCCGCCGACTTCGTCGACCTGACGATCTGGCGCCTCGAACTCTCCGGCCAGCGGCGCGAGACCGCAGAGGCGACCCGCTGGCTGGACGACTCCGAACGCGATGTGCTGTCCCTGTGGTGGCTGGAGGCGACCGGGGAACTCACCCGGGCCGACCTCGCCGACGCGCTCGCCCTCTCCCCCCGGCACGCCGCCGTACGCGTCCAGCGGGTGAAGAACCAGCTCGACGTCGGCCGCACGGTCGTGCGCGCCCTGCGGGCCGAACCCCGCTGCCCGGCCCTGGAGGAGCTGGTGGGCGACTGGGACGGCACGCCGACGCCCCTGTGGCGCAAGCGGATCGCCCGGCACGTGCGCGGCTGCGCCTCCTGCTCGAAGAGCGGTACGGGACTGCTCCCGCCGGAGGGCCTGCTCTCCGGCCTCGCCCTCGTCGTGCCCCTCTACGACAGCGGGCAGCACGCCACGGCGGCCGTCGCCTCCTCGGTCGCCCCGGCCTCGTCCGCCGCGCCTTCCGCCTCCACCGCGTTCTCGGCCGGGAAGGCGGCGGGGCTCCTGGCCGCCGGGGCCGCCGTCGCCTCCCTCGCCGTACTGCTCTGGCCCTCCGCCCCCGCACCGCCGGAGCCCCGAGCCCAGCGCGCCACGCACCTGCCCGCGCCCCCGGCCGCCGCTCCGGCCGTGCCGGCCCCCGCGCCCTCCACGGCCGCGCCCTCGCCGAGCCCCGCCGCCCCCTCCCGGACGCCCTCCGCCGTCGCCCCGCGGTCCGCCGCCCCGCGACCCACCGCATCGCCCGCGCCCCCCGCCCCGCCCCCCGGACCGGAGGCCCGCCTCGTCTCCCGGGTCAACGTCCTGCGCGGGGAGAACGGCTGCCCCGAGCTGCGCACCGACCCCCGGCTGACGCGGGTGGCGCAGCGGCACTCCGCGGACATGGCCGCACGCGGCTCCTTCGGCCACACCGACTCAGCGGGCCGGGGCACGGGCGAGCGGGTGAGCGCCGAGGGCTACGGCTGGTCGGCCGTCGGCGAGACCATCGCGACCGGCATGAGCGACCCGGCCGAGGCAGTCGAGGAGTGGCGTCGCGACCCCGGCCGCGGCGGCTCCCTCTTCAACTGCGACTTCGTCCACGTGGGCGTGGGCATCGCCGACTCCCCGCGCGGCCCTTACTGGACCCAGGTCCTGGCCGCCCCGCGGTGAGCGGCCGGGCCGGTTGTCAGTGCCCGGCGCCAGACTCCGTGGGCATGGAGACCGTCGTACAGCTCAGAGATGTGGACCCGGCCGACCTGGAGGCCTTCCTCGCGTACGAGCACGACCCGGAGGCGGTCCGCAGGTCCCGGTTCGCCCCGCGGGAGAGGAAGGCCTTCATGGCGCACTGGCACGCGAAGGTGCTGGGCGACCCCTCGGTCTTCGTGCAGACGGTCCTCGTGGACGGCGAGCCGGCCGGGAACGTCGTCGCCTGGTGGGAGGGGGACCGGCGGTTTCTCGGTTATTGGTTCGGCCGTCCGTACTGGGGCCGGGGCGTCGGCACCGCGGCGCTGACGGCGTTCCTGGAGCGGGAGCCCGCCCGTCCGCTCCACGCCGATCCGGCCGTGGGCAACACCGGCTCGGTCCGGCTGCTGGAGAAGTGCGGGTTCAAGGCGGCCGGCCTGGCCGCGCACGGTGAGGACGAGCACGTGCTGCTGGTGCTCGGCCGAGAGGTCTGAGCGACCGCCCGGCAGCCGTGCCGCCACCGGGCCGCTTCCGGTCGGCCGCCGGTTTGGCCCCGGTCCCTGCGGCGTGCGCCCTGCGGAGTGCGCCCCGCGGACGGGGCGGGCGCGCGGGCTCCGCCGGGCGCCGGGGCCGGGGGTCAGGGGTGCTGGAGCTTCTTGGCCATGCAGATGCTGCTGTCGTACGTCCGGTAGTAGCCGAACTTGTCGCACACCTCGTAGCCGCTCGACGCGTAGAGCGCGATGGCCTCCGGCTGCTGGTCGCCGGTCTCCAGGACCATCCGGAGCCGGCCCGCGGCCCGCGCGTCATCCTCCAGGGCGGCCAGCATCCGGCGGGCCAGCCCCCGGCCCCGGTCCTCGGGGACCACGAACATCCGCTTGATCTCGGCGTCGCCGTCGAGATAGCCCTCGTCGTTGTGGTTCTGGGTCCGCCAGCCGCCGGTGGCCACCGGGCGGCCCAGCTCGTCGTAGGTGAGCAGATACAGACCGCGAGGCGGCAGGAACATCGAGGGGTCCAGCGGTGTGATATCGCCCTCGTCGCCATAGCGCTCGGCGTATTCGAGCTGCACCTGGTCATTGAGTTTGACGGCGTCGGGGTGGTCGAAAGGCCGAGGCTGAATAAACATGCTTTATATGGTACATCTATGCGTAGGGTGGAGTGGGTACTGTTTCGGAATGCTCACAGTGACCTCCGTGAATGTTAATGGGCTCCGCGCCGCCGCCAAGAAGGGCTTCGTCGAGTGGCTGGCGGGCACCGAGGCCGACGTCGTCTGCCTCCAGGAAGTGCGGGCCGAGCTCTCCCAGCTGCCCGCCGGAGTGGGCGCCCCCGAAGGCTGGCACACCGTCCACGCCCCCGCCGCGGCCAAGGGGCGGGCCGGGGTCGCGCTCTACTCGCGGCAGGCGCCCGAGCGGGTCCAGATCGGCTTCGGCGGCTTCGGGGCGCCCGGCGCGGAGGAGTTCGACACGAGCGGCCGGTATGTGGAGATCGACCTCCCCGGCGTCACGGTCGCGAGCCTGTACCTTCCCTCCGGCGAGGTCGGCACCGAGCGCCAGGACGAGAAGGAACGCTTCATGGCCGCCTTCCTGCCCTACCTCCAGGGGCTGCGGGCGCGGGCGGCGGAGGGCGGCCGTGAGGTCGTGGTCTGCGGTGACTGGAACATCGCCCACCAGGAGGCCGACCTGAAGAACTGGAAGGCCAACCGCAAGAGCTCCGGTTTCCTGCCGGAGGAGCGCGCCTGGCTGAGCCGGGTCCTTCAGGAAGCGGCGTATGCGGACGTCGTGCGCGAGCTGCACCCGGACGTCGCCGGACCGTACTCCTGGTGGTCCTACCGGGGGCGCGCCTTCGACAACGACGCGGGCTGGCGGATCGACTACCAGATGGCGACCCCGGGTCTCGCCGGGCGCGCGGTGAAGGCCTGGGTCGAGCGGGCCGCCACGCACGGGGAGCGCTGGAGCGACCATGCGCCGGTGACGGTCGTGTACGAGCGGTAGCGCCGACGGCGGTCGGGCCCCAGGGCGCCGGTCGCCCGACCGGCGTCAGCCTGCCTCCGGCTCCGCCCCGGCGTCCTCCTCCTGTGGCCGCCGCGTACCGTCCTCGCGGCGCAGCCGGCGGTCCAGGGCCATGGACAGCTCCGCGTCCACCACCGCGCGGGCCAGCGGGCGCAGTTGGGCCGGTTCGGTCTCCGCGGCGTGGGCATGCAGTACGCGTACGAAGATCTCGGCGAGCGCGTCCGCGTGCTCGCGGACGCGGCGGCCCGAGGAGAGCACCGTGGACAGCGGCACCCCTTCCCGTACGAGCTCGGCCGACACCTCCAGCAGGCGGCGGCTGATGTGGACGATCTCGTCCCCGTCGGTGGCGAGATATCCGAGGTCCAGCGCGGTGGCCAGATTCTCCGGGGTGACCTCGCTCTCGAAGTAGTCCGCGAGCTGTTCCGGGGTGAGGCGTACGGGGGTCTCCTCCGTCGGCTCGCCCAGACCCAGCACCTCGGCGACATCGCGTCCGCTCTCGAAGGTGGCGGCCAGGTCCGCGATGCCGTTGAGGGTGTGGCCGCGTTCCAGCAGGCCCGTGATCGTCCGCAGCCGGGCCAGGTGGTGGTCGTCGTACCACGCGATCCGGCCCTCGCGCCGGGGCGGTGGGATGAGCCCGCGCTCCCGGTAGAAGCGCAGGGTCCGCACGGTGATGCCGGCCTCCTTGGCCAGCTCCTCCATGCGGTATTCGCGGTGCTCGCGTCCTTCAGCCACAGGGGCACCCTATGTCGTACCGTCAGTAACTTTCCTCGGCCCGACCCCTACCCATCAGTACGCGCCTGCTCTACTCTCCGAACAATGCCAGTGATTGCTGGCAGAGTCGCGTGACGTACCGCGGGAGGCGGCAGCATGGCCCAGCAGGAGCACGTACGTGTGGCGGTGATCGGTACCGGATTCGGGGGCCTGGGGGCCGCCGTCCGGCTGCGCCGCGAAGGCATCACCGATTTCGTCGTCCTGGAGCGCGCCGACTCCGTGGGCGGCGCCTGGCGGGACAACAGCTATCCGGGCTGTGCCTGCGACGTGCCGTCCCACCTCTACTCGTTCTCCTTCGCCCCCAACCCGGACTGGCCGCGCACCTTCTCCGGCCAGGAACACATCCGGGCCTACCTGGAGGGCGTCGCCGACACCTTCGGGCTGCGTCCGCACATCCGGCTGAACCACGAGGTGAAGCTGATGAGCTGGGACAAGGAGAACCTGTACTGGGTGATCGAGTGCGCGGGCGGGACCACGCTCCGCGCGGACGTCGTCGTCTCCGCCACCGGCCCGCTCTCCGACCCCAAGACCCCCGACATACCCGGGCTCGACTCCTTCCCCGGCAAGGTCTTCCACTCCGCGCGCTGGGACCACGACTACGACCTGACCGGCAAGCGCGTCGCCATGGTCGGGACGGGCGCGTCCGCCATCCAGATCGTCCCGGCGATCCAGCCGAAGGCCGGAAAGCTCACGCTCTTCCAGCGGACGCCGCCCTGGGTGATGCCGCGGATGGACCGCACCATCAGCAAGGCCGAGCGCGCTCTGCACCGGGCCGTCCCGGCCACCGGCACCGCCCGCCGCGGACTGCTGTGGGGGATAAGGGAGTTGCAGGTCAGCGCCTTCACCAAGCACCCCGACCAACTGGGCCTGGTGGAGAAGATAGCCAAGTCCAACATGGCGCGGGCGATCAAGGACCCGGCGCTGCGGGCCAAGCTGACCCCCTCGTACCGCATCGGCTGCAAGCGCATCCTGCTCTCCAGCACCTACTACCCGGCGCTCGCGCAGCCCAACGTCGACGTGGTGGCCTCCGGACTCAGCGAGGTACGCGGCTCCACCGTCGTCGCCGCCGACGGCAGTGAGGCCGAGGTCGACGCGATCGTCTTCGGCACCGGCTTCCATGTGACGGACATGCCGATCGCGGAGCGGGTCGTGGGCGTGGAGGGCCTCACGCTCGCCGAGACCTGGAAGGACGGGATGAACTCGCTGCGCGGCGCGACGGCGGCCGGCTACCCGAACTGGATGACGATCATCGGGCCCAACACCGGGCTCGGCAACTCGTCGATGATCCTGATGATCGAGTCCCAGCTCAACTACCTGGCCGACTATCTGCGGCAGTTGGACGTGCTGGGCGGCCGCGCCGCGCTCGACGCCCGCCCCGACGCCGTCACCGCGTGGAACGACCGGGTCCAGGAGCGGATGAAGCGCACCGTGTGGAACACCGGCGGCTGCACCAGCTGGTACCTGGACGCGGAGGGCCGCAACACCACCGTCTGGCCGGGAACCACCGGCGAGTTCCGGCGGCAGACCCGGTCGGTGGACCTCGCGGAGTACGACGTCGTCCGCGCCGGGGGCGCACGGCGGCTCGGCGGCGGGGCCGGGCAGGTGCCCGTGCAGCCCGGCCGCGGCGACCGCGAGACCGTCGCCGCCCGCACGGCCCCCGGGGGCCGTGCGGCGGGCGGCTCCGTCGCAGAGGAGACAGCCCGATGAGCCGCCGCCCGCACCGCGTCGAAGCTCCGCCGGCGCCCGCGGCCGAGATCACGGCCCGCTCCGCCGACGGTTCGCGGATACACGTCGAACTCCACGGGCCGAAGGACGCGCCCGCGGTGGTCCTGGCCCACGGCTGGACGTGCAGCACCCGCTTCTGGGACGCCCAGATCAGGGAGCTCGCCACCGACCACCGGGTCATCGCCTACGACCAGCGCGGCCACGGGCTCACCCCCGAACCCGGCCCCGGCGGCTACAGCACCCGGGCACTGGCCGACGACCTCGAAGCGGTGCTCGCCGCGACGCTCGCCCCGGGCCGCAGGGCGGTGCTCGCCGGGCACTCCATGGGCGGGATGACGCTGATGGCCGCGGCCGCACGCCCCGGGCTGCGCGAGCACGCCGCCGCCGTCCTGCTCTGCTCCACCGGCAGTACGCGGCTGACCGCACAGGCCCTCGTCGTGCCGATCCGCGCCGGGGCGCTCCGGACCCGTCTCACAGCCGCCGTCCTGGGCGCGAAGGCCCCGCTCGGGCCCGTCAACCCGGTCTCGAAAAAGCTCCTCAAATACGCGACGATGGGGGCTGGTTCGGCACCGGACCGGGTCGACGCCTGCGCCCGTATCGTGCACGCGTGCCCGCGCCGGGCGAGGGTGGGGTGGGGGCAGGTGCTCGCCGAGCTGGACCTCGCGGCGGGCGTGCGCGAGCTGCGGGCGCCGACCGCGGTGATCGCCGGCACGGACGACCGGCTGACCCCGCCGGTCCACGCGCGCGCCATCGCCGCCGCCCTGCCGGTCGGCCTCGGACTGACCGAGCTGACCGGCGTGGGGCACATGACGCCGGTGGAGGCCCCGGAGGCCGTCACGTCGAAGATCATGGAGCTGGCCGTCCGTTATGTCACCGCGGAAGCTCCGCGGTCCGCCACCGCGGAGAAGGAGGATGTCGCATGAGCAGCAGGCGAAGTCTGGAGGGCCAGGTCGTCGTCGTCACCGGCGCGGCCCGGGGCGTGGGCGAACTGCTGGCCCGCAAGCTGTCCGCACGCGGCGCCACGCTGGCGCTGGTCGGCCTGGAACCCGGCGAGCTCAAGCGGGTCTGCGACCGGCTGCACGGCGAGAGCGGCCACTGGTTCGCCGATGTCACCGACCACGAGGCGATGGCCCAGGTCGCCCGCGAGGTCAAGGAGCGGTTCGGCAAGGTCGACGTGGTGGTCGCCAACGCGGGCGTCGCCGCGGGCGGCCCGTTCGCCGACTCCGACCCGGTGGCGTGGCGGCGGGTCATCGAGGTGAACCTCATCGGCGGCGCGGTCACCGGGCGGGCCTTCCTGCCGGTGCTGATGGAGAGCCGCGGCTACTTCCTCCAGATAGCGTCGCTGGCCGCGCTCACCCCGGCCCCGATGATGAGCGCCTACTGCGCGTCCAAGTCCGGCGTCGAGGCGTTCGCGCACAGTCTGCGGGCCGAGGTCGGCTACAAGGGCGTCCGGGTGGGGGTCGGTTACCTCTCCTGGACCGACACCGACATGGTGCGCGGCGCGGACCGGGACGACGTGATGCGCGAGCTGCGCCAGCGGCTGCCGTGGCCGATGAACCGCACGTATCCGCTCGGCCCGGCCGTCGAGCGGATCGTGGTCGGCATCGAACGGCGCTCGGCCCACGTGTACGCCCAGTGGTGGCTGCGTGGGATGCAGTCGGTGCGCGGCTGTCTGCCCTCCGTCATCGCGCTGGGCGGACAGCGGGAGATGCGACGCTTCGAACCACGTCTGCGGAGCATGCCGAAGGGGCTGGTGGGGGCCGGTGGCGCGGCCGACCAGGAGGCCCGCTCGGAGCGCGCTGACCTACCGTAACGGTACGAAATGCGTCGTATGCCGGGTCGTGTAACGCTGGGCGAGGCCTCGCAGGGGGCCGTTCCCCCCCCCGTACTCCCCAGCATCCCCAGGAGTGAACAGCATGGGCATCGCCGACCAGTTCAAGGACAAGGCGCAGGAGCTCGCCGACCAGGCCAAGCAGAAGACCGGCGAGGGCAAGGACCAGGCCAAGGACCGGGCCTCGCAGGACCGCGACCAGGAGTCGGACGCGCCGGGCATGAAGGACCGGGCCCAGGACGCGTCGGACCGGGCGCGGAAGCGTTTTGACCGCTGACGGTCGCTGAGATGTGACGCGTGCGCACGGCGCCGCACGCGCCACCTCAGGAGGCGCACCCGGGTGACNGGGTGCGCCTCCTCCTTGTCGGGGGCGGCCCGCTCGCGCCCCCTCGCGCGGAAGGTGGTCCCGCGGGCCTGCCGTCACGTCGCGGTGCGACGCCGTTGACCGCGCCGACCGGTGCGGAGGCCTCAGTGCTGAGCGAGCACTTCACGGCCGTGGCCGACCGGCAGACGCACGGCCGCCGGGTGACGCTCTACGAGCGGCGGACCCCGGCCGGCTGAGCCCGGCCCCCGCGCCCCGGCTCGTGAAACGGCCCCCGCGCCCCCGCCCCCGGCCTCCTGCCGCCCCGGGGCTCCAGGACCTCAGGAGTTCCGCGGCGGCAGGGGCGGCCGGCGCAGGTCCGGGGCCGTGTCGTACGACGGCGGGGTCGCCGCCGGGTGGGCGGCCAGCAGGTCCAGGGCGATGCGGACCGCGTCGTCCAGCACCGCGTACCGGCCCTCCGCCCAGTCCAGCGGGGTCCGCAGGGCCTCCACGTCGGGTTCCACGCCGTGGTTCTCCACCGACCAGCCGTACGTGTCGAACCAGGCCGCGTTCATCGGCACCGTGATCACCGTGCCGTCGCCCAGCCGGTGGCGACCGGTCATGCCGACCACGCCGCCCCAGGTCCGCTGGCCCACCACCGGGCCCAGCTTCAGCAGCCGGAACGCGGCGGTGATCATGTCGCCGTCGGACGAGGTCGCCTCGTCGGCCAGGGCCACCACCGGGCCGCGGGGCGAGTTGGAGGCGTAACTCACCGCCTGGGCGTTGCGGGTGAGGTCCCAGCCGAGGATCTTGCGGGTCAGCTTCTCCACCACCAGCTCGCTGATGTGGCCGCCCGCGTTGCCCCGTACGTCCACGATCAGCGCGGGCCGCGCCACCTCGAGCCGCAGGTCCCGGTTGAACTGGGCCCAGCCGGAGCCGCCCATGTCCGGGATGTGCAGGTAGCCGCACTTGCCGCCGCTCAGCTCCCGGACGACGTCCCGCCGTTTGGCGACCCAGTCCTGGTAGCGGAGCGGGCGTTCGTCGACCAGGGGCATGACCGCCACCCGGCGCGACGGCCCGCCGCCCGCCGGGGTGAACGTCAGCTCCACCGTCGTGCCGCCCGCCGCCGTCAGCAACGGGTAGGGACCGGCCACCGGGTCCACCGGACGGCCGTCGACGTGGGTGAGGACCGCGCCCTGTCTGATCCCGGTGCCGGCCAGCGGGGACCGCGCCTTGGAGTCCGACGAGTCGCCGGGCAGGATGCGCTGGACCGTCCACGCGCCGTCCCGGCAGACCAGGTTGGCGCCGAGCAGGCCGATCGCCCGCTGGTAGTGCGGCGGGCCCTCGTTGCGCCGGGCGGGGGAGACGTAGGCGTGCGAGGTGCCCAGCTCGCCCAGCACCTCGCGCAGCAGATCGGCGAACTCGTCGGGGGAGGCGACCCGTTCGACGAGGGGGCGGTACTGGTCCAGCACCGCGTCCCAGTCGATGCCGCACATGTCGGGCTCCCAGAAGTAGGAGCGGATGATCCGGCCCGCCTCCCCGTACGCCTGCCGCCACTCCGCCCCCGGGTCGACCTCGTGCAGGATGCGGCGCAGGTCCAGGTAGACGGTGGAGTCACCGTCGCCGGGCTCGGTCGCCGGCACGGCGCGCAGTTCACCGTCGTCCATCACGACGAGGCGCGAGCAGTCGCCGCTGACCGCGAACCAGTCGAGGTGGTCGACCAGTTCGGTCCTACGGGCCTTCGCGATGCTGAAGTGCTCCAGGGTGGGGCGCCCGGACATGTCGGCCGGGTTCGCGAACGTCTCGCCCAGCGCCCCGGAGATCGGCCAGCGCAGCCAGACGAGCCCGCCGCCGCTGACGGGGCGCAGCGCCGAGTACTTCGAGGCGGAGACCGGGAACGGCGTCACCCGGCTCTCCAGGCCCTCGAACTCCACCCGGACCGGCGACCCCTCGGCCGTGCCCGCGTCCGGGACGTCCACTGGGTCCAGACCGCCCGCCGCCGGCCGCCCGTCCGGGGAGAGCGCGAAGGGGGAGGGGGTGGCGGAGGAGAGCGGGACGAGGTAGGGGCGGCAGCCGAGCGGGAAGGACAGGTCCCCGGTGTGGACGTCGTAGACCGGGTCGAAACCCCGCCAGGACAGGAACGCGAGGTAGCGGCCGTCCTCGGTGAAGACCGGGTTCTCGTCCTCGAAGCGGCCGTTGGTGACGTCGACGACCGCCGGCGCGCCGGGGCCGGAGATCCGGGCCAGCTTGATCTGCCGCAGCGCCCGTCCGACACCCGGGTGCGACCAGGTCAGCCAGTCGCCGTCGGGGGAGAAGGCCAGATCGCGGACCGGGCCGTTGACCGAGCGGATCAGCTCGGTGACCCCGGGGTGCGCGTTCGGGGGCGTGCTGTCGGGGACGGCCGCGCCCGTGGCCGCGTGGAGGTCGGCGCGGGTCGAGCCGCCCGCTCCGGCCTCGGCCCCGGCGCCCTCCGGCCCGTCCCCCTCCGCGGTGTCCAGGAGCAGCAGGCGGCCGTCGTCAGAGGCGATGGCCAGGCGCTCGCCGTCCGGGGCGGAGACCATCTCCTCCACCCGGCCCAGCTGACCGGAGGCCAGCCGGCGCGGGGGGCGGTCGCCGCTGGCGCGCGGCAGGTAGGCGATCTCGACCGCGTCCTCGCCGTCCGCGTCGGTGACGTAGGCGACCTGGCCGCCGCTGCCGAGCATCTCCGGCAGCCGCACCCGGACGCCCGGGGTGTCGGCGATGGTGCGGGCGGGGCCGTCGCGGTGGGTGAGCCAGTAGAGGCTGCCGCGTACGGTGACGGCGCTGGCCCGCCCCGTCTCGTCCACGGACAGCGAGTCGACGTTGCTGGCGGCGGGCACCTGGGTGACGCGGCGGCCGGTGCGGGGGCCGCCGAGGCGTACCTCCAGCTTGCGGGGGGCGGCGTCCGGCGACCGGAGGTCCTCGACGAGCCACAGGTCGCCGGCGCACTGGTAGATCACCCGGTGGCCGTCGCTGGAGGCGTTGCGGGCGTAGAAGGCGTCGTGGTCGGTGTGGCGGCGGAGACCGGTGCCGTCCGGCCGGCAGGAGTACAGGTTGCCGACGCCCTCGTGGTCGGAGAGGAACGCGATGCGTCCGTCGACGAACATCGGGGAGGCGAGGTGGCCGTCGAGGTCCGGGAGCAGCCGTTCGCCGTGCAGCCACAGCCGGCCGGTGGCCCCGCCCCGGTAGCGCTTCCATGCGGCGGGCTCGTGCGGGGGCGTGCCGGTGAGCAGCAGGGTGCGGCGTTCGCCGTCGATGTCGGCGACCGCGATGTCGGAGACCGGGCCCCAGGGGAGCCGGCCGCCGGGGCTGCCGTCGACGGGGACGCTGTAGGCCCAGGAGAAGTACGAGAACGGCTGGAGGTGCGAGGAGACGGCGAGGATCTGGAGGGCGTCGCCCTGATCGGGGCTCCAGCCGCAGACCCGGGCGTCGGTCGAGCCCCAGTAGGTCAGCCGGCGGGCCGGGCCGCCGTCCACGGGGGCGAGGTGGATCTCGGGGTCCAGGGTGCGCCAGGTCGTGTAGGCGATGGAGCCGCCGTCGGGCGAGAAGCGCGGATGGCTGACCCGGGTCCGGTCGACGGTCACCCGCCAGGCCCGCCCGGGGCGGTGTCCTGCCGCGGCGAGGGGGGCGACCCAGAGGTCGTCCTCGGCCGCGAAGCACATCATGTCCTGGTGGAGGTGCGGGAAACGGAGATACGCGACGTCGTCACTCACCCCTCAATGCTTTCCGCGCCGGGGGCCCGGGGCAACTTGTGGTGCAGCACACAAGCGAAACGATTTCGTTTCGCTCTTTGTTCGAGGTACCTTCAGGTGTACGAAACGGTTTCGTTCGATCCCGGAGGGACGATGCGGAGCACACGACCGGGCCCCGAGGGGCGGGGCGACGAGGGAGGCCGGCACATGGCGCGCACCAGGCTCACACCTGAGCGCGAGGGCGAGCTGTACGCCGCCGTCCTCGACCTGCTCCGCGAGGTCGGTTACGACGCCCTGACCATGGACGCCGTCGCCGCCCGCACCCGGTCGAGCAAAGCCACCCTCTACCGCCAGTGGGGCTCCAAGCCCGCACTGGTCGTGACGGCACTGCGGCACAACAAGCCGGTGAGCCTCGCGGAGATCGACACCGGTTCGCTGCGCGGGGACTTCCACGCCGTGCTGCAACGGACCGACGACTGCCAGATGGAGAAGGACTCCGCGCTGATGCGGGGCCTGAGCCATGCCGTCCACGAGAGTCCCGAGCTGCACCAGGCCCTGCGCGAGCTGCTGATCGAGCCGGAGATGACCGGTCTCGACGAGCTGCTGCGGCGGGCGGTGGACCGGGGCGAGCTGCGCCCGGACAATCCGGCGCTGAAGTACATCCCGCACATGATGATCGGCGCGATCGCCGCCCGTCAGCTGGTCGAGGACCGCGCTGTGGACCAGGCGTTCCTCATCGACTATGTCGACTCCGTGGTTCTCCCCGCCCTCGGTGTCTGACGCCCCGACCCACCCGCACGGCCTTCTCCCCGACGCCCCACCTGACACGCCGCTCTCGTCGTCGGGCTGGTTTCTCACGCCCTTTCTCACGCACACGACCTGACCGGGAGTACGCCCCCGTGGCCACTTTCCTCTACAAGCTCGGACGGCTCGCCTTCCGGCGCCGCCGCTACGTCGCCCTGGTGTGGGTGGCACTGCTGGCACTCGCCGGGTTCGGCGCGGCCTCCGCGTCCACCGCCGCCTCCAGTTCCTTCTCCATACCCGGCACGGAGGCGCAGCGCGCCTTCGACCTGCTGGAACAGCGCTTCCCCGGCACGAGTGCCGACGGCGCGACCGCCCGTGTCGTCTTCAAGGCGCCCGAGGGCGAGAAGGTCACCGACCCTGCCAACAAGGACGAGATCACCGGCATCGTCAAGGAGCTGCGGTCCGGCTCCGACCAGATAGCCGGCGTGGCCGACCCCTTCCAGCAGCAGGCCGTGAGCCAGAACGGCTCGACGGCGTACATCTCGGTCTCCTACAAGGTCAACTCCATGGAGCTGACCGACGCGACCCGCGACTCCCTGAAGGACGCGGGCAAGGACGCCCGGGACAGCGGGATGAAGGTGGAGATCGGCGGTGACGCCCTCCAGGTGATCCCGCACACCGGGGCCGCCGAGATCATCGGTGTCGCCATCGCCGCCGTCGTGCTGGTCATCACCTTCGGTTCGCTGCTCGCGGCCGGGCTGCCGCTGCTGACCGCCCTCATCGGGGTCGGCATCGGGGTCTCGCTCATCACGGCACTGGCCAACGTCCTGGATCTGGGCTCGACCACCTCGACCCTCGCGATGATGATCGGCCTCGCGGTCGGCATCGACTACGCGCTCTTCATCGTCTCCCGCTACCGCGCCGAACTGGCCGAGGGCCGGGAGCACGAGGAGGCCGCCGGGCGGGCCGTCGGCACGGCCGGGTCCGCGGTCGTCTTCGCGGGCCTGACCGTGGTCATCGCCCTGGTCGGCCTCGCCGTCGTCAACATCCCGATGCTGACGAAGATGGGCTTCGCGGCCGCCGGCACGGTCGCCATCGCGGTCGTCATCGCCCTCACCCTCGTCCCGGCCCTGCTGGGCTTCGCGGGCAAGCGGATCATGGGCCGCAGGGCGCGCAAGGCCGCAGAGGCGGAGAACCGCCCCGAGGCCAAGCCGAACATGGGCACCCGCTGGGCGCGGTTCGTGCTGCGCAAGCCGGTCTGGGTGATGCTGGCAGGCGTCATCGGCCTCGGTGTCATCGCCGTACCGGCCGCCTCGCTGGAGATGGGCCTGCCCGACGACGGCGCCCAGCCGAAGTCGACCACGCAGCGCCAGGCGTACGACATGCTCTCCGACGGCTTCGGCCCCGGGTTCAACGGTCCGCTGATGATCGTCGTGGACACCCGGGACAGCTCCGACGGCGAGGCCGCGGTCGCACGGGTCACCGAGGAGATCGAGTCCATCGGCGTCGCCGCCGTCGCCCCGGCCGCCTTCAACGAGGCCGGCGACACCGCGACGATCACGGTCATCCCGAAGGACCGGCCCTCCTCCGTCGCGACGGAAGAGGTCGTCCACTCCATCCGCGACGCGGGCGCGGACATCAAGAAGGACACCGGGGCCGAGGTGCTGGTCACCGGCGCGACCGCGATGAACATCGACTTCTCGCAGAAGATGAACGACGCGCTGCTGCCCTACCTGGCGCTCGTCGTGGGCCTCGCGTTCCTGCTGCTGATGCTGGTCTTCCGCTCGATCCTCGTCCCGCTGAAGGCGGCCCTCGGCTTCCTGCTCTCGGTGGTCGCGGCGCTCGGCGCGGTCGTCGCGGTCTTCCAGTGGGGTTGGCTCGGCTCGCTCTTCGGGGTCGAGCAGACCGGTCCGATCATGAGCATGATGCCGATCTTCATGGTCGGCGTGGTCTTCGGTCTCGCGATGGACTACGAGGTCTTCCTGGTCACCCGGATGCGCGAGGCCTACGTCCACGGCGAGAGCCCGGGGCAGGCCATCGTGACCGGCTTCCAGCACGGCGCGCGGGTGGTCACGGCAGCCGCCGTGATCATGATGGCGGTCTTCGCCGGCTTCATCGGCTCCAGCGAGCAGATGATCAAGATGATCGGCTTCTCCCTGGCCATCGCCGTCTTCTTCGACGCCTTCGTGGTGCGGATGGCGATCGTGCCCGCCGTGCTGGCCCTGCTCGGCAAGCGGGCCTGGTGGCTGCCGCGCTGGCTGGACCGGGCGCTGCCCAATGTGGACGTGGAGGGCGAGAAGCTGCAGAAGCAGCTGACCGACGACTCCGGCCCCGGCGACGGGGGCGGAGAGCGCGAGCTCGTCCGCGCCTGACCGTTCCGCCGCCACGGTCCGCCGGGCCCGCCGGGTCTGGGGGCCCGGCGCGGCCCGTCCGACCCGCCCGGTCTGTTCGACCTGTTCGAGCGGGCCGGGGTCCGGGGCCGCGTTCCGAGTGGAGCGCGGCCCGGGAGCGCCGGCTCGCCCGTGAGGGGCGGGGCGCAGAGGAGGGCCCCCGTGCGCTTGGGTTCTAACGGTCCTCGCAACACCCGCGATCTGTGGGAGTTGCGAGGACCGTGGTCGTTGGACGCGATGACCTTGTGGGGTTGAGGGAGCGTTTCCTTGCGCGGCTTGATGCCGTGGAGAACGTGACCGTGGTGGCGCGGGAGCTGGGGGTGAACCGGAATACTGCCTTCGGCTGGGCCCGGAAGGCCGGACGGAGCTCGGTGCGTCTGCCGCGCCGGCATTCCGGGCGGGACGAGTACGAGCGGCTTCGGGTCGCCGGTGTCGCACGCCGTGTGGCGGCCCGGCAGGTCGGTGTGAACGAGCGCACGGCCAAGGACTGGGACTGGGGCGTCAAGAAGACCGGCACCACGCGCACCTATCCGGACGGGCGCCGTGTCGACTACACCACCGGGACCGTCACGATGGGCGGTGTGACCACGGCACCGGTGGGCCTGACGGCCCTGGACAAGCAGCTCAACCCGCGTTTCCTGACGCTCGCCGAGCGCGAGAAGATCCGCGATCTCCGCGCGGTGGGGCAGTCGCTGCGGGCGATCGGACGTGCCCTGGGACGGCCGGCGAGCACGGTCAAGCGGGAGATCGACGCGAACGCGGGCAGCGAGGGCTACCAGCCCTACGCCGCCCACCGCGCGGCCGCCGCACGCAGGCCCCGGCCCAAGGACCGCAAACTGCTGCGCGAGGGCCGGCTGCGCCGCTTCGTCCAGGACGGACTGCGCACGCGGTGGTCACCGGAGCAGATCTGCCACGCTCTGACGACGGAGCATCCCGACGACGAGAGCATGCGGGTGAGTGTGGAAACGGTCTACCAGGCGCTGTACTTCCAGGCCCGAGGCGGCCTGAAACGGGAAGTGCAGGCCGCCATCCGTTCCGGCCGGACCCGCCGCAAGCCACGCCGGGATCCCGAGCGGCGCACGCCCCGGTTCATCGACCCGATGGTGATGATCAGCGACCGCCCCGCCGACGTCGAGGACCGGGCGGTGCCCGGTCACTGGGAAGGTGACCTGATCATCGGCGCGGGCGGCCGTTCCGCGATCGCCACCCTGGTCGAGCGCTCCACCCGCTACACGATGCTGGTCCACCTGCCCGGCGGCGCCCATGACGCCGAGACCGTCCGCGACGGTCTCGTCCGCACCGTCCAGACGCTGCCCGCCCACCTGCGTGGCTCCCTCACCTGGGACCAGGGCAGCGAGATGGCACGCCACAAACAGTTCAGCATGGCCACCGGAATGCCCGTCTACTTCTGCGATCCCGCCTCGCCCTGGCAGCGCGGCTCGAACGAGAACACCAACGGGCTGCTGCGGCAGTACTTCCCCAAGGGCACCGATCTGAGCGTCCACAGCCCCGAAGACCTCGAACACGTCGCCCAGGAACTCAACGGCCGCCCACGCAAGACGCTCGGCTGGGCAAACCCAGCCGAGCGTCTACGTGATCTACTCACCACCTAAACCCAGTGGTGTTGCGACGACCCCTGGAACCCAAGGCG
>NZ_JBBBEN010000044.1:0-317 GCF_037137275.1 Streptomyces pratensis | reverse complement strand
GTCGCCCACTCCAGCGAACGGCCGTAGCCCCAGGGGTCGTCGACCTCGATCTTCTTGCCGTACTTGGCGGTCTTCCACACGTTGTAGAAGAACGGCAGCATCGACAGGCCGAGCAGGAACGAGGAGATC
Organism: Streptomyces pratensis; assembly: GCF_037137275.1. Taxonomy (GTDB): domain Bacteria; phylum Actinomycetota; class Actinomycetes; order Streptomycetales; family Streptomycetaceae; genus Streptomyces; species Streptomyces pratensis_B. The sequence goes on along the minus strand of NZ_JBBBEN010000044.1, from coordinate 188 downwards.
GTCGAGATCGTGTTCAGTGCGGTGAAGCCGTCGGCGGCGAGGTAGTCCGCGTAACGCCGCGGCATGCCCTCGGCCCCGAGCCAGTGCTGCACCAGGAACGTGCCGTGGAAGCCCACGAACAGCGTCCAGAACGTGATCTTGCCGAGCCGCTCGTCCAGCATCTTGCCGGTGAACTTCGGCCACCAGAA
>NZ_JBBBEN010000043.1:0-1039 GCF_037137275.1 Streptomyces pratensis | reverse complement strand
TCGGCGGGCTGCGATGCCGGGTCGCCGTGGTCGCTCGTAGTCCACGAACGACCCCGAAGACGGCGCGAGGCCCCGGTGCACGAACACCGGGGCCTCATTTCGGGCCGTCCCACCTGCTAGGGAGAACACGACCCATGTTGACCATCGCTGCACTTCAGGCCGTTGTTACGGCCAACCCGTTCGACAGGGAGCCGTCGGACGCCGAGCTGGACGCGATCGACACGGAGATGCCGCTGATTCTGGCGGAGGTGGCCCTGCTGGACGCGCAGATCATGACCATCGACCACACCCCGACCGAGCTGGACGAGCGGCGTATCCGGCGGGCCCGTCGCCGGGTGCTGGCCGCCCGCCGGGACCTGACCAACCGCACCACCACGGTGGCTCTGCCGGGCGGTGCGGCATGAGTGACACCGCCACCATCGCTGTCCGGCGGGCGCTGCTGCTGGTGTTCGGCGGTATCGCCCTGACCGTGCTCGGGTCCTCGCTGGCCACCGCCACCGGCCGTCCGGTCTGGCGGGTCGTCGCGGTCGTCGGCTGCCTCGTTCAGGCTGCCGGGTGGGTGCTCTACGTCCGCCGCACGTGGGGCGGTGCGGCATGAGTGCGCCGACGATGAGCGGGCTGTCCGCTGCGGTCACCGTCCTGGCGTCGGTCGTGGCACGGTTCCCGGATCTGCCGGCCGTCGATGTCCACTTCTCCACCATCTTCCCCGACCAGGTGGAGCTGTCGGCGCACAGCGGCCTGGCCGCGTTCGAGGCGTGGCGTGAGGCCCTGGGCATCGACCCCTGGGCCGTTGTTCTCGGTGTTCAGAGCGGGGGCACCACCCACCGTCTGAATGCTCGCACCGTGTTCACGGGGGTCCGGCTGTGCTTGGTCGGCTACTCCGAGATCGCGGTGCCCGTTGCGGGTCTGGGGGTGGCGTCGTGAACGCTGTTCAGATCCGTTCAGCGGAACGCGCCCTGTCGGTCGGGACGTGGTTGATCGTGGGCGGCGCGATGCTGTTCTCCATCCTCACGGTCACCCCGCTGATGGAGCGCCACAG
>NZ_JBBBEN010000042.1:0-48708 GCF_037137275.1 Streptomyces pratensis | reverse complement strand
GCCGGGCGGGTCCAGGCCGTGGCGTTCGACGCGGACACTGGCCGCCTGGACATCGTCCCGGACTTCTCTGAACTATTGAGGTTGAAGCCATGGCGTCGATCCGAGCATCATGATCCAACGCTAAGGTCCACCGATCGCCCGGAGGTTCCGTGCCCCTGCAGATGAAGTTGGCCGCGATAACACTCGACTGTCCTGATCCGCTGGCCCTGGCCGCGTTCTATCAGCAGGCCACCGGCCTTGAACCCCATCCCAAATCGGACGCTGACTTCGCCGGTCTTAACCGCGGGGACGGACTCTTCCTCGGATTTCAACGAGTCGACGAGTACCGGGCTCCGACGTGGCCCGACCAAACCGTGCCGCAGCAACTCCACATCTGCTTCTCAGTCGAGGACTTCGACCAGACCGAAGGCCTGTTGCTGGAGCTGGGCGCCAGCAAGCCAGATCACCAGCCGGATGAGGACAGATGGCGGGTCTTCACGGATCCGGCCGGGCATCCCTTCTGCCTCGTCAGAGATCAAAAGAGTTGAACGGCCTGCCCGGTGCGCGTCAGCGACCAGGTCTCACAGCAGCGTTTTCATTCTCGATCTGCATCACCGCGTGGGCTCCTCATTGTCGATGGTGCGACCGGTGATCCGCTCGAAGACAGGGACTCCGATAAAGACCGGAGACGTCTTCCGTGAGTCGCGTTCATCAAGCTGTGAGATCTTCTGGTCAGCTGCATCCAGGCTGACAGACAGTCCTTCCACTTCGCCGAGCCATCCCTCACTCTCAGCCTCAGCAATCCGCTTCCTGAGATTGTCTCGGATCTCCACCAAGCGCGGCCTGTCACTGGCGCTCATCACAAGGACCGGACAACGGACGCAAGCGTGCTCATGATTGCAGTCGGTGCCGTAGGCCCGACCGCATTCTCCCAAGGCGAGTTTGCGCCGCTCGAAGTGCCCCAGGAAGTCCTGCCACTCCTCGGGCGTCACCGCTCGGTACTCCTCGGAGGGCCGGAGGCTCCGGCGGCGAGCGATGAATGAGCGGTGTGCTTCGATGGCCTCGACGGGATAGATGGCGGCATATCCCATGGTTGTGTTGATGTTGGCGTGACCAGCGACAACCTGCGCGATGTGCGGTGGGAGGCCGTTGAGGATGGCGTCTGTGATGAAGATTCGTCGGAATTCATGAGGCATGAACCTCAGCGGGTTTCCAGAGTTGTCAACGAGACCTGACGCTTGCAGCGCTCCGTTGATCGAACGCCTAATGGTGGTTTCGGCGATTCTCCGGTCCTCTCCGGTGACGCGCCACTGATAGAGGAGTGGCATGGGCGCATTCCATTTTCTCTCATGCTGGTCATAACTGGAGATGGATGGGATTACCCCACTCTCATTGCGCACGCGTGAGACAACGGCGCTCAGCACGTCGGCAAGCTCGGGGGTCACCAGCAAGAGACGTTCCTGATCCGTTTTGGACGGCGCGATCTGGAGAAGCGGAACTGTGTCACCGGTGGAGGGAAGCCTGTAGCTGATGATGCTGTGATGCCCCAGTTCGCGGAGTTCTTCGATCCGAATTCCTGTGTGCCGGAGGATTTCAATCGTTGCCCAGCCCCAGAAAGCCGCCTTCTCCTCGGTGCCGAAATCACGCCGCTGACCGTGCGCGTCGATGGCGGTCCTGGGCCGTCCATCGGACCGCTGCGTGCTCAGAGGAACGGTGAAAGTCTCGTCGAGCACGGTGAAAGCGCTGCCCAAAGGCGCGGCGTTCAGGGCGTCAAGGCGGGCCCGTGCCTCTTTGAGCTGGCGGTCAACTGCACGGACCAGCGCCGGCAGCACGGGCAACCGCTCACGAGTGCGTTGGTCCGCCCAGGACTTCTGCTGCTGTTCGGCCTTCTTGTGCGAGCACTCACCCTCGCTGATCGGGGACGGCGCAGCCCACAACCCCCACCGCTCGGGCTCGTCCAAAGCCCAGTGCGCGATGTCCAGGTAGAAGGCACGCACTCCCTGCTTGATCATGGATGCGCGGGCCCGCGGCTCGGTGACCTGAGCAACGACGCCGTTCGGCTGCCTCGCACGGATCGTCTTCGAGGCCAACCTCGCCTTCCATGCCGTGCTGATCTCGACCGACAACCGCAGGGAGTCGATGCCTGGGTGATGGCGTTCGAGGTCTGCCCAGAAGTTGCTGGCCAGCACCGTGGACAGGCTTCTGAGGGAGCTGTAGTCCAAACTTGGCTGGCGCTCCGTCAAGTAGTCGACGATCAGGTTCCGCACCGGTTCGCACCGAAGGTGGTATCGGTCCACGAGACCAGCGGGGCCGACCTGACCGGAGCGGTTGACGAGGGTCAGAAGCGTGGCTGGTGCATCAGGTGGAAAGTGGCCGAGTTCGCGGAGCCAGACGTAGGCGAGGCGGATCGAATTCCCTGCCTACGCCACCCAGCTCCGGCTGATCAGCGCCCGCCTCATCACCGCGGCCAACGAGTCCACCGGCACCGGCACGGTGCGCACCGTCCGCCGTCCTGCCCGCCGGGGCCAGAACCGCAGAACGGCCCGCCCCGCCCGCGCCGAGGTCCGCTTCGGCCACGCCAGAGACATCAGAGGCGAAGACCCGAGCAATGGCGTCGGACGGCTTCCACCAGGCCATCACCGCGCACCGGGCCACCTGGAACGCAGCGCAGCGGAAACCGACCCCCAACGTCCAAGCCGCGATCGAGCGGCAGCTCAAGGACCAGGCAGAGAGCCGGTGGAGGCCTTCGCCGACGGCCGCCAGGCGGTGGAGGAACTTCGCGCCAAAGCCGCAGGTCAGCAGAGGGCCTGCTCCAGCGACGCAGCCCGGGCGCGGGCCCTGCGGCGCCTGGCGGCCGAGCGGGCCGGGCTGGCCACGATCACACCGGCGGCTGCGCCCGGCCGTCTGGAGCGAACAGCATGAGGCCAGCTGGTCCGCGGCTGCGTTTCCTCTCTTTGGGTATGCCGGTCAGGAGGAGGGAGCGGGTTCGGTGTTCGTGCCATCGCCCCTGTTGGGGGTGTGGGGTGAGCGGTCGTCGAGAGTGATGGTGACGAGGGGGCCGCTGTCCGGGGAAAGGGCGGTGAGGCTGTCGCTGATGCGCTGATAGACGGCACCGGCGAGTTCGCCGTCCCCGTCGCCGTCGGTAGCTGTACGCCGGAGGGCGGCCAGGCTGATGAGGACGGCGATCAGGGACCGGCCTGAGATGTCGGCCGCGATCCGGTTCTCGCCCTGGTCGGCGATGTGCGGAGGCATCCGGAAGTGGGGGTGCCCGCCAGCCCAGCCGGACAGGAGCTCCCACAGATCTCGGTGGCACACCAGGACGGCGGAGGAGATTCCCGCAGCCTGCGTCAGGACCTTGCTGTGACCCGGGTCGGGCGCGGGCCGTTCCTGCTCTTCGGTCTCCTTGTCCTGCTGTGTGAGCGGGAGGCGTCCGGCGAGGTCGGCGACTTCCGCCCGCAGTGCGGCGATCTGCTTGCCCAGTTCCGCGACGGCCGGGAGCGTGTCCTCAGCCGGCACAGGGGGCAGGGCTGTGATCAGCGGTGTGAGGACCTCGCGGATGGCTTCGGTCAGCTGGTCCCGTGTCAAGGGCGCTTCCTGCGCGCTTTTGGCCTCCGGCTCGGCCTCGTCATCGAGGCCGGCTTCGACTTCCGGCCCGGCTTCGTTCTCAGGTCCGGTGCCGGCCGCTGCTGCCGTGACCGAGTCATCTGCCGGACTTGGACGAAGAGCGGTGTCGGTGCTGTCCGTCCGCTGCTCGGGTACGACGTTCAGCAGGGGTGCACCGCTGTACAGATCGTCGGCCGCAGCGAAGTCCTGCCCGCCGATCCCCGCAGAGGTGACCGCGGCCGGGACCGGGACCGGGACCGGGACCGGGACCGGGAAGGAGGCTGTGACGGTCTGCTTCATGTCGGCGAGCGTGACTTGCATGCTTTCCACGAGGGCGCTCAGCCGCTGCACCTCGTCAGCGGTGGCGGTGTCCGGGGCCGGGTATGACGCAGGCAGCAGGTTTCGGATGTCCCGCAGGGCCTTGGTCATCGAGGAGTTTTCTCCGGCGATACGGGTGTGGCCCGTCTCGTTGGACTGCTTCACCTCCTTGAGCCCTTGCTCGATGCTCTCGCTCAGCGTGGTCCCGGTATGCAGCATCGCCTGATGCAGCATCGTCAGGCCGCTGGAGATGCTTTCGCGCTCCCCGTTGCCACCTGTGTCGCTCCCGTCCTTTTTTCCGAACACCACACAACCCTCACTTTAAGTGTCCATACAGTTACATGGGTACTGTCTCGCGTCGCCGTACTCCACACAGGCGGTTTACGTACAGTCGGAGCGAATGGCCAAAATGCTTCAACGGCCGAATCTCCCTGGTGAGTTCAGCTAGCCAGCAGCGGACCGGGACACGGCCGTAGGGGCCCGCGCCTCCTTCACCAAGATTCATCCGGCCGCCAGACCCACTCGGCTGCCCCGGCGGGGCGCCACCCCAGGGTGCCGGGTGCCGCTCCAGGCCTCGGTGCTGCTCCGCGCGTGATGCCGCGCAGCCCGCAGCGGCCCGCGCGGCACCTGGACCGGGCATCCCGCCGCACTCCAGTCCCCATCAGGCAATCGAGTTCCGGGGCTGTCTCGCGAAGTCCCAGGTCAGGGCGTGGAGCCCAACCCATTCCCGCGAGGCGACCCGGGGCCGAGGCCGCCGGGCGCCCCTTCCTGCCGCCGGAGTTTCTGCGAAGTGCGGAGAACCCCAGACGGGCTTCAAGGCCTTGTGCGGCAGCGGTCTTCCACGTGTTCGTCTTCCTGGCTGCCGGCCGGGGGCGGCCAGGTGCGTAACAGGTGGCGGATCTTCTCCGGGGGGCGTCCGGTGGTTTCGCTGGTGCGGTGGATGGTGCAACCGGCGATGTGGTGGAGGACGACAGCTTCGTACTGCAAGCGGCTGGTGGCCTGGATGCCGAGTGTAGGTTCCGCGTTTCGGCGGGCACTCGCGGCCCCTTGACCTGCAGTGTCTATATCGGTGAGCACTCCCGGCTGTGGACGTCGTCGCCTGATCATGGGCAGAAGCCTTCTGTGGGCGCGTTTGCGCGGTAACGCTGGGTAGAGCTCGCTGCCCGGCTTATTCGGGCGCGCGGGTGGGAGTGGGGCTGGGAAACGGCTCCTCCGACGTGGTGACCAACAGGTCGCGCGCATGGCGGACTGCTGGAGTTCTGGGGGAAAGGGGAGCTTCAAGTGTCGCGAGAATCGCCGGTTTGGGTAACCGGCGATAGTGGTCTATGTTGCGGCGACTGGCCGACCGGCTTCGGGCTGGCCTGGAGGGGGAATGGTCAGAACCGGGGCCCTTGGGCGATCCATGCTGGGCGTTCGTGGTCGAGACGCTGCAGGGTGTGGGGCGGGTGGCCTCGCGCCGGGGATGCGTCTTGCGTTGGTGTCAGGGCTGGGGGCCGAGGCCGTAGCTGCGCTTCATCGAGCAGGACCTGGCCTCGTGCCGTCGGGCTACCGGCCCCGTGCGGCAGCCATGTGGGAAGACTTTGGTGCTCATCTTCGGTGAGGTCGCGAATCTATTGCCGCCCGCTTCGCCCGGAACTACCTCACGTGGTCGAAGGACACCACGGGGCCGGCTGCTGTACGCCGATGAGGGCGGGCTGCCCGGTGACCAGCTCCGCACACGACGAGGCGTTCCAGCACGGACCCCCTGCACACCCTGGCCGAGGAAACAGGCACCGCCCGCGCCGTGCGGTGACGGTGCCCCTCCATAGGCACCCGCAGCGGCCTTCAAGTCTGCGAGGAAGGGAACTGCTGGCACTCGACCGGGTGGGAGCCTAGAACATGGTCGAGTGATCCTCGACGAACAGGATGGTGCGCAGCCCGAAGCCCTCCACGGCGTTGTAGACGACCTTGCGGTGGCTTGACTGCAGGACGTCAGTCCTGCACCGGTGTGCCCGGACTGATGTCGTACCCCTTCTGCACGAGGGCGGGGCGGCTGCCGTCGTTGAGGTGCCGGTCCCAGAGCGCGTCAACCTGTTGGCGGGCCTGCGGCTCCATCTCTTCCGGCAGCAGGTGGCGGTAGCGCGGGCCCTCGCCGAGCAGGACCTGCACCGTGCGCTCGTAGGCCGGTTCGGGGTCGTACTGCTCGTGCGGAAAGGAACAGTTCGGCATAGTCGTAGAGGCGGAGGGGACGCCGCCTGCGCAACTGCGGCCGGGTCTGCTCCCAGGTGTGACCCGCGGGCCTAAAGGCTCCACCGCGGGATGGTAGTGCAGGCGAGGCGCATTTCGCCCGGCTCGATCGGCCAGCAGATGGTCGACTCACCGACTGGCCCGCCGAACTGGGGATGACGCCGCGTCGGGCCCGGAGAAGCGATTCCGTACCAATAGGATTGGGTGCACCGTGGTGCTGAAAGGCGCGTGCGGTCAGATCGGGGCGGAGTCGAGGTAGCCCGTCACCCAGTTCGAGAACTCGCATGCCAGGTGCCACTGGTGCTCGGTGAACATCCACGGCGGCAACGTCGCCGGGAACGCCACGGTGAGCATCGCGCTGAATCCGCCACCGGGGTTGTCGCGGAACTGGTGGCGGACCGCGCCGATGTTGGTGCCGTCGGAGGTGCGGGCCCAGCCGGAGGTCTGGACCGGGTAGAGGGGGTCCTCCTCGATCGGGACGCCGGCGGTGTCCGTGTAGTCGATGAAGAACTGGGCGGCCAGCATGGCTCCGCCGGTCACTTCGAGTACTTCCTGGGCCCCGGCGCGGGGGCTACTGATGAGGTAGTGGTCGGGGTTGGCGACGAGCATGGAGCGTTCGTCGTTCTGCTCGGTGCGGCCGTTGAACCAGTCGAGGAAGCCCTGGGCGGTGCCGAGTGAGCTATCGACCCGTGTCCGGCTGGCCGACCACTCGTCCATGGCGGCCGCGAGCACGCTTATCGGTTCGGTGATCGCGAGGTCGGGGGCCAGGTGGTCGCGGATCGCCTCCCGGCCCATGCGCAGTTTCACGTCCGCCAGCTTTTCCCGGTCCCGGGACACGTGCTCCACGTTGGGAGCGGAGTCGTCGAGGAGGGCGCCCAGTTCGGCCGAGAGTGCGGCGGGCAGGTGGTGGCTCAGTCGCTCGGCCGCTACTTTCAGGCGGCGTGCCTCCCATTGGAGGACCGCTGTGCGGTCGTACCTCCGGTCGTTGATGTACGTCGTCAGCTCAAGGGTCGGGGTTGCCGCGCTTGCTCCGGGCAGGGCCCACGGGGTGAGTCCTACACCCGTCGCCAGCGCCGTCATCGTCAGGAAGCTTCTCCTGGTCGGCATGTGCGTACCTCCTGCTGTCATCCACTGTGGCAACTACGGTTGCTTTAGGGTGGGAGTGGAGGTTGTGGGAGTCAAGAGCCTGGACGCAGGTACACGTTCGGATACGGAGCGTGACATCGTTGCGGTGCGGTGCTCCGGCGGGTGACGGACGATTGCGTCACCCCGGCGTACGGCCTGGTCAATGGCAGCGGACGTCGTCGCCCGAACGTCCTTGGGCTCGCTGCGCGGCGCGCTGGGCGAACAGTGCAATGTCTTCCTCGGTGACGGTCTCACCGATGATCAGCAGGCGGTAGTACACGGGGCTGCACGCGTCCTCCAGGAGGAGACGGGTGTCGGTGCCGCGGGGGAGCTCACCGCGTTCGGCGGCACGCTCGACGATTACGGCGCCCCGGCGGAACCGCTCGGCCCAGAACGCCTCGCGCGCCCCGCGTGCCTCTTCGTCCAGGACACCGCCGATCAGGACGCTGAACACGGCTCGCGCGGCCGGACTGTTCACATTGCTCACGACGTCCTGGAGCAGGGCCGTCAGGTCACCGACGAGGCTTCCGGTGTCCCGGCCGGCGTCCTGCTGCGCCGTGCGGGCCAGGAACAGGTCGGTGACCAGATCCACCTTGCTCGGCCAGCGGCGGTAGACGGTCGTCTTGTTCACCTGTGCGCGAGCCGCCACCTCGGGGAGGGCTAGCCCTTCGTAGCCCACTTCTTTCAGCAGTTCCTCGGTCGCCCGTCGTACCGCGGCGACGACCAGGGCCGCGCGGCCGCCGGGCCGCCGCGGCCGCGGCTGATCCCGTCCCGTCACATCCCGCCCCGTTCCGACTGGTGCACGCGGTCATCGTAGAGGGACGCGGCGATCCCCTCGGGGCGTACGCACTCCTCGATGACCGCGGCGACCTGCCGCACGGCGGGTGTATTGCGGTGGACCCGTCGGCCCAGAACGAGCTCGACGACCTCGGTCTCGGCCAGGGGGACGTAGGTCGCGCCGTCGAGCCGGAGACTCTGTACCGACCGGGGCACCAGGGCCACGCCGTGTCCGGCGGCCACGAGGACGACGAGGGTGGCCGTCTCCCCGACCTCAACGAGGGAGGGCGGTTGGAAGCCGGCGCGGGCGCAGGCTGTGAGCACCCGGTCGTGCATGGCGGAGCGGGGTTGTGCGGGGTGGATGACGAACGGTTCACCGGCCAGCGCGCTCAGGGAGACCTGTGGTTCTCCGGCCAGCGGGTGGTTCGTGGGGAGGACGGCCACCAGCGGCTCGGTGCGCAGGGGTGTGAGGCTCACTCCCTCGGGGTGGGCACCGGGCCTAAGGACCGCCAGGTCGTAGGCGCCGGTGAGCAGGCCGTCGGCGAGCTGGGGGCTGAGGAGTTCGCCGCGCAGTTCCAGGGTGATGTGGGGCTGTTCGGCCCGTACGGTGCGGGCGACACGCGGGAGGACGTCGTAGGTAGCGGTGCCGATGAAGCCGAGGGAGACGCGGCCCGACCGGCCGGTGGCGAGCTCCGTCATGTGAACGCGGGCGCGTTCGGCCTCGGTGACCAGGGTGCGGGCGTAGCCGGTGAGGTGCCGGCCAGCCTCGGTGAGTTCGACGCGGCGGGTGGAACGGTTGAAGAGCGGGATGCCCAGCTCACGCTCCAGCTGTTTGATCTGCTGGGACAGCGCAGGCTGGGCGACGTGCAGACGGGCGGCTGCGCGCCCGAAGTGGCACTCCTCAGCGAGCGTAAGGAAGTAGCGGGCCTGTCGGAGCTCCATCCCCCGAATATATGCGCCTGGCTTATCAATGAAGAAGCATTGGGTCTTGGACGTGATGAAGCGCCTGGTTCTACCGTGGGGAAATGACCGACAGTTATGTGTACGCGGCGGTGAGAACGCCCTTTGGGCGGTTCTCGGGAGCCCTGTCCGGTGTGCGGCCGGATGATCTGGCCTCCATGGTGGTGAGCGGCGTTCTGGCGAAGGTGCCGGCCTTGGACCCGGGCGGGATCGACGACGTGGTCTGGGGCAACGCGAACGGCGCCGGTGAGGACAACCGCAACGTCGGGCGGATGGCCGTCCTCCTGGCGGGGCTTCCCACCTCGGTGCCCGCCACGACCGTCAACCGCCTGTGCGGGTCCTCCCTGGACGCGGCGATCATCGCCTCGCGCGCCATCGAGACCGGCGACGCGGACATCGTCCTGACCGGCGGCGTGGAGTCGATGACCCGGGCCCCGTGGGTACTGCCCAAGCCCGACCGGGCCCACCCCGCCGGGGACGTGACCGCCGTCTCCACCACCCTGGGCTGGCGCCTCGTCAACGCACGGATGCCGAAGGAGTGGACCGTCTCCCTGGGGGAGGCCAACGAGCAGCTTGCCGACCGGTTCGGCATCGGGCGGGAGCGGCAGGACGCCTTCGCCGTACGGTCCCACGTCCTCGCCGAGGAGGCGTGGGCGGCCGGCTTCTACGACGACACCGTGCTGCCGGTGGTGGCGGAGGGGAAGGGCACGGTGCTGGAGCGGGACGAAGGCATCAGGGCCGGTTCCACCGTCGAGCGGCTTGCTGTGCTCAAGCCGTCGTTCCGCCCCGATGGCGCGATCACGGCGGGTAACGCCTCGCCACTGAGTGACGGTGCTTCCGCCGTGCTCCTCGGTTCGGAGGCGGCCGGGGCCCGCATCGGAACCGATCCGCTGGCCCGCGTCGCCGGGCGCGGGGTGTTCGCGCTCGATCCGCAGGCTTTCGGCTTCGCGCCGGTGGAGGCCGCGAACCGGGCCCTGAAGAGTGCGGGTATCACGTGGTCCGACGTCTCGGCGGTCGAGCTCAATGAGGCGTTCGCGGTGCAGGCCCTGGCCTGTGTGGGCGCCTGGGGGATCGACCCGGAGACAGTCAACGCCAAGGGCGGTGCCATCGCTCTGGGCCACCCGCTGGGCGCATCCGGCGGCCGGCTGCTCGGCACACTCGCCCACCGCCTGAAGGAGTCCGGCCAACGGTGGGGTGTCGCCGCCATCTGCATCGGGGTCGGACAGGGGCTCGCCGTGGTCCTTGAGAACGTGACGGAGGGAAGCCGGTGACCGTCCAGCTGTGTGACACCACGGACGAGGCGGTCGCGGGCGTCGAGGACGGATCCACTGTGCTCGTCGGCGGCTTCGGAATGGCCGGCATGCCGGTCGCGCTCATCGACGCGCTCATCCGCCAGGGCGCCAAGGACCTGACCGTTGTGTCCAACAACGCGGGCAACGGCGACACCGGCCTCGCTGCGCTGCTGGCCAGGGGCCGGGTCCGCAAGGTCGTCTGCTCCTTCCCCCGGCAGACCGACTCCTACGTCTTCGACGAGCTCTACCGGGCGGGCAGGATCGAGCTCGAGGTGGTGCCGCAGGGCAACCTCGCCGAGCGGATCCGGGCCGCCGGAGCCGGCATCGGCGCTTTCTTCTGCCCCACCGGCGCGGGGACCCTGCTCGCCGAGGGCAAGGAGACCCGGATCATCGACGGCCGGACGTACGTCCTGGAATACCCGATCAAGGGTGACGTCGCGCTGATCGGTGCGCACCGGTCCGACCGTATGGGCAACCTCGTCTACCGCAAGACCGCCCGCAATTTCGGCCCCGTCATGGCCACCGCCGCCACCACGGTGATCGCGCAGGTCCGTGACCTCGTGGACACCGGCGGCATCGACCCCGAGACCGTGGTGACACCGAGCATCCACGTCGACCGCGTAGTGCAGGAGGCAAGCGCGTGAACGAGCACACCAGCCGAGAGGATGCCCACGGGCGGCCCCGGCCCCTGGGCAAGCAGGAGATCGCCGCCGTCATCGCCCGGGACGTTCCCCGCGGCTCGTACGTCAACCTCGGCATCGGCCAGCCGACCCTCGTCGCCGATCACCTGCCCGCGGATGCCGGAGTGGTGCTGCACACCGAGAACGGCATGCTCCACATGGGACCCGCCGCCCACGGCGACCAGATCGACCCCGACCTCACCAACGCCGGCAAGATCCCCGTGACCGAACGGCCGGGAGCCGCGTACTTCCACCACGCCGACTCCTTCGCCATGATGCGCGGCGGGCACCTCGACGTCTGCGTCCTGGGCGCCTTCCAGGTCTCCGCGGCCGGTGATCTCGCCAACTGGCACACCGGTGCGCCGGACGCCATCCCGGCGGTCGGAGGGGCCATGGACCTGGCGATCGGCGCCAAGAAGGTCTACGTGATGATGACGCTGTTCACCAAGACCGGGGCCCCCAAGCTGGTGCCCAGGTGCACCTACCCGCTGACCGGGCTCGGCTGCGTCGACCGCGTCTACAGCGATCTCGCCGTCCTCGACATAACTCCGCAGGGCGTCACGGTCCGGGAGACCTTCGGCATCGGCGTGGAGGAACTCGCGGGACGCCTGGGCCTCCCGCTGCTGACGCCGCACACCTGAATGCGGCCCGGTGTCCGACGACCGCCGGGACAGGCTGGGGCCCCGGCGTTCAGCCGCCGGACACGAGGCCCTTCACGCCGAGGCGCCGGATCGCGTCACCGGCGTCGAGCGGGCTCGGAGCCTTGCCGGCGACTACCCGGGAGACAACGTCCGTAAGCCGCTCGCGGGTGTGTTCGGCGGAGTTGGGGCCGATGACGTACCACAGGCCGCGGGCCGTTGCGCGGCTGTCGTTGACGTACAGGTGCGGGCGCGTCGAGTCGAAGCAGAACGAGTCACCGGCACCGAGCTCGTACCGGTCGAACTCCAGGGTCAGTGTCAGCGAACCCTCCATCAGATAGGCGAACTCGAAGCCCCCGTGCCGCATGAGGGCTCCCTCCGCCGAGCTGCTCGCGCCTGGCGGGTAGGTCACGAGGAGGGCCTCCACCATGCCGTCGTCGAAGGACGCCAGACGTTCCCACCGCACGCCGCTGTCCATGTTCAGGACGGGACTGTCGGCCGCTCTCTGGAGCGTGAACCCCGGGCGGCTGACACCGGCGGGTCCGGCGGCGCCACTCAAAGGCTCTTCGGCAGTCGTTTCCCGCACGTCGAGGCCGAGCAGGTCATCGAGTGAGATACCCAGTCTGCTGACCAGTACGTAGAGCGTGCTCACGGAGGGCTGGGACTTGCCGTTCTCCACCTGTGACAGAAGGCTCGCCGACACCCCTGCGTCCGCCGCGAGGGCCCGCAGGGTGATACCGCGCGCCTTTCTCGCCTGGCGGAGAGCCGGCCCGATGCGTTCCTCCATGGACTACCCCGTCCTCCGGGACCGGCGCCTTCACCGGTCGCTGCTGTTACAGAACGCTACACGTGTTCGGTATGAGTAAACAGCCGGTGGAGTCGGGGTTCGTGGCGGAGGCCGCGAGAACTGCAGCCTTTCGTAACAACCCGTTGACACCGACGCCACCAATGTTCAGTATGGGCGCACATATTCAGTGCCACTGAACATCAAGTCTTCAGGTGCGCGAGTCACCCCGTCGTCAGATCGGCCGCCGACCCGTTTCCGGAGCCGCAGGACTGACGCAAAAGGAGCCGCCGACGACGGTTCGCCGGAGTACCAGAGCTGGGAGTTGATCATGGCTGAGACGATGCGTGCCGCGGTGTACCACGGTGTGCGGGACATCCGCGTCGAGGATGTGCCGGTGCCCGCGCCGCGAGACGGAGAGGCCCTGATCGCTGTACGGCGCAACGGCATCTGCGGCACGGACGCCACGGAGTGGGCCAAGGGCCCGGTGATGGTTCCACTCGCCCTACGGCACCCGGCGAGCGGCCATCTGGGACCCATGATCCCGGGCCACGAGTTCGTGGGCGAGGTGGTGGACGTCCGCGGAGACGTGCCCCTGCGCGCGGGAAACGTCGTCGCCTCGGGCGCCGGCGTGTGGTGCGGCGCCTGCGACCGCTGCGCGCAGGGGCGGACCAATGTCTGCCGCCGCTACTACACACTGGGACTCAACGCCCACGGCGGTCTCGCCGAGTACGTCGCGGTCCCCGCGCACACACTGCGCCCGGTGCCCCAGGGGCTGTCCCTCGATCACGCCGGCATGGCACAGCCGCTGGCGGTGGGGCTCCACGCCGCCCGTCGCGCGGGCGTGCGTCACGGAGACCGCGTCGTGGTGATCGGCGCCGGCGCGATCGGAACGTTCGTTCTCGCCGGCCTGCAGCACCTGCACACAGCGGATGTGACCGTGATCGACCTGCCGGGTCCGAAACTGGCGCGTGCGCTGGAACTCGGCGCGACGCGCACCCTCTCCGCCCGCGACGACGTCGTCGCGCTGGTGCTTGAGGAAACAGCCGGTGTAGGCGCCGATGTCGTGATCGAGGCCAGCGGGGCCCCGGGGCAGTACGAGAACGCGCTCGCGATGGTTGCCACCGGGGGGCGAGTCCTGGCCGTCGGTCTGCCCAAGGAGAAGCCGACCGTGGACATGTTCGCCCTGGCGTTGCGCGAGATCACCATCGACTCCACGGTCGCCCACATCTGCGGCGAAGATTTGGGCCCGGCGCTGGAGATCCTCGCCACCGGGCCGCTGGGAAGTCTCCTCCTCGACGAGGTGATACCCCTCGACAGGCTGGTGGATTCCGGCCTGGAGCGCCTGGCGAACGGCTCGGTCGACGGAAAGATCCTGGTAGACCCTACGGCGCACAGCTGAAGAGCTGATCCGCCGGGCATTCTCCGCCGCGCCGGGGCCGTGCGGAGCAACGCTCCCTCCTAGCCGACCAGGCCGGATGACTCGTGGAAAGCGGCGCAGATTCCGGTCGCCGCAGGCGGCGACCGATGCGTCAGTAACAGAAAGGCTGTGCGGAATGTTCGAGTACTTCCCCGGAAATTACGTATGGAATCTGTCGCTCAATCTGGCACTGAGCACGGGAGCCGTCATCGACGAGGTGGACGAGGCATGCCGGCCGCTGCTGGCTGCCGGCCCGGAAGAAGCGTCGACGGAGCGGTTCTTCGAGTCGTGGTGCGGCGTGGCCCGGCGTCTGGCCGGCCTCGCCGATGCCGACGCGGCCGCGGGGCGCGGTTTCTCGGCGGCCGCCCGGTACCGGCGCGCTGCGGTGTACTTCCTGACCGCCGAGCGCATGCAGAAGCACAGCTACGCCCCCCGCGCACAGGCGTACACGTCGGGCTTGGACTGCTTCCGCAAGGCGGTCACCCTGGGCGAGGAGAACTGCGAGTTCGTCGAGGTTCCCTACCAGGACGATCAGGGAGAGCGCTCCCTGCCTGGTCTGCTCGTGAAAGCGCGGACGGGCGGCAGGAGCCCCTTCGTTGTCTTCTTCAACGGACTCGACTCGACCAAGGAGATGGTCTACGGGACCGGCATCGCCCAGGAGCTCGCCCGGCGCGGTGTGTCGACCCTCATCATCGACCAGCCGGGGTCCGGTGAGTCCCTGCGGCTGCGGAGCATGACCGGCTTCGCCGAGAGCGAGCGTTACGGCACGGCCTGCGTGGATTATCTCGAGACCCGCGCCGACTGCGACCCGGCACGCATCGGTGTCGCGGCCTGGTCGCTCGGCGGCTACTACGCGCCCCGTGCGGCCGCCTTCGAGCCACGCTTCAGCCTGTGCGTCGCCTGGGGAGCCATCTACGACTGGTCGGAACTGCAGCGCCGGCGCCTGCAGCAGGGCAACCCGCACGCTGGCGAGAAGTCGGTTCCGCACTTCGTCGAACATCTGCTGTGGGTGTTCGGCAAGGACTCGGCCGACGACTTCCTGGAGTTCGCGGGCAGCATGAGCCTGGTGGAGGTCAGCGACCGCATCCGTGTGCCGTTTCTCGTCCTGCACGGGGCGAACGACCGTCAGATCCCCGTCGACATGGCGCAGAAGCAGTACGACGCCGCGGTCAACAGCCCACGGCGGGAGCTGAAGATCATGACCGAGAAGGACGGAGGCGTCGAGCACGTCGCGGCGGACAACATCTCGCCCACCACCAGCTACATCGCGGACTGGATCGCCGACGTGTACGGGACGGCCCCGGCGCAGCGCTGATTGCCTCGGCCCTGTGACGGTGAACCGGACGGGCTCTTTTCCCCTGGGTGGACGAGTCGCGGACCACGCGCTGTCCCCGTGCCCAGGCCACGACGAGGAGCCGCGTCCCGGCCCCCTCCTGGCCCGTCTGCCCTGCAACCGACGGAGTTTGCGATGACGAGCAGCCCACCACCCCGCATTGTGAGTGAGCCCGATGTCAGGTCTGCGCGAGCGGGGGCGCTCAAGCAGGGTTCCATTGGTGTTTTCGGGGCGGCCATCATGGCGATCGCCGCGATATCACCGCTCACCACGATGTCGTCCAACCTGTCGATGAGTCTCGTGCTGGGCGTCGGCCCGGCCACCGTGCTCGTCATCCTGCTCACCGTGCTGGTGTTCCTCTTCTTCACCGCCGGCTACGTCGTGCTCGGCCGGTACGTCGTCGACTCCGGCGCCTACTCCGCATACGTGGCCCACGGCCTGGGCCGCACGGCGGGATCGGCCATCGCCGTCATCGCGACCCTGGGGTACAACCTCGCTGTCGTCGCCTTCTGCGGCGTCGCCGGCTACTTCCTCGACAGTGCCTTCGAGCCCCTCGGCCTGGACCTTCCCTGGTGGCTCTACTCCCTGTTGGTCGTCGCCCTGACCGGTGTCCTCGGCTACCTCGGTGCAGACGTGGCGAGCAAGGTCACCAGCTTGATCTGCGGCACGCAGTTCCTCCTGCTGGGCGCTTTCGTTGTCGCTGTGCTCGTGCGCAATCCCTCAGGTTTCCAGTTGGACGTCCTGGCCCCATCAGGACTCACCGGTGGCGCATTCGGCCTGTCGATCGTGTTCGTACTGCTGTCCCTGGCCAGCTTCGAGACCACCGCTGCCTACGGAGAGGAGACACGAGACCCGCACCGCACCGTCCCCCGGGCCATGTACCTCGCTCTGTTTCTCCTCGCCGGTCTTTTCACCGTCGGCAGCTGGGCAGTCGTCGCGGGGATGAACGGAGCCCCGCGGGACGTCGCGCAGTCCGGCCCGGGCGAGATCGTCCCGGAGCTCTTCGGTTTCTACCTGGGCAGTTGGACCAGCACTCCACTGAAGTTCGTGATCGCGATCAGCATCATCGGCGCGGCCATCGCCTTCCACAACCTCGCGACCCGGTACATGTTCTCGTCCGCGCGATCCGGACTGTTCTGGTCGGCCCTCAGCCGCACCAACTCCCGCCGGAAGACGCCCCACAACGCTGTCCTGTGCCAACTCCTGATCACCATCGTGTTCCTGATCCCCTTCGTCGTGGCGGGCGCGGACCCCATGGCCGGCCTGCTGCCGGCCATCGCCGGTTACAACTCGCTGTCGATGATCACCAAGATGGGGACCGCTTCGGTCAGCGTGATCGCCGCTTCGGTGCGCGGCAGGATCACCGGGTCGCTCTACGCCACACGGATCGCCCCGGGCCTCGCAACGCTCGGGTTCCTGGCCGCCGGGTTTTTGATCGTCGGTCACTACTCGCAGGTGACCGAGAGCACCGCTGCCTGGGTCAACTGGATGCCGCTGCTCCTCGTCGTATGCGCCGGCTACGGCGCCTTGCGGCACCAGCACCTCCGTCGCCGCCAGCAGACCGGTCAGGAGGCCCCCGAACTCGCCACCTAACCGGATATCCCCGCAACACAGGCGCGCGGCGTTCCGGCGGACCGGCACAACTGCTCGGACCCGACCCCGCTCGCCTCAGCACCGACCAGGAGGCTCGGTGCCTGACAGACAACGCAATGGAGAATCACCGTGCTGATCGGAATCGCAGGTCTCGGGCGGATGGGCCGCCCGATGGCCACTCACCTGGCCCGGGCCGGGCACACCGTCCTGGGCCATGACCCGGGCCTGAGCCAGGCACCGGAAGGCGTCGAGCTCGTCAGGTCGACGGCTGAACTCGCCAAGACCCGGCTGACGATCAGCATGCTGCCGGACGGGGCGACGACCCGGGACCTCGTCCTGAACGGCCTGACCAACGCCGCACCGGATCACCTCCACGTGGTGATGGGCACCGTCGGGCCCGAACTGGTCCGGGAGCTGGCCGACACCGCGACGGTCAACGTCCTCGACGCCCCGGTGTCGGGGAGCGTGTCCATGGCTGAGACCGCGACGCTGACCACGATGGTCGGCGGCAGCTCGGAGCAGTTCGAGCAGGTCCGCCCCCTCCTCGCCGCAATGACGGCGGCACAGTTCCACTGCGGGCCCGTCGGCGCCGGATCGGCGGCGAAACTCGCCGTCAACGCCGTGCTTGCCGCACTGAGCCAGGGCGTTGCCGAAGGGCTGCTCATCGCAGAATCAGGCGGCCTCGACCTCAAGACCTTCTACACAGTGCTGCGCAACAGCGCGGCCGGCGCGCCGTACGTCGGCTACAAGGAGGAAGCGTTCCTCTCGCCGGAGACCGCAGGCGTGGCAGCTCCGGTGTCCCTGATCCGCAAGGACCTCGGCCTGGCACTCGACCTGGCACGTACGCGCCGGCTCAGCCTGCCGGCCTCCGAGGCCGCCTTCGCGGTCCTCGACTACGCGACGGAGAACGGGCTCGGCCAGCAAGACATGGCCCAGGTGCTCACCGCCCTGCGGCTGCGCAACGGTTCGCGCGGCGCGTGAAAGAAAGAGAAGAAAGAGAAGATTCTGTGACTGCTGACAACACCACGGCCGAGACCGTGGCGACCATTCGCACCCTCGAAGACGCCCGCTACGCTGCGGTGATCGCGGGCGACATCGACGCCTTCACCGCTCTCGCCCATCCAGAGCTCGCGTACACCCACTCCAACGCGGAGGTGGACACGCTCGACTCCTACCGGGACAAGCTCCGGTCGGGTTTCTACGTGTACCACCGCATCGACCACCCCGTGGACCGGATCACCGTTGTCGGGGACGCCGCCGTGGTGTTCGGCGAGATGCACGCCGACATCACCGCGGGAGGAGTGCGCAAGACGCTGGCCAACCGGTGCATGGCCGTCTGGGTGCGCGATAACGGCACCTGGCTGCTCCTGGGATACCAGCCCACCGTCCTTCCGGAGGAAGTCCGATGACCCCATTCACCTATGACGCGCTGCCCGGACGTGTGGTCTTCGGCCCTGGCGTCGCGAGCACCCGGCTGCTCGCCGAGGTCGACGCCTTCGGCGCGCAGCGCATCCTGCTGATCGCCGGCGAGTCCGAGACCGCGCTCGCCCGTGAGCTGTGTGCCCCGTTCGCCGACCGCGTCACGGCCACCTTCTCCGGCATCCGCCCCCACGTCCCCCTCGAGGTCGCCGAGAGCGCCCGCGAGGCGGCAGCCGGCGCCGACCTGGTGCTGTGCGTGGGCGGCGGGTCGACGACGGGCACGGCCAAGGCCGTCGCACTGACCACCGGGCTGCCGATCGTGGCCGTGCCCACCACGTACGCGGGCTCGGAGGTCACCCCGGTGTGGGGCCTGACCCAGGGGAGCCGCAAGACCACCGGCACGGACCCGGTCGTGCTGCCCCGCACCGTCGTGTACGACCCCGACCTCACCCTGACCCTGCCGGCCGCGCTGTCGGTGGCCAGCGGGCTCAACGCCATGGCCCACTGCGTCGAGGCATTCTGGGCACCTCGGCGCAACCCGGTGTCGAGCGCCGTCGCCGAGGACGGCATCCGCCACCTCGCGGCGGGGCTGCCCGTCATCGCCACCGACCCGAAGGACGGCGAAGCGCGGGCTGATCTGCTTCTCGGCGCCTATCTCGCCGGATCGGCGTTCGCCGTCGCCGGGTCCGGGCTGCACCACAAGATCTGCCACGTGCTGGGCGGGGCATTCGACCTTCCCCACGCCGAGACCCACGCGATCGTGCTGCCGTACGTCCTGGCCTTCAACGCCCCGAACGCCCCCCGGGCTGCCGCCCGCATCGCCGCCGCGCTCGGCAGAGACGACGCCGTCCAGGGGCTACATGAGCTCGGCCGCGAGCTCAAAGTCCCCGCCGGGCTGCGGGACCTCGGACTGGGCAGGAGCGACGTGGACGCCGTCCTCGACGACATCCTGGCGCTCGCGCCCACCGACAACCCCAGTCCCGTCACGGCCAACGGCCTCAAAGCGCTGCTGGTCGCCGCGTGGTCCGGGACGGCACCCACCGGGGAGGACGCATGAGCACCGAGCACCCTCCGACTGCCAAGCGGGAGCAGTCCGTGACCGAAGAGGTTCTCGCCAGCTTCAGCAAAGCGGCCGATCCGCGGCTTCGGGAGGTCATGCAGAGCCTGGTCAGGCACCTGCACGGCTTCGCCCGGGAGGTCCGGCTCACCGAACCGGAGTGGGAGAAGGCAATCGCGTTCCTCACCCGCGCCGGACACATCACCGACGACCGCCGCCAGGAGTTCATCCTCCTGTCCGACGTCCTGGGCCTGTCCATGCTCACCGTCGCGATCAACGAGCCGAAAAAGCCCGGGGCCACGGAAGCGACCGTGTTCGGGCCGTTCTACGTCGACGACGCTCCCGAGGTCCCGCTCGGGGGCGACATCGCGCGCGGAGCAGTGGGCACGCCGTGCTACGTCTCGGGGCAGGTACGGTCCGTGGACGGCAGCCCGCTCGGCGGGGCACTCCTGCACGTCTGGGGAGCCGACGACGACGGCTTCTACGATGTGCAGTACGGTGCCGACCACTCCGCGGGCCGCGGCTGGCTGCGGGTGGCGGAGGACGGCTCGTACCGGTTCTGGACGGTCCTGCCGACGCCATACCCGATCCCGCATGACGGCCCCGTCGGTGATCTCCTCAAGGCCGCGGGTCGTGGGCCCATGCGCCCGGCGCACCTCCACTTCAAGGTCGTGGCGCCGGGCCACCGGACCCTGATCACCCACATCTTCGTGGCCGGAGATCCTCATCTCGGCGACGACGCCGTGTTCGGAGTGAAGGACAGCCTCGTCGTCGAGGCCGAGTACCACGCCGCCGGACCGGCCCCTGACGGGACCCACCCCCAGGAACCCTGGACAAGCATGAAGTTCGACCTCGTTCTCGTCCCCGACCAGGACCACTGACCGGCTCGGGACCCTCGAGCCTGTAGCCGGAAGTTCCAAGGCCGCTTCGCCCGGCCCGCGCCGAGCGGGGCGGCCTCGACGTCATGACCGTGTGCCGACGGCCGGTCTGACGAAAAGGCCCGAACCGGGGGCCTGACCGCGAGCCCCGGGGGCTTCCGTTAACGCACTGCGCGCCCACCGGCATCGAGCACGCCAGGAACGGGTGCTGCCGGAACCCGGCCCCCGATGCGTCCCGCCAGAGACCTACTCGCTTTCCCCCGACACGCAGATCAGTGCTGCCCGGATACGCCGGCAGCCCGAACCGGAGGTACAAGCATGCGACGTACTCGTTGGATTGTGCTCGGCGGGTGTTTCCTCGCCTATCTGTTCGATGCCCTGGAGATCGTCCTCCTGTCCCTGGCACTTCCCGCGATCCGGGAGGACATGGACCTGACCGTCATCCAGGCAGGGCTTCTCGCCACCGCCACCCTGTTGGGCATCGGGGTCAGCAGCGTCCTCGGCGGCTACGTGGCCGACAACTTCGGCCGCAAGAAGGCGCTGGTCGGATCACTCGTCACGTTCGGCGTCTTCACAGCCGCTCTTGCCATCGTGCCCAGCTTCACCGTCTTCCTGATCCTGCGGTTCCTCGCCGGCATAGGTCTCGGCACTGTGTGGAGCGTCGTCTCCGCCTACGTCGTCGAAACCTGGCCCGCCAAGAGCCGCGGTCGCGCCGCGGCCTTCGTCCTCAGCGCCTTCCCGGCCGGCGGCATCCTCGCGGCCGTCCTCTCCAGGATGCTCCTGCCGGACTGGCGACTGCTGTTCCTCATCGCTGGCGCCGCCGTCGTCGTCCCCGTCGTCATCGTCCTCGTCTGGTTCCGGGAATCCGCCGACTGGGCGGCGGCGAAAGCCGACCAGGCCACCGAGTCCGTCTCGGTGGGCGACGTTCTCAGAGGCCCACTGCGCCGCACGACGTTGCTCGGCACCCTCATGGCAGCACTGGTCCTGACCGGCTACTGGGGGGCGATGACCTGGCTGCCGACCTACCTCACCACCGAGCGCGGCCTGCCGACGGAGTCGATGGCCTGGTTCGTGACGATTCTGAACGTCGGCATCTTCCTCGGCTACAACGTCTTCGGCATACTCGCGGACCGGATCGGCCGACGCGCGACCATCATCCTCACCCTGATCGGCACGGTCGCGACCCTGCCCGTCTACGCCCTCACCACCCACGAAACGACCCTGCTGTGGCTCGGCCCGCTGTTCGGCGCCTTCACGGCCTTCTTCGCGGTCTTCGGCTCCTACCTCGGCGAACTGTTCCCGACCCGGGCCCGCGCCACCGGTGCCGGGTTCTGCTTCAACGTCGGCCGGGGCGTGTCCGCGTTCGCTCCCTTCGCCCTGGCGGGCCTCGCGAGCTCGATCGGCTTCAGCGGTGGCCTCATGGTCTGCGCCGGCTTCTTCGCCCTGGGCGCCGTGGTAGCTCTGCTGCTGCCGCGCACCGGCGAACACGCCACGGAGCCGTCCGCCGATCCCGAGTTCAGGGCCGCGGTCCGGCCGAGCGCCTGACCACCCTCCCGTACGCGGTACAGCGGCAGCACGCCGGTGCGGCGGAGGCCCTGCGGAACCACCGCACGGCCTCCGCCGCCCATCCGTCCCGTACAGGAGGGTTCGTCCGGGTTTGCTGGAGTGTTCGGAGCTATTCTGAGAGAGCCGTGCTCCCTGGCAGGAGGCGATATGGCCACTGTGAACGCCCGCCCCGCAAGTGATGTCGCGACTGCGGGCTCCGCACGGCTGCGCCTCCTGGAAGCCGACGTATCGACCGGTTCGGCGCCGCTGGCGCTCGCCGCACAGCAGGCGATGGCGGGCCTGTGCGGACTGGGCGGCCTCGTCCACCTGCGTGGTGCCGTCCATGAGGAGCTGCACCTGGCCGCGGCGAGCGGCCTGGGGCAGGGCTTCACCACGGCATGGGCGACGTTGCGGGGTGATGAGGAGGTACCACCCGCCCGCGCTGTACGTTCGGGTTCGGTCGTCTGGTCCCCCGACCCCATGGGGACCGGCGCGTCCGGCACGGCGTCGGTGCCGCTGCTCGGCCCCAAAGGGCCGATCGGCGCGCTGTCGGTGCTCACGACCGGGGGCGGCGCGCCTGACCCGGGTCAGTGGTCGTTCCTCGCGGCGGTAGCGGCCTGGACCGCTGGACGGGTGCCGAGCTCCGGTGACGCGACCGACCTGTGGCCGCGAGCGGCCGACGGCACCGGAGACGGGACGGACGCCGAGCTCCGGATGAGCGAACTCACCGCGGCCCTCGCGGAGGCCGTCACCTCCCTGGACGTGGCCCGCGCCGTACAGAAGCATGTTCTGCCGCCTTTCGGCGCCGACGGGATGCTGGTCGAGGTCATCGAGCACAACCGCCTGCACATACTCGGCTCCACCGGGTACTCGCAGGACTTCCTGGAGAAGATCGAAGGTGTCCCCCTCACCACCCACACCGCGGCGACCACCGTCCTGCGCACACGCAAGCCCGCCTTCGCAGAGTCGCCGGCCGAGTTCCTCCGGAACTTCCCCCCGCTGGACCGCCTCGTGGCCGCATCGGCGAAAAGAGCCTGGGCGGTACTGCCCCTCATCGCCTCCGGCCGTCCCATCGGGTGCTGCGTCATCTCCTTCACCCGGGAGCGCTCCTTCCCCGAGGAGCAGCGCACGCTGCTGACCGCCCTCAGCGGCCTGGTCGCACAAGCGCTTGAGCGGGCTCGTCTCTACGACGCGGAACACACTCGCGCCCAGGAACTCCAGCGCGGCCTGCTGCCCCGCGCGCTGCCCGCCGTGCCCTCCGTCGCCGTCGGCGCTCGCTACCTGCCCGCCGGGCAGAGCGACGAGGTGGGCGGCGACTGGTACGACGTCATCCGCCTGTCCAGCGACCGGGTGGCCCTGGTCGTCGGTGACGTCATGGGTCACGGCGTCACTCAGGCGGTCACCATGGCACGGCTGCGCACCGCGGTCCGCACCCTCGCCGAACTCGATATGCCGCCGGACGAGCTCTTCGCCCACCTCGGCGACCTCGTCCGCGGCCTCGACGACGACTCGTACGCCACCTGCCTCTATGCCGAGTACGACCCGGTCACACGGATCTGCACCTACTCCTCGGCCGGGCATCCCCTGCCGATCGTTGTCCACCCCGATGGCACCGTCGTGCGCCCCCTGCCGGCTGTCGACCCGCCGTTGGGGGCGGCCGAACCGCCGTTCGCCACCCACCAGCTGCACCTGCCCGACGACAGCCTGCTCGTATTCTGTACGGACGGCCTCGTCGAGTCCGCCACCAGGGACATAGACGAAGGGCTGAACCAGCTGGAGAGTTCGGTGTCCCGAGCCCTCGGCCGGGGCGGCCCTCCCCCTGCCGCCCGCCGGAACGTCAACCTTGGACCCGCCCTGGACCGGCTGTGCGAGGCCGTCGTGTCGGACCTGCTGCCCTATCGCGAGCACAACGACGACGACGCGGTCCTGCTCGTCGCCCACACCCGGGGCATGCCCGACCGCGACGTCGCCTCTTTCGTCCTTCCCGACGATCCCCGGACCGCTGGCGTAGCCCGGCTGCACGTCCGGGAGCAACTGAGCCTCTGGGAACTGACGGACCTGGAGATGACCACGGAGCTCGTTGTCAGCGAGCTGGTCGGCAACGTGATCCGGCACGCCAGCGGCCCCATCCGGCTGCGCCTGCTGCGCGGAACCTCCCTGATCTGCGAGGTGTACGACAGCAGTCCCACCACCCCGCGCATCCGGCGTGCGGCCTCTACCGACGAGGGCGGACGAGGTCTGCAGCTTGTGGCGGCCGTGTCCCGGCGCTGGGGCACGCGCTTCCTGCCCGAGGGCAAGTGCATCTGGTCCGAACAGCCGCTCACGGCCTGACAGGGTTCAGTGCTCGGCGCCGAAGGCGAACTCCACCCAGTTGCAGAACTCGATGGCCAGGTGCCGAGGGTGTTCGGAGAGGATGCGCGGGAGGATCGCACGGGGGAACTCGACGCACAGGCGCGCGTGGAAGCCTCCCGGCACGTCCCGGAACTGGTGGCGCACGCCTCCGATGTTCAGACCCTTCCCGCTGATGGCAACGCCCGCTGCCTCGGCGTCGGCAGCGGGATCGGACGGCGTCGCAAGCGTAGACAGGTCCGTGTAGTCGATGATGAACCGGCTGGGAAGGGGACTGCCGCCGGTGGTCTCGATCACTTCCTGCCGCCCGTCAGGCAGGTCCTGGATGAGAAAGTGGTCGGGGTGCGCCGCGGTCATGGAGCGGGTGTAGTCGTCCCGGGAGATGTCCTCGAACCACTGGACAAATCTGGCCGCGCTGCCGCCGACCACCTGGAGCTCGCACACCGACGTGGCCCGCCCGCCGCGGGAGATCCGGGCGGTGGTGTTGCCTACGATGTCGCCGAGGCGGAGGTCGCGCCGCAGACGGTGCTTGATCTCGGCGGCTCCCAAAGCGAGCTTGGCGTCGGCGAATTCTGCGCGCTGCCGGGCGAGGTCCCCGGACGGCACTGGGAGGCCGATCTTCGAGGCTGCCGCGGGCAGGCGTTCGGCCTCCCACGCCAACACCTGGTCGCGGCTGAATGTGCGGCCGCCGATGATTGCATGCACAGTGGGCGATGCACTGCTCATGATGTTGCTCCGTTCCTATGAGGTGAGCTTCGGTGGTGGTGCGTTGCCGCGTCCGTCTCAGTCGTCGGCCGACGGTGACGCGGGACGGCCGGGCACAGGTGCGGCGCAGATGCCCTGACGGCTCAGCGCGAGCTCGACGGACCGGTCGACGAGGCGGTCGTCGAGCGGGCGGCCCGTGACGAGGAGCCGGAAGTACGTGGGTGCGACGAGGTCCTCGATCAACTCGTACGGGTCGGATTCCGGGGCGAGTTCACCGCGCTCGACGGCACGGATCACGATCGCGGCGGCGCCGACGAACCGCGACTCCCAGAAGGCGACCTTGGCCGCCACCACTTCGTCGTCGTCCGTCGCAAGGGACACGACGGTGAGGATCACCCGCCGGACCTCGGGCCGTTCGATGAGCGCGAGGATCTGGCCGAGGAGCGCCCGTAGGTCCCCTTCGAGCGTGCCGGTGTCCGGTATCGGGTTGTCGGTTCTAGCGAGCTCGGACAGTGCGTCGGCGGCCAGGTGTGCCTTGCTCGGCCAGCGGCGGTAGACGGTGGTCTCCGCAACCTGGGCTGCGGCGGCCACCCGGGCAACCGTTAGGTGCTCATAGCCCTCGTGGAGCAGCACCTCCGCGGTGGCGCGCAGGACGTTCTCGCGGTTGCGGGCGGTGCGCCCACCGGGGCGACGCTGCGCGGACTTTTCGGTCATGGATTCCTTCGCGCCACGGCGAACGGCCTGCAGTCGTTCGCCGCCGGTCGTCTTAGTGCAGTACTTCCTGCGTTAGAGTATGGCACGCCAAGCTTGTCGAGCAGTAGGCAGACACGCGCGGAAACTGCTTCTCCGCGCCGTGAAACCCCTCGCCGCCAGGCCCTTCACGCATGTGACCTCTGTGCCCGGCCGCCGCTCGGCGGCCGATGATCTGCTCACCCCCGCGTACACACCACGCCCGGGTGACTGACGCGGGCGACTCGTCCCTCACCCGGCGACGGCGCCCCACACGGATCCTCGTCGCGGACGGACGCACTAGCGATCGCCCCCGCGCCTCGGCGGAGCGCATACAGATTCCGCCGACCCGCACATGCCATCCCGTACGCGCCGCCGGCGGAGCTCTGGTTTCCGCTCCCTCGCCCGCGCGGTCCCTCAACGGCCGGAGATTTCCGTGCACCCACCCTTCGTATCAACTGCCCCCGGCGACCGGCCGCCGTCGCCCGCCCTGCGGCAGACCGTCCATCACATCCAACGCGTCTTCCTCGCCGTCAACGCGGTTCCCCTCGCGGCCGGACTTCTCCTCTTCTCCTTCACGTCGGTCGCCTCGGTGCTCGTGGCCGGAGACCTCACCCTCGGCATGGTGTGGGCCATCGCGCAGTGCTGCCTCTTCGCCGGCAGCGCATGGTGGCACGAGATCCGGTCGGCGCGCGTGTGCGATCCCCTGGAGGATTCCGCGGCGTCCGAGGTGGCCCGGGCCGGGACGGCCTGGCCCCCCGGCGCCTTCGACAGGCAGGGGTGGTGACGTGATATCCCTAGAACTCCTGGGCTCGGGTGCGTTCGAACCCTTCGGCGCCGCGGTGCGGCAGCCAGTGATCATATCCATCCTCGTCTTCATCGGCTGCGCCCTGCTGTGGCTCGCCATGCTCGTCAACGATCGGGACAGCCCGGACGCTGTCTACGTCGCGGACCGATCCCTATCACCTGTCGTGAACGGGTTCGCGATGGCCGGCGAGTTCATCACGGCTGTCAGCCTGCTGGCGGTCCCCGGTGCCATCGCGTTGTTCGGCTACGACGGGTTCGCCGCCGCCGTCGACGCGCTGCTCGGCCTGGGGGTCGCACTCCTGCTCGCCCAGAGGATCCGCAACAGCGGCTGCTACACCCTGGGTGATCTCTTCGGGCTCCGCGCACGAGGGCCGGCTCCCCGGGCGGCCGCTGCCGTGGTGACGCTGGCCATCACCCTTCCTCTCCTCCTCATCCAGCTCAGGGCCGCCGGTATCAGCGTGTCCCTCGTGATCGGGGCGACCACCGAACACGTCCAGGTCATTTGCACGATCATGATCGGATGCCTCATCACGTGTTTCGCCGCGGTGGCGGAGCTGAGAGGCACCACCTTCATGCAGGTCGTCAAGGTGCCCCTCACGCTCGTGACGCTGACGGTGATCACCCTGCTGGCACTCGGGGAGTTCGGGTGGAACCCCGGGAACCTGCTCGCGGCCGCGGTGGACGCGAGCCTGGCGCCGGACGCGTACCTCAGCCCGGGGATGTGGCCCTACGAGACCGGCTTCCGAACGCTCAACGACGTGGGCGCACACCTGGTGGTGATCCTCGGCACGGCCATGGCGCCGCACCTGATCCTGCGGATCAGCGCATCCCGGAGCGGACGGTCGGCACGACGGTCCATGAGTATCGCCGCGATCTTGTCCACCGCGTTCGTCGTGCTCCTGCTCATGGCAGGACTCGCGTCGACGGCCGTGGTGGGCAGCAGGACGATCGGAGCGGTCGACGGCAATGGGCAGTCGGCCCTGGTGCTGCTGGCCTCGGGCCTGCTCCACGACGCGTCGTCGGCGCGCGTCGTGCTCGTCACCGCCATCTCGTGTGTTGCCTTCCTCGCCGTGCTCACCGCGGTGAGCAGTGTGACGTTCGCCGCTGCGGTCTCTCTGGCCCACGATGTGTACGCCCGGTGCGGGCGACGTCGTACCGACGAGGGCGAAGTGCGCGTCATGCGCCTGGCTGTCGTCGTCCTGTGTGTCCTCGGCCTTGCGTTGTCCGCCGCCACCTTCCGGTATCAGGTGGAGTTCCTGATCACCTTCGCCATGAGCGTGGCCGCCTCGTGCGTCTTCCCTGCCCTGATCTACACCTTTTTCTGGCGCGGGTTCAACCGGCGCGGGCTGCTGTGGGCCGTGTACGGCGGGCTGCTGATCTGTGTCGTGCTGATGTTCTTCTCGTCCAGCGTCTCCGGGAGCCCGTACGCAATGTGGCCGAAGAAGGACTTCGCCTGGTACCCGTTCCAGACTCCCGGCCTGGCCGCCGTGCCAATCGCCTTCCTGCTCGGATGGATTGGCAGTCTCACCTCGAGGCAGGGTTCGGGAAGCGCCACGACTGTCGACCACACCTTCCTTACAAAAAGGCGTTCCGGACCGACGGCCGCAGCTCGCGGGCAGTAGCCGCCGTCCGCTCGGCAACACCCGGAAAGGAACGGCCGCTTGGTTCGTCATCGAGTACGGAAAAATCCCGCATGGATGAGGAACTGATGCACGATCGGGTCCGCTGAGTCCGCGACGGAACCGTCGCGCGAATCGAGCTGGCGAGTCCCGGCACGCGCAACGCGCTGGACGGTGCCATGGCCCTCGGCCTCCACGAGGCAGCCGCCCGGCTCGTCGGGGGCGCTGCCGCCGGCACCCTGCGCGTAGCCGCACTGATCGCTCAGGGGCCGGTGTTCAGCGTGGGCGGTGATCTGCGCTGGTTTGCCGACGCACCCGATACCTCGGAGCGGATCGCCGACACGGCGACCCTCCAGCACGAGACTCTGCACACGCTCGCCCGGGTGCCGCTGCCCGTCGTGAGCGTGGTGCACAGGACCGTCGCCGGCGGAGGCAATCGGCATCGCGCTCGGTGCGGACATCGTGCTGGCGGGCAGTGCCGTCAAGCTGCGCGTGGCATACACCGCGGCGGGGCTGTCACCCGACTGCGGGGTCTCCGGGCTGCTGGCCCGCCGCATCGGGCTGGCCCGAGCGCTGGACCTGGCCCTACCAACCGCTTCGTCACTGCGGCGGAACTCCAGGAGTGGGGCCTGGTCAGCCGCGCGGTGGTGCAGCAGTCCCTGGCCGACGAGGCCGAGGAGGCCGAGGAGGCCGAGGAAACGGTACGAGTCCCCGCCGACGGCTCAGCACCGGCGCTCGCCGCGACCAAGCGACTGCTGCGCGAGGCCGGAGAACCGCCGCGGGATCTCGAAGCTCGGCTCGGCGCCGAGACCGTTTCGATCGCCGATCTGCTCAGAGGCCCGGACGGCCACGAAGGACTCAGCGCCTTCTTGGACAAGCGCGTCTAATTCTTCACGTCACCGGCACCGACCGAGGAGGTCCGCCATCCGTGACCTGAACCCGTCGCCCGCCGCCTTGGCGCGGAGGGCGTCAACCGAGGCTCAGCGCTTCGAGTTTCCTGTAGAGCGTCGCGCGGGAGACGCCGAGCACCTCCGCCGCCTTGCTCCTGTTGCCGTGAACGGAGACGAGTACGGCGGCGATCGCCTCCCGCTCGGTGCTCTGCAGGTATGTCAAGCGGCGGCGTGAGCGGGGGACCTCCGTAGCTGGAGGCAGATCCGTCGCGCGCAGCCGGTTCCCGGGCGCCCGCTCGACGGCCGCTCGGAGCGTGCGCGTGAGCTGGGCGACGTTGCCGGGCCAACTCCTGCGGACGAGATCGCTCACGGCGTCGGGGGCCAGAACCGTCTGCGGAGCGACCTTCGCCGTCTCCGCCGCCGCGATGTCGGCGATGTCCTCGGGACGCCTGGACAGGGCGGGCAGTTCGATGACGTGGTCGAACATGGCGAGCAGTTCGTCCGGCAGCCCGTGGGCATGGTGCGAAGTCGCGGTGGCGATGACTTGCGGCGCGCAGTCGGCGTTCAGCTTCCGCCGCAGGTCCGCCAGCCGGGCGGGTGACCAGGTGTGCAGATCGTCGATCACCCGGGAGCCGGCCGCCCGGCTCCGCCCGTCGGTGTCCGCGGGCGAGGCCGCGGAACACAGCGCCTCGGCGAGCGCGCTCTTTCCCGTACCGACGGGGCCGTGCAGCAATACGTGTCCGTGGGCCAGGAGCGCGCGCGAGGCCAGGACGAGCGTCGTACGCCAGGACTCGCTGCGTCCCGGCAGGTCCTTACCCGCGGCCGCCGCCAGCGCGGTCGCGGCATCCCGGTCCCGTGCCCGGGCGCGGGGGGACGGTGCGGTGGGCGGCGCGGCGGACAGCTGCAGCAGGGCGCCGGCCGTGTGGTCGGACGGGTCGACCGGCCGGACGTCGACGTCGAGGCCCTCGCCGTGCGCGTCGCTCAACCGCAACGACGACCGAGGTGAGGACAGCGCGGTCTGCACGCGTTCCCACAGCACCCAGGCGGGATCCGATCCGAGCAGAGGCTCGGCAAGATGGTTGGCCATGATCATGCGTGCGTTGACCGCGGCGACCGGCCGCCGGGGGCCTCGGCGTTCGCTGCGCAGGAATGCGTCGAGCAGTGCCCGGTCGTGCGCCGCGTACCCGGTCAGCAACTGTTCTCCCGCGTCCTGAGCCGCGCGTTCGATCAACGCCACCATGATCTCCGGTGAGGCGCCGGTCGGGCACACCAGATCGAGTGCGCCCTCGATGCACCCCGTGCCCGGGTGGACGATCGGCGTGCCGACCGCGACGACCCTGTCGAAACGCGTGTTGTAGTGCTCGGTGCCGTCCACGACCGTGGTGGAGCGGTCCTCCAGAACGGTCCCCAAGCCGGTCGATCCGATGTCCGACTCACCGAAGAGCGCGCCCGGCACCACACACATCTCGTCCATCAGAGCTTCCATGGTCGGCCCCGACATCCACCGCCTCAGGACCCGGGCGTCACGGTCGGTGACCATGACCGCGTAGTCCGCCGTGCCCAAGCGGCGCATGATCGCGCTCACCACCGGTTCGGCGGCCCGCAGCACCGCGCTGTCGCGCTCGATCTCCTCGAAGGAGGCGAGGGAAGGCGCGCCCAGGTGTGCCGCGCCGGCCGCCCGTGACCGCTTCCAGGCCCGCAGCGTCGCCGGCCGTACGAGCGGCGACTCGGTCCCGTCCTGCAGGAACAAGTCGCGGGCCCGGGCGATCTTCAGCTGACCGACCACCGGTCACCTCCTGTGTCGTGCGTTACGGGCACTGCACGTGACTCGCGGACCCTGCCCCCGGCGTACGCGTCGTGACCGCAAGGTAAACCCCGGGGCCGCCCACAAGCGACATGGTCGCAGCCTTCCGGCTCCAGGCATCTCGGAATCGAGACACTCTGCGGTGACCTGCGACGCATAGCTTCGGCCGCAGTCGCCCAGGGGCCGCTCCTGGGCCGGTGTACGGAGCCGACCATGATCGAGCGCGTGACGTTTCCCAGCGACGGCGAAACCCTCACGGGAACCCTCTTCCGTCCGGACGGTGCCACCGAACCCCTGCCGACCGTCGTGGCCGGCGGCGGATGGTGCTACGTCAAGGAGATCGTGCTCCCGCACGTGGCCCGGATCGTCAACGAGCAGCAGGTGCAGTTCCTCGGCTTCGACTACCGGGGCTTCGGCGAGAGCTCCGGCGAGCGCCGCCAGCACATCGACCCCTGGCAGCAGATCTCGGACTACAAGAACGCCCTCACCTACGTGGAGAGCCGCTCCGACGTCGACGCGGAGCGCCTGGGAGTCTTCGGCATCTCCTACAGCGGCGGACACGCGCTGATTCTGGCCGCCTCCGACCCCCGGGTGAAGGCGGCGGTCTCCGTCGTCCCCGTGGTCGAGGGCTACGACAACATGCGCCGCACCCACGGCGAGACGGCTTTCGCCGAACTGGAGCGCGCCCTCCTGGAGGACCGCCGCGAGCGGGCGGGCGGGCGGGCGGAGCGGAGGGAGGCAGGTTGGCGATGAGTTCCCTGACGCCGGGCGCAGAGCTGTCCACCTGGCCTTTCCCGAGGATCCACGAGGTGTTCCACTCGCTGCAGCAGTCCGGTGAGGCCGAGCGGCACGAGCACTGGAGCACGATGGAGTCGACCGAACTGCTGCTGAACTACTCGGTGTTCCCCTTCCTTTCCCGGATCCTGGACAAGCGGGTCATGGTGATCGTCGCCGAGGGCGACAACATCACCATGTGGGACCGGGAGATCGCGGCCTTCAACGCCATCGCCTCCCCCCACAAGCGCCTGGAAATTCTGCCCAAGGTCAGCCACATGAGCCTCTACTCCGACCAGCGCGACACCAACGTCGCCGCCGTGAAGGCGTCGGACTGGTTCGCCGCCTCGCTCGGTACGGAAGCGCAGTGAGGCGCTCGATGAAGATCACCGGAGCCGTTCTCGAACACAGCGATGCCACGAGCGACTTCGACGCCGTGCGACCGCTGACGGTCGCCGAGGTCGAGCTCGCCGCGCCGGGACCGAACGAGGTCCTCGTCCGCGTCGACGCCGCCGGGGTGTGTCACTCGGACCTCTCCGTCGTCAACGGCAGCCGCCGCCGACCCCTGCCGATGCTGCTGGGTCACGAAGCCTCCGCGACCGTCCTGGAGACGGTCCGTGACGTCACGGACCTGCCCACGGGGTCGCGCGTAGTCGCGACCTTCCTGCCGCGCTGTGGCCGCTGCGCGGCCTGCGCGACCGACGGACGCCTGCCCTGCACCAGGGACGAACGCCAACAGCGAAGGCGTCCTGTTCGACGGCGGAAGCAGGCTCAGCCGCGCCGGCGTCACCATCGCCCACCACCTGGGCGTGTCCGCCTTCGCCACCCACGCGGTGGTCGACCGGCGCTCGATCGTGCCCGTCGGCGACGACATACCGGCCGACGTGGCGGCACTGCTCGGATGCGCGGTCCTGACCGGCGGCGGCGCGGTCCTCAACGTACGCCCGCCGCGCACCGGCGACACCGTCGTGGTAATCGGGCTCGGCGGAGTCGGCATGGCCGCGCTGATGGTCGCCGTGGCAGCGGCCGACTGCCGGGTCATCGCCGTCGACACACGGGAGACGAAACTCGTTCAGGCCCGCGAACTGGGTGCTGCCCAGGCACTCACCCCGCAGCAGGCCGTCGAAGCGGGCGTGGCGGCCGACCTCGTCGTGGAGGCCGCCGGCCATCCCCGCGCCTTCGAAACCGCGTTCGGGCTCGCGGCCCCGGGCGCCACGGTGGTCACCGTCGGCCTACCCGCCCCCGACGCGACCGCGCGAGTGGCCCCGCTCGACATCACCAGCCGCGCCCTGTCCGTCGTCGGCAGCTACCTCGGCTCGTCGCTGCCGAGCCGCGACATCCCCCGATACGCCCAGCAGTGGCGCGAGGGCCGCCTGCCGCTGGAAAGGCTGATCTCCTCCCGCATCCGGCTACACCAGATCAACGAAGCCATGGACCGCCTCGCCCGCGGGGACGAGATCCGGCAGATCATCACCTTCGGAGACACCCCGTGAACGACCACATCTACGACGCTGTCATCGTCGGCGCCGGCTTCGGCGGCCTGGGAACAGCAGCCCAGTTCGCCCGAACCGGGCGGCGCAACTTCCTGATCCTGGAGCGCGAGGCCGACATCGGAGGCGTCTGGCGGGACAACACCTACCCCGGCGCCGCCTGTGACACGCAGTCCGTCATCTACTGCTACAGCCACTTCCCGCACCTCGCCGTGGAGCGCATGTACGCCGGACGCGACGAGCTGCTCGGCTACCTCCGGGCACTTGCGGACGCGTACGCCCTGCACGACCACATCCTCCTGAACTCGGGGCTGAGCTCCGCACGATGGGACGACTGCGCGCAGCTGTGGTGGCTCCGCGACGTCCACGGACGCACTTACCTGACCCGGGGTTTCGTTCCCGCCCTCGGACAGCTCGGCACTCCCAAGGTACCGAGCTTCCCCGGCCTGGAAGATTTCGGCGGCGCGGCCTTCCACTCGGCGCGGTGGCGCCACGACGTCGCCCTCGCCGGAAAGCGGGTGGCCAGCGTCGGAGCGGCAGCCAGCGCGGTGCAGTACGTCCCCGAGATCGCCGCCGAAGTGGCGCACCTGGTGGTGTTCCAACGGTCGGCCAACTACATCCTGCCCCGCAACCAGCAGATCTTCACCGCGCAGGAGCGAGCGCACCACCAGGACGATCCGGCTGTCTTCAATGAGCTGCGGGAACGGATCCACGCCGAGAGGGAGGCGGGATTCGCGCGGACCCGGCTCGGCTCCGCTGAGCAGGAGACCGGCGCGCGGGAGGCACTGCAGCACCTCCGTGACCAGGTGGCGAACCCGGCCCTGCGGCTGAAGCTCACCCCCGACCACGAGTTCGGCTGCAAACGCATCCTGCGCAGCGACGATTACTACCCGGCCCTCACCCGGCCGAACGTCACCCTGGAGACGTCGGGCATCGAAGGGTTCACCGAGACCGGCATCGTCACGCACGACGGAAAGGTCCACGACGTCGACATCGTCGTCTTCGGGACCGGCTTCGCCAGCCAGACCTTCGTCGGCGACATCGAGATCACCGGCCGGGACGGACGGACCCTCGCGGACCGCTGGGACGGGGTGCCCGAGGCGTATCTGGGCATGATGGTCGACGGATTCCCCAACCTCTTCCTCGTCTACGGGCCGAACACCAACCTCAACCACAACTCCGTCGTCACCATGCTGGAGTGCCAGCAGCAGTTCATCGCCGAGACCACGGAGCGGGTCGTGTCCGGCGCAGGCCGGTCCGTCGAGGTCACCGCCGAGGAGGTGCGCCACTTCAACGCCGAACTCCAGGCGGAGCTCGGCCGGTCCGCCTTCTCCTCCGACTGCTCCTCCTGGTACAAGAACGCGGACGGCCGTGTGGTCAACAACTGGTCCGGGACCGTCGACGAGTACCACCGCGCCGTCGCCGCCTTCACCACGACCCTGAGCGGGGAAGCGGTGGCGCCGTGACCCATCCCGAGCAACGAGCCCCCGAGTACGCCGGCGGGAACATCGCCGCCGACCAATGGCCGCTGATCAGCGCCTTCCGCGAGCGCGGCGCACCCTCGTTCCACCAGCTCGGGGTGGCGGGCGCACGCGCCGCCTACGAGGAAAGCTGCGCGCGCAACGCCCTGCCGTCCCGCGCCGACGTGCAGGTGGAGGAACTGTGGCTGACGGCCGAGGAGGTCAGCGGGCACAGTGCGGTGAGGGCTCGCCTCTACCGTCCCGGGAACAGTGAGATGCCGCACCCGACGGCGCTGTTCTTCCACGGCGGCGGCTGGGTGATGGGCAGCCTGGACACCCACGATTCGCTGTGCCGCCACCTGGCCGCAGAGGCAAGGACGGCGGTCCTCGCGGTCGACTATCGCCTGTCTCCCGAGCACCCCCACCCGGCACCCCTGGAGGACGCGCGCACGGCCCTCGCGTGGCTGCGTGAAAACGGCCACCGACACGGCCTGACACGGAGAATCCCGCTGTCGCCGGCGACAGCGCGGGCGGTCACATCGCGGCCGCCCTCGCTGTCGAGGACCCCCACATCGCTGCCCAACTCCTGCTATATCCCGTCGTCACAGGGGCGACCGACACGGCGTCCTACCGCCGGCTGAGTCACGGATTCCCGCTCACCGCGGCCACCATGCGGTGGTTCATGGACCTGTACACCGACGGCTGCACGGAGCCCGGCAAGACGATCGCCGACCTCACCGTCAACCCCCGGCCCGTACCCACGTTCCTATGCACGGTAGGTCACGACCCGCTGTGCGACGACGGCATCGCCTACGCCGGTGCACTCGCCCGCGCGGGGGCCGAGGTGCAGCACATCCACCTGCCGCAGCACGCACACGGCATCTTCACCTCAGCCGGTGTCGTCCCCACCGCCGAGCGGGTGCTCGCCACCGCGTGCACCTTCCTCCGAGATGTTCTGGAGCGTTGACACGACTTACGCGGGGCGGATTCGCGTCGCGTTGACCCGGCGTAGAGCAGGTGCATGACAGCAATGTTCACGAGGGCGTGTCCACGGCTGATCGGCGGGAAGTCACGCGCTTCGCAGAGCGCCGCCTACGCCCCCGGCGCACCCCTGACCCCGCCCCCCGAGGCCCTCACAGCCCTCTACCGGGCCATGGTCCACATCATCGGTCCCGGATCACCCTTACCCCCGCCTGCGTCACGGAGCGTGCACCACCTGGCAGCGTCGAGCAGATCCTGCCACGCGGGACTCGCCTACGAACCCACCCGGGCATCGGCGGATGTCCGCCCTCTGGGCGAGCACTGAGTAACGGGCCCTCCGGAGGCTCCCAAACTGTCATCCGGTTGGTTGGTGCAGGTTCT
The DNA here is from genome assembly GCF_037137275.1 of Streptomyces pratensis. Taxonomy (GTDB): domain Bacteria; phylum Actinomycetota; class Actinomycetes; order Streptomycetales; family Streptomycetaceae; genus Streptomyces; species Streptomyces pratensis_B. The sequence goes on along the minus strand of NZ_JBBBEN010000042.1, from coordinate 13,092 downwards.
TCTCGGCGTGTGAGTGGCGTCGGGTGATCAGGTAGCCGAAGGCGGTCGCGAGGACGTACATGAGGACCGAGTAGACGGCGCTGGGGATCGCGACCTCGGTGCTGTCCAGAACGCTGAGCGCGATGGTGAGCGCCACGGTCGTGTTGTGGATTCCGACCTCCATGGAGCTCGCTATCGCCTGGGGCTTGTCGAGACGGAGCAGCCGGGCACCGGCGTAGCCGAGGGTGAGGCTCGCGAGGCAGAAGATGCCGGTCACGAGTCCGACCTGCTGCATGTAGTCGGCCAGGTTTTCCCGCTCGCCCAGCAGGGCACCGGCCGAAACGATCACCAGTACGGCGATGGAGAAGATCCGGACCGGGCGGTCGGCGCGTGCGGCGAAGTCGGCGGAGCGTCGGCGGACCGCCATACCGACGGCGACCGGGATGAGCACGATGGCGATCACCTGCACCACCTTGCCGAGTTGCAGACCGAGATCGCCCTCGGCGTCGAAATGGTCGATGGCGAGGTTGGTGATGATCGGGATGGTGATGGCGGCGAGGACCGAGTTGATCGCGGTCAGCGTGATGTTGAGGGCCACGTCTCCGCGGAAGAGGTGGCTGAACAGGTTGGCCGTGGTCCCGCCGGGGGAAGCGGCCAACAGCATCACGCCGACGGCGAGCAAGGGGTCGAGGTCAAATATCTTCACCAACCCGAACGCCACGAGCGGGAGCACCAGCACCTGCAGCACCAGCGCGACGACCACCGCTTTCGGTGACCGGGTGACCCTCCTGAAGTCGTCGGTGGTCAGGGACAGCCCGAGGCCGAACATGATGATCGCCAGGGCGATCGGCAGACCGGTGGTGATGAGTGCTGAGTCGTTCATCGGTGTCCTGTGGGTCGGTGAAAGCCGCGGAAAACAATTTGCTGGGGAGCGGGCGGAAAGAGGCGTCGGACGGATCGCAGCCACTGGCCAGCGGGTGAGACCGGGTGGCGCGGGCTTGAGGCGGGGCCGGCAGGTGTTCTTCCCGCCGGCCCCTGGGTGCGTGTGGTTCAGCTGGTGCGGGTGGCGGAGGCCACTGCGGAGGCGAGAGCGCTGCCCATGACCTTGGAGCCGTTGGCGTTGGGGTGCAGCGGCATGGCGACGTGGGCGGGGACGAGGCCCTCCATGTACCGTTCGGCGGGCGCCGCGCAGGAGTCGTGGCCGATGCCGAGGGAGTAGGTGTCCACGAACGTCGCACCGTGCTGCCGGGCCGTGGTCCGCAGCGTTGCACTGAGATGGTCGACGGCGCCCTGGATGTAGGTGGCGTCGACGTCCCAGATGGGCTGGGTGGGGAAGCAGCCGCCGGGGCGGATGTAGTTGCCGTAGCCGACGACGAACACCTTGGCGTGCGGGGCACGCTGCTTGATCTGGTTGAGGGTGGTGACGAACTTCGGCGCCCAGGCGTCGATGCCCGCCTTAACCTTGTCGACACCGCCTTTGGTGTTCCTTGCTGCGCAGCTGACGCCGAGGGGCTTGGGCAGGAGGTTGATGCATCCCAGGGCGGAGACGACCAGGCCGGTGTCGTTGCCTCCGATGGTGACGCTGACGATGTCGGTGTCCTTGGTGAGCGCGTTGAACTGGGGCTTGGTCCCCAGGTGCTGGGAGGTGGTGAAGTCCTCGGCGGTCGCGCCGGAGCAGCTGACGTCGGTGAGTTTGGCGCCCAGCGCCTTGGCGGCGATGTGCGGGTAGTCGGCCAGGGACCGCAGGCACAGCAGGTTCGAGGGGTCGACCGGCAGGACGAAGGGGGCGGCGGCGTACGAGTCGCCCAAGGCAACGTAGTCGAGAGGCTCGGTGGTCTCGGCGGCGGCGGGGGTGGCGAGGGTCGTCGCCATGGCTATCGCTGCGACGGCGGCTGCCAGGGTGGTACGCAGGCTGAGATTCACGTGCGGCTCCTTCGGCTCATGATGGCGCGCGGCGACGCGCCCGGAGGCAGGGGATCGCAGGGGCGTCCCGCCCCTGTTTACCGGCCGGTAAGTTTGTGGTGCGATACATCATGTCGGCTCACCCGCCGCGTGCACCCGGTCCGGAGAACAGTGTTCCGAGAGGTGATTTGTGTCCGCGTACAACACCAGCCAGGCCGGGACCAACGATGAAGGACTGCGGGAGCACCTGATCGGATCCGCGTCCCGGCTGGAAGCCGAGATCCTCCAGCGGCTGACAGCCGAGCTTCCGGTCTACCGCAAGCTCCCCGCCGAACAGCTCACGGGTGACGTGGCGCGCATGATCCGCCGCAGCATCCACGACTTCGTCCAGGCGCTGAGAAGCGGACGCATGCTGGGACCCGAACAACTCGCCCTGCTGACCAGCTCGGCGACGCGTCGGGCGGAGGAGGGGCTGCCGGCCGAAGCGATCGTCTCCGCCTACTTCCTCGGCGCCCGTCTCTGCTTCGACGACATCGCCGCGACAGCCGGCCCCGAAGACCTGCCGGCCGTCACCGCGATGTACAGCCTGCTGCTGGAATACCTGCAGCACGTCACCACCGCCGTCACCGCCGGCTACCTGCAACAGATGCAGATCACCGTCGGTGAACGGCACGGCGCCCGCCAACTCCTGCTGACATCCCTGCTCCAAGGACGCATCGACGAGGAAGCGGCCAGGGAAGCGGGCCTCCCCCTTCCCCCCGGCTACCTCGTCCTCGCCCTCGCCGTAGGTCCGCATGCCGACGAGCACACACCCGGCGTCGACACGAACGCCGCAGCCATGCGCAAACTCCGCCGCCTGCGCACGGAACTCGCCCTGCACAGCCGCGGCGCAGCCCTGTCCTCACTGACCCCCGACGGCGGCCTGATCCTCCTGCCCAGCGACACGGACTTCACCGAACACGGCCCGGTCCATTGGGACGACACCCGCCGGCTCCGGACCCGCCTGCAGAGGGCCGCAGGCGCCACCGTCCTCGCCGCCGCCGTGCCCGCCCTGCCCGGTGACGTCGCAGAGATGTCCCCCGTGGCCACCGAACTGGTCCACATCGCCACCGCTTCCGCACGCCCGCCGGGCCTGTACCGGCTAGAAGACCTCGCACTGGAGTACCAACTCTCACGTCCCGGTCCCGCCCGCGCCCACGTCGCCCGCCTCCTCGACCCGCTGAACGCTTATCCCGACCTTCTGCTCACGCTGACCGCCTTCCTGCGCCACGGCCTGGACCGGCGGGCCACCGCCGAAGCACTCAACGTCCACCCCAACACGGTGCTCTACCGGCTCCGCAAAATCGTTGGGCTCACCGGACTCGATGCCGCAAACCCCACCGACCTTCCCACCCTCCACGCCGCTCTCACCTGCCGCATCATCGGGAGTGGCACCGCCCGCCCCCCTGCCGAAGAGTGAAGGAAAGCCGCTGGCATCCGGCGCTGGATCGCGAAGGACTCTGGCGTGCCGCGCGTCGGGGAACGGTGCGCGGCTTGAGGGGTGTTGACCAGGAGACCCACTGGCCTGCGCAACCCGACCCCACCGCTCGCCCAGCTTCCGCTTGGCCGGCGCGGATACCTTCGTCGTGACCTCGAGCAACGCCGAACCCGCTTGGGCACCACGAGCCGCAGCCCGTCGACGGAGGCCAGCAGGCCCTCGCCCCACTGGGAGACGATCGCGCCTTCCCCCACTTCGATCAGGAGGGCGTTCGCCGCGGCGATGGTGTCGGCGCGCAGGTAGTACTGGTCGACGTGCCCCAGCTGGGCCCGGGTGAGCGCCTCCTCGCTCGGGTCGGCGACGGGGGAGGCCGATGTTGCACGCCTCGGCGACCAGCAGGGCGACCAGGGACGTCTTGATGTCCTCCATGCTGGTGCGGCCGTCCCCCAGGTGCACGAAGACGCCCAGAAACGAAGTCCAGAAGCCGACCTCGAACAACAGGTCGGGCAGGTCGATCTCTTCTGGAGCATCGCCGCCGCGGTGGTCTTGCGCAGCCACTTCAAGGACCTGCTCTCGCCCAGTGCCCCCAAGCGGTCCACGTTCAGCTTTAGGCGCCACTGCTGTACTCGGGAAATATCGAGATCACCGGCCGCCCCGGCTCGCCGCGACGCGCTCGCCCGCCGCATACGGATGCTGGTCGCCGTGTCCCCACCTACAACGTCATCGAGGTTGTCGTCGCCAGCACCGATGGACCTGGATCCGCACCGCGTCGTCGCCGAAACGATGTCAGCACGGTCGAGGCATTTGCGGTCGAGGAGGGCGAAAAGGTGTTGTGCTTCATCGAGGAGCGCCTGGCCGCGCGGGGTCGCGACGACGGGGCGTGTGCGGTGGTTGAAGATTTCGAATCCGGCGGCGGTCTCCAGCATCTTCAGTCGGCCGTTGAGTGATGTGCGGGGGATGCCCAGCGTGAGTGCGGCTGAGCGGCGTGTGCGGTGTCCGGGGATCAGGAGGGCGGTGCGCAGCCATTCGGGTCCGCCCTGGCGGGTGCTGATGTGTTCCATCGGTGCTGACAGGGGGATGGCGAGATCCGCGAAGGGGCTCGGTCGCCAGGCCGGAGGTGCGCTGTGGCCGGGCGGATGGCGGGGGATGCCCCACGCGTCGAGAAGCTGAGAGACGTTCGTTTCGGGGGCGGCCAATTCGCGGGCGACGTCGGCCACAGTCCTGCCCTTGTCGTGGTATTCGGTGCGCAGCCATGCCGGGTCGATTGCGCGTTTAAGTTCGCCTGGTGCGCGGCGGGGCCGCAACGGGATGTTCGCCTGCTTCAGCGCGGTCTTGACGACTGCGGTGGTGCATCCGGCGAGTTCGGCGATCTGCAGTTGCTGCAGCCCCTGCCGCTCGTAGAGGTCGCGCAGCTGGTCAGGTACGAGGTAGCCCTGACGTGGTGGGCGGGGGTAGTAGCCCTTGTTGTGCGGGCGGGTCTGTGCGCTCAGGCGGTGGCTTTCCATCAGCAGGCGCAGCTGGTGCACCGTGAGGCCGAGGCTCTGGGCGACGTCACGGGCGGTGGAGGTGGGGGGCAGCATGGCGCGGAGACGCTTGGTGGGGATGGTGACGGGTGGCTGGGGCAGGGCGATGGTGTCGAGCCAGTGTGCCGGCGGCTCCCATGTCACCGGCTCGTCGGTGATGTGGTGGGCGGCGAGGTTGCGGCGTGCCTGCTCGTCGAGGAAGGCGAGGATCTCGGGGTGCGTGCGGTAGGCGAAGCGGTGCGTCCAGGCGGGTGCGTGGTTGCCGGGCTGCGGGTCGGCCCCGAGCAGCAGACGCCGCAGCTGCCAGCGCAACCGGTACAGGTGGACCTTCTGGAACTGGCGGTTGCCCAGGCTCTTGCAGAGGAGCCAGTGGGCGTTCTCGTCGAGGTACAGCGTGGTCGTCTCGTCGGCGAACAGGGCTCGGCGGCGTGCGTAGTCGATCGGCACCTCGTGTGTGTCGAGCACGCGTGCGTAATGGGACAGCGTGCTGCAGATGTGATCGACGTCGACGAACGCCAGCAGTGACTCCAGATTGCTGCGGAATTGCGGGTTGCCGATGATCCGGGCGGCCTGGCGGTGTCCGGCCGGGCCGCCGGGAACGAGCATGAGGCTGGCGCAGGCCCGCCGGAGGCCGGCGATCCGGGGCTGATGCGGGCTCTTGGGTGGCAGCAGCCGCAGAGTCCAGGACGGCCAGAGCGTCCCGGGCGTCTTGGACGCCCTGAGGATGATGTCGGCTTCGCTCAGGTAGGGCGCGGCGGGCTCGGCGGTTGCGGTGCCGTAGCGCAGCCGGGCCTTGAGCGTGAGCTGGCTGTCGGACGCGGCGAGGATGCGCTTGATCACGCGGGGGCCTGCGGGGTTCCAGTTGCGCAGGTACCGCGTGGGGTGTTCGCGCAGCTCACCCACTTCGCGGTCCGGAGCGAGGCACATCCACGCGAACAGGTCCTCGCGTAGCGGATGATCGGGGTCGGTGGCTATGGCGGCCAAGGTGGTCCCGATGGCAACGTTGCGCGCGTCGTGGATCTCCATCACCGCGGCGCCGGCGAGAAGCTCGCCACCGCAGGCCGAGATGATGTCCCGTGCGATGGGCGGCACGATTTCGGGGCGGGTGCCGATGCTGCGTAGCGCTCGTCGTCCCAGGTGTGACAGTTCGCCGGCCCTTTCCCGCGCCGCAGCACTGCGATGCTCCGCGATGACGTACGCGTTGACGCCGGCCTGGGACAGCAGAACCGCACCGCCTTCGGCGAGGGAGACGGCGGGGGCTTCGGTCAGGGGGTAGCCGCAGCGGGTGCCGCGGCCGTCGCGCTCGGTGAGGGAACGGCAGGCTTGTGGCCGGGGCAGCATGCGGTGGTTGCCGCCGCTGAGTACGGGCGGGTGCTTGCCGCAGCGTGGGCACCGTTCGAGGAGCAGGAGCCGGTGGCGGGTGCAGGCGAAGGTCCAGCCCAGGCGCCAGTGCAGCTGCCACCGGCCCCCGTTGTCGGCCAGGCAGGCGGGGCAGTAGCGCGAGGTGGTGCCGTAGAACCGCCAGTTGGCGGGCGCTGTCAGCCGGCGGGTCTGCCCGGTGATCCGCACGAGGGAGCCGTCGAACGCCTCCAGGGTCATCACCCGCAGCTGCTCGGCCCCGATGCCGGTGCGCCGCTCCAGCAGCTCCAGCTCGCCTTCGGTGAGGCGGCGGACCATCCTGCGCAGGGACGTGTGCGGCACTCCCAGGTAGTCGGCGAAGTCAACGGTGTGCGTTCGCAGGCGGTGCGCGTAGCGCTCGCACCAGCTGTCCAGGGCCTCTCCCGGGGAGGGCAGTACCCCGATGGGGATGCGCTCGTCGGTCCAGCCCGTCATGCCGACTTCCTGCGGCGTCGTGGATCCTGGGTCGGCCGTGTGGTCTTGAGGCCGGCCTTGATCTCGGCCTCCAGTTCCTTGCGGGCCTCCTCGGCCGCGGCGTCGTTCTTCACCTGGTTCATCAGCTCCTCGTCCAGGCGCTCGTTCCCACCTCGGATCGCACGCAGGCAGCCGCGGTTGATCAGCGACATGAGCGACGCGAAATGCCCGGTGGAGCGGGCGAAGAGGTAGTCCGAGAGGTCCTCGGCGAGCATGCCGGGGTACTTCTCGGCCAGGACGAGCTTCTGCTCGATCGTCTTGAGCAGCTGGCGCCACTGCAAACGGCCCTCGTCGTCATCGACACGGAAGGGCATCAACGTCAGCGCCGTGGTACGGCGCCCGAACTGCGCGAGCGGGCTCTCCCTCGGCGAGAAACCCTCATGGAGGATGCCGCGTTCCTGGACGCCGACGCCCACGTAGATGAGGGTGACGGGGAAGACGTTGGAGAGGTACTTGAGCTGGTTGGCCATGCGGACCGCATTCGACGTCGAGCCGGCCAGGAAGTGGATGTCGTCGATGACCATGGCCACGGTCTTCATCGACAGGACCGCGTCCACGGCACGCTCGGCCAGCGTGTCCGCGTCTCCCTTGACGGGCAGGCCGTAGAACCGGCAGATCGCCGCGTTCAGGCCGCGGATCTGCGTGTTTCCGCTGAGCGCGATGTAGATGACCGGCACTCGCCGGGCACCATCCGGCGTGGTGTCTCCGCGCAGGTTGACCTGCCGTTTGAACAGGTCGCAGCCGTACGCGCGCACCGCCGTGCTCTTGCCGAGTCCCGGGTGGGCGTCCACCAGGGCGGCCGGTTTGGTCTTGTTGCCGTCCTGCCGGTTCGACTCGACGATCTCGCGCAAGTCCGCATGGAGCGCGAGCAGCTGCGGGGTGTCGATGGGGCCGATGTTCGCGTGCCAGACCTCCCGGTTGTCGTTGTGCACCGAGAGCGCCCGCGGTGAAAGGTCGGCGAGCTCGGCCCGGCTCAGTTGCTCGGGTCGGCTCCGGTCGGGTCCGTAGACCTCCTGCAGCCAGCCTGGAAGGCGGGTGGGCGAGTACTGGCGGTCGTCGCCCTCGAACGGCGCGGGGCCGTCGGCCGTACTCAACGGCTCTCCCAGACGTCGGCGTAGTACTCATCCTCATCGACCAGCCCGGCGGTCTCCTCGTCCGCCGGGGCCGCCTCGCATTCCTCGTCCTCGTCGTCGTCCCCGCCCAGGCCCTCATCCGCAGGCGCGATGACCTGCAACTCCGGCGCCGGCCCAGGGCCCGTTCCCATGTCCGGTGCGCTGAGCGCTGCCAGGCGGCGTACGGAGGGGAGCTCGGCGATGGCCTCGGCTTCGGGGTCGTCTTCGCTGATCAGGTGCCGACGGTCCTGCGACAAACGCACCGCCATGCGCCGCTCGGTCCGGTCCGTGGTCAGCCCGGCGCCCCAGCGTTCCAGCAACTCGATCAGGGCGCGCTTGGTGTCCGGGAAGCGGTGCGTCTTGGCCGCGATCCGGCGTGCGTACTTCAACGCTTCCATGCTGGCCGGCCCGTTCAGGGCCGGGGCATGCTCCCAGTCCAGCGTGTGCCACAGGTGAAGCTGTTTCGGATCCTGGAAGTAGATTTTCCTGACGTCGGCGCGATCCACAGCGACAGGCCACTTTCCGGCGTGCTCACCGCGGTGCGGGCTGATCCGATTGCGGTAGTCGTTGAGCCCGTCCCCGTTGTAGCGGAGCCCGTTGATCTCCACCCCGTAGTGGTGAATAGGGCGCCACTCCTCTTCCAGGAACTCGAACGCGAGGCCCGGCCGCGACGGGATGCGCAAGGGCCCTGCCCGGTTCACGCCGTGCTCGAACATCTCCAGCGGGCTCAGCTTCAGACCCGGGACCTCCGGGACTGCCAGTCCTCGGTGGTGCCGCCGGTGATAGACCAAAGTGATCCACTCACGGATGATCATCTCAAGCTCGTCCAGGAAGAAGTACGCCTCGTCCTCCACCTTCTCTCCCCGGCTGTGCACGTCTGGCCCCTTGTAGCCGGGAAGTGCCGCCAGAAGCCCCTGGTTCAACGACTTGAACCACCGTTCCACCGGCTTGTCGGTCGGCGTGTAGGGACGAGCCGGCTGCAGGGAGACGTCGAGCTTCGCGCTGACGCTCGCGATGTGGTTCGAGACGTAGATCTTGCCGTGGTCGTAGATGATCGTCTCCGCCGCGACCGCGGGCAGCAGCGGCTGACCGTGCGCGTCCACCAACTTCTCCGCATCGAACACCACCGTGGAAGGAACCCCGCAGTACGGAAGCGGCTCGCCCGTTCCGGCAGGCGACACCTCCCGCGGTCGGATCGTCTCGAACAGCACACCGGCCACATCGGTCGACTTCGTCGACACCGGCGTCAGACGCAACCCGGTAATCACCTTGCTGTAGAGGTCCATGGCGACGGTGAGTTCGCACTGCACCCACCGGCAGGTCACCGGCTCCATCGCGAAGACATCCAGGCTGTTGGTGTCCAGTACGACGTACTCGCCCGGCCGCGTCGCCCGCAGCTTGCCGAAGACACCCTGCGGGCGGTTCGCGATGGACCGCTTCCCCTTCGTACTGCCGTCGAACGCGTTGGTCCCCCGGCCGAGTTCCTTCAGCAGCGCATAGCCTGTGGTCTGCTTCGGAATGCTCACCACACCACGGCCGTACTTCTTGGCCACCCGTTCTTCGATCTCCACCAGCACCAGGCCACGAACCGGGCGGCTGGACTTCTCCAGCCTCCCGATCACCGTGCGTGCCATCTCCAACCAGCGCGGATCCGCCCGATCCAGCACACTCGTCTTCCCTGTCAAGTTCAGATGTGTTGCATCGACCCTTGTGAATGTCAATACTGACGCGCGACTGCAGGCGTCAGTTGACGATTTTCCGTCCCGGTTGGCTGAGCAGTGCCGCTACCGTCAGTGTCCACAGTGGTGTGAACCGAAGGAGACGTGATGGCATTCAAGGGGGCCCAACGGGGGCAACGAAGTACCCAACGCCCGAGGCGTTATATCCAGATCTGCCCCGCAAATCTGGTGCCGTACCGGGCTTGCTAGTGCACCAGGGTGACCTACTGCGTCGCTATGCAGCTGACAGCCACGTTGCTACCGCAGATCTTGCGCTGGAGCTGCCTACAGGCACCGGCAAGACCATCCCGGCGTTGGTGATCGCGGAATGGCGGAGACGCACACGCACAGAGCGGGTGGTGTACGCCTGTCCGACGGAGCAGCTGACCAGGCAGGTCGCGGCGGCGGCAGACCGGGAGGGCATTCCGGCTGTGACTCTGACGGGCTCCCACAGTACGTGGGACCCTTCGGATGATGCGCGTTACGTTTCGGGCAAGGCAGTCGGCATCACGACCTACACCACTGTGTTCAACAGCAGCCCGAAGCTCGCCCCACCACAGCTCCTGATCTTTGACGACGCGCACAACGGTGAGCAGTACGTCGCGAACCAGTACAGCGTCACCGTTGACCGATGGGGCGGCGACTCACCGAATCCCGACCTCTACGTCAAGCTCTTGGAAATCCTGACCCCCGCCCTGGACGGCATAGTGGCCCAGCGGCTACTCAAGCCCGAGGCCGAGTCTGGTCACCATAACGCCGTCCAGTTCATCGTGCCTGCCCGTCACGACCAGATGCCCGAGCGGCTTTCCCGCACTTTGTCCCAGACCGGCTCACCATGGTGTTTCCGCTACGCCATGATCCGGGATGTGCTGGCCTCGTGCCTCGTCTACGTCACGCACAGCAGCATCCAGATCCGCCCTCTCATCCCGCCCACCCGCGAGAACACCCTGTTCTCTGAGGCTAGCCAGCGTCTGTACCTGTCGGCCACACTGGGTGCGGCGGGCGAGCTCGAGCGCGCATTCGGGCGTACTGGCATCAAGCGACTGGGCTTGCCCGAGACGGCGCCCGAGCCCCGCTCCGGTCGGCGATTCTTCGTCTTCCCAGGTCTCCTCAACGGCGGCGACTCCAGTGAGTTGACCAAGGAGATCGTCAAGCTGGCCGGCAAAGCCCTCGTGCTGGCGCCGGACAGGGCAACCGCCGTGCGCACAGCTGGCAACGTCCGTCAACCGTCCTGGCCTCTTCTCAGCATCGACGATGTTGCTCACGGGATGGGTCCGTTCGTCGCTCAGCAGAACGCGGTGTGTGCTCTGGCCAGTCGCTATGACGGCCTCGACCTGCCTGACCATGGCTGCCGCCTGGAAGTCATCGAGAACGTCCCCGACCGCGACCATCTACAGGAACGGTTCCTGTCGAGTCGCGTCCGCGCCGGCGCCGCTTTGTCGGAGCGGGTCCGTACTCGTGTCGTTCAAGGTGTCGGTCGCTGCACTCGTGGCTCGTCCGACTGGGCGGTCGTCGTCGTTCTCGGAGACCTCACCAAGTACCTGCTCCGCCAGGAGAATCTGACAGCCTTGTCAGCCGAATTGCAGGCTGAGATCAACTTCGGGGTGGAGAACAGCACCAATACTACTCAGGCCGAGATCTTGGAGAACGTGTCAGCCTTCCTCTCTCAGGAGACTGACGACACCTGGCGCGAGAGCGGTGAGCCGATCGTCGCCCAGCTACGTGCCGAGGCCGTCCGTAAACTGCCAGATGGCAGCGAGGTCCTCTCTTCCGCGGTCTCGGCGGAGATCCAGGCGTGCGCACTTGCCGGGCAGGGCCGGTGGCAGGACGCCAGTGCCAAAGCCCAACAGGTCACACAAGCACTTTCCTTCGGCGGCGCCACCACCAAGGGCTACCGCGGGTTCTGGCTCTACCTGGCCGGGATCTGGGCCTACCGCGCCGCCTTCAACGGCGCGCCTACTACCAGCGGTAGTCTCGCGAATGCTCATGCCCTGATTCGTCAGGCTGAGCAAACCGCAGAGGGCACTTGGGCGAGGTACATGCCGCTCCTGCCCGCCATGGAAGCCTCTGCTCTGCCTGCGTATGACGACCAGGCCGTGGCTACTGCCACGAACCTCCTCAGGAAAATTACCCCGGGCCAACTTGACAAGCGCCTGGGGAAGATGATCGAGGGGCTCAGAGAAACCGCAGCGTCAGTCTACGAGCCCGCCCTCACCGAGCTCGGGACCTTCCTAGGCGCAGAAGCGAACAAGCCGCCTGGCACAGGCCGCTGCGACTCGACCTGGTGCTGGGGCAACCACCTTTGGGCCGTTGTCGAGGCCAAATCCGACCAGGAACCCGACGGCGTCATGGCCCACAAGGACATCCGTCAGGTCAACGACCAACTCCGAATCCTCAAGAGCGACCGCAACCACAAGATCATCCCCGATGGAAGTTTCACTGCCCTCATCTCTCCGAAGCCTGCCGTCGACCCGACAGGTGCCATCGGGGCCGAAGACCATGCGTACCTCGTCCATCCGGAAACCATCTGGGAGATTGGCCAAGACGTCCAACACGCCTGGGAGGAACTCCTCGCGGGTCGGACAGGCCGTGACGCCGCCGGGCTCACACCGTTCATCGCTACGACGTACCAGCGCTACGGCCTCCTGCCTTCACAGCTCCGCGAGCGCCTCACCGAGTACCCGATCGGCGCCGCCGGCACAGCCACTTTCTGAGTGACGGGCCTGCCCGTGATGAGCGCTCCGCTCGGAGTTCCCTGCCGAGTAGAGCGCTCAGTCGCAGCGCCGCATGGCTCTAGTCCTCAGCTCTATTCAGACAGACCGGATTGAGAACCGGTTGGAAATCGCTAGCCGAGGGACATGGAGCACGGCTGCCCACGGCACGACACCGACCGGATCGACGCAGTCGCTCACGCCACTGGCTGTTGGGGAAGTGACAGCTCGCACTGGCTTGTGTCTACGAAGATGGCGCTTCACGGTCCGCCAGGCTGGTCTCGTCCGCTTCCCCTCGCCACCCGACCAGGTTGTCCTTGACGATGAGGGTGTGGGGGTGGTCCGGGCCCAGCACTCTGGTGCAGTCCTCCACCAGAGCGGCGAGCGCCTCAACCGCACCGGCCGTGTCCCCTGCTTCCGCCATCCATCTGGCATGGTTGCCCCGGGTGGCGAGAGTGTCAGGGTGATCCGGCCCCAGAACCTGAATGTAGTCGCCCAGTACCGCGGCGTAAGCCTCGACTGCACCCTCCGCGTCCCCCGCCTCTCGTGCTCTCCGCGCGAGGGGAGGTGAGCCGAGTCCACGGAGGGCACATGCACCGCATCACCAGTGCTCTCCGCGCGAGCGGAGGTGAGCCGATGACCCGGGCGGAGTTCGCGGGCATCTACGGGTGCTCTCCGCGCGAGCGGAGGTGATCCGTCCACCGGGGCACCTGCTGGGCAAACGTGCGATGAGGCCTCGCTGCTCGACTCCGGCCGGGACTACCCGCGCTGCGAGGACCGGCAGGTCGACAGCCGTGC
>NZ_JBBBEN010000041.1:0-4913 GCF_037137275.1 Streptomyces pratensis | reverse complement strand
CTCCAGGGCCAGCGCCATGGCGATCATGATGCGCTGGCGCATACCGCCGGAGAACTGGTGCGGATAGTCGCCGACCCGGTCCTTGGCGGCGGGGATGCGGACCCGTTCCATCAGCTCGACGGACTTCGTCCTGGCGTCCTTGCGGGACAGGCCGCGGTGGACGACGAACATCTCGCCGAGCTGCTGGCCGACGGTCAGAACCGGGTTCAGCGAGGACAGCGCGTCCTGGAAGATCATGGCCATCTCCTGGCCGCGGATTCTGCGCCGCTCCTCCGTCCTGAGCTTCAGCAGGTCGCGGTCCTTGAAGAGGATCTCACCGCCGGCGATCTTCCCGGGCGGCATGTCGAGGATGCCCATGATCGCCTGGGCGGTGACGGACTTGCCGGAGCCGGACTCGCCGAGGACGGCGAGCGTCTCCCCCTCCGCCACCGAGTAGTCGACGCCGTTGACGGCCCTGACGATCCCGTCACGGGTGTGGAACTCCACGTGCAGATCGCGCACTTCGAGCAACATGGCAATCGGCTCCTCAGCGCAGCTTGGGGTCGAGGGCGTCGCGCACCGCGTCGCCGAGCATGATGAACGAGAGCACGGTGACCGCCAGCGCCCCGGCGGGCCAGAGCAGCATGTGCGGGGCGTTGCGGACGTAGTTCGACGCGGCGGAGATGTCGATGCCCCAGGAGACGGCGGGGTCCTTCAGCCCGACCCCGAGGAAGGACAGGGTCGCCTCCAGCGAGATGTACGTGCCCAGCGCGATGGTCGCGACGACGATGACGGGGGCGACGGCGTTCGGGGCGATGTGGCGCATGAGCATCCGGGAGTTGGAGGCCCCGAGCGCGCGGGCCGCCTGGACGTAGTCGTTCTGCTTGGCGGTGATGACCGAACCGCGGGCGATGCGGGCGATCTGGGGCCAGCCGAGGAGGACGATGAAGCCGACCACGGGCCAGACGGTGGAGCTGGTGACGACGGACAGGAAGACCAGACCGCCCAGGATGACCGGGATGCCGAAGAAGACGTCGGTGAGGCGGGAGAGGACCGAGTCCCACCAGCCGCCGAAGAAGCCCGCGAGCCCGCCGAGCACGCTGCCGAGGATCGCGACGCCCAGGGTGGCGCAGACGCCGACGGTCACCGAGGTCCGGGTGCCGTACACGACCCGGGTGTAGACGTCACGGCCCTGCGGGTCGAAGCCGAAGGGGTGGCCGGGCTGCGAGCCCTTCTGCGCGTCGCCCAGGTCGGCCTGGAGGGGGTCGCCGCTCGTGATGAGCGAGGGCCAGACGGAGATGACCAGCAGGAAGAGGATGACCAGCGCGGAGACGACGAAGACCGGGTTGCGCCGCAGATCGCGCCAGGCGTCGGACCAGAGACTGCGCGGCTTGCCCGCCGGGCCCGTGCCCTCGGGGCCGCCCGGGGTCTTCTCCAGGCTGGCGCCCTCCTCCAGTGCGAGGTCGGTGGGGCCGCCGGCGCCCGTCGGGGAGATCGCCCCGTCCGATGACTGCGGCTCAGGCATAGCGAATCCTCGGGTCGAGTACGGCGTACAGGAGGTCGACGATCAGGTTGGCCGCCAGGAAGACGAGGACCAGCACGGTGACGAACCCGACGACGGTCTGGGAGTTCTGGCGCACGATGCCCTGGTAGAGCTGGTAGCCGACGCCGTGGATGTTGAAGATCCGCTCCGTGACGATGGCGCCGCCCATCAGGGCCCCCACGTCGGTGCCGATGAAGGTGATGACGGGGATCAGGGAGTTGCGCAGCAGGTGCCGTACGACGACCCGGCGGCGGGGCAGGCCCTTGGCGACGGCGGTGCGTACGTAGTCGGCGCGGGCGTTCTCCGCGATCGACGTCCGGGTGAGCCGGGTGACGTAGGCGAGCGAGACCGAGGCGAGGACGAGGCCGGGGACGAGCAGCTCGTCGATGGCGGGGTCCGGGGAGACCGAGGGTTTGATGACGCCCCACTTGACGCCGAGCAGGAGCTGGAGCAGCAGGCCGGTGACGAAGGTGGGGACGGCGATGACGACCAGGGTGAGGATGAGGACCGCGGTGTCGACGGGGCGGCCGCGCCGCAGGCCGGTGATGACGCCGAGGCTGATGCCGAGGACGATCTCGAAGACGACCGCGACGACGGTGAGGCGGATCGTGATGGGGAAGGCCGTGCCCATCAGCTCGGTGACCTTCTGCCCGTTGAACGCGGTGCCGAAGTCGCCGGTGAAGACGTTGCCCATGTACGTCAGGTACTGCTGCCAGACCGGCTGGTCGAGGCCGAACTCGGAGCGCAGCTGGGCGGCGGTGGCCGGGTCGCACTGGCGGTCGCCGCAGAGGCCCGCGACGGGGTCGCCCATCACGTTCACCATGAGGAAGATCAACAGCGTGGTGCCGAAGAAGACGGGGATCATCTGCAGCAGCCGCCGGATCACATAACGTCCCATGAGGGGCTCCGGGGGTCGGGGCGAGCGAGCGGGCGGGCGGCCGGCCGGGCGGGCGGCCCGCGGGGCCGGGACTCGGAGCCGGTCGGGGGTGTGCGGGCGGCCGGGGCGCGTCCAGGGCCCCGGCCGTCTCGTCTCAGCGCGTCACTTGACGGTGATCTCTTCGTAGACCGGGACGCTGAACGGGTTCAGCGCCACGTTCTCCACCCGGTCCGAATAGCCGGCGCTGCCGTTCTGGTACCAGAGCGGGATGACCGGCATCTCCTCGACGAGGATCTTCTCCGCGTCCTGGAAGGTGCTGATGGCCTTCGCCTTGTCGCTCTGGGCGTTGGCCTGGTCGATCAGCCCGTCGAACTCCTTGTTGCTCCACTTGCCGTCGTTGGACGGGGCGTTGGTGTAGTAGAGCGGCTGGAGGAAGTTCTGGATGAGCGGGTAGTCCATCTGCCAGCCCGCACGCCAGGGCCCGGTCAGCTTCTGGGTGGAGACCTGGCTGCGGAAGTCGGCGAAGGTGCCGACCGGGTTGCCGACGCAGGCCCGGTTGTCGCCCATGACGTTGTTGATGCTGTTGCAGACGGCGTCGACCCACTCCTTGTGGGAACCGGTGTCCGCGTTGTACGCGATCTTCAGCTGGCCGCCGGGGATGCCGCCGCCCTCGTCGATCAGCTTCTTGGCCGCTTCCTTGTCGTACGTGCACTCCTTGCCGCAGAGCCCCTTCTCGAAGCCGCCCTCCTCGCCGAGGACCGGGGAGGTCCAGTCGGAGGCGGGGGTGCGGGTCTTCTGGAAGATCTGGTCGGTGATCTGCGGCCGGTTGATCGCCATGGAGAGCCCCTGGCGCACCTTGCGGGCGTTCTCCGAGTCCCACTCCTCCTCGTAGAAGGGGAAGGCCAGGGTCTGGATGATGCCGGCGGGGGCGTTGATGTACCGGTCGCCGAGGTCCGCCTCCACGTTTCTGAGCTGGGAGGCCGGCACGTCGTCGACGAGGTCGAGGTTGCCGGAGGTCAGCGAGGTGTAGGCGGTGTTGTTGTCGGTGAAGACCTTCAGGTCGACGCCGCCGTTCTTGGCCTTGTCGTCGCCCGGGTACTCGTCCCACCTGCGCAGGTTCATCGACGAGCCCTTGGCGTACGACTCGATCGTGTAGGGGCCGTTGCCGATGGGCTTGGAGAGCCAGGCGTCGTGGTCGTCGTAGAACGCCTTGGGCAGCGGGACGAAGGCGGAGTAGCCGAGCGTGTCGGGCCACAGGGAGAACTTCTGGGTGAGCGCGGCGGTGAAGGTCAGGTCGTCGACGACCTTGAGGCCGGACATGGTCTCGGCGGAGGCGGTGCCGGACTCGGGGTGGACCTCGTCGTAGCCCTCGATGTACTGGAAGAAGTAGGCGTTCTTCTGGTTGTTCTTGAGCGCGGCGCCGTAGTTCCAGGCGTCGACGAAGGAGCTGGCGGTGACCTTCTCGCCGTTGGAGAAGGTCCAGCCGTCCTTCAGTTTGACGGTGAAGTTCTGTGAGTCCTTCGTCTCGATGGACTCGGCGAGCATGTTCTTGGGCTCGCCCGTCTTCGGGTCGTACCGGATGAGCCCCCGGAAGACCATGTCGAGGACCTTGCCGCCCTGCACCTCGTTGGTGTTGGCCGGCTCCAGCGGGTTCTGCGGGTCACCCCAGGAGGAGCTGACGATCCCGTCGGCGCCGCCGCTGCCGCCGCCGCTGTCGTCCCCGCCGCCGCAGGCGGTCGCTGCCAGGGCGACGGCCACCGCGCATGCGGCCCACCGGGCGTGTGTGGCTCCGCGCATGGAGTGCCTCCTAGAGTCATCGAGTAGCTCAATGCCTCATATCACCCCATATGACCTCTTGCCGCATGTTCACTTCCCCCGTCCGGGCGGGCCCGTCGCCGGACGCGAAGATGCCCGGCCCCCTGGGGGACCGGGCATCTCTCGTTCAGCCGCTGGGGGCGGTCACGCCACGTGCACGGCGTCCCGCTCGTCGGCGAAGTGGCACGCCGACTCGTGCGCGGCCGGGGTGTCCTTCGCCACGAAGCGCTCGGGGATCGCCAGCAGGGGCTCCTCCGTCGCGCACCGGTCCTCCGCCTTCCAGCACCGGGTACGGAAGCGGCAGCCCGACGGCGGGTTCGCCGGCGACGGGACGTCACCGGTCAGGATGATCCGCTCGCGCCCCTCACGGGCCGACGGGTCGGGGACCGGGACCGCCGACAGCAGCGCCTGGGTGTAGGGGTGCGTCGGGTGGTCGTAGATCTCTGCGTCCGTGCCGATCTCGGCCATCTTGCCGAGGTACATCACGCCGACCCGGTCGGAGATGTGCCGGACGATGGAGAGGTCGTGCGCGATGAAGAGGTAGGACAGGCTGAACTCGTCCTGGAGCTGCGCCATCAGGTTGATGACCTGGGCCTGCACCGACACGTCGAGCGCGGAGACCGGCTCGTCGCAGATGATGATCTCGGGGTTGAGGGCGAGGCCGCGGGCGATGCCGATGCGCTGGCGCTGGCCGCCGGA
>NZ_JBBBEN010000040.1:0-237 GCF_037137275.1 Streptomyces pratensis | reverse complement strand
GTCGTGAAGCCGCCGAACCGCTCCCCGTACGCCTCCTGCGTCACCGCGAAGGCGGCGCCGGCCGTCTCCAGCATCGAGGCGATCCGCTCGGCCGGGTAGGACGGGTCGATCGGCACGTACGACGCGCCGGCCTTCCACACCCCGAGGAACGCCGCGAGGAGATTGGGCCCCCGGTCCAGCAGGACGCCGACCGGGGTGTGCGGGCGCACGCCCAGCGCGCGCAGGTGGTGCGCGAGC
>NZ_JBBBEN010000039.1:0-6095 GCF_037137275.1 Streptomyces pratensis | reverse complement strand
AGCGCACCGCGAGGCCGCGGTGCCGCCGCGGGCCGACCCGGGCATCACGCAGTGGCAGCAGCCACATAACCCGTGTCCAACATCCGGGGTCAAGGCCCATGCTGGAGCTCACCCACCACAGCTTCATCGCCTACACCCTGCCCACCACCGGCGAGGTGGTGCCGATGCTGCAGGTCGCCCCGTCCAAGACCGATGCGGAGCGACTGCTGCTGGTCTCCCCGGAGCTGGCGGAGGTGCTGACCGCGATCATCTTCCGGGTCCGGGCCGGGAACGCCGCTCTGCCGCTGGTGTCGGCCTACGACGTGTTCGAGCAGACCTGGAGCCCACCCATGCCGTTCCTGTTCCAACGCCGGTACGGCACCGAGGACCGGCCGCTGACCCGCAGCTACATCCGCGAGCGCCTGGTCGCGACCTCGCAGTCCGCCCAGATCACCGTGGTCGGCGACCCGCTCGAATGGCGTCCCCACGACTTCAGAAGGAGCTTCGTGACCGACGCCATCCGCTCCGGACTGCCCCCGCACATCGCCGCGAAAATCTGCGGACACGCCGCTCTGGACACGACCATGGGTTATGCCGCGATCTACCCGGAGGACGTGATCTCCCACCACCGGGCCTTCATCGCCCGTCGCAGAACCGAACGGCCCAGCGAGGAGTACCGCGAGCTCACCACCACCGAGTGGAACGAGTTCCTGGCCCACTTCGAACTCCGCAAGGTAGCCCTGGGAACCTGCGGCCGCGACTACGCGACCCCGTGCCAGCATGAAAACGCCTGTGTCAGATGCCCCCTACTCCGCGTGGGCCCTGCCCAGATGCCACGCCTCCAGGAGATCCACGCCAACCTCGTCGACCGCCTCCAAGAGGCCCGCGACCAGGGCTGGCTCGGCGAGGTCGCCGCCATCGAGACCACCATGGCCGCCGCCACGCAGAAGCTGAAAGCCATGCGCGACCGTGCAACTCAGCCGTCCACCGTCCACCTCGGCATGCCCGACATCCGACGCGACACCGGACGCAGCAGCGCCGACGCTGAGACATCCTTCCCATCGAATCCTAAGCTTCGCGGATGACCTACGAAGAGCTGTGCTGGGAACCGATAGCGGCGCTTCCAGAAGGCGAGCCCGAGACGTCCTTCGGCGGGCGTTGGGAGGACCGGCTCTGGTTGAACGTTCCTGGCCCCTTCTATACCGGCATCGCCGATAACTGTTGGACGGGCCGGCTGCACGCACCGCGTCATGTGCTCTACGGCGGCGAGTACTTCGGTGAATATGTGTATCGCCAGCCAGCGACCACGGCCGAGGTCCTGAACCTGGTGACAGCAGCCCAGGAAGATCCGTACCGCGGCTATGCCTGCGACGGCGACAGTCGATGGACACCCGAGGCTGTTCGGGACTGGTGGCGCGACCGTGGGCAGGTCACCGAGTACCTGGAGCCCCTCCTGCCCAGATGGTCGTCCAGCGACAGGTCTGACGAGCGGGAAGCCTCGGAGGGACTGAGGGACTTTGCCGCCTATATCACTGATGGGCTCGGCGCGGACCTCCGGAAGTACCTCTTCAGGCTTGAAGAGGGCTGCTACCCGAAGAACTCCGGACCACTGCCTGAGCTCACATAAGCAATGACGGCCACGGGGTGCTCGCTGCTCTCGCACCTGGACCCCATGGAGTTGGATCAGGTACCTGGCTACCCGGCTGGGCCTCAGACGCCTGGCGGAAGAACCTCGATGATCTCGGCGATGCCAGCGAGAGGTTGGGCCTCGTGCATCGCTATCACGTCACCAGACTTGAGATGCCGCCACTGCTCGGGTTGAAGGGGGGCCAGACGAACGTCGGCTGTCTCTCCGGGACCAAGTTGCGGCGCGAACTCCACCCAGAACCCTGGGATGTTCAGATCTCGTTGCCCGTCTGCGGTGCGGTTGCCGATGTCCCACAGCGGCCTGAGTCGCCCATCCCCTGAGAAGGTGCTCTGGCGTCCGCCCTCGTCGGCGCCCAGCAAAGTCAGCGTCGCGCGAACGGTGCCGTGCCTAACTTCCCAAGCCCGCCACTCGCACCAAAGGCGGCTGCGGTCGAGCATCATCTGCCGGGCGGCCTCGGCGGGCATCTCCCAGAAGCCGGCGGACACAGGATGGACATCGGCGATCTCGATCAGCACATCCAGCGCCATCTCCCATTCCTGGAAGGCGATCTCCTCGCGAACGTTCCCGACCGACTGCCCGTTCTCCGCCATGGCGTCCCCAGGCAGCAGTTCGACAGCCCGCCGAAGAAGTGTGAACGCGTCATCCATACGCTGGATTCTCGCCTGGTCCCGGGGCTTTGTCACAGACGACCTGATCCGACCCGGCGGCGCGACACGCCCGGACGCCCCACCGACCTCAAGATTTCTGACCGCTACAGTCAGCAACCCGCCCGTCGTCTGCCTCCGCCGGAGCCAGCTGGGCTGGTTCGGATAAGCCTGCATCCGCTGCCCTGTCCTGCGGCCTGATCCCGAGCAGATGCCCCGCTTGGAGGAGATCCACGCGAACCTGCTCGACCGGCTCCAGGAGGCCAAGGAACAGGGATGGCTCGGCGAGGTCGCCGCGATCGAGGCCAGCCTCGCCGCGGCCGAGCAGAAGCTCGCGGCCATGCGCGACCTCGCGGCCCGGCACACCACCGTCCATCTGGGCATGCCCGATCTCCGTGGCGTCGTCGCGCGCATCGACTCCGAGCAGCGAAACGGGGATGCGAAGCGGCAGTCCTGAGCACTACAACGAGGGGATGACCGTCTTCCTCTGTTCCAAGTGCGGCACCTCGATCACGCCGGAGCTGGCCGAGCTTGCCGCCATCCCTGACGTCTCCGACGACGTACGCGACCGGGACAAGGAGACACGCCGGGCGCCTTCCACCGTTCCGCGGGGCCACTACGCGATTGCTCCCGAGCCCTGGGGACCTCCCTACGTCGTGCAGGACGATCAGGAGGACCCGAAGCCAGCTCAGTCGCGCGGACCTGTGGTCTGCCGTGAAGAAGGCTTCGTCATCTCGGCGGGCAGCCGACACACAGTGCTGGTGCACCCTGATGACGCCGCCGGCCTTCAGCCACTGCCCAACTGGGAGAACAGCAGTGGGTGCTGCGGACCGACAGGCGACGAGGGACTCAACCGGGCCTGCCCCTGCGGCGCTCCGGTCGCGACCTTCGCGGCCGACTGTTTCGGGCCCTTCGAACTGCACCTCGACCCCGTCCGGACCTACGTGTTCTCCCAGTAAGACCGCGACGCACGCGGGCGACGTGCACGACACTCCCGACGGGACCCGTCCACCCAACTTCTCCACGACTACTTTCCGTGGTGAACGACGGTTCGCAGGCGAACCTGCCGCCGAGCTGGGCTAGTTCGGATAAGACCAACTCGGCGCCCCCGGCCTGGCCCTCAACTCCGGTCCTGTTCAACAGCCTCTACATCGACGCCGCCGTCAAACAGCTGGCCGCTGACGGCTTCCCCGTCACCGACGAACTACTCGCCCGGCTTTCTCCGCTCCAGTACGACCACATCAACTTCCTCGGCCGCTACGCCTTCACCCGCCCGCCGGCGCCGGGCCTGCGCCAGTTGCGCGACCCCCGCAGCGACGAGGAGGCCGACGAGGGCGAGGACACATAACGCCAGGCCCAACCGTCGAAAGCGGTCCGGCCCGGAGTCACCACCTATGGCTCCGGGCCGGACCGCCTTGTGCGGAATGTTCAGCCATGGGCAGGGCGCGCAGACGCGGCATAGAACCGAGGGCGGTCCGGAGCCCCAGGACTGAGCAAAGCCGACTGCAGGGCTGACCGCCTTGTCCTGGCTGTGCCTCAGCCCGTACGGCACCGACCGCTGGAGATGAGCACCCGCCGGGACGTCGCAGCCCAGGAACGCCGGTGACCCGCGTCGGCCAGTGGCGGCAGGTCGCGGCTTGCGCGCGTGGGTGGTCACTGGCCGCGGGTCTTGCGAAGGAGGACCTTGAGGGTTTCGCGGGCGTCCCGGCGGCGGAGAGGGTCGCGGGCCAGAGCGGCGGTCAGCGCGACTGCGGCGATGGTCCCGGTGTACACCGCGGCGGCGGCGCCGGCGGGCAGCAGGGCGCCGTCGAGGAGTTGGGGCAGGGCGGACATGGGCGGCACCTTCCGGGGACAGCCCGCGAGCGGGTGCTGGGGTGGTGCTGTTCATGAGCGCATCGCGTACCGGTGGGCCGGAAACGCCCGCACGGCACAACGCGGCTGTCTATCCTGGTCAGCCCGGGCGCGGGTGTTTTCCGGAGGTCATCCGGTCCGGATGGACATCCGGACGGACACCGGCCGTCCGGAAGGGAGGAGTACGCGGTGGCGGGGGCACGCGATCCGGTGCAGGAGTTCCACCTCAAGCTGGCCGCGCTGTACAGGGCTGCGGGCGAGCCGACACACGACCTGCTCAACCGGCGCACGAAGGTGAGCGACTCCACCCTCAACGACTGGCTGACCGGCAAGGCCGTCCCCTCCAACCGGACGAGCCTGGACACCCTGGTCGGCGTGCTGAAGGGCCTGGCCGGGGCCGGGTGTCCGCGGGACCCGGTGGGCGGCTGGGAGACGCTGCGCGCAGCGGCGGCGAAGAGCAGAAGGCCCGGCCAGCGGCCCGGCGGGGGCGGGCGTCGCCCGGCGCGACAGATGCTGGGGCCGGTGCCTGCGGTGGCGGACTGCTATCAGGACCGGCCCGAAACCGCGCAGCTGGAAGCCGCCGCGGCCGGTGGGACGGCGGTGCTGGGCCAGTTACTGGTGGGTATGGGTGGAGTCGGCAAGACCCAGCTCGCCGCCCGCTACGCCCGCACCGCCTACGACGAGCGCCGGGTGGAGGTGCTGGTGTGGGTGACCGCCGCGTCCCGGCAGGCGATCACCGCCGCCTACGCCGGCGCCGCGGCCCAGATCCTGGGCACCGACCCCGCCGACCCGCAGGCCGCCGCACTCTTCCGCGACTGGCTGAGACTGCCCCCCGGCGAACGCGGCGGCGGACCGGCGCCGGGGGCGCGGTGGCTGATCGTGCTAGATGACGTACCCGACCCCGGGGCGATGCGCGGGCTGTGGCCACCGGACGTGGCGCACGGGCGGAGCGTGGTCACCACCCGCAACCGCGACGCCGCCTTCCACACCTCCGGCCGCCGCCGTATCGACATCGGGCTCTACACCCCCGACCAGGCCAGCGCCTACCTGACAGCTAAACTCGCCCAGCACGGCCGCACCGATGACCCCGACCAGATCGCCGGGCTGGCCGGCGACATGGGACACCTGCCGCTGGCCCTGTCCCAGGCCATCCCCTTCCTGATCAACCGGAAGCTGGACTGTGCCGCCTACCGCCGCCGCCTGGCGGACCGGGCCAAGACCCTCACACACGTCCTGCCGCCCGAGGGCGGACTGCCCGATGAGCAGAGAAGGACGGTGGCCGCCGCGTGGGAGATGTCCATCGAACTGGCCGACCATCAGCCCCCACAAGGACTGGCCCGGCCCCTGCTGCACCTGATCGCGCTGCTGGACCCCAACGGAATACCCGCCCCCGTCCTGAACAACGCCCCCGTCCTGGCCCACCTCGCCACCCACCGCAGCACCGGCGCACACGCCCCGGCGCCGGAAAACGGTGCCGCCGTCGACCCCGACGACGCCGACGATGCGCTGGCCAACCTGGCACAGTTCAGCCTTCTGTCCCACACCTCCGACACCCCGCACCAGGCGGTACGCATCCACCAGCTCATCCAGCGTGCCGTCCGCGAACCCTTACCCGGCGACTACCGAGACCGCTGCACCCGCACCGCCGCCGACGCACTCATCGCCGCCTGGCCCGCCATCGAACGCGACACCAGCCTCGCCCAGGCCCTGCGCGCCAACACCACCGCCCTCACCCACACCGGCGAAGACGCCCTGTACCGGCCAGGCGCCCATTTCGTGCTGCTCCGCGCCGGCGCCAGCCTCGGCGAAAGCGGCCAGGCCGTCGCAGCCCGCGACCACTATCAGCACTTGGCCGCCACATCCCGCCAGCACCTCGGCCCTGACCACCCCGACACCCTGGCCATTCGGAGCAACCTCGCCTCCCGGCTGGGGGAGGCGGGGGATGCGGCCGGTGCCGCCACCGCCTTCGCCGA
>NZ_JBBBEN010000038.1:0-289 GCF_037137275.1 Streptomyces pratensis | reverse complement strand
GCTGTCCGGGCGGGCGTTGAAGGCGGTGCGCCGCAACATCCAGATGGTGTTCCAGGACCCGTACACCTCGCTGAACCCGCGGATGACGGTCGGGGACATCATCGGGGAGCCGTTCGAGATCCACCCGGAGGTGGCGCCGAAGGGGAGCAGGCAGCAGAAGGTCCAGGACCTGCTGGACGTGGTCGGGCTGAACCCGGAGTACATCAACCGCTACCCGCACCAGTTCTCCGGCGGCCAGCGCCAGCGCATCGGCATCGCCCGCGGCCTCGCCCTCAACCCCGAGATCATC
>NZ_JBBBEN010000037.1:0-322 GCF_037137275.1 Streptomyces pratensis | reverse complement strand
GGATCTCGCCGCGCGCGTCCACGTCGATCTTCTGCGACAGGTCACCGCGCGCCACCGCCGTGGCGACCTGCGCGATGTTGCGGACCTGAGCGGTGAGGTTCCCCGCCATGCCGTTCACCGAGTCGGTGAGGTCGCGCCAGACCCCGGCCACACCGGGCACCTGTGCCTGACCGCCGAGGCGGCCGTCGGTGCCCACCTCGCGGGCCACCCGGGTCACCTGGTCGGCGAAGGCGGAGAGCTGGTCGACCATCGTGTTGATGGTGTTCTTCAGCTCCAGGATCTCGCCGCGCGCGTCCACGTCGATCTTCTGCGACAGGTCACC
>NZ_JBBBEN010000036.1:0-263 GCF_037137275.1 Streptomyces pratensis | reverse complement strand
GGGGGGTGCCTCTATGTCTTTCGTCAAGGCGTCCGAGTTCGGTGTGGGGTGGTTCGGGGTTGTTGGGGTTATGCGGCGAGTTCGACGTCCTTCGGTGTCCGGGGTTCGTAGAAGGTGCCGTCGCGGAGCATGGCGAACAGGACGCTGGTTCGTTGGCGGGCGAGGCGGAGGAGGGCTTGGGTGTGGGTTTTGCCGCGGGCTCGCTGGCGGTCGTAGTAGGTGCGGGAGGCGGGGTCGGCGTTCATGCAGGCGAAGGCGGACAG
>NZ_JBBBEN010000035.1:0-549 GCF_037137275.1 Streptomyces pratensis | reverse complement strand
GGATCTCGCCGCGCGCGTCCACGTCGATCTTCTGCGACAGGTCACCGCGCGCCACCGCCGTGGTCACCTGCGCGATCTGCCGCACCTGGGAGGTCAGGTTCCCCGCCATGAAGTTGACGGAGTCCGTCAGCTCCTTCCACGTACCCGAGACGCCGTCCACGCGCGCCTGACCGCCGAGACGGCCCTCGGTGCCCACGTCCCGGGCCATCCGCGTCACCTGGTCGGCGAAGCTGGACAACTGCGCCACCATCGTGTTGACGGTGTTCTTCAGCTCCAGCATCTCCCCGGCCACGTCCACCGTGACCTTCTGGGAGAGGTCGCCGTTGGCGACCGCCGTCGTCACCTGGGCGATGTCCCTGACCTGACCGGTCAGGTTGCGGAACGCGGTGTTCACCGAATCGGTGAGGTCCTTCCACGTCCCGGCGGCCCCCGGCACCTCCGCCTGGCCGCCGAGCCGGCCCTCGACGCCGACCTCCCGCGCCACCCGGGTCACCTCTGAGCCGAAGGACTGGAGCTGGTCCACCATCGTGTTGACGGTGTTCTTCAGCT
>NZ_JBBBEN010000034.1:0-305 GCF_037137275.1 Streptomyces pratensis | reverse complement strand
TGCTCCCACCACCGGGCCACCACCGCGTACGCCAACGCGAACACCCTCTCCGGCTCGGCCCCCGCCCGCACCGCCCGCCGCGCCACCCCCGCCCACCGCAACCGTGCCACGACCACCTCCGGCAGACGCCGCACGTCCAGATGCTCGTGAGGCTGGTCGGCGTCCGCGTCCAGGAGCCACCGCCCGTGCCGTGTACACACACGATTCCACCGCGGGGCGTACAGCACCGCCCGCCCAGCCGCCCCCGTACGCCGGGCCGTGCACAGACGACAGCCGAACGCCACCGGCCCGGCAACCGCACCACC
>NZ_JBBBEN010000033.1:0-216 GCF_037137275.1 Streptomyces pratensis | reverse complement strand
AGTCCCTGGTGGATCAGCGTGCGGCGTCAGATGCGGTGCATCGCAAGGCGGAGGGACGTCCGCGTACTGGATGTGTTCGGGCGTTCCGACAACGCGGCGAGGTGCCGTAGCTGTCGTCGCGCGCCCGCCAGGGATTAGCGGGACAGCCCTTAGCTTGATCTTTAACCTGTGCGGCGTGGACGCGGGGTCGTTGACTTCTTCGTGCGTGGCTTCGCG
>NZ_JBBBEN010000032.1:0-232 GCF_037137275.1 Streptomyces pratensis | reverse complement strand
ACACCCAGGGGCCTGGTCCGGTGTGGGGTGACGCCGATCTGCGGGCCACCAAGGCGTTCCAGGTGGCCCAGGGGTGGGCCGGTTCCGACGCCGACGGCCTCCCCACCTCCTTCACCTGGCAACTGCTGGTGCGCGGCGCCGGGAACAACATCGCGCTGCCGTCCACCGCCTTCCCGGGGGCCGGTTCCTTCGGTCCCGGGGCGGCCAACGACTACGTGACGGAGCTCGGGCG
>NZ_JBBBEN010000031.1:0-714 GCF_037137275.1 Streptomyces pratensis | reverse complement strand
ACGCCTCATGTTCCAGGCAGGCCAAGAGGTGCGGATCGTCGCGTGTGAGGACGACCCGCGTGCAGTCGGCAGGACCGGTCGCATCGTTGACGAAGTCCCCCCGGGGCCGCTGACAGGCGGCCGGTGGACCGTGAACCGGGTCGGGCTGCTCATCGGCCCCGTCCTGTGCCACTCCCACGAACTGCGGCTCGCCTGACGGCTGCCCGCGTCGCCCCGGCCACTACCGGGGCGGCAAGGGGAGCCGGACAGCCCGGCCCCACCTCTGGGAGGTCACTGTGTACAGCTACACCCGAGCCGAGTCCCGCGAGCGTTCCCGGCTGTTCCGCAGGGGTTTCCGGCAGGCCATGGCCGACTGCGTCGACAGCAAGGTGACGGCCCGTATCGCGGCCATCGACGCCGTGGCGGCCGAGCGTGGGCAGCGGGAGCTGAAGGCGCTGCACGAGGTGCAGGCCACCGCCCGCCAGAACGTGGCCGCCGCGAAGGCTGCCGAGCGCACCGCGCCCCGCAGCGACAAGGCCGCCGCGCGTCAGGCCCGCAAGGACGCCGAGCAGCGTCTGCGGCTCGCGGAGCGGGCCGTTCACAAGGCCGAGCGGAGCTGAGCGGGGTGGCCGGCCCCGGCCAAGGAAACCGGCCACCCCCTTCTTTCCCCCGGTCCCGAACCATCGAGCAGGAGGAAGTACCAGCATGACGGACACCACGGCACCGGCCGCGCAT
>NZ_JBBBEN010000030.1:0-205 GCF_037137275.1 Streptomyces pratensis | reverse complement strand
GCACCACCGAAAGGGGTGAACCGCCGTAACTTTCCCGCTCCGGTCGCGTTCCGTCGCGATACAGCGGTCTGTTGTCACGGAGGGTCAGGCTGCGGCCATCTCTTGGCGGGCCGCGGCGACGGGCTCCGGGCACAGGGAGAGGCGGGCCGCGTCCGGGCTCCCCACCGCGCAGGCCGACGCGCCGGGGCGCGTGTCCCGGCGCGTC
>NZ_JBBBEN010000029.1:0-297 GCF_037137275.1 Streptomyces pratensis | reverse complement strand
CCGACGGTGACCAGCAGGACGGCGGCGGTCCTGACGCCGACGCCGGGCATCGACGTCAGGACCTCCGAAAGAGGGTGGGCCTCCAGCAGGCTGTTGATCTGGGCTTCCATCGCCCGGCGCTGGGTGTGGACGGCGGCCAGGGACGCGGCCAGGGAGGGGATGACGATGTCGAGGGTGCCGGTGCCGGGGACGGCGACGGTCTGTTCGTCGAGGGCGTCGAAGACGTCGTCGATCAGCCGGGCGGCCATGCGGGGGGCTTTCGGGCGGATCAGTTCCACGAGTCTGCGGCGACCGGCT
>NZ_JBBBEN010000028.1:0-337 GCF_037137275.1 Streptomyces pratensis | reverse complement strand
CGAAGTCGTAACAAGGTAGCCGTACCGGAAGGTGCGGCTGGATCACCTCCTTTCTAAGGAGCACTTCTTACCGGGTTCGCCTGGTCAGAGGCCAGTACACCGGCGAGTGTTCGGTGCTGGTTGCTCATGGGTGGAACGTTGACTATTCGGCACGGTCGGTCGGTTTCTGTCAGTACTGCTCTTCGGGGTGTGGAACGCAGGGGCGGATGGATCGGGTCGGGCGCGCTGTTGGGTGTCTGAAGGTTCGGCCGAGAGGCTGCCTTCGGTTGCCGGCCCCAGTGAACTCGTCTGTTTGGGCGGGGTGGTGGGTGGCTGGTCGTTGTTTGAGAACTGCACA
>NZ_JBBBEN010000027.1:0-254 GCF_037137275.1 Streptomyces pratensis | reverse complement strand
GTGTTATCGCCTGCCCGGCCGCCGAAACGGCACCGACAGGACTTTTCAAAGGAACCACCAACCTGCCGAAGCAGGCCGGGGTATCAACATATCTGGCGTTGACTTTTGGCACGCTGTTGAGTTCTCAAGGAACGGACGCTTCCTTCGGTCCCGTTTCACCGGGGCCCTCCGGGCGCTTCCCTTCGTTCTTGCGTTTCCGACTCTATCAGACTCTTTCGCGTCCGATTCCCGGCCGAAGCGGGTCAAGCGATCCT
>NZ_JBBBEN010000026.1:0-235 GCF_037137275.1 Streptomyces pratensis | reverse complement strand
GAACAACCTCGCCGGCTGGCTGGGCCGGGCGGGGGATGCGGCCGGCGCCGCCACCGCCCTCGCCGACCTGCTGTCCGACATGGCACGGGTGCTGGGCGAGGACCACCCCGAGACCCTGACCACGCGGAATAACTTCGCCTCCTGGCTGGGAGATGCGGGGGATGCGGCCGGTGCCGCCACCGCCCTCGCTGACCTGCTGTCCGACATGGCGCGGGTGCTGGGCGAGGACCATCCC
>NZ_JBBBEN010000025.1:0-510 GCF_037137275.1 Streptomyces pratensis | reverse complement strand
CCTTTCAGCGCCGATGGTACTGCAGGGGGGACCCTGTGGGAGAGTAGGACGCCGCCGAACAATCTTTCAAGGACCCCTGGTCCCAGCGTTCACGCTGGGACCAGGGGTCCTTTTGTTTTGCCGAAGCGCGTCGGATGGCCGACTGCGCGAGAATGTCTGTGGTACCCGATGACAGGAGTCACACCCATGTCCACCAACTCTCCCGACGATCGTCCGGAGCGCGAGCCGCGTCGCCGGGACGGCGGTGACAGGGGCGGTTACCGCGGTGGTCGTGACGACCGGTCCGGTGCCGGCGCACCTCGGCGTGACAACGACCGCGGTGGTTTCCGCCGTGACGACAACCGGCCTTCCAGTGGCGCTCCCGGTGGCGGCTTCCGCCGTGACGATCGCGACCGGGGCCCGAGGCGCGATGACAGTCGGCCTGCCGGTGGTGGGTTCCGTCGTGATGACCGGGATCGGGATCGTGGGCCTCGTCGTGATGATGACCGTGGTGGGTATCGCGGTGGTCAG
>NZ_JBBBEN010000024.1:0-795 GCF_037137275.1 Streptomyces pratensis | reverse complement strand
GCTCCCTTCGGTGTTGAGCAGCGGGCAGGACTCGGGATGGGCGGTGTGGGCCTCGATCAGGGCCAGGACACCGGATCGGCCGCGTGCGGTGCGTTCGTAGCCGCACCGGCACCAGGACCGGGCCGACACCAGAGCCGAGAACGACGGGGGCGCGATGACGTCCAGCCACCGCACCGGCTGCGGGCGCGGGACAGGGCGAACAGCAACGGGGACGGCCTGGCGGCCGACGACCTTCGGCACGCCACCACCGGCCGGTCCTGCGGCCGGGTTGGCGGCCTGCGGGCTACTCGGGGTGACAGGCAGGCTCTTAAATCGCAGGTTTCTGGCGGCGGTCATGCCGGCCGCCCGAAGTTGTTGGCGACGGACCAGTCGAGAGCACTCGCCACAGCCTTGCGGCACTCGTTCTCCCGGAGCCCGGCCGCCAATCCCGCCGAATTAAGAGCTTCCTCCACCACAGTGCGGTCGAGGTCGCCGGACGGGATGAACCGCCCCAGAGCGCGTGCGGCCCGAACCAGCGTCCAGTTCCGCACACCCTCCCCAGCCCCGGCCACGGCCGCCGTTTCGGCCCTGAGAGCCGCTGCGGCGTACCGAGAGGCCCGAACCGGCACGGGTGTGGCCATCAATGCCCGAGACAGCTGACCGGGCGTCAGGAGGGCGTGCAGCCATGCCGGGAGCGGTACGGGCTCGGTGGGGTCGACCACCTCGTACGCGCCGTGCGGGAGGGTGCTGCCTGCGGCGACGACGTAGCCGCCGTGGGCGCGGGTGTCGATGTGCTTGCCGAGCCTGCCCGCGCTG
>NZ_JBBBEN010000023.1:0-795 GCF_037137275.1 Streptomyces pratensis | reverse complement strand
GCTCCCTTCGGTGTTGAGCAGCGGGCAGGACTCGGGATGGGCGGTGTGGGCCTCGATCAGGGCTAGGACACCGGACCGGCCCCGTGCGGTGCGCTCGAAGCCGCACCGGCACCACGACCGGGCCGACACAAGAGCCGAGAACGACGGAGGCGCGACGACGTCCAGCCACCGAACCGGCTGCGGGCGCGGGCCAGGGCGAACAGCAACGGGGACGGCCTTGCGGCCGACGCCTTTGGGCTCGCCACCGGTCATCCGTGCTGCGGCATGGGGGGTTGCCTGCGGGGTGTTCGGGGTGGCAGGCAGGCTCTTAAATCGGAGGGTCCTGGGGGCGGTCATGCCGGCCGCCCGGGGTTGTTGGCGATGGACCAGTTCAGAGCGCTGGTCACGGCGGCGCGGCACTCGTTCTCACGGAGGCCGGCCGCCAATCCCGCCGAATTAAGAGCCTGCTCCACCTCATGGCGGTCGAGGTCGCCGGACGGGATGAACCGCCCCAACGCTCGGGCGGCCCGAACTAGCGTCCAGTTCCGCGAACCCTCCCCAGCCCCGGCCACGGCCGCCGTTTCGGCCCTGAGGGCCGCTGCGGCGTACCGAGAGGCCCGAACCGGCACGGGCACAGCCATCAGGCCCCGGGTAGGCTGACGGGGCGTCAGGATGGCGTACAGCCATTCCGGGAGTGGTACGGGGTCGGTGGGGTCGACCACCTCGTACGCACCGTTCGGGAGGGTGCTCCCGGCGGCGACGACGTAGCCGCCGTGGGCGCGGGTGTCGATGTGCTTGCCGAGCCTGCCCGCGCTG
>NZ_JBBBEN010000022.1:0-606 GCF_037137275.1 Streptomyces pratensis | reverse complement strand
GGTGTTGGTGGAGTCCACTCCCAGCAGGTCGTCCTTCAGGTCACCGGTGTAATCGTGATCACGACGCACCACGATGGGCGGGTACGGGTCGGCGTGGTCGCCCGCCAGACCGGCCACCGCGCCGCAGTGCGGCCAGGCGCCGGCGCCCTGGCCTGCCAGGACCTTTTCCGCTATCAGGATCTGTTGCTTCTTGGACGCCAGATGGGCGTTGGATGCGTAGGCGTGCCCCCCGTAGCCGGCCCAGGTGCTCGGCGAGAACTGCAGGCCCCCGTAGTAGCCGTTGCCGGTGTTGATCGACCAGTTTCCGCCGCTTTCGCACGCGGCGACCTTGTCCCAGGTGGCTACGGAGGCGGCTGTGGCGGGCTGGGCCAGCAGGAGCGGGGCGGCGAGGCCTGCGGCGAGCGCAGCGGCAAGGGCCGTGCGGGGGCGGTGGGTGAAGGTGAAGCGAGGCATGACGGACTTCCGTTTCGAGTGGTGGGGTGTCGTGAGACATAGGGAAAGGGGCCCGCCCTGGGTGGGCAGGCCCCTTTGATGTGTCCGGCCGGTCTCAGATGAGGTGTTTGAAGGTGCCCCAGCCGTGGCCGATCTTGGTGGCGGCGTTGAGGC
>NZ_JBBBEN010000021.1:0-378 GCF_037137275.1 Streptomyces pratensis | reverse complement strand
ACCCCCGGCATCACCGCCCGCGACCTGATGCAACCGCCACGGCCAGACCTTCTCCCGCTCCCAGTGCAGGGCCTGCTCCCACCACCGCGCCACCACCGCCTGCGCCAACGCGAACACCCGCTCCGGCTCGGCCCCCGCCCGCACCGCACGCCGCGCCACCCCCGCCCACCGCCGCTGCGCCGCGACCACCTCCGGCAGACGCCGCAGGTCCAAATGCTCGTGAGGCTGGTCGGCATCCGCATCAAGGAGCCACCGCCCGTGCCGGACACACACACGGTCCCACCGCGGGGCATACAGCACCGACCGCCCAGCCGTCCCCGTACGCCGGGCCGTGCACAGACGACAGCCGAACGCCACCGGCCCGGCAACCGCACCACC
>NZ_JBBBEN010000020.1:0-343 GCF_037137275.1 Streptomyces pratensis | reverse complement strand
CGAAGTCGTAACAAGGTAGCCGTACCGGAAGGTGCGGCTGGATCACCTCCTTTCTAAGGAGCATCTAGGTTCCGTAAGGAATCCAGAGCCACTACGTCGGCAAATGATCGACGGTGGTCAGCTCATGGGTGGAACGTTGACTATTCAGTGCCGGGTGGTTCTGCCGGTTCGTGAGTACTGCTCTTCGGAGTGTGGAAAGCGGATTGTGTGGACTGCTGGGGGCTGGGCGCGCTGTTGGGTGTCTGAAGGTACGGCCGAGAGGCTGCCTTCGGTTGCCGGTCCCAGTGAACTCGTCTGTTTGGGCGGGGTGGTGGGTGGCTGGTCGTTGTTTGAGAACTGCACA
>NZ_JBBBEN010000019.1:0-350 GCF_037137275.1 Streptomyces pratensis | reverse complement strand
GCCGGGCGGGTCCAGGCCGTGGCGTTCGACGCGGACACTGGCCGCCTGGACATCGTCCCGGACGCCCCAGCCTGCGGCACGCAGCTGCGATGGAGCGCGCCGAAGCTGATCGCTGCGGCCAACGCCATGGCGTCCGGCGCGAACGTGAGCGCCCTGCACGTCCTGGCGCCCGCACCCCTGAGGGCCGGTCCTGCCGCAGTGACCGTCGAACCGGCTCCGCAGCCGACCGCACCCGCCGTACCCGTGGAGCGCCGGACGCCGCCGGAGGGCTACCGCCGCGCCTTCGAAGCGCACCGCGAGGCCGCGGTGCCGCCGCGGGCCGACCCGGGCATCACGCAGTGGCAGCAGCC
>NZ_JBBBEN010000018.1:0-652 GCF_037137275.1 Streptomyces pratensis | reverse complement strand
GCGGTGTTCCTGGTAGCGGGTGGAGACCCAGCCGACCGACCAGCCGCACAGCTCGGCAGCCGTACGGACGGGAAGCCCGGCGTCGAACGCGGCCCGGACCGTGGCCCGCGCGCGGGCCTCGTCCTGCTTCTCCACGGCGGGGCCGGCGGCCAGCAGCGCCTGGCGTTCACGCTCGGCCTGCTGCTGTTCACGCTCGCGCTCGCGGCGCTCACGGGCTTCCCGCTCCCGGGCTTCCAGCTCGCGCCGTTGGGTGGCCTCGCGTTCGAGGCGTTCACGCTCGGCCTGCTGCTGTTCACGCATCTGTTCACGGCGTTCACGGGCCTCACGCTCAGCCCGCTCCCGAGCCTCCGCCCGCTCACGCTCCTCCCGCCGTGCGGCTTCCTCTCGGGCGGTCTGTTCACGGGCGATCAGCGCTTCGTGCTCGCGCTGTTCACGGGCCAACTGGGCCGTATGCTCGCGCTCCTCACGGGCCCGCCGCTCCTGTGCCTCGCGGCGCTCGTTGGCGGCTTGCTCGCGCTCTGCCCGCTCGGCCTTGAGCTCGGCTTCACGGGCGCTCTGGGCGGAGGTGATGGCGCGCCGGTAGGCGAGTCCGGTCTCTGCGGTGACGATCAGAAGGAGCGGTGCGACCGCGTGGACAGCGGCCCCGACCAGG
>NZ_JBBBEN010000017.1:0-503 GCF_037137275.1 Streptomyces pratensis | reverse complement strand
GAGGATCGTGCCGTCGCCCGGCAGGTAGACCATGGCCCGCTGGCCGTCCTGCTTCACCTCGAACGCCCATCGATCCTCCACAGCCGCGGATGGCAGGGGGCCGGGTGTTGCGAGCATCGGTTCGATCCTCGGAAGGGCGGCACCCGCAGCAGCAGGAGGAGGGTCAGGAGGCACTGCGCTTCTTCGCGGCCGGCTTCTTCGTCGGCTTCTTGGGCTCCGTGGACTTCTTCGATGCAACCGCCTTCTTCGCGGGTGGTTTCCGGGCGGTCTTCTTCGACGGCCGCATCTCGTGCACAGTGGCGTCCTTGCCATCCTCGCCGCGGGTTTTTTTCGCGGCCTTGACGGACGCATTTAGGGCGGCCATCAGGTCCACGACCTCGCCCTTCTCCCGCTTCCCGTCCTCGGCCGGTGTGGGAACGGGCGTGCCCTCCGCCTTCGCGGCGATGATGTCCTCCAGCGCCTCACGGTACTCGTCGTGGAAACCGGACAGGTCCTCGATCGTC
>NZ_JBBBEN010000016.1:0-485 GCF_037137275.1 Streptomyces pratensis | reverse complement strand
GAGGATCGTGCCGTCGCCCGGCAGGTAGACCATGGCCCGCTGGCCGTCCTGCTTCACCTCGAAAGCCCACCGGTCCTCCACGCCCGCCGACGGCAGGGGAGCGGGAGTTGCGAGCAACGGTTCGATCCTCGGCACGACGGCACCCGCAGCAGGAGGAGGGTCAGGAGGCACTGCGCTTCTTCGCAGGCTTCTTCGACGCCGTGGACTTCTTCGAGGCGGCCGTTTTCTTCGCCGGTGTTTTCCGCGTGGTCTTCTTCGACGGCCGCATCTCGTGCACGGAGGCGCCCTCGCCACCCCCGCCGCGGGATTCCTGAGCCGCCGTGACGGAGGCGTTCAGGGCAGCCATGAGGTCCACGACCTCGCCCTTCTCCTTCTCCCCGCCTTCGGCCGGTGTGGGAACGGGCGTGCCCTCCGCCTTCGCCGCGATGATGTCCTCCAGCGCCTCACGGTACTCGTCGTGGAAACCGGACAGGTCCTCGATCGTC
>NZ_JBBBEN010000015.1:0-215 GCF_037137275.1 Streptomyces pratensis | reverse complement strand
CGACCGCGACGGACAGCCCGGCTGGGAAGAACGGAAGAACTTCGCCAAGGGCGGCATCCACGAGCCCGGGCGCGATGAGATCCTTTTCGCCGACGTCGACGGTGACGGCCGCGACGACTACCTGGTACTGAACTACGAGACGGGGGCGCTGAACGCCTGGCTCAACCGCGGCGGCGACCGCGACGGACAGCCCGGCTGGGAAGAACGGAAGAACT
>NZ_JBBBEN010000014.1:0-203 GCF_037137275.1 Streptomyces pratensis | reverse complement strand
CCGGGCCCGACGCGGTGCGTACCGTCGGGCCCGGCCGGGCGTGATCAGCGCAGGCGTGCCATCAGGGCGTGCTCGACCAGCGTGATCAGGGCGCTCTTGGCATCCGCGCGGTGCCGGGCGTCCGTCGTCAGGATGGGGGTGTCGGGGCCGATCTGGAGTGCTTCGCGTACTTCGTCGGGGGTGTAGGGCTGGTGTCCGTCGAA
>NZ_JBBBEN010000013.1:0-262 GCF_037137275.1 Streptomyces pratensis | reverse complement strand
CCGGCCGGAGTCGAGCAGCGAGCCCTCATCGCACGTTTGCCCAGCAGGTGCCCCGGTGGACGGCTCACCCCCGCTCGCGCGGAGAGCACCCGCGGCTTCGGTGCCGGGTCGGACCGGTCTCCGGCTCACCTCCGCTCGCGCGGAGAGCACTCGCGGAGCATGACGTTGACCCGGGTCGTGATCGGCTCCGCCACGCGGTCGCGGTCGCGGCCGCCGTCGACACCGCGATGCCCCAAGCCTCCGAGACCGAGCGCCGGGCGGC
>NZ_JBBBEN010000012.1:0-694 GCF_037137275.1 Streptomyces pratensis | reverse complement strand
CCAGAACGTGATCTTGCCGAGCCGCTCGTCCAGCATCTTGCCGGTGAACTTCGGCCACCAGAAGTGGAAGCCGGAGAACATCGCGAAGACCACGGTGCCGAAGATGACGTAGTGGAAGTGCGCGACGACGAAGTACGAGTCCGAGACGTGGAAGTCCAGCGGGGGCGAGGCCAGGATGACGCCGGTCAGACCACCGAAGGTGAAGGTGATCAGGAAGCCGACGGCCCAGAGCATCGGTGTCTCGAAGGACAACGACCCCTTCCACATCGTGCCGATCCAGTTGAAGAACTTCACACCGGTCGGTACGGCGATCAGGAACGTCATGAAGGAGAAGAACGGCAGCAGCACACCGCCCGTGACGTACATGTGATGCGCCCACACCGTCACGGAGAGACCGGCGATGGCGATCGTCGCGGAGATCAGACCGATGTAGCCGAACATCGGCTTGCGGCTGAATACCGGGATGACCTCGGAAATGATTCCGAAGAACGGCAGGGCGATGATGTACACCTCTGGATGGCCGAAGAACCAGAAGAGGTGTTGCCAGAGCAAGGCGCCGCCGTTGGACGCGTCGAAGATATGCGCGCCGAATTTACGGTCGGCCTCCAGCGCGAAGAGCGCGGCGGCCAGGACCGGGAAGGCCAGCAGGACCAGTACACCGGTCAGCAGGACGTTCCAGGTGAAGATCGGCATG
>NZ_JBBBEN010000011.1:0-694 GCF_037137275.1 Streptomyces pratensis | reverse complement strand
CATGCCGATCTTCACCTGGAACGTCCTGCTGACCGGTGTACTGGTCCTGCTGGCCTTCCCGGTGCTGGCCGCGGCCCTGCTGGCCCTGGAGGCGGACCGGAAATTCGGCGCGCACATCTTCGACGCGGCCAACGGTGGAGCGCTGTTGTGGCAGCACCTCTTCTGGTTCTTCGGTCATCCCGAGGTCTACATCATCGCCCTGCCGTTCTTCGGAATCGTCACCGAGATCCTCCCGGTCTTCGCCCGTAAACCGGTCTTCGGCTACATCGGACTGGTCGCTGCCACGATTGCCATCGCAGGTCTCTCCGCGACCGTATGGGCGCATCACATGTTCGTGACGGGGGCCGTTCTGCTGCCGTTCTTCTCCTTCATGACGTTCCTCATCGCCGTGCCCACCGGCGTGAAATTCTTCAACTGGATCGGTACCATGTGGAAGGGGTCCATTTCCCTGGAAACCCCGATGCTGTGGTCCATCGGTTTCCTGGTCACCTTCCTGTTCGGCGGCTTGACCGGGATCATTCTGGCCTCGCCCCCGCTGGACTTCCATGTCTCGGACTCGTACTTCGTCGTCGCGCACTTCCATTACGTGGTCTTCGGTACCGTGGTTTTCGCGATGTTCGCCGGGTTCCATTTCTGGTGGCCGAAGTTCACCGGCAAGATGCTGGACGAGCGGCTCGGCAAGATCACGTTCTGG
>NZ_JBBBEN010000010.1:0-799 GCF_037137275.1 Streptomyces pratensis | reverse complement strand
TACGGGTCCTGGAACACCATCTGGATGTTGCGGCGCACCGCCTTCAACGCCCGCCCGGACAGCTTGGTGATGTCCTGGCCCTTGTAGAACACCTCGCCGGCGGTGGCCCGCTCCAGCGTCATCAGGAGCCGTGCGACCGTGGACTTGCCACAGCCCGACTCCCCGACGATGCCGAGGGTCTCACCGGCGTACAGGTCGAAGGAGATCCCGTCGACGGCCTTGACCGCGCCGATCTGCTTCTTGAAGAGGACGCCCTGGGTCAGCGGGAAGTGCTTGACCAGGTTGCGCACCTGGAGGATCGGCTCGCCCTTGCCCGCCGGCCTGTCGAGGGCGGTCACGGCCTCCGCCTCGACCGCCGGGTCCGAGGCCTTCGCGTCGGAGACGTTCGGGGTGGCGTCCAGGGGCTCCTTCTTGAGCTCAGCCATGGATCGTCTCCTTCCAGAAGTGGCACGCGCTGCCGCGGCCGACCAGCTCAAGGCCGTCCTGCTCGGTCACCGGAGCGAGCGGCGGAACGTCCGTACGGCAGATGTCCCGGGCCCGGGGGCAGCGCGGGCTGAAGGCGCAGCCTTCGGGGATGCGGGTGAGGTTGGGGGGCAGGCCCTTGATCGCGTAGAGCTCCTCGCCCTTCTGGTCCAGGCGCGGGATCGAGTCCAGCAGCCCCCGCGTGTACGGGTGGGCCGGGCGGCTGTACAGCTCGCCGACCGGGGCGGTCTCGACGATCCGGCCCGCGTACATCACGGCGATCTTGTCCGCGACGTCGGCGACCACGCCCAGGTCGTGGGTGATCAGGATCAGACCC
>NZ_JBBBEN010000009.1:0-769 GCF_037137275.1 Streptomyces pratensis | reverse complement strand
TACGGGTCCTGGAACACCATCTGGATGTTGCGGCGCACCGCCTTCAACGCCCGCCCGGACAGCCGGGAGACGTCCTGGCCCTTGTAGTGGATCGCGCCGGCGGTGGGGCGCTCCAGGTGGACGAGCATCCTGGCGACGGTCGACTTGCCGCAGCCGGACTCCCCCACGATGCCCAGGGTCTCGCCCGCGTGGAGGTCGAAGTCGACGCCGTCGACGGCCCGGACCGCGCCGATCTGCCGCTTGAACAGGATGCCCTGGGTCAGCGGGTAGTGCTTGGCCAGGCCCCGGACCTGGAGGATCGGGTCGCCGTCGGCGTACGGGGCGCCGCCCTCGCGGGCCGGCGACGCCAGGGTGGAACCCCTCGCGCCCGCACCCGTCCCTGCGGGCCTCGCGCCCCGGTCGCGGTCAGCGTGCATCGAGCGTCTCCTTCCAGAAGTGGCAGGCGCTCCGGCGGTGCTCGTCCACCTCGTAGAGCGGAGGCACGTCGCTGCGGCACACGTCCCTCGCCATCGGGCAGCGGGGGTTGAAGGCGCAGCCCGGGGGGATGTGGAGCAGGTTGGGGGGCAGGCCCTTGATGGCGTAGAGCTCCTGGCCCTTCTGGTCCAGACGGGGGATGGAGCGC
Source organism: Streptomyces pratensis (assembly GCF_037137275.1). GTDB lineage: Bacteria > Actinomycetota > Actinomycetes > Streptomycetales > Streptomycetaceae > Streptomyces > Streptomyces pratensis_B. Next base: position 147 of record NZ_JBBBEN010000009.1, on the reverse strand, counting down.
AGGAGGCCCTTGGTGTACGGGTGGGCGGGGGCCCGGTAGATCTCGTGGACGGGGGCGGTCTCGACGATCCGGCCCGCGTACATGACGGCGATCTTGTCCGCGACGTCGGCGACCACGCCCAGGTCGTGGGTGATCAGGATCAGACCC
>NZ_JBBBEN010000008.1:0-227 GCF_037137275.1 Streptomyces pratensis | reverse complement strand
ACGGCGATCTTGTCCGCGACGTCGGCGACCACGCCCAGGTCGTGGGTGATCAGGATCAGACCCATGTTGTACTCGCGCTGGAGCTCGGCCAGCAGGTCCATGACCTGGGCCTGGACCGTGACGTCGAGCGCGGTGGTCGGCTCGTCCGCGATGATCAGGTCCGGCTCCAGGGCCAGCGCCATGGCGATCATGATGCGCTGGCGCATACCGCCGGAGAACTGGTGCGG
>NZ_JBBBEN010000007.1:0-226 GCF_037137275.1 Streptomyces pratensis | reverse complement strand
CGGTGCGAAGCCGAGGTGCGGGCCTTCGGCCGGGAGCTGCTTGGAGTCGCGTACGTGGACGGTGGCGGGTGCGGTGGCGACCTCGACGCAGGAGGGGCCGTCGTTGGTGCTGTAGCTGCTCTTGAACCAGGTCAGCTCGGTGCTCACATCTCTCCCAGGTTCTCGACGAAGTCCGTCCAGGCGGCCGGTGCGAAGCCGAGGTGCGGGCCTTCGGCCGGGAGCTGCT
>NZ_JBBBEN010000006.1:0-213 GCF_037137275.1 Streptomyces pratensis | reverse complement strand
AAGGCTTAGCTTCCGGGTTCGGAATGTAACCGGGCGTTTCCCTAACGCAATGACCACCGAAACCCTATTGGGCTCTAGCGAACAAGCACACTTTTCAATTAAGTAGTGAAACTGTTCAACCGGTGCGATGACTGTTCGCAGCCCGGGAACAACACAGTGGACGCGAGCAACTGAGGACAAGCCCTCGGCCTATTAGTACCAGTCAGCTCCACC
>NZ_JBBBEN010000005.1:0-382 GCF_037137275.1 Streptomyces pratensis | reverse complement strand
GTCCGGGACGATGTCCAGGCGGCCAGTGTCCGCGTCGAACGCCACGGCCTGGACCCGCCCGGCGAGCTCGGGCACGACCGCAGCGAGGATAGTGTTGAAGAGGACGAGCTCCTGGTCGTCGTCGACGTCGGTGCTCTCCGGCTCCAGGGCCGGAGCGACGGCGGCCGGACGCGGCGCGGGCAGCACGACCGGGACATCGTCGTCCGGCTGTGCAGCGGCGGATTCGGCGCAGGCCGCCTTCGCTTCAAGCTACCAGGCGCGGTACTGCTTTTTCGCCCACGCCTTGGCCGTCACGGTCTCGTGCAGCTGCCGGTCGACGGCCGCCCGGCGCTCGGTCTCGGAGGCTTGGGGCATCGCGGTGTCGACGGCGGCCGCGACCGCG
>NZ_JBBBEN010000004.1:0-650 GCF_037137275.1 Streptomyces pratensis | reverse complement strand
GAAGGTCACCGTCCACGTGGCCGGTGAGATGCTCCAGCTGAAGAACACCGTCAACACGATGGTCGACCAGCTCTCCTCGTTCTCGTCAGAGGTGACGCGCGTCGCCCGCGAGGTGGGCACGGAGGGCGAGCTCGGCGGTCAGGCGACGGTGCCGGGTGTGGCCGGCGTGTGGAAGGACCTCACCGACTCCGTCAACACGATGGCCGGCAACCTCACCTCCCAGGTGCGGGGCATCGCGGAGGTGACGACGGCGGTCGCCAACGGCGACCTCTCCCAGAAGGTGACGGTGAGCGCGCGCGGCGAGGTCGCCCAGCTCGCCGAGACGATCAACCAGATGACCGAGACACTGCGCACCTTCGCCGACGAGGTGACCCGGGTGGCGAGCGAGGTCGGGGGCGAAGGGCTGCTCGGCGGCCAGGCCCAGGTGCCCGGCGCGGCGGGAACGTGGAAGGACCTCACCGACTCGGTGAACACGGTCTTCCGGAACCTGACGACGCAGGTGCGCGACATCGCGCAGGTGACGACGGCGGTGGCCAGCGGTGACATGTCGCAGAAGGTCACGGTCGATGTCGCCGGGGAGATGCTGGAGCTGAAGAACACCGTCAACACGATGGTGGACCAGCTCCAGTCCTTCGGCTCAGAGGTGACCC
>NZ_JBBBEN010000003.1:0-907 GCF_037137275.1 Streptomyces pratensis | reverse complement strand
GCGGTGTTCCTGGTAGCGGGTGGAGACCCAGCCGACCGACCAGCCGCACAGCTCGGCAGCCGTCCGGACGGGAAGCCCTGCGTCGAACGCGGCCCGGACCGTGGCCCGCGCCCGCTCCTCGTCCTGCTTCTCCACGGCGGGGCCGGCGTCCAGCAGCGCCTGGCGTTCACGCTCGGCCCGCTGCTGTTCACGCATCTGTTCACGGCGTTCACGAGCCTCCCGCTCCCGCTCCTCCAGCTCGCGGCGCTGGGCGGCCTCGCGTTCAAGGCGTTCACGCTCGGCCTGCTGCTGTTCACGCTCGCGCTCACGGCGTTCACGAGCCTCCCGCTCAGCCCGCTCCCGAGCCTCCGCCCGCTCACGCTCCTCCCGCCGCGCGGCTTCCTCGCGGGCGGTCTGTTCACGGGCGATCAGCGCTTCGTGCTCACGCTGCTCACGGGCCAACTGGGCCGCGTGCTCCCGCTCCTCACGCACCCGCCGCTCCTGCGCCTCGCGGCGCTCAGCGGCGGCCCGCTCGCGCTCGGCCCGCTCAGCTTTCAGCCGGGCTTCCTGCGCCGTCTGGGCGGTGGTGATGGCCCGCCGGTAGGCGAGTCCGGTCTCTGCGGTGACGATCAGAAGGAGCGGTGCGACCGCGTGAACAGCGGCCCCCACCAGGTCCTTCCTGAGCGCGGAGTCCGCGACGTTCAGGGCCAGGGTCATGAAGCCGGTCATCCACCGCAGAGCGATGGGCCACCGGCCCCCGTGCCCGCCCATCCCGGCCAGCACCGCATCCAGCCGCACCACGATCACCACCGCCGCGTCCACGACGAGCGGCAGGATCGGGGCCGTCCACTCCCACCCCTTCGGACTGTGGCGCTCCATCAGCGGGGTGACCGTGAGGATGGAGAACAGCATCGCGCCGCCCACGATC
>NZ_JBBBEN010000002.1:0-310 GCF_037137275.1 Streptomyces pratensis | reverse complement strand
TGCGGTGACGATCAGAAGGAGCGGTGCGACCGCGTGGACAGCGGCCCCGACCAGGTCCTTCTTGAGCGCGGAGTCCGCGACGTTCAGGGCCAGGGTCATGAAGCCGGTCATCCACCGCAGGGCGATGGGCCACCGGCCCCCGTGCCCGCCCATCCCGGCCAGCACCGCATCTAGCCGCACCACGATCACCACCGCCGCGTCCACGACGAGCGGCAGGATCGGGGCGGTCCACTCCCACCCCTTCGGGCTGTGGCGCTCCATCAGCGGGGTGACCGTGAGGATGGAGAACAGCATCGCGCCGCCCACGATC
>NZ_JBBBEN010000001.1:0-241 GCF_037137275.1 Streptomyces pratensis | reverse complement strand
CCCGGCTCATCGACGACGTCTTCGACGCCCTCGACGAACAGACCGTCGTCGTCCCCGGCACCGGCACCCTCGACATCGTCATCCCCTCCCTGGCCGCCTCCCTGGCTGCCGTCCACACTCAGCGCCGGGCCCTGGAAACCCAGATCAGTACCCTGCTGGAGGCCCACCCTCTTTCCCCGGTCCTGACGTCGATGCCCGGCGTCGGCGTCAGGACCGCCGCCGTCCTGCTGGTCACCGTCGG